>NZ_OZ241743.1:1323246-2646493 GCF_965200995.1 Mucilaginibacter sp. | reverse complement strand
TACGGACAGCTTCATCATACCGGAAATACGTGCTTAGCTTTGACCAGTTGTTACGCCATGATTCCAGTACCTTCCCATATTTATTACCCCACTTTTCTTCCAGCTGATCCAGGCGCAGCTCAGCCAGTTCCAGCGTTTCTGCCTGGTAAACCGGCTTCAGGTCTTTCATAAATACCTTCTGATCCTTAGAGGCTACATATTTCAGGCTGTTACGGATCTGGTGGACAATGCAGGTCTGGATCTCTGTTTGTGGGAAGACGGTATTAATGGCCTGCGGAAAACCGCTTAGGTTATCGATGCAGGCGATCAGGATGTCCTTTACCCCACGGTTCTGCAGGTCGGTCAGCACCGACAGCCAGAAGTTAGCCCCTTCGCTCTGAGAGACATACATGCCCAAAAGTTCTTTGTGGCCGTGACGGTCAATGCCCAGGATATTGTAAACGGCATGGGACACCATCCGGTGGTCTTCCTTAACCTTATAGTGCATGGCATCCAACCAAACGATCGTATAAAGCTCTTCCAGTGGCCTTGATTGCCACTCCTTTACTTCGGGGATGATCTTGTCGGTAATGGCAGATAAGGTGCTGTGGCTGATCTCCGTATCGTACATATCCCTGATGTGCCTGGAGATGTCACGCAGGCTCATCCCTAACCCATACATGCCGATGATCTTCGATTCCAGGCTTTCGGCAAGTATGGTTTCCCGCTTGCGGATCAGTTCAGGTTCAAAGCTGGAATTACGGTCACGGGGCGTATTGACAGATATTGTCCCATCAGACGTACGGACGTCTTTACTGGTCTTGCCATTCTTCCGGTTGCCGGAACTGCGCTCTGCTTGATCTAAATGGCTTTCCAGTTCAGCTTCCAAAGCTGCATCCAAAAAGCTTTTAAGCAAGGGCGCAAAAGCGCCATCCTTGCCATACAGTGACTTGCCCGAGCGGAGTTGCTCCAGGGCTTTCTTCTTCATTTGCTCGTACCCTAAGGGCGATTCTTCTTGTCTCATTATAAACTATGTTAAAGGTATTTATTTACGCTTTGACACAGTTTATTTTACAGCCTCTATAACAATAAAGCCCAGTTAGATACTGGGCTTTATTGTTATTTTGCAAAAAAACTATTAAGCATTGAAACTTTCATATGCTGGTTCAGCATCTAACAGACCATAACCAATATACTGTTTCAAAATAAACTCTGGCATCATAAGTGATTTAGCTATGTCACTCATTGTTAAAGCTCCTGTTTCTATTTGTGCGGTTAAATCTTTAATAACCTGTCGATGATTGATTGGAATCATTAATTCAGTAGCCAACAAAATTGAGTAAGTTTCATCATCAACATCATCATCTTCAAAAGCTTTATGAGAGACGAACATTCCTTTCTTACTAAAGGCATTTTCAATTGAATCAGTGTAATTATTATACTTATTGGTTTTGTAACCTTTGATATCGTAAAGATTAATATATACTGAACATAACTCTTTTAGTAGTGCAAATCGCTTCCAACAAGAATTTAAATTAGGGTTTAGTACAATATAGCAGGTTTTATCGTTTAAGTTTATGTAAAATCCATAGACATTGCCTTTAGCGTGATGGTCAAACTTTACAACCAAATCTTTAGGCTTGTCCAACTTCTGCATGTATTGTCTAACAAAGTTTGTGACAACTTCTACTTTATTCAGGAAAAGGTTTTGAGGTGCACTTGGATAAATAGTATTGACATTTGTATAAATATTATCATACCCAATTTTCTCTACAATATCTTTAGCAACCGTGCGTAATTCGTACATAAAACCTGATTGTGACATACTTACTTATAAAAAAAAAGTGCAAGTTTAAACTTGCACTCTCTTAAGAATGTATAAAGATACAAATATTTTTTTAAAATCCGCTTACATCTGAATAATGATAACCCTCACCTTGATTAACATGACCTCCATCTACAAATTTTTGAAGTCTGCTAATCATAGCCTGAGCATCACCAATACATTCATCGATACTGAACTCTGAATTAAGAGCCAGTAAAAACTTCACGTCAGTTGGTTTAAAAGACTCGGATAACTCCTCGAGTATATCTCTGCTTTGCTGTGCTGAAATAATTTTATCGTTCATGGCTATATTTTCGGTTTGCAAAATTAATTAAAAATTTTGTACTGTCAAATGTTAGGCCAATAAATTTTCATTCAGCATAATGCTGTTGAATTCAATGACTTAATACGTGAAAGGACAATTAAAACTATAAATAGTTTTGTTATTTCATAAAAGTAAATTAAAAACAATATTAGTCAAGGATTTTTTAAAAAAAATTTATCAACACCTTTGGCATGGTTTTTAAAAATCCTTTATTTATTGAGAATTTGACTGCATTTAATTGTAATGGTTTACGTGTAGTGCGATTAAAAAGCGAGTGCATATTTAAGCTGATTGATGGGTTTGTTGTTTTGCTTGTTGATAAATTGCAAACAGGTAACGGCCGTAATTTTATTTAGAATGCGCAGGGTTAACCCTGTTATAGATTTAGCATAATTTCTTTTGAGCATCAACTGATCGCACAACTGGGCAAAAAGCGTTTCGATACGTTTTCTTACTTTTTTGAATACCGGTTCAAAAGGCTTTTTACCGGCCTGGTTATGGCGCATAGGTGTTTTCAGTTCAATGTGAGCGGTGTTGAACAGATCCGCCTGATAAGACTTTGATAAGTATCCCTTATCACCAGCAAGGGTGCAGTTATTCATTCCTGAATACTTCAGATCATTAAGATAGTGAATGTCATGAACACTTGCCTTTGTCAGTTCCATAGCCTGAAAAACCCCGTTAGCGGAAGTAACCAGGTGAAGTTTATAGCCATAGTAATAAGCCTTGTTGACCGCTGAATAACCTTTGTCCGGCGCAGTCCCGAAGTTCTCTTTGCAGATCTTTGACGCCTTTTCGCGGGCCATCTTGCAGACGGGAACAGGAATGGAATCTACAATAAAGATGTTTTCCCCTTCGCTTAACTTAGCCGCAAGCAACCGGTTAAGCTGCTGCAGATAAGGGCCAAGCACTCTCTTTCTGCGGTTATAATTGCAGCGGTGAATGAGATTGGGAAAGTCAGCGGGATAATCATGCCTGAGTTTGCCAAAGAGATAACTTTCCGAATCTATCCCGATAGATTCTGCTGCCAGCGTTAAAGCCAGTATCTCACAATCAGATTGCTTGGGTTTGCGGGGATAAAACCTAAAGTTACCCTCACTATTGATACGGGATTCAAAAACAGATTTGGTGATGTCTAAAAATAAACGGAAATTGGTTGAAAGGTTGTGCATGAGGAAATATTTGATTGGCGTTAAATATTCCTTAATATACTGTTTATCAGTTATATGCACAACCTTCCCTGGTTTTTAACCCTTTTTTTTAATCGCACTACACGTGTTTAAATTAGTATAATGGTAAATTAATATTGTTATTTGTAGTGTAAATCAAAACCTGTAACAGCATTACACCAATTATCGTATTTAACTAATATGCCACAGCAGGCTTGTGAAATACAGTTACTAAACCAGTTGAAAGGCGGCTGTACCGCGGCTTTTGATGAGATCTACTGTCGTTATAGTAAGCCGTTGTATATATATCTTCTGCAAAAACTGAAAAATCCTGAAGTTTGCAATGATATACTTCAGGATCTTTTTATCAATTTATGGGAAAAGAAATCTACTTTAAATATACAAACTTCCTTAAAGGCTTATCTGTACCAATCTGCCCGGTTTAAAATAATTGATATTTACCGCAATCATACCCACTTTAAAGCGTATGCTGAAGATTTGGGGAAATATATTGAGCATCATTATCCTGATGCATTAGATAAATTGCATTATCAACAGCAGCTGCGCGAAGTTATTGCAGGTATTCACCAGTTGCCGCTGAAGATGAAAGAAGTATTTATAGCCAGCCGTTTTGAATACCTTACCATTAACCAGATTTCTGTAAAACTAAAAATATCTCCGCAAACAGTAAAAAATCAACTCTCAAAAGCCTTACACATTCTCCGGCTTCACCACTATTATTCATGGATAGTACTTATAGGTTATCTGATTTTTCGCTAAAAGCTATAAAATTTTATAGTACTCTTTTCATTGCTGCCCGACATTAGGAACATAAACCTATAATAGTTGAGTAATTCAATATTGGCGCTATTACGCCGTTACCAGCGAGGTATCTGTACCGAGCAGGAGCGATTGATTGTTGAACAGTGGCTGGAACAGCATGCTACGGACGAACTGCCGGTTAGCAATGACGTTATTGATGAGTATCTGCGGCTCAATAAATTAATGACAGACCGGCGCCTGCAGAAAAAGCGGGCTGTGAGCCAAATCAGATGGACGCAGGCGGCAGCAATAGCAGTGCTTGCTTTAGGAGTAGTAGTACTACTTTATTTAAAGCAAATTAAGATTAATGAAAGGCAAACAGCCGTATACAGCCCTAATAATATAACAAAACAGCTTAAAAACGGCTGGTGGTATATTAATACGCCCAAAGGAAAATCAGCTATATATACACTTTCTGATGGTAGTGCTATTATACTGAATGCTGGTTCGAGCATTCGTTTTCCTGAAAAATTTGCCTTCAACAAGCGCCCGGTTTATTTAGACGAAGGTGAAGCGCTGTTCAAGGTGGCTAAAGACAAGTTGCGGCCGTTTACTGTATATACGCCTGGTTTTTCTACTACCGCATTAGGGACTGAGTTTAACATCCGTGCCTATACAAGAGAGCACACAATAGCTGTTGCATTGCTGCACGGCAAAGTGCTGGTGAGGGACATACGTAAAACAACAGCACCTAAGTTGCACATATTGCTGCCGCACCAGCAGTTGGTGGTACCATCATTGAATGGGCAAGTTATTCAATCTGCCTTTAACAATGAAAAGGAGATTACCGGCTGGCAGCATGGGCAGCTCAGTTTTAAAGATGCAACTGCCGCTGAAATAATCAACAGTATAGAAAATAAATTTAATGTGACTATTATTAACAAGAGCCAAAAAGAAAATTGGAGTTATACAGGAACTTTTAATAAGGAAGCTTTGCCCGATATACTTAAAACCATCAGTTTAACCGAAGGAATAAATTACACTATTCATAATCAAACCGTTACTTTTTATTAATGCCTCAGCTTATGAAATTAAACTTACGTCAATTACGAACCCTGTGTCTAACGTTGATATTTGTGCTGCCTGCATGGCTCAAAGCGCAATCGAATGGCTTGCCTGCCAGTTCACGTATCAGCGAAATGCTTACGCTGCATGTTAAAGACGAATCATTACAAAATGTACTCGTTTCTATAAGCGCCCAGGCAAAATTACAACTGCATTATGACAGAGAAAACCTTACCGATCAGCAGCGTATAACTTTAGATGCCGATAAAGAACCTGTAAACAAGGTGCTGAATGAACTAAGCGACCAGACAGGCCTGCAGTTTACATTAATGCACAACAACCTGATTGTGTCAACCAAAACTTCGGTTAATATGCAAACCGGCGTACGAGGTGTGGTAAAAGATACTACTGGGTTGGCCTTACCTGGTGTAAGTGTGGTAGTGAAAGGAACTGCTACAGGAACGCAAACCAACGTTCAGGGCGAATATACTTTAAACGCAAAAGCAGGTGATGTACTGGTGTTTTCCTTTATTGGCTATCGCAGCCAGGAGGTTACTGTAAATGAGCAGCGTATTATAAATATTGTTCTTCATGAAAACGCGCAGAGCTTAAGAGAAGTAGTAGTTACCGCATTGGGTATTCGCCGGGAATCGCGTTCTTTAACTTACGGAGTGCAAACTATTAATGGTAATGAATTAAGCAAAGTGCCTGATGCCAGTTTGGTAAACAGCCTGTCTGGCAAAGTGGCGGGTGCGCAAATTACCCGCAGCTCGTCAGGTGTGGGTGGCTCAACTAAAGTAGTATTACGGGGTAATAAATCAATTAACGGCGATAATAATGCATTATACGTAATTGATGGTATACCCATGCCGCGCAATAACAGCGCCCAGATCAGCGGTATTTTTGGCGGTCAGGACAGAGGCGATGCCATAGAAAACTTAAATCCTGATGATGTGGAAAGCATAACTGTGCTTCCGGGCTCTTCTTCGGCGGCATTATACGGTAGCCAGGGCGCTAACGGTGTTATCTTAATTACCACTAAGAAAGGTTTGGCGGGTAAAACCACTATCAGTGTGAATTCAAATACAACATTTGATACACCGTTTATGTTGCCCAAGCTGCAAACCACCTACGGGCAAACTACTGTTGATGAGAACGGCCAGCCGGTTACTAATTCTCCTTTTAGCTGGGGGGATAAAACTACCGCATCAAGCTATAATCCCCGGTCTTTTTTTAAAACCGGAAAAACTTTTATTAATGGTGTATCATTACAAACAGGTACTGCCGGTAACCAAAGTTACTTCTCTTTTGAAAGCACCAATTCGACTGGCATCTTACCTAATAATAAATTAGATAAATACAATTTTACGGCGCGTAATACCAGCCAGTTTTTCAAGGATAAGCTGACCTTCGATGTGTCGGCAAACTACATTACGCAAAACGTATACAACCGCCCTTATCAGGGGTTTTATTACAACGCTTTAGTGCCGCTTTATATTTTTCCGCGTGGTGTTGACTTTACCCCATACAAGAACAATTATGAGATTTTTGACCCGGTGCGTCAGCTCAATACGCAAAACTGGCCCTATAGTATTAATGATATCGCCACGCAAAACCCGTACTGGATTGCCAACCGCAATACCAATCAGGATCGTTTAAGCCGCTTTTTAGGCACAGTGAGCTTGAAATATAATATTACTAACTGGCTGAATGTACAGGCGCGTTTAAAGATTGATAATACCAGTGATATATACGAAGCACAACGCTATGCAACTACAACCACTACGTTGGTAGGGGCAAAAGGCGGTTATCAGTATAACCCAACCCGTAGCAATCAAACCTATGCAGATTTCATTGCCAACATTAATAAAAAGCTGTCGAACAAGTTTACCTTAACTGCCAACTTGGGGGTCAGTATTCAGGACAACTTGGCAACAGGTTCCAATACTGATGGTAACCTGTTAAATTTTGCCAATGTATTTTCTATATCTAACATTGATTACACCTTAGTGTATCCTACTCAATATTCAAATCGCCGGCAAATACAGTCAATTTTTGGTACCGCTACATTAGGATATAATGATATGCTGTATTTAGATGTAACCGGACGTAATGACTGGGATTCAAGCTTAGCTTTTACTTCAAAGAACAACTTTTTCTATCCGGCAATTGGCTTAAACGCAGTATTGAGTAAAATTTTCAAGTTACCCGAGCCTGTTACTTTTGCTAAAATACGTGCCAACTTAACCAATGTGGGTAATGGTACTGGTATAGCTTATGCTACTAACCCAACATATCCAATCGTAAACGGATCAGTAAATGCCATTGGCGCTGCCCCGTTTGCTGCATTAAAGCCTGAAAAAACGCGTTCTTATGAAATTGGTTTAGATGCAAGGTTCTTTAATGATAACCTGAGTTTGAATATCAACGTTTATAAGTCTTATACGCGTAACCAGATCTATCCTATCACAGTAAGTCCGTCTACCGGTTATAGTACCTATTACTTTAATGGTGGCAACTTAATGAACAAGGGTATTGACGGCACCATTGGATATAATGCAAAATTCGGTGCATTTACATGGAGACCGAGTGTTAACTTCTCAATTAACAGAAACCGAATTTTAGATGTGTTAGAGTACCAGGACCCTTATACCGGTGCCCAAACTTCACTTGACTATGTAAATCTTTCAACAGACGTATTTAACCTGCGTGTACAAAAAGGCGGATCATACGGTGATATGTATGCCCAAGCCGCTAAAAAAGATGCCAATGGCAATTATGTAGTAGATGCTAACGGCATACCTGTTAAATCGTCAGACTATACTAAAATCGGAAACTATAATCCTCGTTTTAGCGCAGGTTTTCAAAATGAATTTAATTACAAAAGTTTCAGGTTAAGTTTCCTGGTGGATGGCCGCTTTGGTGGTCAGGTAGTTTCTTTAACGCAAGCTGTACTTGATCAATACGGGGTATCAGCAGCTTCCGGTAAGGCGCGCGATAATGGTGGCGTTAGTATAAATGGTAAAAAGGTTGATTCTCAATTATACTATACCACCACAGGCGGACGTAATGCTATAGTATCAGAATATGTATATAGCGCCACTAATATTCGCCTCCGCGAACTGGTGTTTGGCTATACCTTAACAGGCGCTTATTTAAATAATAAAATTAAAAACGTAGGGCTATCAGTTATTGCCCGCAACTTATGGATGATCAAGAACAATGCACCTTTTGACCCGGATGTTACCTTGTCAACTGCTAACGGCTTACAGGGTTTGGATGCTTTCAATCTGCCAAGTCTCAGAAGCATTGGTTTTAAAATAAGTGCACAATTTTAATAACTGTAGTTAATATTCAAATAACCATGAAGACAATATTCAAACATATAAAATTATCCACCGTAGTGCTTGCTGCCGGTTTGGGTGCTGTAATTTCGCAATCTGCCTGCACCAAAAAATTTGATGAGTACAATACCAACCGTTACAATGCTACCGATTCATTACTGAAAATTGACGGTGAAGGCTTAGGAACTTTTATTGTGCCTATGCAATTGGCTATATTCAGCACTACCAATTATTTGTACCAGCTGCAGCAAAACCTGAACGCGGATATCTATTCAGGTTACATGATGTCGGGCGATCCGTTTAATGGGGGCGTAAACAATACTAATTATGGTTTAGTACAAGATTGGAATACAGCTCCTTTTAACATTGGTTTTCAAAGTGTAATGGCTAACTGGTTACAAGTTAGTAAAAGGGCTTCCACTTCTAATCCCGACTTTTTGGCCATAGCCAATATTTTGAAGGTAGAGGGCATGCATCGTGTAACTGATGTGTATGGCCCTATGCCGTATAGTCAATTTGGAAATGGCGGCTTTTCTACTCCTTACGATAGCCAGGAAGCCATCTACAATCAATTCTTTACTGAACTTGATTTTTCAATTAAAACTTTGAGTGCCTACATTGCAGCGCATCCAAACGCCACACCTTTAAAACCATATGATTTAATTTACAATGGAGATTACAAGCAGTGGCTGAAATTTGCAAACTCCTTAAAGCTGCGTTTAGCCCTGCGTATTTCGATGGTAAACCCATCCTTGGCAAAAACCAAAGCTGAAGAAGCGGTAAATGATCCTAACGGTTTAATAGCCAGTAATGCAGATAATGCTTTTGTAAAGGCAGCTAACGGTGTAACATTTAAAAACTCGCTGTGGTCAATCACTTATGAATATTTTGACATCGAAATGGGTGCACCGATGGAGTGCTACTTGAAAGGGTATACTGACCCGCGAATCTCAGCTTACTTTGTACCTAACAGCGACGGGCAGTATCGTGGTATCCGTAATGGGGTGCCTATTACTTCTGCCCAGCAATATTCAAAAGCCAGTTTGCTTAGCTTCCCCTCTGGTTCTTCCTCGCCAATACAGTTAATGGCAGCTTCGGAGATTTCTTTTATACGCGCTGAAGGCGCATTACGCGGCTGGAATATGGGTGGCGGAACGGCTTCTTCTTTCTACAGTCAGGGTGTTATTCAGTCTTTTGATAAAAGCGGCGTTGCATTGGGTAATTATTTAGACAACAGCACCGGTACAGAAGCCCCCTATGTAGATTTGGTGAGCGCCAACAATAATGTACCCGCAGGTTCACCTTATTTAAGCAAGATTACTGTTAAATGGGATGAGGGGGCCACCTATCAGCAAAAACTGGAGCGTATTATTACGCAGAAGTGGCTGGCTTTATGGCCTGACGGAGAAGAGGCCTGGGCAGAGTTTAGAAGAACAAACTATCCGGTGCTGATGCCAGTAGTGGTAAATAACAGCCAGGGTACCATCAGTACCACAGGTTTTATCCGCCGCTTACCTTTCTCTCAGGACGAGTATAACAATAACAAAGCCGAGGTTACTAAAGCGGCAAGTCTGTTAAGCGGCCCTGATAATGGCGGCACCCGCTTATGGTGGGATGTAGTTAACAAAAATTAATTATGCATCTGTCAAAAGGCAAAGCTATTCAGCTTTGCCTTTTGTGTGTTTACTGGTAGCTATAAATTATAAACGCTTTTCACACAAGGTGGCAAGTATATTACCTGCCCTGCTTTTCAGGTTATGATTATAAATATTTTTAAGAAAAAGCTTTCAGGCCTGCTGCTGATTACAGCACTTGCAACATCGGCTCAGGCACATGGAAATTTGGCTGCCAAGGATTCTTTGGTAAATTATGTTGATCCGTTCATCGGAACGGGGTATCACGGGCACGTGTTTCTGGGGGCTAATGTTCCTTTGAGTGCGGTGCAGTTGGGCCGCAAAATGCAGAGAACGGCTGGGACTGATGAAGCGGCTATCATTATTCGAGTAATAATATCATTGGGTTTTCGCATACGCACCTGAGTGGTAGGGGCGGCTCCGATTTAGGCGATATCCTGGTAATGCCTGCTACGGGCGCTGTTCTGCAGGCAAAGGGCAATAAAGAAGATATGAATAGGGGTTACCTTTCCGGCTTTTCGCATAAGAATGAAGTATGCAAGCCAACATACTATCAGGTGTTATTACAAGCCATCTCATAAATGGAAGAATGACTTCATGAGGATCATAGAGCAGGCAAGGAGTATAAAGGCTTTGAAGTTTTCATCATGATACTCATAACGTACCACCGTTCGGCGATAGTTAAACACCCAAGGGGTCTGTAAAATAAATTGTGTCACCCTGTAACCCTCCCTTAGATCGGACTGTTGTTTTATAGACTAAGAGCCTGTTTAAATTTAGAGGGAATAAATACTAAGGGCACCCAACGCTCGGTTAAAGTTACATTTTAATTGTTGTGACCAAACTTCAAGAAAGATGTACTCCACCGATGTGTCAGATGCCCAGTGGCAATTTATAAAGAAAACCTTAATGTTAGCTGAAAAAAAGCGAAAACACAGCTTGCGCAAGGTATGGAACGCCATGCTGTACTTAGTCAGGACAGGGTGCCAGTGGCGGATGCTGCTTAAGGATTTCCCCAAATGGCAGCTGGTCTACTATTACTACAGTAAATGGGCCGTGCTGGAATCGTTCGACCTGTTACTGTCCAAACTCAGGGAAAAAGCACGGTTAAAGATGAAGCAGAACCCTGAGCCCACTTTAGGTATTATGGACAGCCAGAGCGTAAAATGGGGTAACAACCGGGCACTGAACGGCTATGACGGCAACAAAAATTGGATTCTATAACACTATATCGTTAACCAAGCACAGCCTGAGTTTGTATGGTCAACCCAAGCTGTAGCACTGTTACAAAGTAAACGTATAAGGCACAGAAAAGGTTGCTGCGGCCGGTGGCTGCATTCCATCACGCGCTGCCGCGCTACATTCCATTCCGCCACCCGCCCCACTCCCCCGCGCTGGCAGGAGTGAAACTCGTGCCTCGTAACACACCTGCTTCTTGCCCCCGCTCTTTCTAAAGCCAAATAATAGCCATTGCACCGCTGACACAAAGTTAGCACCGCAGCAAAGCGTCAAGGGTATATAAATGAGCGGTTTTATTATTCCTTTTTTAGCGGATGCTCACCCTTGACGCTTTGGTGCTGATGCGGTTGTTTAAGCAGGCAATGACTAACTATGTGCAAATTGAATATTCAATTACAAATGCCATCCGTATTACTACGCACAGGGCTTGATAAAACATCTTCCCACAAAACGGCCGTGGCTGTTTGTTAATACCACAGAACTCTCGCTTAACAGGATCAATGCCCTACTATGAGTATCCAGTTACACCAGCGAAAACCTGTCCTTACGTCCCTCCTTTACCGCTGTCAACTGCCCATGTTTTTTCAGCGTTGACAGTACACCTGACAATTGCAGCGTTACCTTCGCTTTGTCCAGTTCGGGTTGCAACTCAACGATTTTTGCAGCGATGTCCTCACCAAAGCCTGACCCAATCTGACTTAAAGCGTAAGCAATCTTACCGTTTAACGTAAGTTTGGGCCCATATTCAGCAGGTACCTGTAGTGGCTTTAAAGCTTTGGCAGGTTGGTCAGCTTTCGCTTTTGCAAGTTTACCTTTGGCCACATCAAAATCACTTGCCGCTGCACCGGCTTCATATTTTACTTTAGCTGATGGTGCATCACTGCTAAAAGCACTTAGTACCTGTTCAATACGTTTTGCTTCCTGCTGATGGAACTTTATTTTCTCTTTTAGGTGAGCGATGATGTCCTTTTCGGTTACGGTGGCCATAGATTATAGTTTGAATAGCCAAACTTAATTAATTCTATGTATTCTGCGAACACAGACTTTAAGAAGATACGGCTGAGGCGTTCGCTGCTTTGCTGCCTTCCTTGCTACCGGTGCTGCCTGAGATAGTCCTCAAACAACTGTTCGCGCCGCCGCCGGTGTTCTTCCTCTTTGAACCGCTGGTTCCAGCAATATAAGAACCGGGCCCATATGCCAAAGGCGATGGCAAAATTGATGAGGTGATTACCCTTAGTGACTAAGGCGGAGAACAGTGCGCCGGTAGAAATGAAAGTGGTCAGTAGGAAATAGATGAACGTTTTCATGTGTTGGTGTGCTAAGAATTGAAATCAAATCTGGCTGGTGTCTTTCGTTAGAGGCAAGTACGTTAGGAGACAGGAGCAGCAAGCCGGTAACGGCTTACTACTGAGCTGACATTCTTGCCTTAAACAGGCATAGCCGGGTACTTTTCCTTCAGCCGGGCCATATCCTGGCTCACCTTGGTATCCAGTATCTTGGCATAGTGCTGGGTGGTCTTCAGGTTGGTATGCCCCAGCATCTTGCTGACGCTTTCAATGGGTACGCCGTTGGACAGCGTAACCGTCGTGGCAAACGTATGACGTGCCAGGTGAAAGGTCAGCACTTTGTGGATGCCGCACAGGTCGGCAATCTCCTTTAAGTAAGCATTCATCTTCTGGTTGCTTAGCACCGGCAGCAACAGGCCCGTGTTCTCACATTGCGGGTGATCTTGGTATCTGCTTAAGATATGCTGTGCGGCTGGCAGTAACGGCACCTCCATCAGCAGGCACTGCTTTTCAGCCTTACCACCGAACGCATTGCGCAGGTTTTCGGCGGTGATCGCCTTCCCTAAGCTAATAAGCGACTGGTGGGCTTGCTGTACTTTAGCCAGCAGCGTATCGAGGTAGGCGTTGAGCGTTTTGGTGTTTTCCTTGCTGCCGCTACCCCGGCCTGTTTTGCTGTTCCAGCGGGCAGGGTCGATCTCCCGCCCGGCGGCGGTTTCGGCACGTTTGCCTGCTACGGTAAGGCGCAGGTAGATGGGCACAGGGCCACTGGTGTAGTGCTTTGGTTTTTTCAGGTAGAACAGTAAGCTGTAATTCGTTTTCATCTTTGCAAGCCGTTAAAGGGTAAAACAAAAGTAAGCTTGCAATCAAAGCGCATCAAGATGTTCAGCTGGTGAGCAGGCTGATAGTCAGCACACTAATGCGAATCCGGTGAGTAGTTCTATTCCCCTTTTCGACTCCCCGAATCACGCACCTAAATGATGCGGAATGGTGTGGAATATGGGAGTCCAGTGGAAAGACAAAAGCCTGCAAATGTTTGATTTGCAGGCTTTTGTCGCAGTTTGATATTGATTCTTGTAGCCCGTAGGGGAATCGAACCCCTGTTTCTAGAATGAAAATCTAACGTCCTAACCCCTAGACGAACGGGCCTGATAAAATTTAAGCTATTATTACAATAGCTATTCTGATTTGGTGTGCAAATATAAAAACTATAATGCATAGTCCAAAAGTGAAAAAAATATTTATTGTAAGAATAAAAACATAAACCTTTCGGCAACACTGCTGATCGTTTCAGGTATGGCTTTATGTAATTAGCCAAACCACAATTAACCTTTAAGGTTATTAACTAACGTGCATAAATTCATATCCGGTTTCTTTATATGGAAAATAACAGTTCACTAAAGCGTTTTATTGATGCGCAGCAATCCGAATACGCAACTGCGCTGTCAGAAATAGAAAATGGTCGCAAGCGTAGCCATTGGATGTGGTATATATTTCCGCAAATACAGGGACTTGGCTTCAGTTCAACCTCTAAATATTATGCCATCGAAAATCGTCGTGAGGCAGAAGCCTATTTGAACCATACAATTTTAGGTGAGCGGCTGATCGAGATAAGCAATGCCCTGCTTAAGTTGCCAAGTAATAATCCCCATCAGATTTTTGGTAGTCCGGATGATATAAAACTGAAGTCCTGCATGACTTTGTTTAGCTCATTGCCTGCTACCAACGCAGTATTTCAAATGGTCCTTAACAAGTTTTTTGGTGGCAGCCCGGATCAGCAAACCTTACGGATACTTGGCAGAAAGTAATTTAGTGATCTTTTCGATTATAACTGCCATCTGCTTCCGGTTCAAACTTTGCCGCCGCTATACGCTGTGCACTATAAATACCGGTGGAACCGCTGCAATAATACGCTACAAAGCAGGCAATGGCATACAGCAGCACATGTTCGCCGCCAAATAGTTCAACGCCCATCAGTGTACAAGCCACAGGAGTATTGGTTGCACCTGCAAATACAGCAATAAAGCCCAAGCCGGCAAACAGACTTACCGGCGCGTTAAACAATACAGATAAGGTGTTGCCTAATGTAGCGCCAATATAAAACAACGGCGTTACCTCGCCCCCCTTAAATCCACTACCTAAGGTAAGTGCGGTATATACCGTTTTCCACAACCAGCTCCATGTATCTGCACCGCCGCCATGAAAAGCTGAAGCTATAGTTACCGCATTTGGATATTCAGGAGTTACACCTAAACTTAAATAATCGGGCTTACCAATTAATAGCGTAAGTAATATAATCCCTGCGCCACCAGCAACCGGAATCAGCCAGCGGCTGGTGAATATTTTCAAGAATGAATTTTTAATCCAATGCGTTAATTTAGCAAACAGGCCGCTTACCCCGCCATATGCTACTGAAGCCACAATAACTTTTAACAGCAGCAGCACATCAAAAGGCAGATAGGCCGATAAAAAATATGGTGTGTTAGCCAATGCATTAATATGATAAGCAGTATGATGTACTCCCCATACAGATACCGTATAATCGCCGATTATGGCAGCAGCAAGGCAAGGCAACACAGCATTATATTGTATCCTGCCAATATAAAGTACTTCCATAGCGAATACAGCGCCGGTTAAAGGGGTGCCAAATACTGCTGCAAAGCCTGCTGCCATACCGGCAGTAAGCATCATAACCATATCAGGCTTGTTTAGCTTAAAATACTTACCAAATAATGCAGCCATACTACCGCCTATCTGCACCGCAGTCCCTTCTCGCCCGGCCGAGCCGCCAAACAAATGTGTGGCTACCGTGGCGATAAACACGACCGGCCCCATACGGCGCGGAACGCCCCCGCCCGGCTGGTGTATTTCATCCATGATAAGATTATTTCCTTTTTCGGCAGATTTACCCGCAGCCTGGTACAGCAAGTGAATACCCACGCCTGCCAATGGTAACAAGTACAACAGCCAGGTGTGCTGAAACCTGAAATTGATAGCCCGGTTAAGCATAGTTAAAAATAGCGCTACCACACTGCCTATAACCACAGCAACTGGGAAAACCAACAATATCCGCCTGATTTGATATCCAAAAGAACGATAACCTGCAGCAAGTATGTTTAATATAACCATAGGTACAACATAACAAAATATAAAGGAGCGAAAGAAAATTTTAACCGATGCAGTAACATGCTGACAGCTATAACTAAACCAATAGAAAAGCGCGACCTGGTATACGGGCGAATGAACGGGTGGTTAAGAGAAAGAAAGCTGTTATACATCACCTGCAAATTATACAGTACTACACTGGTAGTACTGCCATCTGTATGCAGGCGCCATCAGCAAAATGCGGTTTGTTTTAATTAAACAGGAAGGACACCATTTCCTCGCTGCAAAAATAGCAGGTTAAACTCAGTAATACAATTAACAGTAAGATAAAGTTAGGTTTCTCTTACTGTTATTAATCATTCCTGCCTGATTGACTTCCGTTGATTTCTGCTGCCTGTTTGTAAAGTTAAGGGTGCTGAATAACTAACTTCTTAATACCAGTTTTCTATATTAACGGATAATTAGCAAAAGTTTCAAAACTTATAATTTCAGGCGTTTTTTACTTTTGGGTATTAGGGTATTGATGCCTACGGCTACTAATGCTAATGCGCCTGTAAAGGCAACACGTTGGGCGGCTGTCCAAAATCCGGCAGGCATTGCCCATTCGGTACCCTTAAATCCACCATGTGCACCACTATCGCCGGGCAAAGGTTCATACAAATTGTTGGGATGATTGGCTTCCTGCGGTTCTGGTGTCTGTTGCCCGTTATAAGCAGTTTTTCCTAAAAACCAGTCTAAAAACCAAGGCAAAAATTTATTACCCAAAATAGTTTGCGGGGTAGGATAGCCTACAAAAGCTTCCCGCTTTGGATGTAAGGCTAAGTTAACAATGGCACGTGCAGCCACTTCCGGCTGGTAAACGGCACCCATAGGTTTGGGCTTGTTGGGCAAATAGCTTTTTACAAAGCCGAATTGGGTAGTGTTCATACCCGGCAGCTGTACCATACTCAATTTTACATTACTCTTCTGGTGCACCAGTTCGGCCTTTAATGATTCAAAAAAACCATGTATGGCATGCTTTGAACCGCAATAAGCGGATTGCAGCGGTATACCGCGATAAGCCAGTGCAGAGCCTACCAGGATGATATGCCCTTTATTTTTAGGAAGCATATGTTGCAGGGCAGCCTGTGTGCCATACACCTGGCCAAGATAGGTAACCTCGGTAACCTGCCGAAAGTCCTTCATCTCCATATCCTTAAACTCCCCAAACACACTGATCATGGCATTATTTATCCACACATCAATGCTGCCAAAATCCCGGATTACAGATTGGGTGGTTGCTTCTACTGCTTCGGGGCTGGCAACATCGGTAATGTAATATTTACCTTTGCCGCCAAGTGCATCTACCTCTTTAACGGCAACAGACAAGCCCGCTTCTCCCCGGGCCAGCAATGCTACAGTGGCGCCATGCTTGGCAAATTCGCGTACTATGGCACGGCCTAATCCGGCAGAAGCACCGGTAACCACTACTACTTTATCTTTAAAATCTTGCTTTATCATACTATAAATTTGGCTGCTGACTATAATAATCTTCGATAGCCTGACCAATGAGATTGATTGTTTCCTGCGGCAAATTGCCTTGTACCTGGCTCCAGGAGTTATCACCGTTATTAATAAGTGATATATTTTCGCCGTTCAAGGCCGTATCAAAAGTTTCCTGCTCATGCAGGATGGTTAGTAAATCTTCCTCACGCTGACCGGGCAAAGTAACCAATACCCGAAAAGTTATGTGTTCTGCCATTGTAGAGGAACGGTTGAACTTTAAATTTTGTTCTGGATATATCCTGATTACAGCGTTTTTGAACCGTGTAATTTATTATTTTGTACTCATTAGATTTACAGTATGAAACTTATACGCTACGGCGCCTCTGGCCAGGAAAAAACAGGTATCATCATTGATGATAATTATTATGATACCTCAGCCTTTGGCGAAGATTATAATGAGCACTTCTTTGAAACTAACGGCTTAAAGCGACTGGCCGAATTTGTGCAGACCTATAGCGATGCTTTACCCGTAATCAGCAAAAATGTGCGGTTGGGCAGCCCGGTAGCCCGCCCCTCGAAAATTGTGTGTGTCGGACTGAACTATAAAGACCATGCAGCAGAAACCGGCGCTTCCCTGCCCTCCGAGCCTATCTTGTTCCTTAAAGCCACCACGGCGCTTTGCGGACCCAATGATGATATCATCATTCCTAAAGATTCAGAGAAAACCGACTGGGAAGCAGAACTGGCAATTGTTATCGGGCAAAGAGCCGCTTATGTAGAAGAAGGTGAAGCCTTAAATTATGTGGCCGGTTATTGCCTGATGAATGATGTATCGGAACGGGCTTTTCAGTTGGAGCGAAACGGTACCTGGGATAAGGGAAAAGGCTGTGATACCTTTGCCCCCACCGGCCCTATTATGGCAACTAAAGATGAAATAGCTGATGTGCACAATTTGAAACTATGGCTCAAGGTAAACGAACAACTGATGCAGAACGGCAGCACCGCCAACCTGATTTTTAATGTGCCTTACCTGGTTTCCTATATCAGCCGGTTTATGACCTTGCTGCCAGGCGATATTATTTCTACCGGCACCCCGGCGGGCGTGGGCTTAGGGATGAAGCCTCCGGTTTACCTGCAACCCGGCGATGCAATAGAATTGGGTGCTGATGGTTTGGGTGTTGCCCGGCAACAGGTGAAAGCTTATATCCCGCAAGCATAAAAGCCGGAAGAAAATGGTTGCTACAACTATTTTCTTCCGGCTTCTCCGTACCCTCTGTCAGTTAGCCTTTATCGCCCCCGATCCCACTTTTTGTCCAGCAGTTTAATAAAATAACCGCCTACCACGCTCCGGGCCTGAAAGCCCACCATTTTACCATCGGTGGTTTCGTGCCAGTCGTTTAACGGCACCCTTGAGGCGGTAGCCTGGCTAAAGTGGTAAACCGGGTCAATCAGCGCCTTAAAATCGCGCTGGTTACTGCTCAGCGTAGCCGTCCAGGTAATCCAGTCGGATTTTGTATAACTTTTACGGCTGTCAAGCGGCAAACCGTATTCGTTTTGCTTGGTAAGATAATACTTTACCTCAGTATCGTATACCGATTTAGGAAACAGGTGCAGGTTGAGCACCTTATCCCATACCAGGTTATATTTTTGGCTCCAGGTATCAGGCCGCTCAAATACCAGCGAATAGTGATCACCAGCCTGGGCCAGCTGCTGCCATTTGGCCGCCATTTCTTCAGCGGCTTTACGGTACTGCGCCTGCGTTTCAGGATAACCGGATTCACCGGCTAACTGTGCAAACCCGCCAACAGCCACAATCGCTTTCATCGACAGGTTGGCGTTACGCGCCAGGTGGCCGGCAAAATCATCGGTGCACAACTGGTTAGCAGGGTCTAAACCGGCTTCGAGCAGGAAACGGGCCCACTTGGTAAGCGTAGCCCAATGCTTTTTGGCATAATTGATATTGCCATCGGCCTTTACTATGGCAGCCGTTAAGATCAGCATATTACCGGCTTCTTCCACCGGCATATCCTCGCCGTAGGTTTGGCCGTTAGCGATGGGATAAGTACCTAAATCGTGCGCCGGAAAATCTTTGTTCCAGCGGCCGCTTTCGCTGTAATAAAAAATACCGTTCAGCATTCCTTTCAGCAGCTCGGGGTTGTAAATAAGGTATAAGGGAGCGGATGGATAAGTTACATCCACCGTATTGATAGAACCATTGCTGTAGTTTTCTTTCGACAGGAACAACAAATCGCCTTGCGGACTTTTCAGCAGCTGATGTGCCGCTATGCTTTGCCGGTAGGCCAGCACACATAAGTCGGCGTAATGCTCGCCACCGGCGTCTTTGGTATCCTTATACAGTTGCTCGTCAAACGCACGGCACTTTTGCAGGGTAGCGGTATAATCAGCGGCGGCATTGGCCAGCTCTGCATCAATGGTGGTATGATATTCTGATTTCCACCAAGGCTGCAGGTTTTGCTTAAAGTACTGCACCGAGTACACTTCATCATAACCCAGCATTACAAACCGCTCAACCGGCTTTTCACCTACGTTGCCTAACGGGAATACCGTATTCAGCACCGCCTGGGTACCCTGCTTGTAGTTACTTGCTGTACGCCCGGTGAAAAATGAATTAACAGACTGATCGCCTTTGGTAACATATTGTAGTGCATTGGCCGCTTTGGGTGCAGCTACATACAGATAACCCCAGTCGATACGCAGATCATCACCTTTCTTTTGCAGTACGGGCTGCTCAACCGTTCCTGCCTTTAAAACAGACAGGCCGCCCGAAGCGTAGTGCTGTGTAATTACCGGCTGCGAAGGCTTATTAACGGCTATCTCCGCCGAGGCCCCGGTGTAAACACTTACCTGGTGGCTTTTGCCATCATTAGCCTTAACATTATAGCTGATATAGGATACCGGGCGCGAGAACAGCCGCAAATCATCCATCAACAGCGGCGAAGTGAAGGTTACCTCCAGATCGGTGGGGCCGCATTTAAATTTATACAGGGTTTGCGTGGCGTTTACCTGTACTTCGGTTTGGCGGGCAGCCGCAATCCGGCTGCTTAATTTCGTTTTCTGCAAATCCAGCAGGCCGGCATCCAGCCAGGCGCCGCCGCCGGTATTTACACAATGGATAGCCAGTATGTTCTTTCCCTTTTTCAGGATATGGTTAAACTGTGCATCCAGGGGCACCGTTCTGAAATCGCCGTTGGCGCCCGGTACATCTTTTACTTTAATGCCGTTGATGTATACTTCAGCATCATCGTCGTGGTGCAGATTAAGCACCAACTGATTGGTGCGGGGGTCTGTTATATTAAATACCCTTCTCATCCAGATGTCACGGCTCTTCCACAGTGTTTTTACCTGCGCTGCATTATCCCCGAAGGGTGCGGCGCCTGTTTTCCAACTGCGCTCGTTAAATGCGGCAGCCGTCCAGCCTTTACCCGGAGCAGCTTCCGTATACTTACATGTATATAGCTTATCTTCGGCCGTGGTAAGCACCGTTTTGTACACATCTGGTTCCTTTCCCATAAAGCGGTAAAACTGGTTATCTACTTTAATAATACCCACTAACGATTGATTATTTCCCGTCCAGTGCCTGGTGGTGGAGGCATTAAGTGAATCTGTTACCGACCAGATGCTGAAATAAGTATCGTGTGTGATGAGCGGATAGGCCGGCGCCCGTTTTGCCTGGGCGAGTAAAACACTATAGTTACCCGCAAGCAGATAAAGCAATAAAAAAAGTTTAAACCCTCTCATTATGTTCTGTTTTTTAGGTAGGAAGATGAGCACAAAATTAAATTGGTTAGTTTCAAAGGTAACGTTATGCAGCAGTGATTTGCAACTTAACTTTTCAGGTTTTATTAAACCATAGGGTTTATGCGTATACTTGTGTACCGATGCTTTTACCTACAAAACTTATTTCCAGAAAAGATGAGATCACTGCTGATTTTTTTAAGCTGGTTGACCAGCATATGGCCGACCTGCTGCAGCAAAAAAGCAGTAAACGGCTTTCTACCCGCGATTTTGCTGCCTTGTTATTTATCGACTCGCGCCATCTGAGCAATACACTCAAACTAACCACCGGCAAATCGCCCTGCGATGTAATGGAGGAGCGTATAGTAGCTGAAGTGAAAATATTATTGGAGCAAACCGGATTACCGGTTGCTGAGATTGGCTACCAGTTTGGATATAAAGACAGCACCAACTTCATTAAGTTCTTTAAGGGAATGACCGGCATTACCCCATTGCAATACCGTAAACAAATAAATGATTAAGCTTAAATACTGAAGTCTGCATCATTTTTACAGTCAGCGCTCCACCTACATTTGTATTAACAGTAAAACATATTTATGGAACAACACACAAAAATAGCTTTGGTTACCGGTGGCAGCCGTGGTTTGGGTAAAAACATGGCAGTAAGCCTGGCCGAAAGCGGTATTGACATCCTGCTTACCTATAACAGCCGCCAGCAGGACGCTTTAGATACCGTAAAAGAAATACAAACTCTGGGCCGCAAGGCGGCCGCCCTGCAACTTAATTCAGGCGATACGAAAAGCTTTGACCACTTTTTCACCGGAGTAAGTAAAACGATTGTTGAAACCTTTAATGCGGAAAAATTTGATTTTCTGGTCAACAATGCAGGCATCGGTATTCATGCCGCCTTTGCCGAAACTACCGAAGCGCAGTTTGATGAACTGCTGAATATCCAGTTCAAAGGCGTATTTTTTCTTACCCAGAAGGCATTGCCATTGTTAAATGATGGCGGCGCCATTGTAAATGTATCTACCGGGCTCGCCCGTTTCAGCACACCGGGTTATGCAGCTTATGCCGCTATGAAAGGCGCTATCGAAACCCTAACCAAATATCAGGCAAAAGAGTTAGGTAGCAGGGGCATTCGGGTAAATGCAATAGCTCCAGGTGCCATTGAAACCGATTTTGGCGGCGGTGCAATACGCGATAATGAACAACTGAACCAGCAACTGGCTTCTGTAACGGCATTGGGCCGTGTAGGCTTGCCCGATGATATTGGCGGCGTAGTTGCCTTTTTATGCAGCGATAACGCCCGCTGGGTAACCGCGCAACGGCTGGAAGCTTCGGGCGGAATGTTTTTGTAGATACAGAGCAAAGTAGTTTCGTTGAAAATTAATCGATGTGTTCCGGATCAAACCGCCCATCAACTCCGGGTCAAATTGACCAGTTGTTCCGCTATAAACTGATTATACGAACTGAAGGGGAGTGCGTAACTGGTAATGAATCAATAATACAGGCAACAAGAATTATTTTAGTTAGCGAGTTGAGTGAGAAGCAGTGGGAGAAGATTAGAGACCTGGTGCCGGAAGGCACGAGGCGAACAGATGGTAAAGGCCGGACAAGCGCGAAGTGCTGGAAGGCGTTTTATGGATACTTAGAACAGGTGCGCCCTGGAAGGACCTGCCGGAGCGGTATCCTACTTGCCAGACCTGTCACAGGAGGTTTCAGCAGTAGGTAAAGAGCGGGGGCTTTACACGAATCATTGAAACACTGGCCACCGACCCGTATGAACGTGGCGGTGTAGACCTGAGTGAATGCTATATAGACGGAACGTTTTGTATAGCAAAAAAAGGGGCTTACTAGAGGGAAAGACTAAGAAGGGAAAAGGCACCAAGATCATGGCAATCACCAGTGGCACTGTTGGTGCTATACTATCTGTCTGAGGGTCCACAGTGCTTCCCCTCATGAGGTAACCTTAGTGGAGAAAACGCGGGAAGACCGCTTTATTATTCCGCATTCCGAGCGGCTTGTTGGTGATAAGGCGTATGATTCAGATCCGCTGGATGAAAAAATCAAAGGGCAGGGTACTGATTTGATTGCTCCGCACCGGGATAACCGCAAAAAACTAAAACACAGGACGGCAGAACGCTGAGAAGGTACAAGCGACGGTGGAAAGTAGAGCGATTCTTTGCCTGGCTGTTTAACTACCGCAGAACAGAGTAAGGTATGAGTACCATGAGGAAAACTTTAAAGCTTTTGTTCTCCTTGCCCGTTCCATGATCCTGATCAAGTCTTTCTTCCTTTTATGAGATGGCTTGTAGTATTTAACTTCAAGATACAAATGCGCATTAGGTTAACTGCTGACATGAACAAAATTCGAGCACCCTTGCTATCAATAATTGGTTACGAATTAAGAATATCAACCGGAGACAGCATCTGAAGATTCTCCTTCCGGCACCTTATAGCCTTCCAGCGTCTCGTACAACTGTTTTTTGATTTGCTTAACCAGTATCCGTGGGCCAAGCACCCGAAGCTTGGAACCGAAACCTAACAACTCGCGCTCCAGCTCAAAATTCATGATGACACGGATGCTGAAGATTTTGCCTTTGTCATCTTCACTTAATAGCTTTTGAGTGTGGTGCAAAGGCTTGGTTACGACGTATGGTGAATTTTTCGCATCCACCCAAAACACAACTTCTGCATCGCGCTGACCGGGCGATTTGGTTACACCTATTACATCGTTATAATAGGTTGATAAATCAATCAGGGTGTTCTCTATATAATTATCATCGTGTGCGGTGATTGTCTGTATCCGGTCAAGCGCCAGATTCAGCAATGGTTTATAGCGCTGATGCGATATGCCCAACACAAACCAGCGGTTGCGGTACTCTTTGAGCAGGTACCCGCTAAAGCAAAAGGTACTGGCCTCGCGCGCCTTAAACGATTGATAAGTTACACACATAGTTTTCTTCGCCACAATATACTTACGGATTACTTCTATCCATTCCAAGCCTTTCAGGTTATCGTTCTTCTCAAAATCAATCACGGGCATGCTTTGGGTTTTCTGTGAATAGATTTTATCCTCCAATTTACTTACCATTTCATTCAGGTCAGTAAAATGATTAAAGCCTTTGAACTGCTTTAACAAACCGGACACCTCGCTGAGCACCTGCATATCCTGTTGGTTTAACGGGCTGTTGGTAATACTGTAATTCTTATCGTTATAAGTATAATACTTCTTATCAACTACTACAATCGGCGCTTCGTAGCCCAACTTGTTACTGCGCATCATTTCCATATCGGCTTGCACGGTTCGCCTGCTGACACCGGTATTAATACCCTGATATTCATAAATAGCATCGCTGCAGGCACCTATTAAATCGTCCAGCGTCCATTTCTTAAAACGGTTTTGCAGGCATTGGTCAATGGTACGATAGCGGATCAGGGCATTGCGGTTAACAGGCATTTCTTGATTTCGGATTTCGGATGTTTGATTTTGGATTTACAGAGCAGAGAACATTGTAGATTCTAATTCACACGAATTTATAAAATTATTTTTCACTGCGCAAATACGCTGCGTACTTGATGTTTCTCTTTGTAGGGTCGAAAGGCTGAACGCGTTCACAAACGCCCCCTTTCCCAATACGGGGAGAGGGGTTTTGACCCGGAGAATTTAAATTGTTAAATGATACCTTTAGTATTTATATTATGGAAAAAGAAAAAATAGGCAACAACGAGTTAAAGGCATTAGGCATTAACGATGTGGAAGTATTGGTCAACTTTAGCCGCGTGGCGAATGGCTTGCTGAAGCACAATGTGTTAGGGAAAGCCGAAATACTGGCCAACTTAGAAGCCCTGATTGACGACCCGATGCCCTACGCCTTAAAAAAAGGTGGCAAGTTTAAGAACCTGGCCGAAGACGTGATGGCCATGCGTAAAGAAGGTAAATTTGTGAAGCAGGAACGCAGCAACTTTAAGCTGAAAGAAGAAATTGCCGACTTTCCGGTGTGGGGATTGGAAAATATTGAGGTGGGCGCTTTGGCACAGATGCGTACCGCCGTGCAGTTACCCATTGCCGTTGCCGGCGCTTTAATGCCCGATGCGCACCAGGGTTACGGCCTGCCTATTGGCGGCGTGCTGGCTACCACGGCAAATACCATTATCCCCTTTGCGGTGGGCGTAGATATTGCCTGCCGTATGTGCCTGAGCATTTTTGATCTGCCTGCCGAGGCCATTGATACCGAAACCGGTAAACTGAAGAATATACTGGTTGATAACACTTACTTCGGGATGGGGTGTACCACCAAATCGTACTTTGATAGTTCTTTGTTTGATAGCAAGACCTGGGGCGAAACCAAATTAATTCGTACACTTAAGGATAAGGCTTATGCCCAGTTAGGAACCAGCGGTACCGGCAACCACTTTGTGGAATGGGGCGAGCTGGACATTGCCGAGGGCGCTTTGGCTGATATCCCGGCCGGTAAATATCTAAGTTTGCTTTCGCACTCGGGCTCACGTGGGTTTGGGGGTAGCGTGGCCGACTATTACAGTCGCATTGCCATGGTGAAAACCAAGCTGCCTGCCGAAGCCAAACATTTGGCTTGGTTAGACCTGGATAAGGACGAAGGGCAGGAATACTGGATTGCCATGAACCTGGCCGGCGAATACGCCAGCGCCAACCACCACGAGATCCATAATAAAATTGCCCGTGCATTAGGCGCAAAGCCCATCAGCGTGATAGAGAACCACCACAACTTTGCCTGGAAAGAGCAATTAAGCGACGGCACCGAAGTGATGGTGCACCGTAAAGGCGCTACCCCGGCCGGCGAGAGCGTGTTGGGCATCATTCCCGGCAGCATGAGCACGCCCGGCTTTTTGGTACGCGGTAAAGGTGATGCGGCCAGTATTAACTCTGCCAGTCATGGTGCGGGCCGGGCCATGAGCCGCAGCGCGGCTTTTAAAACGCTGGACAAAGCCGCTATTGCTGCCAACTTGATTGACAAGCGCATAACCCTTATGGGCAGCGACATGGATGAAGCCCCGATGGCTTACAAGGATATCCACACCGTAATGGCCGCGCAACATGATTTGGTGGAAGTATTAGCCAAGTTTGAGCCGAGAATTGTCAGGATGGCGGATGCGAGGGAGAAGCCGGAGGATTAGGGCGGCGGTTTACGCCCCCCTCAATCAAATAATAATTTCAATAATTTACATCACCAAAATCTTACGTGATATGACACATGAAGAAATAAAATTGGCTCAATACATTGACGAACTTTCAGTTGGTCATGTAAACTTCACTAAGTTGGGAGATGACATTTTTCGGGCAAATAATCAATCAAGGTATGTAATTGACTCGTTGGCCTATTCTGTAATTAACCGGACTATTCAATTAACACAAGGTTATATTACTTTGGTTAATACTAACAATTACATTGCCGCTATCCCTCTTATTAGGTTACAGTTGGATAACGCCTTGCGCTTTTTTGCCATTATGCAGGTAAACGATCCTAATGATTTTTTCCAATATTTTATGAATGGTAAGCCAGTTTACCGCTACAAAAGCCATACTGGTGATAAATTAACCGACAGCTATTTAGCCAAAAAGTTGGAGGCTGTTTGCCCAGGAGTGTTAAGATTATATAAGGACATTTGCGACTATGTTCATTTGAGCAAACAGCACGTACATGCTTCAAAATATTTTGATAAAGGTGAAGTAAAATTGTCCGTCATGGATGTAGACCATCCAATAGATGCTTTCAGTTTAGAAGCCAAGGTTAATTTTGCACTTAATATGTTAGCGGTCGGTAAGTTAATTTTGATTGTTTTGGATAGATGGAAACGCTTAAAGCAAAGTTTTCCGGTACCCGATAGGAACAGCATTACGTCTGTAGAGTTCTAATAACTGCATAGAAACCCTGCAAATCCAAGCGAGGATACTTGCGGTAGGAAGATGCGTTTACGGACTTTATGCTGCTATTGGGTTAGATGGACAGTAGGCATGAGAGCACACGCGGCACGCGTGCGCCAACAGAGGATGGTGGAGAAATCTGCCTTTAGTAAGAGGGACTTGGCATTAGGGTGCTAAGTGGGGTGTAAAAATATAAATCTTCGTCTACCGAGTACTCAATAATCGCAATAAATACATGTATGGAATTAAGTTGATTTCGGCCAGCGGTAGAAAGCTTCGGAGAAGTTGCCTGATCTGGTGACGTGGTTCGTCGTGTATGCGGTTGATCTTTGGCTTGAACTCGCCTTCCGGCTGTACCGGGTTTTCCTTTATAACTCTGTCTTTTTTCATGACTGTACGATTTGATACAGTCAAAGGTGAGCAGCTTAAAATCGGCCTCGTCCCACATGGGAAAGATTATATAAAGGCGTATATTTATATAATATTTAACAATGCCGAAACATGGATTCCATACAACAAATAGCGCCTACAGTATTTATTTCTTACGCATGGGAAACCGAAGAAGTAAAACAATGGGTAAAGAACTTAGCCACTGAATTGAGAAATAGTGGTATTGACGCAAAAATTGATCAATGGGAAGTGATACCTGGTGATCAAATGCCACATTTTATGGAAAAATCAGTTAAAGACAACGATTATGTGCTGATTATATGCACTTCAAAATATAAGTCAAAGTCAGAAAACAGGATAGGCGGTGTTGGATATGAAGGCGATATTATGACAGCGGAAGTGTTACAAAAAGCTAATCATAGAAAATTTATCCCCATATTACAATCAGGGAATAAAGATATATCCATACCCTCGTGGTTAAGTGGAAAATACTTTGTTGACCTTTCCAGCGAAACACATTTTGAAAAGAATTTTGAGGATTTAATCACCACTATTTTGAATGTACGGGAACGTGCTCCGGAGCTTGGACGCATACCTCAAAAATTTCAGTCAGTACCATCGAACCCAATTGAAACAGCGCCGTCGGTAGAAGATGATAAAATTAAAATCAAAGGTATTTTGGTTGATGAAGTAACAACACCGTTGAATGATGGTACTAAAGGAAGTGCCCTATATAAAATTCCATTTGAATTAAATAAAAGGCCGGATTATGAATGGTCTGATTTATTTATTCAATCATTTAACAGGCCACCAGAATTTACAATGATGCACCGACCGGGTATCGCTTCAGTTTCTGGTAACAAAATTTACTTGGATGGCACGACCATAGAAGAAGTGGAACGGTATCATAAAAAGCCTTTAAAATTAGCGGTTGAGGTCGCTAATAGACAATATGCTGAAATTCAAAAAAATAGAAAACAAGCAAAAGAAAGAGAACAGAGCCTTAAAGAGCAGCACAAAAGAAGCATTGATGAAATTAGCAGAAGGATAAACTTTGATGATTAATATTATAAATATCATTAAGATCAATACAAATTAATCATGAGCAACATACCTGACGCTATCGTTCAAATAAGTCCCAAAGTTTTTATATCCTATGCTTGGGAGAATGAAGAAATAAAGCAATGGGTTAAAAAGTTAGCTACTGAATTAAGAAATAATGGCGTTGATGCAAAGCTTGATCAGTGGGAAGTGGTACCGGGTGATCAGATGCCAATGTTTATGGAGAAATCGGTTACTGAAAACAATTATGTATTGCTGATATGTACAGAAAAATATAAATATAAATCGGAAAATCGCATTGGTGGTGTGGGCTACGAGGGGGATATCATGACTGCGGAAGTTTTGCAAATGGCGAACCACCGAAAGTTCATCCCTATTATACATTCGGGAGATATGAATATATCTATCCCCGGCTGGTTGCGGGGTAAATTATTTATTGACTTTACCAACCCGCTTCATTACGAAAATAGTTTTGAAAATTTACTAAGTACATTGTTAAATCGTAGGGAAGCAGCCCCCGCTTTGGGGCAAATACCTGAACGGTTTCAGGAAGCAATAGCTAAAACCGTTGAACAGCAACAGGAACATGAAGATGAACAGGTTGTGTTGAAAAGCGTTGTGATAGATGCCGCCGAAAATGTGGCTCAAAAAGCAATACAGAAACCTTTTTTGGAAGCTGACTTAGTTTGGCATGGCAGTTCGAGATCACCAAGAGGTTATAGCAATAAAAACCCTACAGAGTTAGACGAAAACGGTAGATTAATCACCGTGATAGGAGCTGGTGTAAAACCGATTATCTTTTGGGAGTTAAGTTGGCGTTTTGATTTACAAATACATAATAATTCGACTTATCCTGCATTTAATATCCAAATAGACAGCATAGGCGATGTGCATTTCGCTGAATTAGAAAAGTTACGACCTGTTAATAATCTTCAACCTTTCGATCAACTTATACTGAAGGCTGCATTTCAAGATGCTGTGGAAGATGTTCATACAGTAGCAGATCATATTTTATCATTCAAAATACCTGAAAAACTTGAGGGATTGACTTTGAAAATAACTTATCTTGATGAGGATAGAATGCCACATATTACACTTGTGAAAATTGAAAAAAACCAAATAACCAATTCCAAAGGTTAGTTCTTAATTCAATTAACAATCTATCCCACATGGGATTCTGTTCTATTTAAATGCTGGAATATTGTACTCCTTGCTGGCGCACGCGTGCCGCGTATGCTATAATTCACTAATCTTTACAATCATACCCGCCCTTTCTACACGTCCTTTTGGATAACCAGGTATTGTTTACAAGAATATGCTAATGATATAAGATAGCACAGCACAAAAGCCCCCGTTAGAATAATAAAAGCACTATAATTAAACATAGCTAAAGGCACGGCATTTAAACGACCGACGAGTGGAATCGCTAAAAAAAAGAAACAAACAAAATCCATCAGGAAAATTTTCTGTGTCCTGGTTTTGTTCCAATTCCGAAAAATAAGTATCAACCCCAATATTGCCAAAAGTGCGAATAACTGATCTACTTCACCGAAATAAAAATTGTGAAAGCAAGCCAAAGCAGGAAAGGTAGCCCTATCATTTGTCCTTTCAATATAATTACAGAATAAGCTACAATAGCTATAACCCGGTAGATTTTTAGATATTTCATTTTTTCAATCAAATATACAAACATCCGAACGAGACTGTAATTCGTACCACTTCCCCGGATGCGCCCTAAACATTCCTCGTTAAATATTTCATCTTTTTTCAAAAATAATTTCATCTGCGCAAATACACTGCGCAGGGCCTCTTTTTCTTTGTATCAACAATAAGAAATAAAGGAGATTCGACATGAAGTTCAACCTGTTAAGCAAAGCCCAAAACGTAACTGTTAACCATGCCCGTGCCAAAGCCTTTACGCTGTCGCCCGAAATGGAGCTGTACACCGCCGTGGTGACCTGGAGCTTGAACGACTCTTTTTATGAAAAGGACGAGGCGCGTTTAGTGCGCCTGCAAAAACTGATCACCGCGTGTGACCCTGTGTTTGTGGGTAAGCTGGCTGTATATGCCCGCACTAAAATGTATATGCGTTCGGTACCGTTGGTGCTGGTTACTGAATTGGCTAAGCTGCACTCGGGCGATAATCTGGTTGCCCGGGTAACCGATGGCGTAATCGGCCGTGCCGATGAGATCACCGAGCTATTGGCCTGCTACGAATTGCTGAACGAGCGTAAAGGCACTAAAAAGCTGAACCGCCTGAGCAAGCAATTGCAAAAAGGTTTGTCGACCGCGTTTAACCGTTTCGACGAGTACCAGTTTGGTAAATACAACCGCGATGGCGCCATCAAACTGCGCGATGCCTTGTTTTTGGTTCACCCTAAAGCAAAGGACGAATTGCAGCAAGTACTGTTCAACAAAATAGTGAACGGCGACCTGCAAACGCCTTACACCTGGGAAACTGAGCTATCGGCATTAGGTCAGCTTAATTTTGACAGCGACGAGGCCAAGGTCATAGCGTTTCGCACCAAGTGGGAAGAACTGATAGACAGTAGTAAGCTGGGCTATATGGCTCTGTTACGTAACCTGCGCAACATTCAGGAAGCCGGCGTAAGCTATGCGCACTTTGAAAAAGTATGCGCCCGTTTAGCCCACCCGGATGAGGTAGCTAAGGCAAAGCAGTTTCCGTTCCGTTACCTGGCCGCTTACCGTGAGCTGATCAACCCGGTGGTTACCAAATCGCCTGCGCAGGGTTTAATTGATAAATTAACTGCACTGTTGCAGGGCCAAAACAAAGGTTACACCGGCGAGTTGCTGGAGGCTTTGGAAAAAGCCGTACAGGCCAGCGCCGCCAACATCAAAGGCTTTGGCCACGAAACCCGTGTGTTGCTGGCCTGCGACGTATCGGGATCGATGCAAACACCCGTATCTGCCAAAAGCAAGATACTGCTGTACGATGTGGGCCTGATGCTGGCTATGCTGCTGCAATCGCGTTGCAAAAATGTGGAAGTGGGTATGTTTGGTGATACCTGGAAAACCATAGCTGTGCCGCGTAATAACATACTGGGTAACGTACAGGAGTTTCACCGCCGTGAGGGCGAGGTGGGTTATAGCACCAATGGCTACCTGGTGATCAAGGATATATTACAACGCAGGGTGCAAATGGACAAGGTGTTTCTATTCACCGATGCCCAGTTATGGAACAGTTCATCTACCACAGGCGATCATATCCAGCCATTATGGTTGCGCTACAAGGCAAAGGTATCGCCAAACGCGAAGCTCTACCTGTTCGACTTGAAAGGTTACGGACAAGCGCCATTGCGAATATTGCGCAATGATGTTTACCTGATAGCCGGCTGGAGCGACAAAGTTTTTGAGGTGTTAGCTGCTTTAGAAAACGGCGGCTCCGCTTTATATGCTATCCATAACATAGAACTGTAAATCAAATATGGGGAAGCTAACGCCCCATATTAAAAAAAGAATAAAAAATAAGGATGCCGTAGAAACGGGTTACTTCGCTCATGAAGGGGGTGGGCAGTGTGGCGCAAGTCATGCTGGAGGTTCGAGTCCTCACCAGCGAGCCCCCGTCCCGCGTTCGCCTGTTGCTCCTTATCAAATATAAAAGAAGGTGTCGTAAATTAAGTGTTACTTCGATTGTAACGTCCAGGTCGCCGGTTCAAGTCCGGCCATCGGTTTCGGCTGGTGTAGCTCAGTTTGGTTAGAGCAGGAGCACCGCAAGGTGCATTTCACTTATTGCTTTTTACCCTTCTTTTAAAGAAATTGAAAATATTAAGGTGCCGTAAATATGCGCTACTTCGTGTCGCCGGTTCTGTCCCGGCCTTTGGAGCAATCCATTGTAGCTCAGCTGGCAGAGCAGTTGAGCCGTCAGGCTTCGCGCATATTGACCGTTGCCCTTAAAAGATAAAGAAGATGCCGTAACCCGGCGTTACTTCGCTTTTCCCGAACAAAAAAGCGCTGGTTAATTGTTGCTCTTCTTTTAAACCTAAAAGGTGCCGTAACCAGGTGATACTTCGGTATGACGTTCTCCCTTATGGAGAAAGGTGCAGATTCAAATTCTGCCTGCAAGCCATTGCAGTAGTCTAAATCTAAAACCTCACCGGTTGCTTTTTGCCCTTTTTAAAACATAATGAAAGATGCCGTAGGCGGGTGATACTTCATCCGGTTGATACTGCGTAAGCGGTAGGGTTCGAATCCCATAAGCACCTGCCGGTTGTTGCTCTTTCATTTATATTTTGTAACCTTATACTATTAATCATGAATGAAGCTATACTCCAAAAACTGCTCGAACTGGAGCAGCTGGAAAATATAAGAATACTGTACGCTTGATATCAAAACGGCCCCAAAACAGATTACCCTTACCCATATTATTGCCCAAAACGGTCTTCAAATTCTCATGGAGCGCACGCTGAAATCTACGTGCGATTTCAAAAACTTCAAAATCATGTGAGAACAAAAAAGCCTCACTTTTACAAGTGAGGCTAAATCATTGATTTTTAAGCTCCTGAGGCTGGGCTCGAACCAGCGACCCTCTGATTAACAGTCAGATGCTCTAACCGGCTGAGCTACTCAGGAGTATTTTCCGGTTTGGAGTGAGGCAAAAGTAGAAACTTCGGGCTAAAATCACAATATTTGCACAAAAAAAATTTAAAATATTTTCGATGAGTTTGTTAGTGATTGGTAGTGTGGCATTTGATGCCATTGAAACCCCTTTTGGCAAGACCGATAAGATTGTAGGCGGCGCGGCTACCTTTGCCAGCTTGGCAGCTTCTTACTTTTATGACAAGGTAAAAATTGTTGCCGTAGTGGGCGATGACTTTCCGCAGCAGGCTATTGACAGCTTTGCGGCTCATCATATTGATACCGAGGGTCTACAGGTAAAACAGGGCGAAAAGTCTTTCTTTTGGAGTGGCCGCTACCATAACGATATGAACAGCCGCGATACGCTGATTACTGAGTTGAATGTACTGGCCGACTTTGATCCCATCATCCCAGACAATTACCAGGATTGCGAGTACCTGATGCTGGGCAACCTTACGCCGCAGGTACAGCAAACGGTAATCAGCCGCCTGCACAAACGCCCCAAACTCATTGTGATGGATACCATGAACTTTTGGATGGACATTGCCCTGAATGACTTGCTGGAAACCATAAAATTAGTGGATGTACTCACTATAAACGATGCAGAAGCGCGCCAACTATCCGGCGAATACTCCCTGGTAAAGGCGGCCCGTAAAATTTTAACGATGGGGCCTGCATACCTGATTATCAAAAAAGGAGAACACGGTGCCTTGCTGTTTCATGAAGACAAGATATTCTCTGCCCCTGCCCTGCCCTTGGCCGAAGTATTTGACCCAACCGGCGCGGGCGATACTTTTGCAGGCGGCTTTATTGGTTATATGGCCAAAGCAGGCGAGGTTACTTTTGAGCATATGAAGAATGCAATTATCTATGGTTCGGCACTTGCCTCGTTTTGCGTAGAGAAGTTTGGTACCGAGAAAATCCAAAATTTAAGCAAGCAGGAAGTAAACGCACGTATACAGGAATTTATCAACCTGTCAAAATTTGAGATCGACCTGGAAGAATAAGTTTTATCCCTTTACATTCAATTTAGATAGCTGACCTAATATCTCTTCCAACCCTTAAAGGCATTATTTTGTAACGTTCGTGTTGCAAATTAGACACTCAGCACGTCTTACAGTCAGTAATAGCAAAAATGAACATCATGAAAAACTTACTTTTATTAGCCGGACTTACCTTTTTAGCCCTTTCAGGATTTGCCCAAACTGTCGATTTGCGTAACCGTATTGAGGTGTCCGGGAATGCCGAGCAGGAAATTACACCGGATATTATTTATGTATCGGTATCGCTGAAGGAGTATATGGATGGCAAAAACAAAGTAACCATTGACCGGCTGGAGAATCAACTGGAAAAAGCTGTAGCCGCTGCCGGTGTGCCAAAAGCTGATTTTACCATCAGCAATGTATCCAGTTATAACTATACGCCTGCAAAAAAGAAGAACCCTGATTTTCTGGCTTCCAAGCAATACCGCATCAAACTAAACAACCTGAACCGGCTTGACCAGATTATGGACGCTGTTGACAGTAAAGGTGTCCAGTCTACCAATATTGACAGCTATGACTACACCAAGCTGAGCGAACTGAAGAAAGGCCTGCGTATGAAAGCGCTGCTGAATGCCCGTGAAAAAGCCGGGGATATGCTGGCCGGCATCAGTGAAAAGCTGGGCCGTCCGATCAGCATTATAGAGAACGATGATGCCAACCTGCCTTCACCAAGCCCGGTAATGTATATGGCCCGTGAAAAATCTATGGACATTGCCATGCCGGAAAGCGATGTAAGCTTTAAGAATATTAAGCTTAACTACAGTGTGAGAGTAGTATTTGAGATTGTAAAATAGTGCCTGGGCAGTTGTCAGGATTGTTATATAATCTAATACAAAGCACGTCATTGCGAGGTACGAAGCAATCCTCAGCTTACAAAATGGTCATACAAGGCTAACTGACTTACATATCGAGAATTGCTTCGTACCTCGCAATGACGCGCATACAAATGCAAAAAGGCAGGATTAACATCCTGCCTTTTTGCATTTGTATAGTACAGAAGTCTTGATTCCTGATTCTTGACTCCTGATTCCTGCTTCTAATAATTACGATTTTGCAAAGGTGTACACCACATAACCGTTAGTACTGCCAATGCGGATGGGTGTACGCAATACCATAGTTGAGCCGTTGTTGCTTTGTACCAGCAATTGGTAGCCGGTTTCTACATTCTTGGCTTTTTCGCCCTGGTAAATCTTTTTAAACTGAAACTGTTGATCTGTACCACTATTGTTCACCGACCAGTAGATGGTTTGCGAAGCGCCGCTGGTTAAGGTATAGATACCGTTGCCGCTGTTGGTTAAACGCCAGGTACTGCCTACAAATGCACGCGGAGGCGCCTGATCAAACACGCTTTGTACGGCGCCTTCTACCAGGCCGTCGTAGCTTACGTTGGTAATGGTCCAGTTGCCGGTAAACTTAGCTCTCGAAGCTACAGCCATACCAGTAGAGGTTTTAGGCGAACAAGCGCTGAACAGTATTGCGATGACAGTCACCGCTGCAAAAATTGAAAATAGTTTTTTCATAACAGATAGATTTTGTTTCTGTGCAACAAGCATAAATCCTGCCAGTTGTTACTTCAAGTTATCTTTTACAAACTTAAACAGACTTGCTGCCTGCTATAATTTCTTCATACAAACTTTCGTAAACCGGCATAATATTGGCCAGCGTAAAGGTTTGTGCACGGGCAAGCGCATTAGTCTTAAACTGGTTAAGCCGATTCTCATCCTGCAGTATATACACCGCTTTTTCGGCCATTCCCTGTACATCGCCTACATCTTTAAGGTAGCCGGTAACACCGTCTACGTTCAGCTCAGGTAAGCCACCAGTGTTAGAGCTGATCACCGGCACCTGGCAGGCCATGGCTTCCAATGCAGCCAGGCCAAAACTTTCGGATTGCGAAGGCATCAGGAACAGATCGGATACGGAAAGGATTTCTTCTACGGCATCCTGCTTGCCCAGAAAGCGTACGCTGCCATTCACGCCTAAATCGCGGGCCAGCTGCTCGGCTTCGGCACGGTCTTGCCCGTCGCCTACCATGAGAAGTTTAGACGGCACCTGCTTATTTACTTCTGCAAAGATGCGTACCACATCGTTCACCCGTTTTACCCGCCTGAAATTGGAGGCATGCACTAAAATTTTTTCGCCTTCGGGCGCTATGGCTTTTTTAAAGTGCCCCTTTGGTTTTTGGTTAAAACGCTCCAGATCAATAAAGTTGGGTATCACTTTAATGTCTTTGGTTACTTCGGGGAAAAAATTATAGGTATCCTGCTTCAGGTGTTCAGATACGGAGGTTACGCCATCACTCTGGTTAATAGAGAAAGTAACCACCGGCTGATAGGTACGGTCTTTACCTACCAGGGTAATATCCGTACCGTGCAGCGTAGTAATTACCGGGATATGGATGCCATAGGTAGCTAATATCTGCTTCGCCATAAACGCAGCTGAAGCATGTGGAATGGCGTAGTGCACATGCAGTACATCCAGTTTTTCAAACCGTACCACATCTACTAAACGGCTGGCTAAGGCCAGTTCATAAGGCGGATATTCAAATAATGGGTATTTGCTTACCGCCACCTCGTGGTAAAACAAGTTTTCAGAAAAAAAGTCGAGCCTTACCGGCTGGTTATAGGTTACAAAATGTATCTGGTGCCCGCGGGCTGCCAGCGCCTTGCCCAGTTCAGTGGCCACCACCCCGCTGCCGCCAAAGGTTGGGTAACAAACAATTCCGATTTTCATATACAGCTATTTACCTGTTTTTCGGCTGCCAAATTAACAGCAATCTACTGCAAATGTGTTACACCTATGTAAAGTTTCGCCACAGCCTGCTATAGCGCTGGTGAATTTGAGTTACAGCTTGTTGCCGGCAAAGCAAGTACCCGAATCTCTTTTTAAATTTAGATAACCGCATTCGCGTTATGCTGATTACTTGTTTTGGCATGGCGTGCATGCGGCCTTGCAGATACTGGTATTATACCTCCCTTATTCACTCCGCAAAAGTGTAAACCCAAAGTTTACACAATTTCAAAAAAATGCCATTTAAATAATTGATAATCAACAAACTAAAAAAATGAAGGGTTTACACTTTTTAGAGCTTTTAGTTGTAAATTGTCATGCAGTTTTAGTTGTTCGAATACGCACGGCGCGGGGCACCCGGCCACCGGCGGGGCTTATGCCATTACGGGCAGCTACAGGCTTTATACAGCCGCTTTTACATCCGGCCAAACAATGCAGGCATCAACTGTTTATTAGGGTTGAGTATTAACACATGGCTTCATCAAAAGCAACCATATACAGCGCGCTGGCCGCCAACCTGCTTATTGCCGTAACCAAATTTGTTGCAGGCGGCATCAGCAACAGCGGCGCCATGATTGCCGAAGGCATACACTCACTGGTAGATACCGCTAATGAGCTGCTACTGTTACTGGGCCTGCGCCGCAGCAAAAAGGAGCCGGATGCCACGCACCCGTTTGGCTATGGCCGGGAGCTGTATTTCTGGTCTTTTATTGTTTCCATCCTGATATTCGGCTTAGGCGGCGGTATCTCCATTTATCAGGGGATATTACATGTTATTAAGCCTGAACTGCTTGAAAAACCTTCAATCAATTATATCGTGCTGGGCCTGTCTGTTATTTTCGAGGGCGGTTCGCTCATCATTGGTGTGCGGCAGTTTAACCGCGTAAGGGGCACCCAGCCCTGGTGGCAGGCCATTATCAACAGTAAGGATCCTTCCAGCTTTGTGGTGCTTTTTGAGGATGGGGCCGCTGTAGCCGGTCTTATCATTGTGCTTATCTGCACTTATTTCAATCAGCGTTTCAACCTGCCTTTCCTTGATGGTGTAGCCTCCATATTAGTGGGCCTGCTGCTGATGGGGGTATCGCTGATACTGGCCCGGGAGAGCCGCAGCCTGCTGATGGGCGAAGGCATAGCGCCTGATACCAAAGCCAGCATTTGCGCACTGGTTGAGCAGGATGCCGGGGTGATTAAGGTTCAGCACATGATGTCCACCTACCAATCGCCCGAGGAAGTGCTGCTTATGCTGGTGGTAGTTTTCGAGGATAATTTAACTACGCCTGCCATTAATGAAGCAATTGACCGCATACAGCGCCGCATCAGCGAAAAATACAAGCTGGTGCGCTACATCATAATCCAGCCCGAATCTGCGCAGCCGGCAAACGTTTCGTCGGTTTCGGTTTAATCTTTACATGGCGCTAACGTTAGTGTTGGCTGCAGTGGTTATTATTGCACTTCATCATTATAAAATGATATGGAAATAGGGATAAGCACTTTTGGCGAGGTACAGCCGGAAATTAAGGCCGGTAATGCAGTACATGCACAGCAGCGGGTACAGCAGCTGATGGAAGAAGTAAAGCTGGCCGACGAGGTTGGTTTGGATGTGTATGCCTTCGGCGAGCATCACCGCCCCGACTTTGTGATCTCCGCGCCTGAAATTTTTATGGCAGCAGCGGCATCCATTACCAAACAAATCAAATTGTCCAGCTCGGTAACCGTGCTTAGCTCCACCGACCCGGTGCGCACCTTCCAAAACTTTGCCACCGTTGACCTAATATCTTCCGGCCGTGCCGAGATGATTGCCGGGCGGGGTTCGTTCATTGAGTCTTATCCCCTGTTCGGCTTTGACCTGAATGATTATGACGAACTGTTTACCGAGAAGCTTAACCTTTTCTTACAACTCAATAAGCAGGCGGTGGTTACCTGGCGGGGCAACCACCGGGCACCTTTAACCAATCAGGGGGTTTACCCCCGTCCGTTTCAGTCCGGCATACCAGTATGGCTGGGTGTGGGCGGCACCCCGGCTTCTGCCGTGCGGGCCGGGCAGATGAATTTGCCGATGATGATTGCCATACTGGGCAGCGCCCCCAAACACTTTGTGCCTTTTGTAGAATTATACCGCGAATCGGCACAGAAGGCAGGGCACGATGTCGGCAAGTTACAATTAGGCATCAGCTCCCAGTTCTTAGTGGCCGAAAGCGAGCAGCAGGCCGTTCAGGCATTTTATCCCTCCTATGAAGCCCTGATGAACCGGGTGGGTAAAGACCGGGGCTGGTCGCCCATGACAAGGCAGCAATTTGACTACCTGCGCAACGACGGGCCGTTGGTAGTAGGCAATGTACAGCAGGCCATTGACAAAATTTTGGGCCAGCACGAACTGTTTGGTAATACCCGTTTTCTGGCACAGCTGGTTACCGGCCATACCGACCATAAAGATATGCTGAAAGCCATTGAACTGTTAGGCACACAGGTGGCACCGGCGGTAAGAAAAGCGTTAGGTGTTGTTAAAGAACCGGCTAATTAGCACTAAGCGTTACTTATTCCTGTAAGTTTTGGTAAGCTGTTAAATTGATATTACATTTAGCCGACAAAAATATTATATGTTTAAACACTTAATTTAAACCATTCCCTATCTTTGTCGTCAAGTACAACAAACACAATTAAACACATGAAAAAACTATTGACCCTGATTGCAGCCGTAGCTTTAAACGTTACTGCTTTTGCCCAAACCTGGAAAGTGGACAAGGCCCACTCTCATTTAAGTTTCACCATTACCCACTTAGCAGTGTCTGACGTGGATGGCTCATTTAAAAGCTATGATGCTACCATTACAGCCGACAAAGCTGATTTCAGTGATGCCAAGTTCGATTTTTCGGCCAATACCAGTTCGGTAAGCACTGATAATGATCAGCGCGACGGGCACCTTAAGGGCGAAGACTTTTTTAACGTGGCTAAATACCCTACCGTAACCTTTAAAAGTACTTCTATAAAATCTGCCGGTACCAACAAGTACAAATTGGGCGGTAACATGACGCTGAACGGCGTAACCAAGCCGGTTGTTTTTGATCTGGTATACCGTGGCACCATTACCAACCCGATGAGCAAAGCGCCGGTAGCCGGTTTTGTAGCCACAGGTACTATTAAACGTTCAGACTTTAAGTTTGGCAGCAAATACGGATCACCTATGCTGAGTGATGAAGTTACCTTTAAAGCCGCAGGCGAATTTGCCAAAGCGAACTAAGCAGTAGCTTTAGTAATATACACTACCGAACCAGTCATTTCGACCGCAGGGAGAAATCTTCTTCAGACGACCAGTCTGCGGCAGAAGATTTCTCCCTGCGGTCGAAATGACTGGTTTTTTTATTTAAATGATCATCTGGCTAAAACCCAACTATCACTCAGCTAATATAATATGACGCACTTGCTCACTCTTTCAACTAAAATCCCCATATTAGATTACCAATTATATAACTGATATGTCAGTAAACAATATGGGTTCAGGCGCTAATGCCGAAACCACGTTTGATGCCATTGTGGTAGGTTCGGGCATCAGCGGCGGCTGGGCTGCCAAAGAGCTGTGCGAGCAGGGCCTGAAAACTTTAGTGCTGGAGCGCGGCCGCAATGTGGAGCATAACAAGGATTATCCTACCGCCACCATGGCGCCCTGGGAGTTTCAGTACCGGATGCGCATGAGCGCTGCTTTCGTCAAAGAAAATCCCTTAATTACCAAAGCCGCCGGTTATGGCGACGAATGCGATCATTTTTTTATCAAGGATGCCGACCATCCTTATATACAGGAAAAGCCTTTCGACTGGATACGCGGCTACCAGGTAGGCGGCAAATCGCTCACCTGGGGGCGGGCCACCCAGCGCTGGAGCGAGTTTGAATTTACCGCGCCCAAACGGTTTGGCTATGGCATTGAATGGCCCATCGGTTACAGTGATGTAGCGCCCTGGTACTCGCATGTAGAAAACTTTATCGGCATTTGCGGCAGCAAGGATGGTTTGGAGGCGATGCCCGATGGCGAGTTTCTGCCCCCGTTTGAAATGAGTGCGCCGCTCAAAGCCTTCAGGCAAAACTTAAAGGATAACTATACCGACCGGCACCTGGTACATGCCCGCTGGGCGCATTTAACCGAGCCGAAAGAAATACATTTACAGCAAGGGCGCGGCAAATGCCAGGCCCGTAATATGTGTATGCGCGGCTGCCCGTTCGGCGGCTACTTCAGCTCGGTAAGCTCTACGCTGCCCTGGGCGCAAAAAACAGGTAACCTTACCATCCGGCCGCACTCGGTGGTGCACTCCGTCATTTACGATGAAAAGCTGGGCAAGGCCACCGGCGTACGGGTAATTGATGCCAACACCAAGCAAACCACTGATTACTTTGCCAAAGTCATCTTTTTGAACGCTGCGGCGCTCAATACCAATCTTATTCTGCTTAACTCAACCTCTAAGCGTTTCCCTAACGGGTTGGGTAATGATAATGGCCTGCTGGGCAAGTACATCGCCTTTCATAACTACCGGGCCTCGGTAAGCGGTACGCTGGATGGCTTTGAGGACACCTATTACTTTGGCCGCAACCCTACCGACCTGATATTAGTTAACTACAGGAACCTGCATCAGCAGCAAACTGACTATTTCGGCGGCTTTACCACCTTTGTAAATGCCTACCGGCAGCCGCCGATCATCCATGAGACAGAGGGCGACCAGATTGGTGCGGCTTATAAAGATGCCATCAGCGAGCCGGGCGGCTGGCACATGTTTATGTATTTGCAGGGCGAAACCGTGCCGAAAGAAAGTAACCATGTGCGCCTGAGTAAAACTGAAAAAGACCAGTGGGGTATCCCGCTGCTCATAACTTCGGTAGCCTATGACGATAATGATGACCGCATGACAGATGATTTCATTAAGCAAGGCACCGAGATGCTCACCAAGGCCGGCTGCAAGAATATCAGGGGCTTTAACAACAAGCAATCGCCGGGGCTGGATATCCATGAGATGGGCGGCGTACGCATGGGCAAGGATCCCAAAACCTCACTGCTGAACGAATGGAATCAACTGCACCTGTGCAAAAACGTATTTGTTACCGATGGCGCCTGCATGGCCAGCACCGGCAACCAAAGCCCATCCATCTTGTACATGGCGTTAACGGCAAGGGCGGCTACCTATGCGGTAAATGAAATAAAGAAAGGGAATTTGGGATAATCAACGTAATTAAAACCTCGTCATTTCGACCGCAGGGAGAAATCTTCTGCGGCTGACAGGCCTATTGAAGAAAATTTCTCCCTGCGGTCGAAATGACAGCATATTTTTATAAAAGTAAACATCAATACAAACAACTATGAAAACATTAACCCTTACACTGCTGGCCGCTATGACCTTAGCCGGTTGCCATTCCCCCGCCGCAAAAAATAATGGATCGGCCGACTCAACGGCTTCAGCATCCACAACTGCCGATACTACCGGCGGCTTCACACCGCTGTTTGCAGGCAATACCATTACGGGCTGGCATACTTACGGTAAAACCGGCGTAGGCAAGGCATGGATGCTGAAAGATGGCCTATTACATTTAGATGCCTCGCACAAGGCCGACTGGCAAACCGCTAACGGCGGCGATATTATTACCGACCAGGAATACGAAAACTTTGATTTGAAGGTGGACTGGAAGATATCGCCTAAAGGCAACAGCGGCATCATGTTCTATGTGCATGAAGATACCACCCAACATAAATACGCCTGGCAAACCGGCCCCGAAACACAGATTGCCGACAACATAGGTAATGAGGACGGCAGTAAACCCAAACGCCATGCCGGTGATGTTTATGACATGATCTCTTTAAACAAAGACGTAACCAAGCCGGCCGGCGAATGGAACCAGACGGAAGTGATTGCCAACAATGGCAAGCTGGAAATTCTGATCAACGGGCAAAAGGAGATCAGTACCACCTTATGGGACGACCAATGGAAAAAACTGGTGGCCGGCAGCAAGTTCAAAGAATGGCCCGCCTTCGGTACATTCAAAAAAGGACATATCGCCTTGCAGGATCATGGCGCGAATGTATGGTTCAGAAATGTGATGATTAAAAAATTGTAGCAGCATGACCTGTGCGTGTTTGCACAATGTAAAAGTGTTCAAACACGCAAACATCTGTTTTGTATAATCATTTTCTTTATTGTTAATACAATATTATAACTATGATTGAAACAAAAGCTTATGCTGCTCAGGACGAGCATACCGATTTAGCCCCCTGGGCATTTGAACGCCGCGAAGTAGGCCCGAATGATGTACAGTTTGACATTCTGTTCTGCGGCGTATGCCACTCTGATTTGCACCAGATAAAAAATGACTGGTTTCCCGGCGTGTTCCCGATGGTGCCCGGCCACGAGATTGTTGGCCGCGTAGTTAAGGTAGGCAGCGAGGTTACCAAATTTAAAGAGGGTGATCTGGCCGGTACCGGCTGCCTGGTAGACTCCTGCCGGGTATGTGAAAACTGCCAGCAGAGCCTGGAGCAGTATTGCCTCAACGGCAGCTCACCTACTTATAACGGCTATGAGCAGGACCACAAAACCCCAACCTACGGTGGCTATTCCAACACGATTGTCGTACATCAGGATTTTGTACTGCATATTCATGAGAAACTGGATTTAGCCGCAGTAGCGCCGTTGCTTTGCGCAGGCATCACCACCTACTCGCCGCTGCGCCACTGGAACATAGGTAAGGGGCATAAACTGGCGGTATTAGGCTTGGGCGGCTTGGGCCACATGGCCGTTAAATTCGGTGTTGCCTTTGGCGCCGATGTAACGGTGTTAAGCACTTCGCCTAAAAAGGAAGAAGATGCCAGAAAGTTAGGTGCACACCACTTTGTAGTTACTACGGATGCTGCGCAACTGGAACAAGCCAAAGGCTCGTTCGATTATATCCTGGATACGGTATCTGCCGAGCATGATTTTAATATGTATCTGTCATTACTGAGAACCAACGGTGTACATATTTGCGTAGGCGTTCCGCCAACACCAGCTCAAATTGCAGCCTTTAGTGTAATTGTCGGCCGTAAAAGCCTGGCCGGTTCCAGCATAGGCGGCTTGAAGGAAACCCAGGAAATGCTTGATTTTTGTGCCGAACATAACATTGTGGCCGACATTGAAAAAATCGACATGAAAGACATTCAAATCGCGTATGACCGTATGCAGAAGGGTGATGTACGTTACCGCTTTGTAATTGATATGGCAACGCTGTAAAGCTGATAATATATTTTTAAATTAAAAGAGCAGGGCAACAGGTAATTTACACCCCTGCTCTTTTTCTTTAAAAATATTATAACCCTTTCTGTATCGCCTCATATACCACATCCTGTATGCGCGGGCGGATGCGCAGGCTGGATAGTTTATCGGTTACCTTGGGGTACACCCGGTTAGAAAGGAAGATGTATACCAGGTTATACTTAGGATCAACCCAAACGCAGGTACCGGTATAACCCGTATGCCCGTAAGTGCCCGGCGAAGCCAGCGTGGACGGGTAATGGCTGGCTTCCAGCGGCCCCCAGCCGTCAAAACCCAGGCCCCGGCGGCTTACATCAGACTGGCGCGAGGTGAACTGTGTTACCGTTTCGGGTTTAAAATACTGCACCCCGCCATAAGTGCCTTTATTGAGCAGCATCTGAAACTGGATAGCCAGGTCATTGGCGCTGGCAAAGTTGCCGGCATGGCCTGATACACCGCCTACCATAGCTGCTCCCTGGTCATGTACATAGCCCACCAGTTGCGAGTGGCGGAAATAAGTATCATTTTCTGTAGGAATAATGCGGTCGGCCGCAAAACGGTTGCGGGGTAAAAAGCCTTCGGTTTGTGCGCCCAGCGGATTGAAGAACTGCTGCTGTACATAGGTATTTAATGGCTGTGCCGTAATGGTTTCCACCACCTCTTTAGTAAAATACATGCTGAGGTCGCTGTACACATATTGCCCGCGGGTGCGCAGCGGCGTGTTCAGCATCTGTGGCAGCATTACGTCCCTGAAATAATCCTTACGTATATAGTAACCCTCGGCCACCTTGGTTGGAAAAGCGGCCGATGAATCGGCGCTGTGGTCGCTGGCCCTCAGTTTCTCATAAAACGGAATATAAGGGATCAGGCCGGCCTGGTGCAGCATCAGCTCGCGTACTTTGATATCGCGCTTATTGGTGTTTACGGCCATAGGTATATAAGTCCCCATGGTAGAATCCAGGTTCAGTTTACCCTGCTCTGCCAGGCGCATCACCTCCATCGTAGTGGCCGTAATTTTAGTTACCGATGCCAGGTCGAAGATGTCAGTGATCTTTTCAGGCAAAGCAGGCTCATAGGTATGGTAGCCATACGCTTTATTAAATATCACTTTTCCATCCTTAGCCACCAGCACCACGCAGCCGGGGGCAGCATGCTGGGCTATGGCTTCCCGGGCAATCTGGTCTATCGGCTGCAGGTTAACTGCATTAATACCTACCTCTTCAGGTATGGCATACTGCAACCGGGTTTTAGCGGTAAGAAAACCGGCACCGGAAGTATACCTGGCAGAAAACTTTTGCTGTAACTTCTGCGTAAAGGCAATACCGCCGAATATACTTTGCGCAGCATTGGCGGTAGCCACTTCCGTTTGCCGCTGGCACCACACCACCGGACTGCTTACATTGTCCAGCTGCGGCAGGATACGCCCGCTGCCAAATACCGTAACTACCAAATCCTTCACCTTATCAACCGAATTGATAAAGCTGAGTACCTGCGGGTTGGCCAGGTCGCCGTCAGTCACCTGCAGTATGATGGTATTATACAGTTTCAAATCATTGGCCAGCTGCATTACCCCGGCCGAGCCATATTTAGTGGCATCAAAAGATTGCACACGGGTATACTTATTCAGTAAACTATCAAATACAGCGGCATTATTGTAAGTGAAATGCACACTGGCTATTCTGGCGGTTTCCAGGTGCCCTATCGGGATAAGTTGTTTTTCGTTATTTAACAGTACGGTGCTCTGCTGGGCCAGCCTTTCCTCGTTCAGGTAAGCGCCTGCCGGGCCGGTTACATTTACCTGGCGCGGGGGCACCTGTGCGCAGGCGGCGCTTACCAGCATGGCGCAGCCGCCTATTAATCCTAAAATCTTTGTACGCTTACTTCTGCTCATATACTTTCTCACCATTCACATAAGTTTTCAGCACCTTTACCTTTGGCAGTTCGGCGCCTTTCGCTTTCATAATATCCTTGTCCAAAATCACAAAGTCGGCATATTTACCCGGCTCCAGGCTGCCTTTCTCTTTTTCTTCAAAGTTGGCACGGGCGGCCCATATCGTCATGCCACGCAGGGCCTCGATACGGTTCAGTGCATTTTCGGGCTGAAAACCGTTTACCGGCTGTCCTTTCAAATCCTTACGCTCAACGGCTGCATAAAACGTATACAGCGGGTTTATATTTTCTACCGGCATATCGGTACCTAAAGGCAGCCAGCCATTCTGCTTCAGCAATTGTTTATAGATGTACGCCGACTTTAAGCGCGCCGCACCCAGCCGCTGCCCGGCCCAGTTCATATCCGAAGTAGCATGCGTAGGCTGAACTGATGGAACTACATTATTATCGCCAAACAGATGCACATCCTGCGGGGACAGTACCTGGGCATGCTCGATGCGCCAGCGGCGGTCATTCTTTCCTTTCAGCACTCCGGCATATATCTTCAGGATAGCCCTATTGGCCGAATCGCCGATGCAATGCGTACACATCTGGAAACCCCTGGCCGCTATTTTTTCTGCAACTTCCTTAAAGTGCTTCTGGTCGCTCAGTAAAAAGCCCTTCCATCCTTTCTGGTCGGTATAGTCCTGCAGCAAGCAGGCGCCTCTTGAACCTAAAGCGCCATCGGCATACACCTTAAACGCACGCACATTGAGGCCCGGTGTTTTATAGGCGCCCCGCTTAAACAGGTAATCAAAATTTTCAGGACTGTCAGACAGCATCAGGTACAGGCGCATTTTTAATAAACCCTTGTGCTGCAGGGCGGCAATGGTATTGATCAGGCCATAATTTACACCGGCATCATCTACCGTGGTTAAACCTACGGCGAAGCAGTTGCGCTGCGCATCCAGCAAGGCGGCTTCGGTAACCTGGTCGGCAGGTTCGGGCATTTTGTGGGCAACCAGCCCTACGGCATTATCTACCAGTATACCGGTAAGCTTGCCGCCAACGGTTTCAATCTCGCCGCCGCTTATTTTCTGTCCGGCTTTGATGCCGGCAATATTGAGCGCCGCCTGGTTGGCAATGGCGGCATGGCCATCAATACGGGTAAGCACCACCGGCCGCACCGGGAATAGTGAATCCAGCTTGGCCTTATTCGGGAACTGCTTGGTCTGCCAGTCGTTCTGGTCCCAGCCGCGGCCGATGATCCAGCCTTCCGTACTGCGTTTGGCATAGTTCTGCACTGTATCCAGCACCGCCTGCCAGCTATTGGTACCTTCCAGCTTCGCTTCCTGCAAGCTGAGGCCATAGCGGTAAAAGTGGGTATGCGCATCAATAAAACCCGGATAGATAGCTTTACCTTTGGCATCCATTACCTCGCGGGCGGTATATTTTTTTTCAAGGCTATCCGCTTTGCCTACGGCTATTACTTTGCCGCCGGTAACTACCAGGGCTTCGGCGGTGGTAAAGGTGCTGTCAACAGTATATATGGCGGCATTTTTTATCAGCAGGTCGGCGTTGTATTCTTTTTTATGCTGGCAGGCGGCCAGCCCGAACGCCAGCAAGGCAGGCCATAGTCTTTTCAGGGTCATGCTTCAGATGTCAAACAAATACAAAGGTAAACGCAAAGTGATATACAAGGTTACAAACATTAAGTTGGGCAGGCAAATAAATATTAGTGAGTAGTGAGTAGTGAGTAGTGAGTAGTGAGTAGTGAGTAATTTTAATGGAGGCGGGCGGTTTGCCTGTATACCTGATTTATTTTGTTGCTTTATGTACCAACCCGAATTGCCTAAACCCGATAGCAGCGTAAAACCCGCAGCGCAGCGAGGATTTGCAGCGGATAGCGGGGCTGCCGGAACCGATGAAACGCTGTCCCTGCTTTTCCAGCCTTTCTTATGTTACAATTCACATCATTTTAAGGAAATGCTTATCCATCTGCACAATTTATATGATAAAACACCGCTCAAATATTCACCTAAAGGCAAAATCCGAAATCGAACATCAGAAATCTGGAATCCCAAAATTCCCCGAAATAACCTTAATTTAGCACCGATACGAAAGAGAAGGATTTACTACATGTCTGATATTATACAGCTTTTACCCGATGCCGTTGCCAACCAGATAGCTGCCGGCGAGGTGGTGCAGCGCCCGGCCTCGGCGGTAAAAGAACTGGTAGAAAATGCGATAGATGCCGGTGCGGATAAGATACAATTGATTTTAAAGGATGCCGGCAAAAGCCTGATCCAGGTGATTGATAATGGCTGCGGCATGAGCATTACCGATGCCCGCATGTGCTTTGAACGCCACGCCACTTCTAAAATACGCAAGGCGGCCGATCTGTTCGCCATCCGCACAATGGGTTTCCGGGGCGAGGCGATGGCTTCTATTGCGGCTATTGCCCATGTGGAGCTGAAAACCCGCCGCTATGAGGATGAGCTGGGCACCTGTATTATCATTGAAGGTTCGGAAGTGATCAGCCAGGAAGCCTGTGCCAGCAGTGCAGGTACATCTATCAGCATCAAAAACCTGTTTTACAATACGCCTGCACGCCGCAACTTTTTAAAAAGCAACCCGGTGGAAATGCGCCATGTGCTGGATGAGTTTCAGCGCGTGGCACTGGCTAACCCGCAGATATTTTTCACCCTGCACCACGATGGGCAGGAAGTATATCACCTGCCGCCGGTTACCCTAAAGCAGCGCATCATACACTTGCTGGGCAACAACTATAACCAGCGCCTGGTACCGGTTGAGGAAGATACCACCATTGTAAAACTGCGCGGCTTTGTAGGCAAGCCCGAATTTGCCCGCAAAACACGCGGTGAGCAGTTCTTCTTTGTAAACAACCGGTTCATCAGGGATGCGTACCTGAACCATGCGGTGATGACGGCTTATGAGGAATTGCTGCCAGATGACAGCTTTCCGCTGTATGTGCTGTTTATTGAGATTGACCCGGCCAAGATTGACATCAATGTTCATCCTACCAAAACCGAAATTAAGTACCAGGACGAAAAGGCGCTGTATGCCATTATCCGCTCGGCGGTAAAACGCTCATTGGGGCGGTACAACATTACCCCCTCGCTTGATTTTGAGCAGGACACCGGCATCGAGCGTATGATTACCCATAAGCCTTTAGACCAGATTGTGCCGCCGACGATTACCGTAAATCCGGATTTCAATCCTTTTGCTACATCCGCACCCAAACGCGAAACGCCGTTTATGCGCGATGTGGCCGAGAACCGCCCGGCAATACCGCAAAATTGGGATACCTTATACGAGATTAGCAAAAAGGAAACTCACCAGCAGGAAGAACTGCATGTGCAGCAGCTGATTACAGTAAATGATCAGCCGGTAAGCAAGGCCAGCGAGCGGCAGCTGTTCCAGATTCATAACCGCTTCATCCTGTCGCAAATCAAGTCGGGTTTTATGCTGATTAGCCAGCAGGCGGCACATGAGCGTATTTTATATGAGCGATTTTTACAGCAGCTGCAAAACCATTCGGGCGTGAGCCAGCAAAGCCTTTTTCCGCAAACGGTGAGTTTTAACAGTGCCGATTTTGAGCTGCTGCGCGAACTGCTGCCGGATATCCGTGCCCTGGGTTTCGACATACGCGAGTTTGGCCGCAACACCGTAGTGGTAGAAGGTATACCGGCCGACCTGAACAAAGCTAATGAGCATATTCTACTGGAAAACCTGCTGGAAGGATTTAAGAACAACCTGGCTATCTTAAAATTGGATAAACGCGACACGCTGGCCCGTACACTGGCCCGCAACGCCGCCACCAAAGCAGGCACCCCGTTAACCCTGGAAGAAATGAACCAGCTGATCGATCAGCTGTTTGCCTGCCAGATGCCCAACCTGGCGCTTAACGGCAAACCGGTAATCAGTACCTTTACCCTGGCCGAATTACTGGAGCGGTTTGAAAAGTAAAACACAACATCAGCCAATTCCGTTCATGCAATAACATTAATTGCCATCTGCACTTAAAAAAACGCATATATTACTATCCATGAATGCCTACCGCCAAAACCCGCTGGCCAATTTAACGCCGGTGGTAAAGAATATACTCATCATCAATATCATCTTTTTTATTGCAACGTATGTGCTCGGAAAATCAGGCATTGATTTGAATGAGCACTTAGCCGCTTACTATTTTAATTCTCCAAAGTTTAGGTTGTGGCAGGTAATTACCTACATGTTTATGCATGCTAATATTATGCATATCTTTTTTAACATGTTCGCCCTGTTTGTATTCGGGCCTGCACTGGAATCGCTGATGGGCGCCAGGCGTTTCCTGCAATTCTACTTCTTTACAGGCATAGGCGCATTGCTTTTACAGTGGCTGGTACAGGCGCTGCAAATTCATAACATTACAGGTGGGTATGCCGTATATCATGGCGATCTTACTCCATTCATTAACCAGCCGGGCTTTGAGCAATTGCAACAAATTTATGGCGGCGCCATTTTGGGTGCATCCGGCGCTATATTCGGGTTGCTGGTGGCCTTTGGTATGCTATTCCCCAATGTAGAGCTGTTCATTATGTTTATACCGCTGCCGGTAAAAGCGAAGTATGCGGTTATTGGCTATATCCTGATTGAGCTTTACTCTGGCGTAGCCGGCTACAGCGGCGACAATGTTGCCCATTTTGCCCATCTCGGCGGCGCTTTGTTCGGTTTTGTTTTAATTAAAATATGGGGGCTGCGCAAACCGAACAATTTTTTTAATTAATGGTAGTTATCAAATAAATACCATGCTTTTATTATGAACAACCTGTGGCGGGAAATCCGCGCAAAACTATTTCATTCCGGCAGCAAGTTAGGCTTACTCATCGGTATTAACATTGCAGTGTTTCTGATAATCGGGATAGGCAATGTGTTTGCCTTTTTATCTAAAAATGAAGGCATGGTAAGCGCTTATGCAAATGATTACCTGGCCCTTTGTGCCTATCTGCCAAAACTGGCTACCCGTTTTTGGACACCACTTACCTACATGTTCTTGCATGATGGGTTTTTACATGTTTTATTCAACATGCTGTGGCTGTACTGGATAGGGCAGATATTTGAAGAATACCTGGGCACCAGGCGTACTGTAGGCCTTTACCTGATGGGCGGCCTGGCAGGGGCAGTATTTTTTATAGCGGCTTACAATTTAATTCCGGCCTTTGCCGATATACGAACCGCATCTTACGTAGTAGGCGCTTCGGCCAGTGTAATGGCTATTATAATTGCTACCGCAACCCTGCTGCCTGATTATACCATCAGCTTAATATTTTTAGGGCCGGTTAAACTTAAATGGCTGGCCATAGCTTATGTGATTCTGGACTTTATTGGTATTGCAGGCGCTAATGCCGGCGGCGAAATAGCGCATTTGGGGGGCGCATTACTGGGCTTTTTGTATATCAAACAATTGCAACGCGGCAACGACTGGAACAAGCCCGTAAGCCGCGTTTTTACCCCGCCTGCAAAGGTAAAGGTAGTTTACCGCAGCGGTACCGGTTATGCTACCCGCAATGCCATACCTGACCAGCCTGCACAAGACGAGATTGACCGCATACTGGATAAAATATCGCACTCGGGCTATAATAGCCTGAGCAGGCAGGAGCGCGATACCCTGCAGCGCGCCAGCAACACGAATGAAAAATAAAAGGCGCTCATTTTTCCGCACTTTTATGCTGGCGCTTAACAGTATAGCGGCTGTGGCTTTGCTGTTGAGTTACCTATCGCCCTACATCAGCCCGGGCACCAATAGTTATATTGCTTTCTTCGGGCTGGCCTACCCGCCTTTGCTGGTGGTTAACCTGCTCTTTTTGCTTTACTGGCTGTTGTTTAATTTTAAGTATGCGCTGGTATCCTTAGCGGTTATTTTGCTTGGCTGGAGCAACCTTCTCAATCACTTTGCCTTTAACCGCAGCCGTAAAGTTACAGCAACCGACAGCAGCCTGGTGCGCCTGATGACCTACAATGTACATAATTTTAAGCGTTATGGCGCCGGTAACGACGGTGGAACGAGGCATGATATTTTCGAGATCATCAGCCTGCACCAACCCGATATTTTAGGCATGCAGGAATTTTACAGCCGCAGCCGGGGTAAATATGCCATTTGCGATTCATTGCAGAAAATACTCAATACCCATCATTATTATTTTCAGCGGGTAAACAACAATCCGGCCGATGCCATCGGTATGGCTATCTTTTCAAAACTGCCCATTGTAAACAAAGGGTATATTCAACTCTCTACGGCTGGCAGCACCAACCAGTGCCTTTATATAGACGTTAAAAAGAACGCCCGAATCTTCAGGGTATACAGCCTGCACCTGCAATCCATCCGCTTTGACCCGGCCGATTATGATTACCTGGATAGTGTAAAAAACAAAGGCGAAACCAATATGCAATCGTTCAGGCGTATTGGCGGCAAACTCAAACGCGCCTTTATTAAACGAAGCGAACAGGTAGCCATTATAAAGCAGCACATGGCGCAATGCCCCTACCCCTTTGTGATTTCGGGCGACTTTAACGATACCCCTTCCTCCTACGCGGTGCACCAGCTCAGCAGCGGAATGCAAAACGCCTTTCGCGAACGCGGGCAGGGGCTGGGCCGAACCTATAACGGCGATTTCCCTAATTACCAGATCGACTATATCATGGCCAGCCCCCAGTTCAAGATAGAAAGCTACCAGGTGGTTGAAAAAAAACTGTCAGACCATTACCCAGTTTACAGTGATTTGCGGTTGGTGAGGTAACAAACAAGCGTCATAACAGGCCATAAACCGCCATAAAATTCCATAAACTGCTTATTTCTGCCTGTTGTTCATTAAAACACAAGAGGAGGTATGATTGCTGAAGCCGCATCCCGGCTGTTCAGGTGTTCACGTTCACGGTGGTGTGAACAGTGTGAACGCGCGTGAACGCTGACATGATGCTGTCAGTAGCTGCCAGCGTTCATAAATCAAACCAACACCTGTTATTATCACCGCCGAAAACTGTAACTTCGCCTGCATGGAGCAAAGGCTTTTTGTTTACAATACTTTAACCCGTACCAAAGAGGAATTTAAGGCCCTGAATGCGCCGCACGTAGGCATGTACGTATGCGGCCCTACTGTTTACAGCGATGTGCATTTAGGCAACTGCCGCACCTATATATCGTTTGATCTGATGTTCCGTTACCTTACCCACCTGGGGTATAAGGTACGCTATGTACGCAACATTACCGACGCCGGGCACCTGGAAGGTGATGCCGATACCGGTGAGGATAAAATAGCCAAGAAAGCCAAGCTGGCACAACTGGAGCCGATGGAAATTGTGCAGCAGTATACGCTGGGCTTTCGCGAGATGATGCAGATTTTCAATACCTGGCCGCCCAGCATTGAGCCTACCGCTACCGGCCATATCATTGAGCAGATTGAAATGGTAAAGTGCATACTACAGGCCGGCTATGCTTACGAGGTAGACGGCACCGTATACTTTGATGTGGAAAAATACAACAACCGGCAGGATTACGGCATTTTAAGCGGCCGTAAGCTGGATGATTTATTAACGAATACCAGAACATTAGGCGGGCAGGACGAGAAGCAGGGTCGGCTGGATTTCGCTTTATGGATTAAGGCCAGGCCCGAGCACTTAATGAAATGGCCTTCGCCCTGGGGTACAGGCTTCCCGGGCTGGCACCTGGAGTGCTCGGCCATGAGCCAAAAATATTTGGGCGATCACTTTGATATACATGGCGGTGGACTGGATTTAATACCCACCCACCATACCAACGAGATTGCCCAGAGCGTAGCCTGCTGCGGCACCAACCCGGCCACCTACTGGATACATACCAATATGCTGACGGTAAACGGCCAGAAGATGTCGAAATCGTTAGGGAACAGCTTTTTGCCGGAGGAACTGTTTACCGGCAACAATACCATACTGCAAAAGGGCTATAGCCCCATGACGGTGCGCTTCTTTATGCTGCAGGCCCATTACCGCAGCACGCTCGATTTTAGCAACGAGGCCATGGAAGCCTCCGAAAAAGGTTTTAAGCGGCTGATGAATGCCTATAGCCTGCTGAACGGGCTGAAAGCATCTTCAACAACAGAAGTTGAAGTGCAGCCGCTGATCGACCGTTGCTACGAAGCCCTGAACGATGATTTTAACAGCCCGGTGCTGATTGCCGAGGTATTTGAGGCCACCCGTATCATTAACTCGGTGCATGATAACAAACTGAAGATTGATGAAACGAACCTGCTATTGCTAAAGGAGTTGATGCAGCATTTTGTAACCGACATTTTGGGCCTTAAAAACGAGCAGATTGAAAGCAATGAGCTTCCTGCCGTGCTCGACTTTATTACCAACCTGCGCAGCGAGGCCAAGCAAAACCGTGATTATGCCACATCTGACAAAATAAGGAACGGATTGCAGCAAATCGGCTTTCAGCTAAAGGACAGTAAGGAGGGTACCACCTGGAGCAAGATATGAATACCTTATTGTAATTGCCAATAATTGTAAATAACAATGCCAAGAGGTATTATTTAACTTGAAAACTGTTTATAATAAACCTCATCTAAATTTTTGTAACGGCAAGGCACAAAGGGCGTTTAATCTAAAAAACCACCACGCGTCATTGCGAGGAACGAAGCAATCCCTCTGCGCCATGCTGTTAACTGACGTATAGAGATTGCTTCGTTCCTCGCAATGACGCGTGGTATTTGTGTACCTTTTGTAGAAGTTTGAGATAGCTTTGTGATTGAATATCCGTTATTCTTCGCAATAACTGGTAGCGTATTTAACCGTTGCTTAAACGGCTTTTCTGATAAACAGCTTAAACGTTTTCTTTCTGTAAAAGGGCCGGAATGGTCTTTAATATCAGTTTGATATCATTTCTGAGGCTGTGATTTTTGGCGTATACATTATCCAGCATCAGGCGCTCCTCTTCGCTCATATCACCCTTTCCGCGCTTCTCTACCTGCCACAGGCCGGTAATGCCTGCGGGGGCGTGAAAGCGGAGGGCGTATTTATCAGTAGTCAGTTTTTCGGCTTCATACAGCGGCAAAGGGCGATTGCCTACAATGCTCATATCACCGGTAAATACGTTCCACAACTGCGGCAATTCATCAATACTGGTGTTACGGATAAAATTGCCGATACGGGTGATACGCGGATCATTCTTTATTTTAAAGAATGCCGAACCTGCCTTTGTCTTTTTATTAAAGATATAATCTTTCTCACACCAGCTGATGTTATCGGCATATACCGGAAACTGGCACTTGCCTCTTCCTATGCACTGGTCGCACAATAGTGGTTTCTGTGCAGCTTCCGGCTGCTCTTTCGCGGCGGCATCTGTATCATACTGGTTGAGGTGCTTCAAATCTTTCAACCGGGAATCTGCATTCACATACATCGACCGGAATTTGTAAAAGCGAAAAACCTTGTAACCGGTACCTACCCGCAATGAATAATAAAATGCCGGCCCCTTGGATTCTAATTTGATAAGCAGGTAGATCAGCAAAAATACAGGCGATAAAAACAGCAGCGCCATACCTGAAAACAACATATCAAAAGCCCGCTTGCTTGCAGGTATTTTATAGGCCTCGCCTGCCTTCTCTTTATTTTTTGTGGTTAACGCCGTCCAGTGCTGAATTAAAAAGTTTACCCTGGTTTCTATACTACTTTTTACCAGCGGCAAAAGAAACACATCGGCCACGCCTGCATTTAATGACATGCGGCGTAAATCGCGGTTCATGTGATTCACAATCAAAAAAAACGGAACTTTTTTCAAGCCCTTTTTATACAGCGAATCTATGAGTGTAATGCCCGATGTGGCCAGCACCTCATCTCTAGAAATAATGGCTGCAACATTGAGTTTCTGGCTTTCCCAGGCATTAACCAGCTGCAAACCGTTCTTATAGGAAACCAGTTGCCTGCCTTCAAAGTTACATGAACTTATTATTTCGGCTGTAGCCGCATCCATGTTTACTAAAGCAATTACCTGTTGGGTAGTTACATTAGCCGCATCTGCACTCATATTTCTTTATGGCTTAACTTACCTATCCTCCTTAATACTGCCCGTACACGGGCTTCCAGTTCGGCAGGATTAAAAGGTTTTACAATAAAATCATCTGCGCCGGTATCCAGGCACTGTATGCGTTTTTCGGAGCTGTCCTCGCCAGACAGGATGATTACAGGTATGGATTTAAAAAAATCGCTTACCTGCATCTGCTTTATCAGATCAAGCCCGCTCAGGTTAGGCGTATTTAAATCGGTAATCACCAAATCAGGCAGGTGGCCGCTTTGCAGAAAGGACAGGGCATCCATTGCTGTAGCGCAAATTTCAATCTCATATACTTTACTTAAAAACTTTTTAAGTATCAGCTGCATATAAGCATCATCTTCAACAATCAGTATTTTGGTAGTTATACCATCTGAAAATCCTGTGTTTTGCATTTACTGTATAATTAACAGTTTAATTAAGGTTAAACTTAAATCTGTTTAATTTAACCATAATTAAACTGCGGAATAAAATCGCCCTGCGCTTAGTTGAGGTATCTAATATATAACAACTATCTTAATAAGCTTACAAATTAAACAACCGTTTCAATCTTTTTACAGTTCCTTTCCACAGGCCGCCATCAATCTGAATGCGCCGGTCGGTGGTCCATACAATGGCTCCGGGATCACTCACCCTAAATAAGCGACCGTAGCCTTTTTGCCGTAATTTAAGGGCCAGGTAACCATCCTCATTGGTGCCCGGCGGGTGGTTGAAACCGTTTACCGTTAATCCCTGCTCACGCCGGAAACCCGAATTAAAACCATATACGTTTACCGCCTCGTTTTTAAAGTATTTGTTATAAGTACGGCTCAGATCAGAAAGATATTCATAAAAGAAATAAGTAACCCTGCCGGTTGTGCCTACCGGGATAAAAGCGAACCGGCCATAACTAATTGCCGCCTTATCATCTTTGGCCAAAGGCGCTACCATCAGTTCAATCCAGTCTTTAGGATAAATGGTATCGGCATCGGCGTTAAGTATGTACTTGCCACGCGCTACGGCAAGGCCGGAGTTGCGCGCCGGGGTAATGCCCTGCACCGTTTCCAGATGGCAGGTTACGCCGCAGGCCTGCACCAGTTCGGCCGTTTTATCAACCGAATTATTATTTACTACAATAATTTCCACCTTACGGCTGGTTATATTATGGCAGAGCGAAGACAGAGTTTGTACAATGGTAGCCTGCTCATTATAGGCCGGCATTACAATAGAGATTTCAGGCTCGGGGCCGGTAATACCTTGATAGGCAGTGCGTATCTCTTCCAGTTGAGCACTATCCCCAGTGATGGGATTGAGATACTGCTTTATATAAGCAGGTATAAATACAGGTCTCATATATAGAAAGAAAAGCGCTACTTAAAGTAAATAAGCTAAACAGAAATATTTAAAAACTCTTTAAGTTATCAATAATAGGAAATTATAATTATTGATTCTTCAATTTAAATACCTTTATACTTGCAAAGTAACCACAAAGTTACATCATTTACGTAAATGTGTTATTTGTGGTTTCTGGTGTTAAAAACGATCAGCCCTATAATTTCTTTGAAATAAGTAGTCCAGCCGTCCATAGTGCCGGCTGATGGAATAAAATCATCAAGTGAAATATCATCGGCACCGCCGCCAAAGTTACAGGCATAAGGTGTTACCGGTAATTTTTCTGCCTTGAATGCCGCCAGCGCCCGGCGCATGTGAAATGCGGAGGTTACTAATAAATAAGGCGGCTTTAACTGCGCCTGCCGGAGCAGCACTTTACTGTAATGTGCATTCTCAGCAGTGTTGCGGGCCTGCTTTTCAATCAAAACTGCACTATCGGGTATTTGCAATGCCTTAAGCTCACCTTTTATCCAGCCGCCTTCGGTAAAACCATCGGGCATCAGGCTGGCATTGCCGCCGGTAATGAGTATGCGGCCTGCCTGCCTGGTAGCGTAAAGCCGCAATCCCTGAATAAAACGATCAGAAGCACCATTAAAAAAGCCTTTGCCCTGCGCATCTTCTGATACAAAGCCACCCAGTACGATAGCACAGCTGTATTTTTGCGCGGGGTTAAGCTGAGGGCGCGGATAATCCCACCACCTGGCTACCCGCCCCAGCAGAAAAGGATTGGAAAACAGTACTCCTGTAATGGCCGCAATGATAAAAACGCGCCTGCGCAACTTTAACCTTTTAACAAAAAAGCCAGTAATAATCATTACCAATACCCACAGAAAAGGATGCAGAAAAAATAAAAGAAGTTTAGAAAGGATAAAGGCCATACGCAGGAAAGTAAAATTACCGGCCTAAATTATAACAATAAAAAAAGCACCTGTATCAGCAGGCGCTTTTTTTATTTAATTTATGTTAACATTACTTGATTAGCAATGTAGCAATCGAGTGCGGCATACTGGTGGTTTCGGCAGCCTTGCCTTGCACATCTACGCTGTATTTAATTTCCTGATCACCTAAGTTTAATATAATTACGGCAATGCTCCCATCGGGGTTTACAAAGGCCGTGCTTTGCAATTGATCACGGCTGGCGGCGCTGGCAATGCGGCGCGCGCCCGGCTTTACAAATTTTGAGAAATGGCCGATGTAATAATAAGAATTGGTATAAATCAATTCACCGGTTTTGGTATCGGCATGTACCGGGGCAAAGCAAAAGTTACCTACGTGGTTAGGGCCGCCTTTTTCGTCCAGCAGTACGTTCCAGTCGCACCAGCCTACGGTGCCTGCATTAAAATCATTCACCATGGATTGGCCGTAGCGTTCGCCCAATGCCCAGTCCATCAGCTTCGAACGGTCATAACGCTCCACGCACCCCTCTGTAAACATCAGGTTAAAGTTAGGGAATGCCTCGTGGGTAAGGCGCTCATTGGCAAAGTTAGGGCCTGCGCCGGTCCAGGTTTCGTACCAGTGGTAACCTATGCCCCACACGTATTTAGCAGCAGCGGGATCTTCCAGTATGGTGCTGACCCGCTGGTACATCAAATCGCGGTTATGATCCCAGATAATCAGCTTCTTGCTGCTCATGCCCGCCTTTTGCAGCGTTGGGCCTAAATAACCCTTGATAAAATCAAGTTCATCCTGCGCCGTATACAGGCACGACTCCCAGGTTTGGGTAGCCATCGGCTCGTTCTGGGTAGATAGCCCCCAGATGGGTATACCCTCTTTTTTTTCATAGGTATTGATAAACTTAATATAGAAGTTAGCCCAGTACTGGCTATACTCCTTTTTAAGTTTACCGCCATGCAGCACGTCGTTATTGGTTTTCATCCAGGCCGGCGGGCTCCAGGGGGTGGCAAAGGTAGTGAGTTTACCGCCAGCCGTTTTTATCGCTTCTTTGATGAAAGGGATGCGGTATTTCTCGTCATGGCTTACATCAAAGGTTTTTAGTTCCTTATCATTACCGGCCACATAACTGTAGCTGGCACTTGAAAAATCGCAGCTTTGCATATGCGTACGGGCCAGGGTATAACCAATACCGGTTTGCTTGTTGTAATAAGCATTCATAAACTCCTGCTGTTTAGCTTTTGGCAGCTTATAAAATGTTTCAGCCGAAGCATCAGTAAGCGCCCCGCCGATGCCCAGCAATTGCTGAAACTTTTTTGAGGGATCTACATACACAAATACTTCGGTTTCTACCGGCTGCGGCTTATCTGTAAAATGCAACTCCCCGGTTTTAGAGAGGCGATAGGTTGAATTTTTTGCTGTGGTGTAAACGGTAACTGTTTTGCCGGCGGCGATAAAAGGCTGCGCTCCTTTACTGCTTTGCGCCCGGGCAGGCGTTATCATACTTTGCAAAGCTGCTGCCAACAGGGCTGCATAACATATTTTCATTTTTTGCTTTTAAATTGGTTGGCTGCAAATTAACTATTTTACCTGTAATACCTATAGCATTACTTAAATGCCAAAGCATTTAACATAACATCCGGCTTTTGGTTAAGCTACCTTACAGGCACATGGCATCTGCCTGCTCAATACAGCGCCTGCCCGGCTGTTTCATACAAATGTACTATACGGTAAACACCCCCGTTAATTAATCGGGGGCGTTTACCGTTGAGCGTACTATAATAGCAAAGGCTACCCTGTAGGCAGCCTTTGCTATATTTTATGTATAAATATGTTGCGGCGTGCTATGCTGTAAACGAGGCTATACCTGCCGCAGCCACTGCATGATCCTGATCAACCAAGCCGCCGGATACGCCTATGGCGCCAATGATTTCGCCGCTGGCAGTTTTGATAGGAATACCGCCGGGAAAGCTTACCAGGCCGCCGTTGGTTACCTCTATCATGTACAAAGGTTCGCCCGGTTGCGATAATTTACCGATGGCACCTGTTTCCATATCAAAGAAACGGGCGGTTTTGGCTTTTTTAATCGCAATATCGACAGAACCTAACCAGGCGTTATCCATACGGTGAAACGCCTTTAAGTTGGCACCGGCATCCACAATGGCAATATTCATGGGAACGCCTATCTCTTGTGCTTTCTGCTTTGCGGCTGCAAATATGGTTTCAGCCTGCGCTAAGGTAATATCCATTTTCTTGAGTTTTAATTGATGTATCTGATGTACAATTAAACATATCAAGTGTTTGTTCAGCTATTAATTCATTAAACAAATTCATCACTCCTTTTGGTGATAAGCCGCTTCTAGTTTGGCAATGTCCATCTTGCCCATCTGCATCATGGCCTGAAAGGTACGGGCAACGCCCTGTGCATCATCGCCCTGCATCAACCGCCCTAATGCGGTGGGTACTACCTGCCAGGAAAGGCCAAACCTATCCTTAAGCCAACCGCACCTGCCGGGTGCACCGCCTTCGGCAGTAAGGTTTTCCCAGTAATGGTCTACCTCTTCCTGCGTTTCACAATTTATTAAAAAAGAAACGGCCTCGCTGAATTTAAACTGCGCACCGCCATTAAGTACCATAAATTGCTGCCCGTTTAATTTGAATACACCTATCAGCAGCGCACCTTCGGGCATAGGGCCTCCTGCTTTGTAATAAGACCGGCTGATGATTTCAGCATCTTTAAATACGGAAACATAAAAATCCATAGCTTCTTCGGCATTACCGTTGAACCATAAGTAAGGGGTAATTTTTTGCATAACTTTAGTATTAACTTTAACAATCAGTGTCTTTTCAATTCCTTGTAAAGTACCTGAAATTATAAATAAACCAAAAGGTTTGATTACGACAATGCCTACCCCCGTTTACGACATTTACCCGCTTGGCGGCACCAATAGGTAATTCGTTAACCAGCAGGCTTACGCCCATGTGCCAAAATATGCCTTATTAAATCTGCCTTGCATCCGTATCAGATAAACTTTTACACTTACAAAGTATTTAAGTATCTTCAATGCTGCTAACCAATCCTCCCGGCATGAAAAAATTATCGTTCGCTTTACTTATACTCATCAGCTTTAACTGCGTTTATGCACAGCATCCGAGTCCGCGCCAGTTGTTTCCCGGGCTTTTTGAAACGGTACAGCTATCCGGTATCTTCCCAGACAATAAAACCTTTGTGGACTGTACGCCCAAACGTAACCCGGCACTTATCCTTCAGGATTACAATAAACAGAAACTTCAGCCCGATTTTAACCTGAAGCAGTTTGTAACCGCTAACTTTATAATGCCGGGTACTGATGCACACCAGTTTCAAAGCGATATATCATCAGGCATCCGCAAGCATATTGATACCTTGTGGCAGGTGCTGTACCGCCGGCATGATACTGTTTCTCAGTATTCGTCGCTATTGCCCTTACCTAATGATTTTGTGATTCCTGGCGGCCGCTTCCGTGAAACTTATTACTGGGACTCTTATTTTACCATGCTGGGCCTGCGCGAAAGCCATAAAGACAAGATTATGCAGGACATGATCAGCAACTTTGCTTACATGATTGACACTTATGGCTTTATTCCTAACGGCACACGCACTTATTACCTTACCCGCTCGCAGCCGCCATTTTTTTCAAAGATGGTGCAGTTACTGGCACAAGAGGCAGGTGACAAGGTATTGATCACCTACCAGCCGCAACTTTTAAAGGAATATAGCTTTTGGATGAACGGCGCCGTAAGCCTGGCCAAAGGCCAGGCTTACGGCCGGGTGGTACGCATGCCCGGAGGCGAGCTGCTGAACCGCTATTATGATGATGCTGACCAGCCGCGCGAGGAATCTTACCTGCAGGATGTTACGGCAGCCAAACTCACTAAACAGCAACCCGGCGATTTTTATAGAAATATCCGCGCAGCAGCCGAGTCTGGCTGGGATTTCAGCACCCGTTGGTTTGATGCTACCGGCAAGCTGGAAAATATACAAACTACCCGGATTATACCGGTAGACTTAAATTGCCTGCTTTACAACCTGGAGCTCACCATTGCCCGTTCTTACCAGTTGCAAGGTAACAAAGCGGCTTACAACACCTATACCGGTAAGGCGCGGCTCCGCAAAGCGGCAATTTTAAAATACTGCTGGAGCAATGCAGCAGGCTGGTTTATGGATTATAACTGGCAGCAAAAACATACCACGCCGCAACAAACGCTGGCGGGCGTGTTCCCATTAGAGTTTCATATTGCTACCCCGCAACAAGCTGCTAAAGTAGCGGAAGGCTTGAAAACCAAGTTTTTAAAATCCGGCGGATTGGTAACCACCTTTAACCGTTCGGGGCAGCAATGGGATAGCCCCAATGCCTGGGCACCTTTGCAATACATGGCCATTGACGGACTAAATAACTATAAGCAGACCACATTAGCCAGGCAAATAGCCGAGAACTGGGTAAATAACAACATCCGGATATTTAACGGTACCGGTAAACTGGTAGAAAAATACAACGTAATTGATACAGACGTAAAAGCAGGCGGCGGCGAATACCCCCTGCAGGATGGTTTTGGCTGGACCAACGGAACTTTACTGTATTTGCTGAACCGTTATCATTTCGACAACTTATAGCATTGGCCGCTTAGTTACAGGTAATTAAGATAATTACTTTTTACCAGCTAAACTTTTTACTTCAGGCTTTTTTAAGCAGTTGACGTACTGCATATTTGCAAACCGGTTATGAGATTTTTGATTCTGTTATTGGCATGGATTACTACGGGCAGTGCAGCGCAGGCTTCTGAACGCACGGATAGCCTGCTTACTGTGCTGAAATCAGAATTAACTAATATTAAAAAATACGATCAGCCTAAGGAGCTACGCATAAAACAACTCAAAAACAAGCTGCAAACGCTGCCTACTGCCGATTATCAAACACAATACCAGCTATGCGGCGCTTTGTATGAAGAATACAAATCCTATCAGTTTGATTCGGCTTATGTGTACACCCAGAAACTGATGACCGCAAGCTGGGCTTTGCATGATACCGCCAAGGAGGACGAAAGCCGCATCCGGCTTGGGTTTATATTGATATCGGCAGGCATGTTCAAAGAAACCTTTGATTGCCTGAATGTAATCAATACCCGCCGCCTCGAACCAAACTTGAAGTTACAGTATTATGCCATACGGTCACGCGCATGTTCTGATCTGGCTACTTATAATAACGGTACCGCCTATTCAAAGGCGGATAACCACGATGCCATCAAATACCTGGACTCCGCCATTGCATTTTCGCAGCCCAAATCTTACGACAGGTTAATTAATTTAGGGGGCAGGCAGGTGCAAAGCGGCGAGCTGCAAAAGCCTTCTGCTTATTATAAGCAGTTGTTGTACAATTATCCGCTTACTGCCCATCAACGGGCCATTGTGGCTACCAGCCTGAGCAATTTTTACAATGCCCCTAACCAGGCCGAACAGCGAGTGACCCTTTTGCTGATTGCCGCCATTAATGATATCCGTTCATCCACTAAAGAAACACTGGCTATATTCAGGCTGGGCGAAGAGTTATATAAAACCGGCAACGTAACCGATGCCTATACCTTTGTGCAGCAGGCCATGAATAATGCACAATATTATGGCGCCAGGCTGCGGGTAACCAAAATTGGCGCAGTATTACCCATTGTGGCTGCCAAAAGGCTTATCATCACAGAAAACGAAAAAAAAACCTTCCGGAATTATCTGTTGCTGATCACTACGGTAACCATCATTATTCTGCTGGTATCGTTTATTGTATTTATTCAGTTGAAACGGTTAAAAGCCAAAGAAAAAATAATACAGGAAAAAAACATGCAGCTGGAGCAGATTAACAACCGGCTGATTGAAGACACCCGCATTAAGGAAGAATATATCGGTTACTTTTTCAATACCATTTCTGAGTACATCCTGAAGCTGGAAAAATTAAAGCGGGGGATTGACCGCAAGCTGACCATCAAAAAATATGATGATATCTGGGCAGCCATTAATGATATCAATATCAAAAAGGAACGTGAGCAGCTCTTTTATACTTTCGACCATGTTTTTCTAAAGATATTTCCCAACTTTATTGCAGTGTTCAATTCCATGCTAAAGCCGGAAGACCACGTTAAGCCCAGGGATAGTGAGGTGCTGAATACAGAGCTTCGCATTTTTGCGCTCATCCGCTTAGGCATTAACAACAACCAGGCCATAGCCAACATCCTGGAGTACTCGGTAAATACCATCTACGTGTACAAGATGCGTATCAAAGCCAAAGCCACGGTTTCGGGCGAACAGTTCGACCGAACCATAATGGAAGTTAAGGCAGTTGATGAGATTTATAAATCTTAGTGAGCCATATAGCTTGCTGTAAATTTTACACTTTAACTGCGGGGCAAATATTGCATTCTGCTGAAAATTAATTCAGTTAATTCGCCTGTTCCGGGCACTAAAAGCAGTTATATTTTTATGCGCTTTTACATTCATAAATTACTGGCATCCAGGCTTTTACTTTTTAATTAAGCTATATTTTCTTATAATTTCATACCAAGTGTAGGTTTTATACATCCAAGTTCCTTACTTTGTAGAACCAACTAATTTACCGGGTTACGCTGTTGTATTCTACTTTGTAAACACAACACCTGCATCCGGCGATTTAGAGCTTTTATAAACCGGTTATATATAAAAATTTTTGAATGTGTTGATTAGATGCGTTTGCCTGCGGCCGTAAGTATATTGCGCCGCAGGTAAATCCGCATTACCTGATTACCACCTGTTGAAACCAATTATAACACGATAAATTACTATATGCAGAAACTTTACAAACCCAGTACCTATTCTAAAACCCCGGCAAATACGATCCTGCCGGGAATACGCTTTTTCAGTTCCTGACCGGCCCGATTTTGCACATTAATATGTGCTCTGTACCAATTAACCAATTATCTTTTTAAACCCAATTGTATGCAATTAAAAAATCTACTTAAAGTATGTTTCTTTGCTGTATTCTGCTTTATCACTGCCTCAGTATGGGCGCAGGATAGGGTGATTACAGGTAAAGTTACTGATGCCAAAGATGGTTCACCGCTGCCAGGTGTATCTATCTTAGCTACAGGCTCTTCACGTGGTATAGCTTCAGATGCCAACGGTAATTTCAGGCTGAATGTACCTGAAGGAACCACTTCACTTACTTTTACGTACATCAGTTATAACCGTAAAGTAGTGCCGATTACCGGCTCTGTGTTAAATGTAACCATGGACCCTGCAACCAATACCCTTAATGATGTACTTGTAGTAGGTTACGGTACTGTGCGTAAAAAAGACGCTACCGGCGCTGTGCAAAAAGTATCCTCTGCCGATTTTGTTCAGGGTGTAACCACCAACCCATTACAGCAATTGCAAGGTAAAGCTGCAGGTGTGGATATTACCTCCTTCAGCGGCGACCCTAACGCTAACCCTACAGTTCGTATCCGGGGTACGGTTTCCTTGTCTGGCAACAGTGATCCGTTATATGTAATCGATGGTGTAATTGGTGCCGATATCCGTTCAGTATCATCAAACGACATTGAATCTTTTGACGTATTAAAAGATGCTTCTGCTGCTGCTATTTATGGCTCACGCGCTGCGGGTGGTGTTATCATCATTACCACCAAGCAAGGTAAAGCAGGCAAATTGCAGGTGAGTGCGAGCGGCTATGCTGCTTTAGAGTCGCCTCAGCGTTTGTTAAATTTTGCAGACCGTTCTGAATATTTACAGGCTTATCAGCAGTTCTATGGTAAAGCTATGCCTGCCGGAACAAGCACCACCAGCGATCAGGGTGCAAATACCGACTGGTTTAAATTAATTACCAGAACAGGCATTTCTCAAAATGAGAGCATAAACCTATCTGGCGGTAACGAAAAAGGGCATTACTATGGTGCTGTAACTTATTACGGCCAGCAAGGTAACGTGCTTACTTCTTACCGTAAAGATATCAACGCCCGTTTCAATTTGGACCAGAGAACTTTAAATGACAAGTTACTGATTACGCTGAACACTTCAGCTTCTCATACAAATTCAAGCTCTCCGGCTAATCAGCCCCAGGATGGTAGTGTATTCTTATTTGCAGCCAGCGTTCCTTCGGTAATCAGTCCATACAACTTAACTCCGACTAACGATCCAAACAATCCATATAACTACCAGCTGATTAACAATACCCAGGAAGCAAACCCATTGCCTCAGCTTCGTTACCTGACCAATACGGCCATGACTGACCGCTTAACCGGTAACCTGCGTTTTGATTATTCATTGACTAAGGAGTTGACCATTAGCCCTTATGCCAATGCTATCCGTACCAACAGCAGCACTTTAATTTATTATCCTCCTACCCCGCTGGTAAGAGGTATACAGGATTTTAACGGCTACACGCCTACTTTAACCGGTAACGGCGATGTTGACCGCGGCTACAATTCCGGCACTAACGCTACTTTCGGTATTAATGCTACTTATAAAACTACTTTTGGTAAAAGCAGGCTGAATGTATTGGCTGGTGCAGAGCGCTTTTCGAATTATTACGACGGCCTTAGGGTAGGTGCGCATGATTTCAGTGGCATTAACCTGCCTTTGGAAAGCATTGGTGCAGCCAACTCCATTACTACCAAAGACATTAATTCATACGACCAAGGCTTTGTGTTGCGCTCTATTTATGGCCGCGTAGAGTATAACTATGCCGATAAGTACTATATTACCGGTAATGCCCGTTATGATCAATCGAACAAATTGGGTATCAACAACCAATCGCAGATATTCCCTTCAGGTAGTGTAGCCTGGACGTTAAGCAATGAAGACTTTCTGAAAGATGTGCGCTGGCTTACCTCATTAAAACTGCGTGGCGGTTACGGCCAGGTGGGTAATCAGGATGCCATCAGCCCTTATGCTTCGCAAACCATATTTGGCCCTACGGGTTCATTATATTACAGCGGTACTACCGGCGCTTATCTGAGCAGCCCGTTCGTAGTGCAAAACCCTAACCCAGATTTGCGTTGGGAAGTGAGCAGTACCACTGATATCGCAACAGATTTCAGCTTATTTAATGGCCGTTTAAATGGCTCGATAGATGTTTATTACAAAAAAACCAACCACCTGTTGTACAACTATACCGTACCAACCGGCAGTACTTATTTTGTAAACAACATCTTGGCCAACATCGGCTCACTGGAAAACAGAGGTTTAGAATTTTACCTGAACGGCAAAGTAGTTACCAATAACAAGTTTACTTGGAACGCCGGTGTAAATTTTGGCCTGAACCGTAACAAAATATTGAATTTATCAGGCAGCTTAAACGGTACTGAGTTTAATACAGTACAAACCAATGTAGGAACAACAGGTGGTACTGGTATCAGTAACTCCATTTCACAAATTGGTTATTATAAAGTTGGCTACCCTGTAGGTACATTACTGTTGCCGGAGTATGCCGGTCAGGACGATAAAGGTGCGCAACTGTTCTGGAAGTATAATGCTGATGGCAGCAGAACCGCAACTGCTGATATTTCTGCATTAAACCTGGCTGATGATGGAAGCACACAAGACCGTAAGTTTTATAAAACTCAGGCGAAATTTACTTACAGTATCACCAACAGCTTTAACTATGCAGGTTTTGATTTAAGCGTATTTCTGCGTGGCAGCTATGGTGGTAAAGGTTTTAATGAGCCTTACATGAACTACACCAGTTTGCAAAAAGTAGGTACTTACGCTATTTTGGCCGATGCGCTTAAATACAATATTACCAGCTCATCACAACCTTCAACCTACTGGCTGCAAAGCACTTCATTTTTGAAGATACAAAACGCTGTATTAGGATATAACTTTAAAATAAAAGACAACAACTACCTGAGTACGCTGCGTGTATATGTATCTGGTAACAACATTTATACCTTCACTCCATACAAAGGTTTAGATCCGGAGTTGAATACCGGTGGTGGCTACAGCCAAAATTACATTGGTATCGATTCAAGACAGTTTTTATTCCCTCGTGCACGCCAGATTTCATTTGGTGTTAACCTGACTCTTAAATAAGACTAAAATATGAGCATTATGAAAAGAAAGCATTTATTACTAACCGCCGCTGTTGTGGCAGGCTTAGGTTTAGGCTCCTGTAAAAAGGAACTGAACCAAACCAGAGATAGCGTTACGCCTACTTCAGCATCCAATAGTGCAGCCTACCTGCAATCTATTGTACTGGGTACTTATACCAAACTTCAGGGTTTAACGGCGAATAATGCCATGCTGCTAACTTCTGAAGAAACAACAGATGCGCTTATTGTTCCGGGCCGTATTGGTGGCGACTGGGCCGACGGTGGCGTGTGGCAGCAATTATGGCTGCACACTTATGGCCCCGGCCACAGTAACATCAGTGGCGCATGGGATAATGCGTATGGCACTATTGGCGCCATTAACATTACCTTAAATTTATTGCAAGGCTTACCGCAAACTTCAAGTACAGCTTATTCTATAGCTGAGTTAAAGGTTTTGCGTGCTTATTTCTACTTTCTGTTGGTAACTAACTATGGTAATGTACCGCTCCTTACTTCTACAGATCAGGATGCCAGTACCATAAAAAACAGTTCAGCTACAGATGTTTATAATTTTCTGATTACTGAGCTAACTACTAACGGTCCAACGTTAAGTGCTAAAACAGCATCTCAAGATGCAAGCCAGTATGGCCGCTTAAACAAGTGGGGGGCATACTTTCTATTAGCTAAAATGTACCTGAACAAGAATGTAATTACCGGTTCAACTGATAATACAGGTTACACCAACTGTTCACGTTATTGCGATTCTATCGCTACTGCAGGCTATACCTTGCAGTCTGACTTCCTGTCGAACTTTGCAAGCAGCAATACCAACTCTACTGAGAATATCTTCGTAATTCCTTATGATCATATTAACGCACCTGGCTTGCAAATTCAGATGATGAGTTTCCACTACAATCAGGCTGAAAAATACAACTGGAGCACTACCGGTGGCCCATGGAACGGTTTCACCACCACTGCTGACTATTACAGCAAATACAACAACAGTGATGCTCGTAAGGCTGGTTGGCAGGCAGGTCCGCAATATGCGGCTAATGGTACCACACCATTAACTACCCGTGGCAGCGACAGCTCACTGGCGCTGAATTTCAGACCACAGATCACTAACCTGTACACTGCTTCTGAACGTGATGGTGTACGTCAGCAAAAATGGCAGCTTACGCCAGGTTTCCAGAGCCAGGATGCGGATTATGCCCTGTTTCGTTATGCCGACGTATTGCTGATGAAGGCAGAGTGCGAGTATCGCGCCGGTAATGTGGCCAATGCCTTAAATTATACCGCTCCGGTACGCACCAGGGCAAAGGTAGCCAACTTTACACAGGGAGCTTTCGCACTCGACTCTATCTTAGCCGAGCGTGGCCGCGAACTGGCCTGGGAAGGCTGGAGAAGACAGGATTTAATTCGTTACGGCCACTTTGGTGATGCCAAACAGTTTAAAACTGCCGATGGTGATCGCCATACGCAACTGTTTCCTATCCCGCAATCTGCACTTCAGAAAAATCGTAATCTGACCCAAAACCCAGGTTATTAATAAAATAATTTTTCCTAAAATCAGTTTCGGAATGGAGCAGCAGATCATGCTGCTCCATTTTAATTTATCCCCTGTTGTACTTGTAATGAGATCTGCTTTCGCAAAGGCTTTACTGTTTCTGATTGTTTGTTTGGGCACCGCCTGTAACCATAATAAGGCTTTATACCCCGAGCATACTCTGTTCGAGCTTGTTCCGGCCACCTCAACGCACATCACCTTTGAAAACAAAGTAATAGACGATGGCGATTTCAATGTTTTCAGTTACCGGAACTTTTACAACGGCGGCGGCGTAGCCATTGGCGACATTAATAATGATGGTAAGCCGGATGTTTTCTTTACGTCTAACCAGGGTTCAAATAAGCTTTATCTCAACCACGGGAACTGGAAATTTGAGGATATAACTGTTAAAGCACACCTGCAAGGTGAGCGCCGGTGGCATACCGGTGTTACCATGGCAGATATAAATGGTGATGGCTGGCTGGATATTTATGTATGCAACAGTGGCGGTTTAAAAGACGCGAAGCGGGAGAATGAACTGTATATTAATCAAAAGAACGGCACTTTTAAAGAGCAGGCGCAGCAGTACGGCCTGGCCGATAAGGGGCTTTCTACTCAGGCCTTATTTTTTGATTACGATCATGACGGCGATCTGGATTGTTTTATGCTGAACAACAGCTACCGCCCCATCGGCAGCTTTGGTTACGCCCAAAATTTACGTAACCAGCGCGACCCAGTTAACGGCGACCGCTTTTACCGGAATGATAACGGTCATTTTACAGACATCAGCGAGAAGGCAGGTATCTATGGCAGCGAAATAGGCTTCGGCTTGGGTATAGGGGCGGCTGATTTTTTTAATACCGGCTGGGACGACCTGTACATTTCGAATGACTTTTTTGAGCATGATTACTTCTACAAAAACCAGCGCGGCGCTTTCAAAGAGATAAGTAATGATGCCATTGCCCACATGAGCCTTTCCTCTATGGGGTCTGACATGGCTGATATCAACAACGATGGTAATATCGACATCTTTACCACCGATATGCTGCCGGAGAATGATTACCGGCTGAAAACCACCACCAAGTTTGATGAGTATGACATCTATAACGCCAAGTTAAAGAGCACCTTTCATCACCAGTTTACCACCAACTGCCTGCAGCTGAACAACGGCGATGGCACTTTTAGCGAGATTGCCGATATGGCTGGGGTAAACGCCACCGACTGGAGCTGGGGCGCCCTGTGCTTTGATTTTAACAATGATGGCTGGAAGGACATTTATGTAAGCAACGGCATCAGCCGCGATTTAACCAACCAGGATTTTCTGAGCTATTTCAGCAGTGATGAGGTAATGAAAGAAATTAAGGGCGGTGGTTTTAAGGCCAAGCAATTTTTAAATAAAATGCCCAAAACCCCTGTGCCCAGCTACGGCTTTCTGAACCAAAAGAACCTCACCTTTAAAAATGAAACCAACAACTTGGGTTTTTACAGGCCGGGGTTTAGTAACGGGGCAGCTTATGGGGATTTGGATGGCGACGGAGACTTGGATCTGGTAGTTAATAATGAGAATGTTCCTGCATTCGTTTACCGGAATACAACTTCGGAACGAACACATGCCAATTTTATAAAAGTCAAACTTAAAGGCAGCCGCCTGAACAGCTTAGGTGTAGGCGCTAAAGTAACAGTATATACCGCACTTACACAGCAGTTAATTGAGCAGATGCCCACAAGGGGTTTTCAAAGCAGTGTTGAACCTGTACTTACCTTTGGCATTGGCACCAGCAAAACGGTTGACAGCGTTAAAATAGTTTGGCCCGGTATGAAAATGCAGGTACTGAAAAACCTGCCGGTCAACAAGCTTACCATAGTATCAGAGGCTAACGCTGATCTAACATACCTGCCGGTTAATGCCGCCTTAAAAACGGATTACAGCAACATCACCAACAGCGCAGTCAAAGGCAATACCACCCATAAAGAAAACGATTATAAGGATTTTGATGAGCAAAGGCTGATTCCGAAAATGCTTTCTACCGAAGGCCCTAAACTGGCAGTTGCCGATGTAAACGGTGACAAACTTGACGACTTTTTTGTGGGCGGCGCTACCGGCGATACGGCTAAACTGTTTGTTCAGCAACCCGACGGTAAATTTATAGCCAAAAAACAACCCGCATTTGATCAGGACAAGAACAGTGAGGATATTGGCGCCTTATTTTTTGATGCTGACCATGATGGGGATATGGATCTGGCCGTAGCATCGGGCGGCAATATGCAGTTCATGTCGCCAGTTGATCAGTTGGTGCGCCTTTACATTAACGATGGCAAAGGGCGCTATACCAGAAGATTTACCGGATGGCCGGCCATCAGCATGAATGCCTCCTGCATACGCCTCAATCCGGCTAACGGCGATTTATTTATAGGGGCACGCAGTGTGCCCGGCGCATACGGAACAGCACCGGCAAGCCGGTTATTAAGAAATGACGGACACGGCAATTTTACCGATGTTACCCCTACGGCTGCACCTGTTTTATTGAAATTAGGTATGGTAACCGATGCGCAGTGGGCCGATATTGATGGCAGCGGCAAATATACCCTGGCGGTAGTGGGCGACTGGATGCCGGTTACCCTGTTGAACTACAGGAATAGCCGCCTGATTAAAACCAGCGAGCTGCCTAATTCCTCGGGTTGGTGGAACTGCTTGACCGTAGCGGATATGGATGCCGATGGCAAGCCCGACCTTATAGCCGGTAACAATGGATTAAATTCTAAAGTAAAGGCCACAAGTAAATATCCGGCACAGTTATACGTATCAGATTTTGACCAGAACGGGCAGGTGGAGTGTGTGCCTGTATATTACAAATCTGATAACAAGGCTTATCCGTTCAACTTACATGATGACATGATCCGGCAGATGCCTTACCTGAAAAAGAAGTTTTTGCGTTATGATGTTTACGCCGGTAAAAGCATTAACGAAATTTTTACGCCCGAAGAATTGGAAAAAGCGAAAGTACTTACCGTAAACCAAAGCCAGTCCGGCATATTTTACAACAAGGGCCATCAGCAGTTTACCATGCAGCCATTGCCGCTGAACGCACAAATTTCTCCGGCATTCAGCATTCTTCCCATAGATATCAATCATGATGGCGTACAAGATTTGTTTATCGGCGGCAATTTTTATGGTTTAAAGCCCGAGATGGGCCGGTATGATGCCAGCTACGGCATTACCTTACTTGGCAACAAAAAGCATTACTTTACTTATCTGCCTGCAAAAAGCACCGGTTTAAGCGTTAAAGGGGAAGTTAGGGCTACTGCCGCCATCAACACAACTAAAGGTAAAACTATTATAGTGGCCCGCAATAACGATGCACTGCAGCTATTCAGGGAACGCAAATAAAACCTGCCGCCTGTAATTACATAAAACTGGTAAAATTTACTTTAATGTGGATAGTATCGTTTTCTGAGGAGGGCAGTTTATCATCAAGATAGGTTTCAAATGGTTGAATAGCCTGCTGATACATGCGATCTTTAAAATACTGGTCTACGCCATCATACACTTTTAATCTGTTTTTAAAAGGCCCGTTGTAGTTCACAAAATATAATGGACCGCCGTATGGCATGGTTACCACAGCTATCTCCTTGTTGGCTGTTAACCGTTTATCAACAAACAGGCCAACGTTTACCTGTACAGAGTCGGCACCTTTATTCCAGAATTGTGCAATTACCGGGGCTTTTTGCACAGCACCGCTATGCTTAACGTACTGCTTGAGTTCATTCAGCATCAATTGGGCTTGCCCAAACTGCTGGCTTTTAAGTACCGACCGCTTCATTACCACCAGGTTCTTTTCGGGGACACGCGTTTTATAGATATGCTCTCCGTAATATAAGCTGTCGGTTTCCATATAATGCTTAAACGCATCTGCGTGGGTAGCAGTAATAAGCCCTGAAGCAAAAAAATCTGCCAGATAATTCCATAACCTGCCGTTCCGGCTCACTGTTAGCGAGGTGTGGCTTACTTTTTTTGCCGGTTCAAGCAGGTAATTGTACCGCATAATTTTGCCTGCTTTATGGTCTGTAATGTAAAATACATTACCCTTTGCCTCTACATCTATTGTTCCCTGATCAGATGTGATCCTGAACTTATTAGTCGACTGTGAATAAACCAGCTTGCCAGTATCGGCAACACCATTTTTTAATAATACCGGCGACCATTTTGCCCAGTTGTGCGCATGAAGCAAATCGTTGTACGTTTTTAAAAATGGAGTGTGTATAGTAACTGTTCTTTCTTGTTCAAACGGAAAAAATGCAATTAAACCTGCAAGTACAATTACCAGCGCTATAATTTTCTTCATCAATCTGTATCGGATTTCTTTTGTGTGCGAATCTATTAAAATACTGCTTCATGCACACAGAATGGTGTGCTTTTATCAGTAAATTTACCAGTCCTGTTTATTGGAGCATCGAGGGCGATTTTTAGCTTTGCTCCGGTTAATGCTTTACTTTTGTAATTGCTGCAACCATGCAGGACAAGGCTTACAACCAATTATTGTTTAATACCATTATTACGCTGCAAAAGCAGGGCTGCCAGTTAGGCTATCATTATAAAAATTTTATAACGTGCGTTTTTTATTTGCCATATTCTTATTGGGTTATATAATAATGCTGGCTGCAAGTTGTAAAACATCCTTATCCGAACCTCCACTTTTTAAGCTGCTGCCCTCAACTCAAACCAACATCCACTTCGTCAATCGCATCAGCGATGGTGACAAGCCAGGGATACTGGATTACCTGTATTACTATAACGGCGGCGGGGTGGCTGTCGGCGATTTGAATAACGATGGCCTGCCCGATCTGTTCTTCACTTCCAACCAAAAAGGCGGTAACAAGCTTTATCTTAATAAGGGAAAATACCGGTTTGAGGATATTACGCCAAAAGCCGGTGTGGCCGGTACGGCCGACTGGAGCACCGGGGTAACTATGGCTGATGTGAATAACGATGGTTGGCTGGATATTTATGTATGCGCCGTTGCCGGCAAGTTAAATCTGCACGGGCAAAATCAGCTCTACATCAACAACCATAACGGCACCTTTACCGAAAGCGCCGCGCAGTATGGCTTAAACTTTTCCGGCTATTCTACACAGGCGGTATTTTTTGACTATGACCATGATGGCGACCTGGACTGCTACCTGCTCAACCAATCCAACCACTCGGTGGAAACCTATGGCGATACCAGTTTGCGTAAGAAAACCAACCTGCTGGCAGGCAGCCGCCTGTATCGTAATGATAAAGGGCACTTTGCAGAGGTAACCGCAAAAGCGGGTATTTACAGCAGCGCCTTAGGTTACGGCCTGGGCGTGGCCGCCGGAGATTTAAACAACGACGGCTGGGAGGATTTGTACATTGGTAATGATTTTCATGAGAACGACTATTACTATATCAACAATCATGACGGTACTTTCACCGAAAGTGGGGCAAAGCACTTTAACCATTACAGCCGCTTCAGCATGGGTAATGATATGGCCGATTTCAACAACGACGGCCAGCTGGATGTGGTAACCGCCGATATGCTGCCTGCGGAGGAAAACGTGCTGAAAACTTATGGCGGCGACGAAAGTTACGACCAGTACCAGTTCAAAATAGTGAATGGCGGCTTTCAGTACCAGTATTCGCGCAACTGCCTGCAGAAAAACCTGGGCAACGGGCAGGCATTCAGCGAAGTTGGACTGATGGATGGCGTAGCGGCAACCGACTGGACCTGGAGCCCGCTGCTGGCCGATTTTGACAACGACGGCATTAAGGACCTGTTCTTTGCCAACGGTATAAAGCGCAGACCAACGGATATGGATTATGTGAGTTTCATCTCCGACCTGTCGGTACAAGCGTCATTAAGCGCCGGGCACCAGTCTGACAGTCTGGTACTGGATAAGATGCCTGCCGGGAACATTCACCCCTACGTTTACCAGGGAACAGCGCAGGAGAAATTTACCGATAAGAGCGATGCCTGGGGTATGCGGGATGCTATGCTTTCCAATGGCGCGACCTATGCCGATTTGAACAACGACGGGCACCTGGACCTGATTACCAACAACATCAACCATGAGGCCTGTATTTACCAGAATACCTCGGCAAAGACCAGTACGCTGAGCTTGCAGTTTAAGGGCGAAAGGGACAACCGTTTTGGTATAGGCGTTAAAGCCTATGTATTTAGCGGCGGAGGTTTGCAATACCAGCAGCTGATGCTAACCCGCGGGTTTCAATCATCCGTAGCGCCGGTGCTGCACTTTGGGCTGAGCAAACAAAAGCAGGCGGATAGCTTGCTTGTGGTATGGCCGAATCAAACGTACCAGATACTTAAAACCGTAAAAGCCAACCAGCGGCTTACCATTGAGCAGAAGAACGCTGCCGGTAAATTTGCGTATAACCGTTTCTTCCCTCAGGCGCAGCCCATATTTACTGAGGTAACGGCGCAAACCGGCCCGAACTGGAAGCATCAGGAAAATAATTTTGTTGATTTTAATATGCAGCCCCTTATTCCGCACATGCTTTCGGCCGAAGGGCCACGCATGGCGGTGGCCGATGTAAACCACGACGGCCTGGAGGACTTTTATATAGGTGGTGCCAAAGGGCAGGCCGGCGCCATATTTATGCAAAACAAGAATGGCACTTTTAAGCCTGCCGCCCAACCTGCCTTTACAGCCGATGCCACGAGTGAGGATGTGGATGCAACCTTCTTAGACAGTAACCGCGATGGCTACCCCGATCTTTACGTAGCCAGCGGCGGTAATGAACTGCCCGACGGCTCACCTGAACTGGCCGACCGCCTTTACCTGAATGATGGCAAAGGCAACTTTAAACGTTCGGCAAGCCTGCCTGCGCTGCTTACCAACAAAGCGGCCGTAGCTGTAGCTGATGTTAATCATGATGGCTATCCGGATATATTTGTGGGCGGCGCGCCCGATGCCCGGCAGTTTGGCAAGATACCGGCTTCTTACCTGCTCATAAATGATGGTAAAGGCGCATATAAGCCTGTAATCATCGGTAATGAGCTAAAATATGCCGGATTATTGCGCTCTGCGGCCTTTGCTGATCTGAATCAGGACGGATGGCCCGACCTGGTGGTGGCCGGAGAGTGGATGCCGGTAAAGGTGTTCATCAATCAAAAAGGAAAATTAGAGCCGCAGTACAATGCAGCAATGGATCAACTGAGCGGCTGGTGGCAGCGTATTGTATTGGCTGATGCCGACGGTGATGGCAAAACCGATATTATTGCAGGCAATTACGGCTGGAACAGCAAGCTGAAACCTATGGCCAAAAACCCGGTAAAGCTTTACCTGTCCGACCTGGATAAGAACGGAACGGTTGACCCCATCCTTACTTACAGCCTCAAACAGCAGGACTATACTTTTTTGGGCAAGGGTGAAATTGAGAAGCAGGTACCGCTGCTCAAAAAGAAGTTTTTGTACTACCACGACTTTGCAGGCAAAACTGTTCAGCAGCTATTTGGCGACTCTCTGACCGACAATAAGCCTTTAACGGCAACTACCTTTACTTCGGGCATATTTTACAACCAGGGCAAGGGCAGGTTTACGTTTAAACCGCTGCCGGCTGCAGCACAGGCAGCGCCTGCATTTGCGTTTGCACCTTTTAACGGCACGCAAAGCGGCATACTGGCAGGCGGTAACTTTTGGGGCGTGCTGCCTTATGAAGGGCGCTATGATGCCAGCTGGGGCTCGGTACTTTTATCAAAAAACAACCGGCAGTATGCTGCTGCATCGCCGGTTACCTCCGGCTTTGTATTGAGAGGCGAAGTGCGGGACATTAAACCCATACGTACGGCAACCGGCATTATTTACGCAGTAGCCGTCAATAATCAACCCATTAAATTTTTTAAATTAAAGAAATGATATGAAAAAGCGGTCGGCACTATTAATTGGCTTGGGTTTAAGCTGGCTTTCCTTTAAACCGGCACAGGCGCAGGATGCCTGGATGATTAAGGCAGACAAGATTGACCCGGCTAACTATTATGGCATCACCGTAGCCAACGGCATGATTGGGGTGGTTTCCTCACCCGAACCGTTTAAGGTAAAAAACGTGGTGCTGGCCGGGGCTTATGACTTATATGGCCGTGGCCGGGTGAGCAACTTTTTAAACAGCTTCAACCTGCTCAACAGTTACCTCGAAATTAACGGCAAGCGCATAGATGCCAAAAGCGTAAGTAATTTCAAGCAGGAACTGGACATGAAGAATGCCGCCTTTACCACCTCGTTTGATTATGGCAATGATGCAAGCATCAGGTACACTTACTATTCGCTTCGCCAATTGCCGTTTACGGTGCTGATGGATATTTCCATCACCGCTAAAAAGGCCATCAACATTACGGCGGCCAGCGTAATGGAAGCGCCCGATGCGTTGAAGGATGTACAGAATTATTACAACGAGATCGACCGTCCGCATGTCACCATCAGTTTGCTCACTTCTACGGCCAAGAGCCCTACCGGTAAGTTGCAGTTATGCGCCTCAAATACATTCCTGTTTAACGAAGCGCATGGTCAGGAGCCGCGCGTGATTCATGAGATGTGGGACAATAATATGCACCTCATGAAGTTCAGCAAGGCAATGGCGGCAGGGCAAACGTACCAGTATGCACTTGCCGGCTCGTCTATCACCTCGGCGCATGATGCCGACCCGTTGAACCAGGCCGAGCGCTTAACCATGTTTGCCAAGCTGGAAGGCCGCCAGCGTTTGGTGGAGTATCACCAGAAAGCCTGGGCTGATTTATGGAAAAGCGACATCCGCATTGAGGGCGATGCGCAGGCTCAGCAGGATGTACACAGCATGTTGTATCACCTGTACTCCTTTTCGCGTGCAGGTACGGCCTACTCACCTTCCCCTATGGGCTTATCCGGCCTGGGCTATAACGGCCACGTATTCTGGGATACCGACATCTGGATGTTCCCGGCCATGCTGGTGCTGCATCCGGAAATTGCAAAATCCATGCTTGAATACCGTTACCAGCGCCTGAATGTAGCGAAGCAGAATGCATTCTCTCATGGTTACCAGGGTGCCATGTTTCCTTGGGAGAGCGCCGACAGCGGTGTGGAGGAAACCCCGGTATGGGCGTTAAGTGGCCCCTTTGAGCATCACATTACCGCCGATGTGGCCTTAGCCGCATGGAGCTATTATTGTGTAACACAGGATAAAGACTGGCTGCGCGAAAAAGGCTGGCCCATCCTCTCGGCAACGGCCGACTTTTGGGCAAGCCGGGTAGAGCGTAACGGGCCGGGCCATTATGACATTAAGGATGTGGTAGCCGCCGATGAGTGGGCCGAAAATGTGGATAACAATGCCTTTACCAACGCCGCTGCACAGGCTAACCTGCTGAATGCAACCGCTGCGGCCAAACTATTGGGTCTAAAGGCCAATGCCGACTGGAACGTGGTTGCTAAAAACCTGCCGATCACTCATTTTGCCAATGGGGTGACCAAAGAATTTGATTCGTACAAAGGAGAAGGCATCAAGCAGGCCGATGTAAACCTGCTGGCTTATCCGCTAAAAACCATTACCGACCCGGTACAGATTAAAAGAGATTTAGAATACTACGAAACCCGTGTGCCCAATGAGGGCACCCCGGCCATGACGCAAGGGATGTTTGCCTTATTATACGCCCGTTTAGGAAACGGCGATAAAGCTTACCACTGGTTTAAAGATGCGTATGAGCCCAACCTGAACCCGCCGTTCCGGGTAATTGCCGAAACCAAGGGCGGCACCAACCCCTATTTTGCTACGGGTGCCGGGGGTATTGTACAAAGCCTGCTGATGGGTTTTGGCGGTTTGGACATTACACCGGCCGGCATCACCCAAATTAAAAGTGCGCTGCCGCCTAACTGGAAATCCATTACCTTAACCGGCATTGGCCCCGAGCATAAAACCTATACGGTTAAAAGGTAAGTTTTATAAATTTGCAGCGTTTTTATTTACTTACGCTAAGCCTGATAATGAAATATACAAAAGCGTTATCGCTTGTTCTTTTACTGTGCGCTTTGTGCCTTGCCTCCTGCAAAAAGCCGGATTACGAAAAGGTATTTAACAGCCCGGCTTTGTACAGCAGCACTGTTCATGAGCTGAACAGTGTGGTAATGGGCAACAACTTCAGTCCGGTGGTAGCCTCACGCAATTACGCCTATGCCACCATAGCCGGGTATGAGGTTATTGCCGCCGGCGATCCGCAGCATTACCGCTCACTGGCCGGGCAGGTAAACGGTTTAAAACCGCTGCCTAAACCGCTGAGCAGTCAATCCATTAACTATCCCTATGCTGCCCTGCTGGCCTTTTGCCGGGTAGGCGAAGCGGTAACTTTCCCCGAGGGCAGCATGAAACTGTATACCGACAGCCTGCACACCATGGCGGTAACACATGGAATGCCTGATGAGATGATCAGCGGTTCAGAAGAGTATGCACAACGCATCACCAAAGCCATACTGGCCTGGAGCAAGGGCGACAATTACCTGAAAACCCGCAGCGCCTCCAAGTTTTCACTAAATGATTCGGCCGGCCGCTGGACACCTACCCCACCTGCTTACTCCGAAGCGATAGAACCGCACTGGGGCGAGATCAGAACTATGGCCATGCACAATGCGCGGGAGTATGCAGTACCGCTTCCACCAAAATTTGACATCACCAATAAAAGCAGTCCGTATTATCAGCAAGTGATGCTGATTAAAACTGCTGTTGAAAAACTGGACAAAGACCAAACGCATATGGCCGACTTTTGGGATGATAACCCCCAAAAGCTGAATGTACTGGGGCATGTACAATTCATTACCAAAAAGTTTTCGCCGCCCGGGCACTGGCTAAGTATTGTAGGCATTGGAGCCAAACAGGTAAAGGCCGATTTTAACACTACCGTATACGCTTACGCTAAAACGGCCATTGCTTTGTTCGATGCCTTTATTGAATCATGGACGGCCAAGTATATTTACAAAACTGCCCGGCCCGAAACCATCATCAATAAGTATGTAGATGCCGACTGGCGGCCCCACCTGCAAACGCCGCCCTTTCCGGAATACACCTGCGGCCATTGTACCATATCGGCAGCGGCGGCCGGAGCCTTAACCAGCGCTTTAGGCGATAATGTGGCTTACACCGATACTTCGGAAATGGAGTTTGGCATTAAAAGCCGCTCGTATAAATCTTTTAAAGATGCCGCTTACGAAACTTCCTTGTCCCGCTTTTATGGCGGCATTCACTTTCAAAACTCCTGCGCCGTATCGCGCAAATATGGCGCTGTTGTAGGCGATTCGGTAGCTGTTAAGCTGAACATGAAGAAATAAAAAAACTTGTGGGCGGTTAAAGTGTCAATACAACAAATGAACACACTACCGTATCTGTTCCTGAACGATAACTTCGGCAGGGCGCTTGTTTTAACACCCTTACATTTATGAACGCCGAACAATTACGCATTAACCAGCAAGATACTAAAGAACTGCACTGGCTTAAGTGGGGCCCTTACCTTGCCGAACGCCAGTGGGGAACCGTACGCGAGGATTACAGCGCCAACGGTGATGCCTGGAATTACATTACCCATGATATGGCCCGCAGCAAGGCCTATCGCTGGGGCGAAGAAGGCATAGGCGGCCTGAGCGATGATTGCCAGCACCTTTGCCTGAGCCTGGCACTATGGAACGGCAAAGACCACATTCTGAAAGAGCGCATGTTCGGGCTTACCAATAGTGAAGGTAACCACGGCGAGGATGTAAAGGAACTGTATTATTATTTGGATAATACCCCATCGCATAGTTATGGCAAAATGCTGTACAAGTATCCGCAGTCTGCATTTCCTTATGAGCAGCTGATTAAAGAGAATGCGCGCCGTACCCGGCTCGACCCGGAGTTTGAACTGATCGACACCGGCATGTTCGATAAAGACGAATACTTTGATGTATTTATTGAATTTGCTAAAAGCGCCCCCGAAGACATTACCATACGTTACACCATTTATAACCGCAGCAATCAGGAAAGTGAATTGCACCTGCTGCCCCAGGTCTGGCTGCGCAATACCTGGGACTGGACCGATGGCAGCGCCCGCCCGCAACTGTATCAGCAGGGCGATAATCAGGTAATGGTGAAATGCCAAGATTTAGGTGAGTACTACCTGTATGCTGACGGGCAGCCCCAATGGCTGTTTACCGAAAATGAAACTAACGACCAACGTTTGTATAATAGCGCAAATATTACCCCTTACACCAAAGATGGCATCAATAACTATGTGGTCAATCAGGACAAGGAGGCTATTAACCCTAAACAGGAAGGTACTAAAGTGGCCGCCTGGTATACATTAACTATAAAACCTAAAGAAAGTACAGTAGTTTACCTGCGGCTTACCAATGCCGTGCTTGAGCAGCCTTTCGGGCAGGCGGAGCAACTGTTTACCAACCGCATAGCCGAGGCTGATGCCTTTTATGAAGGCAAAGCCACCACCGGCGCCACGGCGGATGAAAAGCTGGTGCAGCGGCAGGCTTGGGCAGGGATGTTATGGAGCAAGCAGTTTTATGCCTACAAAGTAAAACGCTGGCTGGATGGCGACCCCGGCGAGCCTGAGCCTCCCGGCAGCCGGCAGCATGGGCGCAATTCGCACTGGAAGCATTTTCTGGCGCAGAACATACTTTCCATGCCCGATACCTGGGAATACCCCTGGTTTGCCGCCTGGGACCTGGCCTTTCACTGCATTACATTTGCCTCTATTGATGTGGGTTTTGCCAAGCAGCAGTTGCAGCTGTTGGTAAATGCCGATTTTATGCACCCTAACGGGCAGTTACCCGCCTACGAGTGGGATTTTGGCGATGCCAACCCGCCGGTACACGGGCTGGCCGCCTGGATGGTGTACGAAGCCGAACGCAAGCAAACCGGGCAGGGCGACATCCGGTTTCTGGAAGAAATTTTTCAGAAGCTGCTGATGAACTTTACCTGGTGGGTAAACCGGAAGGACAGCGAGGGTAACAATATTTTTGAGGGCGGTTTTTTAGGACTGGATAATATTGGCGTATTCAACCGCAGTGCACCCGTACCCGGCGGTGGTTTGCTGGAGCAGGCCGATGGCACCAGCTGGATGGCCATGTATGCGCTCAACATGATGCGCATTGCTATGGAGCTGGCTACCCACAACAACGTGTATGAAAGTATGGCCATTAAATTTGGGGAGCATTTCTTGTACATTGCCGGCTCTATTGCCAGTATGGGCGATGATACCAACGGCCTGTGGGATGATCAGGATGAGTTTTATTATGATTTGCTGCGTAAGCCCGACGGCAACTTTGACCGCCTGCGACTGCGTACCATTGTAGGGCTAACGCCGATGTTCGCCTCCATCATCTGGAGCGAGGCCCGCTGGAAAAATCTGCCGCAACTTAACGCCCGGTTAGACTGGTTTATGAAGCAGCGGCCCGACCTGGTGGCGCTGGTAAGCCGCTGGAAGGATACGCAGGGCGATGAAGATCACCTGTTTTCCCTGCTGCGCGGCCACCGCATGAAAATGCTGCTGCGGCGTATGCTGGACCCCAATGAATTTTTATCAGATTATGGCATACGCTCGGTATCTAAAGTTTACGGGGAGCACCCGTTTGAGTATGCTATTCAGGGAGAAGCCTATGAGGTAAAATACACGCCCGCCGAAAGTGAAACCGGTATGTTCGGCGGCAACAGCAACTGGCGAGGCCCGATATGGATGCCGGTCAATTTTCTGCTGGTAGATGCGCTTTACCGCTTCCATGAATATTACAGCGATGATTTCAGGGTAGAGTATCCTACCGGATCGGGAGAATACAGTTCGCTGCATGAGATAGGCGACGCCATTGCCGGGCGGCTGAAAAACATCTTTCTGCGCAATGCCGGTGGTGAGCGGCCGGTATTCGGCGGGCACCCCAAGCTGAACCACGATGAGCACTTTAAAGATTATGTGCTGTTTCACGAGTATTTTCATGGCGACAATGGTAAAGGCTTAGGCGCCAGCCACCAAACCGGCTGGACGGGGCTGATTGCTAATTTATTGTAAACCGTTAATCAGTGCGCACACCTTCACAATCCTTACTTCGCTTAGGTGTGGCTGAGTTTGTAGGTACTGCCCTGCTGCTGGCCGGTGGCTTAAGTATGGTAATTATCCTCTGGGGCGATGGCTCGCCTGTACCGCAATGGATACCCGGCCTGGCTGCACGCCGGTTGCTCAACGGCTTTTTGTTCGGCAGCATCGGGTGCCTGGTCAGCCTCTCGCCGGTAGGTAAAATCAGCGGGGCGCACATTAACCCGTCGGTAAGCTTTGCCTTCTGGCTTAACGGTAAAATGAAAACACATGCCATGCTGGCTTATATCGGCAGTCAGTTACTGGGTGCTTTAACCGGCAGCCTGCCGCTGTTAATGTGGGGACATTTAGGGCAAAGCGTACGTTATGGCAGCACCATTCCGGGGCCGGCAGGCCTGTGGGCCGCAGTTTTGGGCGAAAGCCTGGCCACCGCCTGCCTGATTCTGTTAATATTCAGTTTTGCAGGCAGCAAACGCTTACGCAATTACACTCCCTTTGCCATTCCTGTATTGGTAAGCATTATGGTGTGGGCCGAAACCGTATACTCCGGCTGTAGTACAAACCTGGCCCGTAGTTTTGGCCCGGCAGTCATCAGCGGCGTGTTTACCGGTTTCTGGGTTTATCTGATAGCCCCGTTCACCGGTACTGCACTTATGGTGGGCGTATTCAGGTGGCTAAAACTGCACCGCAAGCACCCGATAGAGGCGGCACGGGTAAGCTATCATGACCATCATTCGCCCGAAAGCATAAAAACTTCAGATTGAGGCAAACCTCCGGCTACCTGTGTGTTATAGTAATGATAACATTAAACATTAAAAACATGGGGCGTTTTGATAATAAAGTAGCGTTAATTACCGGTAGCAGCCAGGGTATTGGCGCCGCCTGTGCCGTCCGTTTGGCCAGCGAAGGTGCAAATATTGTACTGAACGGCAGGCACAATGATGAGCGGGTAGAGGCCATTACCAAACAGATTACCGATATGGGCCGCGAAGCCAAATTTGTGCAGGCCGATATAAGCGACACCAACAATGTAATTCAACTGGTAAAGGATGCCATTGCCGCTTTTGGTCAGCTGGATATTCTGGTGAACAACGCCGGGGTGGAGAATAATAAAAACTTTTGGGAAGTAACCCAGGAGGATTATGATTTTGTAATGAACACCAACGTAAAAGGCTTGTTTTTCGGTACGCAAACCTTCGTCAATTATGTAAAGGATGCCGGCCGTTCAGGCGTTGTTGTTAACATGAGTTCGGTACACGAGGAAATTATCTTCCCTCACTTTGCGGCATATTGCGCCAGCAAGGGAGCTGTAAAAATGCTGATGCGCAATCTGGCTACGGAACTGGCGCCGCTCAATATCCGTATCAACAATGTTTGCCCGGGCGCTATTGCCACCCCCATCAACAAAAAACTGATGGAAACCCCGAACCTGTTGAACAACGTGTTGAAGAACATCCCTATGGAAAAGCTTGGCCAGCCGGAAGATGTGGCGGCCGTAGTAGCCTTCCTGGCTTCTGATGATGCTAAATATGTAACCGGCTCCAGCTATTTTGTGGATGGCGGGTTAACTTATCATTACGAAGAACAATAGTAAAGCTTTAATAAGCATCATTACTGCAACATAATTGTTGTAGGCAATGGGTAGCTGAAAAATAGTCTTAATTTTAGCGGCATATATTAACCAGTATGCCGCTAAAAAAACTATTTATTGCTGTTGCTTTATTCGTTGGAAGTGCCTTATCTGCACTGGCACAGAACCCCGTCATCCAAGGTTGGTATGCCGACCCTGAAGGGGTAATTTATAAAAACCAGTACTGGATATTCCCTACCTATTCGGCCAGATACAATGATCAGGTATTTTTTGACGCCTTCTCTTCCAAAGACTTATGCACCTGGGTTAAGCACCCGCGCATATTAGACACGGCTGCCGTGAAGTGGGCCAGACGGGCCATGTGGGCTCCGGCCGTTTTAGAAAAGCAGGGCAAATATTATTTATTTTTCGGCGCAAATGATGTGCATCCCAACGAGATAGGCGGCATAGGTGTAGCCGTGGCCAACAAGCCCGAAGGCCCTTATAAAGATTTGTTGGGCAAGCCGCTCATCAATGAAATTGTAAACGGCGCACAGCCCATTGATCAGTTTGTATTTAAAAATTCTGATGGCAGCTACTATATGTACTATGGCGGCTGGGGGCATTGCAATGTGGTAAAACTGAAAAGTGATTTTACCGGGATTGAGCCATTGCCCGATGGTACCTTGTATAAAGAAATTACACCCCAAAATTACGTGGAGGGGCCTTGCCTGTTTAAAAAAGACGGCAAGTATTATTTTATGTGGAGCGAAGGCGGCTGGACAGGCCCCGATTATCATGTAGCCTACGCTGTTGGGGATTCGCCTTTCGGGCCATTTAAGCGCGAAGGCACCATCTTGGAGTCGGACCCCAAGATTGCCACCGGGGCAGGGCATCACTCTGTAATTCATGATGCTAAAAGCAACAAGTGGTATATTGTATACCATCGCCGCCCATTGGGTGAAACAGACGGCAACCACAGAGTAACCTGCATTGATGAAATGCACTTTGACAAGGAAGGGCACATCCTGCCGGTGAAAATGACGTTTACAGGCGTGGGTAAATAGTTGAGTTTTGCATAAACAGTCATTTCGACCGCAGGGAGAAATCTTCTGCTGCATATTGGCTGCTCGAAGAAGATTTCTCCCTGCGATCGAAATGACAGCTTGGTTTTATTCATACAAGTACATCATTTCTTGAAACCATACCTCTATGAAACGCATCCTCTCCAATCTTACCTTTCAGGTAATCGTAGCTATCATACTTGGGGTAGCGGTGGGGAGGCTGTTTCCTTCCTTCGCCTCAACGGCTAAGCAGATCAGCGATACCTTCATCCGGCTCATTACCATGCTGATTGCGCCTATTATCTTTTTTACCATTGTGCTGGGCATTGCCGGCATGAATGATATGAAAAAGGTAGGCCGTGTTGGCGGCAAGGCAATTTTGTACTTTGAAGTAGTAACTACCTTTTCATTAATTTTAGGCGTGGGGCTGGCCAACCTGCTGAAGCCCGGCAACGGCCTCCTCATTAAACACGTGGATGTCTCCAAGCTGGCTAAGTACGAAAAGGCGGCTGCCGGAATGCACTGGGGCGAATTTTTTACGCATATCGTACCTGCCAACATCATGGAAGCTTTTGCCAAAGGCGATATCCTGCAAATCCTGTTCTTTGCCATCCTGTTTGGCTATGGCATCAGCAAGATGGGCGAAGCGGGGCAATCGCTGATCGGCACGTTTAATAAATTGTCTAAAGTGTTCTTTAACATCATGAATGTGGTGATGAAGGCAGCCCCCGTCGGGGCGTTTGGCGGTATGGCTTACACGGTGGGTACTTATGGCCTCAGTACCCTGCTGCCTATGCTGAAACTCTTGGGTGCGGTTTATCTGGCAATGCTGCTGTTTATATTCGTGGTGCTGAATGTGATCTGCCGGATGGCAAAATTCAGCCTTTGGGCCTATTTGAAATATATCAAAGAGGAAATACTGATCGTGCTGGGCACCTCTTCCTCCGAACCGGTATTGCCCAGCATGATGGAAAAGATGGAGAAACTGGGTTGTGCCCGTTCGGTAGTTGGGCTGGTAATACCCACCGGCTACTCCTTTAACCTGGATGGCACCACTATTTATTTGTCCATGTCGGTTATCTTTCTGGCGCAGGTATTTCATATTCCCTTATCCTGGGCACAGCAGTTAACCATCATCGGCATCCTGATGGTAACCTCAAAAGGGGCGGCCGGGGTAACCGGCAGCGGTTTTATTGTGCTTACGTCTACCCTATCGGCTATCAAAGTAATTCCGGTAGAAAGCGTTGCCATCTTGTTAGGGGTAGACCGCTTTATGTCGCTTGCACGTGCCTTAACCAACGTAATCGGCAATGGTATAGCTACGATTGTAGTTGCCGAAAGCGAACAGGCGTTTGATAAGGCCAGGTACCTTTCAGAAACGCGTAACTGAACGGGCCCGGCCGCCTGCCAGCAATTTACCCTGAACAACCGTTAAAAAAAGATGCGTTTCCTATGCCTCCGTAATTTCATCAACCGGATGGTCAGTTTCTGCCTTCAGGTTTGATTTTACGGTATCTAAAATCCGGTCTTTTAAAGAATTAAATTCTTCTTCAATAAAGGGGGCTTTCTCTTTTAATGCTTCCCAGCCCTTATTCAGCGTTTCCGATAGCTTGCTGCCGCTCTCGCTGTTTTCACTGGCAAAAAAGTAGGCAATGGCAGCGCCTGCCGCAGCACCTATAAGCAACGGCACAATCGGGTTAGCAGTGTCTTTTTGTTCAGGGGTTTCCATAGTACATTTATTTAAATTGATTGTACAGGTAACAAGAAAACAGGGTGTTGTGTTTAGCCCTTTTATTGAAGCTAACAACATAGATGCACTATTACCCATAATTGCAATTATTTTAAAACTTATTTGAGTGTTAGCTTCTTCTTTAAGAGTAAAATTTACAATCAATTACTTTAAAACCGGTTACTATTTGCTATGGCAGAGTTATTTGTTCAACCTAAAAAGAAAACCCCCTGGTGGCTTTGGCTGCTCCTGCTTCTTATTATTTTAGGCATTGCCTACTACTTCTTAAAAGGCCGCAACCAGTTGAGCAGCATGAACACTTCCGCTACTGACAGCACTTCGGTTTCTGCTACTTCTGCTGCATCCAAATGGAGCGCAGTAGATTTGAACGGGCCGGCTGTAAAATACAAGGAAGTGCCAGATACCGGTATCCGGGTAAGCGGCAATGATAAATACGCGGTGTATAGCTTAGGCGAAAATATCCTGTTCCCGGTAAACCAAAACACCATACAGCGCAGTGCCGAAGCTGATTTAAAGCAGGTAGCTGCCTCCTTAAAGCAACGTTATGAAAATTCAGACATTGGCGTTTTCGGCCGTACCGATTCTACAGGAACCGCAGGACAAAACCAAAAGCTGGGTGCCGATCGTGCTGAAGCTGTAAAGAACTGGCTGCTTAAAAACGGAGGTATTGCCGAAGGCCATATTTCGGTACATTCGGTAGGCGAAGCCCATCCGCTTGCCCCTAACAGCACCGCAGCAGGCCGCCAGGAAAACCGTAGCGTACAGATTGTGGCCCTGAAAAGCGATAATACACCGGCTCCGTAAAAATTCACCGTGATTAATATTTTAAAATACTAAGCTATGTCTTCAAACGAAAATATAACTGATACCAACCGCCTGGTAGAACTGGGCGGCAGTGATTATGAGATTGCTGATGGCCAGCCTAACATTAAGGGCTGGGATGTTTATGATGTAAACCACAAAAAGATTGGCGCCGTTGATGAATTATTGTTCAATCCGGCATCGCGCCGGGTGCGTTATCTGGTGGTTGATTTAAAGCAGAACAACTTTAACCTGGCAGCACGTAAAATTGCCGTACCCATAGGCGTGGCCGAATTGCATGAGCATAATGACGAGGTATTATTGCCCGAAGTTACGGCTATACACCTTACCTCATTGCCGACATACGAGAAAGGCAAACCGTTTACACAGGATCGTGAGTTGGCTATACGCAATGCCTTTATTGTGCCCCAGCCAGCCGTAATACAAGGTGCTGATTTTTATGAGCACGATCATTTCGACCAAAACAAATTTTACGGTCGGCGCTACCAGCCTCAACCTGGCTCCCCTACGCCCGGCCATCAGTTACCAGATGCTAACAGCACCCGTACCGGTGAGGATACCACCAACCAAAACTACAACCGGGATGACCTAATCCCGTAAATATGATGAAACGGTGCCGGCGTTTTTTACGCAGGCACTGTTTTATCACACTGTATTTACCATTCCGTCAGTTATATGCTTAACTTTTTAAAAACATAGCTATGGATAGCGTTACCGCCATAATTGAGTGCCCCAAAGGCAGCGGCCATAAGTATAACTACGAACCGGAGCATCACTGGTTTAAACTAACCAAAGTAATGCCTGCCGGGCTGGTGTTTCCGTTTGATTTTGGCTTGATCACCGGCACTAAAGGTGAAGATGGCGACCCGCTGGATATTATTGTGATATCAGAAATCATCAGTTTTCCGGGGTGCAGTATGGATTGCCGTATAATTGGTGCCATTAAGGCCAACCAAACCGAGCACGATGGGCAAACCGTGCGTAACGACCGCTTTTTAGGCATCCCTGAAGTATCGCAGCAATACTCCAATATCAGCTCCGTTGATGATTTGCCGGAAGAAATTATGAGCCAGATTGAGAATTTTTTCCAGAACTATAATGAGCAGGCCGGCAAGGTTTTCGAACCGCTTGGCCGCCTCAATGCCAAAGACGCTTACAAGCTGATTCAGAAACAGCCGGTAACTGCTTAGCCATATTTATTTGAATAACCGGGCGATATAATTTCGCCCATAATTTTAGTAACAGCCTGAAGGTGCGCCTGAACTTTGGAGGTAATTTCTGGCGGGGCCGGTAAGCGCCGGGTGCTACGGGCCTGCCTGTTTCCTGAAACATTTTCCCTATGCCCGGTGGCGCGGGCAGGTTAAAGGGTAGCTTGCTGTTCAGGGTACATTAAATCAATATATAGAACAACAAACCAGGCTGCCTCAAAAGAGCGGCCTGGTTTATTTCATAATTTATTTTTATAAATAACTCGGGCCGGGATAAGGAGGAAATAAATTCGGGGCCATATAGATTTGATTATCAGAAAGCTATAAACCTTGACTTTTCTTCCAATAACCAATTTATTACCCCAAACTCAAATGACCTTGGGTTAATGATAACAGTAATTCATTAACAATTACATAACCTCAGCATCATCTTATCATTAAATGGGTAAAGTTTCTTTGCAGAAAATTTTCCGTTGAATGAAACGACTTTTACCCCTGTTGATTTTTACTTTTTTATACCTGCATACCCTCGCCTTTGCCGGCGGTGTAGTAAAAGGCCTGGTTACCGACCAGAAAACCAGTGAGCCGCTACCCGGCGCTACCGTTACCCTTAAAAACGAGCAAACCGGCGCCAAAACGTCTGCAGGGGTGGGCCTGGATGGCACTTTCACCTTCCGCAACATTGCTGAAGGCCGTTACGAAATTGAGGCCAAATATGTGAGTTACAAAGATGAGACGAAGCACATCACCGTAACCAGCAATGCCATTACTACGGTTAACCTTGCCCTGCAAAGCAAGCAAACCGGCCTGAACGAAATCACCGTATCGGGCGGACGCAACGGCGGTACCGACCAGGCTACCCGCCGCCTGGTGCAACGGGCAGACCAGGTGCTCAATGCCGTATCGGCCCGCAGCATCGAGGTATCGCCCGATATTACCATTGCCAACGTTACCCAGCGCATTTCGGGCGTATCGGTAGAGCGCAGCAACAACGGCGAGGCGCAGTACGCCATTATCCGAGGTATGCCGCAACGCTACCAGTACACACTTATTGACGGTATCAAAATACCCAGCCCCAGCAATACCAACCGCTACATTCCGCTGGATATCTTCCCGGCTGATATTGTAGACCGCCTAGAGGTATACAAATCCTTAACGCCCAACATGGAAGGCGATGCCATTGGCGGCGCCATTAACCTGGCGCTAAAAGAAGCGCCCGAGGATTTTACCCTGCGCCTGAACGCGGGTACCGGCTATGCCGAAAACTTTTTCAGCAACAGTTTTACTAAGTTCGATCACAGCGGCAGTCTGAGCAAATCGCCCCGTATTAAAAATGGTGCAGATTACCTGGCGGGTACTGCTGATTTTCCGAACAACCCGTTCCATTACTCGCAAAAGAGCGTGCCGCTGGCTACCATATTAGGTTTTAGCATTGGCGGCCGCAGCCGCAACAAAAAGCTGGGCGGTATGCTGGCCGGCAGTTACCAGAACACTTACCGCCATACCGATGGGGTATTCTTCAATACCCAGGTGAACCTGATCACCAATGAGCCGGATGCCCAAAACTTTCAGCTGCGCGATTACAGCATACAGCAGCAGCGCTCGGCCTTTATCGGCAAGCTGGATTACCGCTTTAACTCGTGGAATAAGATCAACCTGAACGCTTCGCTGATTAATCTTACCCAGAACGAATACCGCTCGGTGGCGGACACCAGCTTTACCGGCCGTACCGCCGTAGGCAATGGCCGCGTTAATGAAACCTACCGCAGCGACCGCACGGTGCAAACCATTTACAACACCAACCTGCAGGGCGAGCACCAGTTAACTGATAACTTCAGAATTAACTGGACGGGCGTATATTCTAAAGCGATTTATAACGAGCCTGACCGCGCCAGCCTGAACCTGAACACCGGGCTTATCATACAGCCTAACGGCTCGGTTGTACAAAGCCCCGTCACGTTTGATGCGCTATCCGCGCAAACCCGAATTTTTACGCACAATACCGATCAGGATAAAACCGGTTACCTGAATTTTGTTTATATACCGGAGGTGCTTGATACCAAGCTGGAATTGAGCCTGGGCGGCATGTACCGCGATAAAGACCGCCACAGCGATTACGACCAGTACGACCTGCGCCTGGCCGGCAATACCGCGCAAACTTTTGATGGGAATATTGATAATAACAGTTTTTACGTGTTCACCCCACAGGGCCGCGCCAATGATGCGCTGAACTATAACTTTCAGGAAAAGATAGCTGCCGGATACGGTCAGTTTAAATTTACTGTGGGCAAATTGCAAACTATAGGCGGCGTACGTTACGAGCATACCAAACAGGCTTACCAAACCAATACCGCCGAAACGGTGGATGGCAAAACCGGCTCCAACCAGTATTACGATTTTTTGCCCAGCCTGAGCTTTAAGTATATGCTGAATGATAAGCAAAACCTGCGCTTATCCTATTACTCTGCCATTAGCCGCCCTAACTTCTATGAGATTGTGCCGCATACCTCCGGCGACCCTGATGCTGACTACAAAGAAGTAGGCAATCCTTACTTGAAACGTACCACCGCCGAAAACCTGGACTTGCGCTATGAGCTGTTCCCCAAAGGCCTGGACGAATTATTGGTAGGCGTGTTCTACAAAAGCATTGACAACCCGGTTGAAAACGCCCTGGTGCGCCAAACCAGCAGCGCCGGCGGCACCAGCACCAACCTGGTGTTGCAGCCGCAAAACTTCGGCCTGGCCCATAATTACGGTTTCGAGCTGGAATTTGTAAAGTATGTGCACAATTTTGGGGTACGGGCAAATTATACCTATACCAACTCTAAAATTACCACCACCAAACTGTATAACTATCGTAATGATGCAGGTGTGGTTACCAACCGTTTAGAACAGCAAAGCCGCCCGCTGCAGGGGCAGTCTAAAAACATTGGTAACTTCTCCTTACTGTACAAGGAAAGCAAGATCGGGCTGGATGCTCAACTGTCGTTGGTATATACCGGCTCACGTATCAACCTGGTATCGGGTTATTTAGAGAATGACGTATGGCAAAAGGGCTTTACCACGCTTGATTTTTCAACCGAGAAGCGCCTTACCAGGCACATCTACGGCTATTTTAAAGCTACTAACCTGCTCAACACCCCTTATGAGCTGGAGCTGCACCGCCCCTATCCGGCAGGCTTGGCTATACCGGCGCAGTATGCGCAGGGCAATAACGCCTTTATCCGCCGAGATACCTACAACCGCTACTATCTATTAGGCTTACGTTACCGACTATAATCCGTTACCCCCATGAAAATATTACAACTGTTACTGATTTCGCTGAGCGGTTTATTGCTGCTTAACGGCTGCCATAAGGCTGAAGAATTAAATATCTCCAAAGGGCTGATACAGGTGAGCCGCCCTATCACTTCAGATACGCTAAAGGGCGCTGTAAAGGGCACCTTATTGAGCGGAAAGACTTATTATTTCAGCTCAGACATTACCATTAATGATGGTGATACCCTGCAGATGCAGAGCGGCGTACGCCTGATTGCTATTGGCGATGGCAAAACCTATCAAACCAGTCCCGAAATTATTGTGCATGGCACCTTTATCAGTTTAGGTACCAGGGATGCCCCTAATTATATTACCGTGGGCAACTATACCGATCTGCATAACCAGGCGGCAACCGGCAGCTACACTAATATTTTTAATGGGTACTGGGGCGGCCTGGTATGCTCTCCGGCAGCAGGCGGCACCGGCGGCGATGTTATCATCAAGTGGACGCATTTAGAGTTTGCAGGCGGCCCTTCCGGTCCCAACAATGATGCGGCCATTTATGCCCAGGGCGATCCGCGTTACCTCATCTATTTCGGCAATATTAAAAAGAACCTGGTGGTAGAAGATTCCTGGATATTTGGCAGTAAGGATGACGCCATACGGGTAGTAGGCGGCAAAATCAGTATAATGCGCAATACCTTCGAGCTTTGCGGCCAGGCCGGCGGCGAATTTTTTAACATGAAGAGCGGCACTGTGGGCGATATTGCCTTTAATATGATGATTGGTGCAGCCACCAACGCCATTAAGGCTTCCGACTCGGGTAGCTCAGGCGTACAGTGTAACGTAAATATGTATAACAATACCATCATTAACTGCGGTTTCCGGCAAACCAAAGCAGGCCGGGGCGGCTCCATCAATTACGAAAAAGCCGCACGTGGCTTGGTGTATAACAACCTGATTTTAAATTGCCGGTTCGGCATCCGTTTGGTAAGCGATGCCGATTTACAGAACCTAGCCTATAACAACCAACTGTATTACGCAAATTCGCAAGCCATTGTAACCCAGTTTTTAGCTGGCGACGGAAAGGCGGCCTTCCAGCCAAACGATATCCGCAGCACCACACCGCAGCAAAACAATCCAACGTTTTACGGTTACGATTTAAATCAATTCAATTACAGCGCGAACCCCGGCCCTTTAACTGCCGCAGCCGAGCCTGCGTACCTGAACGTGGTGGGCAATTCCAACTTCCGCCTGCAGCCTTCATCTCCGGCGGTTGGCAAGGGAAAAACCGATTTCAAACCCCTGTCGCTGGTTACCGCTACGGGCGCTTTAGCTGCCTCGGTTGATTTGCCGGGCAAGGATTTAGGCGCTTATCAAACCGATGGCACCGGCAACCAGCACTAATTATAGGCTTCCGTTCCAATAGTTAATTGATTTGCAGGATAGGCAAGCTATCCTGCATTTTACATCTTACATAATTCACATGAACAAACGTATCGTTTTTTTAAGCTTGTTATTTTTCAGCGCACAGCTAACAGCCATAGCGCAACGCTGCAAAACCGACTTTTCAGGTACCAAGACGTTGTACAAGGCACCAGCTAAACACCCTGATGCGGTACCGGCAGGCTACCAGCCGGTATTTATCAATTACGTGGGCCGGCACGGTGCGAGGCATCTAACCAAAGCGCCCGAATCGGCCAGCGTTTACAAACTGGTCAGCAAGGCCGATAGCGCCCAGGCCCTTACTACAGACGGGCAAAGGCTGAAGGGCATGTTAACTGCTTTGCAACAAGTTGAAAAAGGCAATACCAAAAGCATTTCGGTTGAAGGCAAGGAAGAATTAAAAGGCATTGCCGGGCGTATGTATACTAATAACCAAAACGTGTTTGCTGCACATCCCCGCCTCCGGGTAAGTATTACCAAAGAGGTGCGAACCAAGCAAAGCGCCGAAGCCTTTCTGAGCGGTTTACCGCGATTGCCCGATGCCAATATTGAGCAGGAAGGCATCAACGATACTGCCCTGCGCTTTTATGATTTATCGCCTGCTTATCTGCAGTTTGAAAAGAACGGCAGTTGGATAAGCGGTATGACTGCACTGAAAACACAGTTAAACTTAAAAGCAGTTAACCGTACCATTACCACCCGTTTCTTTAAACCTGATTTTTTAATCCGGCTCAGTTCAGAAAGTCAGGAAGGCTTTGCAAACGATATATTCGGTTTTGCTACCATTGTATATTCGCTGCAGGCTGAAATTGAAAAGGCCGGTTTTAAACCGTCTGATCTGAATTTTGAATCCTTTTTTACCTGCGACGAATTGAAAGTACTGGCCAAAACAGATGCTGCCGAAGATTTTTTAAAGAAAGGGCCTGGTACCAATGCTATGGGTATACAGGTAAAAATTGCGGCGCCGCTACTGGCCGATTTTATTAAAACCACCGATGCTTTTCTGCGCGATGGCACGGTGAACGCACAATTGCGCTTTGCACATGCTGAAACTATTTCGCCCTTTGCTACCTTGCTTGGCCTTACTGCTGCCAGCCGGGCTACCAGCAATATCCTGCAATTTGATACGGCTTGGCAAGCTAAAAATATAATACCGCTCAGCGCTAATATTCAATGGATCTTATATAAGAACAGCACCGGTAACCTACTGGTGAAAGTGCTGCTGAATGAAAAACCCTCGCAGATCAATGGTTTAAAACCGTTATATGGATACTATTATAACTGGGCTGATATAAGGAAGTTATATATAGCTAAGTTGCAAACAGCGGGTACATCAATCAATAGTGATATGAAGGCGTTTTTAAAAACTGTGCAATAACATCAAATTGTTATGCTTTTTTAACTAACAAACATAACCCTTATACAATGCTTAATAAAAATAAATGGCATTGGTAAATTATAAAAAACCCTTATTAACCGGCTGCTAATGTTGCACCGGCTAATAAGGGTTTAATAATTTCATGTTCCCGTGATCAGTTAAAAAAGGGACACGGTAAACTTGCTGTCGGCATCGGTTTCTTCTTCCTTAAAGTAAGGCGAGAAGGTTTTTACGCTCAGTTCATTCTTCTTTACCGAAAACTTATAGAGCCGCATCAGGCCATGCCCGCCATCAGGCCGGCTCTGGTAATCGTTAAGAAAGGTTTTGATCGTGTGCCCGTTGTACATATCGGTGCGGTAACCTTCGCCGTTGTCGCCCACGTGCCCGCACAGCATCATAAACAAGTTAGCGTTATCTTTCAAAGCCTCGTAGATTGCTTTTCCTTCGGCATTGAACGGGGCCTGTGGTGTATTGGTGCCCTTCACCGGGTTAAAATGAAGGATGGAGTGGCTTATCACGATGGCTTTGCGCGAAACATTTTTCTTTAATATCTCATTGGCCCAACTGTACATACCTGCCTGATCCTCATTGTGCGCATCATATTCCAGAAAGAGCACTATAAAGTTAACGCCGCCGGCGGTAAAAAGGTCGTAATGGCTATCGTTGTTGTTACCGTAATGGCCACCATAGTAAGGGCGGCCTTCAAAATGCTTTACACCAAAGTACTGATTGTAAAAGCTGGTGGTACCCTTTACCGGGTATTGCGAGGGAAACTGGTCATGGTTGCCCACAGCCAGGCCGTAGGGTATGCTTAACGGTGTTTCCAGTCGGTATAATGCCTTTTTTGCCAGATACCATTCTGAACGGGCTGTAACCGGATTATCGCCATGCTCGGTAATATCGCCCATGTGCGCTACATAGGCAATGTTTTCCTTCGCCTGGTTCTGTTGTATCCAGTTTACCTGCGCCTTGAACATATCAAAGCTGCCGCCCAGCTGTGCCTGTGCTAGGTAATATTGGGTATCCGGAATAACAGCTATGCTGAAGTCGCCGGGCTTTACGGTGGCAGGCGGGCCGCTAACTACTGTATCGGCAACTGCAACTGTACCGGCAGCCCATGTTTGCATGGCTCCGGTAAATGCCATAGTACTGGCAAAAAACAGGGTTGAAAGAACTTTCATGTGAAGGGATGATGATTAATATGTACAAGTTAAACAGACCTGCACCAGGTTATTACCCGGCACAGAGATGCCTCAAAGCTGATGCAAAAATAGAGTTCGGTTATTAGCCTATCATAAATTCATTGTTTCCTTAATATTTTCAAAATTTATCGTCTACAATATCAATGCATTGATATTCAACAAATTAAACTATTGTAAAGAAACTGTTATTAACTATATCTTAATTTTACATTAACAGAATGGATATACAGGAAGCACATTTTTGCCCCTATGCAAAACAAGGGCAGTATATACAAAACATATATTACAGGCGGCTTAAGCGCCATGCATTTCCGGGCAATTATATTGTGCTTGATTTTTACGGGCCTAACCTCAGGTATAGCCCTCGCTCAGCTGCCGGGAAAGAGCAAGCAAACTGCACAGGTATTGCTGCCCAACGGATGGAAGATCAGCCCGGCTGGCCGCTCGCTGCCGCTTGGCGATTTGCCGCTGAACATGCAGCTTAGTCCTTCGGGCAAATGGCTGGCCGTTACCAACAACGGGCAGAGCACACAAACCCTGCAGCTTATCGACCCTAAAAAGGAAACGCTGCTTTCTGAAATTGAAATCAGTCAGGCCTGGTACGGGCTGGCTTTTAGCCCTGATGAAAAATATCTTTATGCATCGGGCGGCAACCAAAACTGCCTGCTCATCTACAACCTTAGCAACAACCGCCTTGCCAAACCCGATACCATTACCTTAGGTAAACCCTGGCCTAAAAACAAGATAAGCCCGGCCGGTATAGCGCTTAACCATACTGCCAGCCTCATCTATACCGTAACCAAGGAAGACAGCAGCATTTATACCATTGATGCTGCCACCCGCAGCATCATTCATAAAACCAAGCTGCCTGATATTGCGTATGCCTGTACCTTATCGCCTGATGATAAAAGACTGTATGTTTCGCTATGGGGAACACATGAAGTAATTATTTATAATACGTCCACGCAAAACATCACAGCCACCATAAAAACAGGCGGTCATCCCAACGAGTTATTATTAAATCAAAAAGGTACCCGCCTGTTTGTAGCTAATGCCAATGATAATACCGTTTCTGTAATTGATACCAAAAGCAACAGGGTAACTGAAACCCTGTTAACTACCTTATATCCCACCAGCCTTGCGGGTTCCACCACCAACGGGCTGGCCTTATCGCGCAATGAAAAAACACTCTACATTGCCAATGCCGATAACAATTGCCTGGCCGTTTTTGATGTTTCTGTACCCGGAAACAGCAAAAGTCTCGGCTTTGTACCGGTAGGCTGGTACCCAACCAATGTGAAAGTACTGGGTAAAAAGATACTGGTAAGCAATGGCAAGGGCATGTCATCATTACCCAACTCAAAAGGGCCGCAGCCTTATGCAAAGGCCGATAACAGCGGTTACCAAACCGGCAGCACAGCCAGCAGCCAGCTCCAGTACATTGCCGGCTTGTTTAAAGGCAGCCTTTCTTTTATTGATGTGCCCGATGCCGAACGGCTGAAAACGTATACCCGGCAGGTTTATGCCAACACGCCTTTTACCGCCCATAAGGCCGCACTTGCCCCGGGCAAAAGCGGTAACCCCATACCGCGCAAGGCCGGCCAGGCATCGCCCATTAAACATGTGTTTTACATTATTAAGGAGAACCGCACTTATGACCAGGTGCTGGGCGATTTACCGCGCGGCAATGGTGATACCTCATTGTGCCTGTTTGGTAACGAAGTAACGCCTAACCACCATGCCATTGCCAATGAGTTTGTATTACTGGATAACTTTTATGTAGATGCCGAAGTGAGCGCCGACGGCCATAACTGGAGCATGGCAGCCTATGCCACTGATGTGGTAGAGAAAACCTGGCCTACCAGTTACGGCAAGCGCGGCGGCACCACCAATTATGAAGGCGGCCGCCCTGCTACCTACCCGCGCGACGGATTTATATGGGACTACTGTAAACGTGCAGGCATCAGTTACCGCAGCTATGGTGAGTTTGGCGAATACAGCCATGCCAACATTAAGGCGCTGGAAGGGCACATGAGCCCGCGCTCGCCGGGCTTTAATATGGATATACCAGACCAGGTGCGGGCCGATGCCTGGATACATGATTTCGATTCATTGGCGGCGGTTAATGCGGTGCCGCAGTTTAACACCCTGCGTATTTCTAACGATCATACCAGCGGGCAGCGCAAAGGCAAGTACTCGCCCAAAGCTGCCGTGGCTGATAATGATCTGGCAGTTGGCCGCATCTTGGAACACCTGTCAAAAAGCCCGGTATGGAAAAGCTGCGCCGTATTTGTGCTGGAGGATGATGCGCAGAATGGCCCCGACCACATAGACGCCCACCGCTCGCCCGCCTTTGTGGCCGGGCCTTATGTAAAGCGCAATGCCGTGATACACAGCATGTACTCCACCTCGGGCATGCTGCGCACCATGGAGCTGATCTTAGGCTTGCCGCCCATGAGCCAGTATGATGCCGCTGCTGTGCCTTTGTACGAGTGCTTTACCAGCAAGCCCGATTTTTCACCTTACCAATGCAAGCCGGCGCGTATCAACCTTAACCAGCGCAATGTGGCAGTGAACGAAAGCAGCAAACGCTCTGAAACCTTCAACCTGGCCAAAGAAGATGCAGCGCCCGACCTGGCACTGAACGAAGTCATCTGGAAAGCGGTAAAGGGAGAAAAAGCAATTATGCCAGCCCCCCGGCGCAGCGCCTTTGTACTGCTGGAAAAGAAGAAAAAAGACGATGACGATTAAATAGCTGCCTGCAAGCAACCGCTCAGTTTAATATACTAACCAGCCTTTATCATCAACCTCATACACTTTAATTTAATACCGTATTCACTATGGGAAAAATCTACCTGAAAATTTATTACCGTTGCATTGTTCTTTGTTTCCTGCTACTGGGGGTGCAAAGGTTTGGCTATGCACAGCAGACCACCGGAACCATACGCGGACTGGTTTCTGACAACACCGGGCCGCTGCCGGGCGCCACCATTAGTATTGTTGGTACCCCTACAGGCGCTATGGCCGATGTTTCCGGAAAATATGCGCTCCGGGTTCCGCCTGGCACTTATACCGTAGCCGCTACTTTTATAGGGTATAGCCGCAAAGAAGTTAAGAATGTAAAAGTAACAGCAGGCGCCGAAAATGTGGTTGATTTACAGTTGGGTGCAGGCGAAGGTAACCAATTGCAGGAGGTAACGGTAAGTTATGGCCGGCAGCGCCGAAGGGAAATTACCGGTTCGGTAGCAACGCTGGATGCAGCGCCATTACAGGATATGCCGGTACAGCAGTTTTCGCAACAGCTGCAGGGCAAAATTGCCGGCGTGTCAGTGGTGCAAAGCAGCGGACAGCCAGGCCGCGGCGTTGATTTCCGCATACGGGGTTCCGCGTCCTTTTATTCTGATAATCAACCCCTGTTTGTAGTGGATGGTTTACCTATCACGGGCAGTATCAATAACATTAACCCCGCCGAAATAGAAAGTTACAGTGTGCTCAAAGATGCTTCAGCCACCGCATTATATGGCTCAAGAGCCGCGAACGGGGTAATCCTGATCACCACTAAACATGCCAAGGCCGGCGACTCTAAAATTGAGTTTAATGCCAATTACGGGTTACAACGCCTGCCGGGTAACCGGGTGCCCAGGGTGATGAATGCACAGGAGTATGCCACCTTCATGAATGAGCGGTATCAGGACATACGCCGATATGAAAACCCGGCTACACAAACACCTGCTGAGTATTTGGATCCCTCACAATATGGCGCAGGCACCAACTGGTACAAGTTGCTTACCCGCACGGCTCCTATACAGAATTATGATTTAACGGTGCAATCAGCAACTGAAAAATCATCTTCAACTGCAGTGTTTGGCTACCAGGAACAACAGGGTGTACTGATCAATACCGGTACACGGCTGTTCACCGGCCGCTTAAACCAGGATTTAACCATAGCCGGCAACAAAATTAAAACCGGCTACAGTATAGCGCCAAGCTACCGTTTAGATCATAACAACAGGCTGGCTACCGATGGCGTGGGCGGCTTGTTCGAGCGCATTTTTGAAGCCAGCCCACTCAAAGCTCCTTTTAATGCCGATGGCACCTACAACCGTGATACCTACTCACCGGGCATGGTAGCCTATATTAACCCGCTGGCCCAGTTTAACCTTACCAACGATGATTATAAAACTACCCGCATTTTAGGTAATGCCTATTTAAATTACGAATTTTTAAGCGGGTTACAGCTAAAGCTGAATACAGGCATTGATAAAGGCAACGAAACCCGGCATTATTACCAGTCTGGCGTAGTAAGCTCAACCCTAAACAATCCTAATGGCACCAGCAGCACAATTGACAACGGCTCTTATACTGCAGAGGCTTATTTGGATTATAATAAAACCTTTGGCAGCGACCATAAGCTGGAAATCCTGGGTGGCTATTCTGCACAAAAGTTCACCCAGGAAACCAATACCCTGTCGGGCCTGGGCTTTCCGAGTGATGACATTACTTACTTAACAGCAGCCACCAGTGTAACCGGGAACAGCAACTACACTGCTTACGCCCTGCTTTCGGCCATAGGCCGCATCAATTACAGTTACAAAGGAAAATATTTATTGCAGGGGTCATTTCGTAATGATGGTTCATCACGCTTCGGAGCTAATCAGAAATATGGGAGCTTCCCTTCTGTGTCCGCCGGATGGATAGTTAGTGATGAGAAGTTTATGGAACAGTTTAGTCTTATAAATCTGTTTAAAGTAAGGGCCAGTTACGGCATTACCGGTAACAACTTCTTCGGCAATTATGTAGCCCAATCCACTACATCCAATTATTATTACAATTTTAATAACAACATCACGCAAGGTACTACCATCAGTAACTTAGGTAATCAAAATTTGCGCTGGGAACGTAGCCGTCAATTAGATATTGGGTTTGATTTAACCTTGCTTCACAACCGCATAAACATTACTTATGACTACTATCATAAGAACACCGATGGTTTAATTCAGAGTCGCCCGCTGCCAACCTCGTCCGGTTTTACATCCATATTAGATAATGTAGGTAAATTGGAATTTTGGGGACATGAAATTGGTATCAATACAGTTAACATCAACCGGTCAGCATTTCGCTGGAACAGCAGCTTCAACATTTCTTTCGACCGTAACATGATTAAAGCACTGGTTGATCCCGGCTACATCCGCCGCAACAATACGGTATCTTCAGATTATTTCAGGAACCAGGTCGGGCACCACTTAGGTGAGTTTTATGGCTTTGTTTTTCAGGGATTGTACAAAGATGCGGCCGACCTGGCCAGTTCGGCCAAATACCAGGCAACCGCTACCGCACCCAATGGCTTATCAGATGTGGGAACCATCAAAGTGGCCGACATCAATGGCGATGGTGTGATAGATGATGTGAACGACCGTACTTTTATCGGCGACCCTACGCCAACTTTTACCGGTGGGTTCAGTAATTATTTTGTTTACAAAAAATTTGACTTCAGCATCAGCACGGCATTCTCGGTAGGCGGGCAAATTCTCAATGCAGCCAAATGGGCCTATCAAACCAATCTGGATGGCTCGCGTGTGCCACTGGCCGCCGCTGCCGACCGCTGGCGCTCTGTTGATAATCCGGGCTCGGGCATTTACCCGCGTACTAAAACCGGTACCACCGGCCTGGGCCGCAGCGTAAACAGCCAGTGGTTAGAAAATGCTTCTTACTTTACAGTGAAAAATATATCGCTTGGGTATACCTTCAACTTAAGAGATAAATTTATACTCAAAAATCTGCGGCTGTACGCATCGGTACAACAGGCCTTTGTAATTACCGGTTATAGCGGCATGAACCCTGAAATTAACTTTGCCGGCCAGGATGCAACCCTGGGCCTTAAGGTGGACGAAAACGCTTATCCTGTGCCCAGAACTTACTCTTTCGGCATAACCGCATCATTTAAGTAACTACAATCTATTCTTACTATTTTAACATGAAAACCAAATATATAAGCCTTGTACTGATAGCGCTTGCTGCCAGTTCTTGTAAAAAAAGCTTTATTGATCTTTCACCAAAAGCCTCTTATACTGATGTAAACTATTATCAAACCGAAGCACAGTTCAAGCAGGCCGTTACGGCGGCTTATGCGCCCCTCCGCGATCTTTTGGTGAATGATTTCTATTTTACCGAGATGCGTTCTGATAATACATTTTACCAATCGGCTTTATCCAACCGGGGAACGGCATACGTATACCGGGAGAATATATCTGATTTTAAGGACGGAGCTACCAATTCTTACACCGCTGCCGAATGGCAGTACCTCTACCAGCTAATTTCACGAGCTAACATTGTTACTTCGAGATTAAAACAAGCACCGGGTATTTCAGCTGCATCAATAAACGTTTATGACGGGCAGGCAAAATTTCTGCGCGCCTTTGCCTACTTCAAACTGGTGAGGCTGTTTGGTGGCGTGCCTATATTTGTTAATGAAGTAACCACGCCCAACGATGCTTTTCTACCCCGCTCTTCTGCAGATGATGTATATAAGCAAATTATTGCAGATGCCACTGATGCCATTAATGAACTGGTGTCCCCTGCAAAATTTCCGCAAACGGGTGAAGCTACAAAAGGTTCGGCTACGGTATTACTGGCAGATGTGTATGTAACCTTAAAACGCTGGGCTGATGCCGAAGCTTTATTAAACACATTGCCGGCCATGGGCTACGGCCTGAATGCGGATTATGCCGCCGCATTTTCGCCGTCTAACAAAAACAGTAAAGAGTCGCTGTTTGAGGTGCAGTATCTGGACGGAACAGCCACCGGCACTACACCCAATGTGCTGACAACATATTTTTTACCAAGAAGCACGAATACTTCGCTGCTTACTGGTATTCCAATCAACAATAGCGGTATGGCCGGGCTTAACACACCTACGCCAGACCTGATCGGCACTTATGAAGCAAACGACAAGCGCCTGGATGCTTCTGTTGGTATCACAGAAGGCACCTACAACGCCAGTGATCTGTTCACATTCTCGGCAGTAAAGAGTGCGCCGGGCTACACTGCTCCCCCAACAGGTAAAGTTGCAATACCTTACATTAAGAAATATTTGCACGCACCCTTAGCGGCCATCAATGGTTCAGGTGATAATTTTCCTGTTTACCGCTATGCAGAAGCTTTGTTATTGCTGGCCGAAGCGCAGAATGAGCAGGGAAAATCGCCGTTGACTGCTCTGAATGCTGTGCGCACACGTGCAGGGTTACCTGCAACTGCATTAACCAATCAAACCGCCATGCGTAATACTATACTGCATGAGCGCCGTGTAGAACTGGCCTTTGAGAACAAACGCTGGCATGACCTGGTACGTACCGGAACCGCGATCAGCACGCTTAATCCGTTTGGTACCAAAATCAAATCGCAGTTTAGCTACCTTCCGGCCGATGGACGCATCGTTACCGATTTCCGTTTATTATTTCCCTTACCGGCAGCCGAGATAGGCCTGAACACTTTACTCACTCAAAACCCGGGCTACTAATTAAATTGCTTTAACCTACAACGTGTCAGAGGGATACTATCATTATGAACAACCTCTACCTTGCAGGAAATGTGGAAGTTGAAGACAGCTGAGCGGTTTATATAGGAGGCCCAATTTCGGAAGTCATGAAACAGATAAAAATCGCGAAAGGCGCGGTCACTGAAAAACTGTTCAAAAACGAGTAAAAAAGCGCGTTATTGCGAGGTACGGGCGCCATCCCCGATAGGCATGGCCGCTCTGTAAGCTGAGGATGGCACCCGTACCTCGCAAAGACGACTGGCAATAGTAACTGTTAAAATCATTTTCAAACAGTTTCATACCTATTATCCAAAATCAATCGATTGGCTGTTAATATCACAACTAACAAGGCTGTTGGAAAAGAATAAAAAACTACGTTTAATTCCTGTTAATCAGGCGGTTGCGTATACTTGTGTGTGCCTTAAGCATAGGTGGCAATCCTTAATTAACTTTTCATGCAATGGCTGCACGTGTGTATGAACACTGTATGATCAGAAAAAACGAAAGCAGCTACGATCTCTCATAACTGCCTCATTTTCAAGTAGCGGGGAGCAGGATCGAACTGCCGACCTTAGGGTTATGAATCCTACGCTCTAACCATCTGAGCTACCCCGCCGTGCATCAGGTATTTGCCTGAAAAGGTTTGCAAATATAGCAGAAATTAGTTTTATTTATAAAAATTGTCAACATTTACAGGCTGAACCCTAAATCAGCCATAAACCAGTATGCCCGAAAAGAAAAAATTTAACCTCGAATACGAAATCAAGTCTTCTCCGCGTATTTTATATAATTTCCTGATTGAACCCAATGCGCTGGCACAATGGTTTGCAGATGATGTAGAACTGCGTGATTACATTTATACCTTTACCTGGGACGGTGAACAGCACAGGGCCAAAATTATCCAGAGCAAGGATAACAAGGTGGTGCGGTACAAATGGCTGAATGACGACAGCGCCGAAAACTACCTCGAAATGGAAGTGGTGCAGGACGAGATGACCAATGATGTGGCCCTCTGCGTTACCGATTTTGCTGCCGAAGCCGATATACCGGAGCGTAAGCTGATCTGGAAGAACCAGATCGACTACCTGGTGAGCGTATTGGGTGCATAAAGGGGAAGCTTAATTTTCCCTAAATTTACAGCGTGAAAAAGATACACCTCTTGATCCTTAAGTCGTTTATACGGCCCTTTATTGTTACCTTTTTCATCGTGATGTTTGTGTTGCTGATGTTGTTTCTGTTTAAATACATCGACGACATGATAGGCAAGGGCTTTGAGTGGTATACCATCCTCGAACTGATGATGTATGCCTCGGCCACCAACGTAGCCATGGCCCTGCCCCTGTCGGTATTGCTTTCCTCCATCATGACCTACGGCAGCCTGGGCGAAAATTACGAGCTGGTGGCCATCAAATCGGCCGGTATCTCGCTGCGCCGGGCCATGTACCCCATGATCATTGTAGTAACGCTGCTCAGCATCTCGGCCTTCATTTTTTCCGATTATATGCTGCCGGTAGCCAATTATAAATATTTTTCGCTGCTGTATGACGTGCGCCAGCAAAAAGCGGCATTTTTAATTAAGGAAGGCGTTTTTAATAACAGCATACCTAACTATTCCATCCGCGTAAGGCACAAAGACAAGGATGGCGTTTTACACGGGGTGATGATTTACGAGCGTAACGATGCCAGCAATATCAACAATGTGCTGTTTGCCGATGAAGGCTTTATGTACAGCACCCCCGATGATGAGCAGCTGGTGTTGAAACTTAAAGATGGCATCCGCTGGGAGGAGCAGGCCAGCGAAAGCAATCCTTCTAACTACCGGCAGGAGTTGATTCGTTTCCGTTTTAAGGAAACCGAGCGGCGCTTCAGCCTTGATGGTTTTAAGATGAAGCGTACCAAGGCCAGCGACTGGAAGTCCACCATCCAGATGATGAACCTGCGCCAGTTAGACTCTAACCAGCACCTTACCCGCCTGCGGTCCGACAGTTTGGTAATGAACAATTACTCATCGTTAGCCGCCTTCTACAAATACTTCGCTATCCCGCCTAAAACTGCGGCAAGCAAAAAAATAATACCCGATAAAAAGGATGTACTTACCGGCTTAACCAAAGAGGCAAAGATCAGCGCCGTTTCCGGCGGGTTGAACGAGGCCCGGTCAATTAAGGGGATGCTGAGCCCTCGGGTAGAAGGCTACAAAGAAATATCTAAAGACATCCGCAAGTACAGCATCGAGTACCAGAAAAAGTTTACCCTGCCGGCCGCCTGCCTGGCGCTGTTCCTGATCGGGGCGCCGCTGGGCGCCATTATCCGCAAGGGAGGATTAGGCCTGCCCGTAGTGGTTGCCGTAATTTTCTTTTTAATTTACTACATCATCGCTACCATTGGTGAAAAATCAGCCAAAGAGGGCAACCTTTCCCCCACCATCGGGATGTGGATTGCCATTGTGATACTCACGCCTATGGGGCTGTTCCTGTCGTACAAGGCGGCCACCGATTCGGTGCTGTTTGATTCGGATGCCTATAAACGTTTCTTCCGGAAACTGTTCAGGAAAAAAGTTGCTGCTTAAGTAATTCTATTACACTGAATAGTACTGTTACCGAAATGCCTTTACTTTTTCCTCGGAAGAAGAATTTGAATATTAAAGTAAAGGTGCAGATGATAAAAACATTACCTATCAGGCTGCAAACAGGCGAACACAGCCCGATTTTTTATTCACCGAGCATTGCTATTATCAGCACCGCATCACCTATGGGGTACTCATTTTAATACCCGGTATTCAATCCGGCAGCCGTATCAAACGGCAGGGTATTAACGCTTCCAAAGGCAGTAAAAACTAATCCAAATAATGTAAACCCTGAAATTTTATAAATAACTGACTATCAAATATTTATAAAAAATATTTTTTGAATTATGTAAACCTTTGTAAACCGTTTTGCAAGGTTAAACTGGCTGCAAAATACGTTGTACTATAACTTGCAGGTTCGTCCTGTTCAGGGCCTGCCGGTTTATCGCTATAAGCAGGCAGCTCCCGTAGCGCAGGCAGATAAGCAAGATGGCCTGCCTCTATTTTTCGGTTAAATTTAGCTTTAAAGGGATGGGATGGTACCATAAATCAATGATCCCCTGTATTGTTTAATACACTATGTTTTTACACGTTACAGACGTGTTTCATTCCGCCATCTGCTACCTTTGTAATTCTTACACTTCTAACTGCCTTTAACAAAAGGCGCTTTGCATTATACTAATCTCATGCTAAACACCATACCCGAAGCCCTGGAAGCATTAAAAGCCGGCAAAACCATTATTGTGGTAGATGATGAAGACCGCGAAAACGAAGGCGACTTTTTAACCGCCGCCCGTAACGCTACCCCCGAAATGATCAACTTTATGGTAACGCAGGGCCGGGGGCTGGTATGTGCCCCGGTAACGGTTGAGCGTGCCAGAGCACTGCAGCTCGACCCCATGGTGGGCCGAAACACTGCAACCTTAGAAACCAACTTTACGGTATCAATAGACTTGCTAAAGGACTGTACTACCGGCATCTCTGCTTCAGACCGCTCTAAAACCTGCCTGGCATTGATTGACCCGGCTACACGCCCCGAGGATTTTGGGCGGCCCGGACATATCTTTCCGCTTATTGCCAAAGATGGCGGCGTACTGCGCCGCGCCGGCCACACTGAGGCGGCTGTAGATTTGGCGGTAATGGCCGGGTTTGAACCTGCAGGCGTAATTTGCGAGATTTTGCGCGAAGACGGTGAAATGGCCCGCCTGCCCGAATTGCGTGAACTGGCCGACCGCTTCGGCCTGAAAATAATATCCATTAAGGATTTGATTGCTTACCGCCTGCATAACGAAACTTTGGTTACGCGCGAGGTAAGCGTAAATATGCCCACCGAGTGGGGCGATTTTCAGATGACCGCCTTTACTGACATTAACACCGGCGAAAACCACCTGGCGCTTACCAAAGGCGAATGGCAGGCCGATGAGCCGGTGCTGGTACGGGTGCACAGCTCCTGCGTAACCGGTGATATCTTTGGCTCCTGCCGGTGCGATTGCGGCCCGCAGCTGCACGCCGCCATGAAGATGATCAGCGAGGCCGGGCAAGGTGTGGTACTTTACATGAACCAGGAAGGCCGGGGCATTGGCCTCATCAATAAACTAAAGGCTTATCACCTGCAGGAAAACGGTTTTGATACGGTGGAAGCCAATCTGAAATTAGGTTTTAAATCAGACCAGCGCGATTACGGTATTGGCGCACAGATACTGCGCAGCCTGGGCGTTACCAAAATGCGCCTGCTGAGCAACAACCCCAAGAAGCGGGCCGGGCTTGAGGGCTACGGTTTAGAGGTAGTGGAAACAGTGCCTATTGAGATTGCCCCCAACAGCCACAACGAGTTCTACCTGCGCACCAAGCGCGACAAAATGGATCATACCATCCTGCGCGAGCATTAATGGTTAAATTTTAATTATAATACTCCCCCTCTCATTTCGACCGCAGGGAGAAATCTTCTACGCGAACCGGTCGCCTGAAGAAGATCTCTCCCTGCGGTCGAAATGGCGGTTTTGATACAGGACTTCTTAAAATATAGGCATCAAAAAACGCCCCGCTAATTTAATTAACGGGGCGTTAAACATTATTATATAAGGGTTAGGCTACGAAATGCCTGATAGGGTTACTGGCCTGCCGGGTTACCTGTTGGTGCACCACCCTGGTCACCTTGTTTGCTTACATCATCATTGTTGATGCCTTTTTTCTTTTGCTGCGGGTTGCTGAAGCTTAACTTACCAAAGCTATAGCTAAAAGTAATACCGAACGAACGGAACGGAAATGCCGTGGAGCTGCTCTGCCTGAATGAGCTTCCGCTAAGGCTTGAATCAAAGTGCTTATCGTTGGCAAATGGCTGCACCGTATTGAAGCCCAATGAGGCGCGCTTGTTGGCAAACTGCTTTTTCACTCCGAAAGCATAGATGCCAAACGCCGGGTTGGTACCCTGTATGGTGCGGCGGCTTGAATTATCAAATCCAAAGAACTCAGCAATAATGCCATGATTAAACTCATAAGATGCACTGCCGAATGCAGAGAACTGGAAGTAAGTACCCAGTGCGCTTGCATTTAGCGTATACTGGCTGTATGGACTTGGATGGTACGTATAACCGTTTAAGCTGGCCCGTAAAGTAAGGTTTTTAACAGGGCTTACTGAACCGAACAAACTGGCGCCAAATGAATTGTTGCTTGCCACATTGTTGGTTGTACTGCGGGTACCACGTATGGTATCTCCATTAATTACCTCAACCAAACGAGAGGCTATAGACTCAAACAAACCATTGGTGTGACGGTAGTAAACCGAGAAATTAAGTACTGATGATTTGATAAATGTGTTATAATTTAACTCAACAGACTGTGTGGTTTGCGGCCCTAACTCGGGGTTACCAACACTTTGTGCCTGTACGCTACTGCGGTTGATGAAAGGATTTAAAGATTGCAGATCAGGGCGTTGTATACGCTTGCTGTAAGAAAGCTTAAGCGTTTGTGTAGCGCTCAGCGTTTTTTGAATGGTTAAACTTGGTATAAAGGTGTTATAGTTCTGTGTAAAATCGCGTAGGTTCTGCATCTGGTTAGTAGTGGTAACCTGGCTGGTATTGGACGGATTACCGGTAATGGCCGTATTTTCTAAACGGAAGCCAGGCATTACGGCATAACCTTTAGGCAAGGTAAAAGTTAATACGGTATAACCAGCGTACACATTCTGATGATAATTGTACTGGTTAGAATTGATATCATCATGAGTGAAGAAAGAGCCGGCGTAGTCTGTTGAAAAAATATTATAATCGCTGCTTAAACGGCGCTGAATGGTTTTACCACCGGCTTCCAGCTTAAATACTTTACTTACCGGCAAGGTGTAATCCAATTGCAAGGTATACTCATTGTTTTTACCATTGTTTGAACCATTCTGACTGGGATTTACATCGCTGAAACGGTTGGTATAATCTGTATTCACGTCACTATGGCTCCACTGGCCGGATATATCTAGTTCCTCACCTTCTTTTTTAAACTTGCGGGTATAATCTACATTCCAGTCAAAACCGCCAAAATGATTATGTGAAGTAGTATTACCATAGTATATTTTATTCAAAGCGGTATTGGTTAATATCTCCTGATTATAAGTGCCGCCGCCATTCAAATTAAAGCCGCCGTCGTTCAGTGTAAGGGTACTGTTCAGGCTGTTATAGCTGTTGAACTCGTACCCTGCAGTTAATGAACCGCGAACACCATATCGCTTGATGCGGCTGGTATTATTGCTATAGTTATGAACTAAGTCTTTCTGTGTGGCAGAATCAACCAGAAACTGATCACTTACAGTACGCGAAGTTTGCGGCCAGGTATAGTTACCCCCAATATTCGCCGAAAAATTGAAACGGTTTTTATTGTAATTGAAGTTGATATTACCGTTATTCTGCCGGGTACCAATTCCACCGCTTACCGAGCCGCTGATGCCCGATAGATTTTTCTGCTTAGTTACAATGTTGATGATACCTGCACTGCCTTCCGCATCATACTTTGCAGATGGTGAGGTGATCACCTCAATAGTCTTGATCTGATCGGCCGGTATGGTTTTTAACACATCAGACAAGCTGGCCGCCATAGCACCCGAAGGTTTACCATTTATCAATACACGTACGTTATTATCGCCACGCAGGGAGATGTTACCGTTCATGTCTACTGCTACCAGCGGCACTTTTTGCAGCACATCTGTTGCGTTACCGCCTACCGAGGTAATGTCTTTTTCAGCATTATAAACAATTTTATCAATGCGGTTCTCTACCAGCGAAGTTTTGCCGGCTACTACCACTTCTTTAAGCGCACGGCTGTTGGGCGAAATTAATATGCGCCCAACATTGGCATCCGGCTTACCCGGAGTTGTGGTTACCGGGTCAATAGTTTTGGTGTTGTACCCGATAAACCCGATGGTAATCTTGTAACTGCCCGCCTTGATATTATCTAATTTGAAGTTACCTTTCGCATCAGTGATTACGCCATTGAGGGGCGCTTTGCCGCCACTCCTGAATAGGCTGATGGTAGCATAATCCAGCGGTTTCTTGGTAACCGAATCTATTACGGTGCCTGATATGCGGCCTACGGTGGTGGAACCGCCGCCACCGCCAATACCAAACTGGGCCTTGGCCGATAAGGCTATACAGAAAATTGCAATCAGGGTAAAAATACGTTTCATGTGGGTCTTAAAATTTAATGATAAGAGAATGGCTTAAGCGAATTGTTACAGCAGCATAAAAGTTTTTTTCGTAACATCTTTTGTTACATTAGCCGTTCCATATTTCACGAAGATTTTTGAGCGATAATGAGCCTTTATTTGCAGTTTGTGGAAGATTATCGACTTTTATGGCCGTTTAAGTACCTAATAATCCGGCTAATTCCACAACACGGTAAGCCATGCAGGTATAAATGAAGTATTGTTGAAAACGCTTGTCAGATAAAAACAAAGCCGGTTTAGTAACCGGCTTTGTTTTTATTCCTGTGTTACGGCAGGCTCCTGTCCGGCAGGTGTTTCGTCTTCAATTACTACCCCCATGGAGCAGAACTTATCAATACGCTCGGCTACCAGTTGGTCGATATTATAGTCCTTTAAAATCTTTAAGTCCTTCAATAACTGCTTCTTAACGCTCGCGGCCATAGTTACCGGATCTTGATGGGCACCGCCCAGGGGTTCTTTGATAACACCGTCAATCAGGCGGTTCTTGTACATTTCGGCAGAAGTCAGCTTCAATACCTCGGCAGCCCGCTCCTTGTAATCCCAGCTGCGCCATAAGATAGAAGAGCAGGATTCGGGCGAAATCACTGAATACCAGGTATGTTCCAGCATGTAAACGCGGTCGCCAATGCCGATACCTATGGCACCGCCTGACGCACCCTCACCTATGATTATGCAAATTACAGGCACCTTAAGCACTGACATTTCCAGCAGGTTGCGGGCAATAGCCTCTCCCTGCCCGCGCTCCTCGGCTTCCAGGCCGGGGAAGGCGCCGGGGGTATCAATTAAGGTAATCACCGGCTTGTTAAACTTTTCGGCCATCTTCATGAGCCTCAATGCCTTACGATAGCCCTCGGGGTTGGCCATGCCAAAATTACGGTATTGCCTGTCCTTCGTATTCTTACCTTTTTGCTGGCCGATGAACATAGCTGTATGGCCACCTATTGAACCAAAGCCGCCAATGATGGCTTTGTCATCGCCCACGTTACGGTCGCCGTGCAGTTCGATAAAATCATCACACATCATTTCAATGTACTCCAGCGTATAAGGCCGGTCGGGATGGCGGGAAATCTGCACTTTCTGCCAGCCGGTAAGGTTGCTATATACCTGCTGTTTAGTTTGCTCAAACTTTTGCTGCATCTCATTTATGGTAGCCGACATATCCACTTTTGTCTTGTCTTCTGCCTGCTTCACCTTATCAATCTGCTGCTGCAGTTCGGCCAAAGGTTTTTCAAAATCAAACGTAATTTTCATACCTGTTGTAACGGGGCGCTAAATTAAGCAAATCAAACCGTATATTATTCATCCGCATTCTTTTGCAACTGCTCAAACCGGTTAATTTGTAATGGTGTAAGTACCCGGGCAGTTAAGGTACAGGCCACAAGTACGGCTGTGCGCATTTCACATTCATACAGGCCATATCGGTTACCGTAAAATATAAGGTTACTCTCCTGCGCCTTGCGCGTGGCAAATAACTTTTGCAGCGTTCTCTCATTCAAGGTTACCGACTGGCTGATCTCCGCCTTTTTTAAGTTGAGCGTTTTAATAATGGCAGTCATTCGGCTTAACTGTGCAGCGGTTAAGGTTAACTGCTTTTGATAAAACATTACCTCACCGGGTAGCGGGTAATGCTGGCCGGTTGCTACCTTTGCCAGCTTATAAATGTCCATTCCGGCAGGCATACCTTTCGCTGCGGCGGTAGTGTCAGCCGGTTGGGCAGCAGCAATGAGTGTGCAGCTCCATAATGTTAATACTGATATTAGTTTAAATATGCCCATAACTATGCTACGCTTTAATAATTGCTTGCCTAATTATTGAAGTTAAACCATTTTACAAAAACAAGGTTAACAATTACAAAATATCATCATGAAAAAGCAGTTATTGAGTTTGCTGTTAACAGTAACAGCTCTTAGCAGTATTATAAGCGGCTGTGCTATGCATCACCGCCATCATCCGGGGCCGCCAAATCATCATTTCCGCAGCTATTAATATCATGCAGTAATAAAAAAAGCACCTGCCTTTATAGGGCAGGTGCTTTACGCTTAAATTTATAGTGATAATTAAATTACTCTAACTTTTACTGCGTTGGGGCCTTTTCTGCCCTCTTCAACTTCATAAGATACTTTGTCGTTTTCACGGATCTGGTCAATTAAACCAGTGGTGTGTACGAATACATCAGTACGGTTATCGTCTGGTGTAATAAATCCAAAGCCCTTCTCAGTGTTGAAAAACTTTACTGTTCCTTCTTTTTGCATTATATTATTTATTAAAGGCCGCAAGGTAAGTATAATTATTCGCATTCTTTCCTATTGATAAAATATATTAACACAGGTTTAAGAATATGGTATTGTGCAGGGCTATTGCAATAATATTTACAGGCTCACGTTTAAGGTGGATTAATGTATAATCACGTTTTAGCCATCACTTAATTACTGTGAGTACTACTAAAGCTCAGGTATTCTAAGTAGATTTACATAAAATATATTATAGACCCCTTCTTAAGCATTACTTGTTCTGATACAGTGATATTTAAGTATAAACATTCAGATATCAGAAAGAATAGTTAGCGCTGATGCCATTTTTAGATTATGTACTGCAAACCCCGGCTTATGGCTGGAAAGACGAAAGCGGAAATTTAAACCGCCCCACTCCCAAGCAAATTTTCAAAGAGTTTTTTTCACGGTTAAACATTTTTAAATCACGTAAAAACTGGCTTCCTTTTATGAGCTGGTTTAAGGTATTATGTTTGATCCCTTTTTTAATGCTGTTCATTTTCAAGTTTTTCAGCATCCCATTGCTCATTGCCGCCTTTTTTTACAGCATGATTGTGATGGGCACGCATGGTACAATATGGCATCACCGCTATTGTACGCATGGCGCCTACACCTTCAAAAATAAATTCTGGCGTTTCTTTACCCAAAACTTAACGCTGCGCATCATTCCAGAGGAAATATATGTGGTGTCGCATCATGTACATCATTCCAAGTCTGATCAGCCTGGCGATCCCTATAATGCCCAAGCCGGCTTTCTTTATTGTTTTTTGGCCGATGTCAACCATCAGCCCATTGCCAAAAACCTCAGCGAGGGCGATTTTAGCCGTGTAACAAAATTGATGAAGCATACAGGCGTACCGGGCAACACCTATCAGCAATATAAAAAATGGGGCTCCTTTGTTAATCCTGCCAAAGAAGTACTGGCCTGGGTATTAAACTGGGGCTTCTGGTACCTGGCCTTTTATCTTATAGGCGGCCATGCTTTGGCCTGTACTTTGTTTGGCGCTGCCGGTTTTTGGGCTGTAGGTGTACGTACCTTTAACTACGAAGGCCACGCTAAAGGCGAAGATAAACAGCGTCAGGGTATAGATTATAGCCAGAATGATAAATCCATCAACCAGCTATGGCCGGGCATTGTAGCCGGCGAGTGGCATAACAATCACCACCTCTACCCTAAAAGCGCACGCAGCGGCTTTAAAGCCCACCAGGTGGACGGTGCCTGGTACTATATTAAGCTGATGAGCATATTAGGCGCCATCAGTTCCTACCGGGATGATAAGAAACGCTTTTACGAGCAATACCACAAACCTTACCTTTCCTCCAAAAAATTGGTAACAGAAGAGCCTGTGTTTGCCGGAAAGCTGCCTGCAGTTACAAAAATTTAGCCAAATGAAAAGCCTGAGCGGTATATGCTCAGGCTTTTATTTTATATGAAGTAGCAGTATACATACTACTGTTCCAATGCTAATTGCCGAATGCCCAGCACAAAAATTTAGGCATCGCTTCAGCCCAGGTGCCTGTATTGTGCTCACCTCCCACTATCTCTAAGTATTGAACATCATTTGGGCGGGTATACCCTTTGCTCTCCAGTTCCTTAATCAGATCAATAGTATCATCAATAGAATCAATAATACCGTTGTGATTACGGTCGGCCAGTTCATCTTTGGTACCGGTCTGCAACCAGAATTTTAAATCGGGTTTACCAGCCGACTCACGAATAACCCGGTGTATCAGCCGGTCATCATTGGTATAACCATCGGCCAGCCCTTTACTCCGCCACCACAAGGAGCCAGAGAATACACCTACTTTATTAAATAAATCATCATTATGCCAGGCAATATCCAGGGCTGACAGTCCACCCAACGAAAATCCTGCAAAAGCTTTAATTTTAAACTCTTCTACCGGTGCCTGCAGGGCAATGGCCGGAAATAGCTCTTCCACTACAAAACGGTTATAGCTATCTGCCTTAGTGCCACGCTGTTTATAATCAGGCTGTCCTGCAATTCCATATTCCTGTATACGCTCTTCACCGGCGCCAATGGCTACCACCAGCAGCGGTGCTATGCCCTTGCGCTCATACTGATATTGCAGGCTGGCCTTCAAATTCAGGCTTTCTATTTCCTGCCCGTCATTAAGCAGCAGCAAATTTTCGGGCAATACGCCTTCAGTACCTAATATGGTACAGGTAACATCGCGCTGCAAATAAGATGAAGGTAAGTGAAGCTGATTTTCGGTAATGTGCATAAGTGTAAATATAAAACAGATGTAGGATCAATTCAGGGTACAAAACTAACCTTAATTTAAGCTTAAGCCGCGTTTGTGCCTCTTAATACGTACAATTTAAAACAAAGATGTTATCTTAACCTTTTAATTTCATTAACTATACCGTTTTGACTGAACAATATCACCGCTGGTACTCCCATCATTTAGGTATGGATCTGGAAATGCTGGTTTTTGGCGACCGGGGTTATCCGCTTATCCTGTTTCCTACTACACAGGGGCGGTACTACCAGAATAAAGACGAAGGCCTGATTGAAAGCGCCAGATGGTTCATTGAAGAAGGTTTGGTTAAAATTTACTGTCCCGACACTATTGACGGCCTGAGCTGGTACAATAAAGGTATACACCCGGCAGACAGAGTGCGAAATTACACCTGGTATGACCGTATGCTGCACGATGAACTGGTACCCTGGGCCATGCATGAAACCGGCGTGGGTAAGGTAGCGATGGCGGGCTGTAGCTTTGGCGGTTACCATGCTGCCAACTATGCTTTTAAACACCCTGAACGGGTAGGAAACCTGTTTACCATGAGCGGCGCATTTGACATTAAGATGTTTACTGACGGCTACTACGATGATAACGTTTTTTATAATAACCCGGTTGATTACCTGCCCGGCAGTAACCAGCCGGAATTATGGCAGATGAACATTATACTGGGCACCTCGGATTGGGATATCTGTAAAGGCTATAATGAGCACTTGTCACATATACTTGGCCAGAAACATATACAACACTGGCTGGATGTAAGGCACAATTCATTGCATGACTGGCCTATATGGCGGGAAATGTTTCCGCATTATTTATCCACCATTAGATAAAGCATTAAAATAAATAGTTAAAACCAGGAGTCAGAAATTAACATCAATATAATATACCGGCCATTAACATAATATCCTTACCATGAAAAAAATAGGCATTTTATTCGGGCGCGAAAGTTCATTCCCCGAAGCATTTGTAGAACGCATCAACCAAAAGGCGGAAAAAGACATTACCGCCGAATTTGTACGTATTGATAAAGTGCTGCAGGGTGAACCTTTGGATTATGCTGTAATTGTAGACCGTATCTCTCAGGATGTGCCTTTTTACAGGGCTGCCTTAAAAAATGCAGCTATATGTGGCACTGCGGTAATCAACAATCCCTTTTGGTGGAGTGCCGATGAAAAGTTTTTTAATAATGCCCTGGCGGTAAAATTAGGCGTACCAGTACCCAAAACGGTACTCTTGCCCTCGCGCGAGCATCCGACTGATACTACAGAGCAATCTTTCCGTAACCTGGCTTATCCGCTGGATTGGGAGGGTATTTTCAACTATGTGGGCTTCCCTGCATATATGAAGCCTTTTGATGGCGGCGGCTGGCGCGATGTGTACAAGATTAGTGACGCTGAAGATTTGTGGAAGAAATTTGAGGGTACCGGCCAGCTGGTCATGCTGCTGCAGGAAGAAATTATTTTTGACGATTACTTCCGTTGCTATTGCATTGGTGGTAAGCATGTACGCATTATGCAATACGAGCCCCGCAACCCGCACCACCTGCGCTATGAGCATGGTAAAGCGCCTGCTTCGCAAAAACTGCTGGATACCATTACCGAGTATGTATTAAAGCTGAACCAGTACCTGGGCTATGATTTCAATACCGTAGAATTTGCCGTGCGCGATGGCATCCCTTACGCCATTGATTTCTGCAATCCTGCCCCGGATGCCGATATCAAAAGCGTAGGTGAGGAAAACTTTGAATGGGTGGTAGAAACATCTGCCAATTATGCTATTGAACGAGCCAAAGCACAAAAGCCTGATGCAGATAACCTCACCTGGGGCGAATATGTAAAATCGGCAGTGGGTAAAACGCCGCTTACAGGCGCTAAGCCGGCAAAGGCAGCAGACACTACTGTAGTTCAGGTTGACCATGAGATAGCTGCAGAGGAAAAGGCAAAGAAGGCAGCGAAGCCAAAGGCGGCTAAAACGGTAGCTACAGAAACACCGGCAAAAGCAAAGAGAACTACTAAGAAAAAGGAATAATACCCCTCCCAACCCTCCCCCAAGGGGAGGGCTTTAAAATACTTGGGTACGGGAAACATATTTAAATAATACTATTTAACAAAAAGCCCTCCCCCTTGGGAAGGGTTGGGAGGGGTTCATGAACGAATTTACCATAGGGGTTGAAGAAGAATTTATGGTGATTGACCCGGTAACACGGGAACTTAAATCGCACGAGCAAAAGATTGTGGATGGTGCGCAGCGCATTCACGAGGACCAGGTAAAGGCCGAAATGCACCAGGCGGTGGTAGAGGTGGGTACCCACATTTGCCGCAATACCGACGAAGCGCGTAAAGAAGTAGGCAAATTACGTCTTACTGTAGCGCAGTTGGCCGGTGAGATGGGCTTGCGTATAGGCGCTGCCGGCACCCATCCCTTTTCGCACTGGCAGCACCAGTTGATTACGGAGCATCCCCGGTATAACGAAATTGTAGATGAATTGCAGGAGGCGGCGCGTTCAAACCTGATCTTCGGGCTGCATGTGCATGTAGGCATTCAATCGCGTGATATGGCCATACACATTGCCAACCAGGTACGATATTTTTTACCGCATATCTTTGCGCTCTCTACCAATTCGCCGTTTTGGGAAGGGCGCAACACCGGCTACCGGTCGTTTCGCACCAAGGTTTTTGATAAGTTTCCGCGCACCGGTATTCCTGATGCTTTTAACAGTATTGAAGAGTATGACAACTACATCAAGCTGCTGGTAAAAACCAACTGTATTGACAATGCCAAGAAAATATGGTGGGATATCCGTGTACATCCGTTCTACGAAACCATCGAGTTCAGGATATGCGATTGCCCGATGCTGGTAGATGAAACCATTGCTTTTGCCGCTATCTTTCAGGCGCTATGCGCCAAATTGTATAAGCTAAGGCAGCAGAACATGAAGTTTATCACCTATCCCCGCGCACTCATCAATGAAAATAAATGGCGGGCTGCCCGTTATGGTATTGATGGAAAACTGATCGACTTTGGCAAGCAGCAGGAAGTAAACACCCGCGCCCTTATTTTAGAATTGATGGATTTTGTAGATGATGTGGTGGATGATTTAGGTTGCCGCCAGGATATGCAGTATATTCATCAGATACTGGAGCATGGCACCGGTGCCGACCGCCAATTGGCTGTTTATCATCAAAAAAATAATTTAGCAGATGTGGTAGATTATATCACCTCACAAACATTAAAAGGTATATAAGTGAAAGCAATAAAAGTAGCCATACTTGATTTATATGACGGGCATCCTAACCAGGGGATGCGCGGCTTTAAAGAAATTTTAGACCGTTATAAAGCAAAGCATAACCTTAACCTGGTCTATCAGGTATTCGATGTGCGGGGCAAGGCCGAAGTTCCGGATTTAAACTTTGATGCTTATATTTCAAGCGGTGGCCCCGGCAGTCCTGTTGATAGTGAGGGCTCCGTTTGGGAACAGCGGTACTGGGAGCTGATTGATAAGATTACAGCCTGTAACCAGCAAGCAGATAGTGTAAAAAAACATGTATTTTTTGTGTGTCACTCCTTTCAGCTCATGTGCCGGCGCCTGCAATTGGGCGAAATTAGCCTGCGGCATTCGCCATCATTCGGCGTGTTGCCGGTGCATCAAACAGCGTTAGGGCGCCAGGAAGTAATATTCGAGGGCCTGCATGACCCATTTTATGCAGTTGATTCCCGTTCCTGGCAGGTTACTCATCCTGATGAAGATAATCTGAAAAAGTATGGAGCCGTTTTACTGGCTATTGAGAAAGAACGCCCTTATGTAGATTATCCCAGAGCAATGATGGCCATACGGTTTAATGATTATTTCTTCGGCACCCAGTTTCATCCCGAAGCTAATCCGGTGGGCATGAAGGCGCATTTGATTAACGAAGAAAAGAAGCAACAGGTCATCAGTGAACACGGCGAACGCAAATATGATGAAATGATAGAGCGCCTGGAAGATCCCGGCATGATACGGCTTACGCAAAGCACCATGATTCCGAATTTTTTAGATCAGGCTATTTTAAGTATGCAGGAAGCATAAACGTGCAAATTGCCCCTTACAATTGCGAGGTACAGCCACCATCTCATCGAAAATAAGTTGAGAAGCATAGCTACGGAATGGCGCCCGTTCCTGGCAATAACGCAATTGCAGAATAGCTTCGCTTTAACAAAAAAATAAACAGCTACATCATCAGCTCATGGAACCTACCGCCCGCCAAAGTTTTAATGCTGGTTTTTCATCTGAAAAGTATCAGCAGTTTTTACAGCAGTTAAACGCCGGTCAGCCCGCAGGTGCAGGCTTTCGGGTAGCAGAAACGCCTGTATTTCTACCTGCTGATTTTACCAATCGCTTACTGGAAGCCGGCAACCAGATCATACAAACCTTACTGCAACCTGATTTTAAAACTTTAACCGAACGCGCCATACCCGATAAATGGCGGGTAGCCAATGAGAATGATCATCCGCATTTTATTGCGCTTGATTTTGGTGTATGTAAGGATACGGACGGTAACATCGTTCCTAAACTTATTGAATTGCAGGGCTTTCCGTCGCTGTATGGTTTTCAGGTAAAGTTAGCTGATACTTATCGGGAAGTGTTTGATATTTCAGATGAATGGACGGTTTATTTTAATGATCTGGATAAAGACGGATATCTTAACTTACTCAAAAAAACCCTACTTGGCCCATACCAGCCTGATGAGGTTGCATTAATGGATGTAAACGCGCCTAAGCAGAAAACAGCAATTGACTTTAACCTCACACAGCAGTATTTAGGTATTGCTGTTATCAGTTCAAGTGACCTGAAACAGCAGGGCAGCCAGTTGTTTTATACCGTTAACGGCAAAGATAAGCGCATCAGGCGCATTTACAACCGCCTGATATTTGACGAAGTTGACCAGGCAGAAAACCCATTTGATGGAATGGTAGATTTGCGGCAGCAACTGGATGTAGAGTGGATTACTCATCCCAACTGGTTTTATCGTATCAGTAAATTTACGATGCCTTATCTGCAGGGCGAAGCTATACCAAAAACTTACTTTCTGCATGAGTTAAAAGAGCCGCCTGCCGATTTGGAACACTATGTGCTTAAGCCCTTATTTTCTTTTGCCGGCCAGGGTGTAATTATTGATGTAACGCTTGCAGATATTAAAGCCATTACAGATCCTGAAAACTGGGTTTTGCAGGAAAAGGTAAACTACGAGCCGGTAGTACAAGCGCCCGATGGCGGCGTAAAGGCGGAAATTCGCCTGCTTTACTTATGGCCGGATGGCGATAGTGCTCCAACCCTGGCTATTAACCTGGCCCGATTGAGCAGGGGAAAGATGATTGGCGTACGGTATAATAAAGACTTTGACTGGGTAGGCGGAACTATAGCCTTTACACCTGCAAAAACATAAATTATCCCTGTCAGCTTCAAAACTAAATTAAGTGCAGAATGCATTAACACTCGCTGTTGTAAACGGCTGTAATTCAAATACAGTTGTATGGCAAACACAAAGCGAACTTAGCCTGTTATAAACGAACAACACTTTGTGCAATTTCATGCCTGTCGCTCATATTAATTCATTGCCCTTACCAATACTATTTAAGTCATTACCTGAACCCGACTACAAATTAAGGATATGCGTTATAGTACCTGTTCGTAATGAGGCGGAAACCTTGTGGGAAATACTGGAGGCCCTGCGGCTGCAAACCGGCGAAAACGGCCAACCTTTAGACCATAAGATCTATGAAGTTTTGGTACTTGTAAATAACTGCACAGATAATTCTCATGCAATTGCGGTTCGTTACCAGCAGCAATATCCAAAATTCAGGTTTCATATTAACGAAATACATTTGCCCGAACCGCAAGCCAATATTGGCACGGTGAGGCGTATGCTGATGGATGAAGCCTGTAGCCGCCTCACTAAAGTAAATCCGGACAATGGTATAATTGCCTCTACTGATGGTGATACTTTAGTAGACAGCAAATGGATCTACTACATCATGGAGGAGATGAAAGGCAACGATGCGGTGGGTGGCCGTATATTAACCCAGAGCGAAACCGGTATTACCCGGCACTATCATCTGCGCAATGTAACCTACCGCTGCCTGCTTGCCCACGCCGAAGATTTAATTGATCCGCAGGAGCATGACCCTATGCCACGGCATTTTCAATATTTTGGCGCCAGCCTGGCAGTAACCTGTGCCATGTATAAACAAGCCGGCCGCCTGCCGCAGCTACCCTGCCTGGAAGATGTAGCCTTTGGTAAGGCGCTGGAACAGCAGGATGCCCGGATACGTAAAAGTTTTAAAGTTAAAGTCTATACGTCCTTCCGTTTGCAGGGCAGGGTGGCTGTTGGTTTTTCAGAACAACTGCAAAAATGGACAGATGAACATTATGCCAACATACAGCAAACGGTTGAACCCATAGAATTTTCGTTATTTATGTTTCTTAATCGCAGCCGCCTGCGCCGGTGCCGTAAAGACTGGCAAACCGGGAATTGCACACAACGGGAATTTAACGCCATTGCACGCCTGTTGAATCTGAACAGTGCAGAACTGAATCAGCATTTTATAGCTGCCAGACATTTTGGACAGCTCTGGCAAATGGCAGAGGAAAAATTACAAGCTTACCGGAAAGATTTCGCCGAATCTCAGTCCATTACCGATGCTATTGCACAGTTGCGTGCCTTTATTTCCGGCAAAGGCGCTATTGCCGCTCCAGCAAATCCATGCGATAGCTGGCAGCACGATGCTGAAAAAGCTGCTTAAACTGTTTGCCTGCACCGCATAACTTCAAAAACGATTCATGTACCTCATCTCCGGTAAGCGGATAATCAGGCACGTCAGGTGTCCAGTGGACCAGCATCAGCTGGCCTTGCGGCTGCAGGTGTTTGATGATTTGCTGTTGCAGTTTCTCTAAATCAGGCATCACCAGATAATAGCCTACTTCAGACATCATGATCAGATCAAATTGCTGGCCGGGAAATTCATCAGGTACGGTCATTTTCTGAACCGTTACCTGCGGCTTGTCCTGTAGCAGCACACGTGCCTTTACAAGCGGCGCCTCAGCCACGTCAACAGACAGCAAAAGCTCACATTTATCAGCCAGCAAGCGGCTAAGTACACCTATAGAACAGCCTATTTCAAAAGCATTATGGTATAACGGGCGTGGCAGGGCAGCTATGGTAGCTGCATATTTATCACGTTCGTAGGTACTGGTTTGAAAATCCCATGGGTCATCTTTCGCTTTGTAAACATCGTTAAAGTAGTTTTCAGGTAATGATTGCTTTGCAGTTGACATGTGATCAATTAATTTCGTTCTACAAATAGTTCCTGGTTCGAAGCAAAATGATTTAACACCTCCGGCGATAAGGTGAAACCTTCTGGGTCATCATCAATAAGGCCTGTAGTTTGCGATGTATGCGCCATAATGGCCCTTTGCTTTAATGCAGTTACCGAAGCAATGTCTGCTTTCCAGACCTTCACCTCTTCGGGTAAGGGCAAATCCTCAGGTGTGGCACGTTCCCATAACCAAATCAAATACTCCAGCCGCCGGCAGGATAACCTGGCCTTTGCAATTGCGGCATTTGTTATCTGCCATGCGGCCCTGTGATCAGGGTGAGGGTCGCGTTGCCAGGGCACAATTACAGTTTGCGGATTAATGGCGTGTAACACCTGCTGCATCAGCTGCACAGCCGGATCAAAACCCGGCTTTCCCTGTGTTGGCAAGCTGCCATCCTTCAATCTTAAAAAGGTAATCTGCTCCTCTTCAACGCCTAAAATATGTAAAGCAGTTACAGCTTCACGCTCCCGCAGTACTATTAATTCAGATGTTGGATACTTAACCGAGTTAGGGTGCGACATACTGCCATCGGTAGTAAAAACTACGTGCACAGGTATACCTTGTTGCCGCAGTAATGCGATCAGTCCACCGCAACCTAACGACTCATCATCCTGATGCGGCGCGATAACCAGCACCTTTTTTAACAGCTTCAAGCCTTCATTATCTAGCATTTGCGCCTGCTGTACCCACTCCTGCCCTATTCCCATAATTTGTTGGTGCTTTTTTGATTTAATACATACTCACCTACGGCTACCAGTGCTGCATCAGGCGCAGGCTGGCGCAAATAAGTGGTTAAGTCGCGGTGGATGCGTTCAAGCGCATCGGGTTTCATCAAGCCGCGCGAACCTACCGAACGTTCGGCCAGCCGCATGGCACGAAGGCAGATATCTTCAATTATGGTACGTACCATGTTGGCATAAGCCACAATACGTTCAGCGGTGTTCTCTTGTGCAAGCCATTCGTCAGCATTTGCACCCGCCTGGTTAATCCATAAATTACCGGTTTCGGCCAAATAGGCAAGCTCTGCTACCCTGGCCCGCTGAAATACATCGTCTGTACGGCCCATGCCCTGTAAAAAGCGGTGTGTTTCATCCAGTATGGCTTCAGCGGCCCCTAACTGTACAGCAGCAAAACGGATAGCACCACCGCTGAAATAGGGTTGCTGGTAATAAGCATCAGGCTGCCCCAACAAATCATTCTCGGTAATCATTATCCCGGTAAAATCCATACGGTAACTTACTGATGCCCGCATTCCTAACGGTGTCCAGAAACCGGGATCGGCAGCTATGGGCTGTACTTTTTCAGTAGGGATAATGCACATCTGCCAACCCTTTTTCACAGGAGATACCAATTCCCCGGTGATGAGCGGACGCTGAATAGCATCAGCCCCTGAGCAAAATGTTTTTGCGCCTTCCAGCCGGTATTCACCGTTTCCCAGGTCATGTATACGTATCCCGCCTGATGCCTGCGTGTTCCACACACCGAACAACTTTTGTTCTGCAGCCACCTCCGTATACCAGTACTGCTGCTGTTCTGCACTACCAAACAAGTGGATGAGAAATAAGGCGTTAATATGTCCTTCATAAATGCGGCCTACCGGTAAACTGGCTTTTCCGGTTTGCTTCAGCAACTGCAGTAAGGCTGCGGTTGCTGGCCGGTTAAAATCGAGTTGACGGCCCGGCAGGGTAATTTCCAACAGTTTTGCCCGGCGCAACCACTCAAATTCCTTTTTAGGAAATAACCCTTCCCGGTCTGTATCGGCAGCCTGCTGCCGGATATTATGAAATGCCTGTTCGTGTGTAAGTGGTGCCGTAGACGTAGCCGTTAACATAAATGATTACAAGAATAGGATAGATGCTTAAACTCTATATAAAAGCAAAAAAAGCCGGTTTGTTTGATCGTGGCTCACAAACACCGGCGCTACATTTTAACAGGTGTTTAAATGTACATTGGTTAAGGCATACCATTTTTTGAACATAATTGCTTTATAATCCCGCTGACGCAGTACAGTATAGTGCTGTTAAATTATGTTTACCTTGCGCAGCAGTTAAACACCACACCACTATGAGCCAGGCACACACTATTGGATTTTCTTACAAGGTTGACAACGTCATGCTGCAAACGGTTGATGATACGCTGCGGACGACCAACACCTTTGCAACCAAAGAAATTATAGCGCAATTGAACCAAAAATTAAAAGACAAGAATTTTAAAGCAGACGAAAGTTCGCTTCGCATTAAATATGTGGATGACCAGCTTTATCTTGAAGGATTTGCAATAGAAATACAGGAAGCAAAAACGGTAGGATTTTTATCGGGCAGATAAATAATTAGCTAGTATTCCAGGGTTGGTTGTCCGGGTTGGAAAGGGAATTTTTTTAATAAGAGAACAGATCACAGGTTCGAGTCGTGCACCAGCCACTTTATAATTTTGAGCAGGTGATTTTAATTCTGTTTAATCTGCTACAACAAGTTGAATGATTGAACCCATCAGATTATGGTTAAGGGATAATTCAATTTAATGTTTTATGTCTGTTATCCCTTTGTTTCCATTGCCTGAATAAAATATAAGCAAAGTAGGAGTCATCAATAATATAGCGCTTGAACATGCGCCGAGGCTCCTGCATCATGCGCCAAAACCACTCCATACCTATCTTTTGAACAAGTTTTGGCGCCCTTATTTTTGTACCGGCCACAAAATCGAAGGAGGCGCCTACAGCAAAGCCAACATTAATATGCAGATGGTTAATATGCTTGTACAGCCACTTTTCCTGTTTGGGAGCCCCCAAACCTACAAATAAGAACTGGGGACGGGCGGCATTGATCATATCCAGTATTCTCTGATTTTCTTTTTCATCCTTTTCAAAATTGAAAGGCGGTGAATATACGCCCACAACCTCAAGATCAGGATATTTTAGCAGCAATGCGTTCTTTGCCTTTTCAGCTACCCCTTCCTGCCCACCCAGAAAAAACACCTTGTATTGATGATCAGCCGCCAGTTTGCACAATTCAGGAAATATATCCGAACCGCTTATTTTTTCTTTGATAGGCGTTCCCAGCAATTTGGCAGCCCATAGCAACGGCATCCCATCGGCTACCACGAGTGATGCTTGTTGATACACCTGTAAAAATTTTGGGTCTCTTTCAATTTTTACTACGTGGTCAACATTAGGGGTTACTACATAGGCCCTCTTATTGCCACTAACAATTTGAACTACCCATTTAAATAGCTGTTCGCGGGTAATATTATGAATCTCAACTTTGCCAATCTTAACTTTATCCACTATTTCATCAGGCTTTTGTATAGTTCATTGAGCTTGATATTTATTTTTTTCAAATTAAAATCAGCTTCTACTACTTCCATATTACGTTGTTTAAATACCTGCATCTCATCGGGATGCTTATTAACATACAGTATCCGCTCCATGAGTGCATCAACATCACCCGGCGTAATCAGGTAACCGTTGTACTGATCTCTCACCAAATCCGGAATACCGCCCACTTTTGTACTGATGATTACTTTGCCGCACGACATGGCCTCAATGAGCGACATAGGCAAGGCTTCGTCATAGGAAGGCAGTAACACGGTTTCCACTTTTTTCAGTACCTCTTTCTTGGCGCTGGTATCCACCCATCCCAGCACTTCTGCATTGTTACCAAGCTGCTGTTTGCTGATAATTTCCTTTACCTGCTCAATATCCCCATCACCGGCCAGATAAAAATGCAAGTAGGTTAGTTTTTGCTCGTTTACGATGCGGTTTATAGCCTGCAACAGATCATACACCCCCTTATTTTTGCCTAAACGCCCCAGCAGCAGATAATGAGTATAAGTGGTATCTAAACTGATACACTGCTGATATGACTCAACATTGATCCCGTTACGCAGAATCTCTACACGTGCTACCCGGTGAAATGTTGTTTTAAAATAACTTTCCCAATACTCAGACAGTACTATAATTAAATCGCATTGGGCTACAGTACGTTGTATAAACTTTTTAAAAGCTGGTCTGCTATCATTATAAAAGCTGGCAAAATACCCGCCGTGCATGTGCATAATTGTTTTTTTACCCAGCCATTTACTTAATCTCAATATTAAACTTTTACGGTAAAAGCTGGCTCCTGTAGCCACATGCAGGTGTACTATATCAAACTTGCGGCTGTGCAGTAAAATATAACTGAGTGCATGCAAGGTGTAATAAACCTTTTCATAAGCCGGGCCTTCTACATGCGATACCAGGTAGGTGAGCTTATTTTCCGCTTTAAGTACATCGTTGTTCATTTGCTCCTGTATCACAGTAGCCATTCCACCTTTAGTACGGGTAATGCTTGGCCCCACAACTAATACGTTCATTATCCTTTGTTTAAATTAAGGTGTTCTGCTGTTTCAGATTACCACATCGTTTAATTTTTTATACGCACGGTAATACGGGTCATTCATCAGCAGATTCTCATAGGAGGTAACCTGATGCCCGTACAGCCTGGCATAGTACAGCAAAGAGCTGCTAAAGCCGATAATGCGCAGATCAATACTGTTGAGTATAATCAACTCAAAAGGCAAATCGTCCGGCAAAACAATTAACTCCTTGTTTAAAGCATTAAAATAGCTTTTAATGGTTTCTTTGTTATCAGCAGTTTGTGCCGGGTGAAACTTAATATAATTTACATCAACTGCATTTTCATTTACCACCTGTTTTACACTGTTCAGGTAAATCTCTTTGGTTGCATAATGGTTCTCAATGGCTCCCTCAAGTATAAACACCGGGGCTCCGGCCTTTACCTGGTAGCTGCAAGTTAGTGCAGGCCACTTTACAATCGTTTTTTTATAAGGCAGATGTTCAAAGGTTTTAGCCGAAGATCCAAAGGCTTCGGTAGGATACTCCTTTTTTATATTATGCAGTAATCCGTACAGGGTAAACCAGTATCTGTTAAGCAGCAAAGCCTTACTATAAGTTTCCTTTACCCAGTTTTTATAGTTGAACTGCTTGATCTGAAACTTTTTAGCATAGGCATTACTTCCTTCTTCGAGCAAAGCCAGGCCTGCACATAAGGGATGCGTAAAAATTACCTGCATCAGGAATACTCCTACGTGCGGCAAATAAGCAATATAGCTTTCTCCTGCCAATGTATATATCAGCCGGTCAATCTGCCTTAGCAGCGCGTTTAGCTTAAAGATGTTGTACTTATAACTTTGCGAAAGGGTAAACTCCGCCGAAAGGTCGACCTGTTTATAATTATGCGCTGTTAAATTACTGCTATAGTTTCGGGTGCGCACCATAATAATATTTTCAGGCTGCAGCTCTTTCAATTCAATTACACCTAAAGCAGTTAGGTAGGTGGTATGGCTGTGGATGTAAAAGAGGTGCTTCATAATTTCGGGCAACGCACTTGAGTATTTGAGTAACAACTGCCTATAAATAGTGCAACAAGAAAGCTGCTTTACTTCAGGGGCTGCCTGTAAATTTCACCCAACTGTGCATGATTTTAGCAGCACCAAAGATAGTATCTTCTGCCAGAAATTTTATAGCGTACATAAACCCAGTGTGGTAATCAAGATCGGCCTTGTAAAAATCATTCTTAACTATGCAAGGGCTTACCATATTACCAAGTTTATAATTTATACAAAATCAGTTTACGCAATCACATATTTAAGCATAAATTTGTACCGTTCAGGCACCTGCCTGAATTTGTGATAAGGTTTCCTCTAAAAATATTGTCTCAACAAGTACCCGATTGCCATTCCTTGTAAGTTATATTTAATTACTTGTGACCAATAATTTAAGATATCTACGGTAACAAATTATTTTGGTGAGATTTTATTTCAATAAAGTAAGATTTTGTTCATTTCTGCAGCATTCCATTTTGGACTTTTGTATCAAAATAAATATAAAAATGATACTAATCACAGGAGCTACCGGCAAAATGGGCGGCATAGTCATCGAAACGCTATTGAAAAATGGTATACCATCTAATCAGATCGCCGCTTTGGTAAGGGATGAAAACAAGGCTGCAGCCTTAAAAGAAAAGGGTATTGATGTAAGGATCGGTGATTATGACAACCGGCATTCCTTGGATAAAGCTATGATAGGAATTGACAAAGTATTGCTGGTTTCCGGTTTGGATATGAGTAGGATCATGGAGCAGCACCTTAACGTAATCGATGCTGCAAAAGAAGCAGGCGTCAATTGTTTGGCCTATACAAGCAATTGCCTGAAGGAAAAAGAAAGTTTAGTCAACTATATCATGCAGACGCATTTTGAGACGGAAGAATATATTATTTCCAGCGGTATGAATTACCTTATTTTCAGGAATGTATTATACATGGAATCAATGGCCGGTTATATGCTGGGCAAAGATGTGTTTGAAAATGGAATTCATCTGCCTGCAGGCGATGGACGCGTATCTTATGCGCTTAGAAGTGATGAGGCGGAAGCTATCGGGAATGTTTTATCAACCGGCGAGTGCACTAACCGGATCTATAATTTCACCAATACCCGCACCTATTCTTTTGATGATGTTGCAGAGGCACTTAGTGAACTTTCCGGCAAACCTGTTAGTTACACACCTTTAACAATGGATACCTACAAAACTGAAGCCCGTAATAAAGGTGTGCCTGATCACGCGTTAGAGATGATGGCGCCATTTTACACCGATATCGCGAACGGACAAGGAAGCACCGTCAGCAATGACCTGGAAGAGGCATTGGGACGGAAGCCGGTTGATTTAAAATCAGGGCTGAAGCTGTTGTTAAACCTGTAAAACTTGTGTAGTTTGCTTAATGAACCAGTCTGCGCCCTTAAATATTAAAACCATTTCGGAATACCACCGGGTGTTAGGCTTATCCAAGCCACTGCATCCCCTGGTGAGTTTAGTCAGGTTTGAAGATATGCCTTACAATCCCGAACAGGCACCGCGGGCAATTGTGCATAATTTTTACAGTATCGCTTTGAAAAAAAGCTTTCACGCCCGGCTGAAATATGGCCAGCAAGAGGTCGATTTTGATGAAGGCATTTTACTGTTTATGGCACCCATGCAAGTACTATCTATCGAAGGTCCTTTTGAAACAGCAGTCAGTCACCAGGGCTGGCTGCTACTTGTACATCCGGATCTGTTATGGAATACACCTTTAGCTAAGAAAATAAGGCAATATGAGTATTTTGATTATAAGGCCAACGAGGCCTTGCATGTTTCAGATGCCGAAGAACAGTTACTGATCAGTATCATGCAAAATATAGCGCAGGAATATCAGGCAAGGATCGACAATTTCAGTCAGGATGTAATCATTGCACAATTGGAATTATTATTTACTTATTCTGAACGGTTTTATCAGCGCCAATTCATAACCCGTAAAACCAGCAATCGTCAAATCATTGGCCGAATGGAAGAATTGCTAAACGTGTATTTTAAAAGCGATCAGTTGCAATCCAAGGGTATGCCTACTGTAACCTACTTTGCAGACGCTTTGCATTTGTCGCCTAATTATTTAAGCCGCTTGCTGAAAACATTAACCGGACAAAGCACTAAAGATTTCATCATTGGTAAAGTTGTTGATCTTGCTAAAGAAAAGCTCTCTACGACTGATCTCACTATGAATGAGATCGCCTATACTTTGGGATTTGAACATCCGCAAGCATTCAGTAAGTTATTTAAAAGCAAAACCAACTTATCACCGCTTAAATTTCGACAATCTTTTAATTAGTAGGTTAGTAATTGTCTTTGACAGTTAAGTGATTTACTAACGGCAGCCTTGATAATCAATTTAAAAAATAAGTTTCCTCTGCGTTCTCGTGGAACAAGCCTGGGTGCTATCTACAGTTTTGGCAGCCTAGGTTTCAGACTCTTTATTCTATTACATTTTCCGTCCTTTGAGTGTTCTAATCAATATTGTTTTGAGGCCACCGTAGCTTTGAGTTATGATACAATGCCGTTTTAGCCTGTAAGTCCACAAAATGTGCAATGCCTTTTTCTTTGTAAATAGTTAGCGTTTCTAATGTATTATACACAACTTTAAGCAATCTTCGTGCAACGGCAACTATTGCTTTTTGCGCTTTCATACGTTTACGCAATTTATCGAACAAAGCATGCCAATAGGAATCTTTCATGCGAACCGCAGCCCAAGCCGCGCCAACAATAGCAACCCTTAAATAACTGTTACCTTTTTTAATTGAAGTATTTTTTCGCTTACCTGCACTTTCATTATTACCAGGTGCAATTCCGCACCAAGCTGTAAAATGGTCAGCTGTTGGAAAACGGCTCATATCTTTTCCTGCTTCGCTGATAATGGTTTCTGCCGATTTAACGCCAATGCCGCTAATGCTATCAAGACATTCGAATGCCTGTGTATAATGCTCGGTAATGATTTCAGTAATCGATTTATCCAGAAAATCTACTTGCTTTTGCACGTGGTCATAATCTTCCAGTAACATTTGAAGTTGAGTATGGTGATAGGTTTGAAGGGTACCATCCAAAGCTTTAACTAATTGGTCTTTCTTTTTGATTACTTTACCTCTGGCACAATTCAGTAATTGTTCCTGATCGGTAACACCTTTAGCCAATAGTCGTATCATCTCCATAGCAGATAATGTATGGATCGAACTTATCACAGAGCGCAGTTTGATATTGTTACTTTCTAATATTTTCTAATATCTTAAGTAGACGATTCCTAATTCTGTTTAATTGCCATGTATAAAATAAGCGATTTCGGCAATAATCCCTGATTATACGCTGTGTACTATCTGGCATAAAGCTTGGTCTAACTAAACCGTGTAGCAATAATGTACAAAGCCATTTGGCATCTTTGCGATCAGTCTTGCGCTTCGGCATCTGCTTAATATGAACCGGGTTCGCCACGATAACTTCGATACCAGCTTCGGTAAGTATGGCGTATAAACTCATCCAATAAATATCAGTGCTTTCCATCAGGCAATGATGGATGTCGTTTTACTGCAGCCAATCTCTGATCTCTTTGAGTTCGCAGGTGTAAGTGCCAAATTCCCTGAACTCCTGATTGCTGCCATCTTTACAAGAAATAAAGCCGACGATCTTGTCCTTGTGCATATCCAAACCACAGGCTCTGTCTAATTGAGGCATAATGTTCACATCTTCAATTACTTGTTGTTTCATAAATATCCTCCGTTGATTATCTATGATATACATTTTTATGAGCCCGGGTGTTTTTCAAATCATAATACTTAGGTTAGAGCCTTCCGGCAGCGAGTGCGGGAAGGCTTCTTTTTTCTGATTTATCCCTGCTCCTCCTTGTTTTCTCCGTTCAGAAAATCATCAAAATCAAAATTTTTGGCTTCGCTTGCGGGTAAGGATATATCGCCTGCAATATCTGGCATAGTAGCGGCGCTTACTTCGCGCTCATCAAACGTTTCTATGCTGCCACTTTCGGTAAGCAGTACATATACCTGTTCGTTTATCTGGTCGGCGGCTATGCGGCCCTGGCCCTGCGGGGTGCTTACGTGCTGCCCCTCCTTATAAGTGCTCATAGTGTATCTGTTTATAACTCTACAAGCGCCCGGTAACAAATATGTTTATGTATAATGAACATTCTGTTTTGCAGGGCACGAGGTATGGCTGTTTTGCTCCAAAAACCGGCTCAACGGAGCTATCAGCAACTTCTTGAATGATACACTGAAGGCACAACCCGACCACTTCCCTAACCAAAGACAGGCGGGACAACTTTGAAGCAGGGGAAACCTGGATTTTGCAAACCTACACCAGGCGCTTTTACCCTATTAACTATGGTTAGTTAAATGATCTTCTGAACTCCAGCGGTGAAAGGCTGGTTTTGGTTTTAAACAGCTTACTAAAGGACTGCGAATGCTCGAAGCCCAGCGCATAGGCCACTTCACTTACTGTTAAACTGGTTGTTGACAGCTTTTCCTTCGCTTTTTCAATCAGTTTATCATGAATGTATTGCTGCGCGTTCTGCCCGATTAACGACCGCAGCATATCGCTCAAATAACTTGCCGAAAGGTTTAAGTGTTCGGCCAGGTAACTTACTGTTGGTGTTCCCTGGCTTAGGGAGGTTTCCTGGTTAAAGTAATTTTCCAGCAAATCCTGCAGCTTTTGCAGCAGATCATTGCTGCTGGCCTTGCGGGTAATAAACTGGCGTTTATAAAAGCGGTTGGCATAGCTGAGCATAAGCTCAATTTGCGCCATAACCACATTATGGCTAAAATCATCAATCCGGCTGTTCAGCTCGGCTTCAATCATCTTAAATATAGAAATAATGGTTGCTTTTTCTTCTTCCGAAAGATGCAGGGTTTCGTTGGCCGAATAGGAAAAGAAGCCATACTGCCTGATGGTTTTGGCCAAAGCATGGCCTAAAAAGAAATCGGGATGAATAAGCAGGGTGTATTCTGAACACGTACTGGCCTCATTATCATTACTGCCAATAATTTGCCCCGGTGCAGCAAACAATAAACCGCCCTCATCAAAATCATAATAACTCTGCCCGTATTTCAGCTTGCCTTTAAGTTTAGGCTTATAAGATATTTTATAGAAACCAAGCACATGCGGCTGGGAATACCCTTGCATTTCAACCTGTATAGCGGTACCACTGATGATACTGATTAACGGATGCCTGGGGTTAGGCAAGCCGAAGGTACGGTGTGCATCAGCCAGCGACTCGAACTTCAGCAAACTGTTTTCTTCGCGTTTCATAGCTTAGTATTTAAATGGTGATAACCGACATGGCTAAATGTCGGTTATCACTATGGTTTTAACAAGTTTTAAAGCTGTTATTTTGATTCGCCCTGTGCCGAATCGGATACATCTACCCATGCTTCCCATTCTGCTAAACGTGCATTATAAGCAGTACGTACAGATGGCAGGCCGTGGCTGCCCAGGAAGAACCGCAATGGCGGATTTTCTGCATCCACTACCTGGAACAGCGCTTGTGGCGTTGCTGCCGGGTCGCCGCGCTCCAGGGTTCTCAGCCCGTTTATAAACTGAGTTTTAAAATCGGTATACACCTCCATGCCTGCTGCAAATTTCAATGACTCCTGGCTGCCAAATTCAGTAGCATAGGCGCCCGGCTCTATAATGGTTACCTTTATGCCAAATTGCTTTACCTCGGCGGCCAGGCTTTCGTGTATGGCTTCGAAGGCCCACTTGGAAGAGCAGTAATAGCCGATAACAGGTGAAGTAATGTGGCCTAAATTACTTGAGGTGCCCAGGATATGCCCATATCCCTGCTCCCGCAACAGCGGCAGGGCGGCCTGTATTACCGAAACCGGGCCAATAATATTGGTTTCATACGCGGCCCTTATATCATCTGCGCTTGCCTCCTCAATGGTACCTACCAGCGAATATCCGGCATTATTGAGTACCACATCCAACCGGCCGAAGTGAGCGTGCGCTTGCTTAACCGCCTCTTGCACCTGCCCGGGCTGGGTAACATCGAGTTGCAGGGTAAGTACATTGTCGCCATATTTCTCTTTAAGGTCGGCTATACTTTCTGGTTTGCGTGCAGTAGCCGCTACCTTATCGCCGCGCTGCAATGCAGCTTCCGTCCAAACGCGGCCAAAGCCACGTGAAGCACCGGTGATGAACCATACTTTGTTTTTTTGATTTTGCTGTGCCATAATGTTTTGTTTCTTTTAATTAACACTGTAAAGGTCGGGATAGGCGATAGTTGGGGTGTAGTCGTATTGAGGATGTTTGTAGTCGTATTGAGGAAGAGCGTACTGGCCGAAAATAATGCGATGATACCCTCATATGGGTTCGAAAGATTCTTTTTAGCTGAGATTGCAGCATCCACGTTATGCGAACCTTATCCCGGCGCATTTATTAATGCAAAACGGTTTATAAAGGTTAACATCATTTTAACATATAGGTTTCATAAATACTTGATAATCAGCATACTGTTAATGTTTAGGGTTTACATTAAATGATTTTTATTTTAAGGCTGTTAACATGATTTCCGGTTCTTTCCAACACCTGTAATGATGATACCCGCCACCGGCAATAAAGGGAAATTAATGCGTATAAAAGCCCATAAACTTCCATAAAAGTCGATTAAATGCCATAAAAGTGTTAATACGGTAATACGATGTAGTGGGCTTTCTGTGGCAGATAGCCTCCGCCAGGTGTTCACGTTCACGAGGTGTGAACACCCGTGAACGCTGACAAATAGGTGTCAGTACTAAAATCTGATTCAAGCTTTGACCCTAAAAGGCGACTTAAATCTTGATATGAAAACAAGCCCTCCTATCGCCCTTAATCGCACAAACTTGCCGGTTGAACCACCAGCACTTAACAAGCCAATAAATTTCTGTTATCTTCATGCTATGGCTACGCGTTACCGCTTCGGCGAAAATCAAATCCCTCATTTTATTACTTTCCCGGCAGTTAACTAAATTGATGTATTTACCAGGGAAACTTATAGGCAAATCCTGATCGACAGTTTACTCTACTGCATCCAAAGCAAAGGCTTGGTACTTTATGTCTGGGTGATCATGAGCAATCATGTGCATCTGATCGCTTCCGCACAAACAGATTATGAACTTTCTGCCTGCATGCGCGACTTAAAGAAATACACGAGCCGGCAGTTGATTAAAGCCATAGAAGAAAATATACAGGAAAGCCGTAAAGTCTGGCTGCTCTGGCTGTTTAAAAAGGCAGGACAAGCCAATAGCAATAATATTACTTACCAGTTTTGGCAGCAGGATAATCACCCGGTTGAACTGCGCACCAATGAGATGCTGGAGCAGCGCCTTACTTACCTGCACCACAATCCGGTAAATGTGGGCTGGGTATGGGAGCCGCAGCATTACAAATACAGCAGCGCCATTGATTATTGCAGCGATGTGGAGAAAGGATTGCTGCCGGTTGCGAGGTTGTGTTAGCTTTAAGCAGTTATTTTGTTTATTTTGTTTTTAGCACTGGTTTAAGTTTTCCCTGTAAGGGGCAACTTAAATCCCAAATGGAACCAAGGACTCCCGTCCGCCTTTACAGCACTGGCCCGCTGTTATAGCACTGATTGAAGTTGGGTGCTGCTATGCTGGTTGTGTGCGATATGACGCACGGAGGGCCGGGTTTTATGTTTGGATTCAAGTCCGCCTGCGGAAGACTTAAACCAGTGAGGAACTTGGGTTAAGTATAAAAGAATGATTACAAATTTCACTATAATGGAAATAGCTTTCATCATTTCAATATTTGTGAAACAAAATATTGAATTTCATTATATTTGAAATTATGAATGACGAATACTACATCCTAATGGCAGACATCATAGGAAGCCAAGAAGCTAACCAGAAACTTTTGATGGCAGATTTTGAAGATATTGTAAAACAAATTAACAAATCTCATGCTAAATCATTCCTCTCCCCTTTAACCATTACTTTAGGGGATGAATTTCAATCAGTACTTAAGGATCTACCAAACTCATTATTAATTATACTGGCGATTGAAGAGCTGATAATTAAAAATTATAAATCTTTTAAATTAAGGTATGCATTAGTTGAAGGAACAATTGATACTCCAATCAACCTTAATATTGCTTACGGAATGTTAGGAGATGGCCTTACACGGGCCCGCAAAAAAATTGAACTGACAAAAAAGTCGAATTCAAGATTTGAATTTGAAATTAACGACAAAAAAAAGTCAGAAGCGCTGAATCATCTGTTTTTTTCACTTCAAAATTTACTGGATGCCTGGGACATAAAGAAAGATTTCAAGTTAGTAAATAGCTTTTTGGCTCATCAGGATTACAAAACAGTTGCTAAGCTATTAATAAAAGAACCCTCATTGATGTGGAAGAGAAAGAAAAGCTTAAAAATAGATATATATCAATCTTTAAAGCAAGTATCATATTATATAGGAGGGTTAAAAGATGATTAAGATTATCCAATTTATACTTGCCCTGTTAATAACTGAAGCGCTGTTAGCTGTGATATTTTATATTGTGGCAGCCATATTTTACAAAAAGACGGAAATAAGCGTTAAATCGGTTGTTAAAGGCTTTGCTGAACGATTATTTCTTCTTATTGCTTTGGTTAATGGCTACTCACAGGCACTTACATTTTTTAGTGCCCTCAAACTGGGTACCCGTCTAAAGCATCAGGAACCACAGTTAGAAATGGATGGATTTAATGATTACTATTTGATTGGTAACTTAACTTCAGTAGCAGTAGCTATTGGTTATACTTGGATATATCATTCATTGTTTCCACCAGTGGTCTGAATGATATGTTAGGGTGGACTCCCGTCCGCCTTTACAGCACTGGCCCGCTGTTATAGCACTGATTAAAGTTGGGTGCTGCTATATCTATTTTTGTGCAATATGACGCACGGAGTGCTGGGTTTTATGTTAGGATTTAAGTCCGCCTGCGGAAGACTTAAACCAGTGACAAAATGCCCATTCTCTACTCTTCAATTATCACCTTTGCTTGATTAGGAAACTTCTTTATGATCCACTTTAAAACATCAAGTTGATCTGATGCCGGAGCACGTCTTATTTGAGCAAGAAGATTGATGGCTTGTGGACGATTTAAGGTTAAATTTGAGGCCCCCTCATTACATACTGAACATATAGCACGTAAATTATTCCGGTCGTCTGTTCCACCCATAGACTTATCTATGATATGCCCAAGATGAAGACGAGTTTTGCGATTTGCATCATAAGGATGCGGTTCACCTGCGGCAGCACCACACATTTGACAAGTAAAACCATTACGATCTAAAACATAAGCCCTTGTCTCTTTAGATATACCTCTTTCAAAGGATGGAATTGGCTTTAAATCAACGAGCAGATACTCACCGGGTTTGAGGTTACTCATATCGTTATGAGTAACTATATTCATACCCTCCTGATTTCTTAACTCCCTTACTCTACGTGCCCACTCACTGGTTCCTGCAACTTCCCTTAGAATGTTTGAGTCGAGTACTTTTCCTACATTTACTTTAAAATAATCACGCAGCTTCGATCTCGAACCCTGCCCCTTTGGTGATTTCATATCTATATTTTTCAAATGCGTTAACTATTTCGTCTCCAAATGCTTTAGCAACTGGGGGTGGAAATGCGTTTCCAACTTGTCTATATGCAGGTGTTTTCTTTCCAACAAATTTCCATTTTTTGGGAAAGCCTTGAATTAAGGCTGTCATTTGTAATGTTAGTCGGGGCATACCAACAAAATCAGGTAAAGGTGGCTTATCTGCAAGCCCCTTTCCACAAATTCCCATCTGTGCCCAAGATTGTTTGGCTCTTGTAGGTCCGAGGTCGGCACCACCGTGCTTCTTTGATCCGCCTACTAAAGTCGGTGCTATACTGTTAGCCTTTTTTAACCAATCATTATCATCCCAACCTAAAGAAGTTATTTCTTCATGTAGCAATTGCCCAACAGATGGAAGATATAGATCAAGCTTTTTAGGCCAATTGAAGTAATTAAAATATTCCTGTTTAATTGCAATTAATATTGCTCTTGGACGTAACTGGGACACTCCATAATCAGATGAATTAACTAATTGCCAAATACATCGATAGCCAAGCTCCTTTAATTCAGATAAAATTTGAGATCTATACGAAGAAAACTTTTTAGATAAGATTCCTTTCACATTTTCAAGCATAACGGCTTTGGGAGAACACTCTTTTATTAATCTCAATGCTTCAGGAAAAAGATCTCTTTCATCATCTTTTCCCAACTGCTTTCCAGCTATTGAGAAAGGTGGACAAGGAACGCCGCCAGCAAACAAATCAACATCTTTATATTTTGTTGCTGAAAAGGCTCTAACATCTTTTTGAATTATATTCCAATCTGGACGATTAAACATTAATGTTTGGCAAGCAAGTGCTTCAATCTCAACTAAAGCTACATGTTCAAACCCTGCTTGATCAAGACCAATGGCTTGACCACCTGCACCAGCACATATTTCAATTGAAGTATAATTTTTCGACATTAATACAAATATATATCTTATATCATAAGGAAGGATCTGAAAGCTTATCAAGCTTGCAGTTTATTATTAACATTTTGTAAAATTGTATCAACATCATCTACATCCTTATTCTTTGAAGTCATCATCTTGAAAGGTATACGCATTTAACTCAGCAAATACAAAAAGCCCGGCTTAAAACCGGGCTTCTCTCATATCATAATTCAAACCCCTTACACCCCTAACAGCAAGCGTGCAGGGTCTTCCAGCAGTTGTTTTACACGTACCAGGAAGCTTACCGATTCGCGGCCGTCGATGATGCGGTGGTCGTAGGACAGGGCCACGTACATCATCGGGCGGATCACCACTTGTCCGTTCACGGCAACCGGGCGCTCAATGATGTTGTGCATTCCTAAAATAGCCGATTGCGGCGCGTTGATGATCGGGGTAGACAGCATGGAGCCGAACACGCCGCCGTTGGTAATGGTAAAGGTACCGCCGCTCATTTCCTCAATGGTCAGCTTACCTTCGCGCGCCTTTACCGCCAGGCCCACTACCGCCTTTTCAATCTCGGCCAAGGTCATGGCATCTGCATTACGGATCACCGGCACCACCAGGCCTTTAGGGGCCGATACGGCGATAGATACGTCGGCATAGTTGCTGTATACTACCTCTTCACCCTCGATGCGGGCGCCTACGGCAGGCCATTCCTTCAGGGCCTCGGTAACCGCCTTGGTAAAGAACGACATGAAGCCTAAGCCCACGCCGTGCTTTTCTTTAAACTTGTCTTTGTACTTGCCGCGCAGATCCATAATGGGCTGCATATCCACCTCGTTAAAGGTAGTCAGCATGGCGGTTTCGTTCTTCACGCTCACTAAACGCCGCGCTACGGTTTTACGCAGGTTCGACATCTTTTCACGGCGTTCGCCACGGGTGCCTGTCGGGGTGCTTTGCGCTGTTTGCGGTACAATTTGCGGTGCAGAGGATGCCGGCGACTGTGCGTTCTTTGGTGAAGCATTGTCGGTATTTTTGGCATCGGCCTGGGCGTTCTGTGCATCCTCTTTGGTAATGCGGCCACCTACGCCGGTACCGTTTACCGCGTTAGGCTCCACACCTTTTTCGGCCAGTATCTTGCCGGCAGCCGGCGAAGGCGTGCCTGCGGCGTAACCGCCTGCCTTGCTTTCGGCAGGTGCTGCCTGCGGCTGTGCTGCCGGTGCTGATGATTGCTGTGCAGCAGGTGCAGCGCCGCCGCCCGGCGTAATGGAGCAAACTACCGCGCCAATAGCAAGGGTATCGCCTTCGTTAGCAGTGGTGTGCAAAGTGCCTGCGCTTTCGGCAGTCAGTTCAAACGTGGCTTTATCCGATTCCAGTTCGGCAATGGCCTCATCCATCGCTACCTGCTCGCCATCCTTCTTGATCCAGCGCGACAGGGTAACCTCGGTAATGGACTCCCCTACCGGCGGCACCTTAATTTCAAGCGGTGCTGCACTGGCAGCCGGGGCAGCGGCAGGCGCGGCTTCTGCTTGCGGCTGGGCGGCAGGTGCGGTTTCCTTCTGTTCCGCAGGAGCGGCAACCGGTGCCGGAGCAACCGCGCCGCCATCTTCAATTTTGGCTACTACGGCCCCAATAGGCAGGGTGTCGCCCTCGCTGGCTATGGTGGTTAAAGTTCCGGCCTGCTCGGCGGTAAGCTCAAAGGTGGCCTTGTCTGATTCCAGCTCGGCAATCACCTCGTCCATCTGCACCGCATCGCCCTGCTGTTTAATCCAGCGCGACAGGGTTACTTCAGTAATGGATTCGCCCACCGGCGGAACTTTGATCTCTAAACTCATGGTTGAATGTGTTGTATGTTATAAATCACCCCTCCCAATCCTCCCCGAAGGGGAGGGCTTATTGATTAACTTAGCCCCCCCCTTCGGGGAGGGTTGGGAGGGGTGTGTTCTGTTTAATCTGCGCTTGATTTGGCCATTTCGCGGGTGGTTTCCTGCACGGTTTCTTTTACTTCTTTGCCGGCCTGGTTATCTTCAAAGGCCTTGGCAATAATATACAACTGCTGCGAATTATGCTGCTTGCTGTAACCGGTAGCGGTACTGGCGGCTTCCTTGCGCGAAATTACATCCAGCTGCAACGTGCGCTTACGGAACTTGCGCAGCAGGAACGGCCAGGCACCCATATTTTCGGGTTCTTCCTGTACCCAGATGAAATCCTTGGCGTTGCTGTATTTTTCCTGCAGGGCTTCCATTTCTAATACCGGGGTTGGGTAAAGTTGCTCCACACGTACCACGGCTACATCCTTACGGTTATCCGCCTGTTGTTTTTCCAGCAGCTCGTAATAAATTTTACCGGTACAGAACAGTACGCGTTTTACCTGTTGGGCATCGGCGTAGCTGTCATCAATCAGCAACTGAAAACCGCCCTGGGTAAAATCTTCCAGTTTGGACACACATGCCGGGCTGCGCAGCAAGCTCTTGGGTGTAAATATCACCAGCGGCTTACGGAAGTTGCGGTGCAGCTGGCGGCGCAGGATATGGAAAAAGCTGGCCGGCGTGCTGCAATTGGCTACCTGTATATTGTTATCGGCGCAAAGCTCCAGGTAACGCTCTATACGTGCCGAGGAGTGCTCGGGGCCCTGGCCTTCGTAGCCATGCGGCAGCAGCAGCACCAGGCCGTTACCGCGCCTCCACTTGGTTTCGGCGCTGGCAATGTATTGGTCGATGATGATCTGGGCGCCGTTGGCGAAATCGCCGAACTGGGCTTCCCAAATGGTCAGCGCATCAGGATAAGCCAGGGCATAGCCATATTCAAATCCTAATACGCCATATTCTGATAATAAAGAATTATAAATGCTGAAACGCGCCTGGCCCTCGCTTACATGATCCAACGGGGTGTATTCCTCATCGGTATCGGGCAGGGTAAGCACGGCATGGCGGTGCGAGAAGGTACCGCGCTTTACATCTTCGCCGCTTAAACGTACCGGGTAACCCTCTTTCAGCAGGGTACCGTAGGCCATCAGCTCGCCCATAGCCCAATCGAACGTGTGGGTTTCGTTTACCATCCTTTTGCGGTCTTCAAACAGCTTTTCAATTTTCTTGAAGAACTGTTTATCGCCCGGCAATTCGGTAATCTGCCTGCCTACCTCCAGCAGTTCCTGTTCCGATACTTTGGTTTCGGTATCGGCGTATACTTCCTCGGGGGTAGCAATATGCAGGCCATCCCAGGCACCGGCAAACATGGGCTTAATGTCGGTAAAGCGTTCTTCCGATTTCGATTCGTTCAGCTTTTCCTGCAACAGGTCGCGGAAACTCTTTTCCATTTCCTGGGCCAGGCTGGCATCCACGCTGCCCTGGTCCATCAGCTGCTTGTTGTATATTTCGCGCGGATTAGGGTGCGCTTCAATGGCCTTGTATAATGTTGGCTGGGTAAACTTTGGCTCGTCCGCCTCGTTGTGGCCGTATTTACGGTAGCACAACAGGTCGATAAATACATCTTCGTTAAACTCCTGCCGGTACTCCATCGCCAGGTTAATCACGTATACCACCGCCTCGGCATCATCGCCGTTTACGTGCAGCACCGGCGACAGTACGGTTTTAGCCACATCCGAGCAGTAGGTGCTGGAACGGGCATCTTTGTAATTGGTGGTAAAACCAATCTGGTTATTGATGACCAGATGGATGGTGCCGCCGGTTTTGTAACCGTCCAGCTTTTCCATCTGCAATACCTCATACACAATACCCTGGCCGGCCACGGAGGCATCGCCATGGATCAGGATAGGCGCAATGCGCGTATTATCGTTGTTATATTTAGCGTCAATCTTGGCGCGGGTAATGCCTTCTACTATCGGGTCTACCGTTTCCAGGTGCGAAGGGTTGGGGCAAAGGCTCAGGTGTACTTTTTTGCCGTTGGTGGTTTCCACATCGGTAGAGTACCCCAGGTGATATTTTACGTCGCCGCCAAAGGAAGCTTCCGGGTCGTAGGTTTTTCCTTCAAACTCAGAGAACACCTCTTTATAGGTTTTACCCATGATATTGGTGAGCACATTAAGGCGGCCCCGGTGTGCCATACCGATGGTAAATTCCTCAATGCCCAGGTCGGCGCCCTTTTCAATTACCGAATCCAGCGCCGGGATCAGCGACTCGGCACCTTCCAGCGAAAAACGTTTCTGGCCCAGAAACTTGGTACCCAGAAAGCTTTCGAATACAACGGCCTGGTTCAGCTTGTTGAGGATGCGTTTCTTTTCCTCGATAGAGAAGTGAGGCGTATTGCGGCCTTTTTCCATCCGGTCTTCAAACCATTTGATCTTGTGCGGATCGCGGATGTAGCGGTACTCCGCCCCTATCGACTGGCAATAGGTTTGCTCCAGCATCTCGCGGATGTCGCGCAGTTTGGCCGCGCCCAAACCTACTTCCACACCGGCGTTAAATACGGTATCCAGGTCGGCATCGCTCAGGCCAAAGGTTGCCAGTTCTTTGCCCGGAAAATATTTGCGGCGCTCGCGTACCGGGTTGGTTTTGGTAAACAGGTGGCCGCGGGTGCGATAGCCGTTTATCATGTTCAGCACGTTAATTTCCTTCAGGAAATGATCGGGGGTGGCGCTGCCTGCAACAGGCGCTTCGCCCTGTGCCCCTTCGGCTGGCGGCTGCTGGCCGAAATCAAAGCCTTCAAAAAATTTCTGCCACCCGTAATCTACATTAGCGGGGTCCTGCTGGTAAGACTGGTAGAGGGTATTTATATAATCAGCGTTGCCGCTGTTCACGTACGAAAGACGGTCCATAGGTATTCCTATTTTAAAAACGGTACAAAATTACAAATAAGCACTGTAACTTTTACGGTTTTATTTGGAAATCGTTTGCAGGAAGTTTATATTTTGGGGCGGAGGGTTGAGGGGATTGAGCGGAGATGCGTTGCTGGTATTATTCTACACTGGTTTAAGTTTTCCCTGCAAGGGGCAGCTTAGATCCCAAATGATACCAAGGACTCCCGTCCGCCTTTGCAGCACTGGCCCGCTGTTATAGCACTGATTAAAGTTGGGTGCTGCTATGCTGGTTGTGTGCGGTATGACGCACGTAGTGATGGGTTTTATATTAAGATTTAAGTCGTCCTGCGGAAGACTTAAACCAGTGAGGGGTATTAGCAAAACTTGGAGAATGAGACTCTATTTCTCCTTTAATCAGCGTCCTGACTTGCGACGAACTGTAATTACTCCCCGGGCAGTTAGTAATGAGTGACTGATAAGTTGGCAATAGTATACTATTCTAATTTTAACAAACAGTTTTTTAACGCGTTGGTATAAGAAAACTCAACATTGGGTTCTGTTCGTCCCCATTGTATTCCCTTCTTTAAAAGTTCAGAATCCCTCGTGTTTGCTTTCAAGAAGATGATCAACTCTTTATTTAAAAACTCCTGATAACTACCTTCCTCTAAAAAGCTTCGTACTTTATAAAATTGCCGGTAGCCTTGCCTTTATAAGTTTCTAACAGTGCGGCATCAATAACATATATCTCACCTGCTTTTACAGCTTTGTTTACTTTAATTTTAGCAACTAAATCCGACTTGGCATACGCATCTTTGATAAAAGCTACAGGTAATTTAACCGTATCGGTTTTAGCAGTGGCGGTATCGGCTAACTGTTTATTTGCTGGGCCTTTGCCAGAATAATTACATGCAGCTAAACTTAGTAATGCAGCTGTAAATAAAATATATATCTTCATCGGCAAAAGTTTATAAATGGCATTTAAATAACTTACCGTAGATTCAATTGTTTTGCATTTATGCATGTGGTCGGCGTTATCACCGCACCTCTTACACTGGTCTAAGTTGAGCGTAGCGTAACTTAGGCGCCCCTTATACTGGCGCGGATTTGTACTTCGGGCCTTAGTTCTTTGAAATGATTGAACTGCCTGCTGACAGGTTTTTGTCAGTGTTTACGTATGGTGAACACTGACAGCATTAAGCTTCAGCACGTTCTACGTACGGGATGCGCAGGGTAACATGCTGGCCACGTATGACAACCAGGGCAATGCCATTAATTGGCGCGAGCAGAGCCTGTACGGCTCCTCAAGGCTGGGCTTATGGAAACCGGATTATGCCTTAACCTCAGCTACGGTAGACCAGGCATCCAAAGCGTTCAACACGGCAGGCAGCCGCCAGTATGAGCTGACCAACCACCTGGGCAACGTACTGGCAACAGTAAGTGACCGCAGGTTACAGGATGGCTCTACCAGCGGTGTACCTAATTACAAGCCGGATGTGCTGACGGCAACGGACTACTATCCGTTTGGTATGGCCATGAAAGGCAGGAGCACAGGCAATGCTTACCGCTATGGCTTTAACGGTAAGGAAAATGACAAGGACATTAGCGATGGGGCGCAGGATTATGGTATGCGCATTTATGATGGCCGGGTCGGCAGGTTTGCTTCCATAGACCCGCTAAGCCTGAAATATCCCTGGTACACCCCTTATCAGTTTGCAGGTAACAGCCCTATAGCCAATACCGATTTGGATGGCGAGGAGGAATGGCACTATACCATGTCCTTAGACAAGCAGGGCAAAACAGCGCTTAAGCAAACTGCCTATATTACTGACAATCACCACTCCTTTTTAGGTTTTGAGTGGGATACCCAAATTCAGACCCAGCGCTATGTAGTTACCTATGGTAAGAACACCTATTACATTGGCTTTGCCAGCAACATTGGCCGCAGCAACAACTGGAAGATGGCCCAGTTCAGGCAGTTCCTGAAAAGTCCGGATGCGCAGAAATTTGTCAATACCTTTGATGACGCACAAACCGAGCAGCAAAATGCGTTTACCAGCGATATGCAGATTGCCGCTGTTGCATCGCTATCCGTTTACGAAAATATAAAACTATCTACTAAGGTTAGGTTAACTCCCAATAGTGAAACTGAAGCTGGTTCATCAAATCCAAAATTTGATGTAAAGGATATTAATAAAGTTAACGGGAATACCAATTGTGTTAATTGTGCTTTAGCGACAGATAATTACTTGAAAGGTAGACCCACATCTGCTTTAAATTCACAACCTACTCAACTTTCTGTTATTGAGCAGGAGTATAATGCTAAATTTACTCATGGATTATCTATAGAGCAGGTTAAAGGAATGGTCGGACAGAAAGGACAGATGGGTATTGTATTTGGAAATCGGGGGATTGGCCGTGTTGGGCATGTATTTAACGTTATAAATCAAAATGGTCAAATCAATTTCATTGATGGTCAGACAGGTCAAGGGGCAAATTTGTCAGGTTACAAAAACTTTTCATTTATCCCTACAGTAAATCCATAACACGAAAATGAAAACTCAACAGGAAATCCAATGTGAAATAGAATATTACTTAAATAGTACATATTTGTCACCGGATGATAAATTGATTATTTTAGGAGATGAAACAATAGATAATGATTCCTACTACGTATTCTTTTACGTTAATGAGCGATATTTAAAAACTAATGATATGAGTGATTTGATTGTAGGCAATGCACCGATTATTGTTGACAAAGAGACGGGTTCTAAATACGTTACGGGTACTGCTTTTCCCATCGAGCATTACATGGCAGAATATGAAAAATCATTAAAATAAATACTAAAATCTCGCTCCTTGATATTGGCGCAAGTTCGCAACTTGCGTCTTTGTTCTTTGAAATGATTTGTTACTTAACGTGAGTTCGGGATAAGGGAATGAAAAGAGAGAAACCTTTGCTTGATATAACGGTCTGAATATCAATAAGTAATTATATTTTGTTATCTTTAAGTGTCGAATTTAAACGTTAACAGCCTATGCTTACTCCTGATAAAATTCCTTCACTGGTCTAAGTTTAGCGTAGCGTAACTTAGGCGCCCCTTATACTGGCGCGGATTTGTACTTCGGGCCTTAGTTCTTTGAAATGATTGAACTGCCTGCTGACAGGTTTCTGTCAGTGTTTACGTATGGTGAACACTGACAGCGTTAAGCTTCAGCACCTACTACGTACGGGATGCACAGGGCAACACGCTGGCCACGTATGACAACCAGGGCAACGCCATCAACTGGCGCGAGCAGACCTTGTACGGCTCTTCAAGGCTGGGCTTATGGAAACCGGATTATGCCCTGAACTATTCCTTACCCCAGGATGATGCGCTTGCCCTGTCTGCTAAATATTTCAGCTTGTGGTCAGTGTTATCACCGTACCACTTTATAGTTACCCTCGCAAGCGGACGGTACGGTGATAACACCATGAGTGTTCGGAATATTTTTTCAAATTCAGATAATTGTTTCCACGTCATGCTGAACTTGTTTCAGCATCCCACCAGCAGAGACGATAGTAAGGTAACCACGCGGCCAGCGCAACGGTATACTTTTCCTGAGGGATGCCGAAACAAGTTCAGCATGACCGCATTTTTTATCTCCAGGATACTGATGGCGATAACACCAACCACAGGCAGAATTCCATATTAGTAGCGCTTTTGAATCGAGTTTATGATGAATGAAAATTCTTTTTTTGATGTCATTGAATCAACAGGCATTTTATTTTCCACTTCAACTTGATGATGCACAAATAAGTACTTTTCATTTTTAGCATTTACATGGTAATAATAAACTGCAGAAGTGCTATCGGCTACTTTAACAAGCTTTTCCTGAGCCTCCCCAATTGGTGTGTTATTAATTCTTAATAAAAATTGTTCGTAAAAGGGGCTGATTTTAGTTCTGGCAACATACACAATATCGCTTTTAGAGATATGAAAATTAAAGTCTGAATGGCGCAGCAACTGCCTGGCCAGTGTAAGATCATGCGCCGTAGGTTTATAAAATCTGTAGTCGCTGTAATAACTTACCGAGAAGGGCTTTACAGATATCTTAGTATAACTGTCATACTGTATCGAATACGGTACCCGACGACTACAGCTTTGAAAAACAGCCAAACCTAACATGGCGAACATGATGTAAACTTTTCTATTTCCACTGAGCTGCATAAGGAGTACAATTACATTGAAGATTCAAATTTAATATCATTTACCTTTTATTTGCGTTCGTTTGCAGTAAGTCACTTCACGCTGTCCGGCGTTTGCAACGCCTCTTTCAGTGCTTGTCATGCAACTCTTTCACATCGCAAATTTAACGCTTTGCCATTAATAAGATAACCGCTGATGGTTTAACTTTGATTATGCTTACCATAACTTGAATTTATTTCAAAAACTTCGTAAGGATTAATAATAAATTGCGACTAAGCGGTGAAATAGCTTTATGTATCCGTTCATCAGTAGCTGTAGAAGTTTACCGGCGGTACTGTTCATCTTTAAAAAAACAACAAATGAAACGTATTCTATCAAAGGCATCTGCCTTTTTACTCATTAGCGGCGGTATGTTATGCTTCACTGCAAGCAGCCATGCTGCTGACCGGCCTGCTACTGCAATAACTGACACCGTTGCTACGCTTAAATATCCTGCAAAATCAACGGATATCAGCCCTCTGCTGATTGGTGAAGCGATACCGGCGGTTACCATTCCGGCCGCTGATGGCAAGGCGTATAATCTCAACGCCCGGATTGCGGAAAAGCCAACCATTCTGGTGTTCTACAGAGGAGGCTGGTGCCCTTTCTGTAACAGGGAACTTGCCGGTATCCAGGCCATACAGGCAGACCTGGTGAATATGGGCTACCAGATTATCGCCATCAGCACTGATAGTCCGGAGAACCTTGGCAAAAGTATCAGCAAGCATCAACTGACCTATACCTTGTTATCGGATGCCGATCTTGCCGTTTCCAGGCAGTTTGGCATTGCCTTTAAAGCGCCTGCTGCTTACAGTGCGACACTGGCCCAGGGCTCGGGCGGAAAAAATTCAGATCAGTTACTGCCGGTGCCTTCGGTTTTTGTGCTGAACCAAAAGGGCATCATTCAGTTCGAGTACATCAATCCCGACTTCAAGCAACGCATCAGCCCGGATTTACTGAAATCAGTAGCCGCTGCCTTGCGTAAAGACAATGCGGCAAAAGATAAAGACCAGCCCTCAAAATGAAAATATTACGCCTGATAAAACGGAGCGCCCTGCTTATCGCAGGGATGAGCGCCCTGTTCACGCACCTGGTGGCCGGGCAGCGTAAAACAACGCCGCAGCCGGAAATTAATTTTACCGCGCAAAACCTTGCCAGCGCGGTTAAGCTTTCCAAACAAATACATAAACCCATTTTTGTGGATGCCTATGCGGTGTGGTGTGCCCCTTGCAGAGAATTGAAGCGAAGTACGTTTAAAGACAGTAAGGTTGCTGCCTACTTCAATAGCCACTATATCAATGTTACGATTGATGTGGAGAAGCCGGCAGGTGCAGACTTTGCTGACCGGTACGAGGTCAGCAGCTATCCTACGCTGTTGTTCATTAGTGAGGATGGGAAAGTGATGAAACGAATAGAAGGATTTGTAGATGCTAAACAGTTAATTGCGGCTACCTCATCCTTAAGATAGTAAGTTTTCCTTTTAAGTTGGATAGCCGCTAAGTTTAATTCTGCCCGGCGTTCTAAGCAGCCCCAGACACGTATATACCAAGTTGGCGCTTTCAACCACCGGCAACAAGGTAAAAAAGCAGAGGCAGGCTATATACCTCCGTAGTTGTCATCGTGAACGTTAGTGAAGGATCTGTACGCCTGGTTCGGCTACTATACAGATCCTTCACTAACGTTCAGGATGACAAGGCTTTGTTGCTTATATTTGTTTAGAGGCGTTGCAAACGCCGGACAGAGGACGCGGCTCGTTATAAACGAGCGCGAGTGAGAGAGTGAGATTTGGAAGTTTTAAACTTCGAATAATTGGATAAATCTCATTTTGTTATTTTAATAGAAATATTGATATTGCCAAACCTTACAAAGTAAATATGTCTGTCACAAATCATAAGACACAAGCATTGCTTGACAAAATTGGAGTAATTGATTTTAAATATCAAAAAGTTCGCCAAGCTAACAAATTCAACGTTTTTAATTTACTAGCTAACAAGTTTGATGAAGTTCATTTTCATTCAAAGTTTTTGTATGAATTACTACACCCAGAAGGTAGTCATGGCTATGGAACTTCATTTTTAAATTTATTTTTAAATCGCCTTGGGCTTGATGCAGTCGGTTCAGAACTTGTTAACGTTTATAAGGAATATAAAAATATTGATATATTAATAAGAACCTCTAAACAAGCTGTTGTTATAGAGAATAAGCTATATGCTTCGGATCAAGACAAGCAACTTGAACGATATTATGAAATATTGAGGAAAGAAGGAGTAGATGATATCAAGCTAGTTTATCTCTCTATCGACGGCAAAGAGCCTGATACTAATAGTATTGGGAAGTTATTTAATTTACCAGATTGGCTTCAAATATATATTCCAATATCTTACAGCTTTGAAATTCTTTTCTGGATTGAAGACTGTATTAAAGAATCCTACAATTTCCCTGCTCTTAGAGAAACCTTAATTCAATATCAACTAATAATTAATAATATAACCGGGAAAACTATGAACCATGATGAAAGAACAGAAATACTTGCTTTGCTTGCTGAAGGAGACAATATAGTAAATGCAAAAAAAATTGCAGAAAACTGGGTTCATGTAAAATGGCATACAGAATGGGACTTTTGGACTGATTTAGAAGCTATAGTTTCAAAAGAGTATGCTATCATGGATAGATGTAAATTTTCGGCAGATAAACTTAATGGTGTAATACATAGAAGTCGTAATCGGCTGGCTTGGTATGGCATTATGTTTAAACTTAATGAATATAAGAATTGTGAGATTTGCTTGTTCGTTGAGCGTGGATGGGAAGATGTTTATTATGGTATTACAGTGATTAGAAATGGAAATAGAGATGTTAGCAAGGAGCCTAAGTTTGTTGATTTGGCCAAAATCATTGAAGAAGTTAGCGAATGGGGGCGTGAGAATTCATGGCTTGGAGGAAACTTTTGTGAGCCGCGTATTAATTTTGAGCAGTTTTCAAATGAAACCACTCTTAAATTGTTAAATACTAATGAAAGAAATAATTATATAACAAAATTGTGGACTCAAATCAAAGAATATGTATTTAAAGTTAATGCTTTAATCGATAATTGAGTCAACTATTTCCACTATTACAACTGAAAATTTGCAAAGTGTGCTCGTTTACAGTGAGCCGCTTAATTCTGTCCGGCGTTCGCAACGCCCCTCTACAAATTCTCCAAATCGTCAATATACACCGCTGCCTGCTCGTTTACCGCTTCCAGTTCTTGGCGGGTCATATTGCCCAGGTGCTTGTAGGCCATGCCAATGCGGGGGTTGCCTTTCAGGTGTTGGGCGTTGCGGTCTAAAAAATTCCAGTACAGGCTGTTGAAGGGGCAGGCGCGGTCGCCGTGGCGCTTTTTGTAGTCATAATGGCAGTGCTTGCAGTAGTCGCTCATCTTGTTAATATAGGCAGCGGTAGAGGCATAGGGCTTGGAGGCAATCAGGCCGCCGTCGGCAAACTGGCTCATGCTGCGGGTGTTGGTAATTTCCACCCATTGCAGGGCATCCACATAAACGCCCAGGTACCATTCGTCCACCCCATCCGGATGCAGGCCGGCAATCAATGAGAAATTACCGATCACCATCAGCCGCTGTATATGGTGCGCCCAGGCGTGGTTTAATGATTGGCCGATGCATTTTTGCAGGCAGTTCATCTTGGTTTGCCCGTCCCAGTACCAGTGCGGCACCTTGTTTTCGTGCTTAAAAAAGTTCTTTTGCTCCAGCCCGGGCATTTGCGCCCAGTATACGCCCCGCATAAACTCGCGCCAGCCCATTACCTGCCTCACGTAGCCTTCCACCTGCGCAATGGATATATCTTTCTGGTGCTGCTGCCAGTGCTCCACCACCTTGCCAATCACCTCCGCCGGGGTAATCTGCTTGGAATTGAGCGCGAACGACATGCGCGAATGGTACAAACTGATGTGCTGCTGCAACATCGCATCCTCACAGGTACCAAAGTGCGGTAATAAGTGTTCACAAAAGTATTCCAGCGAACTCACCGCCTCCCGGCGCGACAGCGGCCATTCCAGGCTGGTTTCATCTACCGTACCAAAGTACTTCACCCCCATCCGGTCGATCATCTGCTTCAGGGCCGATACATCGTGGTTGTAGCTGAGCGGCGGCACCAGCGGCACGGCGCCGTCATACTTTTTGCGGTTGTCGGCATCGTAGTTCCATCGTTTGCCGATTGGGTCGTCGCCCTGCATCAGTATACCGGTTTGCTTGCGCATGTGCCGGTAAAAGGATTCCATCAGGTAACTATTCTTACCGCCGAAAAAGTTTTTCACATCATCCCGATAGGTTAAAAAATGCTCCGTATCGGCTACCGAGGTTTCAACGCCCAGGCGGCGGCATATATCTTTCAGTTGCTCGTCCAGCCGGTACTCGTCGGGCAACTGGTATTCAAATTTATCAGTGTGCTGCTCCTTAATGATGCGCTGTAAATTGCGCTCAAAATCCTGTGCGTTCTGCTCATCATCCAGGGCTATATAGATTACCTCGTGTCCCGCTTTTTTAAGCTGATGGGCAAAGTTGCGCATGGCACCGAAAAAGGCCAGTATCTTTTGCACATGGTGCAGCACGTATTCCTGCTCCTGCATTACCTCCATCAACACATAGGTAATATGCGGATTTTGGGTTTTATACCACGAATGATTAAGGTTGAGCTGATCGCCTAAAACAAGGCGCAGGGTATTAGACATATCAGTAACAACAGCGGGGCGGCGTATTGGTTCGTACAATGCCCGATTCAGGCATCGATAAATTTGCACTTATTGCCCCTGATGGATGAAGCTGTACCGGTATACTTTGTGCTTCAGATCATCAGCATAATAAGAGTTTAAATCGCCGGTACGTATCACCAACGAACTGCGGCCTAAAGTAATTACCTGTGCTATGGCAAAAGGCTGATTGTTGCCGGTTTTGCTGGTGGTATCCTTCAGGGGGAGATTCATGTGGAGCTGCATTAAGCTGGTATCATAACTCCAGGTGCCTGAAGCGTCAGGATTATTACACTGGAAACCCGAATAGCTGGCCGCTCCGTCTGCCTTAAAATTTAAAGTTTGAGGATTACCGCCGCAGGAAACGCGGAGCGTATCGGTTGTGGAGGTTTTGTAACGCTGAAATGTAGTTACCTGCAATGAGGCCAGCAGCCAGGGCTGGCTGGTCAGGTTACTGCGGAACGAAGCCTGATCGTCCTTTTTGCAGGAGTTGAACAACAGGGCAAATAACATACTTGCCATTAAAAGCGGGATCAGTAAGGAATGGTGTAATTTACGCACTTTGCAAAAATAAATAATCCCGGCAAACCCTGGTCTGCCGGGATACAATTAGCTTAACGGAAAAAGCCGCCGTTTATTTTTCGGGCACCTTTACCGTTTCCAGATCGCTTACCGCAGGCCCGTTCATTACCTTACCCTCGCAGGTAAACCGCGAACCGTGGCAGGGGCAATCGAATGATTTTTCATCGTTATTCCACTGCACTACGCAGCCCAGGTGCGGGCATACAGCGCTAAAGGCATGATATTGCCCTGTGGTATCGCGGTATACGGCTGTCTTTTTCAGCGTGCCCACAATGGCGGCTTCGTCGGGCTGAATATCGGTAATGGATTTCACATCAGACGGCAACAGGTAATCTACATACTGGCTGCCCACATAGAACATCTCCTTAATGTAATGCGGTGCCGATTTCAGGGTGATGCGGCCCGGATCATAGATTTTTGCCCAGGGATTATCCTTACCGTTTATCAGATCCGGAATCAGGATGGAAGCCAGCGTACCGTGGGTAAGGCCGTTACCCGAATCGCCGGTTACAATGTAGATGTTTTCATCGCCCGGGTTCTTGCCGATAAAGCCCAGATCATCCACCGGCTCCATCACCTGGCCCGACCAGCGGTACACCACCTCCCCTGCCTGCGGAAAATGCTCGTGCAACCATATTTCTAAATTTTTGTAGCGGTCTTCTTCCGGAATATGCTCCCGGTTGGCCTGCCCGGTTTCATGGTCGGCCCCGCCATGTATCAGCAGGTAATTTTCCTCATCATACGGCTGTGTACGCACATAATTGTACGGGTAGCTTGGCCACGTGGAATCCTGGTCGCCGGTATCCCACCAAAGGGCCGGTTCAATGGCCGCTTTAGGCACTTTGGCACCGATTACATAGGAGCGGTAGGCAAACTGCTTGGTATGCATGGTTACCACATCATTAATAGGCGAATTGGTAGCCACCACTACCGACCGGGCCGAAACCGTGAAGCCATTGGCTTTCACCTCTCCTTCCTTTACCTCCGTAACATGCGTTTGGGTGTAGATGGTGCCACCCAGTTTTACAAAAGCTTCGGCCAGCCCGTTCAGGTATTTAAGCGGATGGAACTGCGCCTGTTGCGGAAACATTAGAAAGGGCCCTTGCTGGGTGATGCCCGGCGCGGTATCTGCCATACTGGTGTTAATTCCCGCCTTGTTGGTGGAAGTCAATTCATCTTCCAGCGTTTTAACTTTATCGGTAGGGTGTAAAAACAGATAGCCGTTCAGGCGCACAAAATCACAGTCGATGTTTTCTTCTCTTACTATCTGCTCAATCAGGTCAATCGCAGCGGTGTGGCTTTCGGCAGCATACCTGGCGCCTTCCTCGCCAAAATAACTTTCCAGCTCGGTATAGCGGTCGTCCAGGGCATTGGCCAGGTGGGCGGTGGTGCGGCCGGTTTCGCCGCTGCCTATAGTACCATCTTCCAGTATCACTACCCGGCGGCCTTGCTTTGCCAACCGGTAGCCTATGCTGAGGCCGGCAATGCCGGCACCTACAATGGCTACATCGGCCGTTATGTCCTGGCCTAACGGAGTATATGTTAATGGCGATGTGCTATCCGTCCAGTAAGACAGGTGAGTGCCGGAGGTACGTTGCCCATCGGCGTTGGGTTGCTGATTTTCCATAAGTGGCCGTAATATTGATTGTAAATTTTAAGATCCAGCCCCGGCTTTAAGTTTTGCCTACCTGTACCTGTTTTACAACCACTTGTTTATGGCCTGCTTGTTTATTCCATCAGCGCCGTGCTGTCAGTTTCTACGTTATCCTGGCTAAGTTCGTGCAGCAACTGCCCGGCTTCTATTAAGGCATCGGCATAGGGCTGATGCAGCAGGCGTTCGGTTGGGGCAACCGGCGGCTCGCTTACATCCCACAGGCCCGAGTGGTGCCAGCAGGACAATTCGTTCCAGTCGGGCCGGTCGATGATTGGGTACAGGCAAACGCCCCAAAGCGGCAGCTTTTGCTGTAACATTTCTGCACATTGGCTGGCAATAAACTCTATCCAGTTAGGCCGGTGCGCACCGGAATGACTGGTTTCACTAATGATAAATGGCTTTTGGTACCGGGTATAAGCCGCAGCCAGTAACTCATGCAAGGGCTTCCATCTCGCATCGGGCACTTCATTGAACCAGGGCAAAAATCCCTGCTGCCCGATGATCCACTGATTATTATAATAAAAATTGAAGCCTAAAACATCCACATACTCCGGCTTGCCGCCCAGCTCGGGGCAAATGTTTCCGCACAGCATATCCAGCGACTGGAACTGTAATTCATTCTCAAAATCGGCCTCGTCCAGTTGTCCGGACGTGGGATTAAGCGGCGGTACCATGTTTACCAACGGCTCGGTGGTGAGTATCAGTACGTTTGAATCCACCTCGCGCATGGCGGCTACGCCGACTATAAAGGCTTTCATGAGGTGGTACTTTACGTCCCAGCCCCGGTTATAAAAGTAAGGCGAGGTACCGCAGGTTTCGCCGCCCAGCCAGGCTAAGAAGCTAACTTCGTTGATGGGCGTGATGATCAGGGAGGCATTTTCGTCAAGCGAGCGGTAAAACAGCACGAATGCCTTACAAAGCGCCGCAAAGCGCGGCGTAAAATCCGGGTGCAGGGGATGCAAGTCATCCGGGAACCCAAAATGACAGATATCCCAAACCTGCTGTATGCCCTGCCGCCGGCCAGCCTCAAGCATCAGGGCTACCGTACTCCAGTTGTAGGTATAAGGCGCGGTTTCTACCACGCTCCAGCGTATGCCTTCGCGCACGGTTTTAATACCAAATGGCGCCAGTAAACGGTAATCCTCATTGATATGTTGCAAATGCCCGGTTTGGGTGAGCAGATCGAGCCGCTGCCGGTGACTGTTCAGCTTGTCTGAACATTCATAACCGCCCATCCAGAACGATTGAAAAGGATTAATACACATGTGAACTAAATATCAGGCCCTTTGAACCTGCATATCTGCCGCAAAGAACCGTACGGTAAGTAATTAAAAGTAACTAACAGCGCTTAACCACTATGTTGATGATAGTTAAACGGGTTACGAAAGTATGATTTCTTTAGGACGTTTGCTCACCATCATACAATTACTTATAGGATGCCGAATGCTTTACCAACGGTATGCCTGATAAAAGCACACGCAATGTTGTAACGCAGGCTTATTCCTTCATTTTTTCGAGCCGGCGGTAATTGTAAATGCCAAGGGCAAATAAGCCTACACCGAATAATGCAAGTAAAATTGCAACGCCCCACTTACCGCTGATCTTGTACAGCGCCCATTCAATCGAGGTAAGTGAGATGGTACCGCCCATTACTTCGGCCATGTTAATTTCGTGCCAGCGGTACCAGCCGAGGTAGCACAAACCGGCACCTATAATGAAGGCGAATATCAAACCCGGTAAAGTACTGCGCGAGTATTTGCCATAATACTCATAATCGGCATAAGGGTTGCCAAACTGCAGTTTTCTTTCTTTATGTTCTTCAAAAGCCATAGCTTAATATTTTTTATATAAAGTTCCGTCGCGGTACAAGCTCCATACCATGCCATATTGTACCGGCTGCGTTGCATAAGTAAACATATCTGATTCTTTGGCGGCCGAAATGGAAAAGCCAATGGGCCGGGTTTCATAATCGCTGCCGGCGGTAGGTATGTTATCCCAGGCCTTCATGTTCTTTACATCAGTAACCCGCACTTTTGAGGGATAAAAATATACACTGTCGCCCCTGGTACTGGCTACTTTAAAATAAGTATAATACGTATTGGTACCATCGGTATGGGTAATTTGAAAAATATCTCCCTGGTGCGGATGCAGAATGGCATCCTTTACCAAAGCCTGATTACCTTGCTGCTTATGATCTTTTACTTTAAAAACCAGCAAAGCTATGCCAACCACAGCAGCTATTACTAATGGGTACACCACCAGCCCGCGGTATAACCGCAAAGGTGTTTTCAGGCCCTGCTTCATTTTACGGAAGGCCTGGTCCATGGCATCTGTCCATTTTACCTTGGGGATGTAGTTGCCGCAATGCTCGCACCAGGCAATGGCATACTTGCCTGAAGGTGCTATGGGCCCCAGTTGCCACCTGTATTTTTGCAAAATGCTCATGTGCAGGTAACCATCGGTATGGCATACCGGGCAGGTTACATAAGGAACGGCTTCTGTTTTGTGATGATGCCTGCGTATCTGATAATAGTAAAACATGATGACAAGTCGGTTAAAACATCTTAGCTTTTAACTGTTAACTTATCAAATTGTTCCTCAGCAAAATCTTATTAACGCATTTACAAAAGGAGATTGGTTATGTTTATTGTATGGCGCGGGTATGGCTTTTTAGTCCCCCTGATTGCATTGGTGGTTGTGGCAGTAGTACATCTATTGTTTAATGCTTTGTTTTCTACGGTACAGCCCTGGGGCATATGCCTGGGTTTGGCTGCAGCAGCGGCGGCGTTGTGGTTTACCGGTATCCGGCTCAATTCGCCGCTAAAGAACCGTACAGTGGTTGACAAAGCCACCGGGCAGGAATTTCTGATTACACCCAGCCATTCCTTCTTTTTTATTAAAATACAATACTGGGCTTATATTGCAGCTGCTGTTGCTATTATACTGTTCATCAGTTTATTAACGCATCCTGCACGTGTTTAACAGTGCCGTAACCATGTAATATAACACCTGTTCAAAAGGCGCTCGCTAACCTGCTTGCGTAAGAGCGGCCTTTTTGGCTAACAGGGTTAGCAAGCCTTTTAAACGCTGCTTTAAAGTACGGTAGGTAAGGTTTGGGTAAGGTTAAAGTAATCAAACTAATTAAGCTCCCGTACTACCCAATACTGGTTGGTTTGCAGTAATTGCTGCACATGGCTTTTTTCAAACAGGCCCCTATAGCGCTGGTTGTAAGATAACTTTACCACCTCATTTACCTGTATGATAGTGTACTGCTCAAACTGCAAGGGGCGATGATCTAACCACTTACGTACATCTGCCTGTTTCTTATTAAAGGTGGTTTTGTGTTGAAGTGAAAAAAGAATCAAGGTAGGGAGTCAGGAATCAGGATTCAAAAATATTCCTGACTCCTGACTCCTGACTCTGAAACCTAAATTCAGTATTCTCCCGTAGCCAGCATTACCAGCGTACAGGCGGATACGGTTTCGATGCCGCGCTCGTGGGCCTTACGGCGCAGTTCGGCATTCTCGGTACCGGGGTTAAAGATGATGCGTTTGGGGTGGGTAGCAAGTATATACTCGTACAAAGGCTCCTGGTTACGGGTGCCTACATACAAGGTGATGGTATCAATGTCATCATGAATAGCCTCAGGCTTTTCAATAGGCACACCGGCTACCTCGCCGGTTTTGATGCCTACGTTTACAATAGAATGCCCGGTGCGCACCAAACGGTTGGCTGCCAGGTAAGCGTATCGGCTGCTATCGGGCGTAGCCCCCAGCACTAAAGTTTTTTTATCAGCCATTGAGTTGTCGGTTTAATAAGGCAATCTGGCCGGCATGGTATACCTGGTGCTGCATAAAGCCTTGTATCAATTCCTCATAAGTAGTTACGGGTTCGGTACCACGCTCGTCGTTTACCTTATCGTTCCACTTATTTTCCGGAAAATCGGCTACCGCTCGCTGCAGGTTTACATTGGCCAGCTTTAACTGATTAACCAGTTGGGGCCATTTTTGTTCATCGGGCGCACCGGCTTCGGGCCAGTCGCCACCGGTAGGTTCACCGGCAAACTTGCCGCCCATACGGGCAGTTACCTCCTCTGTCCAGCTCAGCATATGCAGCAATATCTCAATGTTCGTATGCCCTGCTGCAGACGGCCTTTCATAAGCCGACTCGAAAGCTACCGGTTCCAGTATGCTGTAAATGTTATTGCCATACCAGGGCTGGCCCGAAAACAGGTTTTGAAACTGGCCGGACAGTTGAGTTGATGTTGCCATTATTGTAATAGTTTGGCCGCTGCGGCGGCACAGTTGATGCCATCAATAGCAGCAGAAATGATGCCACCTGCATAGCCAGCCCCTTCACCGCAGGGAAATAATCCCTTTACCTGCGGGTGCTGCAATGTTTCGCGGTCGCGCGGCACCTTTACCGGCGATGAAGTACGCGACTCTACCCCAACCAGCAAGGCCTCGTTGGTGTAGTAACCTTTCATCTTACGGCCAAATGCCGGCAACGCTTTGCGTAAGCGTTCAGCAATCCAGCCCGGCAGCACTTCCTTTAATGCTACACTTGCTGTGCCCGGCAGATAAGAGTTGGCCGGTAAATCGGCAGAAATGCGGCCTTCGGCAAAATCAACCATGCGCTGGGCCGGGGCTACCAAGTTACCGCCGCCAGCCGTAAAAGCCGCCCGCTCTATTTCCTGTTGGAAACGCAGCAACTTAAAGGGATCATCATCATTGCCCGGCACGTCCTCTAAATTAACCTGCACCACAGTGCCCGAATTAGCATACGGGTTATTACGTTTGGAGGGGCTCCAGCCATTTACCACGATCTCATCCGGGTCAGTAGCACAAGGTGCGATGATACCGCCGGGGCACATGCAAAAGGAGAATACGCCCCGGTTATCTACCTGCTCTACCAAACTATAGTAAGAAGGCGGCAGGTAAGGCCCGCGATGCTCGCAATGGTACTGGGCCCTATCAATAATTTCCTGCGGATGCTCAATGCGTACCCCTAAAGCAAAAGGCTTGGCTTCGATGAGTATATTTTGCCGGTGCAGCAATTCAAATACATCCCGAGCCGAATGGCCGGTGGCTAAGATTACGGCTTCTGCCTTGAACTCGTTACCTCCGGCAGTTTGCACCCCTTGTATTTTATCAAAGCTTACGTTTAAAGCGGTTACCTTAGTATCGAAATGAATTTCGCCGCCTGCGTTTTGTATAGTTTCGCGCATGGCGGTAATAATCTGCGGCAGTTTGTTGGTACCAATATGCGGACGCGCATCCACCAAAATATCTTCGGTAGCGCCATGCGCCACAAACGCCTGTAACACGTTGTTAATATCTCCTCGCTTGGTAGAACGTGTATACAGTTTGCCATCCGAATAGGTACCGGCACCGCCTTCGCCAAAGCAGTAATTGCTATCGGGGTTTACCAGCCCCTGCTTGTTGATATTAGCCAGATCGCGGCGGCGTTGCTTTACATCTTTACCGCGTTCCAGCACAATGGGCTTCAGCCCCTGCTGCAAACACTGCAATGCCGCAAACAAGCCAGCCGGACCGGCGCCCACAATAATTACAGGCTTCGCTTTTTTTACGGGCGGATATTGCACCGTGAAGTCTTCGGATATGCGCGGCTCGTCTACAAACACTTTCACCTGCATACGGTACACCACATTACGGCCACGGGCATCAATAGAGCGTTTTACAATGTGTAAATCCTGAATGCGCTGAAGCGGAAGGTTGGTTTTGGCAGCGGCCAAGCGTTTTAATACGCCTGTATCTTCATGCTCCTGAGGTGAGCAGACGAGTTCAATTTCTTTGATCATACGAGTTGCCGGGTTTTTATCCCGGATGGGGACAAAGATAAGAAATGTTGAGGGGATGCGTGTTTGTGCTTTTGCTGCTATCCGCTTTATGTGGTTAGTGCTGTATATATGTTGGTACGCCTTTGCCTTGACACAAAAGTACCAACACTTAGCGGAGCGATCTCATGAACGGCAGCGAATAATATCAAGGTTGTGAACGCCCGCTACCTTCCCGAGGAAGGTATAAATAGTTTTCAGCGGGACGATACGCTTGCAAATTATAATGTAAAATCAGCAATACATTACTACTTACTTAAAATACTGCTTCCGGGTAACCAGTAACCCAAACTCTTCTGAGGGAAGCCGCCCGGTGGATTTATGATGAATTTTGTGCGCACGGCGAATGTTAAGCAGATAGCGGTTATAGGTACGGAAGGGCCGCATCCGGCTGTGGATATACCAATCGTGAAAAATGAAGTAGATAACACCATATACGCTGATGCCCGCCCCTATCCAAAAGCGGTAGTCCAATGTTTTGTGGGCAACCCACATCAGCCATATAGACAGGGCTGCAAAGCCTAAACTAAACAGATCATTCCACTCAAACCAGCTTGTTTTACGGTGCTGGTGGTGTGTTTTATGAATAAACCATAACGGTCCGTGAAACAGGTATTTATGTATCGCCCAGGATAATGCCTCCATACCGGCAATAGTAAGTAGTATAATACCTGTATTAATAACAATTTGCATCATGTATTCAAACAACAAAAGCCGGCCTGATTAGTTGCCGGCTTTTGCAATCACTTGAATGTAATCTATATATGTATCGCCCGGTTATCCGTAGCTGCCAATGCGGCTTCGCGGATGGCCTCAGTATAGGTGGGGTGAGCGTGGCTCATGCGCGAGATGTCTTCGGCGCTGGCACGGTACTCCATGGCTACTACGCCCTCGGCAATCATATCAGCCGCACGCGGGCCAATCATGTGGATGCCTAAAACCTCATCGGTGGTACTGTCGGCTAACACTTTCACAAAGCCATCCGTATCCATACTGGCGCGGGCGCGGCCGCTGGCCTTGAACGGGAAGGAACCTGCCTTATATTTCACACCTTTCTCTTTCAACTGCTCCTCCGTATAACCTACGCTGGCAACTTCGGGCCAGGTGTACACCACACCCGGTATCAAATTGTAATTGATGTGCGGTTTCTGGCCGGCAATATGCTCGGCCACAAAGGTGCCTTCATCTTCGGCCTTATGGGCCAGCATGGCGCCTCGCACCACATCGCCAATGGCGTATACGCCCTTAACGCTGGTTTCCAGGTGCTCATCCACCGCAATCTTTTTGCCGCGGTCTTCTACTTGTAAACCAATATTTTCCAGCCCTAAGCTATCGGTATAAGCTACGCGGCCTACGGCTACCAGGCAGTAATCGCCTTTCAGTTCCTTATGCTCGCCTTTTGGGGTATCAAAGGTTACGGTTACCTCGTCGCCTTCGGCTTTGGCACCGGTTACCTTGTGGCCCAGGTAAAATTCCATGCCGATTTTTTGTAAGGTCTTTTGCAGTTCTTTACCCAGCTGCTTATCCATCGTCGGGATAATAGAATCCATAAATTCAACTACCGACACCTTGGCACCCAAACGGGCATACACCGAACCCAATTCTAAACCAATTACCCCGCCGCCAATCAAAATCAGGTGCTTAGGCACTTCGGTAAGTTCCAATGCTTCGGTTGAAGTAATTACCCGCTTCTTATCCAGCTGAATAAAGGGCAGGCTTGACGGCTTGGAACCGGTAGCAATGATTACATTTTTTGTGGTTAGCGTTTCCTCGCTGCCATCTTCTTTTTTAACAATGATGGTATTTTTATCCTTGAAAGAGCCAATGCCCTGGTAAGCATCGATTTTATTTTTTTTGAACAGAAATGCGATACCGCCGGTGGTTTGCGCCACCACTTCATTTTTGCGCTTGATCATCTGCCCGAAATCTACCTGCAGGTTATCCAGGCTGATGCCATGCGTTTTAAAGGTATGCGCTGCATTATGATAATGCTCCGAAGAATCCAGCAATGCCTTTGACGGAATACAGCCTACATTAAGGCAGGTGCCGCCGAAAGTGCCGTATTTTTCGATACAAGCGGTTTTTAAACCCAGCTGGGCACAGCGGATAGCGGCCACATAGCCGCCCGGGCCCGAACCGATAACAATTACATCATATTGCATAATATATAGCGTATTTGGTTGGTGCGCAAAGGTAAGCAATATTCATGCGAAAGGATAATTCTTGTGTGATTACAGTGTAAAGGCTGAGCTTGCATAGTTCACAGGTTTAGTAGCCTCGCTGTTTCGGCCGCAGGTACAATTTTCTATTAAAAAAGAATCGCTCGAAGAAGATTTCCCCCTACGGTCGAAATGACTCCTATTTTTGAGGTGCAGTTAAAGATATAACAATCTCATCCTGTATTTTTTTCATTACAAAACCATACATCTGCAATTAATAAATCGCTACCAGGCGCTTAATCAACTAAACTTTTTAAATTAGGCTCCCAAATACTTCAATCTCCCCGATTATGAAAAAAATCTGCTTACTGCTACTATTGGCGGCTGCTTACTGTACCGGCGCACAGGCGCAGGGCACCGGCAGCTATGCCAAAGAACATTACACCAAAAAAGATGTATACATCACCATGCGCGATGGTACCAAGCTGTTTACCTCCGTTTACACGCCTAACGACGCTTCGCCGCAGCACAAATACCCGATGGTGATGCAGCGCACCTGCTACAGCATTGCGCCGTATGGCGAAAGCAAAATACCTTCGCGTTTGGGCCCGTCGGATTTGATGATGAAGGAAGGCTACATTGTGGTGTACCAGGATGTGCGCGGCCGCTACAAAAGCGAGGGCACCTGGACCAACATGACCCCGGTAGTGGAGCATAAAACCAAAAAAGATGTAGATGAAGGCACCGATACTTACGACACCATCGACTGGCTGGTAAAGCACGTAGCCAACAATAACGGCCGCGTGGGCCAGTGGGGCATCTCCTATCCCGGCTTTTACACCGCTGCCGGCATCCTGTCTAACCACCCGGCGCTAAAGGCTTCATCGCCGCAGGCACCCATTTCCGATTTCTTTTTTGATGATTTTCATCATAACGGCGCTTTATTGGAAAGCTACTTTTTCACCTACCCGGTATTTGGTGTGCAGAAGACAGATACCACCAGTAAGGAATGGTACGCCAGCCAGAATATTAAAACCGGCACCCGCGATGGCTACCAGTTTTTGCTGGATATGGGCCCGCTGAAAAATGCTGATAAATATTATAAAGACAATTTCTACTGGCAGGAAACAGTGAACCACCCGAATTATGATGAGTTCTGGCAATCGCGCAGTTTGCCGCGCCACTATGGCAAAGTAAAGCCTGCTGTAATGTTTGTGGGCGGCTGGTACGATGCCGAGGATCTGAGCGGCCCGCTGGACATGTTCAAGCGCATCAACAAAACTGATCCTTCGGCCTACAATACCATTGTGATGGGGCCTTTCGGGCATGGCCGCTGGTCGCGCGAGACCGGGCATACCATGCACAGCAACGTATATTTTGGCGACAGCATTGCCACTTTCTACCAGCGCGATATTGAAGCCAAGTTCTTCAACCACTTCCTGAAAGGCAACGGCGATAAAAATTCGGGCCTGCCAAAAGCCTATATGTATGACACTGGCAACAAGGAATGGAAGCAGTTCGCCCAATGGCCGGTTGCCAATGCGTCGCATGTTAAATTTTTCCTGAGTGATGATGGTAAATTACCAATGAGCCAGCCTTCGGGCAATGGTTCGGTATCTTACATGAGCGACCCGATGAAGCCGGTACCCTACACCGAAGATAACACCACTACCATGGGCTTTACCCCGCACAATTACATGAGCGAAGACCAGCGTTTCGCCGGCCGCCGGCCCGATGTATTGGTATACCAAACTGATGTGCTGACCGAAGATATGACCTTAGGCGGCGAGCTGATGACCCACTTGAAAGTAGCCAATAGCAGTAGCGATGCCGATTATGTGGTGAAACTGATTGATGTGTATCCGCCGGATGAGCGCAACAACGCCTATATGCCGAACAAGAACATTATTTTGAGCAATTACTGGCAGATGGTACGCTCGGAAATTATGCCGGCCCGTTTCCGTACCGGTTTTGATAAGGCCGTACCAATGGTACCCGGTCAGAAAACGGATGTAAACGTGCGTTTACAAGATGTGCTGCACACCTTTAAGAAAGGCCACCGCATCATGATACAGGTGCAAAGCACCGCCTTCCCGCTGTTTGCCCGCAACCCGCAAAAATTTGTGGCCAACCCTTACAAGGCCGATGAAAGCGACTATGTAAAGGCAACCGAAACGGTGTATAACGATAGTTATATAGATGTGGAAGTGTTAAAATAGTTCATGGCTGATGGTTCATAGATTATAGCTAATCTCCATCACGTAATTGCGAGGAACGAAGCAATCTCTCTACGCTTAACCAAAGCCTGGTGCAGAGAGATTGCTTCGTTCCTCGCAATGACGCTTTTAGATTTTTAACTTATTACATTCGATCTTAATGAAATTAAAAGCGCTCCTGTTACTCGCTGGTTTGGCCCCTTTGTTTACTCAAGCCCAGCTCCTGCAAACCAAAGAGCAGTTTACCCGTGCCGACAGTTTGCGCGGTACGCTTACGCCGCTGCGTACCTGCTACGATATTAATTACTATCATTTGGATGTGAAGTTCGATATCGCCAATAAAGCCATCAGCGGCAGTAACCTGTTCAGGTTTACCGCCACGCAGAATTTTAATAAGCTGCAGTTTGATCTGTTCGACAACCTGAAGATAGAGAAGGTAGTATACAAAGGCAAATCCATTCCGTTTACCCGCGAGTTTAATGCGGTGTTTGTTACTTTTCCCAATACCATTCAGAAAGGTTTTCATGATGAGTTTACGGTATTATATTCCGGCAATCCGCGCGAAGCCAAAAACGCCCCCTGGGATGGCGGCGTGCAGTACCGTACTGACTCGCTGGGCAAACCCTGGGTAGCTACCGCCTGTCAGGGTTTAGGTGCCAGCGTATGGTGGCCTACCAAAGATCACCAGAGCGACGAGGTGGACAGTATGCTCATCAGCATTAGCGTACCCAACGGCCTGAAAGATGTATCCAACGGCCGGCTGCGTAAGGTAACGCCTCTAAAAGACGGCTATACCCGGTACGACTGGTTTGTGGGCAACCCCATCAACAACTACGATGTAGCCGCCAACATTGCCGACTATGCCCACATCAGCGATACCTACAATGGCGAAAAGGGCAAACTCACGCTGGATTACTGGGTGCTGCCTTATAACCTGGAAAAAGCCAAAAAGCAGTTTGATGCCAATGTGAAACCGATGCTGAAATCGCACGAACACTGGTTTGGCCCCTACCCCTGGTACGAGGATGGTTATAAACTGGTAGAAACACCGCATTTGGGTATGGAGCACCAAAGCGCGGTAGCTTACGGTAACCACTACCGCAACGGCTACTTAGGCCGCGACCTATCCGGTACCGGCTGGGGCTTGAAGTGGGATTATATCGTAATTCACGAAAGCGGGCACGAGTGGTTCGGCAACAATATTACCACTAAGGATATTGCCGATATGTGGGTGCATGAGGCCTTTACCTATTACTCCGAATCGCTGTTCACTGAAACCTATTACGGCAAGCAGGCCGGGCAGGAGTATGTGAACGGCAGCCGGCTTAACATTCAGAACGACCGCCCTATTGTAGGCCCGTATGGTGTAAACCACGAGGGTTCGGGCGATATGTATGCCAAAGGCGGCGTACTGCTCAACCAGGTACGCACCATTATAAATGACGATGCCAAGTGGCTGGCCATTCTGCGCGGCCTCAATAAAACGTTCTACCACCAAACCGTAACCGGCGACCAGATCATCGCTTATATCAACAAAGAAGCGGGTACGGATCTTACCCCGGTATTTAACCAGTACCTGCACTACAAAACTTTGCCCGTGCTGGAAATTGCCACCGTTCGCGGCCAGATGGGCGCCCGCTGGATAACCGACGAGCGTGGCTTTAACATGCCGGTGCGCATCCGCACCAAAGGCGGCGAGTACCAGTACATAAAAGTAAGCAACCGCTGGGGCGCATTGGGGTTGTCCGGCGCCACCAAGGATAATATAGAGGTAGATACCTTTAATTATTATATCGGGGTACTGATTGACTAAGGGAAGGCCGGCAGTTTAGCCGGCCTTTTGCTTTTACAGCCATTCGCTTATATTGAATGAATATTTTGCATACATTCATTCAAAGTTTGTCCCTCCCCGGGGAGGGCAGGGAGGGGTTTGTACGCCAGTCAGGCAACGCATCAGAAAAATTTCATCATAGCGCATAAACCCCTCCCTACCCTCCCGAGGGAGGGACAAAGGCTAATGAAGGTGAAATATTAAAGCATAAAGATCCTTACATATCCTCTTCTTGTTGTATTCTTTATTTCCGCCCATAGCGCTCCTCCCACTCCGCTCCCCGCTCTATCTACCAAAAAAAATATTTTTTCAGTTTTCTGCAACGTTTGCTACCCCTCCGGCATCTTATAGGTACAAATCAAATAAAAGACCATGAACTCACTATCAAAAGCATTTGTAATTGCCGCTTTGTTAAGCGGTACCGGCGTTGCCAACGCAGCTACTACCATCAGGCCTGCTACTACTGTAACAGCCGCGTTTAACACCGAAGACCGCCATCTCACCGGCTTTAGCGCCATTGATGCCACCGGCTCGTTCGACGTGTATGTGGTGCAGGGCAACACCGAATCGGTTAAGGTAGAAGCGCCTGCCGATGTGATTGACCGCATTACCACCAAAGTGGAAGGCGGCGTATTGAAATTAGGCATGAAAAACAATAGCGGCTGGAACTGGAACAGTAACGAGCATATGGTGATTTATGTGGCTATCAAGAATGTAAATGCCGTTACCTTAACCGGTTCGGGTGATGTTTTTTTTAAAGACGGATTACGGGCAAACAGCCTGAGAATCAGATTATCCGGTTCGGGTGATATTGCCGGCAAAGTGGAAACTCAGGAATTAGAAAGTTCCATCTCCGGCAGCGGCGATATAAAATTAAGCGGCCATGCCCGCAGTTCTTCCATCAGCATCTCCGGTTCTGGCGATTACTCAGCTTCCTCATTGGCTACTGATGAAACCGCCGTACGCATCAGCGGCTCGGGCGATGTGCGTGTAAATGTGAACACTAAAATTGATGCCTCCTTAAGCGGCTCCGGTGATGTGTATTACAGCGGCAACGCCAAGCAAATCAACACTTCAAAGCATGGTAGCGGCGAGGTTCATCATATATAAAGTTCAGTTTAGTTAATTCACAACAAAGGAGGCTTTCGGCCCCCTTTGTTGTTTTGATGTATGGTACAAGTAATTACTTAATGGTAAGCGGTACATCTATCTTGTCCCAGCGCAGGCTCAAGCCATTTTTATAAAACTCATATCTTAAACGCTCCGTCATTTCTGCAGGCTTGGGTTTGGCGGTAACGGTAAGCACATTTTTGCTTTCTTCGTAATTGGCTAAACCGCCGCGCTTTATACCCCACTGGCCGGTTTGCGAATTAAAAATATAAGTCCAGCTGGCCTTGCCGGGAATAATGAATACGCTGTAAGTACCTGCGGGCAGCTTTTTACCCTGTACCATAATATCCTTGCTGGTGGTAAACAAGGTAGCCTCATCGGCACCGGCACGCCATGCCTTGTCAAAAGGTGCAATATCAGTACCCAAGGTACGCCCCTTTACGGCCGGGCTGCCATAAATAATCTTCAAATCGGCACCGGCTACTTTAGCGGTAACGGTATCATGCGGACTCAATTGGTGCGACTGCGCCTTCAGCACAAAGGGCAGCAGCAGAGTGGCAGCAGCCAGGGTTAAGGCTTTTACAAAGGATGTTCTTTTCATGTAATGCGTTGTTTTAAAGGATAATGTATTTGTAAAGGTATTGTTTTAAGTTGACGATACGTGCTGCATTGATTACAACCGGGTATACAACGCAATTTGCACCACATGGTTCATGGTGTTTTCGCCAACGGCGTTCACATACTGGTTAAGGTAACCGGCCTCCACATCAGCAAACTTGCTGAAGCGGTAACCGAAGGAAATATAGGCCCGGTTCTGGTCGAACACGCTGCCATTGATCTTGTCGTTGTGCTGCACATTGGCAAAGGCCTCGTTTTGCAGGCCGATATAAGTGCCCTTGCTAAACACCGAATCCTTTCTGAACGGTACCATCCCACGCACAAAGTACCGCAGCCGCTGGGCAAAATAAGGATCACTAGCCCCTAACCGGCCCACAAAGCGCTGCTCCAGCCGGAAACGGTGCTGTAACTGTGTGCTGCGGCCTGCCTTATGCGTAAAAATATACTGCTCCCAGATGCGCTGCTCCGGGCGGAAAGTGTTCACTTCATCTGTCTTTCGATAGGTGCCGGTAAACAAATAGCCTACCGAAGCATAGTGGCGGTTATCAAAATAATAGCTTACCGCCGGGCGGATGAGCGGATTGCGCAGGTAAGCGAACTTATCCGCAGAACGGAACTGGGCATCGAACAACAAACCCCAGTGCGGAGATAACCGCTGCGAATGAAACCACGCCCCCCAGCCCGAAACTTCGTGGTGCTGGGCCGATAACCGCTTTACAGTTAACAGGTGAAACAAGCCGGCAGCTATAAATAAAATCAGACATTTAAGGTACAGGGATGATTTCATACACATTGGGTTAACGCCTAACGCGGCAAGGTATTTTTAATCTTTAAACTTCACCAGCGTTTTGCGGCCCAAATCATAAATAATACGAAACGCCTGCTGGTTATCGTTCCATTGCCCCGGCGACTGGTGCAGGCTGAGCACAAACTGCCCGGTGATACGCTTATAAAGAAATGGCGAATAGATGATATCCAGCCGGTTATACAATTTCTTCTCGTAGTAGGAATCGCCATAGGAAATATGGTGCCCCTGCCCGGCATAAAATTCGTCAAAAAAAGCAAAGCGGTGGTAGCGGGCAAAAGCGCTGGCCACAAAGCCCAGCGGGTGCTGCAAACCGGTTACGCTGCGCGTGCGCTCTAAGGAGGCCATCGCTCCGGCTTCCACCGACAGGGAATCAAACACGGTTTTGTGGCTGAAATCTATGCCTAAACGCACCTGTAGGCCGCCATTGTCGCGGATATGGTCGCCTGGAATGGTTACCGCCGCGCCTGCATCGTGCAGCAGCACAAAGTAATGCGAGATGTAAAACGGCCCGGTGGTACTGGGCAGGTATTTACCGGCCAACCCGAACAGAAACTGCTCGCGGTCGGTATTGGTTTGGCGGCTTACCCAATCAATCCACAACGTTTCATAGCCATGTTCGGTCTGGTAACGGGTAAGCAGCCCCTCAATGTTGGGGCGGTAGTACCGCAGCGTATCATTCAGCAGCGCACGCGGATACTGGGTAAGCAAGCCCTCGCGCGAAAACATACCGGCGTTGAACAGCCATTTATGACTTTCAAACTTATAATAAGCCACCGGATCGACCCGCAGGAAGAATGGCCTGGCACCAAACTCATGGATGCCGTTGATACCTACCACAAAATGATTGAAGCTATCCAAGTTAAGCCCGAAATCGAGGTTTACGCGGGTGCCCGAGTACGTGCGCGAACGCTCGGTAAAGGCCTTGTATTCGCGGTTATCAAAAAATCCGAACCCATTAAAATGAACATCCAGACTGCCGGGGCGGACAGCGGTGGTATCTTGTGCATTTGCGGTAACAGCGGAAAGGATGAAGGCAGAGATAAGAACTAAGTAAAAATGTTTAATCATGTAAAATCAATCAGTTTAACGTACGGTAAAATAAATAACCCTGCTGTTGCGGCCGCCTGTGAACGGCGCCGTGCGGATGGAAAACACCAAATCGTAACGGCCCGGCGCTAATGGCGCCTGAATGGCAAAACGGTATTTGCCGGTTTTACGGGCCGCAATATGCAACTGCCGGAAATTCTGCGGTGCCTGCTGTTCCAGTTTCAGTTCGTCCTGCTGGTAAAAGCAGGCCGACAAGGTGATGGGTTCACCGTGCACCATTTCGCCAAAATCAATCGCCTGCGCATAAGGATTGGTAAGCAAAACATTAAGGGTAAGCGGCTGCCCTGGCCTGGCTTCAAACTTGGTTTCTGCAGCCTGTACATCCACCCGCTGAAAAGTGCGCACCTCATTAACCGGATTAAAGTACCGCACCCCCTTTACAGTCTGCATCGAATCGGTGGTTAATCCTTTCACCGGCAAATCGGTAACCAGCAGCGCCCGCTGGTGTTGCAGGCTGTCTTCAACCGGCCACAACTCATACTGGGTACGGCGGTAATAGCGCTCATCGTAATCAAAACCTTTAAGGCTGCGGGTATAAAAATTGTATTTTGAAGCCTCCTGAAAGCTGGAAGGGATGATGACATAGGCGCCCGCCGCCCGTTGCTGTATTTGCCGCGACCATTGCCTGTAGGCAAAAAAGCTGCGCACCGGCCGCCATTTGGTAAGCGGCGGCAACTGCATTACCAGCAGCAACCTGAATACTACAATCAGCCCGGCGTTCACCAGCGCCAGCTTGTACAGCCAGGCCGGTTTATAGCCCGGCTGCTGCAGGTGGATAAGTACCAGCAGCACCAGCGGCACAAAGCCGATCAGCGTCCAGTGCGGCTGCACATTGCCCTTTAGGGTATTGATTAAAAAAAAGGCAAACGTGCCGATGCCGTTCACCATCAGGCAGCGGATGAACGCATTTTTAATGCGGGTGGTAAAGGCGTAGTAAAACATAAACCAGCCGATAAGCGGCCCGGCCATCAGCAACTGCCCCGGTATGTACTGGTAAGTATGCTGCGGCTGATAGGTATCAGACGACCGCTCGAACAGGTGATACACTACCGAAGGATAATGGTGATGTATTTGCCACAGGATATGCGGCAGGTATAATACCGCAGCCAGCACCACAATCAAATAAAACGAAGGCCGCCTTAAGAGCTTAATGTTGGCCAGCAGGGTAAACACAATAACCAGTACGCCATGATATTTACTATACAGCAAACAGGCAACCGTTATACCCAAGGCTATAGCCAGCCACCATTTGTTTTCCTCCAGGTACTGCTGGTAAAAATAATAGAACAATATGGTGAACAGCAGCAGCGGTGCATCGGGCGTAGTAATAAAGCCATAAATGTGCAGGCTGAGCATACCGGCCACCAGTACCACAAACCACCGGGCATTGGCCTTGTATTTCTTGGCTATCAGCCATAATAGGTAGATAGCCAGCGGGTTGAGCAATACCGTAAGCAGGCGCAGCCCCAATTCGTTGTGCAGCAAGCTGTAGCCCGCCCTGATGAAGACGGCCACCATAGGCGGATGATCGAAATAGCCCCAGTCCATAAACCGGGAGTACATCCAGTAGTAGGCCTCGTCGGAGTGCAGGCCCAGGGTGGCGGCCTGCAGCAGGTTCAGCCCCGTCCAGCACAGCAAAAACCAAAATATGGTTTTATTGGATTGAGCGGAAGACACATAGGCTGATGATGGCATAGAAAGCGAATATCCTTCGGGTTGTGATGCCTGCAAATGTAATTAATATTATCAGCCGTGCATCAGGCCGCTTTCTAAATCATACACGATGGATTTGAAGACTACCCTATTTTTTAGCTTGCAATTTCGCTAACAGCCGATATGTTATATCAGCATCAATGCTTTGCTTCTTTAGGGGCTACCTGTTTATAGACACATTTTTACAAACATACCAATGCACCATAGGTGCTACCCTCATTTTGCATTTCGCAGCAAATGGTAAGGGTAACACCTACGGTGCATTAACGAATTTATTAAAATGGAATACTATAAACAGGTAGCCCCCAAAGGGGCAATAAGATTATTTAAGCTGCCTACTGATTTTAAAACAAGTTACACTACCTTCATGTGCTCGGCATCCCAGTTGATGATCTTACCCTGAAAATAGCTGTCGTTGCAGGCCAGCGCCGGGGCCGCTGCCCGGAAGCCGAACTCGGCGTTCTCAAACACCGGTTTGCCGGTACGTATGGAATCCATAAAGTTGGCAAAATGATCATGCGAGGCATTGTAGCCTTTGGGCGCTTCATATTTTACGCCGTCCATTTTGGGTGCCAGCTTATCTTTTGAGGAATACTTTAAATCGTATTTAGCTAAAATTTCCTTCTGCATGGCCTCCGGATAGGTAAACAAAGAATCCCAGCCGCCTATACCCGGCGCATTCGGCATCTTATTTTTCACAATGGTAAAGCCGTCGCCCTCGCCGAACAGGTTGATCACCCCTTCGGAGCCGATGATTTTGGTAGTAGAATAATCGCCCTCACCACTGATGAAATCTACCTGCAGGTTTACCTGAAAGGCGGGATGCTCCTTAGTTTCGGGGTAATGAATTACGGCGCTCATTACGTCGGGCACGTTACGGCCATCTTTCCAGTACGTTAAGCCGCCAATGGAAAATATCTTGTCCGGCCCTTTAGAGTCGGTGATGAAGTGGATGCCGGTAAGCAGGTGCACAAACAAATCGCCGGCCACGCCGGTACCATACTCGCGGTAATTACGCCACCTGAAAAAGCGGTTATTATCATACGCATGTTTCACCTTCTCATTGGCCTGGAAACGGTCCCAGTCTACCGTTTGCAGCCCGGCATCCAGCGGAATGGTATATTGCCACGCCCCCAGCGCACTTTGCCGGTTAAAGGAGGCCTGTATGGTGTTGATCTGCCCGATTGCGCCTGATTTATACAGCTCCTTCGCCTTCTGGTAAGCCATGCTGCTGATGCGCTGACTGCCGACCTGAAACACGGCATTGGTTTCCTTCTGCACCCGTATTTCATCCAGCCCCTCGCTGAGGTAATGCACCATCGGCTTCTCGCTGTATACGGCTTTGCCTTTGCGCATGGCAGCTTTGGCAATGGTGCTGTGCCAGTTATCGCTGGTGGCGATGATCACGGCATCAATATCCTTGCGGTTTAATATCTCCTCGTAGTTGTTGGTGGTAAAAATATTTTGGCCGTACACTTCTTTAGCACGCTGCAGGCGGCCTTTATATAAATCGCAGGCGGCCACCATTTCCACACCCGGCACGGTTAAGGCGGCATTGGTATCATTAAAACCCATAATGCCCATGCCAATGGTGGCAATGCGGATTTTATCATTAGGCCCAATACGCTTTTCGGCCAGCAAAATGCGGCGCTCGTAATCTTCCTGCGCGGCGAGGCTGGTAAGCGAAGCCGAAGTTAACAGCACAGCGCCGCCAAAATGCTTCAAAAAACTTCTTCTGTTAGATGACATTGAATTTTATTTAGGTACAGGAAATAATTGGTTAAACAGCTGAATAATAGAGAAGTAATTCGCGCTGATTGAGCGACAAGGTAATCAATAAGTTTTTAATATTTTATTGCTAAAATCAAATAAGTCCACCTGATTTAATTTAAATAGTGTTTACACTTTATGACGTTTAAGCACCATACTGATGCACCTGTTGCAGCCCGCTTCCAAACACGCAATGCTTACTATATTGTAGGCATTGGCCACATTTTGACCGGAGAAGTATTGGAAGGTACGATTGCCTATGGTAACCATATCACATTACAAGTGAACAATGAGGAAGTAAGTTACCTGGTTACTGCTGTGGAAACCATTGAGTACATGACGGCCGGCACCAGCGAAACGGCCCTGATACTGGAATTGATTGAGGGCGATAATAAAGTGAATTACCTGGAAGATATTGCGGGAGAAGTTGTTGATATAGCAGCAGCCGGGTAATTACCTTAATTGAGGGCAACGGCAAGGTACGGCTACCATTGCGTTGCTGGTAAAGCTAACGAGCAGAGCCATACGAGGGAAGCCCGTGTACTACCCCTATATGGGCGTTGCCCTTACAGGCGGAGTTGTAACGCTGCAAGTTTTCCTGTATCCCCGTTGCATGCTTTTAAAAATAGCTGCAGGCTGCATGGTACGGGGTTATTAAAATTACAGATCCCGGAGATCAGCAAATTATAAACCTGTTACCAGGCAGCCTGCATTTGTTAAGAGCTTATACAGAACAACCGCTACAAGCAATAAGTTGTTATTTGTATTTCCTTTCTGTTCCATAACAACTGCTATCAAGATAGATATGCTTCAGGCTTACGGTATCAATCCGCTGTTTCACTGGCCAATGCTATTTCCTTCTGACGGTCAAGCGCTTCGAGCCGGGCAACAAGTGATGCCCTCATTTCCCGGTAGGCATCCCCGCCCAGGGCCAACCGCAACGGTGCATCATTTTGTTCCATGCTTGTAATAATTGCCTGCGTTGTTTTATCAACGCTGTTATTTATTGGAAAATTACCGCTGTATACAGCTCTCCGCACATCACCGGCCGGTGTTTGGTCATAAGCTTCCATAACAGGGGCCGTTTGCATTCCGGCGCCAAAAGAGGTGCCGTGCGCGCCGGGTTCTGTAATTGTTACCATAATGTTGAACGGTGCTACCTCTTTGGCAAGTGTATCGCAAAAGCCCTCTATTGCCCACTTGGTTAAATGATAATAGCTAAAGTTTGGATAAGTGGCTTGGCCGCCGGCTGATGAGAACTGAAGGATATTGCCGCCCCCCTGGGCACGCAGATAAGGCAGGGCCGCCCTTATTACCTGAACAGAACCAATAATATTGGTATCAATCTGCTGCCTGATCTGCTCATCACCTGCCTCCTCGGCCGCACAAAATAATGCGTAACCTGCATTGTTAACAATTACATCAATACGCCCCAGCTCATTAAAGGCTTTTGTTACTGTTTCATTTACCTGCACTGCATCGGTAACATCCATTTTTGCTATCCATAGCAGGTTTCCGTACTGCTGCTTAAGGTCATTAAGCGCCTCAGGCTTACGCAATGTAGCCGCTACCCTGTTGCCCTGTGCCAGCAACTGTTCAGTGAGCGTTCGTCCGAACCCGGATGAGGTACCGGTAATAAACCATGTTTTCATATCTGTTTATCTATTAAGTTTATTACAAATGTATACCCGCCGGTGGGTTAACCATCAGCCCTGGTCAAACCAATGCAGACCATGATCAACTATTTAACGTAATGAGGACGGTGTTTGCCCGGTAGAGGCCCGGAATGCCCTGGCAAAATGCGTAGATTCTTCAAACCCCAAACTGCTGCTGATTTGGCTTATTGTCCAGTTGGAGTGCAACAGCAGGGCCCGGGCTTCCTGCATAACCCGTTCATTTATCAGCTGCGAGGTTGTTCGGCCTGTTACTTCTTTTAGTACGCGGTTCAGGTAATTGGTATGTACAGCCAGGCGGTCGGCATAATCCTGCGGGGTTCGTAAAACAATTTGCTGGTGTGGGTAAGCCAACGGAAACTGGCTTGCCAGTAAGGTTTTAAATGCATCAGTTAACCGGGTAGCCGCTGTCTGGCTTTGCGGCGCTGCTTCCGGTTCCAGTTTTAACGCCCCGTGAATGCACTCCATCACATATAAAAACAGCAGGTCGTACTTTTGGGCGTAGGCCGATGACTGCTCCTCCAGCATTTTCCTGAAGATATTTTCAAAAAAAGCCCTGTCTTTATCCGTCAGCCTGATTACGGCCTGTGCCTGCCCGTTAAATACCGGCCAGTCTGCAGGCCTGATATGGGTATGCAGCGGCAAAAAATCTTCTGTAAACATACAGGCATAGCCGTTGCAGGTGCCTTCGTGTACCTCCCAGCGATATGGATGGTCGCGGTTTGAAAAAACCAATGCCCAGCCACCGGCACTGAAATGATATGACCGGTCCTGTACATGATAGGTAGACTGACCGGTAATCAATGATATTTTATAAAAGTCCTTACGACTGTACATTGCAGTTGCGGCAACACTTTGTTCCGAAAAATCCTTCAGTTGTACGGCTACAAAGTAGCCGCCTGTGTTATCGTTCCGGTCTGATACTTCGGGCGCATATGTTTTAATTGAATGATGTTCGAGCATACTTTACAATATCATAAGTACTTAAAATGGTTTTAACGCCTTAAATTTTATTTCCGGCTAAGCAATTGAATTTCTTTAAGAACAAGCGCTTAAAGGCCCTGATACTCGAATTGATTGAGGGCGATAATGAGGTGAATTACCTGGAAGATATTGCGGGAGAAGTTGTTGATGTTTTAGGAGATGCGAAGTAATAACGCCAACAACGTCATTGCGAGGTACGAAGCAATCCTCAGCATACAGAGCAGCCCTGCAAAACGATCTGCATAATCGAGGATTGCTTCGTACCTCGCAATGACGTTGTTGTAAAGCTGTTATAATAATCAGAATAGTCTTGATAGCTTGTTGGATTATCCGTTCATCAAATCTGGGTACAAATCTTTCCATTCTGGATTAAAATTACTGACTAAGTTAATCTTGGACTGTCGGCTACCAGCTTTGATGCGCTTCTCTTCAGTAATGGCTTCTTCAATTGTTGGATAATCGGCATAATAAACCAGATGTTTACAATTATACTTAGCTGTAAAGCTTTTAGGATAAATCTGGTTAATGTGCTGCCAGATACGGTCGGGTAAGTTGGCCGTAACACCCGTGTAGTAAACCGAATGTTGCTGATTAGTAAGTATATAAACACTTCCGCCCCTTTGCATTACCATGATGCAAAATAACTCTTTAATTTAACTAACCTCACAACAACGTTATTGCGAGAAACGGGCGCCACCCTCGGCATACAGAGCAGCACTGCAAAACAATCTGCATAGTTGAGGATGGCGCCCATTTCTCGCAATAACGCGACTTATATTTTAAACAGCTTATAATGACTTAATGCTTTCAACAAGAAGGCTATACCACCGCAGGCACCGCCTATGCTTCGCCCGCTGGGGCCAGCCAGCGTTTGGTGTATTCGCCTCTGGGGTCGAGGTCTTTGATAAGTTTGGCGATGTTATAGGTACGGTGCTCGCGCGGGTCAATCCCTACGCCGGCTACGGCGGCCCAGTTACCCCAGTTGCTGGCCGGCGAATAATCGATCAGTTTTTCCTCAAACCAGGCGGCGCCCTGTGTCCAGTCGGCTTTCAACTCCTGCACCAGGTAGGCCGCCACCAATTGCCGGGCGGGGCCGCTCAGGTAACCGCTAATGGTTAATTCGTGCATGGCGGCATTTATAAAGGGCATTCCGGTAGTGCCGGTTTTCCAGCTTTCCAGCAAATCCTGCTGGTTATCGGCCACGGCAGGCGCTTCGCCTTTAAAACCGGCAGCTTCGGCAAAGCGGCTGCCATGCTTTTTAAACATAAACCGGAAATAATCGCGCCACATGAGTTCCAGCATCAGCGGGTAACTGCCGGAAGCCTGCTCCTGCCCGGCAATGGCCCAGTACACCAGCCTTAACGACAGGCAGCCCATAGCCAGCCAGGGCGATAACTTTGAAGTATGCGCCGCCGCTTTGGCCTTAGCTGTTGTGGGCACATTGCGGTTAAAATAAGCCTCCAGTTGTTTCAAGCCCTCCGTTTCGCCCCCGGTAAATTGCAGGGAACGCACATCCGCCACAGATTCGGTTAAACCCAAATCCGGTAACGCCGGTAACGCACCGGGCGCATCAATCACCGGAACCACCACCTGCTCGGGCGTAGCCAGGCAGGGGCGTACGGTGCTCTCCCGCTCCACTTTTTTACGAAAGGTGGCAAAGCTGTCGGGAATATCCTTAATGGGAAACGGTAAATCTTCTTTATGGTATAAGGTGTGCCCGATAAAGTGCTTGAGGTTGATTTTCAGCTTCCATAATGCCGCCTCTACCGCTTCAGAAACGGCAGTTTCCTCAAAGGCCACCTCGCGGTGATGGTAAACTTCGCTCACCTGATACTCGGTAACCAGTTGCGGCAGCACCTCGGCCGGGTTACCTGTGCGGATAATCAGCTCGCCGCCCAACTGCTGCAGGTTGCGGCGCAAGTTGGCCACGCTCTCCAGCAGGAACTTTGCCCGGTTCGCACCGGTTTTAAAGGTGCCTGCGGGGGTAACGTTAAAATAATAGGGATCAAAGCAATACACCGGCAGTACCTTATCAGCTTTACGTACGGCTTCCAGCAATATCTCATTGTCGTGCACACGTAAATCATTCCGAAACCATACCAGTATTACTTTTTCACTCATTGGCTAATGCGGGGCGGGAGGTAAATCACCTGTAAAAATCGTTATAATTTGTTTCTTCTGCACCTGTCGCTGCAATATTTGACATCATCCCAACATTTTTCCCACTTCTTGCGCCAGGTGAACGGCTTGTGGCAGGCAGCGCATATTTTTTGCGGCAGGTTTTCCTTTAATATCCTTTTGGGCGCGGGCATACCGCTTAAACAATCCAGGGGTGCTAATGTTACTGAGGCAACTATATCCGCATGAATTTTAATCAGAAAACGATATTGATTGCCGGCGGCAGTTCGGGCATCGGGCTGGCTTTGGCCAACCGCCTGGCCGCTAAAGGTGCGCAGGTAATCTGCTTATCACGCCGCCCGTCAGACCAATGGCAGGGCAGCATTTCCCACATCCCGTTCGATGTGCTACAGGATGATTTCAACATGCTTTCCGCCCGGTTACCCGAAAAGCTGCATAGCGTGGTTTACGCTATTGGCAGCATCAACCTCAAACCCTTCAACCGCCTTACAGCCGATGATTTTCTGAATGATTACCGCATCAATACCCTGGGCGCTGCACAGGTGGTACAGCAAAGTTTAAAAGCATTAAGATCGGCAGGTGCTGCCTCTGTTGTGCTGTTCAGCACGGTAGCGGCAACAGTAGGAATGGGTTACCATGCCAGCATTGCCGCAGCCAAAGGCGGTGTTAACGGACTTACCCTGGCCCTGGCTGCCGAGCTGGCCCCGCAGCGCATCCGGGTGAATGCCCTTGCCCCTTCGCTGACTAATACGCCATTGGCCGCCAGTTTGCTCAGCACGGAGGATAAGCGCGAAGCCTCCAATAAACGCCACCCGCTGGGCCGGTATGGTACGCCCGATGATCTGGCTGCCGCCGCCGAATTTTTGCTGAGCGAGGACAGCAGCTGGATGACCGGCCAGATTGTGGGCATCGACGGCGGATTGAGCACTTTGCGCACCTTATAGCAACGCTACCTGCTGCTCATTACACACGTTGTAAATCCACACCTTTGTAATTTGCATTTTTTAGCTTTTTATCGCCTTTTTTAGCCGTTTATGGATTGTATATCAACCTTTATGGGTGAACTTATCCATAATTTCCATTAAAATTACGGCTTCCTCGATGCTGCAGGGGTTATCGCGCTCGCCGTTAATAAAGGCCACTACCTGCTCAATCATGGGCTGCTCGATGTGGGGCGGATGCTCAAAAACCTGTTGATGGCGGGCATTGCCCACCTGCCAGCTTACCTGGTTACCAAAGAAAGGAAAGGTGATCTTACCTTCGCTGCCGATGATTTCGCAGGTATCGGTTACCTCGCTTTCGGCCACATTAAAGCACCACGAGCCGTTTACCGTTACCTGGTTCTCGAATAAAATCTGGCCGCACACCTGATCATCCGCCGGGTACAAACCAGCCTGATTTAATGAAAAGCCATTGTAAGCCAGCGGTTTACCAAAGTAAAACAGCATCAGATCCAGCTGGTGAGGCGCCAGGTCATGGAAGTAGCCGCCACCGCTTTGTTCGGGCTGTACCCGCCAGTTGCTTTCTACCCTGGCCACCAGCGCCGGTTTTGGGCTTTGCCACATCCGTATCTGCACGGTGCGCACTTTACCTGTTATCTTCCTGGCTAACAGCTCTTTAACAAATAAAAACATGGGCAACGCCCGGCGGTAATGGGCTACGGTGAGTTTGCCTTTGCCGCTTTGTGCTGCGGCGGCCATTTGCCGGGCTTCATCAGCGTTGCGGGTAACCGGCTTTTCTACATACACGTGCAGCCCGCGCTGCAGGGCATCAAGTGTATAGGGTAGATGACTATCGGGCGGTGTAGCAATGTAGATAGCCTGTAAATCAGCTTCCTGCATCATTTGCCCGGCATCGGTATACCATTGCGCTACCTGGTGCCGCCGGGCATAATCTTCGGCTTTGGCCGCATTGCGGCGCATTACGGCGGCCAAGCGGCTGCCCGGCACTTTATTAAATGCCGGGCCGCTCTTCCTTTCCGTTACATCGCCGCAGCCAATAATCCCCCAGTTGATGGTTTCCATTGGGATGAAGTTATTGAAGAATAGCCTCCACCCGATCCAGTTCCTCAGGCGAAAACTGAATGTTATCCAGGCACTTGAGCGAATCGGCCAGTTGAGCGGCGCTGCTGGCCCCTACCAGTACGGAAGTAATGCGTTCATCCTTTAACAACCAGGCCAGCGCCATTTGTGCCAGCGTTTGACCGCGCTGTGTGGCCAGCTCATTCAGATCCTTGATTTGAGTTAACCGCTCATCCGTTACTTCGTTGGTTTGCAGATGGCCTGATGTTTTGGCCGCCCTTGAATCGCCGGGTATACCATTAAGGTACTTGTTGGTAAGCAGCCCCTGCGCCAGCGGCGAGAACGGGATGCAGCCCACGCCGTTTTCTTCCAGTACATCCATCAAGCCGCCTTCCACCCAACGCTCGAACATAGAGTATTTGGGCTGATGGATAAGGCAGGGCGTGCCCAGCTGCTTTAATATATGAATGGCCTCGGCCGACTGCTCGGCACTGTAGTTGGAGATGCCCACATACAGGGCTTTACCCTGGCGTACTATTAAATCCAGCGCCATCATCGTTTCTTCCATCGGGGTATCGGGGTCGGGGCGGTGGCTGTAAAAAATGTCCACATAGTCAAGCCGCATACGTTTCAGGCTTTGGTCGAGGCTAGATACCAGGTACTTTTTGGAACCCCACTCGCCATACGGCCCGTCCCACATGCGGTAGCCGGCCTTGCTTGAAATGATCAGTTCATCGCGGTAGCCTTTAAAATCCTGGTGCAGCAGCCGGCCAAAGTTTTCCTCGGCCGAACCGGGCGGCGGTCCGTAATTATTGGCCAGGTCAAAATGAGTAATGCCGCTATCGAAGGCGAGGTGTAATATCTGGCGGAAGTTCTCTTCCACATCTACGCCGCCAAAGTTATGCCACAGGCCCAGTGATACGGCCGGCAGCTGTATGCCGCTGCGCCCGCACCTGCGGTACTGCATACCAGCATACCGGCCGGCAGAAGGTAAATAATGCATGATTATTTGTTTTTTAGAGATATTGGCTAAGGTAGGCGTTTGAGATGAATTCTGAGTGTTTGCGTTATATAATTGTGCTGCTATTCGCTGGTTGTATTTAGTGCTCTAATGAACGTTTCTCTACTTTTTGCCTGATCAAAAAGTAGAAAAAAATCAAGGCAGAAAAAAAGCTTCCGCCCGCCAGGCCAGCCCACTGCTTAGTTATGAATCAAAGGAGTGAAGCAGTAAATGATTGATAGTTAATTAATTGAATATTTTTCCCTCTCCGGGGAGGGCAGGGAGGGGTTATTTACACCAGGCAAAAACTTCGTTAATACGCCAACTGCCTGATCTTCACAAATACCATTACGCCGTAGGCAATCAGTACTACAGTGTTAATTACCAGCGCCCAGTTTAGATCGGCATGGCGGTACTGGTTGCGGGTGCAGATCACGAGCAGGGTGATAAAGCCAAGCATCAACAGGATTGGCGCGGCCAGCGCCAGCTTGTTATCGGTAATAATGTATAAGTGCTTTAGTGCGCTGCTGTCGCCGGTGAAGAAAGGGATCAGCGCCAGTATCACTAAAAATAAAACGAGGCGCACCATTACTTTGGCGGCAATGCGGCTAAATTTCATACCGGCGGTAAAAATAAACAGGTAAGGGCGGGTATCCTAATTTAACTTGCATCATTTAACTTGCACCCTGCATAGCAGAGGTTGCTTATCTTCGCCGGTAACTCAATTAAATTTCTGATGCGCCGATTATTTTACAGCTTTATTACGGGCAGCCTGCTGCTCAACATTGCCGCAGCGCAGCCAAAACCTGCCGCTTTCCGCATAGTGCCCTTAGGCGTAAAGGGGGGCATTGATGAAAGCAACCTGTCGGCCTATATGGTAGCGGCCGCAGGTGCGCAAAATTATGTGTGCCTGGATGCCGGTACCCTGCACTTCGGTATTGAACAGGCCATAAAGCAGCACACCTTCAACGTACCCGCCACCCGGGTACTGCGGCAATACATCAAAGGCTACTGCATCTCGCACTCGCACCTCGACCATCTATCGGGCCTCATCATCAATTCGCCAGAGGATAGCAGTAAAAACATCTATGCGCTGGAAGACTGTATCAACACCTTTAAAACCCATTACTTCACCAATAAAAGCTGGAGCAACTTTGCCAACGAGGGCGAGGCGCCGCAACTAAAAAAGTATACATACCAGGTGCTGGAGCCGGAGGTAAGCAGGCCGGTGGCCGGAACGGAAATGCAGCTCACGGCTTATCCGCTTAGTCATGGCAATTTAACCAGTACAGCGTTTGTACTAAAGAGCAAGCAAAACTATCTGTTGTATTTGGGCGATACCGGCCCCGATGAGATAGAGCACAGCCAGCGCCTGCAGCACCTATGGCAAAGCATTGCCCCGATAATAAAGAACAAAACGCTGAAAGGCATCATGATCGAGGTTTCCTTTCCGGATGAACAGCCCGATAAAAGCCTGTTCGGGCACCTTACCCCGCGCTGGCTGATGCAGGAAATGGCCCGGCTGGAAAGCTTCACCGGCAAGGGCAGCCTGAAAGGGTTGAATGTGATCATCACCCATGTAAAGCCGCCGGAAGAAAAGATTGCCCGGCTGAAAAAGCAGTTGCTGGAAGAAAACAGCTTACAGCTCCACCTGATTTTTCCGGTACAGGGAAAAGTATTAGCTTTATAGTTTAATGCCCCTTACCTTTTTTTACTTTCCTGTCATTCTGAGCGATAGCGAAGAACCTGTAAGGCAGCAGAGCCAAGTGTACAGGTTCTTCGCTACCGCTCAGAATGACATTGTTTTTATCTTGCAACAACCAAACTATAAACCATGAAACTTAACATTACCTTCATCGCCCTACTACTCGGCAGCCTGCTGGCCCAGGCGCAGCCCCGCCCCCGTTCGCCGTTTCAGGCGCCGCACTCGTACAATGAACAAAGCCAGCCCCAGGCACGGGTGATGGAAAACCTGAAGGCGCACAGCCTCTCGCTGGGGCACGATGTGAATTACAGCATTTACCTGCCGCCCGATTATTACACCAATGAGCGCACCTACCCGGTGGTGTACCTGCTGCACGGCTATGGCGACGACCATACGGGCTGGACACAATTCGGAAACATTGACCGCCTGGCCGACAAGGCCATTGCCGAGGGCACCATACCGCCCATGATCATCGTGATGCCCGATGCCGGCAGCAGCTGGTACATCAATTCGTTCGATGGCAAAACCAAGTACGAGGATTTTTTCATTAAGGACTTTATCCCGCAGATAGACAAGCAATACCATACCAAACCGCAAAAGCAGTACCGGGCGCTGGCCGGCCTCTCGATGGGCGGCTACGGCACCATGATCTACGCATTGAAATACCCCGACCTGTTCAGCGCGGCAGCACCGCTGAGCGGGGCTATCCGCAATGATGAGGATATGGTGAACACCGCCGACGACCGCTATGAAAAGGTGTTCGGCCAGCTTTATGGCCGTGGCCTGAAGGGTAAAGACCGCCTGAACGATGCCTGGTACAAAAACTCGGTGCTCAGCCTGCTGCAAAACAAAACACCCGAGCAGTTGGGCGCCGTGCGCTACTGGATTGACTGCGGCGACGATGATGCCCTGAGCAAAGGCAACTCGCTGCTGCACATTGCCCTGATGGAAAAGCACGTGCCCCACGAGTTCCGCATCCGCGACGGCGCCCACAACTGGACCTACTGGCGAACCGGCATTATTGATGCGCTGGCGTTTGTTGGGGTGAGTTTCAGGCAGCAGTGAGAAAATATAATATATGCTGCAAGCTGTAAGCTTGCAGCATTTTAGGTCTAAGTTACGCTACGCTAAACTTAGACCAGTATGAGGGTCAAAGCAGGAATTGATCCTATTGAACAATTTACTGGAAGTTTTAGGCCAGATATTAGTAGTGATGGTTCAACCTTAACGATTACCATAACAAACACAACTAGTATCAAATCTTTATTTTATGGTATTATTCCTGATTACCATAGGTCAACTTTCAAACCAGGTGGCAACATGATTCAAACTTATATTATCAAAGAGCCTATAGAGTTTAATAGAATAGATAGATTTAAATGATTAAATATATACAATTTCAACTTGTAGCTGTCAGCTTATTATGTATGCTTTTTTTTAGTTGTACTTATAATAAGCGTTTGAACAACCACTTTTATTTAACAACTTTTGATAGTGACGACAATATCGTTTTGGCTTATAAGGATTCAGAAGATTATATGTTCACAGTCGTGGATGAAAAAATTGAGGCTTATTTGATATGTAGAGACGTAATATTTATCGTTCAACATCCTATAAGTAATCATAAAGTTAACGATGACATTACAAATTATTTTATTGTCGACATCAACATAGATTACTCTGATGAGAAATTAAAACCTCAATCAGTTAGTTTAACTCAATTTATGAAGAAGATGCAAGAATTATGTAATGGAGCATCATTAAAAAAAATATAATATGTACGTGTAGTGCGATTGAAAAAAAAGGATTAAAAACCAGGGAAGGTTGTGCATATAACTGATAAACAGTATATTGTTTGAGCAAGCTGGAAGCTTGCAGCATTTTAGGTCTAAGTTACGCTGCGCTAAACTTAGACCAGTGTTGTAAATAAATTGGATGGCAAAAAAATATTCACTTCTAAATGCTTTATTATAAACTTCTACTTATTGTTCTGTTGAATGCCAAAAGCATTAAACCACCTACACTTCAAGGCACTTACAAGGCTGATTACGGCAAAGATGCATTTAAAATATTGCAGATTTATAATGATGTCCGTCACCATAAAACTTATTTTTATATGGAACTTAACCGGGGCGCGCCAAGCTATAATTCTGGTGCATTTTATGGAGAAATGGCGGCAACCGCTGTTAAAAACCACTTTACGTATATATATAAAGAGCTTGGAGGCGGCTGCAAACTGAGTTTTGTTCGTAGCCACAACCGCATCGTTGTGAAGACAGTTGAGGGCAGTTGCCCTTTTGGTGGCAACGTTTATGCTGACGCTTTATATGACTTAATAAGTTCTAAAAATCCGCAATGGTTTATTGACCGAAAAGGGCAGAAAATTCGTTTCAATAAAACACCGCCTTGGAAATATATATTCTAACCTGTGGGCAGTCTTTAATTTTAATACAATAATTTTTTATGTAGCTTCAACACTGGTCTAAGTTTAGCGCAGCGCAACTTAGACCCACCATGCAGCAAGCTTTCAGCTTGCCCAAACATTACCTGCATTTACACTCTCACTCACGCTCGTTTGTAACGAGCGTGGCCTCCCCTTACCGGTTTAAGTCTTCCACAGGGCGACTTAAACCTTAGTATAAACCCAGCACTCCTGTGCACTCAACTCTGGTCTAAGTTTAGCGCAGCGTAACTTAGACCTAAAATGCAGTAAGCTTCCAGCTTACTATAACCTACCCCACCATGCTGCAAGCTTCCAGCTTGCCCAAACATTACCTACCTTTACCCCTATGGGCCACAAATACGCTTTCCGCAAACACGATGAACTGTACTTCGTCAGCTTTGCCACGGTGAACTGGATAGATGTATTTGTACGGCGCCTCTACTGCGAAATTGTAGTGGATAGCCTGCGTTACTGTATTGCGAATAAAGGCTTGGAACTGTATGCCTGGTGCATCATGTCGAGCCATGTGCACCTGATCATCAGCTCGGCCGAAGGCAACTTGTCGGAAATCATCCGCGATCTGAAGCGGCACACCTCAAAAGCCCTGCTGAAAGCCATTGCCGAAAATCAGCAGGAAAGCCGCCGCCAATGGATGCTATGGATGTTTGAGCGGGCGGGCCGGCGCAACCCGAACAACGAGCAGTACCAGTTTTGGCAGCAAAACAACCACCCGGTAGAATTGGCTACCCCGCAGATGCTGCAGCAAAGGCTGAACTATCTGCATCAAAACCCGGTGGTATCAGGCGCAGTAGATTTTCCGCCCGATTACCTGTACAGCAGCGCGAAGGATTATTATACGGAGCAGGCGGGTTTGTTGCCTGTGATTTTAGTGAACGGGTAAGCTGAAAGCTTACTGCATTTTAGGGCAAGCTGGAAGCTTGCAGCATTTTAGGTCTAAGTTACGCTGCGCTAAACTTAGACCAGTGTTATAATGTTACCGTTGAAGTCATAACTGATGCAATCAAAACCTGAGCTCTTTTCCACGTCGATACATCCTTACCTTCGCCAACGAAGATAAAACTGTATCACTCGGCATGTATAGAGTACTATCAAACATTTGTTTATATTTGGTTAAATCATCAGGATAACTTTGATAAATTAAAGTCGCTTTTCGTAAATACATATATAATTTACGGGCTTCGAACATGGTAATTTTAGTGTGGCGTAATACTGGATGGTGCAATATTTTGCTACATAATGCAGCGTTTATGATCCCCGTAACTTGAACTTTACTATGAGGAGAAATAAATTCTATGTCATAAGCATCAATGTAAAATAAACTTGGCGCGTCTTGCCTTGACATCACCAACATGGAAGATCTGAAGCTTGAATCTCTTGCTGAAGATTTACAGGTATAAAGTATTTTCTTAGATGTATTATTAGTTATAGTTAGAGATAATTTCAAATAAGGATAGTCCAAATGATCACCCGTACTAGCTATTGTATCAACTATTATTAATTTTTCACAATTTAAGGTCAGGTAATGACATGACTTGGATAAAGTGGTTGGTATCCCTGCGTTTTTATTTAGACAGGATGTCATACAAATCAGCAATAGAGACATTATTGTCCAGACTTCTATAATGGTGCACTTCGTATTTGTTGTCATAATTATTTATAAAATCCGCTCAACACATTAGTTCGATACGGCTCAGTTACATAATTAAAAACTTTAGTTTGACTTCGCCCCAACACTGGTCTAAGTTTAGCGCAGCGCAACTTAGACCCACCATGCAGCAAGCTTTCAGCTTGCCCAAACATTACCTGCATTTACGCTCTCACTCACGCTCGTTTGTAACGAGCGTGGCCGCTGTTAAGCGTTTGCAACGCACGTTACCTGGCGCAAAGGCGTTGCAAACGAGCGCAAGTGAGAAAGGTTACAAACGGGCGCAGGCAACGTATACCAGATGAATTACCTGCTGACTATTTTTTAATAACCGCTAATTTTTAACCCGGAGTTCTATCGTTTCCCCCGCTGGTAATCCACTTATACCGCCACCGGTATATTTAACGGTATACTTGCCCGGTTCCAAAGTATAATTAGCGGCCAGATTAATTACCGTGCTCACACTTTTGTGGGCGGCTACTTCCATATAGGCGTCCGCGGGTGGCGGCATCATCCGGCGCGCCATTGCCCCCCTGAACGCAGCCTCATTCCCCTTCGCATCCATAATGTCAAAATACTTCCCCAACCGTGGCTCGAACGGGCTTTCCCATTTACAGAATTTCAGCGGCTTGTTGGTATTGTTGGTTACCGTAAAAGTCAGCGGAACAGAATCTCTGGTTAATGCCTTGACGTTTGCGCTCATTTTCACAGCTAATTTTTCGGCCCCGATGGTATATTCATTCATACGTACCGTTTGTGTGAGCGCCTTTTGCGTGTGGCAGCCTGCGGCAACCATAGCAGTTGAAAATAGAAAGGCATAGAATTGATGTTTCATGCAGATTGATGTTTTGTTTATGACCACATTTTAACCACAAGGTTTATTCGGGGTGGAAGAATAGCCTTGCTAATGATACGTAAGCGGAGAACATATCGCTACACCACAAACCACAGCAATTATAGTCCTCAACTGCCACAAGCGGGAAGGCTTTTGTATAACCTGATGGTTAATGCATCCTGCATCTCCACCTTACTTCCAAAAACTGCAATAATCATGATAGGTGATCAAGGGGGTACTCGGCTTAGTCAATTTTTGGGCCGCTATCCGGTCAGCTTCGGCATCGGCGGTATCTTTTGGGTTGAGCATATACTTTACCGCACCCCGCCTGAAATACGCATCTTCCAGCTCTTTAAAGTTACTTCCGGGTTTAAGCACCTTGTTCAGATCCTGTAAGGCGCCCTGGTAGTTTTTTTGCTGCTGCCGGTTAATCGCCCGGTCATACCAATACTTTATACTATCGGGGTAAGCCTGAAGCAGAGCGGTAAATCCGGCTTCTTGCTTCTTGTAATCGCCTACCGTATAATAATATTGCCGCAAGCTGTCGTACCCTGTTTTTGGGCGGTAACCGGTAGTGAATGCCCTGCGGTAATAATTCCCGGCCTGTTCCATTTCGTCCATATTAGTTTCCGGAGCGCCTTGCCAGTAATGGGTACGGGTAGCCTTGTAGTAATAGTAATCACCCCTTGCGTAAAGCATCTTACCCGTAAGCGCACGTTCATTTTTGTAAGGCATTTCCCCGGCTGCATCCTGTTTTTGAAAATCCCATCTAAAAATACAGGATGATAACAGCCCTGAAAAGGCAATCATCAGCCACAGGCTAAGCCCGGCCGGCCGCTTGTTGTTCGTACTGGTCATTTGCTGTTGGGTTGGCATATAGTAGTTAAAGGCGTAACTGCTATTTTAGTTTGCTGCTGGTACGTCTTGATATCAAGGTTTAACACCTGGTGCCTAACAGTAAATGCGCACACCTTTCACATATGGTAATCAACGAAGCCGGGATTTTTAGCAAGACAACGATGAGGCAACGCCTAACCGCTGTTACCAACGAATCCCAGCCCATTGGTACTGACACCAACCTGTCAGCGTTCACGGGTGTTCACGGGTGTTCACACCACCGTGAACGTGAACACCTGAATTTTTAATGACTAACCTGTTTGTTGCCATGGTTGTCGGCAGTACATGAGTAAGGCCCACTGCCAAAAAAAACACTTTTATTGCTTTTTATCGCCTTTTATGAACTTTAATAGCTTTTAAACCGCTGCTTAGCTTTCCCTGAATCGCACCATACCAGCACCTGTAGTTCCGAAATAGCGCAAGTTATACCCGGTATCTCTCCACCCAACTCCTTGATTTTCGACTTTCAACTTTACAATTTCAAATCCCCGGCAAATGGCTATCTTCGCCCATGCAAGAAAAAATCCTCATTCTTGATTTCGGCTCGCAGTTTACCCAACTGATTGCCCGCCGGGTGCGGGAGCTCAATATCTATTGCGAAATCCACCCCTTCAACCATTTTCCCGAAGTAGACAGCAGTGTAAAAGGCTTGATTTTGTCCGGCAGTCCATACTCCGTACGCCAGGCCGATGCGCCGCAGGTAGACCTTACCAGTTACCACGGCCATATGCCTGTACTGGGCGTTTGCTACGGGGCGCAATACATGGCGCAGCACAACGGCGGCGAGGTACTGCCCTCCAGCACTCGCGAGTATGGCCGCGCCAACCTGCATTATATCAATGAGCATAATGCCCTGCTGAAAGATATTCCCGCATTTTCGCAGGTATGGATGTCGCACGGCGACACTATTGCCAGCGTAGCCGGTGAGTTTGAGATAATTGCCAGCACCGATACCGTAAAGGTGGCTGCCTACCAGGTAAAAGGCACCCAAACCTACGGCATCCAGTTTCACCCGGAAGTAACCCATAGTATTGACGGCAAGCAGCTGCTGCAAAACTTTTTGGTAGACATCTGCGGCTGCGCACAAGACTGGACACCCGACTCCTTTATTGAAACCACCGTATCTGAACTAAAAGAAAAGTTAGGCAACGATAAAGTGGTATTAGGCCTTTCGGGCGGTGTGGATTCATCGGTAGCGGCCGTATTACTGCACCAGGCCATCGGCAAAAACCTGTACTGCATTTTTGTAGATAACGGCCTGCTGCGCAAGGATGAATTTGAATCGGTACTGGAATCGTACCAGCACATGGGCCTTAACGTAAAGGGCGTAGATGCCAAACAGCTTTTTTATGATGCATTAAGCGGCTTGTCTGACCCGGAAAAAAAACGCAAGGCCATTGGGCGCGTATTCATCGAGGTATTTGATGATGAAGCCCACCGAGTGCAGGAGGTAAAGTGGCTGGGCCAGGGTACTATTTACCCGGACGTGATTGAATCCGTATCGGTAAAAGGGCCTTCAGCCACCATCAAATCGCACCACAATGTAGGCGGCCTACCCGATTTTATGAAGTTGAAAGTGGTGGAACCCCTAAATACTTTGTTTAAAGATGAAGTACGTAAAGTGGGTAAAGCTTTGGGCATTGATGCGGCCATCCTGGGCCGACACCCCTTCCCCGGCCCTGGTTTGGCTATCCGCATTTTGGGCGACGTAACACCCGAGAAGGTGGCCGTATTACAACAGGCCGATGCAATTTACATCAACAATTTACGCAGTGCCGGTGTTTACGATAAGGTTTGGCAGGCAGGCGCTATTTACCTGCCGGTACAATCGGTAGGTGTAATGGGTGATGAGCGAACGTATGAAAACGTGATTTGCCTGCGTGCTGTAGAATCACTGGATGGCATGACAGCCGACTGGTGCCACCTGCCGTATGACCTGCTGGCTAAAATATCAAACGAAATCATCAACAATGTTAAAGGCATCAACCGCGTGGTATACGATATCAGTTCAAAACCGCCGGCTACTATTGAGTGGGAATAGGTGGCTGGCCGGGCTGTGCCTGCTATTGGCGGTAGCAGCCTGCTCGCCCAAAACCAGCCCGGTACCTTCGCGGCCGCAAACGCGGCAGGCACCGCCGGTGTCAACTACTGAAGCTGCGCCTAAAACTTCGGTAAAAACACCGAGAAAAAAGATTGAAGCTAAGTCATCTTCTATTGCACTACTGCTGCCTTTCGGGTTAGATCACCTGTCGTCGGCACGGGGGCTAAGCAAGGCGCAGCAGCGCATGGCCAATTTGTCTATCGATTATTATCAAGGCTTTAAATTAGGCCTGGATTCACTTACCCGTGAAGGCTACAACTACAAACTGCGGATATACGACAGCAAAGACGAACCTTTACAGGCCCGCGCACTTGGCGTAAATACCACCATACAAAACAGCAACCTCATTGTAGGCCCGGTATTTCCGGATGTAGTAAAAACCTTTGCTACCCTGCCGGCCATGCAAAATAAGCCCATAGTATCGCCGCTGGCCCCTACCTCGCCTGCTATATATCATAATAATGGCTTAATTACCGTAGCCCCGCCGCTTGAATATCATGCCCGTGCTACGGCCAGCTACCTTACCCGCAGCTTAGGCGCTAAAAAGATATTCATTCTGCGCTCGGGCTATACGGATGACAATAAATACATCCTGCCCCTGAAACGCATGATTGACAGCTTAGGGCGCAAAAAAGTTAAGGTAATTGATTTCGGCGTAGTGCGCGGCAGTTTAACGGCTTTGCTGCCGCAGCTATCGCGCACCAGTGAAAACTATTTTGTGGTGCCTTCTACCAACCAGGCATTCCTGATGGTTACATTGCGCTCACTGGATACGCTTACCCAGCGCTACCCGGTAGTACTGTTCGGGCACCCCAACTGGATAAAGTACGCCTTTTTAAAGGCTGACCTGTTGCAGCACCTCAAAACCCACATTACCAGTGCCGACCGCATTGATTACCGGTCGGACGAGGCCATAACTTTTATCCGCACCTATCGTAACACCTACCATCATGACCCTACTGAATATGCCTTTAAGGGTTTTGATGAAGGCTTGTATTTCGGCAGGGTGTTGGCCGAAAACGACAATGGACTAACTAACTTAAACCATGAAGCATTTACCGGTCTGCACAACAGCTTCGAATTTGTAAAAAAGCCGGGCCAGGGTTGGGTAAATACCCACGTGAATGTACTAAAATACATTAATTTTGAGTTGAAACAGGTAGAATGAAAGCCCTTAACCAGTTAAAAACTTTCCAGCGCCTGCTGAGTGAATTTCCGGGCGATACCCAGCTGAGTAAGTTTTTGCCCGGCTTCTTTCGCCAGAACAAGCAGATGGGCTCAACCGACCGGCGGGTAGCCAGCCGGCTCATCTACAATTATTCCCGCATAGGTCGAGCATTATCAAAGCATCTTCCCGAAGACCGCCTGATGGTAGCCGAGTTTTTATGCAACACGCAAACCAATTCCTTTTTGCAGCACTTTAAGCCCGATTGGATGGCTTATATGCACTACACGGTGGATGAAAAGGTGGCCGTGATCAAATCGGTTTACCCTGATTTCAAACTTACTGACGTTTACCCGCTCATCGGGCAGCTATCGCCGGAAATTGATACCAAAGCGTTCCTAAAATCTTTCTTTCAGCAGCCCGATCTGTTTATCCGTATGCGTAAGGGCTACGAGCAGCAGGTAAAGGCGGTACTGAAACAGGCTGATATTCTATTCAAAGATGAAGGGCAGAACTGCCTGTCGCTGCCCAATGGCACACGGCTGGAAACTTTGTTTAAAAACCAGCACTGGTACGAGGTGCAGGATTATTCCTCACAGCAAACCGCCCGGTACTTTAAACCGCAGCAGTGGGAAAACTGGTGGGATGCCTGTGCGGCATCAGGCGGTAAATCCCTACTGCTGCACGAGCAAGAGCCTGACCTCAAACTGGTAGTATCTGATATACGCGAATCTATCTTAGCCAACCTGGATGAACGTTTTCGCGAAGCGGGATTGAACCGCTATCAGAAAAAACTTTTAGACCTTACCCAGAACCCCGACTTTATAATGCATGATTATGCATTCGACGGTATCATTTTAGATGCGCCCTGCACAGGCTCCGGCACCTGGGGGCGCACACCGGAGCTGATCAGTCAGTTTGAGCCGCACCGTATACAATTTTTTCAGCGGCTGCAGCAAAACATCACTCGTAATGTAGTAAAGTACTTAAAGCCCGGCAAGCCGCTCATCTACATTACCTGTTCAGCATTTAAAGCCGAGAACGAAGATGCCGTTGCCTTTTTAACCACCGAACTGGGACTAAAAACTGAGCAGATGCAGGTATTAAAAGGCTACGAACATAAGGCCGATACCATATTTGTAGCCCGCCTGATTAAGCCTGAGTAAGATGCATCTCTATAGCGTAAGCTGTTTACTTCTGCATGACTTTTGCTGCACGGTATAATCGTATATTTACATCAAACCCAATATTATGGCTACTACCGAAAGCATACAATCCGCCTATATTGATTACGTACTTACCGAAGGGCATGAGCCTAAATCGGTATACCTGTTTGCCAAGAACAATGAGATGACCGAGGAGGAATTTTATCGTTTCTTTGGTTCGTTTGAGGCAGTTGAACAAAGCGTTTGGGCTGACCTGGCGAAGAAGACCATCACCGAAATTAAAACCCAGGAAGTTTGGCCACAATATTCAGCCCGCGAAAAGGCATTGTCTTTCTTTTACAGCTTTTTTGAGTTACTGAAAGGCAGCCGCAGCTTTGCCATTTACAGCCTGAAAAAGCACCAGCGCACTATGGGTACGCCACGTGTGCTGGAACAACTTAAAGTACAGGTAGAAAACTTTGCCGAAGACATTATCCGCCAGGGATTGGAAAGTAACGAACTGGAAGACCGCCGCTTTTTTACAAGCAAGTATAAAGATGCCTTTTGGCTGCAGTTTGGCTTTGTACTTAACTTTTGGGCAGGTGATAATTCTGCCGGGTTTGAAAAAACTGATGAGGCTATTGAAAAGGGTGTGAACCTTACGTTTGATTTATTTCAGCGTTCGGCAGTAGACAACCTGATTGATTATGGCAAGTTTCTGTTCAAGAATGGCGGGTTGAAGGACAAGTTACATCAGCGCCGCTGGTAGCTTTTTATCAATAATTAAATCAGTGCAGTCATTTCGACTGTAGGGAGAAATCCTCTACCGCAGACGAGTTGCCTGAAGAAGTTTTCTCCCTACGGTCGAAATGATTCAAGGCTTGCACTTTTTTTTTTCTACCTGCTTTATAAACCGCCTGCCCCCTTATCCAATTTAACCAATTAGGTATATAAGGCCATCTGCAATACAGATCCGGCCTTCCCAACGACATTTTTTTATAATGAACGATCAGAACAAAGAGCAAAGCAGCATACCCACCAGCAAAGTAGAGCGCTCGGCTAAGTTTGTGAAAACCGGTTTTCAGATAGGCGGCAACTACATTAAGCACTATTCTAAAAAGCTGTTTAATCCTGAATTAGACAAAAGTGAACTGAATGAAGACAATGCGACTGACATCTATCAATCATTAAGTGAATTGAAAGGCAGCGCCCTGAAAGTGGCTCAGATGCTGAGCATGGATAAAAATCTGCTGCCCGCAGCTTATGTGGATAAGTTTTCGCAATCACAATACAACGCGCCACCGCTTTCGGGGCCGCTCATTGTACAAACCTTTAAGAAATACTTTGGCAAATCACCGGAGCAGATCTATGATAAGTTTAACGTTAAATCTACCAATGCTGCTTCTATAGGCCAGGTACATCAGGCCGAACTGAAGGGACAGAAACTGGCGGTGAAGATACAGTACCCGGGTGTGGGCGATTCTATATCATCTGACCTGAAGCTGGTAAAGCCTTTCGCTTTCCGCTTACTGGGCATGAGTGCGAAGGAATTGGATGTATATATGCGTGAGGTTGAAGAACGCCTGCTGGAAGAAACGGATTATGAACTGGAAGTGCGCCGTTCGGTAGAATTTTCTAATGCCTGTTCCGTACTCAACAACGTGGTATTCCCTACTTATTATCCGGAGTTATCCAGCAAGCGCATTATCACCATGAGCTGGATTGAAGGAAAGCACCTGAAAGAGTTTTTAGCCACTAACCCATCACAGGAACTGCGCAACAAGATAGGTCAGGCCCTGTGGGACTTTTATAATTTTCAACAGCACGAACTGCGCGCCGTACATGCAGACCCACACCCCGGCAACTTCATGATTACCCCTGATGACAAGTTGGGCGCCATTGACTTTGGCTGCATTAAAGAAATGCCCGAAGACTTTTATTATCCCTTCTTTTCACTTACCTCTACCAATATGCTGGAAGATAAGGAAGAAACGATAAAAGCTTTCCGCCAGCTGGAAATGATATTACCTAATGACACGCCCCAACAGGTAGAATTTTATTACAGCATGTACAAACAGATGATCGGCCTGTTTGCCCGCCCATATATGAGCAGTACGTTTGATTTCGGCCAAAGTGAGTTTTTTGACGGTTTGTACCAGTTTGGCGAACAAATTGCAAAAATGCCCGAATTTAAGCAGGCCCGTGGCGTAAAGCATTTTATTTACGTTAACCGCACTAATTTTGGACTGTATAACATTTTACATGAACTAAAGGCTGAAGTGCATACCAATACTTATAAGCCGCATTTGCTGCCTGTAAGCTAAGCCTACTGCTGTAAATAATACTAACTATGTGCGGGGGCGTTTAAGATTGTACGCTACCAGAAACCTTAGATCAGCTTTTATAACACTACGAATATCCATTTCCTCTTCCATTTTGCTCAAGTGCTGATTAAGCTTCAATTTGATGGAATAAAACACGTCTAAAATAGTTTCGGGCAACATGCGGGTAACAATGGCCGGGTAATACTGGCGTTGTATTTCGGCTTTTTGTTGATCAGCCACTAAACTGATTTCCCAGTGGTCATCTGCCTTAAAACCATGTTCCTGAGCCGTATTTACTAAATCATATAAATAAATACGGCTTTGCTGGTCGGTGGTGTAATCCTTCATCTTATTTGGATTTCTTACCAACCGATGAATCCAGAGATGATGACGAACCTTTGTCGTTCTGATAAGCCGACGTTTTCTTTTTTGACTCTGTTGAAGGCGCTTTTTTAGCCTCTTTGGTCGATTTTTTTTCTTTACTCATGATGATATATGTTATTCAATGTGCATTTATTGTTCAAGTTTGCAGATGCTGGCTTCCAGCAAGTTAAGATCATCGTATTAATAAAATTAACATTGCTGTATTCCTATCGCTACCTGCTTAGTGTTTCTGCAATGTAACTTTGTGCAGCAAACCTGGCTTTCTACATTGCCCCAATAAGGGTTGGATAACCATAAAAAATTTCGTTATCCGGCGGTTATGAACAGGGCTTACCAGGTATATATTACAAAAAACATCAACCAGGTTAGCTGTATAGTGTAGTTTACATTTTACTTTGCAGTGCGGCAAGCTCAATATATCATTTGCCGAGAATACTCAAACAAAGGATTTATAAAGTTATCAGCACTAAATAGCTATATTAGATACAAGCACAACACCGATGTTATTGTTTCATAATTAAATAATATTAAATACTTAACCAGTCACCCTCCAAAATTATTTTGCTACACACCAATCAACGGCATACATAACCACACACCACTGGAGAATGGCGAAGTAATCACTCAAACAACAGTGGACAGCGTTTGCCCGGAGGCATGCGCACAGGTATCATAAATTATTGCATCACTTCTTATCTGTTGGATACAAAGACTTCTTATATAAAGCGGTATTATAAAGAATTTGATACCTTTCTTAACTACCGCCGCTACATCGGTTTAGGTTTTAAGGCCGGTTTCTAAAACAGCACAGGCCTTTTTATTGTTGCTGTTAGTGTATGAAAGTTTTGCTCACAGGTGCAGGCAGTTATTTAGGCAATCATCTCATCCCGGTGTTATTACAGAAAGGATATGAAGTGCTGTGCCTTGTGCGTGATGAGAAATTATTCAGAAAGCAGAACCTGCTGGCCGATCAGGTGACCCTGATTACCGGCGATTTATTGCGTACACGCAATATGCCTCCTCTACCTGTTGATATTGATGCGGCCTACTACCTAAGCAATTCGCTTACACAAACTTCGGCCTTTGCAGGGCTTGAGGCCTTAACCGCCGAAAACTTTGTTAAGTACATTAATGAAACGCGCTGCCAGCACATTATTTCGGTAAGTGATATTGATTCAGAAGAAACAGATGCCAGCCGCTCGCGCCGGCATGTAGAAGACATTTTGTACAGGGGCAGCCCTTCGTTAACGGTTTTGCGCTCCTCGCTGGTGATTGGCCCCCACAGCATTGTTTCTGAAATGCTGAACGGCCTTACCGAACACAACCCCATTGTGATTGCCAAAAACTGGGCAAATGCTAAGATACAGCCCATAGCCGTTGATGATGTAATTGGTTACATGGAAGCCTGCCTGCTTAATAAATCAACTTACAACACAGTGTATACCATAGGCGGCCCCGAGGTACTTACCGTAAAGGAGATGATTATAGCTTATGCCGAGGTATGTAAGCATAAGCGGGTGCGCATTGTAACCGTACCCATGGTATCAAAGCAGCTGTCTACCTACTGGCTTAATTACCTTACGCCCATCAGTTTTCCGGCTGCGCAGAGTTTGATTGAAAACCTGGAAAGCGACAGCATTGCCTATGATGACAGCATTACCCGCATTATTGGCCGCAGCTGCCTTTTTTACCGCGACGCGCTGCAACAGTCGGGCAATAAAATACAACAGCCGGCAGCAAACTAACCTCCGGTCTCCGGGTTTCCATTTCTGTAATGCAAAAGCAACATATACTGATTACAGGCGGTAGCGGGCTTATTGGCAAGCACCTAAGTGAGGCCCTGTTAAATCAGGGGCACCAGGTAAGCCATTTAAGCCGGAAACCCGGTGGTGATCCTCACATCACAACGTTTCTATGGAACATCAATACCAAAGAAATTGATGAGCGGTGCGTTGATGGTGTAACCACCATTATACATTTAGCAGGGGCAGGGATTGCAGACCGTCGCTGGACGGATCAGCGCAAAAATGAAATCATCAGCAGCCGGGTGGATTCGATCCGGCTGATTTATGATCTGTTACAACGCAAATCGCACCAGGTAAAGTCGGTGATCTCCGCATCAGCTACCGGCTATTACAGCAACCGGGGCGATAAGATACTTACGGAGCAGAGCGCACCGGCGCATGATTTTTTAGGCGCCTGCTGCGTAAAGTGGGAAGCCGCCGTTGACGAGGGAAAAGCCTTAGGCTTGCGGGTGGTAAAATATCGTACAGGCGTTGTATTGAGCACAGAAGGCGGAGCCCTGCCTGAATTGGCCAGGCCTATTAAATTAGGTTTAGGCGCTCCTTTAGGTAACGGCCGCCAGTGGATTCCCTGGATTCATTTGCAGGATGTGACAGACTTATATATAATGGCGGTAAATGATATGAATATACAGGGGGTATTTAATATGTCGGCGCCTGAGCCGGTAACTAACTGGACACTTACCAACAGGGTGGCCAGGCAGTTAAAGAAGCCGTTATGGCTGCCCGCAGTACCGGCTTTTATATTAAAACTTATTTTTGGTGAGATGAGTGCGGTGGTATTGGGCAGCACCCGTGCCGTGCCCCAGGCATTGCATAGCTTAAACCATACCTTTAAATACCCTAAGGTTGAGGAAGCATTACAACAATTATATGGATAAAAAAACACCGGTAAGTATTTGCTGGTTCCGGCGCGATTTACGGCTGCACGATAATGCCGCACTTTACCATGCCTTAAAAGGCGAACACCCGGTACTGCCCCTTTTTATTTTTGACCGCGAAATACTGGATGAGCTGGAAGATAAGGACGATGCCCGCTTAACTTTTATTTACAACAGCGTTGAAAAGATGCGCGATGAACTGCAGCAGCAGGGCAGCAGTATCATTATTAAATATGGCAAGCCGGCCCAGGTGTGGGATGAACTATTGAAGGAGTACCCTGTAGCGGCCGTATATACCAACCGCGATTATGAACCTTACGCCAAAAACCGCGATACAGCCATTGCGGCAAAGCTCTCAGAAAAAGGTATCCCCTTTAATGATTATAAAGACCAGATGATTTTTGACCGCAGCGAAGTGGTTAAAGATGATGGTAAGCCCTACACCGTATTTACACCTTATAAAAAACGCTGGTTTAAAACCTTAAAGCCCTTTCACCTTAAAGCCTACCCTACCGGGAAGTACTTTAATAACCTGGCACAAACCCGTCCGCTGCATGTAATCACCTTAAAAGAAATGGGGTTTGTAAAAAGTGAACTGGAGTTTCCAAAGGATGAATATGAGGATATTATAGAAGACTACGCCAAAAACCGTGATTACCCGGCCAAGAAGGGCACCTCGCATATTGGCCTGCATTTGCGTTTTGGCACCGTCAGCATCAGGGATTGTGCCCGCAGGGCCTTTGAAAAAGAGCAAACCTGGCTGGGCGAACTGGTGTGGCGCGAATTTTATATGATGGCGCTCGATCATTTTCCAGAAACGCAAACCAAAGCTTACCGGCCTAAATATGATCATATCAATTGGCGTAATAACGAAAAGGAATATGAAGCCTGGTGCAGGGGCGAAACCGGCTACCCGCTGGTAGATGCCGGTATGCGGGAACTGAACGCCACCGGCTTTATGCACAACCGGGTACGCATGGTAACCGCCAGCTTTTTAGTAAAACACCTGTTAGTAGACTGGCGCTGGGGCGAACATTATTTTGCCCGAAGACTGCTGGATTACGAAGCCTCTACCAATATAGGCAGCTGGCAGTGGGTAGCCGGCTCGGGTACTGATGTGATGCCCTACTTCAGGATATTTAACCCGGAAGCACAGCTCAAAAAATTCGACCCGAAGAAGGAATATATAAAGCAATGGGTGCCCGAGTATGATGATGCAGATAAATACCCCGCTCCGATGGTTGATAACCGCGAAGGCAAGGAACGCGCATTGAAGGAATACCGGGCCGCAGTGGCAAAATAAGTACATAAACCAAACAGGCCGCAATACTATTACTGCGGCCTGTTTGGTTTATGTATGCTGATATTATTTCTTGTTTTTAGTTAACAACCGTATTTACCGTAGCATCAAACATTAAACAGCTATGTGACGGATAGGTGCTGTAACCGGTTAAACCATAAGCCAGCCTGGAAGGTACAATAATGGTAAACTCAGTACCTGTAACTTTAGCTAACAGCAGGGCTTCGCGTAATCCCACAGTTTGATCATTAGGATTACCCGGATTACTCATGTAATAGGTTGCGCTTGCAGATTGTGTTCCTGTAGCTGAATAGTTTGCCGGAAATACTACAGTGCCGTTCAGCAGCGTACCACGATACTCAAAGGTAACCACCGAGCTTTCATTGATGGCCACGGTACCGGTGCCGGGGGTGCGCACTTTGTAATAAAAGGTTACCCCTTTGTTGGCTGCTGAGGAAGTAACCGTAACCGGTGTAAAGCCGGTAAGGTTATTGGCAGCGATGTATTTTTGAATACTGATAGCATCATACGTATTTATGTTGTTAGCATAACGGGTGCCCTGCTGGTCAACAGCTACATTATTAACTACATTGATATACATATCCAGGGGCTTGTTACCGCCAATTCTGATGCTGCCGGCAATCAGGCCGCCGCTACGGCCAAAGGCCAGCCGCGAAGGCACTAATATATGCAAGCGTGTACCCTGCCTTTTTACCAGGTTGGTCATGGCCAGTCTTACACCTTCAGGCGCAAGTGCACCAAAAATAAAATATTGGCCTGCATAAGAATAGTTATGGTTTACAATACTATCTACCTGCGAGAATGAACCGTCCAAGGTTTTTATGGTATAGGTGGTATTAATTAAGGTAGTGGCGTCAACCGCCGGGCCGGTGCCCTGGCCAAGTATTTCGTAATAAATGCCCGATGTATCGCCGCCGGTTACATCGCGCTTCATGTTGGTTAAGCCATTTGCCGAAATATAGTTTCTGATCTGCTCATCATCATATTCCTTAATGGTTTGCTGCGTTTTATCTTTACGGCACGAGGCCAGCCCGGCAGTAATCAGTAAAAACAGTACGTATATATTATTTTTCATTATGCTTAGTTAACAACGTCGTAAACGGTAATCTGAAAATCAAGTATGGAGTTGGCCGGCAAATGCAGCGAAGGTTGTTCATAAGGCCCGTAAGCATAGCGCGACGCCATCAGTATGCGGATGGTTTTACCCTTATCGCACCTGGATTTAAGCAGACTTAAACTCCAGCCCTTGATCATTTCCGACAGCCTGAACGAGGGGTGAAAATTATCGGTTTTAATAAATGTGGTATCAGCATTCAGCACTTTGCCGGTATAGCCTACCGTTACCAGCGTTGAGGTGGAGTACAGGGCCGAATTGGTACCTTGAGGAATTGTGGTATACCATAATCCGGTACTGTCGCCTACTGCCTTTCCAAAAGTACCCTGAAGCTTGTTCGTTGTAATGTAATTCTGCAAAATCTGGTCATCAATGGCAGCCTGCTGCTTTACCTGGTTGGCAACGTTGCCGTCTTTTTTACAGCCGGCAAACAGCATTGCACTTAACCCGATTATCAACAGCAGCCTGAGCATCAACTTTTTTTGAAACGGCAAATTTATTGTTTTATCTATCAAAACCAGCAGCTTAACATTTTTTAACACATAAATGTACACAGCACTGCTGCTATAACGCCGTTATGAGGGTTTAATGATAACGGCTTTTAAAATTTCAGTCCTGCTCTTCGGGTACATAATCCAAAGTAAGCTGGTTCAGCTTTTTAAGCATAGCGGTGAGGTAGTTTTTATCCTTTTCACTGATGTGATCGTTCAGGTAATTGTTAAACGCCTTTACTACCCTTCGTGCCATTCGCCGCTTCTCGCGGCCCGTTTCTGTAAGGTATATCTTTACCGAGCGTTTATCCCCCTGGTTAGATTCGCGGTAAATAAGCCCCATTTGCTCTAACTGACTTAACATGCGCGACAAACTGGTAGATTTCAACCCCAGCAACGCAGCCGCCCTGGATACGGTTGTTCCCTCCTTTTCATCAATGTTAATGAGCAGATAACCGATAGATTGGGTAATACCGTGCTCTACCACCAACTGGTTATACCGGTTGGCCATGGTTTGCCATACTATTTTCAAAAAGTAATCTATCGTTTCCTGCTGTTTCATCTGCTATGCAAGCATAATAATAAAATACTGCTTTTTAAAGCCGGTAATGATAATTGTTGTGCGCTTGCGCAAACCCTGCACAAAATTACAGCCATTGTATATGCCCCGGTGTGTACCATACAGGGGCTGGCAGCTTCGCCATCATTGTTCAGAAGGTTTTTCAGCTGATGTGCTCCGCTTCGCATTACAATGAAACAGGTTTAATATCACCTGATTCCTGCCTTCCGGATAGGGGTGCTATACCCTCTCATCAGTTCAAAAAAAGTGTAAACCTAAAGTTTACACTTTTTCTAAAACATCGCACTTAAACTTCTGATATTCATCATTTTAAAAAAAACCAAAGTTTACACTATTTACAACCATTAGTTGTACATCTTACCGGCGTTATTCACTCTGGTTTTTTATGCCTGCCCGGAGGCGTGGAGCTGAAAACGGGTTACGCCTGGGTGATACGTTGCTGTAATTATCAAATGCCCGGGAATCGAAAATCAGGTCAGTATCAACCTTGTTACAGCAGCTCACCGGCTAAGTACACGTTTGGGTTTAACCTGTACTTCTGCTGTTGCAGCACTGCTGACGATGGGGTGCCGGAATTACTTAAGCATTACAGGCCGGCGGTATTTTTAATTACTGATTTCCCTGACACTTGTGGCGGCATCCCCTGCTGCTGCTAATTCGGGCTGTCCGGCTTTCGCACTCCCTTCAAAAAAGTTATCTTTGCCGGGTTATCATCCGCATAAATGAAAATTTCGTATAACTGGCTTAAAGAATTTATTACCACCGATAAAACGCCTGAACAATTATCGCAGATACTGACCGGCATCGGCCTGGAAGTAGAATCACTTGACAAAGTGCAGGCTATACCCGGCGGGCTGGAAGGGCTGGTTATTGGCTACGTAAAGCAGGCCGGACAGCACCCTAATGCCGACCGTTTGCGGGTAACCAAAGTAGATGTTGGCGGCCCCGAAGAACTGCAGATTGTATGCGGTGCGCCCAATGTGGCCGCCGGGCAAAAGGTAGTGGTAGCTACCGCAGGCACTACCGTATACCCTACGCAAGGCGAGCCGTTTACAATCAACAAATCTAAAATCCGCGGCGAGGTATCGGAAGGAATGATCTGCTCCGAAGATGAGATCGGCCTGGGCGAATCTCATGCCGGCATTATGGAACTGGATGCTGATGCCCAGGTGGGCACGCTGGTTAAAGATTATTTTCAGCTGAATGATGATTACCTGTTCGAGATCGGCCTTACCCCTAACCGGGCGGATGCCACCTCGCACCTGGGTACCGCACGTGATATTGCCGCCTTTTTAAAAAGCAAGCTTAACCGGCCTGATGTTTCGGCATTTAAGGTTGACAGCGAAGATTTGGTAATACCGGTTGAAGTAGAAAACCAACAGGCCTGCCGGCGCTATAGCAGCGTTACCATTTCGGGCGTAAAGGTAACCGAATCGCCCAAGTGGCTTAAAGAGAAGCTGGCGGTTATTGGGGTACGTGCTATTAATAATATAGTAGACGTAACCAATTACGTACTGCACGAACTGGGCCAGCCCCTGCACGCCTTTGATGCCGCAGCTATTACCGGCGAAAAGGTAGTGGTGAAAACCGGCTTACCCGGTACAAAATTCACCACCTTAGATAATGCTGAGCGCACGCTGGATGCTGATGATCTGATGATTTGCAATGCCAATGCGCCTATGTGCATTGCCGGTGTGTTCGGCGGGGCCGATTCTGGCGTTACAGAAAGCACAATTAACGTATTTTTAGAAAGCGCCTGTTTCAACCCGGTATCCATCCGTAAAACTTCCAAGCGGCACGGGGTAAAAACCGATGCTTCTTTCCGTTTTGAACGGGGCACCGACCCTGACATTACGGTATATGCGCTTAAACGTGCAGCCTTGCTCATTCAGGAGGTTGCCGGTGGTACCATCAGTTCACAAGTTTCAGACCTCTATCCTAACCCGGCTGAGCCGTTTGCCGTTGATCTCACTTACCGCAATACCCTGCGGCTGATTGGGGCTGATATTCAGCATGAGGAAATTAAAGCCATTATTGAGGCGCTGGACATTGAGATAGTGAACGAAACCGCCGAAGGCTTGAGCCTGCGGGTGCCGCCTTACCGGGTAGATGTAACACGCGAAGTGGATGTGATTGAAGAAGTGCTGCGCATTTACGGGTACAACAACATTGCCATCCCTACCCAGATACGCGCTTCGCTGAATACCGCCAAACGGCCCGAGAAGGATACCATATACAATGCCATTGCCGATATGCTTTCGGCCAACGGTTTTAATGAGTTGTTGTGCAACTCCCTCACCAGTTCAAATTATGCCGCAAGTTTAGATCAGGCAGTTAAAATTCTGAACCCGCTGAGCAGCGATCTGGATATAATGCGCCAAACCCTGCTGTATTCGGGGCTGGAAGCCATTGCCTACAACCAAAACCGCCGCAGCGCCGACTTAAAGCTGTATGAGTTTGGCAAAATATACAGCTACAGCAACAACGAGTACCAGGAGCAAAACCGGATATCAGTATTCATTACCGGCGCTGGCCAGCCGGAACAATGGAATCAAAAAGCTTCACCGGTAACTTTCTACCAGCTTAAAGCTATTGTAGATGGCTTATTGAGCCGCCTTAATATAACAGAATACAGTGTGGATGAGGTATTAAATCACGAGCTGAGCTATGGCCTGCAATACCAGCATCGCGGCGGCAAAGCCCTGGTAGAATTTGGCGCCGTAGCGCCTGCTGCCCTTAAACTGGCGGATGTAAGCCAGGAAGTATTTTATGCCAGCTTTAACTTTGATTTATTGCTGCAACTGGTAAGCAGGAACGTGATCACTTACAAAGAGGTATCTAAGTTCCCGGCCGTTCGCCGCGATTTATCGATGCTGGTGGATACGCCGGTCACCTTTGAGCAGTTAAAGCAGATTGCCCGCAAAACTGAGCGCAAGTTATTAAAAGAGATCAATGTATTTGATGTATACCAGGGTGATAAACTGCCTGCCGGCAAAAAATCATACGCCCTCAGTTTTATTTTGCAGGATGAAGAAAAGACGCTGACGGATAAAACCATCGACGGCGTAATGCAGAAACTGATTTATAACCTGGGTAAAGAGGCCGGGGCGGAGATAAGAAAGTAATCAATTAAAATATTCCTGACTAAAGCTTTTTTACTTTTGAATTTTAAATTTTGACTTTTATAAAATGCCATCCGTAGCTGAACAGTTAGCCAAAGTAGCCGATAAAACCGAGAGGTTAATTGCCATGTATTATGTGCTGCAGGAGGAAAACGACTTGCTGAAACTGGAAAACCAGTCGTTAACGGTGGCGCTGGAAACCAGTAAAAAGAAGACAACGGAGCTGGAGGAAAAGCTTCGTGTATTGAAACTGGCCAAATCAATTTCGGGCACAAATGAAAAAAGCCTTGACATCAAGCAAAAAATTAACGAATTTGTGCGGGAAATTGATAAGTGTATTGTATTGCTTAAAAAGTAATGCAAATAAGTGAACAAGCTCAGATGGGAGAAATCTCCATAAAAATAAACATAGCCGACCGCGTTTACCCTTTAAAAGTAAGCACGGAAGAGGAAGAAATTATACGCAGGGCAGCTAAACTGATTAATGACCGGGTAAAGGAATACCAGGAAAATTACGCAGTTAAAGACAAGCAGGACCTGCTATCCATGTGTGTACTGCATTATGCTACTACCTCGCTTAAAAACGAGCGCAAGGTAACTACAGAAGACACGGAGATAGCGGAGAAAGTGTATCAGCTGGATGATTTGCTGACCGAATTTTTTTCAAAGTAACGGATCGTTCTTTATATTAACGAGCAATTAAGATTTTGCCGCGGCCGGATTTTAAGTTTCACTAATTAAAAGCTGATGCTTGAGGGTAGTGCAGGGTATAGTTGTGTTTACGGGGTTTAGTAAACACCATGCCTTATAGCTGCCCTGTAAAGCAGTTTTCAATACAGACACTTGAGATTTAGTTAGCGGTTTTTTTATATATAACCAATTTATGAACACACTATTGTACATCATCATCGGCCTGCTCATCGGCGCCATCATCGGCATCGTGATTGGCCGCTATTTACTGCGCAAGCTCTTTAAAGAGCAGGAAGCAGCTGCGCAAACCAAGGTAAAAAAGATACTGAAGGACGCGGAGAACAACGCTGAAATTTTAAAGAAGAACAAAGCGCTGGAAGCCAAAGAACGTTTTTTGCAGCTTAAAACTGAACATGAACAGGAAGTAAACTCCCGTAACAATGGCATTAACCAGCGCGAGAACAGTTTGAAGCAGAAAGAGCAATCATTAAATTCGAAGCTGGAGAGCGCCAACCGTAAAGATCAGGAGCTGGACAATACGCGCAAAAACCTGGAGCGCCAAACCGAGGCTGCTGTAAAAAAACAGGAAGAAGCGGAAAAAAAGCAGGAAGAAGTAGAGCAACTGAAACAGCAGCACATTCAGCAACTGGAAGCTATTGCCGGGCTGAGCGCCGAGGAAGCCAAAAACCAGCTGGTGGATAACCTGCGCGAGGAAGCCCGCAGCAAGGCCATGATGCAGATTAAAGACATTGTGGACGAAGCCAAGCTAACGGCCACCAAAGAAGCTAAAAAGGTAGTAATCCAAACCATACAGCGTACCGCGACCGAGAGCGCCATTGAAAATACGGTATCTATCTTTAACATCGAGAACGACGAAATAAAGGGCCGCATTATCGGGCGCGAAGGCCGGAACATCCGTGCGCTGGAAGCGGCCACCGGTATTGAAATTATTGTAGATGACACGCCGGAAGCCATCATACTTTCGGGCTTTGACCCGGTACGGCGCGAGATTGCCCGCCTGGCCATGCACCGCCTGGTAACTGACGGCCGTATACACCCTGCCCGTATTGAAGAGGTGGTAGCCAAAACCCGCAAGCAAATTGATGAAGAGATTGTGGAGATTGGCGAGCGCACGGTAATAGATCTGGGCATACATGGCCTGCACCCGGAGCTGATCCGTATGGTGGGCCGCATGCGTTACCGCTCATCCTACGGCCAGAACCTGCTACAGCACTCGCGCGAGGTGGCCAACTTTTGCGCTACCATGGCGGCAGAATTGGGCCTGAACGTAAAACTGGCTAAACGTGCCGGCCTGTTACATGATATTGGCAAGGTACCTGATGATAACCCCGAACTGCCGCACGCCATTCTGGGTATGCAGTTAGCCGAAAAATATAAGGAAAACCCCGAAGTATGTAATGCCATTGGCGCTCACCACGACGAGATTGAGATGACCTCAATGATCTCGCCTATCATTCAGGCTTGCGATGCCATTTCGGGCGCACGCCCCGGTGCGCGCCGCGAGGTGGTAGAAAGCTACATCAGGCGTTTAAAGGAGCTGGAAGAGCTGGCCTTGTCTTATCCGGGTGTTGAAAAAACCTTCGCTATACAAGCCGGCCGCGAGCTGCGCGTGGTAGTAGAGAGTGAGAAAATAAGCGATGCGCAGTCTGAAATACTGGCGGCTGACATTTCCAACCGTATACAAACCGAAATGACCTACCCGGGCCAGATCAAGGTAACGGTAATCCGCGAAACCCGTTCGGTAGCATTTGCAAAGTAACCCGAAACTATATTAAAGCCCTCTTGCGTTAAGCAAGGGGGCTTTTTCATTTGATGAAAAGCATTCTGATAAGTGATTAAATATTTTTAGTGATTACTTTGCATACCATCCCACGTCATTGCGAGGTACGAAGCAATCCTCGGCCGTGCAGAGTCACGCTGTATACTGAGGATTGCTTCGTTCCTCGCAATGACGCATGAGGGATATATTATTAGCAATAAACTTGCTTTGTTTCATTTACATATGGCAAACCCCAACAAAGGCATACAACCGCAAAAGTTAAATAAATTCCCTGCAAACACTGCATTCAGCGCTGATGATTACTACCTGCTGTATAATCAAACTGCTCAGCAGCAACCGGCACGCACACTGCACCTGGTTGCTATTCCCTTGTTTTTATTCGGCCTGTTTGGTTTACTATGGGCAATACCCTTTCCGCATTTAGGCTTTTTAGGCACGTATAACGGCTTTTTTAACTGGGCCTCCTTCCTGCTGGCCTTTATGATCTATTTTTATCTGCGGCTGGCGCCCACCGTATCGTATCTGATTCTATTCTTCCTGTTGGTATGCGCTTATGGGGTCGTACAACTATCTGCCTGGCAGGTACTAAGCGGACCGCCGTTATGGGCAATCTGCGGATCGCTTTTTTTGGTTTCGGCCATTGCGCTTGCGTTTACAGGTAACGGGGAAACAGTAACAGATAAAGGGAAATTACTATTGGCTGCGCCTATATGGGAGGTATATACTTTATTGAACAAAAAGCCTCAGCAGCAATAGTTTACCTTATAGTTAATGTTAAGTATTCAATCTAATGATAATACAGGCTTAACATATACTTAACATAATAGCCCAACCTTTGTGACCAAACAGATCACAGATGAAGAAGCTATACTTTTTGCTTTCTATTTTAACGCTTACACTTATTGGCTATTCGGCCAGTGCACAAATTACCACGGCCACTGTAACCGGCCGGGTTATTGACAGCAAGGGCGCTACCTTGCCCGGTGTAACCATTACCATTTTAAACACCGGTACCAACACCCGTTACGGCACACAAACCAACGCCGAGGGCCGTTATACCGTTGCCAACGTTTCTGCCGGTGGCCCTTACACCATTAGCGCTACGTATGTAGGCTTTAAAAGAAACGACAATAACGATATTACCCTTGGCTTGGGCAGTGTTACCTATAATTTTATACTAACAGACGAAGCAACTTCATTAAAAGAAGTAAAAGTAACCGCCAGCGCCGGCCCTACCCGTACCGGTTCCACTACCCGCATCAATCAGGCGCAATTAAGAAGATTACCTTCTATCAGCCGCAGTTTGCAGGATTTTACCCGTACTACGCCGCAAAGCAGCAACAACTCTTTTCTTGGCACCAACTTTCGTTATAATAACGTAACGCTTGATGGCGCTATTAACAATGACGCTATTGGTTTCAGCCCCTCATCAGGAGGCCAGGGCGGTACTTCGGGCCAGCCGGGCAGCAGTACCCGCACCAACCCGGTATCAATTGATGCTGTTCAGGACATCCAGGTTTACCTGGCCCCTTATGATGTGAAGATTGGTAACTTTTTAGGAGGCAGTATCAATGCCGTAACACGCAGCGGCAGCAATACAGTAAGCGGCTCGGTTTATGCCTTTGGCCGCAACGCCAGCATTACCGGCCGTAATAAGGCTGGCGATAACTCTAAACTGCCTTCTTCGTTCCATGAATATCAAACCGGTTTCCGTTTAGGCTTTCCTATTGTTAAAAACAAATTGTTCTTTTTTACCAATGAGGAAATCACCCGCCGTCAGGATCCTGTAATTTTGGCCGCAGGCTCTGCCGATATGCCGATCATCAGCCGCGATCAAGCCGTACAAATCAGTAATTACATGCAAAACAATTACGGACTGAATGCAGGCAGCTATGATAATTACAATATCTATTCACGCTCAAACAAGTTCTTTAACCGTTTAGACTGGAACATCAGCGATAAGCACCAGTTATCTATCCGTAACAATACCATCACCTCACAGGCTACTAACCTGGAGCGTGACCAGCAGAACTTCCGTTTTGGCAGTATCGATTACAAACAGACCAATAACCAAAACTCTACTGTTGCCGAATTGAAGAGCCGCTTTAACAACAGTGCATCCAACAGCTTAATTTTAGGTTATTCTGATATTCATGACTTCCGCAGCCCTATTTCAAATCCGGCTATTCCTCAAATCGAGATTGCATCAAACGGTGGCACCATCTTTTTAGGTACCGACCGTGAGGCCAGCATCTTTGATATGAAGCAGAAAACATTTGAGTTTACCGACAACTTTACGTTGGTTAAAAACAACCATACCTTCACTTTCGGTACGCACAATGAGTTTTATAACATCAATTACGGCTTTGTAAACAGCTGGAACGGCCGTGTAGCTTATCCGAGTGTAGCCGCATTTTTAGCCAATCAGCCAAGCCGCGTTCGTACAAATTACAACTATGCTGATAACACCCGCGATAACATTATTGCCAACCCGCCGGCGCAGTTTAAGGTAAACTTATTTAGCTTATATGGCCAGGACGAAATTCAGGTAGGCGACAACCTGAAGATTACACCGGGACTGCGTTTAGACCTGGCAGACATGCCGAACAAACAGCCATTGAGCGTAAAAACCACAGGCGCTCCTGTTGACCCACGCTATGGCACTACTTATACCTATACTAAGCCAGACGAAATCAGAAACGACTTTTTAGGCCAGATACAGTTCTCGCCACGTTTAGGCTTTAACTACGACGTAAACGGCAACCAAAGCTTAATCGTTCGCGGTGGTACAGGTATCTTTACCGGCCGTATTCCGTTTGCCTGGTTAGGTTATGCCTACTATAACAACGGTGCTACCTATGGCGCTTTCGACAGACGCTATACCTACACCGGCACTACACCTGCTACCCCTGCTGCCGGTAGCGATCCCATCCGCGATGCCTTAACCGGTACCGGCGAAGCCGGCTTTGCCCAAAAACAGGGCGTAAACGTAAACAACGCCGCAGGTGCTACCCAGGTGGATTTAATTGACAACAACTTTAAAATGCCGCAGGCCTGGAGAAGCAGCTTAGCCGTTGATTATAAAACCGACGACCAGTGGCGCTTTACCGTGGAAGGTATCTATACCAAAGTAATCCACGATTTGCAGTTTAAGCACATTAATCTGGTGGATAATGCTATTTATTATCCATATGATGTAAACAAGCAACAGCCCATCTACCGCCCCGTGGCCGCCCCTACTACCGCTAACCCGGCAGCAACTACGCAAGCCATCAACCCGCTGTATACCAATGCTTACCTGTTAACCAATACCGATAAAGGTTACCGTTACAGCATTACCGCTCAGGTAGCAAAAAGCTTTCCGTTCGGGCTGGATGCAAGTGTAGCTTACACTTATGGCCGCTCAAAGGACATTACCAACGGTATCCGTAACTCCATGGAATCTAACTGGCAGTTGAACCAGGCCCTGAACCCGAACAACCCGGACCTGGCTTACTCTAACTTCGATATCCGCAGCCGTATTGTATCTACTATTAACTACCGTTTAAACTGGAACAAGGCTAACAAATGGATCTCAAACTTTGCTGTGTTCTTTAATGCACAATCAGGCACGCCATATTCATTAGGCTTTGTAAATACCACAATTGATGGTACCGCCCAAACTGTAAGTTTGGCTTATATTCCTAAAACCGGCGAAACGCAAAGCTTATTTGCTGCAACACCAGCTGGTATTGCCCAGGCAGCAGCCTTTGATGCTTATATTGATGGCAACAAATACCTGAGCAGCCGCCGCGGTAACTTTACCGAGCGTAACGGTGCCCGTACCCCCTGGAACTATCAGGGCGACTTCCGTTTCTCTCAGGAGTTTAACATCCTTAAAAACGGCAAGGCGGCACATACCATTACCTTTACGTATGACATTATCAACTTTACCAACCTGCTGAACAAGAACTGGGGTATTCAGTACTTCTCGCCAAACACGTTTAACTCTACCTCAAGCGTAGGCTTAACGCAGGTTACCGCAGGTACAGCTACCACCAACCCGGTGTACAGCTTCAACCAGGCAAATACAACCAGCTACTCTAAAGATTTCTTTGCCTCACGCTGGCAAATGCAGTTTGGTTTACGTTATAGCTTCTAAAATCAACACCTTATATCAACTGAACGCCCTGTACCTGTACAGGGCGTTTTTTATTTACCTTCGCGGCTACAAAATTTTCGCTATGCATACCACCAAGATCATCATCAGACCTATGACCATTGCAGACCTTCCGCAGGTGCTGGACATTTATAATGATGTGATATTGAATACTACTGCAGTATACAGTGAGCAGCCGCACACCCTGGCTATGCGCACCGCCTGGTTTAACGAGCGCAGCGAGGCCGGCTTCCCGTTATTGGTGGCTGAACATGAAGGCAGGGTTGCCGGCTTTGCGGCCTACGGCAACTTTCGCGCCTGGCCCTGCTACCGCTATACGGCCGAGCACTCGGTATATGTACACCAGGATGCACGCGGCATGGGCATCAGCAAACTGCTGTTGCAGCGCATTATTAAACTGGCGCAGCAAAACGGTATTCATGTACTGATTGCCGGTATTGACAGCGAAAACACAGCCAGCCTGCACCTCCACCGCCGCTTCGGTTTCGAGCAGGTGGCCCACTTTAAAGAAGTAGGTTTTAAGTTTGGCCGATGGCTGGATCTGGTATTCATGCAGTTGGTTCTAACGCCGTAACTGTTCGGGAAATTTTCAGCTGAAAACCTATCTTTTCCATCCTGCGGACATGAAAACAGGAGGTAAATAAAGCCGGTAATCGGCACAACTAAAAGTTGTAAAAAGTGTAAACCCTGCTTTTTTGCAACAAGCTGAATATCAAATTTTTAGACAGAATATTTTTTTAAAAGTGTAAACTTTGGGTTTACACTTTTTTACCCTTTGCTGAACTGGTCAGGGAGGTACAGCACTCCTGTCCGCAGAACGGGAACCAGGGGATACTAATCTGTTTCATCATGATGCGAAGATGGGGTACATCAGCTGAAACACCTTATGAACCCTTATAGCTCTATATCCGGAAACACCCGGTTTGTGAGATATGTATTGCTGTTAGGATTGCAGATTCTTGCCCAGCTTTTCCAGCATATCTTTAGGTACTTTCATTAAATCCAGCACCAGAAAGCCGTCTAAGCAATCGGCAAATTTAGGGTCGATATTAAAGCAGATAATTTTAGCATTAAGGGCAATATACTGCCGTAACAGTACCGGCAGCTTCATGTTACGGGTCTCGATCTCTGAAAGTATGCTGTCCAGCCCTTTCAGCGTATCTTCTCCGGACATGAGTAAATCGGTATCAATACTGCTAAAATCTACTTTAAACTTCTTTCGCGGCTTTACATATTCCGCCATCTCATGGTCGAAGTGATGGCGGGTAATGTAATCCACGATCAGCGATTTAGAAAAATCCGAAAATGTATTACTGATACTTACCGGCCCGATAAGGTATCGGTAACGCGGATTATCGATCAGGTACTTTAATATTCCCTTCCATAGCAAAAACAGGGGCAAAGGCTTTTGCTGGTATTCCTTGCGTACCCATGAGCGGCCCAGTTCTAAACTGGTTTTAAGCACCTCGGTAAACTGCGATTTGATCTTGAAGAGATTGGCCGTATAAAAACCGCTCTTGCCCATGCTGTAATAAATCTCATCGCCCAAACCTATACGATACGCGCCCACAATCAGCTGTGCACTGGCATCCCAGATAAACAGGTGATGATAATAAATATCATATTCATCCAGATCCACTGCCTTGTTGGTACCCTCGCCCACTTCCCGGAAGGTAAGCTCGCGCAGCCTCCCGATTTCGTTGATCACCTGCGGAATGGCCGAAGCCGGTACAATGTAAACTTCGTAATCCTTCTCCGTCCATATTTTGTAGGATGCATCCAGCGCAGCAATTTCTTGTGCAATAACGTTCACCGGCGTTTCGCCGGCAATGGTTTTGGGCGTACGGCGGATTTTAAATAGCTGGCCTGGGTTAAAAATACGCTTGTAATGTTCCAGGCCGGTGCCTAACGCATACGTTTTGGCGCGCAAAAAACTAAGCAGCCTGGCGGGGTTGCCGGCATCGGGAATGTTTTTTACCTGTATAGGTTTGCCAATGCGCAGCTTAATGGTTTGCCCGTGCTTGTTTAAAAACTCCGAAGGTAATTTTGCGGTACGCAAGGCAGGATGGATAAAGCCAAGCAGATTGAACAATATACCGTTATTACCATGAAAATATACAGGCACCACCGGCACTTTGGCCCTGGCAATGAGCTTACCTACCACAGGGTGCCACATCTTATCGGTAACCTGCTGCTTATCTAATTGAAAAGCCGAAACCTCCCCTGCCGGAAATATACCTATTGGTGTACCCGAGGCCAGCAGCTCAAGCGTGGTTTTTATACCGCTGATACTGGATGAGTGTTCTATATTTTCAAATGGGTTTACCGCCACAAAGTACTCGCTCAGGTTAGGTATCTTTTTCAGGATGAAGTTGGCCATCAGTTTGGCCTCGGGCCGCACCATACAAAGTATTTTCAGTAACACCAGCCCTTCTACCCCACCATAAGGGTGGTTGGCAATGGCAACGAAGCTGCCCGCAGAGGGCAGATTTTTCAGTTCGTCTTCATCAAACTCAATTTCAACCCCGATGATTTTCAACACCGCATCAATAAAATCCACCCCCTGCCTGGTTTGCGCCTGCTCAAAAACTTTATTAATGTCGTTTATCTTCATTACCTCCATCAGCAAAGCGGCCAGGCCGGGCATTTTCAGCTTATCCAGCCTGGTAGCTTTGGCAAATTCATCGGTGGTAATTATTTTCATGGGTAGCTTTTTCAATCAGAGTGCCTAAAATTAAGTATTTCTTTATATTTAAAGCCACCAATGCCCGGTTCAATCAAAACTCAAATCAAAAACTATCTGTCGCTTAGTAAGAAAGAGTGGAACGGCATGATGGTATTGCTATGGTTGATTGCAGCTGCACTTATTGCGCCCGAAGTGTATACCCGGCTGCATACACAACCTGCAATAAATACAAGGCAACTGAGCGCAGCCCTTGCCCGCCTCAGCCAGGTAAAGGCTGAAAACGGCGGCATACCCGGCGCTTCCCCGTCATCACCTTCCCGGTTTAACCCCAATCACCTGAACAGTGCCCGCTGGGCGCAGTTAGGGCTTAATGCACATCAAATCAGCACTATTCAGCATTATGAAAGCAAGGGCGGAAAGTTCAGGAGTAAGCAGGATGTAAAGAAGATGTATTCGCTTACTGCAAATGATTATGCCCGGCTGGCGCCTTATATTGATTTGCCCGACAGTGTAAGTAACCGTAAAAATGCGCCCGCTGCCATTGTGGATTTGAATACAGCCGATTCGGCTAAGTTAACGCAGGTAAACGGTATTGGCCCGGCTTATGCCATGCGCATTTTACATTACCGCGAGCGGTTAGGCGGCTTTCATCATAAAGAGCAATTAAAGGAAGTGTTTGGCATTGATGAAGGCATGTACAATACTCTAAAAGCACAGTTTACGCTACGTAACCGCCGGGTAAAAAAAATCAACATCAATACGGTTGAACTGGACGGATTAAAGAACCACCCCTATTTAAACTTTAAACAAGCTAACGCCATTATACAATACCGTAAGCAACACGGCAACTATGAGTCGCTTGCCGAATTGAAGAATATAGCCATATTGGATGAACAGATTTTACGTAAACTTGCGCCCTATCTTACACTCAAATGATTGATACCGCTATTAAGGCTGCCATACGCGACATCCCCGATTTTCCCAAACCCGGAATTGTATTTAAAGATATTACCCCGATACTGAAAGATCCGGCGCTCTGCGAAAATATTCTGAATGCTTTTGTAGAACAGTTGCAGGGCATGCGCATTGATGCGGTAGCAGGTGTGGAAAGCCGGGGCTTTTTGTTCGGCCTGTCATTAGCGGGCAGATTAGGGGTACCCTTTGTACCGGTGCGCAAGGCCGGTAAACTACCGCATACGGTAAAGCAAAAGGTATATGAACTGGAGTACGGCTCGGCCACCATTGAACTACATACCGATGCCTTTGAACCGGGCAGCCATATCCTGATACATGATGACCTGCTGGCCACCGGCGGCACCGTAACCGCTGCCAGCGAACTGATTGATGAAATGGGCGGTATTGTTGCCGGCTTTACCTTTGTAGTGGGCTTAGGCTTTTTAAAAGGACGGGAACGTATTGAAACGTTAGCTGATAAAGTGGTGATATTGACAGAATATTGATACGCGAATATGATTAGTAACTTTAACTATGACATTAGCCACCATAAGTAAACGCTTAATTACTTATTTAACAGCGGCAGAAGAGAACAAAGTAAAGGCTATATATACATTGCTGAAGGAAGACATTGAAGACAATCAGCAATTTAAGTTCACAGATGAAGAGTTTGCCATTCTGAAGCATGAACAGGAGCTGCATTTGGCCGGTAAATCCAAATCATACAACCGCCAGAAAGCAATGGAAATTATAAGAGGACAAAAAGGCCTATAATGTTTACTGTTGTTTTTTAAAGCCCCGGGCAATTACAATGCTTAAAAAGGCTTATGCATGGTGTGAAGAACAGAAAGAGGGCTTGGGAGAAACGCTATTGAAAGAAGCGAATATTTGATTCGATAAGTTAGAAAAACAACCCGGAATTTATGCCATCGTTAAGGGAAACTTCCGGGAAATCAACCTGCGCACGTTTCCATATGTACTTGTTTTTAGCATTGAGGAAACAGAAGTAATTATATACACTGTATTTTATACCAGCAGAAACCCCAAAAAGAAGTTCATTAAATCATAACTGGTAATCAGCTTTATTTCTTACAGTAACCCTTCATCGCCAAAGCTGAGATAACCTTGCCCGGCAATAATGATGTGGTCAAGCACACCAATATCCAGTATACGGCCGGCGTTGCAAATCTTTTTAGTGAGATCGATGTCCTGCTGGCTGGGCTTTAAGTTACCGGAGGGGTGGTTATGCGCCAGTATAATGGAGGATGCCTGGTGTTGCAAAGCCACGTGAAATATAATTTTAGGGTCGGCCACCGTTCCTGATAATCCGCCTTTACTGATGAGTTCTTTAGACAGCACTTTACAGTTGCGGCCCAATAGCAATATCCAAAATTCTTCGTGGTTTAAATCCATCAGGTGGCGGCGCAGGCACTGGTAGGCGCTGCGGCTGCCCTGTATTATTTCGGGGGCTTTGGTTTCGGTTTCGTCCCTGCGGCGGCCCAGTTCAAGTGCCGCTATAATAGAAATGGCCTTAGCCTCGCCTATGCCCTTGAATTTGGAAAGTTCTGCTACTGATACCATGCCCAGTTTATTCAGGTCATTATCATAATGGTGCAGGATGCGCTTGCTCAGTTCCACGGCAGATTCGTTGCGGCTGCCCGAACCAATCAGAATGGCAATCAGTTCCGCATCGCTTAATGCACGGCGGCCCTGTGCGTTTAGTTTCTCGCGCGGGCGGTCTTCCTCGGCCCAGGCCTTGATACTGATTTTGGTTTCATACGCTTCCATGCCCTGAAACTATTTAAAAATCGGCATAAAACAAAAAAGGGATTTTGCTTTGCGCAAAATCCCTTTTCCTATATCTGGTAAAGATTATTGTAAGCCGTTTACAAACCTGGTCAGCTTCGATTTGTTGTTTGAAGCTTTATTTTTGTGGATTACGTTCTTTTTAGCTAAACGGTCAAGCATTGAGATCACCTTGGTTAAAAGCGGTGTAGCTTCTTCCTTAGAAGTTGTACCCCTTAACTTTTTAATAGCGTTACGGGTGGTTTTTGCCTGGTATCTGTTGCGTAAGCGCTTCACAGCGTTAGCCCTGATTCTCTTAATTGATGATTTATGATTTGCCATTGTAGCTGGATATTCTTATTATTTTCGGACTGCAAATATAAGATGATTTTTATTGAATGTCAAATGCGTTTTTAAAAATGTTTTATTTTATCTTTTACTGCACTGCCTATAAGTGTTTTAACTTTACCGGCGCATGAAACGCGTGTATACCTGCTTGCTGGCTATATTGGTTATTATAACCGGCACCTCGTGGGGCTTTTATGCGCATTACCGTATCAACCACTTAGCGGTTTATATTTTGCCGCCAGCCATGAGCAGTTTTTATAAAGCCAACATCAGCTACATTACCGAGCAGGCTGTAGCACCAGATAAACGGCGGTATGTGGACTCGGCAGAAATTCCGCGCCACTATTTTAACGCCGACCATTATGGCAAAGACCCCTTCCATACCGTGCCGCAAAAATGGGAAGATGCAGCGCAGAAGTATTCTACCGATACGCTGATCAAATACGGAACATTGCCCTGGGTGATACAGGAGAATTATTACAAACTGGTTAAGGCATTTCAACAGCACGATACTACTGCCATACTGCATACCTCAGCCTACCTGGGCCATTATGTTGCCGATGCCTGTGTGCCGCTACATACCATCAGTAACTACGACGGGCAGCTTACCCATCAAAACGGTATACATGCACTTTGGGAAAGCCGCCTGCCCGAATTATTCGGACATACGTACCGTTACTACACCGGCAAGGCCCGGTATATAGACAATCCGCTATGGCAGGCCTTTATAATTTGCCGCGGCTCCTACAAATGCACCGATTCTGTATTGAGGTTCGAACGGCGGCTTAATGCCACTTACCGGTCGGGCCCTAAAATGGAACTGGTAAAGCGTGGTAACCGTAAAATATTGCAGTATACCTACGGTTATAGCATGGCGTACCAGAAAGCATTGAATAACATGGTTGAGCGGCGGCTAAGGATGGCCATCTTATGGGTAGGCAGTTTCTGGTACTCGGCCTGGGTTGATGCAGGGCAGCCCAACCTCAACCAATTGATTGCACAACCACTTACTACCGGGCAACTTGAGCAACTGAACAGTGAACAGGCAGCCTTTAAGGCAGGCAAGCCTTTACCGGAAAGTAAATAGTTTTTTCAGAAAGCTGATTGAAGATTTCAGACAGGCAAGCACTTTGCCATCACTTTACAAAAGCACAAACATTTTTTAAACATTACTATAACGCGTTATCTAATACCTCACTTTAAAATGTTCTTTAACCTGCCCCGTTCTGAAATAAACCAGTTGCAGCCAGAATAAATCAATAGTTATGGTAACCAGCGGATGCGCTCTTAATTGCTGAAAAGTGTTTTCACCCTGTGGCTGCCGGTACAGCTGATAGATGATCAGCATACTGCCAGGGTGTACAAAGGGCAAACACTGCTCCACTATGGTTTCTATAGCTCCGGTTATTGCGGCATCAACAAAAATCACATCGGCAGCAACAGGCTGCCGCCCACCGTTATGCTCCGGATGGAGAGCCGCAGCGCCTGGCGCTGCCAGTTGAAACAGGTGCTGAACCGCCATATTGCCGGTGCCCGAAAACATATAAGTTGCAGGGTGCGCGTCCGCTACCAGCCGGTATAACAGCTGCCATACCTTATACGGCGTGGCTGTAAAATTACCGTCATTTCTAAATCTGATGTAGGCGCTTTTGAGGTCGGCGTAAGCATCTTTGGCACAAAATTCGTAAATTACCTTATCAACCAGCCGGTATACAAAAGGCGAATGCAAACCGTGCCTGTTGTTGGCCGTAATACGGTGCCAAAGGTACTTTGCGGAGAGCCGGATGTTGAACATGGCTGCAAAAATAGCTATTGCCATAATATATAAAACTGATTTTGCAATGATTAACCCTACAGAGATCAATTCGCTCATCCACCTGCTGGATGATCCGGATACGGAAATATACAACCATGTACATGAAAAATTATTCAACTATGGGCATACTGCCATCAGTTACTTAGAGTCGGCCTTTGAAGAAGCGTTTGATTCGGTGCAGCAAGAGCGCATTGCCAACCTGGTACACGAGATACAGTTCAGTATTGTGAAGAACGAACTGAAGTTGTGGTACCAGGGAGGCGCCTTTGATTTATTGCAGGGCGTGCTGACTATAAATAAATACCAGTACCCCGATTTGGATGAGCAGAAAGTGATCAATCAGCTTGAGGCCATTAAACGTGATATATGGCTGCAATTAAACAACGAAATCAGCCCGGCTGAGCAAATTAAGCTGATTAACCATGTGCTCTATAACATTTACGGTTTCAGCGGCAACACTACCCACCATCAGGACCCGCAGAACAGCTATCTAAGCCAGGTATTAGAAAGCAAAAAAGGCAATCAGATTTCTTTAGCTATCATCTATTCTGTTATTGCCCAAAAGTTAGATATGCCGGTGTATGGCGTAAACCTGCCGCAACACTTCATCTTAGCTTATGTGGATGAAAGCAATGCCCATCCTGATTTTAGCGATAATGGTGTGCTCTTTTATATAAATGCATTTAACAAGGGGCACATTTTTGGTAAGCGCGATGTGGATATGTTTTTAAAGCAATTAAAACTAAAGCAGGAAGCGCACTTTTACCAGCCCTGCAGCAACGCCGATATTGTGCGGCGTATCCTGCGTAACCTTATCAGCGCTTATGAGCAGTCAGGGTCTGCTGAAAAAGCATCAGAGCTGAATGAGTTATTAGAGGTATTAATCCCTTTTACCTCCTAAAGGAAAAACGGGGGTTGTTGGCATATACCATATAATCATCAAATAGAAACAAAAAAGCAGCATAATCAACCTAAAAATGGCATTATGCTGCTTAATTACGCTTTAAAATCAATAATTATTTACTTCCGCCAAACTCCATTAAATAGGCCTTTAAAAATTCGTCCAGTTCACCATCCAGTACCGCCTGGGCATTTGAAGTTTCATGGTCGGTACGCAGGTCTTTCACCAATTTATAAGGGTGCAGTACATAGTTACGTATCTGCGATCCCCATTCAATCTTCTTTTTATTGCCTTCAATAGCATTGCTGGTTTCCATGCGTTTACGCATTTCTATTTCATACAACTGCGATTTCAGCAGCCGGATGGCGTTTTCCTTATTTTGCAATTGCGAGCGCGATTCCTGGTTTTTGATGATGATGCCCGAAGATTTGTGGTATAAACGCACGGCTGTTTCTACCTTGTTCACATTCTGCCCGCCTGCACCGCCCGAGCGAAAGGTTTCGAACTCAATATCGGCAGGGTTCACTTCAATCTCTATTGTATCATCCACCAGCGGGTATACGTATACTGAGGCAAAAGAAGTATGGCGCTTGGCATTGGCATCAAACGGCGATACGCGCACTAACCGGTGCACGCCATTCTCCCCCTTCAGGTACCCATAGGCAAAATCGCCTTCCAGTTGCAGCGTAACGGTTTTTATACCGGCTACATCGCCCTCCTGCGAGTCCTGCTCGGTAACCTTGTAGCCATTCTTTTCGCCCCACATAATATACATGCGCATCAGCATACTGGCCCAGTCGCAGCTTTCGGTACCACCGGCGCCGGCAGTAATCTGCAAAACGGCATTCAGCTGATCTTCCTCGGCCGAGAGCATATTTTTAAATTCCAGTTCCTCAACCGCGGTAATTGCATTCTCATACTGTTCTTTCATCTCAGCCTCGGTAGCATCGCCTGCCTGGTAAAATTCAAACAATACCTGGGTATCATCTACCACTGCCGCTACTTTGGTAAAGGCATCCGTCCACACTTTTCTAACCTTAATGGCGGCAAGCACCTTTTCAGCTTCTTTAGGCGCATTCCAAAAATCGGGGCCAATGGTTATCTCTTGCTGTGCAGCAAGCTCTTCAAGTTTGGTATCAATGTCAAAGATACCTCCTCAGGGAAGTTACTCTATCCCTTAAATCCTGTACTTGTTCTTTAGTCATAAGGGCAAAGATAAGGTTTTATATAAAGGTAAAGGAGTTGAAATCAGTTGCGCAAGCCATCAGAATGTGCCTGAACTATTTACACACGAAAAGGGCCTGCTTTGCTAAGCAGGCCCTTTTGTATATATCAATTACCACTACGCTAATGCTATGCAGCCACAATCAGCTGGTGTACCAGGCTGCTCAAATCGCCGTGGTTGCCATTCAGGGCAGATAACATTGAGCTCAGTGCCTGCTCCGGATTTTGATCTGTGCGTGATTGCTGTACCAATTGCTGCATAACAGGGGGAATCAGGCCTTCTGCAGCCGTGTGTGCGGATGCCGGGTCAATATCATAATACTTGTTCAGCTTGTTGGCAAAACGGTTAATGATACTGGTGACCAGCGATGTGTTCTTTACCCCGGTAAGCTGAAAAAATTTGATGAGCTCATTTATTTTACCGCTTTCCATCTGGGCTTTCAGCACTTCTATGATGGAACTGGAAGCTTCATTAACTGCAGCTTCGCGATGTTTGGCAGGAATTACAGGGTTTTGCAAAATTGCATTGCCAGCGTTGCTTTTTACAAGCAAGAAAAGTTTTTCAAACATAGTGGTAGTATTAGTTATTAATGTTAATTAAACTGTTAGTTAGCCGCAGGTAAAGCACAAATATAATGTTACCCTTTTTTTACATTCGAAACCAAATGTTGGTTCTATTGAAAATACTATTAACAGATAAGTGTTAAATATACATTACTTCAAATGTGTTGAGTGAACACCTGTGAAGTTTAAAATTTATACAATAATTGGTTTACTTTTGCCCAAACTGTTCAATTATGCTGCCAAATATTAATTTTACTACCACCGAAGCCTATCAACATCTTACCGATTATTATACACAGTTTACTGCTGTACAGATGAAAGACTTGTTTGCTGCTGATAAACAACGTTTTGAAAAATTTTCTGCCGGCTTTGAAGATATCTTACTTGATTATTCGAAGAACCGCATTGATGATAAGGCTATCGGTTTATTAGTACAACTGGCTAAAGAATGTAGCTTAAACGAGGCAATAACCGCCATGTTCAGCGGCGAAGTTATCAACGCTACCGAAGGCCGCCCTGTGCTGCATACCGCCCTGCGCAACCGCAGCAACCAGCCAATTTATGCCGAAGGTAAGGATATAATGCCGGAGGTAAATGCGGTGCTGGCGCAGATGCAGAAATTCAGTAAAGCCATCATCAGCGGCGAATGGAAGGGCTACACCGGAAAGGCCATTACCGATGTAGTAAACATTGGCATCGGCGGCTCCGATTTGGGGCCGGTGATGGTTACCGAAGCGCTGAAAGCCTATAAGAATCATTTGAATATGCATTTTGTATCGAATGTAGATGGTACACAAATTGCAGAAACCTTAAAGGGAATCAATCCTGATACTACCCTGTTTTTGATTGCCTCAAAGACCTTCACCACACAGGAAACGATGACCAACGCCCATACCGCTCGTGAGTGGCTGCTCAAAAGCGGCGCCGGAGAGCAAGACATTGCCAAACACTTTGCAGCCCTGTCTACCAATGCCAGGGGGGTAAAAGATTTTGGTATTGATACCGAAAATATGTTTGTGTTTTGGGATTGGGTGGGCGGCCGTTATTCGTTATGGAGCGCCATTGGTTTATCCATCTGCCTGAGCATTGGCTTTGAAAACTTTGAGGAGCTGCTTACCGGCGCCCATGTGATGGATGAACACTTTAAAACCACGGCGTTTGAAAAGAACATCCCGGTTATACTGGCCTTAATTGGCATATGGTACAATAACTTTTTTGGGGCGCAAACCGAAGCCATTTTGCCTTATGACCAGTACATGCACCGCTTTGCTGCCTATTTTCAGCAGGGCGATATGGAAAGCAACGGCAAATCGGTAGACCGTAACGGCCACCGGGTAGATTACCAGACCGGCCCTATCATCTGGGGCGAGCCGGGCACCAACGGGCAGCACGCATTTTACCAGCTTATTCACCAGGGAACCAAGCTTATCCCCTGCGATTTTCTTGCGCCTGCACAAACCCACAATCCCATAGGAGAACATCATACCCTGCTGCTGTCTAACTTTTTTGCGCAAACCGAGGCGCTGATGAACGGCAAAAGTTATGACGAAGTAGCCGCCGAACTTAAAGCATCCGGTAAAACGGATGATGAGATTGAAAAACTGGCGCCGTTTAAAGTATTTGAAGGCAACCGCCCGACCAATTCCATACTGGTGAAGAAAATCACACCGCGCTCGTTAGGCTCGCTGATTGCCATGTACGAACATAAAATATTTGTACAGGGCATTATCTGGAACATCTATAGCTTTGACCAGTGGGGTGTGGAGTTAGGCAAGCAACTGGCCGGCAAGATACTGCCCGAGCTGCGCACTGAAGATGAGGTAAACTCTCACGACGGCTCTACCAATGGGTTGATCAACAGGTACAAGGCATGGCGGTAACTTTGCTTTAGCAACCCCTTTCATAAACGCCGGAAATTAATTCTTTCCGGCGTTTATTTTTATACTAAGATTTAAATCATCTGACTTTGCTACCATCATAAATATATCTTACTTACACCTTTCAACTATGCACAAATCATCTAAATTCAATACCTTTTTATAGCTGCATTTTTTCTATTATTCGTTTCATCCCGCGCTACACTTGCCGATAAATCCCGCGAAGTAAATACCAATGCCCTAAGAATTGGCATGAGTAAGGATGAAGCACAGTTGGCGTTAAATAAAAAGCCTTACGAAGTAGTAGCAGCCCGTAACGATACTTACAGCCATGCCACCATAGAAGTGGTGCAGTATACCGGCTATAACAATAACAGCGCTGAAGAAAGCTACTGGCTATATTTCTTAAACGGCAAACTTGACCGCTGGGAACGGGCAGATGGCAAGCGTACCCCCATCATTTAAACAACGAATAACAAAGCGGTCATTTTGACCATAGGGAAAATATTTGACATTAGGTATAAAGCTAACCCAACCGTGTCATTGCGAGGTACGAAGCAATCTCGTCGCAAACATAGCGAACATGCTACGGGATTGCTTCGTACCTCGCAATGACAACTGGTGTTTGTACGCTGTTCGACAAATACATTTAAGGGCAGCCTTATACCTAATATCAAGGATTTCTTTCTACGGTCGAAACGAGCTGTTTAATACAAGTCTTATTTCTTGTCTATTATCTCCGGCTTCTGAAACACTTACTTCTTTACAAGTTTAATCTGGTACAGGTGCGGCCATTTTTTGCCGGTTACAAACAGGCGCTTACCCTGTGCATCCCAGGCAATGCCGTTGAGCACATCTATGTTGGAGCCATCGGCATCGCGTTGCTCCTGCGGGTATAATGTAGTTAAATCTATCCGCCGCACAACAGCGCCTGTTTTGGGATCAACAGCCACAATGTTGTTGGTTTGCCAAATGTTAATGTAAAACAAGCCGTCAATAAATTCGATCTCATTCAGGTTGTTCACCGGCCCTTTATCGTCGTATACATCAATTTCACCTCCTTTACGGTAATTATCCTTATTTAAAATAACAATCTGGTTAGTTCCGGTAGTGGTGGTATACAACTGCTTGCCATCATTGCACAAACCCCAGCCTTCTGCACCAGCCTGGTAGGGAAAGGTGGCTAACTTTTTTAAGGTTTTGGCATCATACACAAATCCAACTCTGTCCTTGTAAGTAAGTTGTATCAGCTTGCCATCAATCAGCGTAATACCCTCGTTAAATATCTTAGGGTCGCCATCCAGCTTTTGCACCGGCTTACCCGTAGCTACATTTACCTTGCGCAGGGTGGACATCCCTTCACCCGTAGCAGGCGTACCGCCATCGCTTTCATAGAGGTAACCATCATGATACTCCAGTCCTTCAGTAAACGAACTGGTATCATGCGGAAACGTTTTTACCACCTCAAATGTGTATTCTTCGGGGATTTTGGCAGCAAGCAGGGTAATATTAGTGCTTACCTCCTGCGGTTTACCCCCTGAAAATAAGCGTGCGGTAATTACCCTTGGCCCCAAAGGCAGTCCATCGGTTTTGATGGTAACGGCGGCAGAATCCTTACCTGATGCCACCCGGCTGGAATCGAGCAGGTATACTACCGAATCTACCTTTAAACCGGCAGGATAGCTTACCTTAACCGGCACCGGCGCACCGGATGCGTATGTAGAACCTGCCTCCGGGCTGATAGAAAGCTGCGCACTATCGTCCTGATTATTTTTGCAGCTGCCAGCCAGCAATACGGCGGCCAGCACATATATCAATTGTTTTTTCATGAATGGGGTTAGAAGGCTAACGGCCAAAACGCATCTTTAATATGGTTTAAAGTAAAGTCTTTTTGCGCGTTAAACAAAATGGCGATGATATCAAAACGTATTTCGCCGTTATAATTGTTCAGATATATATACTCGTTGGCAGCGCCGGCCAGCAGCTTTTGTTTGCGGGCATTTACAAAGTCTTCGGGCTGGCCATAGCGGGCGCCGCTGCGGGCTTTTACTTCTACAAATATGAGCCTGGTATCTTTTTTTGCAATCAGGTCGACTTCTGCCTTGCCGCATACCCAGTTTTGGGCTACAACCTCATACCCGTATGCTATCAAATGCGCTTTAGCCAGTTCCTCCCCCCTGCGGCCCAGTTCAAGGTGCTGCGCCATTACTTAATAATTACAGAGCCTAAGTAATCGGTTATGGTCTTTTCTACTTTTTTGAGGTGGATATACTGGCTCATCAGTATTTCCTGATCATCGGCAGTTTCTGCTTTCTGCAAGGCCAGGCGTATATTCTCTAATATTTTTCCCACCTTTTGCTTTTTTAAGTGAAATATAGCACCCAGTATGGTGCCTTTCATATTGCCCTGCTCATCATGCACTATAATTTTGTGCATTTCATACCAGTTCTCGCTCAACGTATATTTGGTAGAAATCAGGTCGACCGCAAGGTCAACAATGGGCCGGTCTTCACTGTGTATAAAGTACTGCTCCTCCGGCAGTTCGCCGTTTTCTACCTGCGCCTTGTAAATATCTACAAAACGCCTGCATACCTCATGCTCAAATTCCACATCGCTCAACTCAGCAATCATAAACGGGCCGATGTAGGTATTGGCAATACCATCCCAATCAATAATGCGGTTACCGTATAATAGCAGCAGCCTGATAATTTCGCGCTCCTGCGGTAAACCATCGTTAGAGGGCTTTAATGGCGGTTCTGCAATCAGTTGGTCGGGCGGCGCTTCCTCTGGCAGTAATTGGGGCTGCTGGTAGTTCTTTTTGGCTTTAGCCAACCGCATTTTGTTGAGTTCGCTCAATAAAATGCGTTCGTCAATTTGCAGCTGCTGGCTGCACTCGCGTATAAACACCGAAGCCTTAATGGAATCGGGTACCTTGGCAATGCTCTCTACAATCTCACGTATCACCTCGGCCCGCCTTATAGGGTCGCTACCCGCCTCTTTGAGCAAGATGCCGGTTTTGTACAGAATAAAATCTTTCCTGTTCTGGTCAATATAGGTTTTAAAGGCGCTGCTGCCTACCTGGCGCACATAAGAATCGGGGTCGTGCCCATCGGGGAACAGCACTACCTTTACGTTCAGTCCTTCTTCTAAAATCAAATCCAGCCCGCGCAATGAAGCTTTAATACCGGCCGCATCGCCATCATACAAAATGGTGATATTTTTGGTAAAGCGCCCGATCAGCCGTATCTGCTCTACCGTAAGCGAGGTGCCGGAGGAAGCCACCACATTTTCGATACCTGCCTGGTGTACGGACAGCACATCGGCATAGCCTTCCACCAAATAGCAGTTATCCTCTTCCCGAATGGCCTTTTTGGCGAAGAACAAGCCATAAAGCACATTGGATTTGTGGTAGATCTCCGACTCAGGCGAATTGACGTATTTGGGAACCGACTTTTCGGTTTTCAGCGTGCGCCCGCCAAAGGCGATAACCCTGCCGGTGAAGCCGTGTATCGGAAACATTACCCGGCCGCGGTAACGGTCATACATGGAGCCATTATCCCGCTTAACCGACAGGCCGCTTTCTTCTAAATATTCCGGCTGGTAGCCCTCTTTAATGGCCTGACCGGTAAAGGCCTCCCATTGGTCGGGCGAGTAGCCCAGTTCAAATTTCTTAATGATTTCACTGCTGAAACCGCGCTCTTTAAAATAGCTTAAACCAATACGCTTACCTTCATCAGTTTCCAGCAAACTCTGGTGGAAATATTTGGCGGCGTAGCCGGATACAATCATCAGGCTCTCGCGATGGTTTTCCTCTTCGCGGTTCTCCGGCTTATCCTGCAGCTCCTCAACCTCGATGTTGTACTTTTTGGCCAGCCATTTCAGCGCCTCGGGGTAGCTGAACTTTTCATGCTCCATCAGAAAAGTAACTGCGGAGCCGCCCTTGCCCGAAGAAAAATCTTTGAAGATGCCCTTAGCCGGTGATACGGTAAATGATGGCGTCTTTTCGTTGGCAAACGGCGAAAGGCCGATAAAATTGGCACCCCGCTTTTTGAGCTGCACGAATTCCCCTATCACCTCCACTACGTCGGTGGCTTCCATAATACGGTCAATAGTGGGCTTGGTAATCATCTCTTCGGCAGTTCAGTATCGCAGTACAAAAATATATAAAATTGCAGTTAAGCATTTTAATATTAAATGAAGATACTTAAGAATGGTTGAAAATCAGGGCGTATACTTTTCAACAGGTTATTAACATACAGGAGCGCATGTAAAAGCGATGCATAGCGCTTATAAATGAAATGGAAAATTATAGACTGGGTTTTTAATGGATATTATTGAAGATTCGCCTTTACAGCTGTTCCTTTTCGGAAAACAGAATGCGCTCCACGCGCCTGTCGGGAATAAACCACATTAGCGCAACTAATATATAAATGGCCATACTGATAGCCGTATTTACAAAAGCCAGCCCTACGGCAAGCAGGTATAACAACACCGACAATGCCCCTTTAAGATCCTTACCGAAAGCACGTGTAATTACCGAATCTTTACCGGCCATTTGCATCAGCAACCGTGCCAGCACAGTATAGGCTGCACCGCACAATAGCAGCACTACGCCATATAATACTACCGGCCACCGGGTAAAATGACTTTCGCCCAGCCAGTCCGTTACAAACGGAACCAGCGAAAGCCAGAATAACAAATTGAGGTTTGCCCAAAGCACCATGCCGCTTACCTTACCGGCGGCATAAATCATGTGGTGATGGTTGTTCCAGTAAATACCTACATAAACAAAGCTAAGCATATAGCTCATAAACCGTGGCAGTATGGGAACCAAATCAGCCAAATGATCGCCATGCGGCACTTTCAGCTCCAGTACCATTATGGTAATGATAATGGCAAATACACCATCGCTAAAAGCTTCGAGGCGGTTCTTTTTCATAAGCCCTGGCTGAATGCTGCTGCTATAACTGCTAACTGCCTTAAATTAACAATGAAAGCTATAATTACCTGTACCACTGCCACTTATATTGCAGTCTATTGCAGTGTTAATCTTTGCTGGTGCCGCTTTTCTTCGGGCAGCGCCTGCCATTTTTTGTAGGCATCATTTACATATACGGCCAGCGAAGGGCCGGTATTGCTGCGCAGAAAAGCGTATGTTGGCCGGTAAAGCGTAATGAAATCGTCTAAATCCTGCCCGCGCAAAGGCACCAGGCTGCCTACATACAAGCGGCTGAATACAGAGTCCACATGGCGTTCCTGTACCTCGCGTTCAAAGTAATGCTTTAAACGCCGGGCCTGTTTACCATCCCGGCCAAACCAGCTGCTTGGCGACAGTGCATACACCTTACTGCGCTGGTACACTTCAGGATACTCGGCCTGCGGATTAAAACGCGGGGCAGCCCTGATCGTTACTTCGCGCAAGGCAATACTCAGCGACCGCATTTCTATGCGCCTGGTAAGCAGATTAATTACATACAAGGTATCGGAAGTATAACCGGGCGAAGAAAACACCAGGGTATGCCCTACCGCCGTGCGGATGGCAAACTCGCCCTTGGTATCAGTCAGCGTATTCTGGCGGCTGTTTAAATCACGGATAAAAACATCCGTCATTTTGTTTTTTGTCCCCTCTTCTACTACCGATCCCCGCAGCGTTTGGGCTTGTACAGAGGTAACGATAAGGCAACTGAATAATATTAAAATGTAGCTGAGTTTCATAAGCAGTTATACCGATACAACCCCGATGCTGAAAAAATAGTTTGCACATTGCGCTGTTAAATACCGATAAAACGGTTTAATTTTTCCTTTAAAGTTTATAAAACGCCATAAACGGCAATTACAGACCAAAAAAAAGCGCCGGTACTGTTAATTAGTACCGGCGCTTTTTATAGTTGCTAAAATTTTAGAGGGCTTACTTATTCCAGACATTGTTAGCCGGGTTAGAATCCGGGAACACATGATCGGGATCATAAGTTACCGACTCAATTTCTTCTGTGGATGGGTAATGGAACGTCCAGCTGCTGTTGCGCATCCAGATGTCAACCGGCAGTTTCACCCTATCGGTCTTGCCGCTTTTCAGCTTCACTTCCAGCACCACCGGCATAACCAGCTTGTCCAGGTTACTGATGGTGATCAAGGCCCCTTTGGAAGCGTCATTGTCTGTATATTTAACACCATCTACTGCTACATCCAGTTTCCAGTTATTGATGAACCAGCCGCGCCACAGCCATTCTAAACTCTCGCCGCCTACATTCTCCATGGTACGGAAAAAATCATCCGGCGTAGGGTGCTTGTAAGCCCAGCGGTTGATGTAACTGCGGAAGGCATTATCAAAGCGTTCGGGGCCCATCACCTGCTCGCGAAGCAGCACCAGGGCGATGCTCGGTTTGGTATATAATAAGGTTCCGATATTTGCTTCCTTCATACCGGCAGGCTCGGTTAGTATCGGCTCAAGCGCCGGGCCGGTGATGTAGGGTGCAACACGGTTCATATCCATTTTGCGCTTAGGTGCATACTCGCCGTTGTTAAAATCAGCAGTTGAAAGCGTATTGATAAAGGTATTGAAGCCCTCATCCATCCAGCCATATAACCGCTCGTTAGAACCAACGATCATCGGGAACCAGGTATGGCCAAACTCGTGGTCGTTTACACCCCATAAGCCACCGCCTTTACTGCGATAGCTGCAGAATACAATGCCCGGATACTCCATACCGCCAATATTGCTGGCAACGGCGGTAGCCGCCGGATAAGGATATTCAAACCATTTTTTGGAGTTGTATTCAATAGATTTCTTCACGTATTCAGTAGAACGGCCCCAGGCACTGGCACCGTCGCTCTCTACCGGGTAGGCAGATATCGCCAGTGATTTCTTACCGCTGGGCAGCATCATTTTAGCTGCATCCACAATAAAGGAAGCCGATGAAGCCCAGGAAGCATCGCGGGCATTGTTAATTTTAAAGTGCCAGGTGAGTTCCTTTTTACCGGCCGGGCGGGATGCCGCCTGCGTAACTTCGGCAGCCGAACGGATCACTACTGTTTTCTCGCTTTGCGCAGCCTGCGCCCAGCGTTTCTGCTGCTCAGGCGTATATACTTCTGCCGGGTTCAGCAACTCGCCCGAGGCTACCACAATGTGATTGGCGGGTGCGGTAATATTCAGGTCGAAGTTACCATACTCTAAATAAAATTCACCCGGGCCATCGTAAGGATGGGTATTCCAGCCCATAATATCATCATATACGCACATGCGCGGGTACCACTGGGCAATGGCAAATATCTTTCCGTTCTGGGTGGGCTGCACACCGGTACGGTCGGCGCCGTAATCGGGTTCGGTAAAGGCAAATTCAATCCTGATTTTTACCTGGCCGCCGTTAGCAGCCATACCGGCAGGCAAAAACAACTGCATACGGGTATCATCAATTAGGTACTTTACCTTGGTCACTACCTTGTTGCTTTCTACACTTACCGATTTAATGGTATAGCCGCTGCCGTTCTGCCCGTTGGCCTTACGGTAACGGCCGCCTACCAGTGGGGTAATGGCTGCCCCGCGCGAGTCGGGTTTAAACAGGTTCTGGTCCAGCTGCATCCACAAAAAGCCCAGTTTTTGCGGGCTGTTGTTGGTATAGGTAACCGTTTCGGTAGCGGTAATTTCGCTGGTTTGGTCGTTCAGGCGGGCGGCTATGGTATAATCGGCCCGGTTTTGCCAGTATTTTGGCCCCGGCTCGCCGCTGGCTGCACGAAACTCATTGCCGGCACGGGTGTAAAACAAGGGCGAAAAGGTTTCCTGGTAATTGTAATTACCGGTGGGGGCCGGCGTTTGCTGGGGCTGTGCCTGTACAAGCGCAGCAGCGGCCGTAAAAGCCAGCGACAGGCCGGCCGAGAGGTATTGCTTCATTAGTGTGAGGTTGTTTTGATAAATAGCAGTTAATGAAACAATAATACTATTATTTGGGGTAAGTTAACGTAAGTAATCTTAAAGTTACCTTGTAAATATCCTTCCGGAAAGGAAACTTATCAGGGAATACAGTGCAGTGTTATTCGTCTCTCCCCCGGGAGGGCAGGGAGGGGTTTGTCCATTATTGATCTGTGGCAGCAAGTACAACATGCGGGACGTACTCTTTTTTGGCTTGCCCTTATATTCTTTCTTTGTAAATCTGATTAGCTTGATGTAGAAACCCCTCCCTACCCTCCCGATGGAGGGACAACGATATTATTGCTCTAATTGCTTTATGTATAGTAGTTTTTCTTTATATGCTTCCTCATCAAAGCCAAAAAGCAGTTCGCCGTTATGCTCAACTACCGGGCGCTTGATCATGCTGGTTTTTTGCTGCAGCAAGGCCAGCGCTTCGGCGCTGCCGGTAATGGTTGCCTTTACTGCCGGGTCCAGTTGTTTCCAGGTAAGGCCCTGCTTGTTTAAAAACTTTTCGTAGCCTGCCTTGCTATCCCATTCCTGCAATTTTTCGGGTGCGATACCCAGCTTCTTGAAATTATGAAACTCATAAGACACGTTGTTGGCCTTTAGCCAATCTATTGCTTTTTTAACTGTATTGCAGTTGGGTATGCCGTAAACTTTCATGGCTGCAATATTAACAGCTTCGGTTGCCTTTAATGCCAACGTTTTACGCTTTTATCCAAAAATTTATTGGCTGCTTCTTTTACTAATGGCTGTTGCCGCTGCTCACATCATCATTCTGGATACCTTTTTTGTTTTTCCTGATCTCACTGTTCAGCTTGCCGAATTTGTAGGTAAAGCCGATAAAGAAATTACGGTAAGGATTATAATTACGGTTAACCGTGTAAAAATCTGGGGTGCGGGTAAAAAAATCGATATTGTTATACTTACTGAAAAAATTATTTGCTGATATATCAATAGAGGCTTTACCCTTTAATATATCTTTTGAGCCACTCAGCCCGTATCCAACGTAATAATTATCTACGCCCTGCAACAGCACGTACCGGCTATCGAAATTCATATTAAGCCCGGCCCTTAAACCCTCCTTAAATTTGTAGCTGGTATAGGAAAAAACATGCCCCTGGTAACCGCTGTTGCTGATAAAGGCGCCGTTATAGGTACCGGTTACCCATACCCGCATCAACTCGGCATTCAGGTTCACATTCAGCTTTTTGGTAACCGGGTTATTGGTATTGGCATCAAAGCCTAAAGCACGCCGCTTACCCGCATTCAGGTAGGTGGTGTACGATACCGCATCGGGCAAAATGGTAGTTACACTTTGCACGGTGCGGTTGGTAATGGAGTAGTTTACGCTCAGGTTGATAGAGCCTTTGGCAAAGTTGCTGTAATTCAGCTCTACATTATTGGTAGTGGCCGGCCGCAGGTTGGGGTTACCCTGGCTAATGTATTTCACATTAGAACTATCCACAAACGGGTTAAGCTGCCAGATACCCGGCCGCTGTATACGCTGTGTAAAACCAGCGGTTAAACTGCTGCTTTTAAAGCTGCGCTGCACTGATACCGAAGGAATGAGGTTGTTATAATCCTGGTGGATGGCCGTATTACCAGCCGAGGCAAAGTTGGCGTCTACCCCGGTATGCTCTACACGCAAACCGCCTTTAAACGACCATTTTTCCAGCTTAAGCGCATAAGTGTTGTAAAGGCTCAATACATTTTGCTTGTAGTCAAAGTTATTATCCTGCTGGCTGTTCCTGCTATAAGCATTCAGGGCGGGGTTGAAATTATCACTGTAAAAATTGCTGTAATTATTGCGCAGTATGGCCTTGCCGCCGCCTTCAATGCTCAATTTTTTGTAGGGATGCGCATAATCAGCCTGCAGCGTATGCTCGCGGCTGCCCGAGTTATTATACTGCCGGTAGTTGTTTTGCGGGTTGCCTACCAGTGCGTTAAACATAGCATCGGTAAATTGCTTATTGCCAAAGTTGCTGTATTTGTACGATAAGGTAAGTAACTGTTCCTTGCTGCGTTTAAAGCCCAACTGGTAATTAATGGCGGCATCGGCACCATTGTAGGTACCTTCGCCGCTGTTGACCTGCCGGTAACTGAGGGTGGGCTGCATAGCGCCGTTCAGCTGGGCAGTTACCTGGTCAAAATTTTGCAGATTTTTACCGTTATAAAAGTTGTAGGAGCCGGTTAATAAATTCAGGCTGTCTGCTTCGTAACTTAGTTCGGCGCTGCCATACGTGTTGTGGCCGCCGTTGGCCCGGCTGCCGTTTTGCAACAGCGAAGAAGTAGTAGCCCCGGTAGCGGCATCAAAAAACGTGGTAGAATTTTCAAAGGGTGTGGTTATATTATTCCTCCGGTTATAACCGATGTAACCATTTAAACCGAATTTACCCTGTTTTACCGTAGCGTTAAGATTGACACCCGGCCCCCAAACGCTGTTATAACGCGCACTGATGTTGCCATTATAGCCCTGGTCGGCGTTCTTTTTGGTGATGATGTTGATGATACCGGCCAGCCCCTCGGCATCATACTTGGCCGGCGGCGTGGTGATGACCTCAATTTTTTCGATGTTACTGGCGGGCATGGCCTTCAGCACGTCGGACGGGTTACGCGCCATCAGGGCTGATTCTTTACCGTTGATCAGGATCTTGTAATTGTCCTGACCGCGCAGCTTGATGTTATTGTTACCATCTACCGACAGCATGGGTACCTTACGCATCATATCCAGCACGGTTAACGATTTTGATTCGGGGTCGTTCTGCACACTGTATCCAATGCGGTCAACCTCCTGCTTCATGATCGGCTTTACCGCCGTAACCGATACTTCTTTAAGCTGACTACTGGATGGACTAAGTATAATCCTGCCTGCATTAAAGGTTTGGTTTACAGTATTAATGGCAATATATTTGGTTTGATACCCTACAAAGGCCAGTGCCAGCTGGTAATTTTTGGCAGGTATGTTCAATAGCTCGAAGCTTCCGTCGGTTTTGGTGAGTGTGCTTTTTACCGGCTGGCTGGTTTGTGCATCGCGCAGGGCAACGGTTACATAATCTAAAGGCTTGTTGGTAACCGAATCGATAACCACACCATGGATGGTGATGGGTTTGGCCGGTGTTTGTGCCTTAACGCTGAATACGGACAATAAGCAGCATAATACCAGTAAAAGTTTCTTCATGTGTGATAAGTGTATGATGAACGAACCGCAGGCCCTTCACCCGGCAGAATCATCAATAAGACGTTGCCTTACGATTATACGTTGCATTGCACCGGCCATAAAACAGCAGTTCGCCTGAACAATAGCTTAACTCACTTACTGTCAAACGCTTAAAATTACTTATTAAATTTAGTCATGGTAAGTTCGGTACCAATGGTGGCAAAACTCTTGATCATTTCGATGGAACGGTCGATCAGTGCCGGCAGCTCCGGCTTTTCATCATCATCAAAACCGCCCAGCACATAATCTACCTGCCGGCCCTTCGGAAAATTGTCGCCTATACCAAAGCGCAAACGCGCGTAATTGTTATGGCCCAGGGTAAGCTCCATGTGCTTTAAGCCGTTGTGCCCGGCGGCGCTGCCCTTGGGTTTAAGGCGCAGGGTGCCTAATGGCAGAGCCAGGTCATCTACCAGCACCAGCACATTTTCAATGGGGATGCGCAGCTCCTTCATCCAGTAACTTACCGCCTTGCCGCTCAGGTTCATGTAGGTAGTGGGCTTAATCAAATGCAGGGTGCGGCTTTTGTAGGGTATCTCGGTATAATACGCCAGCCGCATATTATAAAACTTATTGTTCTCCTGCTTCACCAGTTCATCCAGTATCATAAAGCCGATGTTGTGGCGGGTGTCGGCATACTCCGGGCCAATGTTGCCAAGGCCAACGATGAGGTATTTCATTTGTGGGATTAAGGATTGAAGGATAAAAGATTAAGGACTATGATTTTTTTAAAGGACAACACCAAATTTATGCTGCTTTTAAGTTTTCCGAAAATGCCGGGATTTGCCTTTGCAAGGCACGTAGTTCACTTAAAATTACGTCATAGTCATAAGATGCAGAAAGCCCGCACTCACTTGCAATTAACAATTGCGTTTCCAGTTCAAATGCCGAGCCTAAACTGATGCAAAGAAACCGGGAGAACTCTTTTTCTGACTTTCTGGCCGAACCTTCAGCTATATTTGAAGGAATAGAGATGGCGGCACGGTAAAGCTGACTTGAAATACCGGATTTATGCTCCTTAGCAAAACCTTGCGTTAACTGGTAAACTTCTTTAGCCAGCTTAACAGAATCTGACCAAATGGTTAACTGCCTGAAATTGTGCTTTAACATATCTTAAATTCAAACCCAAATCAAAGGTGATCTCCCATTTATTTACAACACAAAAATAATCCTTTGTCCTTCCTCCGAAAGTCTTTTATCCAAAAAAAACGGCAGTGCATTTTTTGCACTGCCGTTTATAAACGCTAAGCTTAAAACAATTATTTCTTGCCTGAAGCTGCTTCCTGCTCTGCCTGGCGCAGGGCACGTGATGTGGTTATCGATAAAACGGTATCTTCGGGCGCATTGGTAATGGTCAGGTTCGGAATGCTGATTTCGCTTACCTGTACTGATTTACCTACTTCCAGGCCTTCGATGCTTACTTCAATGGCATCAATGTGGTCTTTTGGCAGCGCTTTTACACGCAGCTTACGCAGTTTCTGCACCAGCTTACCACCCATTTTAACGCCGGGTGAAGTGCCGGTTAAGGCAATCGGAATTTCAATGGTAACCGGCTTGTTTTCGTTCAGCTCCATAAAGTCTACGTGCAGAATTTCGCCGGTCAGGGGATGAAACTGCATGTCTTTAATAATGGCCTGAGCGGTTGTACCGGCAATATCCAGGTCGATAAAGTGTACTTCCGGGGTGTAAACTACCGGTTTCAGGTCGGCTATGGCTACTGAAAAGTGTGATTGTGCAGCACCGCCATACAATACGGCAGGCACCTGGCTCTGGTAACGCAGCTCCTTGGCATCGCGTTTCCCTACGTTCTCCCGCGGAGAACCGCTAATAGCAATTGATTTCATGTGTTTATTTATTTATTTGTTAGCACCCCTCCCAACCCTCCCCCGAGGGGAAGGCTGTAAGAGGATATTTTTATTCAATCTTTCAAAACCCATTTTTTATAGCCCTCCCCTCGGGGGAGGGTTGGGAGGGGTTTAATCCACCTTAAACAACTGACTGATAGAACCATGCTCATTTACGTTCATGATAGCACGGGCAAATAAATCAGCTGTTGACAATACCCTTATCTTGCTGCTTTCCTGCTTTAATGGTATGGTATCGGTTACAATCAGTTCTGTTAAGGCTGAGTTCTCGATGGTTTCATACGCCTTGCCTGACAATACCGGGTGGGTACACACGGCACGTACGCTACGTGCGCCACGCTCCATAATTAGCCCCGCCGCTTTCGATAATGTTCCGGCGGTATCGCAAATATCATCAATCAACACAATGTCCTGCCCGGTTACATCGCCAATGATGGTCATAGATTCAATTTCATTGGCCCTCTTCCGGCGTTTATCGCAAATCACCACCTCTGCATTAAAAAACTTGGCAAAGGTACGCGCCCGGTAAGAGCCGCCCATATCCGGCGAGGCAATAGTAAGGTTTTCTAAACCCAGGCTTTTAATATAAGGCACAAATATTACCGAAGCATCCAGGTGGTCTACCGGAATATCAAAAAAGCCCTGTATCTGTGCGGCGTGCAGGTCCATCGTCATTACCCGGTTTGCCCCTGCTGCCGTAAGCAGGTTGGCTACCAGTTTAGAGCTGATGGCTACACGGGGTTTATCCTTACGATCCTGACGGGCAAGCCCGAAGTAAGGAATTACCGCCGTTACGTAATGAGAGGATGCGCGGCGGGCGGCATCAATCATCATTAATAACTCCATTAAATTATCAGTAGGCGGGTTGGTGGACTGGATGAAGAAGATATCGCAACCCCGCACCGATTCATTGATGTGCGGCTGAAACTCGCCATCGCTAAAGCGGGAAATCGTTAAATCGCCCAGTTCGCGACCATAAGCGGCTGCAATCTTTTTGGCCAGCGCTTGTGAGCCCGACCCTGCAAATAACTTAACAGAATTAAACTGTAAGGGCATCTTAATAATGATTTCGGATTTGGGATGTTTGATTTCGGATTTTTCCATCCTCCACCTATATCACCTTATCAAACCTTATAAAAAACAATCGGATTTCAGAACTTCTATTCAGACCTGCATCCGAAACTGAACCTCCGAAATCCGAAATCTAATTGTTGCCCGACCAGGATTCGAACCTAGACAAACGGTACCAAAAACCGTCGTACTACCATTATACTATCAGGCAAGCCTGTTTTTGGTTGGTTTCCCTTCCAAAAGCGAATGCAAATATAAGGTGGTTATTTTAATTGTCAAAAGCATTTTATAAAAAAATAATCAATCCGCTCATGTTCAAATGGTTGTTCGTTAAAATTTGTTAAAGGCAGCTGCCAGCCTGCCCGATGTACCGATACTTTTACTAATTTCGGCAGCTAAAACTGTACTTACTGTATTATTTGTAACCATGAGTTATACCAAAACCAATAACCTGTTTGGCTGGCTAACCTTTATTGTGGCTTCGCTAACCTACATTCTTACGCTTGAACCTTCTACCAGCTTTTGGGATTGCGGCGAATTTATTGCCTGTATCTACCGTATGCAGGTAGCGCACCAACCAGGTGCGCCGCTATTTACCATGATTGGTAAAGTGTTCTCGCTGTTTTCTTTCGGCAATACAGCTAAAGTTGCTTACTGGACCAATGTATCTTCGGCCCTGGCCAGCGGCGCTACCATATTATTTTTGTTCTGGACAATTACTGCATTAGCAAAAAAATCACTAATCAAACGGGCAGAAGACCTTACCCTTACCAATACTATTCTCATTATCGGGGCCGGTTTGGTGGGCGCACTGGCCTATACTTTTTCTGATACCTTCTGGTTTTCAGCCGTAGAGTCTGAAGTATATGCCCAATCGTCGCTTTGTACGGCTGTTGTATTCTGGGCTATATTAAAATGGGATGCCCACGCCGATGAACCCGGCGCCGACCGCTGGATTATTTTCATTGCCTACGTAATGGGCTTATCTATCGGCGTACACTTACTCAATTTGCTGGTCATTCCGGCTATCGGGCTGGTGGTATACTTCCGCCGTGCCGGCAAGCCTACGGTTGGCGGCGCCATCAGCGCTTTTGTGGTGAGCATTGTGGTGCTGGGCCTCATCCTATGGGGCATCATTCAGTACACCGTAAAAGGCGCCGCCTTTACTGATTTGCTGTTTGTAAACAGCCTGCATTTGGGCTTCGGCAGCGGTGCTGTAATATTTTATGTACTGGTTTTTATTACTTTAATAGCAGGTATCTATTATACCATTACTACCGCTCAGGCTGCATTAATTGTTGCGGCTGTCAGCTTCATCGCTGTACTATCGGTTAGTGGCGGCATTATCGGCTTTATTGCCGCCATAGCAATACTGGCTTTGCTGGAGTACATCTTAAAAGTACGCCAGCGCCGGTACACCCTTAACACGGTATTTATTGGTGCGCTGTTTATTTTGTTAGGCTACAGCTCCTTTGTGATGATCATCATCCGCGCTAAAGCCGGCACTAACCTGAACAACAGCGACCCGGAAGATGCCTTTGCCTTAAACAGCTACCTGAACCGCGACCAGTACGGCGAAACCCCACTGGTATACGGGCAGTATTTTGATGCCAAACCCACCGAACAAACCGAAGGCGCTAAAATTTACCGGCATGGCAAGACGCAATATGAGGTAGCCGGCCGTAAGATGAATACGGTTTATGACCGCAACACCCTGTTCCCGCGTACCTTTAGTGATAAAGCCGGGCACCCGCAATTTTACCGCCAGTGGCTGGATTTAGGTGAAAATGGATCGCCTACCGGGTTGGATAACCTGAAATTCTTTTTCAGCTGGCAGGTGTATCAGATGTATACCCGTTACTTTCTGTGGAACTTTGTGGGCCGAACCAATGAGATGGACGGCCAGAATGACTCGAACGGTATTGACGGTAACTGGATAAGCGGCTGGAACTTCAGCAAAAACCTGCCCTTCTCGGTAACCGAAAGTAAAACGTACAACCGCCTGTTTGCCCTGCCGCTGATTATAGGCTTATTAGGTTTATTCTATCACTTTAAGCGCGACCAGAATGATGCCGGTATTGTAGCCATCCTGTTCTTTTTCACAGGTCTGGCTATTGTACTTTACCTTAATCAAGACCCTAACCAGCCCCGTGAGCGTGATTATGCCTACGCCGGCTCTTTCTATGCCTTTGCCATTTGGATAGGCTTTGGCGTAATTGCCATTGCCAATTTACTGAGTAAAAAGCTGAACCCTAAAAACGGAGCCATCATAGCTACTGTGGCCTGCCTGCTGGCTGCGCCGGTGCTGATGGCCAGCCAGGAATGGGACGATCATGACCGCTCTACCAAAATGACACCGCATGACATGGCCTACAATTACCTGAACTCATGCGCCCCCAACGCCATATTGTTTACTTATGGCGATAATGACACCTATCCCCTATGGTATATTCAGGAGGTTGAAAATGTGCGCCCCGATATTCGTATAGTAAACCTGAGTTTGCTGGGTACCGACTGGTATATCCGGCAGATGAAGCAGCAGATGAACCAATCGGCCCCGCTACCCATTACGATGCCGAACGAAAAGTTTGAGGCCGGTGTACGTGATGTATTATATTATAATGACTCCAAACTGCCCGGTTCGGTAGAGGTGAAGGATGTGTTCGACTTTTTAACTACTGATGATAACCGCGCAAAAGCGCAATTCAGCGAAAATGGGGAACTGACCAACTATTTGCCTACCAAGAATTTTAAGATCACCATCAATCCAACCGAGGTGGTGAGCACCGGCACGGTACCTGCCAAGGATGCGGCTAAAATAGTACCGGCAATGGCCTGGACTTATCCGTCTAACTATGTAACCAAGGATAACCTGGCCATGCTGGATATTCTGGCGCATAATAACTGGAAACGCCCGGTTTATTTTGCCAACACGGTGGGCAGCGATAACCTGATTGGTATGGACAAGTACCTGCACGATGAAGGCTTTGCCCAGCGCCTGCAACCCCTGCAGCCGGATACCGCCCAGGCCGAAGGCGCCGCCACCAACACCATGCAGATGTATAATAACATGATGACTAAGTTCCGCTATGGCAATATGAAGAAGGCCCGTTACCTGGATCATGAGTCGTTGGTGATGTTCTACCCTATTATATTGCGACAGTTCATTACCCTGACCGAGAGTCTGCAGCGCGAAGGCCGCCCGGATTTAGCCAAGAACGTGATACGCAAGTATGATGCAGCAATGCCCGACCTGATGCCTTACAGCGAAGTAGCCGGCCGTAAGTACTACCTGATTGATAACGCCTATCGCCTGGGCGAAACTGCTTTAGCCAACAAGTGGGTAAACAGTTTAGACAGCTACCTGGTAAACCTGCTGGATTATAATTACAAGGCATCTCAAGATAACTCAGGTGCGGTGAACCAGCGCGATGTACAGTTGAGTTTATCTGTACTGAACGCTTTGGCAAACAGCACGCAGCAAGCCAAACAAACCACCTTGCATGAAAAGCTGAGCAAGCAATTTACCGATTATGAAGGTAAGCTTGGGGCACTCATAGGCGGTGCAGCCCGGTAACAATACATACAGTAAAGCACAAAAAAAGCCGGTCATTCATCCATGACCGGCTTTATCATTTGGACAAATACCTACCAATTATTAATTTTCATTTATTTTTGAAAGTTCAATATATTATATAAATTTGCAGTGCGGTTAGTTTAAAGCCGGATATTTATGAAGTACATCCTCGCCCATATTGAAACACTGGTTTGCCTGGCAGGCATCGGGCAAATTTGTTTGGCAGCCGGTAGTACGGCCATTCCGGGTATCTTAAAATGGAAAACGGAGTTAACCAAAGTGCATCCGCTCATCCGCCATATATTTTGGATGTATGCAGGCTACATTTTGGTTATTAACTTTTGCTTCGGTTTTGTATCTGCTCTTTGCGCCCATGAACTCACCAACGGCTCTAAGCTGGCTGTGCTGGATACCGGCTTCATTGGTGTGTACTGGGTTTCCAGAATATGCATTCAGTTCTTTGGCTTTGAGCGGAAGAACTTTCCTACCGGCAAATGGCTGGTGCTTGGCGAGGTAGTGCTGGTATCGCTCTTTTTGTTTTTGTGTACGGTATACGCATTGGCGTTTTATACCAACCTGCAAAAGCTGTAGCCATGCTGCCGGTATTACCCCTGCTATACTTTCTGCTGCTTAATGCAGTAATCATTATAGCAGGTTACATCGTAATAAAAAATACACGGTTAACCTCTGCCTGGGTTATGCTGGTATTCAGTGTAGCGGTAATAGGGTTTGTGTTCAGGCAAATACAGCCTGTCATCAAAATGCTGGCTATTATTGCTACTACCTTTACCGCCATGAAGGTGGTTACCGCTACCGAAAGTTATAAAGGCAAAACTTTTGCACTTACTTTTAAGCAGTGGTTGGTATTTGCGGCGGGCTGGGCAGGCATGCGGGCGCAGCCATTTGAAACATTGGGTGCCGCCGCCATACCCGGCGCCCGGGGCATGATCAGGTTTGGGATAAGCAGACTGTTAGCAGGCGCATTGCTGATTGGCCTGGCACATCTGCTGGTTAAGCAGCCAATCAACCCAACGTTCTTATATATAGCGGTGAGTGCCCTATTATTGGTTGCCTTTAGCCTGATACTGCATTTTGGCCTGTTAAGCATCAGTGCCGGTAGCTGGCGGCTTTGGGGTGTGCATACTTACTACCTGTTCAACCGCCCGGCTACAGCGCTTAGTCTTACCGAGTTTTGGGGCAAGCGCTGGAATGTAGCTTTCAGCGAAATGACCACCCTAACGCTGTTCAGGCCGTTGAGGCATAAAGCGGGCAATGCAGCAGCTCTCATGGCCGCCTTTTTATTTTCCGGTTTGCTGCACGAACTGGCCCTGAGTGTACCGGTTAACAAAGGCTATGGTTTACCGCTGCTTTACTTTTTTATACAGGGTTTGCTGGTATTGCTGGAAAAGGCGTTAACACTACACCACATCAATTTTTTGGAGCACAAAATTATAGCGCGCGCGTGGGTATTCTTTTGGCTGGTTGTGCCGATGCCTTTGTTGTTCCATGCCGCCTTTTTGCAGGAAGTGGTATGGCCGCTTGCCGGGTTGCAGGTAAAATAAAGTTTAATTTATAGCATACTCTATTTGCATTCATAATCGTTTGCAACCACAAATATTAGAAATACAAATTAGTCAGCAATATATCTTATCCCTCCCATATGAAAGTAAGCAGCGCTTTATACCAGACTAACAAGCGCTATTTCTTTGCATTACAAGATTCTGTCAATCATAATTCAGACCCTACTATGGCATAAACCCCTCCCTGCCCTCCCGGGGAGGAACGCATGACTGATCATTTAAAAGCTAACCCCACCAGCATTTACGGTTAAAAACCGGCCAAGCGAACAAATAACGATATGAAGGAAATACGCTATACCTGCTTTTCGTGCCTGTATATAAGTGTGCGCTGCGTTTTGCTCACCAGTTCATATTGCCTTGCACCTAAAAATTCATGCACTTCAGAGGCATCCAGGTGCTTAAAATCAGCATCGGTATCTTCCACCAGCACAAAGCGGGGCTGATACTTATCCCAGTTGTTGGATTGCAGCACCCTTACATCCAGGCCGGCCACGTCAAAGCTCATAAAATCGATGGTATTGCCTGCCGGCAGGTGCTCGTCCAGCACCTGGCCTAAGGGGTAAATTTCAACATCTACCTTTTTAACCACCGGGTTACCTTTGGCGCTGCGGGTACCGGCCACCTCTTTATCAAAGGTATTCAGCGTGGCATCCGCAAAACAATAGAGCTCAAGGGTTTCATGCTTATGGCCGATGCCGATGTTCAGATTAATATCCCTTTCGCGGTATTGCCGGAAAAGGCTGATGCAATCAGGATTAGGCTCAATATTAATACCCTGCCAGCCCAGTTCGTAGTAATGCATGGTGTTAGAAAAGCGGTAGGGATGATAGGCGCCGATATCCACATAGCAGCCTTTATAGTTGTCATCATCAGGTATCAGTTCCGCAATCAGCGGGCGCAGCAGCATATCTTCACCGTCCTGCGAGTAAGACCGGTAAGGTTTAAATTCGGGGTGTTGATCAATATCAGGCGTTAACGCTTTCATTCCGGTAGCTTTTAAATGTACTTACCGCAAAATAACACAAATAATTATAAACCTCAGGCTAACTGCTGATATGCAGGAACAGTAGCTTTTGGTAGCGTTGCAATATTTATACCTTTGCCCACATCTATGCGCATACCCAGCATTCCCGGATTTGACCAGCAGGCGTTTGAAAAGTATTTTAAGAATACCGGCTGGCTCATGATGGCAAGGGTAGGCAGCCTGGCCATCGGCATCGTTATCAATAACTTCGCACTATCCAATTACCTGGGCACCAAAGCGTTTGGTATACTTAACTATCCTATGGCTATTGTTACCTTTTTTATGGCCGTAGCCGCCCTGGGACTGGATGGACTGGTAACGCGCCAGTTATTGAACGAGCCGGAAAAGCAGAACCGCATTTTAGGCACCGCGTTTCGGCTGCGTATCATAGCCGGCATTTTAACGCTGCCGCTGGTATACATTACCTACGTTGTGATAAGCCGCCACAAGGCTATTGAAACCCCGCTGAGCTATGTATTGATTGTAGCCCTCACCTCTGTTATACAATCGGTAAATATTATCGACAGCTACTTTCAGTCGCGGGTGCAGGGTAAGGCCATTATGCAGGTGCAGGTTATTGGCAACCTGTTATCAGCCGCCGTAAAGCTTATATTTATTCTGCTGAAGATGCCCTTGATCTGGTTTGTTTGGGCTTTAGTGCTCGATGCGGTGATTATCGGGTTAGGTTACCTGATTACTTATACCCGGCATCATAACCGGCTTAACCAATGGACATTCAGTTCAGGCGAAGCCAGGCAACTGCTCAAACTATCGTGGCCCTTAACCTTTTCCGCACTGCTGGTTTCTATCTACATGAAGATAGATCAGTTAATGATTGATACCTACCTGAACGTTCAGCAACTGGGCATCTACTCTACAGTGGCACGCCTGAGCGAGAGCTGGTACTTTATCCCGGTAGCTATCGTTACCTCTGTTTTTCCGGCCATTATGCATGCGCGTAATACCGATAAGGAGCGTTATTACAAACGGCTGCAAAACATGTATGATTTGATGGTGGTTATCAGCCTGAGCATTGCGCTGGTCATGACGTTTGGTTCCTCGCTGATTTACCACCTGGCCTACAAGCCGGAATTCTGGCCCGGTGCACCGGTACTGGCCGTACATGTGTGGGCCGGTATCTTTGTGTTTTTGGGCAGTGCCAGCGGGCAGTATCTGATTGCCGAGGGCTATTTCAAACTATCTATGCTGCGTACCGGCGTGGGCGCCATAGTGAACGTGGCGCTCAATATATACTGGATACCGGCCTATGGCATTATCGGTGCAGCTTATGCTACACTTATTGCTTATGCCGTAGCCACATTTTTCATTCTGTTTATTCCGCAAACACGGGGGCAGGGTGTGCAGATGTTAAAATCATTATTCTTAATTTCACTTTTTCAAAAAGTTATCAAACGTTGAACAAATTCGATTCTCTTATTAATATCATAAAGCAGCCGGAGCGCTTGAAAGCCTTACTTTCTTATCATGAAAAGGGCTACCTGAACAGCATTGGCTGGTTTAAGGCTTTCGACAGCAAATCGCCGGTGGATGGTAAGGGCAACCCCATTCCGTGGGTTACCTATTCATTTATCGATTTCATTAAGCCCCGCCTTAACGAGCAGCAGGCGGTTTTTGAGTTCGGCTCGGGCAATTCTACCTTATTTTATGCCAAATACACCGGCATCGTGGTATCGGTAGAGCATGATAAGGCCTGGTATGAAAAGATTACCGAAACCAAGCCCGACAATGCCGAGATGATTTTTTGCGAGTTACAGCCCGACGGCGAATATTGCCGTATGCCCAACCGCCTGCAGGAAAAATTCGACATTATTATTGTGGATGGCCGCGACCGGGTGAATTGCTGCAAGCAATCGGTAGCCGCACTGTCTGACAACGGGGTTTTGGTGCTGGATGATTCTGAGCGCGACAGTTACCGGGAAGCCATCCGGTTTTTGCTGGAGCAGGGCTTTAAGCAGCTTTCGTTCAGCGGCATCTCGCCCGGCCTGTTCTATGAAAAGGCCACCTCTGTATTCTATAAACCCGGTAACTGTTTAGATATATAAGACATGGCCCAGGAGATCATCAGCAGCAACGTAAAGGCGGCTTACGACGAGTTTTACCAGCAGCACGACGAGGCGTGGCGCATGTTAGGCGCCGGCTTTAAGGCACAGCACATTATTACCGTATGCCAGGGCCATACCTTTACCAAAGTGCTGGAGGTAGGTGCGGGCGATGGCAGCATTTTGCAATACCTGGCTGAACAAGATTTTGCACCGCAATACGATGCAGTTGAGATTTCGGAAAGCGGCGTGGAGCATATCAAAAAGCGTAACATTAAAAATCTGCAGTCGGTACAGGTGTTTGATGGTTACCATTTGCCGTTTGAGGATAACAGCTTCGATCTGATCATCCTTTCGCATGTACTGGAACATGTAGAACACGAGCGCCTGCTGCTGCGCGAACTCAAAAGGGTAGCCAGCCACCTGGTGATTGAAGTACCGCGTGACTATAAGGCCGGGGTAGATAGCCGTATACAGCATTTTTTGGCCTACGGGCATATCAATGTTTATACGCCAACTTCGCTGCGTTACTTGTTGCGCACTGAAGGTTTGGAGGTAATGAAAGACCTTACCTCGATGATTGAGCCGGAAGTAACACGGTTTAATACCTATATCAACCAAAAGAAGCCTAAAAGCGCCATTACTGACTTAAAAATCAAATTAGAATATGGTTTGAAAAGCCTGCTGAGCCGTTTAGGCGGTAAAAAGACAGCCGAGCAAATGGCCAATGCCTATACCGTACTGTGCCGTACTACCGGCCAACAGGCTGATATCTTTTAAACCTACTACATGCAGAACCTGGCCCCCATTGCGCTGTTCGTTTACAACCGGCCCGACCATACCCGCCGCACGTTAAGCTATTTGCTGCAAAACGTACTGGCCGAGGAATCGCGCCTGTTCATCTTTTCGGATGCCGCCAAAACGGAGGAGGATAAAGTTAAGGTAGCGCAAACACGCCAGCTGGCCGCCGGTGTTACCGGCTTCAAATCGGTAAAGCTGGTACAACGGGAACAGAACATGGGGCTGGCCGATTCCATTATCAGCGGGGTAACACAACTGGTAAAGGAGTACGGCAAGGTAATCGTGTTTGAGGATGATCTGCTCTCCTCGCCCTATACGCTGCAATATTTTAACGAGGCGCTGAGCCGTTATGCACAGGAGCCGCGGGTGATGCACATCGGCGCCTATATGTATGAGCTAAAAGCGCCGGCACTGCCGCAAACCTTCTTTTACCGTGCCGCCACCAGCTGGGGCTGGGCCACCTGGGCCCGTGCCTGGCAGCACTTCGAACCGGATATCGACAAACTCATTCAACAGTTCGACAAGCAGAAGATCCATCAGTTTTCCATCGAAGGCAAGATGAATTTCTGGAAGCAGATTAAAAATTTTAAGGCCGGTAAAAATAACTCCTGGGCCATACGCTGGTATGCCTCGGTATTTTTGCAGGGCGGGCTTACACTTAACCCATCCAGATCCCTGATACAAAACATCGGGCATGATGGCAGCGGTACGCACTCCAACAATGAGGATATGTACCAGGTGCACATCAGCCGCCAGCCGGTTACCCAGTTTCCTGACGCGATTGAAGAAAACCCGCAGGCATACCAGGCCATTAAACGCTTTTTAAAGCACCGTAAAGGTAATTTATGGCAACGGGTGGTGCGGTATATCCGGCAACGCCGATGAAAATTATATTTAAAATTTTGTCATTGCGAGGAACGAAGCAATCTCGTAGCTATGCTTAACCGCCCTGTGTACGACGAGATTGCTTCGTTCCTGGCAATGACATTTTAGTATAAAATATACCTACACCTCAAACTTAATCCACCCTTCACCTTCATAGCCAAAAACAAACTGCTTGGGGAAAATCATTTCGGCCAGCATTTCGGCGGCATCGGCAATGCGGGGGCCGGGGCGGTTAAAATAGTGGTTGCCGTCGGCTACGTACAGGCGTTTGTTTTTTACGGCCTGCAAATCGCTAAAACCGGGCAGTTGCAGCAGTATGTGCATCTCGCGCAGGGTGCGCTCTATAGCAAAGCCACAGGGCATCACCACAATCACCTCCGGGTTGGCTTCCCACAGGTCGGCCCATTCAATATAGGGCGAATGCTTGCCCCGTTCGGCCAGTATGGGCGTACCGCCGGCCAGCTGCACCAGTTCGGGTATCCAGTTACCTGATAGCATCAGCGGTTCCAGCCATTCTATACAGGCTACCGTTGGCCGGGCTTCTACAAACTTCAGTTTATGCCGGATGATGTCCAGCCGTTCTTCCAGCTCCTCAACCAAAGCATGGCCCTGCGGGCGCACCTGCAAGGCAGTGGCCACTTCAACAATAGTACCCATAATCTCATTCAGCGTGGCAGGCTGCAGGGAGATAATGGAGGCCGGGTTTTCCAGGTAATCATCCAGAGCCTTTTCCACCTCGGGCAGCGAAACGGCGCACACCTCGCATTGGGCCTGCGTAATCACCACGTCGGGCTGCAGCTGTTTAATCTGCTCACGGTTCACACTGTATACCGAAAGTGCATCGGTAAGCAGTTGCTTTACTTTCTGGTCAATCGCGGCGCTGCTCAGTCCGTCGGGTATATGCGCCCCGGTGCATACCGGCAGTTGCTTAACACTTTCCGGGTAATCGCACTCGTGCGAGCGCCCCGCCAGCTGGCTTTCCAGCCCGAGGGCACAAACAATTTCGGTGGCGGCAGGCAGCAGGGAAACAATACGTTGAACAGGCATGCAGGATAATTTTTGCAAAGTAAACCTAATTTCAGCTTTACCCGAACAGATAAATACGCTTAAAGTAAAAAACCTCACTATTTTTACCCCATGTACCTGCTCACCATTTTGGTAGGATTGATCGCCAATTTTATCGGCTATATCCCGCCAGGCAATATCAACTTAACGCTCACACGCCTTACCATTGTAAGGGGAATGCAGCAGGCTTTACGTTTCATTATTGCGTTCTCTATCGTAGAGTTCTTTTTCACGCTGTTTATTATGCATGCGGCCCGGTGGATATCGCAGCAGGCCCATTTAGAAACCTTGATTGATTGGGTAATGGCTATCCTGTTTACCATACTGGCCATCGTTACCTGGCGCAGCCGCAACCATCCGCCCGAAACCAAATACTCTGAGCAGGCCAGCATTCGCTACGGCATTATCTTAGGCATTGTAAACCCCATGCAAATTCCCTTCTGGATGGTGGCCGGCACGTATGTCATCTCCCATCACTGGATATCATCAGGGCCGCTGGCGCTTATTCTCTTTAGTTTAGGCTCGGCAGCGGGGGCGTTTTTATGCCTGCTGGCCTATGCAAAATCGGCGCAATATATTCAGGAGCGCTTTGCGCTGAGCACAAAGGTAATCAATACGGCTATTGCTATACTGTTTGCTGCGTTTGCGGCTTACCACTTCATTAAGCAAATAGCGCACTTATTATAAACAGGTATGCTTATCTTCACATCTGCAAGTTGTAATTAGCAGCTGATGTAATTACGCAAATTATTACCTTTAACTTATTAATCTTCTGTGTTTCAAATGCACACTATGCCAAATATCTCTACAGAACAGACTTATTTTGCGCCTCTTGTTGAGGCATCCCCTATGCCAACGGCCATTTACAGCGGCCGCAATATGATTATCAGTATTGCCAACCAGGCCATGCTGGATTTGTGGGGCAAGGATGCATCGGTAATAGGCAAAACTTTGCGCGAAGCATTGCCTGAACTGGAAGGGCAGCCTTTTCATGAACTGCTGGATAAGGTGTATACCACCGGCGAATCTTACATTGCCAGGGAAGACCGGGCCGATCTGGAAGTAGACGGCCGCCTGCAGCGTTATTATTTTACCTTTACCTATAAAGCGCTTAAAGATGCGCAGGGCTTTACCGAAGCCATTATTAATACGGCAGCAGATGTAACCGAACTGGTAACCAGCCGCCAGCGGGCGGCCGAAGCCGAAGAACGGTTATCTTTTGCGCTGCAGGCTGCCGAAGTAGGCACCTGGGACCTGGACCCGTTGAATAACCAGGTGAAATGGAATACCCGGTGTAAAGAACTATTTGGCTTTTCGGGCGATGATGATGTGGCATACCAGGACGTACTGAATTGCATTCATCCGGCCGATAAAGACCTTGTACACAAGGCCGTGCTGGAAGCCATTAATCCTGATGCTGATGGCCGTTATAATATTAAATACCGCACGGTAAATAAGCATACCGGGCAGATATGCTGGGTACATTGCAAAGGCAAGGCTTACTTTAACAGTGATAACGTGGCTTACCGCTTTGCAGGTACCGCTTTAGGCATCAGCGCCGAAATAGAGGCGCGCCGCCGCGAGCAGCAGTTGCTCAGCCTGATTGAACATAATGCCGACCACATGTCAATTGCGGATATGGACGGCAAGCTGATCTACCTCAACAAAGCTGCACGCCGCCTGCTGGGGGTAGCCAAGCATATTAACGTGCTTACCTTGAATGCCACAGATTTTTATACCCCGCAAGAATTAAAAAGGGTACAGGAGCAGGTAATACCGCTGATTGATATCACCACAGGCTGGCACGGGGTAATTAACTTAAAAAAGCTGAACAGCGAAACCACTATTCCCTGCGCCGTAAACTATATACTGATTAAAGATCCGCAAACCGGCGAGGTAATGGGCCGCGGCGCCACCGTGCGCGATTTACGCCCTGAGCTGAAAGCCAAAGCCGAATTGCAGCGGTTGGCCACCATAGTTGATGTAAGCGAGGATTTTTGCAATTACTGCGATATTAACGGTAATACACTCTACCTCAATTCATCAGGAAGCGAGCTGATTGAATTAAGCCCGCAGCAGCTTACCGGCAAGCGCCTGTATGATTACCATTCAGAAAGTTCGAGCCAGAAGATCAGGCACGAGGTTATACCGCAGCTGTATGCTACCGGCAAGTGGTCGGGCCCGCTGGAACTGGTACACCAGGTAACCGGCGAAATTATTCCGATACATAAGCAAATGTTCATGATTCGGGAGGAGATTACCAATGAGCCGGTAGCCATTGCCGGTATTGCCCGCGATTTACGCCCCGAGCTTAATGCCCGCAAGGCGATTGATGCTAAAAATAAAGAACTGAATGCGCTGGTAAACGAAATGGAGTTTTTAGCCAACTCTGTACCCGTTGTGGTTTGGAGCAGCAAGCCCAACGGCGAACTTGATTACGTAAACAAACGGTGGGCCGACAATACAGCCAAAAATACGAACGATACTTTAGGCGCCAGCTGGATTACCGGCGTACATCCCGACGACAAGGCACATGCTGCGGCTGCCTGGAGCCATTCTATTACTACCGGCGAACCCTACCAGACCGAGTTTAGGGCCATTGAGAAATCAGGCAATTACCGTTGGTACTTAGTGCAGGCTTTACCCCTGCGCGACAGTAACGGGCAAATTATAAAATGGTATGGCACCAATACCGATATACAGGAACAAAAAGAGCTGGCCCGCCAGAAAGATAACTTTTTAGGTGTAGCCAGCCATGAGCTGAAAACGCCGGTAACCAGCATTAAAGCCTATGCCCAGGTAATGGAAACGCTGTTCCTGCGCTCGGGCGATACCCGTAATGCCGCTATTGTAGCCAAGATGGATAAGCAGCTGAACCGGCTTACCAGCCTGATTGGCGATTTACTGGATGTAACCAAGATCAATACCGGCCGGCTTGAATTTAATAATACCGCCTTTGATTTCAGCCAGATGGTAGAAGAAGTAGTGGAAGGCATACAACTTACCACAGAGCGGCACGAGATACAGCGCAAATTTAATGTAAGCCGCATGGTGCAGGGCGACCGTGAGCGCACCAGCCAGGTAATTACCAACCTGCTTACCAACGCCATCAAATACTCGCCCGATGCCAGCCGCATTGTAGTGTATACCGAAGACCATGACCATGAGGTGCAGCTATGCGTGCAGGATTTTGGCATCGGCATCAGCCGCGAGAAGAAGGATAAAGTATTTGAGCAGTTTTACCGCGTAAGCGGCACCCGCGAGCATACTTTTCCGGGCCTGGGGCTGGGGCTGTATATTTCCTCCGAGATTGTAAAACGCATGGGGGGGCGCATCTGGGTTAACTCGGTAGAGGGTAAAGGCTCCACTTTTTGCTTTGCACTGCCGGTTTAAAATGCTGTTATGTTTAACAAAAGCCATACGGCAAACTTTTATTTATTACCATAGCCCCCGATGAGTGAAGATATGAAAACAATAATGCTGGCCGATGATGATGAAGCCATTGTGGATGCCACAGTGCTGATGCTGGATATTATGGGCTATGCGGTAGTACAAACGATGGACGGAACGGAAATTCCGGCGATGGCGGCCGCCAGGCAGCCGGATCTGATTATGCTCGACATCTGGATGTCGGGCGTGGACGGGCGTAACATTTGCCGCATGCTAAAGGCCGACCCGGCTACACGCCAGATTCCTGTACTCATGATTTCGGCCAGCCGCGACATCGGCCAGTCGGCAATGGATGCAGGCGCCAATGATTTTATCGAAAAGCCCTTTGAAATGAGCCGCCTGCTGGACAAGGTAGAAGCTTTGCTGAACTGAATATCTTAAAGCGTCATTGCGAGGTACGGGCGCCATCTCTCTGCGTCCAATAAAGGCAAAGCGTTGAGAGATGGCGCCCGTACCGCACAATGACGCGCTTGTTATTGTTTTTGACTATTCATGTAATCATACACGCTAACCCCCCATCACTTCGCCTCCGGGGAAGCCTTCAAATTCCATATCTTTTCGGCTTTACGGCCTATAAACCAGAACGATACTGCCAGTACACTAAAAAACAGGGTGTGGGGGATGTGCTGCCATAAATACTCGAAGTATTTGGTATACAGAAAAATCAGCAAAAAGGTAATACCAAACTCGCGGGCAATAACATCGTTGGTTTTCAGGCCATACAGCAGGAAGCCTCCGGCTACGGCCAGGGCAATCAGTCCCCAGTAATACAGCGTAATCTGCCTGATCAGCAGCCATTGCTCCAGGTGGCCGTAATTACCGAATATACTGAGCAGCCACAGCGAGATAAACAGGTACACCAACCCTATCACATAAGTAAGCTCCCAAAAGTAAGCGAACCGCTTTTTACCCTTAAGCAGGTAAACAGCCGCTACCAGCACCATGCCGAACAATACAAACCGCAAAGGATAGTTCATCCCTAAAAAGTAATAGTTCCACTGCGTTTGATAACCGGTTTCGGTGCCAAACCAACTCCCTAAAGAAATAAGGGCGAACAGCCAGATGAGCCGCGAATTGAGCCGCCAGCCCAAAAAGCCGTACACAAATACGGAGAACAGAAACAGCAGCGAATAATGACCGGAGCCGTTATCAAAGGTTTTACCCAAATAGGCAATGCAGCAGGCCGTGAACAGGATGCCGATAAAGATGATAGCCTCGTTGGTGAACACCTGTTTAGGGTAACGCCGCTCGCGTACCCGCCCGGTATAAAAAAAGCCGGCTGCCGCCACGGCCGACAGGATGCTGATGATAATATCGGGGGTATAATATAACTGCTTCAGCCAGTTGAGTATCGTATCATTCACCAGCAGCGAGGCAAAGGCAATACCCCCGCACACCAGCGCAATCCAAAAGGAATACTTGGCCAGCCGCATCCAGTCGAACCCCCTGGTTTCATAAGAGTGGCGCATACCATCGGCCTGGGCAGCATCAATCAGCTGCTCGTTTTCCCAGTGAGAAATCAGGCGGTTGGCAAATTCGCTCTCCTGCTTATCCAGGTTAAGTTTGGGCATACGTTTTTTTAATCGGCCTGCTGCTGCGCAGCAGCACCAAATATAAGATATAATGCCTCCGAAAAAAATCTACCAAAATAATAGACTTTATGCAGAAGCCTTTATCTTTGTTAAACAACGAGTGTAGTTAATGCTTGTCAACATGAATCTCTTTAACTAAAATACACTACCATGAGTTTACGATTAGGCGACAAAGCCCCCAACTTTAAAGCAAAGACCTCGGAAGGGGAAATTGATTTTTATGAATACTTAGGCGATAGCTGGGGCGTGCTCTTCTCCCATCCTGCCGACTACACCCCGGTATGCACCACCGAGCTGGGCCGCACGGCCTCGTTAAAGGATGAGTTTGACAAGCGCAATGTAAAGGTGATTGCCCTGAGCGTGGATTCGGTAGAATCGCACCGGGGCTGGATCAATGATATTAATGAAACCCAGGGCGTGGAGGTAAACTTCCCGCTGATTGGCGACGAGAACCGCGAGGTGGCCGAGGCTTACGACATGATACACCCTAACGCCTCGGCAACGGCTACCGTGCGCTCGCTGTTTGTAATTGCACCGGATAAGACCATTAAACTAACCATCAGCTACCCGGCCTCTACCGGCCGTAACTTTCAGGAAATATTACGGGTGATTGATTCGCTGCAGCTCACCGCCAATTACAGCGTTTCCACCCCTGCCGACTGGAAGGACGGCGACCCGGTGGTAATTGCACCGGCCATCAAGAACGAGGACATTCCGGCTAAATTCCCGAAAGGCCACACCGAGGTAAAGCCTTACCTGCGCATGACACCGCAGCCGAATAAGTAAGGTTTATTAAGAATAAAGGCCCGGAGGTATACCTCCGGGCCTTTATTCTTATTTTATATTTTAGGTGTCATTTCGACCGCAGGGAGAAATCTTCTTCAAGAAGCCAGTCTGCGGCAGAAGATTTCTCCCTGCGGTCGAAATGACCAATTTAGAGAGGTCTTGTTTCCTGCTTCTTGCTTCTGTTTCCCTACTTCTCCGCCATCATCTTCTCCAGTGCAAACATTTCGTCGCGCAGCTTGGCGGCTTTCAGGAAGTCCATATCCTTGGCGGCGGCCATCATATCCTTGCGGGTATTGTCGATGGCCTTTTTGAGGTCGTTCTTGGTCATGTACTGTACAATGGGGTCGGCCGCAATGTTGATTTCCTCCTCCTCGATATAAGGCCGCTGCACGCCGCCCTTGAAATCCATTACCGACGTTTGCTCGATAATGGCCTCCCTGCTTTTGCCTACCGTTTTAGGGGTAATGCCGTGGTCGGTATTGTAGGCAATCTGCTTATCGCGGCGGCGGTTGGTTTCATCGATGGTAACCTGCATGCTCTCGGTCATTACGTCGGCGTACATAATTACCCGGCCGCGATCGTTACGGGCGGCACGGCCAATAGTTTGTATCAGCGAACGCTCGGAGCGCAGGAAACCCTCTTTATCGGCATCCAGAATGGCAACCAGCGATACCTCGGGTAAATCCAACCCCTCTCGCAGCAAGTTAATTCCGATCAATACATCAAACTCACCCAAACGCAGGCCGCGCAGAATCTCCACCCGGTCTAAGGTTTTTACTTCGGAGTGGATGTAGCGGCACTTGATGCCCAGGCGGTCCATGTATTTGGCCAGTTCCTCGCTCATGCGCTTGGTAAGGGTGGTTACCAGTACGCGGTCGCCCATTTTGATGGTTTTGTCCACCTCATCCAGCAAATCATCTACCTGGTTAATCACCGGGCGTATCTCAATCACCGGGTCCAGCAGGCCGGTTGGGCGTATTACCTGTTCGATAAACACACCGTCGCATTTTTCCATCTCGAAATCGCCGGGGGTGGCGCTTACATAAATGGTTTGCGGTGCCAGGCGTTCAAATTCCTGAAAGTTGAGCGGGCGGTTATCCATCGCCGCAGGCAGGCGGAAGCCATACTCCACCAGCGAGATCTTACGCGAGCGGTCGCCGCCATACATGGCGCGTACCTGTGGTACGGTTACGTGGCTCTCGTCAATCACCATCAGGTAATCATCCGGGAAATAATCCAGCAAGCAGAAAGGGCGCATCCCCGGCTGGCGGCCATCAAAAAAGCGCGAATAATTTTCGATACCGGAGCAATAGCCCAGCTCGCGTATCATTTCCAGATCATAATTCACCCGCTCCTCCAGCCGCTTAGCTTCGAGGAAACGCTTCTCATCGATAAACTGCTGCTTGCGGGTTTCCAGTTCTTCCTGAATGGCCCAGATAGATTTGGTAAACCTATCGCGCGGGGCCACGTACAGGTTGGCCGGGAACAGCACCATGTTCGGCATCTTCTCAATGGTTTTACCATTGGAAATGTCGAAGCTGCTCAACTCCTCGATATCATCGCCATAGAACGAAATGCGGTAGGCATAATCCAGGTAAGCCGGGTAAATATCCACCGTATCGCCTTTTACACGGAAGGTACCGCGCTTAAAATCGGCCGTGGTGCGCGAGTATAAAATCTCTACCAAACGGTGCAGAAAGGCATTGCGGGTAATGCGGGTACCCACCGCAAAGCGGAACACCGAGTTGGCGAAATCCTCGGGGTTACCCATACCGTAGATGCAGGAGATGGACGATACCACAATGACATCCCGCCGGCCGCTCATGAGGGCCGAGGTGGTACGCAGGCGCAGCTTTTCAATCTCGTCATTAATCTGCAGATCCTTTTCAATGTAGGTATTGCTGGAAGGGATAAACGCCTCCGGCTGGTAGTAATCATAGTAGGAAACAAAATAATTCACCGCGTTTTCGGGGAAGAACTGCTTAAACTCGCCGTATAGCTGGGCGGCCAGCGTTTTATTATGGCTCAGTACCAAGGTAGGCTTCTGCGTTTGCTCAATCACGTTGGCAATGGTAAACGTTTTGCCCGAGCCGGTTACCCCTAACAGCGTCTGGTAGTTTTCATTGGCTTTTACCCCCTGCACCAGCTGGCGGATGGCTTCGGGCTGGTCGCCGGAGGGAATGTAGGCTGAACTGAGTTTGAAATCCATAGTATAAATGGTGTATATTGAAACGCAAAACCGGGGCGCCTGTGTAGGCTGCCCTGCATTGCGGTGATGTGAATTATTTACTGCTGGCAGTGAAACGTTTAGCCGGGTTAAATAGTTTAAACAGGGCTGAGATTTACTTCAAATATACGCTAAAAAACTTAGTAACAAAAGTATGGTTTTTGTGCTGAACACCCTGAACACCGTAGCCAACCAGTACCTGGCCGAACTGCGCCATGTAGATACCCAGCAGGACCGCCCCCGCTTCCGCCGTAACCAGGAGCGCATTGGCGAGATACTGGCCTACGAGATCAGCAAGACGTTTACCTATGAGGCCGGCGAGGTGCAAACCCCGCTGGGCATTGCCGAGGTGAACCTGCCTGCCGGGCAGCCGGTGCTGGGCGTAATTTTGCGGGCCGGGCTGCCGCTGCATACCGGTATGCTTAACTTTTTCGACCAGGCCGACTCCACCTTTGTAACCGCCTACCGCAAGAGTCACAAAAAGACCGGCACCTTTACCATTAATGTAGACCACATTGCCACCGCCGACCTGACCGGCAAAACCTTCATCTTGTGCGATACCATGCTGGCCACCGGCCAGAGCGTAGTGCGCGTATGTAAAGAGCTATTGGCGCAATACGACCTGAAAGCCCTGCACATAGCCGCCATCATCGCCAGCACCGAAGGTGTGGAGCATGTAAAGGCAAATTTACCGAAAGCTCATTTATGGATTGGCGCTATAGATGAGGAAATGACCACACGGGCGTATATTGTACCGGGTTTGGGTGATGCGGGGGATTTGGCTTTTGGGGAGAAGGTGTGAGGAAGGAATGGTGCTTGCAGAGATGTTATAATTATATTTACGCAATGCAAACCTATCCTATCAAAATTTGGCCTAAAGATTTCAAGGAATGGCACGAGGATTCGCCTTTATTTCCAGTGCCTCAATTACCGAGCCCTCCAACTAAAAAGTCATTTGAGAAAATTCAGCCTAAATACATTATCCGTTTGTCAATATGTATATTCATTACTTGTATAATTCTTATTGGTATACTGTACGATTCACGTGAGCCTTTAGTGCCGACATCAATATGCTTATTAATAGTCGTGCTTATGCTTATCACACTTTTAATTCTAATTAATAAAGCAAAGCACATGAACTTAAAATTTGCTTATGAAGTAGAAAGCATATATAATATTGAAGTTTCGACATATAAAATAGCTCAATTGGAAGAATGGGATTACCTTTTTAATAAACTAAATTCTAAGTATAAACCCATTGCTCGTAAATGCCACATGACCTCCTTTACTAAATGCTTAACGCAGAAAGCCAACGTAGCAGAGATGAAACCGAATAGAGGCTATTGCGAAAGTTATTTTAGCGGATTTTTGAGTAAATACTTTTCTGAGTACATATATTGGGGGCTTGCATTACCTGTGGTTGACTACAATTATTTTCAGTTGTATCCTGATTTCTTACTTTATTTACCAAAACACAATCTACATGTAGCAATTGAAATAGATGAATATTATACTCAAATTGATAATACCCCTATACATTATTGCGATGACAATTTTCCATATACAAGAAAAGACGAAAATAACGAACGATATTATGCTAAAGCTCATTGGTTCGTTATCAGGTTTTCAGAGGATCAAGTAATCTTTACTCCAAATGAATGCTGCCAAGAAATTAATAAATTTATAAATGAAATTATTTATCCTGCTTCTATTGAATGTTTATACATAGAAAAGGATTTAGATATTAGTCGTCCGGTATGGACTTACTGTGGTGCTTTAAAACTTGCAAATGATAATGAGCGAGAAAAGGGTTTTGAATATATTCATTCAGTTAATCCATTTTATAATTCAAAAGGAAATTCTGTTTTAAAAAACGCCAAAGATTATGAAATGGATTATCAGATACATGATCGGTCAAAAAGCGAACAGTTCATATACCTTTTGGAAAGAACTATACCTATTGATTTTTCCCAGTATTTAGAGGCGTGGATTGTAGGTTATAAAAAAGAATATAAAGAAGATGACGAACTTCCATTTTAAAATTTAGGTAATCTTATAGCAGTTGGGACAAAAGCCTCGGAATTTACTTCGAGGCTTTTTTAATATCTGACTTTTCCGTCAAGTTCTTCGAAGTTTATAACTTCGAAGCCGTATGCATGTAGTCGATGACTCCCGTATACCGCCACAAACTTACACGCAGCACAATATTCTGCTGAGCTTATACACCTGTCCCAAACAATCATTATCATTGTTCATGCGCAAATCAATCCTCACACTGGTAGCATTAATGCTGTTACAGCTTGCCACCCAGGCACAAACGCAAACCGATAGTGGCAAAACCAAAACCGACAGCGTGAAAACCAAACCGCAAACTTACCTGCAGCTGTATTATGCGCTTACCAATACGGCGGGTACGCTGGGCGGCAAATCCAACCTTTCGCTGGAGCTGGGTAAGCAGTGGGATGTGTTCAGTTTGGGTTTGGACTTGGGTAAAACCACCTTTGAGCCCACCCACGGGCGCGATACCTCCATTTATGTGGAGATCAGGCCCAACCTCAATATCTTTCAGCAGGGGCGCTTTACCAATACGCTTACCATCGGGGCCGGTTATGTATTTGGCGCCAGCAATAATTTCTTAACGGAGCTTACTTCGGGTATCGAGTACAGCGCCAACAGCCATGTCCATCTCAATGCCAACTTCGGGCAGTTTTATTACAGCGGCAGGTACTCCGCTACAACGGCTACGTTTTTCGGGCTGTCGGCCTACTATTATTTCTCGCCCTACCGCAACCGCTCGTCCGTCATTAAACCGAGGTACTGATAAGATGGTACTTAACAACGATGTGGTTAACTATGAGTGTTTTAAACCTGACAACCGCATAATGCCCGCTTAACAGCCAATCACTTGCTTTGGGGTTTCCATTCATAACCCCACATGCAAAAACAACTACCCGCCCTTATGGCAGCCGCAGTATTCGCACTAACGGCCTGCAAAAAGAACCACAACGATGCGGCTCCTTTTACCTACCCGGATATGGCCGAAGCTGCCATCATAAACCCACCATCCCGTTAAACTGAAACAGGTGCGGCTTACAAACGATAACCTGCACTTTTTGGCGGTTTATCGCTTTTTATGGCATTTTATGATGCTGCAATGCGTACCATTCCGACATTATTCAATCATTTTACTGCATAAAAGAGGTGTTCACAAGCGTTCACGAGTGTTCACGCACGCGTGAACGTGAACACCTGCATAGCCAGAAACTTTCAACCTGATTTGGCCTTTTTGCGCCATGCCAGCGAGTGCTGGTTGTCTTCGAAAAGCAGTCCGGGCTGTTGCAGCCATTGCTCCATCCGGCTTGTCATCTGCTGCAGCTGCTCCTCATTCAGCTGGCTGATGGCGGTTTTTGATGGGTCTAAATGGCGGTACCACACATCCTGAAACAGCCAGTCCAGCACTGCCCGGTTAAAGCAGTGGTTATAGCGGATGGGCGCGGTAAATGTGGCCGGCAGCACCTCGTTCAACAACTGTTTATACCGGCTTATGGCCTCACTTTGCAGTTTCATATTCCCTTATTAACACATCAGGCACCTGCTTGTTGCCGATCCCCGTTTACCTGCTTACCTTTGCGCATGCCTTCTTCCCTCCCGCCCCCGGCCAGCCGTTACCGGCACCTCTTTTTTGATCTCGACCATACCCTGTGGGATTTTGACCGCAACGCCGAAGAAACCCTGCTGGAACTGTACAGCGTACACAGGCTGGAAGACCTGGGACTGCGCTCGGCCAAAGAATTTATTGCCGCTTATACCCGTCATAACCATCGCCTTTGGGCCGAATATCATAAGGGCATCATCACCAAGCAAACCCTGCGCGAAAGCCGCTTTCGGGATACGTTTCTGGAACTGGGCATAGCCCCCGAACTGATGCCGCTGGCCTTTGAGGATGATTATGTGCGCATTTGCCCTACCAAGTTGAACCTCTTTGCAGATGCACACAAGGTACTGGCTTACCTGAAAGAAAGATATACGCTGCACCTCATCTCCAACGGCTTTCGCGAGGCCACAACCTTAAAGGTGAGCAACACTGATATAGCGCAATACTTTAACCATATCATTATCAGCGAAGTAGTAGGCATCAATAAGCCTGACCCGGCCATATTTGAGCATGCCTTACAACTGGCGGGTGCGCAAAAGCACGAAAGCCTTATGATAGGCGATAGCCTGGAAGCCGATGTATACGGTGCATTGGCTTTCGGTATGGATGCCATTTATTTTAACCCCACCGGACTGGCGCAGCCCGCTGATGTGCCGGTGCAGATTACTGCTTTAAAAGATTTACTTTTACGGTTATGAACATTGCCGCCGAAAAGAAAAAGCTGGATGCTGCGCTGGATGAGTACCGCCGGCGGCTGGATATTATTGCAGATGAGCAATTTACACAAACACCGCCCAAAGGCGGCTGGTCATACGCTGAGGTATACAGCCACATCATGCAGGCCGATCTGGCTTCGGCCATTGCCATGCAGAAGTGTATGCAGGGCAACTGCCGGCCCAGCGGCAAAAAGCCCACATTAAAGGGTCGCCTGGTACTGTGGCTGGGCATGTTCCCGCCATTCAACCGGTACAAGGTTCCGGAAGCGGTGGCCGCCCGTATGCCTGTTCAAAAGATTGATAAGGAAGAAGCCCGTAACCTGATCATCAAATGCCGCAAGCGGATTGCCGGGTTGTTGCCGCAATTGGCTGATGCCGCTCCGCATTGTACCACCGCTCATCCGGCATTAGGGCATCTTAACGCCGCCCAGTGGCTCCGGTTCATCCGCATCCACACCGGGCACCATCTTAAACAGCTGAAAAGGATTGACAGGGAATTTAAGAGATTAAAGCAGTAATGGCCCACCTGCTTTTCATTTGCAGCAAAAACCAGTGGCGTAGCCCTACGGCCGAAGGTTTGTTTAAAAATCAGCAGTTGCATCAGGCCCGTTCGGCAGGCACCAGTGATAAGGCCCGTATAAAAGTAAGCCAGAAACTGCTGGATTGGGCGGATGAGGTATTTGTAATGGAACGCCGCCACCGGCAACTTCTACAGCAACGGTTCGCACTCCATAAGCCGGTGACTGTGCTGGACATTGAAGACGACTATCAGTTTAACGATCCGGAACTGATTGCCCTGCTGCAGGCAGCGCTGCAAGAATATTTACAGTAACCCCAACTACAGGGGCGTTTAAAATTTTGCGGCTACACAGGTAAGGATTCAAGTTAACGTCTTTTTGCTATATTCGACATTGACCTTACCTGTAATTTATGAAACTTCAACTTTATCTTTTAACAGTGGCAACGCTTCTGCTGGCTTCCTGCTCCCGCAGCTATTATGCACCGGCACTATTCAATAACGATGTATCCTATATGGCAAAACCAGCCTCGTTTGACAGCTCCCGGAACGCTGTATATGTTTCTGGCGGCGCAGGCTTTGGCCAGGGGGCCGATGGCGCAAATGATGCAGTTGGCTTTGGAACGCTCGATATATCAGCAGGGCACACTTTTAAGGGTGCCAACTTGGCTTATGGTGTATTTGGTTTTGCAGGCAGCATTGGCGGCAGTTATTCCGATAATACCAATTCCGGAAATACTTACAATAACCCAAACCGCCTCACTTCAGCCGGCTTTTATGGTGCCGGAGCCCGTTTCTCAGGAAATTTATATAAAAGGATTGGCAATGCCGATTTCAGGTTTATAGGATTGGAGGCCGTTTACAGTAAGGAACTGGGCAATTATGCTGCGTTCCGTAAGCAAGTGTATGGCCGTAATGAGGTGTATTCTTATACCAATACCCGCCTCTTTACCGCAGGACTCACCAGCGAGGTGATATGGCATAGCCATAATCACCTGGATCATCAATACGGTTTTCGCGGTTTTGCCGGGCGTACATTTGGCAGCTATAACCGGCCGTTAGACAATGAATATGACGGCGATACCCAACTTTTGCAAACTGTCTATCTTTCGGCCAGCTACTATATGCAGATTAAAAAAATATTCGGCACCGCCGAACTTTCAGCTACGCCAAGCGGGTTATACTGGTTCCCTGAGTTCAGGATAAGGATAGGTTACAGGTTCTGATTTAGAATATTTAATAGGCGCTCAAAAGTGATGATTGCATAAATAAAACAGCGTCAGCGGAGGTACTTGAAGCATGGTACAAGTTTTAGAAAGATAAATTTTCATATCTAATAGTGCTTTATTTTCCTAACACTTGTAAAAGCATAAATGCACAAGCCATACTGATGAACGTTTCTGCACCATGCTTCGAGTGCCTCAGCATGATAACGTAAGTTATATCTTGAACCAGTTCCTTAAAAACCACAAGTAATAAGCCAATGTATGATTACGCTGCCCTGAAAAAAGTATACCTATTTTTGCGGTGATGCTTGTTACTGAAACCTCCCTCCGCAACTTTACAAAAGATGTTTTCTTAGCTATGGGCTGCGCTGCCGAACATGCGCTGCTGGCCGCCGATATATTGCTGCGTGCCGATTTGCGGGGTATTGATTCGCACGGCGTAGCCCGCCTGATTGGCTATGTACGGCTATGGGAGAAACAACGCATCAATACCCGGCCCAACATCCGCATTGCGCATGAAACGCCAACTACGGCCACTGTAGACGGCGATGCCGGCTTAGGTTTGGTAGTGGCCCCCTATGCTATGCAGGTGGCTATGCAAAAAGCCCGGCAGTACGGCTCAGGCTGGGTGGCTGTACGTAACTCCAATCATTTCGGTATTGCAGGCTATCATGCCCTGCTGGCTGTTGAGCAGGATATGATCGGCATAGCCATGACCAACGCCAGCCCCTTAGTGGCTCCCACTTATTCTACAGAACGCTTGCTGGGCACCAACCCGGTATGCTATGCGTTCCCGGCCGGCAAATACCCGCCTGTGGTTATAGATATGGCTACCTCGGCCGCCGCTAATGGAAAACTGGAGATTGCCCAACGCGCCGGCCAACAGGTACCCGAAGGCTGGCTGCAGGATGCGCAGGGCAATAGTACCACCAACCCGCACGCTTTAAAAAGTGGCGGGGCTTTGCTGCCTTTAGGAAGCACCGCAGCACAAGGCAGCCATAAAGGTTTCGGTTTGGCCGCCATAGTGGATTTATTGAGCGGCGTACTGCCCGGCGCTAATTACGGCCCCTGGGTGCCGCCCTTCGTGGCCTTTTTAGACCCGGCTGCAAATGCACCCGGCCAGGGAATCGGGCATTTTATAGGTGCCATGCGGATAGACGGTTTCAGGCCGGCAGAAGAATTTAAGGCGCATATCGATAACTGGATTGAGCGGTTTAAAGCTGCCCGAACGATAGAGGCTGATCAGCATGTTATTATCCCCGGCGAACCTGAATTACAAGCCGAGCAGGAACGCCGGGCTAACGGTATTCCGCTGGCAGAGGCGGTGATGAATGATCTGAATGCGTTGGCTGATAAGTTTGGGTTGAGTAAGTTGAGTTAGCTTATGATTAGAAAGGCAGCATCTTGAGCAGTGTTATCCATAAATGCTTTTATAGCATCTGCATTCAAAATAAGTTTATTTGCTAATTTTTAAATTTGAAACGTTTCCAAATTTGAGCCAGATAATTTTAGGTGGTGCCCCTTTGAGGTGAACTAAATCAATAAAGTCGCTGTCAAAAGTTACGATAATAAATTCATTCTGATGCGCGTAACGCCATATCTCCCTATCATCCGCATTTTCTAAGCCTAACTGCCTTACTTGGGCTACATGCTGAAAGTTATTTGACAACAATGCCGGAATCTTGTAAGATATGTTCTGATCGAGAAGAATCTTCACGAAACGATCTTCAATTTATGCTCTTTATCAGCTGCATAAGCAAGGCATGCTTTAATTTGATCCTCATTCAATTCCGGAAAATCAGCAATAATTTCGTTGAAAGACATACCTTCAGCTAACCAACTCAATACATCATATACAGAGATACGGGTGCCTATTAAAACCGGCTTTCCAAAGCGCTTTTCAGGATTAATCTCAATATAATTTGCATATTTCCTGGCAGTTTCTTTTCACTAAGATACAAATTTAATAAGACGGTATGCCCCTGAATAACCGGCTCCAGCGAATTTTATGCAGGAAGGAGGCGTTATCATCCCAGCTCATCCACACAAATAGCGCCTTGCCTACAATATGATCTTCGGGAACAAATCCCCAATAACGCGAATCGGCCGAATCATGGCGGTTATCGCCCATCATCCAGTAGTAATTCATTTTAAACGTGTAATGGTTGGTTTTTTGCCCGTTTATGTAAACTTCATTACCGCGCTTTTCCAGCTTATTGCCCTCGTAAACCGTAATCGCCCGCTCATATACGGGCAAGGTAATGCTGTCTAATTTTACCGTCCAGCCCTTTTTAGGTATTAAAAGCGTACCATAATTATCGGCATTCCAGTTGGCGTAACGCTTGTTGCTAAAGTTACCATGATAATACTGGTTACTGTTGGGGAATACCAGTCCGCCCATTTCAGCGGTTTCTTTGGGGGCGATCAATGGTTTTACCTGCAGACCGGGGTACTGGCTCAAGGCCCGTGCAGATGATTTGGTCATGGTGTACACCGAGTAACGGCCCGGATCGTACTGCGAGGCTTCCAGATCTGTCAGCACCTGCGGATTTAAAGGTTGCTGCGAAGTATTTGCAATTTCATAATCAATCTGCTGGCCGGGCGCGTTAGGTGCAGCCTTGCCGTTCACGTATACCTGTGCATCACGCAGACTAAGCGTATCGCCGGGGCCGCCCTGGCAACGTTTAATATAATTTTCACGCTTATCCACCGGGCGCAGGTAAGGTGTATCGGCATCCATCGGATAATTAAATACCACTACATCACCCCGCTTTACCTCACTCAGGCCGGGCAGGCGGTAATAAGGCAGCTTAATACCATCCCAATAGGCCTTGGTGCCGGTTATGGGCATGGTATGGTGCGCAAAAGGAAATGCCACCGGCGTAATAGGCATACGTGCCCCATAGTTCAGTTTACTTACAAACAAAAAGTCGCCCACCAATAACGAACGCTCCATAGAGGGCGTGGGTATGGTATAAGCCTCAATAAACAGGGTACGTATCAGCGTAGCGGCCACTACAGCAAAAATAATGGCGTCTGTCCATTCACGTGCGGCACTCTTCTTCTTTTTGGGCACTGTATCGCCCCGCTTGTTCCAAAATTTCCAGTTCATATCAGCTATTATTCAGCTTTGCTTATCGTATTAAAATTAAACATATCGGTTACCGGGAAGCAACCTTTTTTTCCTATCACCCATTCGGCAGCCAGCACCGCACCTAAAGCAAAACCATTACGGTTGTGGGCGGTATGCTTAAATTCCAGGCTATCCACATCTGAATCATAAATTACAGTATGTGTGCCCGGTACATTCTCTATGCGGTGCGACTCAATCAGTAACTGCTCTGCCGGGATGGGTGCAGTTTCATCAGCTTCGGTACCGGTGTTCAACACATTTACCCAGCCCTGTTTGGCGCTGATGCCACCAAGTATGCCCTCAGCAATGGTAATGGCCGTACCGCTGGGCGAATCCAGCTTTTGGGTATGATGAATTTCCTCCACCTGTACGTCATAGTACGGGTAGTTGTTCATCAGTTTAGCCAGCAGCTTGTTTACATGAAAAAAGATGTTTACGCCCACGCTGTAATTGGTGCCGTATACCAGGGCGGTTTTGCCATCAGCATATAACTGCTGCACTTCGGGCAAATGCTCATACCAGCCGGTGGTACCTGCAATTACGGGTATACCTGCCTCGTGGCATTGTTTGATATTGGCCAAAGCGGTATGAGGCGTACTAAACTCAATGGCTGCATCTGCCTTTTGCAGATTTTCCGTGGTTAGTTCATACACATTATCCCGGTCAATTTTCAATACAATTTCGTGCCGGCGGCTCAGGGCAATGGCTTCAATAATTTTGCCCATTTTACCATAGCCTAACAATGCGATCTTCATTTCAGCGTAAGGGTAACTTTTAACGTAGGGGTAAAGGTAGCAATATTATTAGATGCAAACAGGGGTTGCGCCAGCACGGCAGGTGTTACCTTAATACTGAAATTATTATCCATAGAATAGGAATGGATAAACTTAGCCTGAATATAAGCATCAATTACATTTACCCCCCAAACGGCTGCCAGACCTAATATACATAGCTGATAGTTACGCGACTGCCCGTTGGCAGCGGTTTCAAAAACTGAGTAACCCCCGGTTACCGCACGATATTTGGAGTGGTTGGTATACGAGGTATCGCCATTGCGGCGGGCAACAGCTTCGCGTGAATATTCTTTGTACAGTTTATAATTAGACACGGTAAAATAACCCAAAGTGCCCAATCCGCCATAAATTAATGGCACTTTCCACCACTGCTTATTATACACCTGCCCCCATCCGGGTATTTTTAATGAGCGCATTACTGCCGTGTGCGGCGAGTGCGTGCTATCGGGATGATATACCTTTTCTGTTTTGGCCTTAGGCACAAAGGGTTTCGAGGTCAGTGAATCTTGCCGCCGGTTTTGCAGATCGGTTTGGTTTTTAATCTTAACCGTGTCGGGGCGTTGTGCAAAAACTGCCGTGCAAAGCAGGGCAGCCATCAAGGTAAAAAACAGTTTGTACATCAGGTTACCAGTCCAGCATTTCTAATATCCGGTTCAGGTCATCTTCAGACAGGAATGGAATCTCGATGCTGCCCTTCCCCTCGTTGTTCACCTTCAGCTTTACCTGTGTGCTGAACTTGGAGGCCAGATCATCCTGAATTTTACGGATATGATGCGATACTTGTGGTAACGGCTGATTTTGCTTTTTATGCGGAACCGACTGTAAATTACGCACCATTTCCTCCACTTTACGTACCGAAAGCCCCTGTTGCAGAATCAGCTGGTGTAAATGCAGTTGTATGGTAGGGTCATCCACCGTAATCAGCGCCCGGGCATGGCCCATACTGATGTTGCCATCGCGTATGGAAGCCTGTATCATAGGGGGCAGCTTCAGCAACCGCAGGTAATTGGTAATTGTAGACCGGTTCTTGCTCACCCGCTCGCCCAATTGCTCCTGCTTCAGGTTGCACTCATCCAGCATCCGCTGAAAGCTGAGGGCAACCTCTATGGCGTTCAGGTTCTCGCGTTGTATGTTCTCAATCAGCGCCATTTCCAGCATCTGCTGGTCATTAGCGGTACGCACATAGGCAGGTATCTGCTTCAGGCCAGCCAGCTTTGAAGCCCGTAAACGGCGCTCGCCCGATATTAACTGATAGCTGTGGGCACCTACCCGGCGTACCGTAATGGGTTGTATCAGGCCTTGCAGCATAATGGAGTCGGCCAGTTCCTTCAGGGCATCCTCGTCAAAATCGGTACGGGGCTGGTAAGGGTTCACCTTAATTTCATCAATCCTGATCTCATTTACCGATCCCAGGTTACCGGCTTCGCTTACCTGGGCCTGGTTATGGTTATTGTTTTTCGGCGATGGCATCAGCGTGGCCGAATCATCCAGCAGGGCGCTTAACCCCTTTCCTAAGCCTCTTTTCTTCTCTACGCTCATCGGGAATGCTAAACGGTTACGGTATCAGGCTCGCTGTTCTGCGGCACCATGTTATTCTTGCGCACAATTTCACGAGCCAGGTTTAAGTAATTTATGGCTCCCTTACAGTTGGCATCGTGCATAATTACCGATACCCCAAAGCTTGGCGCCTCGCTTAACCTGGTATTGCGCTGTATAATGGTATCAAACACCAGGTCTTCAAAATGGGTACGCACCTCTTCTACCACCTGGTTTGAAAGGCGCAGGCGCACATCATACATGGTAAGCAGTATACCCTCAATATCCAGCTGCGGGTTCAGGCGGTTTTGCACAATCTTGATGGTATTCAATAATTTACCTAAACCCTCCAAAGCGAAATATTCGCATTGCACCGGTATGATTACTGAATTGGCTGCCGTAAGGGCATTAATGGTAATTAAACCCAATGACGGGGAGCAATCAATGATGACAAAATCATAATCATCCTTCACCTTACCCAGCACGCTGCGCATTTTATATTCGCGGTCGGTAAGGTTGATCATTTCTATTTCGGCGCCCACCAGGTCAATATGCGCAGGCAACAGATCCAGATTTGGCGTTTCTGTTTTTTGTATCGCCTCGCTGGGGTCAATTTCGTTGATGATGCACTCGTAAATACTATTTTTGATGGTACGCGGATCGAACCCGATACCAGAGGTGGAATTGGCCTGCGGGTCGGCATCTACCAGCAGGGTTTTATATTCAAGCACGGCTAAACTTGCAGCCAGGTTTATGGATGAGGTTGTTTTTCCTACACCGCCCTTTTGGTTAGCCAACGCAATTATCTTACTCATTCTTTAGTTTCCTGATTTGTTACAACACTTTGATTTAACCATGAAAGAAAGCCATTACAAATTAGCTACTTTCGCCGGTGGTATTAACCGCGTTAAAGATACGAATTAAAACTATTGGGTAATTCACAGCTTTTGCTAACTTATACACACTATGCACAGCGTTACCATTATTTCAGGCACCAACCGCGAAGGCAGTTCCACCCTTAAGGTAGCACAATATTACCAGCGCCAACTGGCACAAAAAGGGCTTGCCGCTAACCTGTTTAGTTTAACTGATCTGCCTGCCAACTTATTGCAAACCGACCTGTACGGAAAGCGCAGCGAAGCCTTTGCGCCCATACAGCAGCTGATCACCGGAACACAAAAGTTTCTGTTCGTGATACCTGAATATAACGGCAGCTTTCCGGGTGTGCTGAAAGCGTTTGTAGACTGCTGCGATTTTCCAGGCAGCTTTTATGATAAGAAGGCCGCGCTGGTGGGTTTAGCTTCGGGCAAGTACGGCAACATCCGGGGTATTGATCATTTTACCGGAGTATGCCATTATCTCAACCTGCATGTAATGCCGTTGAAAATACATCTTACCTCCATACGCAAAGAGCTGAATGCAGAAGGCAACCTGTTTGAGCCGGACACCGTAAAATTTACAGATGAGCAGATGGATAGATTTATCCGCTTTTAAAAAACCGGCTTATGTAAAGATTTATTTTTTGTTCCTAAAAGTGATAGTATATTAGCAGGCAATATTACTTCACTATTCAATCCTTATCATGAAACACTTTTACGTATGGCTGATGCTTTGCTGTCCGTTTTTTTGCATTGCACAAAGCAATTACAAGCCCGGCGCTATTGTTACTTTAAAAGGCGATACCGTCAAAGGCTATATTGATTATCAGGAATGGGAGGCTAATCCAAAATCTGTTAATTTTAAAACCTCCCTAACCTCCGTTACCAGGCCGGCACGTTACTTTCCGCAAGATATTCGCTTTTTCAAGGTGAATGATCTGGAGGATTATCAAAGCTATAGCGGCCGCATCAGCATGGACGATACCAATATTCAACACCTTACCAGAGAAAAGGATACTTCCAGCACTATAGCTAATATTTTTTTAAAGCAACTGGCCACAGGGCCGGCAGTTAATTTTTACAGTTATACCGATTATAAAAAAACCCGGTATTTTATACAGCAGTCCGGTCAGCCCGAGCCTAAAGAGCTGGTTTTTCGCGTATACATCTCCACTACGTCCATGACCTCAACTGTGTATGACAATGGCTACATGCAACAGCTTTACCTGATTGCCGAAAGCCAGAATAGAGCCACAGACCAGTTAAAGAACCAGATTGAACATACTGATTATCGTGCAGACTATCTTCTGAGGATTATAAATATCTTAAACGGAGCCAGCAACCAACCTGTAAAACGCGCTAAAAACGCACCTAAGCCCTTCAAACTTTATGCCGGGGTGGGAGCTAACGTTTCATTCTATGATGCTTTTGGGCATTATAAAGATTTAGGAGGTGGCCAGCATACTTCGGTGCTTCCTAAAGCAACTGTTGGTGTTTTACTATTCGTCAATCCGAACACCCAGCGTACAGCATTCAGGGTAGAAGGTTCTATTGCATCCGGACATTATAAATCCGCCTATTCTTACTATTCAACAACTGACATTGAGCCACATGCAGTTGATTTCAACCAACTCACCTACTCGCTAACACCACAGGTAACATACAATATATATAATGCCAAAGACTTCAAATTTTACGCAGGGGCGGGTATAGGCTTTAATTTTTATTCTTTTAAAGACAATGCACTGCGCAATACACTATTGTTCATCTATGGAAATTATGACACAGCAGCCATCTTGAGAACCGGTTTTATTTTGAATGAACATATCAATATCGACTTTCAATACCTTACGAAGACGACCTTAACAAGAAACGATTTGTATGGTATACAAGTAGGCGCTATACAATTAGGCGTAAACTATATATTCGGTAAATAGGGATATAGCAGCCTGTTGATCAGCAAACAAATGAGGTAACCGTAAGTTAAAGAAATAAGCTATTTGCAATTCTTTAACTTATGAAAGCTTATATACACTTCTCCATATTTACTGCCTTACTGGCACAGGCCGCCTGCACCCGGCACAAGCCCGACCCGGCCAGGGCTGATGAGGTAACCAACAGCAGCAACCAGCAGGTAAACCTGCCTGCGCCTTATGCTACCAAATCTGCCACCAACTATGCAAAGGTAGTAGGCTGGCCGCAAGGTGTTACGCCAAAAGCGCCAGCGGGTTTTACGGTTAGCCAATTTGCCGGGGCATTGGATAACCCACGGAATATCTATGTGGCGCCTAACGGCGATGTATTTGTATCGCAGGCTACCACCGAGCAAAAGGGCATTAAGAATGTGGGGGCCAAAATAACCGGTGCAGCCCACTCTGAAAATGTAGGCAAAAGCCCTAACAATATTATTCTGCTGCGTGATACTAATGGCGATGGGCAACCGGATGTAAAAACCGTGTTCTTAACCGGCCTGAACCAACCTTTCGGGATGCTGGTAGCGGGTAATTACTTTTATGTAGCCAACACCAACGGTTTGCTGCGCTACCCTTACACCACCGGGCAAACCAAAATCTCTACAGCGGGTACACCGATTCTTAATTTACCCGCGGGTGGTTACAATAACCACTGGACCCGCAACCTGCATCTCAGCCCTGATGGCAAACGCATATTTGTAACCGTAGGTTCGGGCAGTAATGCAGGCGAACATGGCATGGAAAATGAAATACGCCGCGCCAATGTACTGGTAATAGATTTGAACGGCAAAGGCGAACAAGTTTACGGCAGCGGGATGCGCAACCCGGTAGGCATTGATTTTTATCCGGGCACGAATACGCTTTGGGCAGCTGTAAACGAGCGCGACCGTTTAGGTGATGAACTGGTGCCCGACTACCTGACCAGTGTAAAGCAGGGCGGCTTTTACGGCTGGCCGTACAGCTACTGGGGCCAGCACGAAGACCCGCGCATAGCCGAAGATAAAAAATTAAAACTCCGCCCCGATCTGGTTAAGAAAGCTATTGTGCCTGACGTGGCTTTAGGCGCACATACCGCCTCATTAGGTTTGGCCTTTTACAATAAGCAGGCCTTTCCAAAACCGTATCAGGATGGCGCGTACATTGGCCAGCATGGCTCCTGGAACCGCTCCAAATTATCGGGCTATAAAGTGATGTTTGTGCCTTTTGCCAATGGTAAACCCAGCGGTAAACCACAGGACTTTTTAACCGGCTTTATGGCCGACAGCGCCAAACAGGAAGTGCATGGCCGCCCGGTGATGATTGCGGTGGCTAAAGATGGCGCCCTGCTGGTGGCAGATGACTCGGGCAACAGCATCTGGCGCGTAAGTGCTTCCAGGTAACCGCAGTACATATTGTATCATCATTGCAACTGCATGTATCGTAATTCTTATATCAGGCACGGCTTGCTGTGCCTTTTCTTATTTATCAGCATCAGCTTAAATGCACAAGTTCAAAATCAACATAAATCAACCCGGCGTGATACGGTAACGCAACTGCCACCGGTAACCATACGCGCTTACCTGTCGGAACAGCCGGCTTTGAGTGTTCCTGCTTCGATAGGCATCATTAATGCAGAGCAGTTGAAACTGCAGAATCCATCCACCCTGGTTCCGGCATTAAATACGGTACCCGGTGTGCGTATGGAGGAGCGTACGCCGGGCAGCTACCGCCTGTCTATCCGCGGCAGTTTATTGCGCTCGCCTTTTGGTATCCGCAATGTAAAGGTATACATGGATGATCTGCCCTTTACGGATGCAGGCGGCAATACTTACCTGAATATACTCGATTTTAACAGCATCCGGCATATTGAGATTTTGAAAGGGCCGGATGGCAGCTTATTCGGGGCCAATTCCGGCGGGGTGGTTTTGTTACAACCCATCAGCAGGCAGGATACCGGGAATTATGCCCTTGCAGGCATCAATGCCGGCGCTTACGGCTTAATGCATGAGAGCGCAATGGTTCAGCAACAGGTGCAGAAACATTCGGTCAACGTCAGTCAGGCTTATCAAAGCTATGATGGCTACCGCGATCACAGTTACATGCAGCGCAATTACTTTCAGGCTATTGACAGGTGGCAGTATTCACCCAAAAACCAGTTGCGTGTTATTACTCTGTATTCCGATCTGAAATATCAAACGCCTGGCGGCTTAACCCTGAGCCAGTTCGAAGCCAACCCGCGTGCTGCCCGCCAGCCTGCCGGTGCCATACCCGGCGCCATACAGCAGCAGATACAGGTAAACACTCAAATAACCTATGGTGGCGCAGTGAACGACTGGCAGCTAACCGACCGCCTCAAAAATACCACAGCCGTTTATGGCTCTTATGTTGATTTCAGTAATCCCTTTATCACCAATTATGAGCAGCGGTACGAGGGTACTTACGGCCTGCGCAGTTATTTTACCTATACCCAAAGCCAGCAGCGCAACTTCAGGTGGACGGCCAACGCTGGTTTGGAGTGGCAGCAAACCAATGCACACATCAACAATTACGGCAACCGTGCGGGTATACGCGATACCACCCAGGCAAAGGACGATGTGAATGCTAATCAGCACTTTTTTTTTGTACGCTATAGTGCTGATGTTTACCAACGGTGGCATCTCGAAACTGCCTTAAGCCTCAATTACTACCGTTTTGATTTCAGGAACATTTATCCGCTCAATCAGCCCGGTTTTACCCGCCGCAGCTTTAGTCCGCAACTGATGCCCCGGCTGGCACTATCCTACCAGATCACCCAAAACTTTATCTGGCGGGCTTCGGTAAGCCGGGGCTATTCGCCGCCGGCCATAGCCGAAGTGCGGCCCACAAGCAATGTAGTAAATACCCTGCTGCAACCCGAAAGCGGCTGGAATTATGAAACCGGTTTCCGGTTGCGCAGCCGCGATGAAAGCCTGCAACTGGATGCCTCTGTGTTTTACTACCGGCTGCAAAATTCCATTGTACGCCGGTTGAACGCCAACGATACAGAGTATTACCTGAACGCAGGCGGAACCCGCCAGCCGGGACTGGAAGCCAGCCTTAGCTGGTGGGTGATCAAACGCAATCCAACCCATTTCGTGCGTGGCCTGCAACTGAACGAAAGCTATACATTAAGCAATTTTAAATTCAGGGATTATCAGGTAACTACTGTCAGCTACTCAGGCAACCGGCTTACGGGGGTGCCGCGGCAGGTATCGGTAAGCAGTGCACAGGTGCTGCTGCCTGCGCAGTTGTATGCCTTTGTACAGTACAATGCCACCTCACGCATTCCGCTGAATGATGCCAATAGCATTTATGCAGCCGCTTACCACCTATTGCAGGCCAAAGCAGGCTGGCAGCATCAGCTTACCGCTAAAATGATATTGGAACTCTATGCCGGCGCCGATAACCTGCTGAATGAACATTACAGCTTAGGTAATGACCTCAACGCCACCGGCAACCGCTATTTTAATGCTGCCCCTTTGCGAAACTTCTATGGCGGTATGAGCGTGCGGTTTTAAGGTAGAGACATTTGTAATGTTTGAAAAAGTCTGGACTGCCATTGCCGGGCTGAGGCACTCGAAGCACGGCAGCACAGGCCATACAGATGAACATCTCTGTAACCCCACCCTTTGGGTACCTCAGGGCGACATTGTTTAAGGCAAGAGATATTAAAACCACTGACACCAATGTGTCAGCGTTCACGGGTGTTCACGCGCGTTCACGGTGTTCACACCACCGTGAACGTGAACACTTAGAACGCTCATTTTCAGTATTATACCTGTTCACGGCCTTTTTTTATTGACGGCGATTGACAATGATGCGCACTTTATTGACAATAATCAGCACTTTATTGCTGATTATGGATGATATGAGGCATTTTTGGCTAAATCCGGACGAAATTATCAAGGTAAAAAAACTCCCTGCCCTCCCGGTGGGATAGGATATCTCTATTTATTGATTCAACAAACGAAGCACGTCAATTTTGTCCTGCCCTAACTGCTCCTTCAAGGCCTCCAGGCCGTTAAACTTCACATCGTGCCGCACAAAGTGATGAAAGTTGAGGCGTACAACCCGATTATAGATGTCCTCGTTAAAATCAAAGATATTAACCTCAATATTGCGCGTCATGCCATTAATGGTAGGCCGGTGGCCGATATAGGCCATACCCTGATAGCTATTTGTATTAATTTCGACAGTTACTGCGAATATGCCATCGGCAGGGATGAGTTTGTAATTTTCTGGCACCTGCAGGTTGGCGGTAGGATAACCTAATTGCCGGCCAATCTGGTCGCCGCGTATCACTTTGCCGGTTATAAAAAAAGGATACCCTAAAAACGCATTGGCCGTTTCAACCTCTGCATTCAATAAGGCGTTGCGGATACGGGTTGAACTAACGGCTACCTCATTGATATCCTGCTCAGTAATTTCGTCAACAGTAAAACCGTATACCGGTGCAGCAGCCTGCAGTTCATTTAATCCTCCCTGGCGGTCTTTGCCAAAGCGGTGATCGTAACCAATCACCAGCGTTTTAGCGCCAATTTTATTGACCAGTACCTCACGGATATATTCATCGGCCTGCTGGTTAGAAAAATCGCGGGAGAAAGGTGTAATAATCAGGTGATCGATACCTGCCTGCTCCAACAGCTCCGCCCGTTCGTTAATGGTGTTAATCAGCTTTAAATGTTCATCTTCGGGCTGCAAAATCATCCTCGGGTGCGGGAAGAAGGTAAGCAGCACCGTTTCGCCGCCGGTGGCTTCGGCCCGCTGCTTCAGGTCATTAATAATCTTGCGGTGCCCAAGGTGTACACCATCAAAAGTACCAATGGTAACTACGGCATTCTTTACCGGCTTAAACTCATCCAGATGATGATAGATGTTCATATATTGAATGTAAGGCTAACCTTAAAGCGCAAAAATAGTTTATTTCTGTATTTCAGGCTCAACTTTTAAACTGCGGATAAGCGCCACCAGTTCCATAACCTCCCAGGCATCGTCTACCTTAAAATCGCCGCTGCGTGTACGCCGCAGGCGCGACAGGTAAGCGCCGCTACCCACGGCCTTACCAAAATCATGCGCCAGGGAGCGGATATAAGTACCTTTGCTGCATACTGCCTTAAAGTCAACTTCGGGCAACCCGATACGAGTTAACTCAAATTCGCTGATGGTTACGTTGCGAAAACGTAACTCTACTTCTTCGCCACGGCGGGCTTTTTCATATAAGCGCTCACCATTAATTTTGATAGCAGAATGCGGCGGAGGCAACTGCTGTATATCGCCCACAAACTGCTTTGTGGCCTCCTGCAACTGCTCCGCTGTAATATGGCTAATGTCAAACTGCTGGTCAGGCTCGGTTTCCATGTCATACGAGGGTGTGGTGGCCCCTAAGGTAATGGTACCGGTATACTCCTTTTCCTGCGCCTGAAAAGTATCAATCTGCTTGGTGAGCTTACCGGTGCACACAATGAGCAGGCCGGTAGCTAATGGGTCGAGTGTGCCGGCGTGGCCTACTTTGAGTTTAAGCGGCTTAAAGGCATTACGTACCTTGCCTACAATATCAAAACTGGTCCAGCGGTAAGGTTTATTAATCAGCAGCAGTTCGCCTTGTATAAAATCGTCGGGAGTAAAATTTCGCTTCAATGGGATAAAACAATAAAAGCTGTAAAGATACAGCTTTTATTGTTGAAGTGTTTTCAGGCAAATGGCTTACAGCACCAGGTGCCCGGTATAATACAGCCCGATGATGAACAAACCGGCAACAATGCGATACACCCCAAACAGCCTGAAGCCCTTGCGTTCTAAAAAGGTGATAAATGTACGGATAGCCAGTAAAGCTACGATAAAAGCAATTATGCTCCCTATAATCAGGTATTTAATATCCTGATGCAGTTCTTCGGCAGGCATGTTGCCGTGCTTGTAAAAATCATACATATCCTTTAGCGTAGCACCAAACATAGTAGGCACTGCCAAAAAGAAAGAAAACTCGGCAGCAGCCTTACGGCTCAGCTTTTGCGACATACCGCCAACAATAGAGGCTGCCGAACGCGAAACACCCGGTATCATGGCTAAACACTGAAATATACCGATTTTGAAGCCGGTTAAGTAGCTGATGTCTTTTTCTTCCTTAACCACCGGGCGGTTAAACCACTTATCTACAAATAGCAGGATTACCCCGCCAATTACAAAGGAATAGGCTACAACTAACGGGCTTTCCAGCAATTGGTCAATATGCTTTTTGAACAGCAAGCCGGCAATTACAGCCGGTATTACAGCAATTACCAGCTTGATATAAAAATCAAACGAGCGAAAGAAGCGCTTAAAGTAAAGTACCACTACTGAGAGAATGGCGCCCAGTTGAATCACGATCTCAAACAGCTTTACAAATTCATCTTTACCAATGCCCATCATGGCGCTGGCCACTACCATGTGCCCGGTTGATGATACCGGTAAAAACTCAGTAAGCCCCTCAATGATGGCCAGTATAATTACATGAAACAAACTCATATTTTGGCAGCAGGCTTTTTTAGTATAGCATAAAAGCCCAGCGCAAAACCGGCAAGCACTACAACAGGCGCCAGTACAATTTTGGTATTGCTATAAATGTCGGTGTTACCGCTCATTAACATGAAACCCAGGGCTACCACTATAATGCTAGCGGCCAGCAGCTGATAATTAGCTTTGTTAAACACAAAGCTCACCGGCTGCTGTGGCTCGGCTAAGGGCTTGGCCATGCGGGGGGGTATTACAGGCCGGGCAGGCTTATTAAATTGTTGTGCCATAAGTTTTATCGGTATAAATCGTAAATTTTTAAACGTAAGAAGCGGTTTACAGCCAGCCATGTACTAAAAGCAGAAATAAATATGCCTAAGCCTACCACCAGCAAAAATACAATGCCAAACTCGGTGTAATTTTGCAGCACTACCAAATCAGGTATCTGGCGAGTGGCAAAATACAATGTACCCATCAGGATAACGATGGCAATAAGCGCTCCAAGCAAACCGTGCCAGATGCCGTACAACAGGAACGGCTTGCGGATAAACCCTTTGGTAGCGCCTACCAGTTGCATGGATTTGATCAGAAATCGCTGCGAGAATATAGCCAGCCTGATGGTGTTATTGATCAGTGCAATGGAAACTATGGCAAATATCCCTGCAAATACCAAAATAATAAGGCTGATAGAACCGATGTTCTTATTCATCATCTCTACCAGTGATTGCTGATATTTCACCTCCTTTACCAGCGGATTTTTCAGCAATTGTGCACTAAACTTGCTTAAGTCAGTATTATTGGCATAATCAGCCTTAATATATACATCAATGGATTGCGACAACGGATTAACGCCCAAAAAACGCACAAAATCCTCACCCAGATCTTTTTGCAGATTGCGGGCGGCCAGTTCCTTGCTTACATACTGGCTTTGCTTTACATAGGGATTGGAGTCTAACTGCTTTTGCAACTGCAGCACATCGGTTTCGCGGGCGCTTTCATCCACAAATACGTTTACCACCATGTTTTCTTTAATATAGCGCGACAGGTTATTGGCGTGTACCAGTATCAGCCCCAATAAGCCCAGCATCAGCAGTACCATAGCAATACCAAATACCGTAGAAATGTAAATGGTTTTTGTTTTTTTGGCCGCGGTACTTGCTTCAAATTCTTCCATAAGTAACTAATGAAGTGCGAAAATAGCAAACGCGGTTTAAAGGTAAAATTAAAAACATCTTTATTGGCAGCCTTGTGGCTGTTTTAACAGAAATTAACTTTTGCATTGGTACGCAATAACAGGTGTCAAAACAAATTACAGCTCCGGCTTGTCCATCTTTATGTCAACAAAATTTACTTACTTTGTAAGTTGAATATTCATTCAACCCATTCTAATATAACGTATGCAAGTACCTGCCGGCACCCTGTTGCAGCGCATTAATTCGCCTGCTGATCTGAAGCAGTTGAGTGAAGCTCAGCTGGAAGAAGTTTGCCGCGAACTGCGTCAATACATTATTGATGTAGTATCGGTTAACGGGGGGCATTTCGGCGCAAGCCTGGGCGTGGTAGAGCTTACAGTTGCCTTGCATTACGTTTTAAACACCCCTTACGATCAGCTGGTGTGGGATGTAGGCCATCAGGCTTACGGCCACAAAATATTAACCGGCCGGCGCGACGAGTTTCATACCAACCGCATCCTGAACGGACTGAGCGGTTTCCCTAAACGCGGCGAAAGCATTTTTGATACGTTTGGCGTAGGCCATTCGTCTACCTCTATCTCTGCTGCTTTGGGTATGGCCGTAGCCTCACATTATAAAGGCGAGGATGACCGGCAGCATGTAGCGGTAATAGGCGACGGCGCCATGACGGCAGGGATGGCTTTCGAAGCCCTTAACCATGCCGGTATCGAAAACTCGAACCTGCTGGTGGTACTTAATGATAACAACATGGCTATCGACCCCAACGTGGGGGCGCTGAAGGAGTACCTGACCGATATTACCACCTCAAAATCATACAACCGCTTTCGTGATGATATTGCCTATGTGCTGAACAAACTCTCAGCCGTTGGCCCTGATGCATTTAAGATTGCCAAGAAAATAGAAAAAAGCATTAAAGGTACGCTGCTTAAACAAAGTAATTTTTTTGAAGCACTAAAATTCAGGTACTTTGGCCCCATTGACGGGCATGATGTAAAGCACCTGGCTAAAGTACTGCGCGACCTGCGCGATATACCTGGTCCAAAGCTGCTGCACTGCATTACCGTAAAAGGGAAAGGCTATGCACTGGCCGAAAAAGATCAAACCAAATGGCACGCTCCCGGTTTATTCGATAAGATTACCGGCGAGATTAAAAAAGTAGTTTACGACAAGCCACAACCGCCCAAGTATCAGGATGTATTTGGCCTGAGCATAATTGAACTGGCGGAGCAGAATCCCCAAATTATGGGCATTACGCCTGCCATGCCCTCCGGCTGTTCACTTAATTTGATGATGAAGGCTATGCCTAACCGCGCGTTTGATGTAGGTATTGCCGAGCAACATGCCGTTACCTTTTCTGCCGGGTTGGCCACTCAGGGATTGATCCCTTTCTGTAACATCTACTCCAGCTTTATGCAGCGGGCCTATGACCAGGTGATACATGATGTAGCTATACAGAACCTGAATGTAGTGTTTTGCCTTGACCGCGCCGGCTTTGCCGGTGCCGATGGCGCTACTCACCATGGTGCTTATGATCTGGCTTATATGCGCTGCATTCCTAACATGACGGTTTCAGCACCGATGAATGAGGAAGAGTTACGCAATTTAATGTATACTGCCCAGTTACCGGGTATGGGGCCTTTTGCTATCCGCTATCCGCGCGGTAATGGCGTTATGATTGACTGGCAGCGGCCCTTTAAAGCTATACCGGTAGGCAAAGGCCGCAAGATAACCGACGGTGAGGAAATAGCTATATTAACTATTGGTGCCATAGGCAATGAAGCAGTAAAGGCAGTAGGCCTGCTGAACCAGCAAGGTTACTATCCGGCTCATTACGACTTACGCTTTGCAAAGCCATTAGATGCTGCCTTATTACATGAAGTTTTCACTAATTACACCAAAGTAATTACCGTTGAAGATGGTTGCCTGCAGGGTGGTATGGGTTCGGCAGTACTGGAATGGATGGCTGACCATAAGTACAATGCGGAGGTGATGCGCTTAGGCATACCCGACCACATTATTGAGCATGGCGAACAACCCGAGTTATGGGCCGAATGCGGTTTTGATGCTAATGGTATTACCGCTGCGGTGCAGCAAATGGGTATGGTTAAGCAAAAACATATTATTGCTTCTTAACCGCAACCGGCTTGCTCTTTGCCAATGGCATCATTTATTATTCAGGCAACCTGCTTATATGGGTTGCTATTTTTTTGAACACTCATTTCCAGCTTCTTTGTTTCAGAAGTTATAACTTTATTTTCTGCCTGCCGTATACATAGCTATTAAATTCATTAATAAGCTATATCAAATTCGGATATGAACTTTGGGGAACCAGGACTATCAAACTGAACTTTTTATTGCAACCGATTAATCCACTGTAAGTAAACCAAGTCTTACGATTACAACTAATTAATTAACAGCGCATTGGCAAATCTTTATTTAAGCCAATCAAACATACCTATATGCTGAAATGAGCTTAGTGCAGGGAGATAAAGTTTTTGATAAGCATATGGTTGATGAAGTAATCAGCCTGATGCAACAGATGGTGAGCCGCTACATGCGGTTTAATGTTACCTGCCACAAACTGCGGTTTTACGCGCCTGATTATTTTGCTGAACAACTGATGTTTCATTATCATGACCATGCGCCGAAAGGATTGAAGCTAACAGAATCGGGGTTGACCGCCTGGGGTGCAGAGGTGCATACTGGTTATGAAAATAAGGTAATCTTATTTTGCCCGCATCACGTTCCCTCGCAGCATAGCCCGGTTATAGAAATCAGCCGGTTTGGCAGCGGCAACATGGTTATCACGCACAGGGAGTGATAAAAATCCAATCACGCTCCGTTACACAATGAATTATTTTATCGCTTGTACTTTCAAAACAAAAACGGCGCCTGCAGGCGCCGTTTTTGTTTTGAAATATTAATGTGGCTACTAATGGCTCTTGTAACTGGCCAGGTCATTATACAGATTACGGAACGAACTGCGCAGGCCAATGGTCAGCATTGCTGTCTTATCGTTAAAGGCAGCGTTCTTTTCGTTACGTATTATTCCGCCCAATTCAATACGTAAATTATACTTAGGATTAAGCAGGTAAGCTACCTTACCTTCAACAAATACCATATTGGTGGTTAACCCCTGTCCAATGTAGTTACCAAAGCCCTTTGCAGGTTGTGTGTACAACTGAAATATATCCTTACCAAAATTGCGGTTTTCCTGATCTAACCCGTAATGGCCATAGTCTAACTCGCCGCTGAAATCAAAGCGTTTGTAAGAATAATTTAACAACCCTACCACCTCCCTGAAGTTAGCGCCAAAGGGATGTGCCAGCGGCTCGCCGTTGTTAGAGTAGTTGTTAATTATAGTTTGCTCCTGGTAGGTATAAGGTTTAGCTCCGTTGTATTCGATAAGGTAATTAAGGGTTTTTACCTTAAACAGATCGGCACCACGGAAACCAATTTGATAGGAGTATTTATTGCGGCTGCTGCCATTGCTGGAAAAAAAGTTTTTGGCTTCAAATTCATCTAACCCAAACTGGCCATAAGCTGTTATACCATTGGTAATTTTGTACTTACCGGTAAATCCGATCAAAGCATTATCAGGCGACCCGTCAGTAGCTTCAACCGGGCGCAAGAACTGTAATGGATTGAGGTAGGCGAAGTCAAAGCCCCGCTTATGATACTGGTCATCCATGTCTGCCCAGATTACGTTATCAAAGAAACCTAATGATACCCGGTTGCTCACGTTCCAGTCCAGGTAATGGAATACACCCCATTTACGGCGGTTACCATACTGATAAGAAGGCTGCGTGGCACGCGGATCATTCATATATGACCACATCGCCATATATCTTACATTGCCTAACGTAGCAGTAACCTTAAGAAAAGGCATCGGCGCTGAAAAGTCAGACAATAAGATAGACCGGTAGCCATCCCCTATAAAGTTCTTATCATTACCCAACGCAATGTTTATGTACTTTACTGGTGTATATGATAGTAAAGCCGTAACATAAGACCAATCCTTTGTGCTTTGCCGGCCAAATTTACGGTCATACGCCTGGCCGCTTACAATGCCGGTTTGGTTTACATAAGTGGAATAATATTCGGGAAACACGCCCTGATTTTCAAACCCGCTGGAATAAAAATAGAATTTTTTACCAATGGTTCCGCCAACCTGGTATCCCCTGGTATTAAGCCAGGTATTGCGATGACCTGAAAAATCCCGGCCTACTGTAAGATCAGGAAGGTAATCCACAAAAAAAGTATAATCATCTTTGCGCACATCTACCAAATGCTCCTGAAACAATTTACGGTGTATCCAGCCACGGCGGCGGGTGCTGTCTACCCCCATATTCATCAACCTGGTATAATGGTCTACCAGCGCACTGTCATCTATAAAAAACGGCTTGAGAGAAGTATGCAGCCTTGTATCAGTGGAATACAGATCGCTGTTCAGCTTTTGGTAGAACTGGTATGAATATGGCTGATAAATAGCCTGTGCATAACCGTTACCGGCTAATGCAAAAATGATGACTAAAACGAGGTAAATTCTTTTCATAGAAGATTAAGATAAGCTAACTATTCAAAATAGTTAAGTGTGGTAAAGCCGCCTTTACGCAAGTACTCGTCTTTTTGCATCAGGTGCAAATCGGCACTCATCATGTCGGCAATCAATGATTTCAAGTCGTATTTAGGTACCCAACCCATTTTTTCGTAGGCTTTGGTAGCATCGCCAATTAACAATTCTACTTCGGTAGGCCGGTAATATTTAGGATCTATCCTTACTACGGTTTGCCCGAACTTAAGGTTAGCGACATCAATGCCCAATTCCTGCAAACGATCGGTATCGGTATCAATAATTACACCCCGCTCCTGCTCATCCCTACCGCTAAATTCTATTTCAATGCCCAGCTCAGCAAAAGATAACCTGATAAAATCACGCACGGTAGTGGTTACGCCGGTGGCAATCACAAAGTCTTCCGGCTTATCCTGTTGCAGCATCAGCCACATAGCTTCTACATAATCCTTGGCATGGCCCCAGTCGCGCTGTGCCGACAGATTGCCCATATACATGCAGTTTTGCAGCCCTAAAGCAATTTTGGCAGCGGCACGTGTAATTTTGCGGGTAACAAAGGTTTCGCCGCGCACCGGGCTTTCATGGTTAAACAAGATGCCATTACAGGCATACATACCATAAGCCTCGCGGTAGTTTACCACAATCCAGTAACCATACATTTTAGCTACCGCGTACGGAGAGCGCGGATAAAATGGTGTAGCTTCTGATTGCGGCACCGCCTGCACCAAGCCATACAGTTCGGAAGTTGATGCCTGATAGATACGGGTTTTGTGCTGCAGCCCCAGTATACGTACAGCTTCCAGTATGCGCAGTACGCCTATACCATCGGCATTGGCCGTATACTCGGGTGTTTCAAAACTCACTTTTACATGGCTCTGTGCGGCCAAATTGTAAATTTCGTCGGGCTGTATTTCCTGAACAATGCGAATCAGGTTGGTAGAATCGGTGAGATCGCCGTAATGCAGTTTGAATTTTACATTCGGCTCATGCGGATCATGATACAGATGATCAATACGGTCAGTGTTAAATAAGGAGGACCGGCGTTTAAGGCCGTGCACCTCGTATCCCTTTTTTAGTAAAAATTCGGCTAAGTAAGCGCCATCCTGACCGGTAATCCCTGTAATTAAAGCTTTTTTCATATTGGCTGCCGGGCTTTGTGCCCGGCCAGGGTACAAAACTATTTAATATTTGTACAAATACGATAAACAGGTTCAGAAGGATTCTTTTTTCCTTTTTAAAACCTTCATTAAAAATTCGCCGTAGCCGCTCTTTACCAGCGGCGCAGCAATAGCCTGCAGTTGTGCAGCATCAATAAAGCCCATGCGGTAAGCAATTTCTTCGATACAGGCGATTTTTATGCCCTGCCGCTCTTCAATTACCTGCACAAACTGACCAGCCTGCATTAGAGAAGCAAAAGTGCCGGTATCTAACCAGGCGGTGCCCCTGCTCAGGATACCCACCTTCAATTTGCCTTGTTCAAGGTAAGCTTTATTGATATCGGTAATCTCATATTCGCCGCGGGGAGATGGCTTGATGCTTTTGGCAATGTTAATTACCTCATTATCATAAAAATACAATCCTGGTACGGCATAGTCTGATTTCGGCTCCTCCGGCTTCTCCTCAATTGAAATTACATTTTTATGCTCGTCAAACGCTACCACTCCATAACGCTCCGGGTCTGATACTTGATAAGCGAATACAATACCGCCATCGGGGTTGCTGCTTTCCTGCAACAAGTGCGAGAGGCCATCGCCATAAAATATGTTATCGCCCAGCACTAAGGCTACTTTATCGGTGCCAATAAAATCAGCCCCGATAATAAAAGCCTGCGCCAGCCCATCCGGCTTCTCCTGGATAGCATACTCAAAGCGGCAGCCAATGCGCGAACCATCGCCCAGCAGCTTCTTAAACTGCGGCATATCATGCGGTGTAGAGATAATCAGGATTTCGCGTATACCGGCCAGCATCAATACCGATAACGGGTAGTAAATCATCGGCTTGTCATATACCGGCATCAGTTGCTTGCTTACTGCTAAAGTAAGCGGGTGCAAACGCGTGCCGGAACCGCCGGCCAAGATAATTCCTTTCAAAACAGAGGTTTTTAGGGTGAACGTTGATTAAAACAGTACTAAAGTAGCAAAAAGAATTAAATACCGGCCAGTGTTTCCTCCAGCTCCTGGTACCAGGCGGCACCATATTTACGGATAAGCGGCTCTTTTAAAAATTCATGCACATGTACTTTTAGTTCATCGCCAAAGGCACACGCCGGGCTGCAAATGTGCCAGCGGTCATAATGCAACACATCAAATTCGGGATAAGTAGTAATGCGGATGGGGTATAAATTGCAACTGATGGGCTTGCGCCAGCTTACATCGCCATTCTCCCAGGCTTTTTCGATAGCGCACTTGGTAATGCCGTTTTCCCAGGTTACATAAGCGCATTCCTTGTTGGTATCTACGCAGGGGGTGGTATAATCGCCTTCAAAATCGGTAACATGGGTACCTTCGCGTTCTACGGTGGCAATTCCCTTGTCCGTCATATAAGGTTTTACCTTGGGATAAATTTCTTTCAGGATGCCCAGTTCATCATAGTTAAGCGGGGCACCAGAATCGCCTTCCAAACAGCAGGCGCCTTTGCAGCGGTTCAGGTTGCATACAAAGTTTTCGGTAACCACATCTTCATGCACCAGCACGCTTCCAACCTCAATCATCTTTTGTAATAATTATTTATGTAAGGGGATTAACGGATATTTCAAGCCTTTGGCACTGGTTAATTCCATGGTAAGGCTGCCTACCACCACCTCTACATGCGCTTTTACCGGTATGCGGTTCTCATCATCGGTAATCCATAAATACAGCTTACTTTTCTCTTTGAAAATGCGGCCCGGTAGAATGGTAGGATTAAATTTAAGACAGTTGAATTTACCTAAGCTGCAACTTACCTGCTCCTTACCCATGTAGGTGATACCCAGCGTATGGGTACTGCCATCTAAAAAATACGCTAAATTAAAATTTTGCCCGATACGCATTTTTGAAACATCCAATGTACGGGCAAAAAAATAAGCCGACGGAAAATCAAACACCTGCCCATCAAGCGGGTAGGTACCATTCTTATTGGTTACTTTATTGCTCTTACGGTCAAAGGTTACCTTATCACTGTGTTTCCAGCTGCCTTCATGACGGTTTTCGGCATATTGGTAAGGCAACAATGTAGTTTTATCAATCCAGGTTTCATAACGGTTGCGCACTTTATAAAACACGTCGAAGCTGCCGGCAGTCTGGCCATCGGCAATAATATGATATGCCGGATGGCCTTCAAAGCGTGTATCCGATTCCTCAACCCGCAAATGCACCTCAGCTGCGGTTAATAAGCCATACTTTAAGCGATAGCTCAGTTGTTCGCCAGCCTGAAAAACAGGCTCCTGCTTTTTCACCAGTTCCTGTGCTGCCAATCTGTTTATTCCTGCCATCAACAGCAGGAATAAACTATAGGTGTACAGCCTTATCATTCAGTCTTTACGTTTATAGATAGGCACTGTTGAACAAGGCTCGCCAAACATCAGGCTTTTGGCAACCGGGGTTAACCTTTTGGTAAGCTCTACATAAGCAGAAGTAGGTACCGGCGTATCACCGCAACCCTTTAACACAATACGCTGGTTACGGTATTGCTCAAAATCGGCTTTGGCCAATTCTTTTTCGAACAATACAGTTTCCAGCACGCCGGCATCACCAAATACCACCTCGCGGGCATAAGGCGCCAGCCGGTTGGCCAGCAGCATATAGGCCCAGGCCGGTACAATAGCATCGGCTGTACAGGTGACCCCCACATTTTTACCTTCATATTGCGCCCAGTCGTGCTGCTTTACAAATTCACGAAAATCCTTTTCACGCAGAATAAGCTCCATATACAGGTTATCCTTTATGTCATAAATCACCCGCTCACCTGCCGGGTAAAAAGCAGCCGGATCAAGCGTAACGAGATTACTCTGGGCTACTTTATTAATGATGTTTTCCTGAATATCCATAAAAGCTTAAAATAAAAAATCCGGAAACAGGTATAACGCTGTTTCCGGATGCAAAATTACTTTAAAATTGGCTATAAGAACTTGGCGCGGTAATCTTTTACATTCGCCTTATCTTTCAGGGCCTCAAAAGCCTGACTGCCGGTACGCTGTACAAATGCACCCTGCAATTGCTCACGCTCACGTACTGTGTTGGTTAACGGTGCAGGGTTGGTAAAGCTTTCTACAGTAAAAGCGTAAACGCCATAATCGCCCGCTACAGGCTTTGATAGCTTATTTAAAGCCGAACCAAATGCTGTACCTATTACCTTATATTCAATACCTGTACCAGGAATTACCGGGTTGGCTGATACTACATTTTGTACTGGTGTTACTTGTACACCTGCTTTCTGTGCAGCCTGCTCAATGCTTGAAGCACCGTTTAAAGCGGTTTGCAGTTTGGCTGCCAATTGTTTACCCTTTAGCATTTTAATTACCTCGGGTTTGATCTGCTCTTTCACATCTTCCAGTTTAGATTCGCCCTGCGGTTTAATGGCAGTTAAGCGGGCTACCACATATTGGTCACCTACAGGATAAACCTGGTCTGATACATCACCTTTTCCGGCTTTGTTAAAAGCCCAGCGTATTAAGTCGCGGGCATTGTCTAACCCAGGCACAGCAGCGGCAGTACCGGTTACATCAGCAGCTTTCTTTATAGCGTAGCCCCCCTTTTTAGCTATCTGGTCGAAATTATCGCTGTTTACACCGGCAATAAAAGATTGCGCCTTGTTATAAGCAGCCGATTGTGTAGCATTACCCGGCGTAATTGGCTTATCTACTACAGCCACCTTTACCACTTTTGATGACCCTTTCTGGTCTTCAATCTGGATAAGGTGCACACCGAATTGCGAGGTTACAATTTTATATTCGCCTTTAGCACCATTAAATACGGCATCTTCAAATACAGGTACCATAGCACCACGGCCAAACGTACCCAGCTCACCGCCCTTTTCGCCTGAGGCTTTATCTTCAGAATATGTTTTAGCCAAATCAGCAAATGATTTGCCGCCTTTAATTAAGGTTTCCAACGAGTCAGCCTTTGCACGGGCTTTATCCACGCCGCCTGTGGTAGTTGGATTGATAAGAATATGACGTGCTTTTACAGAATCCGGGCCTACGCGCTCATCTATCAATTTGGCAATTTTGTAAGAACCATTTGAAACGTATGGGCCGTAAACAAAACCTTTAGTGGCGGTAAACATTACCGAATCCAGCATGGGATCCAGCTGGCCCTTCTTTTGATAAACTGCCGGCGTTTTTGTTTCGGCGTTGATCTGCACAAAAAGTGAATCGTTAGTATCAGTTTTAAAACGGGCAGACAGCTGACCCATCTGCGTTTTTAAAGCCGTAGTATCTGATTTTGAAGCAGCACCGTTAAAGGCAACATACTCAAAGCTGCGCAGTTCCTGCTGGTTTTTAAACATCCCTTTGTGCGCATCAAAGTATTCCTGATAATCACTGCTGCTTACCTCTATCTTGCTGTCTGGCAAAGAAGAGTAATTCAGGGCGATGTACTTAAAGTTTACCAGTTTATTTTTAGCCAGATAATCATCTTTGGCATCCAAATCATTGGCAAATAAACCGTTTTGAACAAGGGAAATATATTTTTCAGCTCTGCGCTGCTCAATCTTCGGCGTAATATAGGCATTCCACTGCTGTAAGGTTGGGTCATCTTTTTTAGCGGTGCTTACCCGGCTCAGGAACTGGTTAAAACGGGCATCATCCAGTTTACCGGTTTTCGGGTCGCCGAATGCCTGCATCAGTTGCTGGTCAGGGGTATGCACAATAGCATTAATTTCAGCTTCTCCTACGCTGATGCCCAGTCTTTCCATCTCGCGGTTAAGTATAGACTGGCTGATGTATTGATTCCAGGCATTTTCCTGTATATAAGTGGTAAACTGCGGGGTAAGGGTGCTTTGGCCGGATTGCTGCATAAAATTCTGCGTAGCAGCAGCTATCCTTTTCTGGTACTCATCATAACCCAGTGTTTCGCCGGCTACCTCACCTACGGCATTACGGTCGCCGTTCATGAATGATTTACCGTAGGTAATTACTTCGCCTGCAATAAATGCAAACAGCGCAAGCCCGATAACGATCACCAAAATCAAGCCCATCCGGTCGCGCAAAAAACTCATTATACCCATACTGTCCTATATAAAATTTTCAGTTTTGTTTTAAGAGGGCGCAAGATACAATTTTTAATAAAAATTTATCATACAAAATTTGCGTTCAAAAACAGCTATTGCTGCGAAAGGTTTTGATTAACCAACAATTTAGCTTTAGTATTGGAAACCGTCCAGGGGGAGAATTTTTCATTGGTAATAAGGCCGTCGCCATTGATTACATTACCATCAGCCGTGGTAATTACTACCGGCTTCGAAGAATATACTCTATGCGTAGCCTGGTCATAAATCAGCTCGTCAGATTTAAACACATCGCCTTTCTGGCTGGTGGCTACTACGTTTTTATATAGTTCGATATGCTTGCCTTTGTCGCGGCTGATAGCCGAATCGGCTACGATATTGCTGGTAGGATGCAGGGCTTCATCATAAAATGTTCCCTTTACGCCTTTCGGCATCAGGGAATATGGCTTCTTTACCGCATAATCCAGCATCAACGGGGTTTCGAGGTGCATTTTTACATGGGCCGAATCGCTGTACAGAATATCCACACCTTTAGTTTCACTAACCGACTTGCTGCCTTCCTGGGCCGAAATACGCTGTAATTGTTTAGTATCATTTTCACATGCACTTACAAGCAGGCCGGCGAGCAGGATGATTACCCATTTTATATCAGCATACAGCCTTTGCATCTCAGCTATTAATCAAACCTGTATTTCACAAACCACACATCATTGAGGGTGAAGCTGAGGTGCAAATTGATAAACTTTTCCTTTATCAGATTATTCTGCAAGGTACCGCGCTGCCCCAGTTCTGCTGAGAAGTTGATTTTGTAAAAGGCGTTGTTATTACGCGGCAGCGGAAAGCCTAATCCAAAGGTAGCTGCGTAAGCTTTAATATCTGTACCCAGCACATTCAGGTTGGTTTTGTCATACTTAAAACCCAGGCGATAGTCCATGCGGGCAAAGTAGTTGCGCAAAGCATCCACATTAGGTGTAATCTGACCGCCAACTCTAAAGCTTTCGCTATTGCGCAAACCCTGTGATACACCATCTATTGCATAATTTGACCACTTGCCGGTACTGTAATCGGCGCCAATTAAAAATTTACGGTCGTTTTGAAAGGATATACCAAAATGCTGTATAAGCGGTAAAGTTAACTTGGCGTTCTGCCCCTTAATATTTGTCAACGTATCCAGCGCCACGTTCTCGTTGCCTGTAGCATCATTAAGGTACTGGCTGGCTACATAAGTTTCCTTAGAGTTTAATTTGGTACTACCCGAAGCAGAATATCCAAACGTTAGATGCCTCACATCACCAAAATCAACAGAATATTGCGCGCCATAATCATAATTAACTCCACCAATCGCGCGGCTTTCTTCGGCACGGCTGTTGATAGCGCTGGTAATGGTAGGAAATTCAATACTGCTGAAATTGTGCAGGTTACCAAAAATATAAGATACATTAGCACCTAACTTCAGGTGTTTACCAATACCAAAGCCATAACCTAAATAGGCCTTACTTAAACCGCCATCACCATAATACACCGTATTAAAGGCGGTATCTGTAATCCCCGCTGTTCCGGTAGATTTGCGGGAAGTAGCATTGGTATAATTATACCCCACTTCGCTGTAAGGCGTTAAACCAAAGCTAAGGCCGGAATGCTTGCTTACCGGTGCGCCAAAAGCAAAATGACTCAACCTGAAATTGGAGTTAGACTGATTACCGCTCACCCCGTTCTGACTTAAAAACTGATTATTGCTGTTTACACCAATTTCAAAAACCGTAAAACGGCCGAATGCACTGTAAGAGGCCGGGTTAAGCGGGTTAATTGTGCTATAACCGCCAATTTGATTAGTAGCTGCCCCAATACCCCCCATACCACGATTGATGGGCAGTACCTGATCATTCAGCAACCCCACGCCATAGCGCGAGTAGGGCGAACTATTGGTAGCTGTACTTTGTGCAGCAGCACCCAGCGCGATGCCGGTAAATAAAAAAACAAGTAAAAGTCTGGTATAATTAATCATTATAATCTTGTATCGCTGCGTTTAATCCTTTTAAAACTAAATAGGGCTCGTGCACAATTGAGCCGGCAAAGATGCTATTTTTCAGCACGCTATCAAAAAAAATACTATCGCCGCCGCTTAGCAGCACAGTAAGCTGCCCGCCGGCTTTCTCCTGAAAGGCACTGATGAATCCTTCCAGTTCGTATTGAATTCCGTTTTGTACGCCGGTGCGTATGGCAGTTGTGGTATCGGTTCCAAAGGCTGCCTGCTGGCCTGCATTGGCAGCAACCAACGGCAAAGCTGCCGTATATTGCTGCAGGGCCTTGAAACGCATTTCCAGTCCCGGCGAAATACTGCCGCCATAGTAATTACAGTTGGCATCTATCCAATCATAGGTGATACAAGTGCCGCCGTCAATCACCAGTACATTTTGGGTGGGATATAATTTGCTGGCGCCTATCACGACAGCAAGGCGGTCCAAACCCAATGTTTCGGGTGTGCCATAATGGTTTTGTATGCCGGCCGCCATCTGCCGGTTGAACACTACTACCGGTATTGCAGGCTGTAATACCTGCCTCCAGCCGTCAACCGCTATTTTTACCGACGATATGATAATGCGGTCTACCTGGTAAGCCTCTACCCAGGCATTCAGTTCGGCAGTAGTTAAACTTTCAAACCGGGCCGTATGCAGCAATTCATTTTCATTGAATACGGCCAGCTTGGTGTGGGTGTTGCCTGCATCGGCCACCAGGTTGATCATTATTGCTTATGCCTGTATGATAGACAGCATAGACTCAAAAATACCAAGCCCGTCCTGGTTGCCCAGCAGTGCATCGGCAGCCCGCTCCGGGTGGGGCATCATACCAAACACGTTGCGCCCGGCATTACATACCCCGGCAATGTTTTCGGCGGAGCCGTTATGATTGGCTTCTGTAGTAATGTTACCGGCCTCGTCGCAATAGCGGAATAATATCTGATCGTTATCATTCAGTTCTTTCAGCGTATCCGTATCGGCAAAGTAATTTCCCTCGCCGTGGGCCACCGGTATCTTCAGCGCCTGCTCGGTATCCAGCTGCGAGGTAAGCAGCGAGTTGTTGGTTTGCGGCCGCAGGTAGATGTTTTTGCAGATAAATTTACGGTGCTTGTTGTGCAGTAAAGCACCGGGTACCAAGCCTGCCTCTGCCAGTATCTGGAACCCGTTGCAGATGCCGAACACATACCCCCCCCTGGCTGCAAATTGAATTACCTCGGTCATAACAGGCGAAAAGCGGGCTATTGCTCCGGAGCGCAGGTAATCGCCAAACGAGAAGCCGCCTGGCAGGATAACGGCATCCACGCCCTGCAAATCATGGTCTTTGTGCCACAGGCGCACCACCTGCTGGTGCAGGATGGTTTCGAGCACATAGATAATGTCCTCGTCGCAATTGGAGCCCGGAAAGATTACTACACCAAATTTCATATTACAAAACTAATATAAGCCCTTCAACCTCAACGAATGCAAAAGTTAAAAAGTGTTAAACTGAAAATAAATTATAGCGCCTACCAAAATCACGTACAGCGACTCGTATACCCACTTTTTATTCGCATACAAAAAGTAATAGGAAAAGAAAGTAGCCACCGGCACCGTACATAATACAAAATGGCTCAGCCTGAATTGCTCTTTCACATAAAAAGACAAGCCGCCAATTAAAAATACAAAGAACAGCAACTGAAACACTTTACGGATGAGCACATAGCTGCGGAAAAAATTCTCCTGCAGTTTGAAGCTGCCTAAAACCAGGATGACGATTACCGGTACCAGCACCAGGTAATCATAATAATCTATTTTGATGCGGTTAGGAAATGGGGTACTTAGCGGCAGCCAAATCTTGTAAAAGCTGCCCAGCCGGTTATTAAGATAGTAAAACACGCCTAAAAAGAAGAATACGGTGGCAAAGCCGATAATGCTGGCCATATAGTCGCGCCAGTCGAACGGGCGAAAAATGCCAATGGCAATCCATACGCCAATAATGAGATAAATAAAAGGGAAATACACAAGGCTTCCGGTTGCTACCAGCAAGCCCATATCATAACTAATGGATTTGGCATCTTCTGCCTTATAAAGCACAATAAACTTGAACAGGAGCCAGATAAGCAAAAAATTAGCAATAAGCGGCGGGCTTAAAATCAGAAACTGTGTAAACAAGCTGGTTACCGTAACGTACATTAGCGCCGGCAGAAAGGTAGGCTTGCCTAACAAGTTGTAGGCATTAATCATGTAATTGAGCAGTACAGCCTGCACAAATACAACCAGGCCTGCCACCAGCATATTGGCACCAGGCGATAAAAAGTTATGATAATTTACTGGAATAACACTCTGCACATAGGGTTCCAGTAATACAAAACGGGTTTGGTCGGGCAGTTGGAAAGCGTAACCTACCCGCATTACAAACAGCAGCAGCGCCAGCCAAATGAGTGTTAAAGGATTATAGGTACGGAAGATACCGATCATAGCAAATTACAAGGCGCAAATATGCTTAAAAAAGCCTTTATGCCCAAACCGCTTGGGACCGGGCGTACTGCTTTACCAGTTTATCTACAATGGCAGCCGTTTCATCAGGAAAGTCGACCTGTATCTGTTTATCATCTTCAATCCAGCGGTTAAGATGATTAGCAAAGTAAGGGTTAATTTCCTCAACAACCGGTACACCCATGCGCGAAGCGGCCAGCGCATTACACTGCTGTTCATACTGGCCCTTCATGGGTATCATTAGTACTTTTTTTTGCAGGTACAGCGCTTCAGCCGGGCCTTCAAAGCCACCGCCGGTAAGTAAACCCTCGCAATTAGCCATACTGGTGTTAAAACCTTCGTTACTGATAGGTAACACTTGAACATTGCCGGTTTGGTACGGCGTTTTTTGCCGCTTGGAAAACACCTGCCACTGCACACTTTTCACCTGGCTTAAATACCGGATTAGTGTTTTATCATCGTAGGCAGGCAGGTAAACGGTATAATGCCCTAAATTTTGAGGTTGTAACCGGCGGATATCACTGCGGATAACCGGAGTATGAATAAAATCAGCGTACCGCTCAAAATGGAAACCTACGTGGTAGGTAGTGGGCGAATAATAGTCGAACAGCCATTCGGCATAGTTCCACTTGTTGGGGCGCGGTGTTTTGGGCGACACAAAGGAACACTGGTGACTTAAGGAAACCGAAGGCAGCTTTTGCACCCTGCAAGCCCAGGCACTTACCGGCTCAAAATCGTTAATAATGAGGTCATATTGCTTTAGCGGCAGGCTGTGCACATCCTTCCACAGCTGCGGCAGGTTCATGAGCTTATAGGTGGCCCATTTATCTACGCCGCCCCGCTTGCCGAACACAAAGCTGAAGCCGTGCTTCTGGTACTTGAGCGGGTGTGGCAAAGATACTTCAGCTTCGGTGCCGCTTACCAGCAAATCCAGTTCACCGTACTGCTGCAGCAGGGGTACTATTTCGCGCGCCCGGCTGATGTGGCCGTTGCCCGTACCCTGTATAGCGAACAGTATTTTCATAAGCGGTAAATTGCGGGAGCAATTTAGTGAAGAAAAACAGGATATCGATTATATGCTGATTAGGATTTATTTCCGAACAGATAAAGCAGGTGTTACGCCCGGCAATCTCATCAAGTACATTGGAAAATAATCCAACCGGTTACAACTATACAACAACATCAAATACCTTCTTCCTTAAACTTTTCCAGCAGCACTTTTACATCCAGTTTGCTGTCTAAATCCTCATCGGCAGCAGGTTCTTCCTCAGTAACGGCTTCAAAGTCTTCGGGGCAATATTTGAATATTTTCCAGCCGCCCTGATGATACTCCAATGCGGTAAGGCTTTCCACCCAATCGCCCGAATTGAGGTAAAGCACCTGCCCCTGCTGCCCTTCACCGGTCATGTTACGTATTTCGGCATGATGGATATGACCGCAGATTACATAGTCGTACCGCTTGGCTACCGCCAGATCGGCGGCGGTTTGCTCAAAGTGGTTAATGAATTTTACGGCCTCTTTTACCCTGCCTTTAATTTTTTGCGAAAAGCTAAGCTTAGGTCTGCCCAACATAATGAGCACCCAGTTTACCATACGGTTCAGGATAATCAGCGCATCGTAGCCTACTGCGCCCATTTTAGCCAGCCATTTAGAGTGTTGCATAGTTACATCAAACACATCACCATGAAATATCCACGCCTTTTTGCCGTCAATATCCAGCAGCAATTTGTTGAGCAACCGGAAAGCACCCAAATTGAAATCGGCAAACTTGCGCAGCATTTCGTCGTGGTTGCCAGTGAGGTAATATACCGGGATGCCTTCGGTTACAAATTTGAGCAGGCGGCGCACCACCTTCATGTGCGCTCCGGGCCAGTAGGATTTGCTGAATTGCCAGATATCGATGATATCCCCGTTCAGGATAACGGTTTTAGGCTTGATACTTTTGAGGTATTGCAGCAGTTCTTTGGCGTGGCAACCATAAGTTCCTAAATGAACGTCGGAAATCACCACAATATCTACTTCGCGTTTGGCCATGCAGCTGTGGTTTCCAATAACTTGTATATCAGATAATCGCTAAATATCATCTTCGCGTTCTTTTATATTAAAATCATACGAACCTAAGCAGAAAGCCCCAAGCAGTATGATGGTTATAAAAAGACAAAGCAATTCGGCACCCATACCTCATGGTATCTGTTTACTACCAAATATAATTGGCGCTTATTAAATCGACATTAAGATATAGTTAAATATTGACTATAAACCATTTACACTATATAATTGATAGTCAATATTCCTATGATTGAAAGAACAGCAGTATAAGAAATAAGTCTCAGTATGCCTCTATAACGCGCTGCCTGTTAACCATCAAATACTTAAGCGTCAATATTACACAACGCCTTTTATTTCTAAGAGACTGTCTAAAAACGGTATTTGAACATTTATAAAGGGGAAAAGAGCTGTCCGCAGGTGTGGTTAAGAAGTACTAATTTTGAATAACGACAAACCCAATTAGTATGACAACCTACCCGAGTAACCTAACGGACAGCCAGTGGCAATATATTGCAAAGTTTTTAGATGTGCAACGCCGCAGGAAGCATGCTTTGCGCGAGGTAATGAATGCGATACTGTACCTGATTAAATCCGGCTGCCAGTGGCGGATGCTGCCTTCGGACTTTCCCAACTGGAAGATCGTTTACTATTACTTTTCGGTCTGGAACAAAAACGGCTTGTTTGGACTCATGCAGGAAGCCCTGGTAGAAAAGACCAGAAAGCAAAGCGGCAGAAAAGAGCAGCCTACTACCGGCATTATGGATGCGCAGAGCGTTAAGGCTTCTTTAGTGAGCAGCCAAGAGCGCGGTTTTGATGCAGGTAAGCGGGTGATGGGTATCAAGCGGCACATCGTAACGGACACTTTAGGACTGGTGCTGGCGGTAGTTGTTCATAGTGCCTCAGTGCAGGATAGAGACGGCGCCCGGCTGGTGATGGAAAAGCTCAAGCAATACTGGCAAAGCATCCGTCTGCTTTTTGCCGATGGTGGTTACCGGGGGAAACTGGTAGACTGGGCTAAACAGCACTTTACGATAAGCTTGCAGATTATCAGGCGCGACAAACTGCATACCTTCAAGATACTGCCCAAGCGGTGGATCGTCGAACGTACCTTTGCCTGGATAGATGCTAACCGTAGAAGCGCAAAAAACTATGAACGCCTGACTCTAACCAGCCAGGCCATCGTCCAACTTGCCGCTATAAGAATTATGATTAACCGTTTTTAGACAGTCTCTAAGTATAGCTCTGTTTTTTACCAGTCAGGCGAGCGTCGCTGTTGATGGAAAAACAGTAACAGTTGCTTCATATCCGTTGGGTTGAAGCCCTAATATAATAAAAACAGCCGGCTCCTGAAGAAACCGGCTGTAAGAAATATAGAATGGCAGATAGTTCCAGGTTATTGAAAGCCAATCAGGTCAATGGTAAACACTAACACTGAATTGGCCGGTATGCTGCCCTGTGCATTATTGCCATAACCTAATCCTGAAGGAATAAGCAGCAGGATACGGCCTCCTTTATTAATGTGCGGTACACCATACTGCCAGCCTTTGATAAGGCCGGATAATGAATAGTTATTTAAACTGCCGCTATCAAATACAGTTCCGTTTAGCAGTTTACCGCTATAGTTTACACTTACAGTTGATGTGCTGGTAGGATAAGTGCCGGTACCCGCTGTAAGCACCTGATAGTATACACCTGATGCATCTTTGGTGGCATTAATATTATTGGCCGAAATGTAAGTCTGTATAGCCGCGTCATCAGCTACGGCCTGGGCGGCGGCATCAAATTTCTCTTCTTTATCTTTTTTGCAGGCTGATAGAGCGGTAACAAAAATAACAAGCAGCAATAAAATTTTCTTCATGGGGCTATAACGTTTAAACGGTGGTTTTAATATTCAACTCTTTCATCTGGGCATCGGCAATGGTAGATGGCGAATCAATCATCACATCGCGGCCCGAATTATTTTTGGGGAAGGCGATGACATCGCGGATAGAATCCAGCCCGGCGAAGATAGAGCAAAGGCGGTCAAATCCAAAGGCGATGCCGCCATGTGGCGGGGCGCCGTACTCAAAAGCATCCAGTAAAAAGCCAAACTGCTTTTGCGCTTCCTCGGCGGTAAAACCCAAATGCCTAAACATCAGCGACTGCACTTCACGGTTATGTATACGGATAGAGCCGCCGCCAATTTCGGTACCGTTGATCACCAAATCATAAGCGTTGGCACGTACCGCATCCGGGTCGGTATCCAGCATCGGGATATCTTCCGGTTTGGGCGAGGTAAACGGATGGTGCATGGCGTGGCGGCGCTGGGTTTCATCATCCCACTCCAGCAATGGGAAGTCAACAACCCAAAGCGGGGCAAAATCATCTTTCTTGCGCAAGCCCAAGCGACCGCCTATTTCCAGGCGCAGTTCATTCATCTGCTTGCGCACTTTGGCCTCAGGGCCGGCCAGCAATAGCATTAAATCGCCGGGTTCGGCATTAAAGGCAGCAGCCCATTGTTTTAGATCTTCCTCACTATAAAATTTATCTACAGATGATTTGATGCTGCCATCGGTGTTATAACGGGCATAAATTAAGCCGGTTGCGCCAATCTGCGGACGTTTCAGCCACTCTGTTAATTCATCTACCTGTTTGCGTGTATAAGCGGCGCAGCCTTTGGCGTTGATGCCTACCACCAGTTCAGCGTTATCGAATATGCCGAAGTTCTTGCCTTTTACCAAGTCGTTCATTTCTACAAACTGCATCCCGAAGCGCAGGTCAGGCTTATCAGAACCGTACAGGCGCATGGCATCGGCGTATTGCATGCGGGGGAAGCTGTCCAGCTCCAAACCTTTTACCTGCTTAAACAGGTGGCGGGTTAACCCTTCAAAAATGTTCAGAATATCTTCCTGGGTAACAAAGGACAGTTCACAGTCAATCTGGGTAAACTCCGGCTGGCGGTCGGCCCGTAAATCCTCATCGCGGAAGCATTTGACGATCTGAAAATAACGGTCGAAACCACTTACCATCAATAACTGCTTAAAGGTTTGCGGCGATTGCGGCAGGGCATAAAACTCACCTGGATTCATGCGGCTGGGCACCACGAAATCGCGTGCACCTTCGGGGGTGGATTTGATCAGCACCGGTGTTTCTACCTCGATAAAATCCTGCTCGCTCAGGTAGCGGCGCACTTCCTGGGCAATTTTGCTGCGCAGTATCAGCTGGTTGCGTAGCGGATTACGGCGTAAATCCAAATAACGGTACTTGGCCCGCAACTCCTCGCCCCCGTCGGTATCGTCCTCAATCAGGAAGGGCGGGATTTTAGATTCATTCAGTATGTTCAGTTCCTGCACGGCAATTTCAATTTCGCCGGTAGGGATTTTCAGGTTCTTGTTGAAACGCTCCAGTACCTTGCCGGTTACCTGTATTACAAACTCGCGACCCAGGCTGCGGCTTTTTTCGCGCAGCTGCGTATCGGTATCCTCATTCAGCACCAGTTGGGTAAGGCCGTAGCGGTCGCGCACATCAATAAAGGTGGTGCCGCCCAGATCGCGCGATTTTTGTACCCATCCGCACAAAACCACTTCCTGTCCTAAGTGGCTCATATTCAACTCGCCACAAGTATGTGTTCTTAACATTGCTGCTTAAAATTAGTAAAGTTTGCAAAAGTAGTATTTTTTGCGAGGGCAGTATAAGGTTAGTTGGATATTGCCGGTTGGCGCAACTGCCTGTTGATTATTCTGACCTGCGGCAGTACCGGTATAAGGAAAATAACTGGCCATTAAAAGACAAAAACAGCGCTAAAAAGTCGATAAAGTGCTAATAATTGTCAATTTTTACCTGCAATCGTCAGCAAAATACCTGCAGATTAGCAGCGGCAAAAGCGGTGTGAAGAATAGGAACCCAGCATTCAGGTGTTCACGTTCACGGTGGTGTGAACACCCGTGAACACCCGTGAACGCTGACAGACTTTTGTCAGCAGGAAACAGCAGGCGCTTTTTACAACTGCGGTTTAGCAGGCCCTGACTTTTTGCCTTTCCAATACTTGTGTTACAGCACGATGAACAATTAGCCGGAGGGATATGTTAAACTCAATACTATGATAGAACCAGCCAACGAACACGACAAGCCCTCACCATCAGACACCCCTACCGACCGCCCCAACGATAACGGCGGCAAAGCCGTAGTGCGCCCCGAAGATAAAGATTACAAAGGCGAACAGGCCGACTTTGGCGATGTAGCCAAACAGCACGAAACCGAAGAAGAACCGGTAAACCCTATCACCACGCCGCCCAATGAACCGGGCGCGGATGTAGGAAAGGTACAGCCTTAGCCCCCTCCGCCCCCTGAAGGGGGGAACTTTGATTGTCATTTCTACCGCAAGGGAAAATCTTCGGCATTTAATCACTCAGCTATACTAAGCGCGTCATTGCGAGGAACGAAGCAATCCCTGACTTACAGGGCCGCTCTGCAAATTGGGGATTGCTTCGTTCCTCGCAATGACGCGCGTTGCTTACAGCTACTTTTAAATAAGGCCTTTAAGGATAGCTTGATGGTTAAGTGCCGACATCTTCTGCCGCAGACTGACTGCCTGAAGAAGATTTCTCCCTACGGTCGAAATGACAGTTACTTTTGAATTTACAGCCATCTTTAACTCTCAGCTTCAACTCCCCCTTTAGGGGGCCGGGGGGCTACACTTTTGTGATGCCTGCCGAGTTAAACTGCAGGTCGTACAGCTTGCGGTAGTAGCCGTCTTCTATTTTCAGCAGTTCCTGGTGGCTGCCCACTTCCTTGATTTCGCCATGATCGAGCACAATGATCTTATCGGCGCTCTGGATGGTAGACAAGCGGTGGGCAATCACGATGGCGGTGCGGCCCTGCATCAGTTTATCAATGGCCTGCTGTATCAGTATTTCGGTTTCAGTATCTACCGATGAGGTGGCTTCATCTAATACCAATATGGCCGGATTATATACCAGCGCCCGTACAAAGGAAATCAATTGCGCCTGCCCTGCCGATAGCGTAGAGCCCCGCTCCATTACATTATACTGGTAGCCGCCGGGCAGCCGCTCAATAAAGGTATCGGCGCCTACACTTTTAGCGGCGGCCACAATCTGCTCCAAAGTAATGGCCGGATTGTTCAGGCTGATGTTGTTGGCAATGGTATCCGAGAACAGGAACACATCCTGTATTACGGTAGCAATCTGCGAACGCAAAAAGCCCAGTTCATAACCGTCAATCGGTACGCCGTCTATCTTTACTTCGCCCTTACCTACCTCATAAAACCGGTTCAGAATGTTAATGGTGGATGATTTACCGGCACCGGTAGCCCCCACCAGGGCCAGCGTTTCGCCGGGCTTTACCTGAAAGCTGATATCCTTAAGCACCCAATTGTCATCGTTATAGGCAAACCATACGTGGCTGAAATCGATTTCGCCGCGCAGAGTGGCCGGTGCCAGTGTGCCTTGGTTGGGCGCTTTTTCATCAGTATCTAAAACCTTAAAAATGCGGTCGGCCCCTACCATACCCATTTGCAGGGTATTGAATTTATCGGCCAGCTGGCGTATGGGCCTGAACAGCAGGTTGAGCAGGGTGATAAAAGCCACCACCACACCCGGCGTAATTCCTTTTTTAGAGGCGGTAATGGCCGAAATTTCATGGTCGCTCAAGATACGCTTGCAGCCGTACCACACCAGCAGCCCGATGGAGAGCGCCGAGAAAATTTCGACTACCGGGAAGAAAATAGAATAGTACCAGTTGGAGCGGATGTTGGCATCGCGGTACCGGCCGTTTACCGCCTGAAACTTGCGCATCTCCTGGTCTTCGCGGGCAAAGTACTGGATGATGCTGATGCCCGAAATATGCTCCTGCAAAAAGGTATTCAGCTGGGCTACATGCGTGCGCACATCCTGAAAGGAAGATTTAATGGCCTCCTTAAAAATATAAGTAGCCACCAGCAGGAAAGGGATTGGGGCAAGGGTAATGAGCGTAAGCTTCCAGTCTTGCACCAGCATGTAAATGACGATGGATACCACCAGCAGCATATCGCCGGCGATGGAGATCAGTCCTTCGGAAAAGATATCGGCGATGGTTTCCAGGTCAGATACCGTACGGGTGATGAGCATACCGATGGGGGTACGGTCGAAATATTTGAGCCGCAAACTGGTAACGTGCCGGAACACATCTACCCGCAGATCGCAGATGACCGACTGGCCCAGCGCATTGGTTAAATACGTTTGAAAGTATTGCGTAGCCGTTTGCACGGCGAGCAAAACTACCATGAGAATCACCATCAGCAGCAGGCCATTGTAGTTATTGCCCATAATGTAATGGTCCAGCGTGCGCTCAATCAGTATCGGCTGCGAAAGCGAAACCACGGCCAGAAATATGGTGAGGAATACCGCTATTACAAAGGTTTTGTTATAGGGCTTTACATAACGCATGATCCTGCCCAATATTTTCCAATCAATCGCCTTTCCGGTTACTTCTGCCATTTGCCCTTTATGCTGCCCAAACCGGCAACTATTTTAAATGAGGTGCAAATATACGTATGCAGTGCCGAAGCACCCAAACAAACCTGATGGGTAGGTACAAGTATTAAAGTGGTGGAAATTCAATTTCTATTGCGTTTTATCCCTCCCCCGGGAGGGCAGGGAGGGGTCTGTACGGCAGACAAGCCAGTAAACTCTTCCTTTTCGCTATACGCTTGTGTAATTGTTATTTCAAACCTTACTCCTGCATAAACCCCTCCCTGCCCTCCCGGGGGAGGGACTAACTGCTGGTAACTTAGCATTCGGTATTTTTAACATTATTTTCTGCCTGCGGTTGGTGTTTCACCATAAGTGTTCGGAAGATATGCTGAACTTGTTTCAGCATCCTACAGGACAGTATACCGCCTTGCATTACAGGGGTTTTACCTTTGAGTTAGTCTCTGCTGATGGGGTGCTGAAACAAGTTCAGCATGACAAGGAGGTGGTCATTCAGGCAAAAGTTAACACTGTACTCTGCTGCGTATTTGTATCGTACATCAGCACAATAATTAGCTCCTGTCAATGTTTTTCAGCTAATGCTTGTGCATCTTGCCAAGGTATTAATGGTGATTCAACCTTCCCTGTTATTTCGTTTGCCATATTTGTTTTATTAAAGGGACGTTTATCGAGATACGTTATTCGACTTTATATATATTTGAATTGCGTTAGTGAAAATGAAAAAGCCCGGCTATTATTTAAGAAGGAAAGTATTTGGTTGTCTAAGCAGCTTCGTTCTTTTTGTTGGCTTGATAATGGTTATGGCATATACTGGTGGTAAAAACATACAAAAGTTAACAGATAATGCTTGGATGTTATATGGAGGCATAACCGTTATCGTAATAAGCATAGTTGGAATTTGCTTGTTTCCAGTCACTAAATATGATAAGCGGTAAATTCGTTATTGCACACTGTTTCATAAAAGGGTCGTTTTTTGGCACTCTTTTACTTGTAAAAAACTCATGTAACGGATTTATATATTTTATAAATTGAAAAAAAAAATTCAATGAAAACAGAATGCAACGACAAAAAAGTTTACAACTCACCCGAAATTAAAGATTTGGGGGAAATTGGCCAGGTTACAGCTTCCAATACCTCCAGTACTAATACTACAACACCTGATACTGTAGCTAATGCTGTTTATTTCTACCAGTCCTGAAGTTTCTGCTGCAATTAATTGAGTGATTTCTGTGTTTTAGCCGCCCGCTAAAGGCGGCTTTTGTGTTGATAGTGGCATCGGCCTGCTTCTTCTTTGCACAGAAATTTTTCTGCCTGCGGTTGGTGTTTTCAACATAAATGTCCGGAAGATAAAAAATGCGGTCATGCCGAACTTGTTTCAGCATCCCGCAGGACCGTATACCGCCTTGCATTACACGGGCTATTTACCTTTGAGTTAGTCTCTGTTGATGGGGTGCTGAAACAAGTTCAGCATGACAAGGAAGTAGCCATTCAGGCTAAAAAAATCCTCAATGCTTGTGGTGAGAAACACCAACCGCAGGCAAAAAACCCTGAACCCTGTGCGGTAACTAAGACGATTAAAGTTAATCTTTCCACCATTCCAGCGGAAACTTGATTTGGCCGGCTGATTTCACGACCAGGTTGGGCTTATAGGCGTAAGTTTCCAGATCCTCTTCGTTTGCCATGCCCGAGAGCACCAATATGGTTTTGAACCCCATATAGATGCCCGCCTTGATGTCCGTCTCCATCGTATCGCCAACCACGGTGGTATCTTCGGGTGCAAGGCCCAGGTAGGCGCTTGCCGAGCGCATCATTACCGGGCTGGGCTTACCGATGACGAACGCTTCCCTGCCGGTTGCCTCCTCGATCATGGCTGCCGTGGCGCCGATGCCCAGGTTGTTCCAGCCTTTTTGCCTCGGAGAGGGGTCGCGGTTAGTGGCGATAAATTTTGCTCCTTCCAAAATCATCTCCACCGCCTGGTTCACCATTTGCAGGGTAAACTCATGCCCTTCGCCCAGGATAACGAAGTCGGGTTCCTTATCCACCAACCGGATGCCGGCGTTTTGCAGGCTTTTCAGCAGGCCGCCCTCCCCCAATACATAAGCGCTGCACTTCGGATACTGGTCTTCCAAAAAAGTGGCCGTGGCCATCGCGCTGGTGTAAATATGTTCCTCGGTAACTTCAATTCCCAGTTCGGCCAGCTTATTTACCGCATCGGCCCGGCTGCGCTGGCTGTTGTTGGAAAGAAAGGTAAAGGCGATATTCTTTTCGAGCAGTTGCTTCACAAACTGGTCGGCCCCCTCGATAAGTTCACTCTCGCGGTAAATCACCCCGTCCATATCAATCATTAAGCCCTGCTTTTTCATCATTTACCTTTGCCCCATACTACAACCGGGTTGCTGCTTTGTGTGAACAAGCAGGGTAAAATGGTAGCATGATGCGTATTTCAGCCTGCGGTTGGTGATAACATCACAGGTGTCCGGTAGATTTCTTCAAATTCAGACAACCGTCTCCGTGTCATGCTCAACTTATTTCAGCATCCCACCGGCAGAGCCAATATTAAGGTAACCACGCGGCCAGCGCAACGGTATACTTATCCTGAGGAATGCTGAAACAAGTTCAGCATGACCGCATTTTTTATCTTCCGAACACTCATGGTGATAACACCAACCGCAGGCAGAATTATTCTTTTAAATTTGGTCACATGTATGAGTTAGATGTTCCCACCTTTAGTTTAATAGTGGCAGTACTTGGCTTGCCTACTTTTTTATTTCAATATATACTTTATCGATATTTCATAAATAAACAGCGCAATTCGGCTCATAAACTATTTCTTTTGAGTAATGGTGGAAGAGTTACTATTACTTTGTTTTCATTAGTGTTCACCGTCATCTTAATTTGTACAATCTTCTCAATTGCAGGGCATTCAAGAAATTGAGGCTCACATTGAAGGTTCGTTTTTTAATACCAATTCGGTATTGCCCATATCGTTGAAAAATAAAAGCGCTACAGCCTTAATTGGCTGTAGCGCTTTAAACTTTATTTACCCCAGTATTACTGCGGCCCTAATTGTGCAACGGCCTGATCAGCAACGGTAGCCGAGGCGGCATCGTTGAGCTGGGTGCGCTGGTCTTTAATGGTGGTGAGCATTTTTACAATGTAAGGCTGTACGCCGTAAGGCTTAAAGCGTACGCCTAAATCTTTTAACGTGGCGATGCCTTGCTGCGCATACTGCGGGTTCTTGACACGGCCCACCATGGCGGCATAGTCGCGCAGATTGTTAAACTTTTCCTGGGTGCCCAGGCTGTTAAACTTCTCGTTTACAAACGGCCATTCGGCATCGTTACCGGCAGTTGCATAAACGCCTACCAGCGCATCAGTTAAAGCGCCGCCGTTGTCTTTCTCAAAAGTACGGGCAGCAGCCAAACCTTCAGTTGGGTTAAGGGCTACCAAACCATTTAAGGCAGCAGCCTGTATGGCGTATGACTGGCTGCCTAAGCTTTGCTTGAACAGGTTCATCATGCCGGGCGCTTTCAGCTTTGCCAATGCGTTCAGCGCAGCGGCGCGTACCTGGTTGTTATCGTCGGTTTGTGCCAGCGTAACCAATATAGGCTGTGCAGCGGCACGCACCTGGTCGTTATCCATTTTCAGTGCACGGATGGCGCGGATACGCAGGCCATAGTATTTGTCTTTTAAAGCGGCAATCACGATTCGGCGGGCTTCGGCATCCGTTGATTTGGCAGCCGCATCCAGCGCTTCCTTACGGTCGAGGTATAAAGGCGCATTCTTATACTGGAACGCCAGGGTAGCCATTGATTTTACATCTTTCTTATCCGCCAGCAGCATTTTATCGGCATCTACATTTACCAGATCAGGCTGCGCATCGCTGCGGAAGGTAAGCGTATCGGCGCGGTCGCGCATCCAAACCTGGTGGCGGGTTTTCTTGCCGCCGGCATAAATATCAATTGCCATGGGCAGGGTAAACACCTTATCGGGCTGGGTTTGCTGCAGGTATACGGTTTGCGTTTTAGTAGCGGCATCCCACTTATAATCAATCTGCAGCAGCGGATGGCCTGAACCATAATACCACTGGTTGAAGAACCAGTTCAGGTCCTTGCCGCTGGCCTGTTCCAAGGCCAGGCGCAGTTGCTGCGCTTCGCCATTCTTCAGCGCGTTGTTTTTCAGATAGATGCTCAGGCCCTTATAAAATACTTCGTTGCCTAAATAATTACGCAGCATATACAGGATGCTGCCGCCTTTCTGATAGGTAACGGCATCGAACATGTCCTCCTTATCATTATAATGAAAGCGCACTAAGTCTTTGGTGCTGGCACCCGGACTGCGCATATAGTTTTCCCGATCCTGCTGGATGTGGGCATCGCCGGCATCCTTGCCATATTTATGCTCGGCCCAAAGGGTTTCGCTAAAATCGGCAAAAGATTCATTTACGGTAAGGTTGCTCCAGCTTTCGGTAGTTACATAATCGCCAAACCACTGGTGGAATAGTTCGTGAACAATCGTACTGCGGCCTGCATCATAGTCGGCATCCAATAGCTCGCGCCGGGTGGCCTGCACATACTCCCCATGCAGGGTGGCAGTGGTATTTTCCATGGCGCCGCTCACATAATCGCGCACTACAATCTGGGCATATTTATTCCACGGGTAATCAACCCCTAAAGTTTTGGAATAAAACTCCATCACCTCCGGCGTAAAGCCGAATATATCTTTGGCGTAAGGCGCATACTTTGGCTCCAGGTAATAATCAACCGGGGTGTTGCGCCATTTATCATGATAGATCTTAAAATCGCCCACGGCCATCATAAACAAGTAGGGCGAGTGCGGCAGGTCCATCTTCCAGGTATCGGTACGGGTACCATCGGCATTCTTTTTTTGCTGAATGAGCTTACCGTTGCTCAGGGTTACATATTTGCCCGGCACTGTCATGGTAATTTCCTCGGTAGTTTTCTGGTTCGGCTTATCAATGGTCGGGAACCAGGCCGATGAGCTTTCACTTTCGCCCTGTGTCCAGATTTGCACCGGCTTGTTCTTCACCGCACTGTCGGGATTGATAAAGTATAAACCTTTAGCATCGTTAATGGCCGCGCTGCCCTGCACTTTCAGCTGGTCGGGTTTGGCGGTATAGTCCAGATAGATCTGGTACTGCTCGTCAGGCTGATAGGTTTTATCCAGTTGTATGGCCAGGGAAAGGCTGTCATACTTAAATTTTAGCGGCTTGTTCACGCCGCCCTTTACTACAGCTATGGTTTTAATGTCCATCCCTTTGGCATCAAGGCGCAGGGTATCGGTAGGATAAGCATGGGGTTTCAGCGTAACCCATTCCTTGCCATACATAAAGCGTTTTTTGTAGTCAAAGCGAACATCCAGCTTGGTGTGCACCAGGTCGTTCACTTTTTGAGGTGTAGCACGGTAAATGCTCAACGCCGGGTTTGGCGGCTGGGGGGCGGTGGTTTGTGCCATCACCGCATTACTGTATAATCCGGCAGCACACAAAGCGGCCAGCATACAGGTAAAAGGTTTAGTAGTCATGTTTTTGAATATGATTAACTGAGGTTTATGCTTATGAATTGTTTATTAAGGCAAAGCTATATTTTTCATTCGTTTGTGGAATAATACGCTGATATATTTTCACTCGCGCTGTGATGTATACTTCCTGCATCTTAAAACCGCACAGTAACTGTTCGGTTACGAACACCTTCGTAAACTAAACTTATTCATTAGAATGCTGATAGTCAACAGATTAAACGAATGGCACATTCTTTAGTACAGTCAGGTAATAAAACACATCAGCTTAACCTGTAAGCTCAGTTAACATGATTAAAAGCTATTTTAAGACTGCCATGCGGTTTTTGCTGAAAAATAAAACCTTCAGCTTTATCAATATCATTGGGTTGGCTATCGGCACCTTGTCCTGCCTGTATATCTTACTGTATGTGCAGGATCAGTATAGCTATGATAAGCAGCATCAAAACGCCGAAAATATTTACCGTGTTACCAGCCAGCTTTCTGCCACAGGCGACAAGCGTAATTTTGCCACCTCATCGCCCCCGATTGCCCCCTCCATGAAACGCGACTTTGCAGAGGTACAGCAATATGCCAGGGTAGTGCCCTCATTGGGTGCCACTAAGCATTTACTCAGTTACGGGCTGAAATCAATATACGAAACTGATGCTTATTATGCCGACCCTGACTTTTTCAATTTATTTAATTACCACTTTCTTAGCGGTACACCTGCCGGTGCATTAGCTGCCCCTTACTCCATTGTACTGCAGCAATGGGTAGCCGAAAAGCTGTTTGGCCACGAGAACCCTATCAATAAAGTAATTACCTATGATGATTCTTTTGGCCGGCATGATTTTAAGGTAACCGGAGTAATTGATAACTCGACAGGCAAATCGCACCTGCAGGCACGCCTGCTGCTGTCTATCAACAGTGGTGGCATGGGCGAGTTTGTGCTGAACAACAATGGCTATGCAGGTAATAACCTGGTGAGTTCGTATATTAAACTGCGCCCCGGCGCCGATGCTAAAGTACTGGAAAAGAAGCTGCCTGCCTTCATCAATAAATATGGCGGCCAGCAATTAAAAGAAACAGGCATGCAAAAGCAACTGCACCTGCAGCCCATAAATGCCATACATACCACCACAGGCTATGAGGCCGAAACCAGCCAAACCGTTGCTGCCTCATTTTTATATACCCTGTCGCTTATTGCCCTGCTTATTCAAATTACGGCCTGCATCAATTTCATGAACCTGTCTACCGCCCGTGCTTCCCAACGGGCCAAAGAGGTGGGTGTGCGCAAAGTAATTGGTGCCAGCAAGGCTGATCTGGTGCGGCAGTTCATCGGCGAATCTTTCCTGCTTTCCTTTATCAGCGTGGCTATTGCACTGCCTTTGCTGGCCCTGCTGCTCCCCTACCTGAATACGCTGACCAGCGCCGATATCAGCATCCGCCTCAACAACCCCCAACTGTGGGGAATGCTGGCAATATTGATTACTATTACCGGCCTGCTGGCAGGCAGTTACCCGGCCTTTTACCTGTCGGCTTTTAAAGCCATAAAAATCATGAAGGGAAACTTTACCAGCCAGGTATCGGCCGCAGGTTTACGCCGCTCGCTGGTGGTGTTTCAGTTTATTATTTCCATTGTGCTGATTATCGGCATCATTGTTATTTATACCCAACTCAATTATATTAAGAACAAAGATTTAGGTTTTAATGCGCAGCAAAAACTGGTGTTCAGGTTTTACACCGCCGGTACACAAAGCAAAATTGACGGCTTTGCCAATGATTTGCGCCGGCTGGCCGAAGTTAAAAGCACCAGTCGCGCCAATGCCGTTTTAGGCGAACCCATCATGCGCGATCATGGTGTATATTTATCCGGCGGCAACATGGCGAATGCCGTAGATGCACAAAACATTACTACCGATAAAAACTTTACCGGCACCGCAGATATACAACTCATCAGTGGACGAATTTTTGCTGAAAACGATTCAGGCAAGGTACTGATCAATGAAACGCTGGCGCACCGGTTAGGTCTGAACGCACAAACCGCGCCGGGCACCAGGCTGTACACCCAATATCAGCCTAACCCGGTTACCTATGTAGAAGTAGCCGGCGTAATGAAAGATTTTAACTACAACTCCCTGCACGGCGACATTAAACCCTTCATGTTTATGTATGATACTAAAGAAGGCGACATGAACACCCTGCTGGTAGCCGCCGAAACAAAGGATTATGCAGCATTACTAAAAAAGATAGAGCAGGTATGGCATCAGGACTTACCTTCGGCTCCTTTTGAGTATGCTTTTTTAGATACCGAGGTGCAAAAACAGTACGAAACTGAATTTACGCTTTCGCGCATCATCAATTCTTTTACACTGATTGCCATCTTTATCTCCTGCCTCGGGCTGTTTGGCCTGGCGGCTTTCAGCGCCGAACAGCGCATTAAGGAAATCGGCGTACGCAAGGTATTGGGTGCCAGCACCGCCGGTATTGTTCAACTGCTCTCGGCAGACTTTTTAAAGCTGGTTATTATTGCGCTGGTTATAGCCGCCCCTATTGCCTGGTGGGCCATGCGCCAGTGGCTGCAGGCGTTTGCCTATCACATCAGCATCAGTTGGTGGATGTTTGCGCTGGCCGGGGCAGCTACTTTGAGCATTGCCTTGCTTACAGTATCGTTCCAGGCAGTGAAAGCGGCGCTGGTGAATCCGATTAAGAGCTTGCGGTCGGAGTAGAGTTATATGCTGATAACGAATTTGTCTAAAAATTCTAAAATCGCGTCATTGCGAGGTACGAAGCAATCCTCGGCTATAAAAGTTAGCCCTGCAAAGCGGCTCTGTACACCAGAGATTGCTTCGTACCTCGCAATGACGCGTGTTGAAGCAGCCGCTAACAAAAAATGCCTCGCATAACAATGCAAGGCGTTTTTCTATCAAAAGCCCTCCCCTTTGGGGAGGGTTGGGTGGGGTTTAGCAGTATCTGTCAAAAGCATCTACCAGGTTATCGGCAATCATTTGTGCCGGGCGGCCTTCAATCTGGTAACGCTCAATCATGTGCACCAGCTTGCCGTCTTTAAACAAGGCCATAGCCGGAGATGACGGCGGATAAGGCAGCATATAGTTACGGGCTTTGTTTACCGCATCAGCTTCCATGCCGGCAAAAACGGTTACCAGTTTATCAGGGCGCTTTTCGTTCTGCACGGCAGCTTTAGCCGCAGGGCGGGCCATACCGGCTGCGCAGCCGCATACCGAGTTTACCATTACAAACACGGTGCCTTCACCTTCAATAGCCTGGGTTACCTCATCAGCATTTTTCAGCTCCTCGAAACCGGCATTGGTTAAATCGGCCCGCATCGGGGCTACTAAATATTCTGGGTACATACTAAATTTTTATTTTGGACTACAAAAATAACGATTAAAGCACATCTTTCTTTTGCCTGTAAAAATAATAACACTGCACTGACGTTCACACGTCGGTTAACATTTGTACCAGCATCTGCGAAAACTTTCATAACTTTCGGTACCCGCCGGTGAAACCCTGATTAACTAAACTATCAACACATTAAAGCAAGCGGATTCAGGCAGGAGATAAGGTTGACAAAACCAGTTTCGGCCAAATGCTCTTATAGTTTATAATGTGAAGATTTAAAGCCACTGATTATCCTTACAATCTTATCTGTAAACCGGCATTAATTGTCTTGTTTCTTGCCTCTTGTTTCCTGACTCCTCATCCCCTATCTTTGCAGCCAAATAATTGAAATACAATGTCAACAGTAGAAACCACCTACGTAAAAAATAAAGTTAAGGACATGTCCTTAGCAGATTGGGGCCGCAAAGAAATTGAACTGGCTGAAGCAGAAATGCCGGGCCTGATGGCGCTTCGCGCCGAGTATGGCCCTTCGCAGCCGTTAAAAGGCGCACGCATTGCCGGCTGCCTGCATATGACTATCCAAACTGCAGTTTTGATTGAAACCCTGGTGGCTTTGGGTGCCGAAGTTACCTGGTCATCATGTAATATATTCTCTACCCAGGATCATGCTGCCGCGGCTATTGCTGCTGCCGGTATTTCGGTATACGCCTGGAAAGGCATGAATGCCGAAGAGTTTGACTGGTGCATTGAGCAAACCTTATATTTCGGTGAAGACCGCCAGCCTTTAAACATGATTTTGGATGATGGCGGCGACTTAACCAACATGGTATTTGATAAATACCCCGAACTGGTAGCCGGCATTAAAGGCTTATCAGAAGAAACCACCACCGGTGTACACCGCTTGTACGAGCGTATGCAGAAAGGTACGCTTCCAATTCCTGCCATCAACATCAATGATTCGGTTACCAAATCGAAATTTGACAACAAGTATGGCTGCCGCGAATCACTGGTAGATGCCATCCGCCGTGCTACCGACGTAATGATGGCCGGTAAAGTAGCCGTTGTTTGCGGTTATGGCGATGTGGGTAAAGGTTCTGCCGACTCCCTGCGCAATGCCGGTGTACGCGTAATTGTAACCGAAATTGACCCGATCTGTGCTCTGCAGGCGGCTATGGAAGGCTTTGAAGTAAAGAAACTGTCTACCGCCATCAGCGAAGCTGATATTGTGGTAACCGCTACCGGTAACAAGAACATCGTGCGTGAAGATCACTTCCGTGCGCTGAAGGATAAAGCTATTGTGTGTAACATCGGCCACTTTGACAACGAGATTGACATGGCCTGGTTAAACGGCACCTATGGCGACAGCAAGATTGAAATTAAGCCGCAGGTTGATAAATACACCATTGAAGGTAAGGATGTAATTGTACTGGCCGAAGGCCGTTTGGTGAACTTAGGTTGCGCTACCGGTCATCCCAGCTTTGTAATGTCCAACTCGTTCACTAACCAAACTTTGGCCCAGTTAGAGCTGTGGACTAATACCGAAGCTTACGAGAACAAGGTTTATACCCTGCCCAAGCACCTGGACGAAAAGGTAGCCCGCCTGCACTTAGCCAAAATTGGCGTAGAGCTGGAAGTACTGGATCAGGATCAGGCTGAATACATTGGCGTAACCGTTGAAGGTCCGTTCAAACCGGAATATTACCGTTACTAAGTTCAGGTTTTTCAGCTTTCTGTTTATAGAGGGATATGGTTTTTCGCCATATCCCTTTTTTTTTGAAACCAATTGCACTGCGGTTGCGTAAATTAGTTCAACCAGGCCCATGCCTGCCGCCCCCGCCGGAGGATTCAAAGTACCAGCGATTGATTAAGATGAAGAGAAGGAAATATGCATTAATTATTTTAGCAGTGCTGGCGGCGGTTACCGGCATGTTAGAATATAAAATGGGCAGTACTGTAAATACAAACGACTGGCAAAACCGCAGCATTTATACCGATCTATTCAGGCCATTCCTGCTTCCGGCATTTATAGGCCTGCTTATAATTGTTATTGCGGTAACCATTTATAACAGCACACACACAGACGAAGATATGTGGACCTCGGATTGACATCCTGATTAAAATTCATACTTCTTTCTATTTGCTGCCTTACTGAGGATTTGTTATTGCTGATAAACAAATACCGCCTCATTAATCAGGGTAAATCTTACTCTATTTTCAAATACTGAAACTATTCCTGACACTGCACGTACTTTATTTGATTATATAATGTTTACATTTATATAATCACTCATACAAGGAACGAAACGCATGAAAAAATATATTCTGGTGTTGTTGGCCGTTATGCTGTTACTTACCGGCTTGTTTGCTTTTGGCTATCGCCTGCCTGCTGCCAACTCGGTGTTTTGGGCCAGTGTAATTACAGGTTTAATCTCTTATCGCGTGCATCTACTCATCGGTTTCGGCGTAATGCTGATTTTAATTATCGTAAATGGCATAGACAATTCTGATCATCATGATAATAGCGGCGGCGGAGGAGGTGGCGGTAAAAGGGAACTGCAGCCCATACCGGTACGCAGCCAATACCATAATCGTTAAAGGGCTTTATTTTAAAATAACAAAAGAGGGATGGTGCATGGCACCATCCCTCTTTTGTTAAGCAGTAAATTTTAGTTTGCGTGCTGCGCACTTTATCACCCGGTTAAACGTTATCACCACAATCTTATAATTCAACTCCTGTCACCATGAAATGGAATTTTAACCTCCGTAAATCTCCCGCTACGCCAAAACCTAAAAAAAGCCTCGTGCGCGAATGGCTGGATGCCTTTTTGTTTGCCCTGGTATTTTCTACCATTATCCGCGGCTTGCTGTTTTCGGCCTATGCTATTCCCTCCGGCTCTATGGAAGGCACTGAGCTGGCCGGCGATCATATTTTTGTAAGTAAACTTAGCTATGGCGCCCGTATGCCAATTACCCCCTTTGCCTTACCTTTTATGGAGCCTACCATAGGCAGCAACCATACCAAAACCTATTGGGAAGGCTTGCAACTACCCTACTTCAGGTTACCCGGCCTGGGCGAAGTTAAAAAAGGCGAAGTAGTGGTGTTTAATAAACCCGCCAGGGATGAGCCGCCCTATGAGCGCCCTATTGACCAGCGCATAACGCTCATTAAACGCTGCCAGGCTGTACCCGGTGATGTAGTGGTTATTAAAAACGGGCAGGTATACGTTAACGGCTGCATTGCTTCTAATGCTCCTTTGCAGCAAACCACTTACTTAGTTACTTTAGACGGGCAGGGCTTAAATCCTCAGCTATTACAGGATATGGATATTACCACTGATGCCCAATCTGGCGACAACCAGTATCTTATGACCGTACCGGCCAGCCATTTAGCTGAATTGAGAGCCATTCCGGGTGTTAAGGCGGTAGCGCCTTATAACCAGCCTGCAGGCGAATATAATGAAAACGTATTTCCGCATAGTCCGCTCTTTAAATGGAATGAGGATAACTACGGGCCTGTCACGCTGCCCAAACAGGGCATGACCATCCCGCTGACTGAAAGTAATCTGGCCTTTTACCACGAAGCCATTACCAGATATGAGCACAACCGCCTGGAAAAACACGGTAACGTGATACTGCTTAATGGCAGGCCCGCTACTGCTTATACCTTTAAAATGGGATATTACTGGATGATGGGCGATAACCGGCATAACTCTTTGGATTCCCGCTTTTGGGGCTATGTGCCCGAAGACCATATCATCGGAAAAGCTATGGTTACCTGGCTGAGCACCGACAGCGCCGCCACTGATTTACTGCACAGCGTACGCTGGAGCCGGACATTTAAACCGATCAGGTAACGGATTGCTGTAAAACAGTTGAGATTTCTACTCCAAGTCGAGATCAATTACCCGCTCTTTAAGCCACCCTTAAAGAGCGGTTTTTTTATGGTTATAGCTTGCTTTTAATATTTTAAATGGTTACCCATAAAAAGCTTTCCGTATTTGAAGTGAATAGCCTGCAGGCAATTACAAAGCATGAACCAGCGTTGCATTTACCCGCCTGCAATTATGGCGATATGACATCATAATTAAACAATTTTGTCGTTATAGCCTTATATTTGTGTATAAAATCAGTTATTAATCTCAAATGATATTAATCCGTTTTCTGATCATTGCCATCTGCACACTTTATATCGTGCGCAGCCTGGCACGTATGTTTTTACCAATGCTGTTTCAGGGTATGGTAAATAAAGCACAGCAGCAGCAAAGGCAGCAATATGAGCCGCCCCGCAGGCCGGAGGGAAAAATCAATTTAGATTTTGTACCTCCTACCCGTAAAAATGCCGTACCCGATTCAGAGGGTGATTTTGTAGATTATGAAGAAGTAAAATAACCAAGGCGTAAAATACCTATGGCAACCGAAGATATTTTTAAATTTCAAAACCGCCACTACAGTAGTCAGGCGGTAGTATCGTTAATTACAGTTAACTACATTGTATTTGCGCTGGCCGTACAGTTGTGTGTGGAGTGCGATCATATCAACTGGTTTTTTTGGATAGCCCTTGCCGGGCTGGCCGTGTATAACTTTTTTACCATCCGCCGCAACAGCGAGGAGTTTAGCGACAAGCGCATTCAAATTATGTATGCGGTGTCTGTTATACTCCTGGGGGCAATTTATTACCTGCTGGGTGTAGCCGGAAAGCACTGCTGATTATCATCCATTTAAATATTCGTTTCAAATACCGCTCAAATTTTTATTTTTGGGGACTGAATTATTTTTCCCCGAAATTAAATGAACAACTGGTTTAAGCGAAACAGCACCCATCTGATTATTATCGGCATTTTTGCTGTTATTTCCTTCTTCTACTTCACACCCGTGTTTCAGGGTAAGGTGTTGAGCCAGGGCGACGTTACCCGTGCCCAGGCTACCCAAAAGGAGATTATGGATGTAAAGGAGAAAACCGGTAAAGCGCCGCTCTGGACCAACAGTATGTTCAGCGGAATGCCCGCTTACCAGATATGGGTACCTTTCCCTTCAAACGTTACCACCTACGTAGTAAAAACGCTTAAAGCCGTGTTCCCCAACCCGGTAGATACCGTGTTGCTGTATATGCTGGGCGCTTACCTGCTGCTTTGTGTGCTGGGGCTTAACCCCTGGCTGGCCGCTGCCGGGGCGCTGGGCTTTGCCTTCTCGTCTTATAACTTTATTTTAATAGATGCCGGTCATGCCAACCAGGCTTATGCAATTGCCTTTTTTGCGCCGGTAATAGCCGGTATTATCCTCACCTTCAGGGGGCGGTATCTAACCGGCGCTGTGCTTACCGCCTTTTTTCTGGCGATGGAAATACGCTGCAACCACGTGCAGATGACCTATTACCTGATGCTGTCCATCCTGATTTTGGTGTGCATTGAGCTTTACCATGCCTTTAAAGGTAAAACCATGCCGGTATTCATAAAGTCGGCAGGCTATTTAGCGGCCGCTACGGTACTGGCATTAATGGTAAATGCGGCCCTGTTGTGGACCACTTACGAGTATGGGAATGAATCTATCCGCGGTAAATCTCATCTTACTAAAAATACAGCTTCACCTGCTAACGGTATAGATAAAGATTATGCCTTTCAATGGAGCCAGGGCATCGGCGAATGCTTTACCTTTTTAATTCCTAACGCTTATGGCGGCGGCAACGGCACGCCGGTAGAACAGGATTCGAAAGCGGTAAAGGCCTTAGCCGATAAAGGCATTGACCCGGCACAGGCACAAGGCTTTGTAACCAATTACCTGCCCGCCTATTGGGGTGATAAACCATTTACCGAAGGCCCTAACTACTTCGGCGCCGCTATTTGCTTCCTGTTTATTTTTGGCTTGATGGTAGTAAAAAGCCGCTATAAATGGTGGCTATTAGGCGCTACGCTCATGAGTGTATTGCTTTCCTTAGGCCGCAACTTTCCGGCCCTTTCCGATTTGTTCTTTAATTATTTTCCGCTGTATAATAAGTTTCGCGCAGTAGAGTCTATACTGGCCATTGCCGGGTTGTGTGTGCCGCTGCTGGCTGCCCTGGCTGTTAATGAAGCTGTAATAGCTACCGACAAGCAGGCACTGTTAAAGAAATTATACATTGCAGGCGGCATTACCGGCGGCATTGCCTTGCTGGTGTGGGTATTGCCCGGCCTGTTCTTCAGCTTTAAAATTAAGGATACCGAAAACTACCTGGGCGGCCTGGCCCAGCAGTTCTTTGGCGGCGATACCGGCCTGGCGACTACGCTGAACAATGCCCGTATTGAAGACCGTACCGCTTTGGCACGTGCTGATGCCTTCCGTTCACTTATATTTGTTGCACTGGCTTTTGGCATTGTATGGGCGCTGGTAAAGCAAAAAATCAAGGTGGTGGTTGCGGCTGCCCTGCTGATGGTAATTACCGTGATTGATTTAGGCGGAGTAGACAAACGCTACCTGAACGATGAGCACTTTGTGGCCAAAGAAGATGTGCAGCAAACTGTACCGCAACGGGACATAGACGCTATCATTATGCGCGATAAAGATCCCGATTTCCGGGTGCTGGATATGAGCCAGGGCGATCCGTTTACCAATGCCAATACTTCCTACTATCATAAATCGATAGGTGGCTACCATGCGGCTAAACTGAAACGCTATCAGGAATTAGTTGAGAACCAATTCACAAAAAGCATTAACCAGGATGTGCTGGACATGCTGAATACCAAATACGTAATTACGGCCGATACTAAAACGCAGCAGGCCGGTATGCGCCAGAACGAAACCGCCTGCGGCCATGCCTGGTTTGTCAAAAAGATCAGCTTTGCCAAAAACGCTGATGAAGAGATGCAGGCCATCAGCGCATTTGCACCAAAAGACGAAGCTATTGTTGACCAGCAGTATAAGGGCATTATAGGCAATCAGGTTACCGCCTTTAACCCGGCGGCTGCCATTAACCTAACCAGCTACTCGCCCGATCGAATGACGTATGAAACCAGCGCCACCTCGGCCCAGATTGCCGTTTTCTCGGAAATTTATTATGATAAAGGCTGGAAGATGTATATTGACGGCGCAGAAAAACCTTATTTCCGTGCCGACTATGTGCTGCGCGGCGCTGTTATTCCCGTAGGTAACCATAAGGTGGAGTTCATCTTTCACCCGGCTTCATATTATACCGGTGAAGGTATCTCGTTAGCAGGTTCGGCCCTGTTGGTATTGCTGCTGATTGCTGTTGTGTATACAGAGAACAAGAAGAAAGCAGTGATTGTTAAAAACTAAGATCCATTTACATATAAACAAAAAACGCGCAGTATTAACTGCGCGTTTTTTGTTCAGCCATATCAGAAATCGTTTAAGCTTTAATCTTCTTAGTCTTTGTCATTACCTATTTTTAAGGTTTTTTACAAAATAATCAGCCCGCCGTTATTCTTCTTTGCACCGTTATCATCAAACTTCAGCAGCTTGTACACCAGCTTCACATAAAAATACCGACTGATGGTATTGGTCTGGATATTTTGGATTTGACCGGTGTTGGTAATGGTACGGCGCAGGCCGGCATTTTGGTCCAGCAAATCGAAAGCGTTAACGGATACGGTGAGGTTTTGCTTAGCCAAAAAGTAACGCTCGATGCCTGCATTCCAGATATAAAATGAAGTATTGGCACTGGAGGGCTGCCCCCTGAACAGGCGCTGGTTTACATCGGTAAACAGCCGCCAGTTCTTGTTTGGTTTAACACTGGCCGAAGCAAAATCGTCAAAACTGGTATACTTTTGGTCGGCCTGGCGCTGGAAAGAATTGGTAGCCGAGTTATAGTTAATAGCCCCGGTTAAAGATAACTGCACTTTATCACGATCATAATTAACACCGCTGTATAGCTGAGGCATAATGCGCAGCACGGCATTCTGGTTACCGTTGATGTAATTTACCGAGCGGTTAAACTGCCCGTACGTGCCGATATTGAATTTTAATCCTTTTACCTTGGTGGGTTTCCCCCAGTTAAAGCCAACATTAGAATTAAAATTGCCATCCGTATTGATGGGCCGGTTGGTAGTGATCCCCTCATTTACAAAGCTTTCGGTTGAAAAGCCATTCCAAACCTGCGCATAGTAACCATAAAAGCCAAAATAAGAGTTGGTTTTAACATCAAACTTATTATAGTTAGCATTAATGCTGTAAGTGCGGGCAATATTTAAATCGGGGTTGCCCAATCGCACATATAGCAGGTTGGTATTATTCACCGCCGGCTGCAAATCGGTTACCGAAGGCAGTTGTACGCTGGAATAGAAGGACACATACAAATTGCCTCCGGTTTTAGTACGGTAGCTGGCCCAGGCATTGGGCACAAAGGCCCATACATTACGGTCGATAGGGCCGGTTTGTCCCCTTACCACATAACTGCCACTCATCCCCTGATTGGCTAAAGCCAGGTTGATATTCCAGTTGAGCCCCTTCCCGCTTTTAGTAATGCCGGCATTGGTGGTATATCCCCAGGTATGGCTATCGCTTATCGCACTATAATCGGGGTTATAAACATCGTACCGGCCGGTTACGGCATCATAATCTACCGTATACTGGCTGGCATTGTTATTACGGTAACTGAACTGCTCGCTGAGGGTAAAATTCAGTTGCTTCTTTTTGTTTACCTGCCTGATCATGGAGGCAGTACCATTCAGGTAAGTGCTGCTGTTATCCTGGTCGGTATGCTGGTTGGCTACCGAATCGCGCAGGGGCGTGTAAAAGCGGGCTGTATATTGGTTGGTATAGTTGAGGTTATTGGCAGTATAACTGCCATTGGCAGCCAGATTTACGGATCCTTTGCCGCCCCTGAACTTGTGGTTGATGCTAAGCTGGCCGCCTGCTACGGGGGTATTGCCTTTTTGGTCAAGCAGTTGAGCCAGGCGGTTCACACTATCCCGCGTTAAAGTAGTAGTGGCCGAACCTGAATTGGTATTGGTAGTTTTATAACTGTAACTAAAGAAAGGTTTCAGCTTTATGTTGTTCAGCGTATCGGGTTTGTAGTCAAAATTCATATTCACGCGGTAGTTGTTATTCACATTACGGCCAATACTATTTTGGGTGGAAAATAAATTATTGGGATTATCCTGAATATCGGTAAGCTGCGTAAGGTAATTGGAAGTAACCAGGCCAATAGCGCTGATATTGAATTTCAACTGTTCCTTCTTCCCAAACACATCCGAGTAATTTAAACCGCCCGAGTTATATTTGATCAAGCCATCCTGTACCCCCGAAAAGGCATCGTTAACATTGGCCCGCCCGCTGCGGTTGATGGATAAAGAAACCCCGCCATTGTCATTGCTAAAAGCGCCAAATACATTATTGCCGGTAAACGTATTCAAATCCTCATAGCTAAAGCCCGACTCATTAACGTTGTTACTTAAGGTAAGTATGGATAACTGCTTTTTATTGTCGAAATGATTCAGGTTAAGCTGCCCTAAATACCGGCTATCCGTACCGGCCAGTGCCTGTGTGTTACCAAATATACCTTTCTTATGGTCGGCCTTCAGCTTCAGGTTGATTACTTTTTCGCGCTGCCCGTCATCAATACCGGTGTTTTTGGCGTTCTCGGTTTTATCGTCAATTACCTGTACCTTATCAATGGCGCTGGCCGGCAGGTTCTTGGTGGCTGCCTTGGGGTCGTTTCCAAAAAATTCTTTTCCATCTACCAGTACCCTGGTTACCTGCTTACCCTGCGCTTTTACATTGCCCTGCCGGTCTATTTCCACACCGGGTAACTTTTTCAGCAGGCTTTCTACATTGTCGTTCACCTGAGTTTTGTAGGAGCCGGCATTAAACTCTGTGGTATCGCCCTTAACCGCAACCGGATCTTTCTGCCCCTGTACCTCTACGCTTTTCAGCAGCCGCACATCCGGCTCCATTTTAACAGTTCCTAAATCAACAGACTGGCGTTGTGCAGTAATACTGAAGTTTCGGGTTTCAGTTTTCAGCCCTAATAGATTGATTTTGAGTATATAGCTGGAATTACCAAGTCCGCTTACATAAATTACACCCTTACGGTCTGAAGCTACGCGCTTTACTACTGCCGAGTCGGGCAGGCGGATGACCGTAGCAGTAGCCATTTCTACCGGCTGCCCTGTTTGCGCTTCGGTAACTTTAGCGGTAACTGAGCCGCCGTTTTGCGCAAATGATGCAGCAGTTAAACACAGGCTGAAAACTAATAAGCAAGAAATTTTATACATAAGGCGTTATGGATTGAAAGCGCAATATAACTAATAAATTAGTTAATCTATGAAATATTCGTAGATTTATTTTATCCATTAGACACCTGTAGTTCTACAGTGTTGCGTAATTATCTGTTAAAGTATTAATTAATGTGAGTTTTATGCTGATGCTGACCTCATTAAGGCAAGCACACCCTTACTTCAAATAAGTACTGGTGATTTTACCGCCCCAGCGCCTGGTTAATCTGGTAGAATGATTTCAGGTAATTGATAGGTTTGATAAGCCCGCTCAAATGCTTATCCATAGTGTGATAATCACCAAGATTAAGTTAATCAGGCAAATTAGAGGTTGCGCCTGCAGCCAGTACCTAAGGCACTGTAATAGTTGCCAAACTAATCAGTTAAGCATGAATTTTTGTGCCTGAGCTCGGCAATCCGGTTATTGGCTAACATTACTGCATTCTCTAACTCCGCTAACCGGCTTTGTACTTTAATATAATCCTTATTTCGAAGCAGCCTGTTATCAAATAACCGGCTGACTGCATTTAAAGGGCTATGCAGCAGCTTTGCGGGCAAAAGCCGAGTGAGAGAGAATTGCATGTAATTTAGATTTTGGTAGATGCCCGTTTTTTACGCAAAATAGTTTTAAAGGTTACAATACACTTATTTTTATAATTGAGCCATAAGCTACTGGTTATAGCCGTGATTTGGTATTTACTAATTCATCAGTCTTAGCTGAGTTTTTAAGTCAATTGCAAACTGGTTGCGGATGAATTTGAGGTGGTACCGGATGGGTGCCTTATAAGGATCGGCCTTACTTTAGGTTTACTGCCAACCTAACAGATTGTATACACAAATACAATCGCAGTTTGGAATTTCGCCAGCCATGCGTACAAGTTGAATCTGCTGTTAGCTGATCAATTATACACTAACCATCATTACAGCAACGGGTAACGATAACGCAAAGAGGTTAAAATCATTTGGTTTACACAAATAATCGATTGAATACTGCAATCACTACCTGAAATTCATATATTAACTTTGAGTTAAAAATATAAATATGGAAAATACAGCAAAAATTGCCCTGGTAACCGGCGGCAGCCGTGGCCTGGGTAAAGACATGGCCTTACGCCTGGCCGAAAAAGGCATCGATGTGATACTTACCTATAACAGCAAGGCCGAAGAAGCGCAGCAGGTAGTGAGCCAAATTCAGCAAGGCGGGCGAAAGGCTGCCGCCCTGCAACTGAATACGGGCGAGGTTAAAAGCTTCGGTGCCTTTTCTGATCAGCTGAAAGATGTGCTGAACGGCACTTTTGGCACCGGTCATATTGATTTTTTAGTGAATAATGCCGGTATTGGCGGCTATAAGCTTATCAGCGAGGTAACTGAAGACTTTTTTGATGAGCTGCTGAACATTCATTTCAAAGGGGTTTACTTTTTAACACAGGGACTGATCCCGCTGATGAATGATGGCGGGGGTATCGTTAACATATCCAGTGGGTTAACGCGGGTGAGCTTCCCCCGGTCATCGGCTTACGCGGCTATGAAGGGGGCCATAGAAGTCTTTACCCGGTACCTGGCTAAAGAGCTGGGGCCGCGCGGCATCAGGGCCAATACCGTTGCTCCGGGGGCGATCATGACGGATTTTGGCGGGGCGCACCTGCGTTCAAGCGAGGAATCGCAGAAGCAGGTAAGCGCTGTAACGGCCCTGGGCAGGCCCGGCGTTGCTGAGGATGTGGGTGGCGTGGTCGCCTTTCTGTGCACCGAAGAAGCCGGCTGGGTAAACGGCCAGCGCATCGAAGTTTCGGGCGGAATGATGCTGTAAACAGTTGATAAAAGCTCATAAAAGTCCATAAACGGCCATTAAAGGCGAATAAAGTTCAATATTCGCTTTTAATGGCCTGTATTTTTTTCTCCTGTTGCCGGTGCCGTGCCGGATGGTTATATTTGAATTTTGCAAACCGGCATGAACAACCCATCATCACTTAACGACTTCTATCAGCACAACGCCATTCCGCTGCCGGAGGGGATCGCCAGGGAGATAGGCCACTTTAATGTGTTTGAGGCCGAAACCCTTTTTGACAAGGCTACCGGAAAGCGCACCATGCCCTACAACAGGCGCGCCTATTATAAAATAAGCTGGCTGCGGGGCAGCAGCCGGGCCGAGTTTGCCGACAAGGTGATAGCGATAGAAGGCAATTCCCTGATGTTCGCTACGCCGAAGATTCCGTATCACTGGGTACCGCAGCAGGGCAGCCAGACGGGGATGTTCTGCATTTTTACGCCTGATTTTCTGGCGCAGGGCAAAACGGGTGTACACCTGGAAGAACTGCCCATCTATCAGCCCGGCCAGGTGCCTGCCTTCCGGCTTACGGACCAACAGGTGCCGGAGGTGGAGTATATCTTCCGGAAGATGCAGCGGGAGATGGCCGCTGATTACCTGTATAAATATGACCTGCTGCGCAACCTGGTGCTGGAACTCATCCATTACGGGCAAAAACTGCAGCCCCTGCCGCCACTCGGTACGGCGCAGAATGCAGCCGGGCGCATCTCGTCTTTATTTATTGAACTGCTGGAACGCCAGTTTCCGCTCGAATCTCCGCACCAGCGCCTGGGGCTGCGCTCGGCCAGGGATTATGCCGACCGCCTGGCCGTGCACGTAAACCACCTCAACAAGGTATTAAAGGAAACCACCGGCACCACTACCACCCACCTCATCAGCAACCGGCTGATACAGGAAGCCAAAATTATGCTCAGGCAAACCGACTGGAGCGTGGCCAGCATTGCCTATACGCTGGGGTTTGATGATCTCGCCCACTTTTCCAACTACTTTAAAAAGCAAACCTTGTTAACACCGCTGGCATTCAGGGCATAAAATTTCAGTGGTTATGGCAGGGAGGAACGACGAAGCAACCTCGTTACGCTGCCTGTCCGCCATGTACATGATGAGGTTACCGGGCTGATGTTACTTACCAAGTTGCGGCAAGTGCCCATCTGGCGGGCAACCTCAATGCATAAAGGCCCGGAAAAGCGGTTTAGTGCTGCGCGGCGTTACGGCTGCTTTTCAGTACCAGGTAAATGGCCGCAAACTCCAACAGGGCAATTATAAAGGGGCCGATGGTTTTAGACAGGTCGTGCTGGCAGAGGCCGATAAACCCGTCCAGTAGCTGTATCAGGCCGGCCAGTACCGCCAGGGTGATCAAAGCGTTCCACTGCTTGTTGAATATGGAAAGAATGGCGATAATGGCAAAGGGCAGCGTTCTGGCGCCTGCATACAAGGCAAAAACGGCAATACCCTTACCGGCACCGACATGGGCCGGCACGATGAGGCCGGGGTTGAGCATTCCGGCTACCGAAAAGCCGGCGGCTACGGTTACATTAATCAGGGTGATGATCTTTAAAAAATTCAGCGCTTTCATAGTTCCGGTTATACCGGCAAAAGTGCACAACCGGGCGCAGTGGCAACGATAACAATTGTTAAGAAATATTTTTACTGCGGTTGCGGATGCGGCTTAATGATACCGGCGTGATACCCAGGTAGGAGGCAATATAATGCTGCGGTATCCTTTGCAGCAGCGCAGGCTTTTCGGCCAAAAGCTGCCGGTACCGGTCGAACGGTTTATTTTTAAGCAAAAATAGCAGCCGGTGGGTGTGCGCCAGCAGCTTTTCAATGGCGGTGCTGTAAAACCAGTCCTTCAGGTCGGCACTGGTGGCCATAAGCAGTACAAAATCGGCCCTTTTAAGTATACGCACCTCGCATTCCTCCAGGGTTTCCATATAGATGGCGCTGGGGGTTTGGTTCAAAAAACTTTCAATGGCCGTTACCGGTTCGCCCTCAAAGAAAAACTGCAGGGTAATATCCTGCCCTCCGGCATTGTACCAAGCCCTGATGCAGCCCCTGGTGATCAGCATCAGCTCATCGGGCACCTCACCTTCGCGCACCAGCATTGTTTTAGGGCCAAAGGTTTTTACGGTGAGCAGCTTTTCATCAATGGGCAGCATGTATGGTTGGCTAAGTAATGCCGGTAAATATAGTTGATTAGCCAGCTATTTTGTACCGGGTGAGCGCCACAACCCTTAATTTAACCAAAGCCGCCTAACGTTACCTGCAGGCCAAACAACCGCCGGCAGATTAACTTATAACAGGTATGGACGATGAATTTTTACTGCCGGTTAGTTTTAAAGGCGAAGCTTTAGAACTGGAAACCCGCCTGCTGCCCTGGGGCTATACCTACCGCTTTGAGGTGCAGGTAAACGGCCTGCCCGTGCAGTTTGAGCCCGACGAGGAGCGCAACTACCGCGCCCTGGTAGCGCCCGAACAGGCAGAGGGCAAAGGCAGCAAATTAAGCGTAGCGCTGTTGCAGGCCATAGCGGAGGGATTGAGTAAATTGCATGGATAAGGTAATTTTGCTTTAAGCTGATAAATTTATGAGATGGTGGTTTTTAGAAAAGGCAGACCTGCCGACGGCTTTACCGAATATCTTCTTGCGCACGTTTGCAACCACAAGTGTTGGGCAGATAAATTTAAATTTTTCCCCGCGCTTTTCGCTGGCGTGAGTTTGTAACTCGTGCCGCTTTGGCAAGTCAACAATGAAAGCGGCAATGCCTACGGGGTCACGAGTTACAAACTCGCGCCAGCGTAAGGAGAGCGTAAGGTGCGACTTAAAGCAGTGAACGTAAAAACTCCTGAACCGCAACGCAATTGCTAAACCTTTATCAGATAATTTCTATATTGAACCCTTAACTGATTGTTGATACAAATTACAGATAGATGGAATTTTTAAGACTACTCCTGGCTTCGCTCCCGTTAGTTGCACCATTATTGGTTTTAGCTGCCTGCTGCTATTACCTGGTAAGCAGGCAAGAACTGGACGCCATACTTCTGGTTGTGGGGTCAGTCATTGGACTCATTATGACCGCCTTTTTCACCTACCTGCCCTACTTTGCTCAGGCCCGGGCGATGTCCGTGAACAATATGACGTCGTACTATGCCATAGGCGGGGTGGTGAGCTTGTTAGGGACTATGGTATTCACCGCAGGGCTCTTTTTGCTGATTGAAAAGGTGATTAAACTAACTGCAAAAAATAATCCTGAAAAAAGATACTATTGACTATTAGTCGCTTCCCAGTTCAAGTCTTCCGAAGGATGAATAAATGCTGATACCATGCCCGGACCTCTCCTGTGCGTGACAGGGCACCAAGCCTGCAATGGTTGCTCCGATTGATAACCATTGGTGCTGTAGTCAGCTGCTGTTGCTATCAAAGGCGGATAAGAATCCTTGGTTCTAAGTTAGGGTTTAAGTCGCCCCTTGCAGGGAAGACTTAAACCAATGAGGGGGCAGGCAGAAAAAGCTTTAAATATCAATTGTCTTTCACAAACCTTATGGAGCTTAGCCCTTTATCTCCATATAAAGTAACGCCTAAACCGATGGTTTCGGTTACCGATGAATTTAAATTTTCGGCATAAATGCTGAGCGTGTACTGCGCTTTTGGATAGGTGGTACTGGCATAAGCGGTAGACGTCCAAAAATCGGTACTTAAACCCAAGCCGCTAAATTTCAAATCAGTTGTTGCATAACCTGCCGGATATGCATTAAAGCCAGTAGCATTTGTGCCGGTGTTTACTGACCAGCCTGCCGTAGAACGGAAAAGCTTTGTAGAGAACACCTGATTGTTTAGTATTTCATATTCTATTCCGTTGGAGGTAATTGTGCTAAGATTGCCTTGTGTTTTTAGCAATACCTCTGCATCTGCTTTTGTTGGTAAACGCCAGCCGGAGGGCAGGCTGATGGCTTTCGCTTCGGCCAAGGTATACAGTTTACCATAATTAACATCACTAACACTGGAATTATTATAGTTATAGCCACCGCTTCCGTTGTAGTTAACTGCAGTCCATGTTTGGGTACCGATTACCACCGTACTGTACTCGCTACCACCTATGGTAACTTTGCCGGGTGTTGTAGTACCGCCGGAACTCGTGTTAGTGGTATCAGTTGGCGTAACAGATGATTTACCGCAACCGGCAACCAACATAGTAATCAATAAACTATACAGCAATTTTTTCATGGAATATATTAGGTTGAATTTAATGCGCTAAATATACAGGCAAGCACATGTATAAACAAGCAGATTAATAACCAAACATTCTCAAAACATTTTTCTTTCGCTCGTTTGCAACGAACCGCTTAAAGCTGCACGGCGTTTGCAACGCCCCTTCATTATACCATCGCGTTGCAAACGCTAAACAGAGGCCACGCTCGTTATAAACGAGCGTGAGCGTAGTAGCCGACCTGGTAACTGAGCAGCAACACTGGAAGTATAACAGCGTTATTGACTATAGTGGTGGCAAAGGAGTACTGGATATCGACCTGCTGTAATAATTTTGCCGTATTTTGCTTTGGGTTTTCGCTGGCGCGAGTTTGCAACTCGTGCCGCTCTTGCAAAGCGGCAATGCCTACGTGGTCACAAGTTACACACTCGCGCCAACATAAGGGTCTATTTCAATAGACAATCTTTCTTTCAATCAGTTTGTACAACTGCTGATAATACGAATAATATTCTGTTTCGTTAACGACCCAATTTTCCATTAACTCCTCCCCTGGATGGGAAATATTATTCTTATTTCTACGATCAAAAAATGACATTACAAAATTGATTTCATCTATAGAAGCACTTTTTGTTGTGAGGTAATCAACAATATCATTCTGATCATAGTTCTTGAGTTTATCAGTAGCTTTATTATTATCTGAAATAAAACATAGCATGTGAAAAACATTAAGCATATGATTAAAAGCTAAATTATACTTACCTTCCTCCTGCGCTAAAACCATCATCTTTAATTGCTGCATTAATGAATCGTTGGTGAGAAGAATTAAATCTGATATAGGCAAACATACTTTAGCCTGATCTAATTTTCCATTAATCATCCTTTGAACCAGTGAATAATAAAACGAATTGGGCTTATTCACATTTAAAATCAATTCATTAAGACTATTATCATAATTGTCCAAGTTCAAAAATTTCTCAAGTAAATATACATTTTGTATTTTACTCATTTTTTCAGTAAAATTATTTGTTAGATAATCTTTGATTAGTCGATATCCAACGTTTGAATTTCCTATTAAGAACATTAAGGCTTTAACGCTATTTAACGTTAAAATTGGATTCCAATTAACAAAAGCCTCATCTAAACTCTTAATAGCTTCAGGAGATTTAACATAATGTTTTATGGAACCTACAAAAACTTCCTTTAACGCAACATCATCGTCATTATTGATATCAGTTTTACCACTATTTAAAAACTCATCTTTCAACTTCTTGATAATATCGCAAACTTCGTTTATCTTTTCTTGGGGACTAATACCCATTTTCTTCACAGGATCGACAAAACTGATGAATTTTTCTTCAATTAAAAAATCGTTGTAATCAGACTCTGTTTCAACGATCCACTTTTGAGACTTTAAGTGATTAATCTTTAATTTCAATTGAGTATGTAGGAAATTAGTAATATTTGAAGAAATATTAAATATTTCTTCTCCAATTACTTCATTTGATAGTGTTATGTCTCGATGTAATATGATAAAGAAATCATCCACGTAGCGATAGTAATTAAAGCCACTCTGAACATAAAATTTTTGATGCTGAACAAAATTATCGAGTTCAAAAAGAAAGATATAACTTATAAAGTTAGAAATAATATTTTGGGCAGATAAAGGCAATCCAAAGCCAGTTTTATTTAAAAACAAAAACAAGCCATGGATTAATTCTTTAGTGGTATTATCATAGCTCAATCTTTTTTTCGTTGAAGGCAAACTATACTTTTCAATTGCCTCTAATAATAATGAAGTATCAATTGTATCATAAAAATCCTGTATGTCCAATTTCACAATTGCTACTTTTCGATTTTTGTTAATACCTTGCTTAATTACGGCTTTTACGCCTTGATTAAACTGAATATAATCAGATTGATAATATATTTCACTTTTGTCAGGATGTTCAAAATTGATACTACCACCATAGTAGGTTTTTATATTATTTAAACGCTTTTTAAACAATTCTATCCTTGGCAAGGAGTCATTAACCAATTCATAGAAATAAAATCCTAATGAATAATATAACACTATAAGATTAAATGAAGCAAAATGAAATCTCCTTAAGCCATAAGCGCCTTTTGGAATGGCATACTGATTTATATAAAATAAATCAGGATAATTATATAATAAATCTTTTTGTATAAATTTGGTGTAGTATTGAGACACATTAAAAGTATCTATATACCCTTCTTTTCGATAGATTTGTAAATCTATAATTTTAAATGTAAAATTTGTTTCTCTAAGCTGCAACTTTAAGAGTTGAAAAGCTTTATCTACATGTTTTTCCTTGATTACGTTTCCTATATTGAAATTTTTGGTCATGGTCATTGCGAGGTTAGATCACTTGTACAATATAAGACTTATTAAAAAATTTCAATACAAATATTATATTTTATTTATGCGTATAAACCACTTCGCTGGCGCGCGTTTGCAACTCGTGTCCTTCAAAATACAACTGGTATAGCGTACTTTATAAGACATAAATTGCAAACTCGCCCCATCAAAAAATCTACCTCCGGCCACCCAACACCCACTCCCCGCTCCTCCCGCCCCACTCCCCAAATAATCACATCCCATTCCGCATATCCTCCAACAAAACCCTAACTTTGCGGCGTTAAAAAAATCATACAAACCCTATGAGTTTCAGAACCGAACACGATACCATGGGCGAGGTACAGGTACCTGCCGACAAGTACTGGGGCGCACAAACCGAGCGCTCGCGTAATAACTTCCGCATCGGCCCGCCGGCCTCCATGCCCCACGAAATTATCGAGGCTTTTGCCTACCTCAAAAAAGCGGCCGCCTACACCAATACCGATCTGGGCGTGCTCCCCGCCGAAAAGCGCGATCTGATAGCCCAGGTGTGCGACGAGATTTTAACCGGCACCCTGAACGCCGAGTTCCCCCTGGTGATCTGGCAAACCGGTTCGGGCACGCAAAGCAACATGAACGTGAACGAGGTGGTGGCTAACCGCGCCCATGTATTGCAGGGCAACCAACTGGGCGAGGGTAAAACGTTTATCCACCCCAATGATGATGTAAATAAATCGCAATCCTCAAACGATACCTACCCTACCGCCATGCACATTGCCGCCTACCAGGTGGTAATGCAATGCACTATACCCGGCGTAGAGAAACTGCGCGACGCGCTGCAGGCCAAAGCCGAACAGTTTATGAACGTGGTAAAAATAGGCCGTACCCACCTGATGGATGCCACGCCGCTAACGCTGGGTCAGGAGTTTTCGGGCTATGTATCGCAGCTTAACCACGGCCTCAAGGCCCTGCGCAACACGCTGGATCATTTGAGCGAACTGGCCCTGGGCGGCACCGCCGTAGGTACGGGCATCAACACCCCCAAAGGCTATGATGTAAAGGTGGCCGAATATATCGCCCAGTTCACCGGCCTGCCCTTCCGCACCGCCGAGAACAAGTTTGAGGCCCTGGCCGCCCACGATGCTATTGTGGAAACCCACGGCGCGCTTAAGCAAATCGCGGTATCGCTGATGAAGATTGCCAACGATATCCGTATGCTGGCCTCAGGCCCGCGCTCCGGTATCGGCGAAATCCATATCCCGGATAATGAGCCGGGCTCGTCCATTATGCCGGGCAAGGTAAACCCTACCCAAAACGAGGCCGTTACCATGGTAGCCGCCCAGGTAATGGGTAATGATGTAGCCATCAGCATCGGCGGCTCCAACGGTCATTACGAGCTGAACGTGTTTAAGCCGGTGATGGCGGCCAACTTCCTGCAGTCGGCCCGGTTAATCGGCGATGCCTGCGTTTCCTTTACCGACCATTGCGCCGTAGGCATCGAGCCCAACTACGAGGGCATCAAAAAGCACCTCGAAAATTCCCTGATGCTGGTCACCGCTTTGAACCCGCACATCGGCTACGAAAACGCCGCCAAGATTGCCAAAACCGCCCTCAAGGAAGGCACCTCCCTGCGCGAGGCCGCCATCGGCCTGGGCCTGCTCACCAGCGAGCAGTTCGACCAGTGGGTGAAGCCGGAGGATATGATCGGCAGTTTGAAGTAAACCCCTCGCCCCCCGGCCCCCTAAAGGGGGAGGGCTTTTTTGAATTGTATATATGCTAAAATGCCTTTATTTAACGCTTAATAAAATCTCCCCTTTAGGGGGTCGGGGGGCCTGCTCCCCCTTTAGGGGGCCGGGGGGCGTTGCGTTGCTGTTTTTACTTGCTTCCTGCGCCTCCAACCCGCCCATACAGACGCCCGGCCAAACTTACCTGCAGGGGGAGTGGCGGCAGGATTCGGTGCCGGGGCAGCAAAAGCTGGTGCAGTACGCGCTGTATCAGTTTAAGTTTACCTGCGATTCTTTTTATGTGCAGCAGCAAACCTTCAGCAAAATTAATTACGGCACCGATACCTGCATGGCCCGCGGCCGCTGGACGGAGTACATGAAGGGCGACTACGTGCAGCAGCACGATACCCTGCAACTGCACGGCTTTTTCTGTGATGCCCGGCATAAGATTAAGAACGAAGGCAGCTGTTTCCGCTATGGTACCTACCAGGAAAACTTTAAGGTGAGCCGCAAGGGGGATGCCCTGCTGCAACTCACCAACATTAACGATGTAGTACCGCTGCAACTGCGGCTGGTTAAAAGATTAAACTGTATCCCACAACATTTATAACTTACATGAAACTGAACGTATTTAAAAAACTGGCCATTGCCGCCGCCCTTTTATATGCGCCGCTGCAAAGCCTGGCCTGGGGCACCGAAGGCCACCGCGTGGCCGGGCAGATTGCCTCCGCCTACCTTACCCCTAAAGCCCGGCAGGCCATAAAGGCCATTTTAGGCCATGAGAGCGTAGCGATGGTAAGTAATTATGCCGATTTCATTAAATCAGACCCGAAGTACAACTACATTTCGCCCTGGCATTATGTGGATCTGGATAAGGAGTATACCTACCCGGAACTGCAGGTATACCTGAAGGCTGATACCGCAGTGGATGCCTATACCAAGATCAACTTTTTGGTGGGTGAGTTGAAAAAGAAGAATCTTTCGATGGAGAATAAGCAGTTGTATTTAAAGGTGCTGATTCACCTGGTGGAAGATGTGCACCAGCCCATGCACGTGGCCCACACGGCGGATAAGGGTGGTAACGATATAAAGGTACAATGGGGCAACAACCCGAACATGACCAATCTGCACTCCATCTGGGACAGCCAGCTGATAGACAGCCAGGAACTGAGCTATACCGAGTATGCCGCCGCCATTAATTACACCACCCCTGCCCAGCGTACCCAATGGCAAAAAGACCCCATCAGCCAGTGGCTGTATGAGTCGAGCCAGTTGGCTACGCAAATTTATGCCGGGGTAAAGCCGAATGAGCAGATCCGCACATACCAGTACATTTATAAGAATATTGCCACCGTAAACCAGCAACTGCTTAAAGCCGGCGTACGTTTGGCCGGCGTGCTGAACAGTATCTTTGGGTAAAATTGGTTTCCAGATGTATCCTCAATCATAATCGTCATTGCGAGGAACGAAGCAATCCCCGGCACACAGAGTCGCTTTACAGGTTCGACCTGCATAGTTGAGGATTGCTTCGTTCCTCGCAATGACGTATAGTTTAAAATGATATTAAAATTATCTGATCCTCAAATTATAGGACATGAAAATACTCATGGTTTGCCTGGGCAACATCTGCCGCTCGCCGCTGGCGGAGGGCATTATGCAGCACCTGGCCGATGAACAGGGCCTGAACTGGCAGGCAGATTCGGCGGGTACGGGCAACTGGCATGTGGGCAAAGGGCCGCACCAGGGTTCGGTGCAGGTAGCGCGTAAGCATGGCATCGATATTACCCAACAGGTATGCCGCCAGTTTAAAGCGGGCGATTTTGATGCGTTCGACCTGATACTGGCGATGGATGAATCCAACCTAAACAATATTTTGCGTTTGGCCCGCACCGCGCAGGACAGGCAAAAGGTAAAGCTGCTGCTGAACGACAAGGAAGTGCCCGACCCTTATTTTGACCACACGCAGTTTGAACCGGTGTTTGAGCTGATTGAGGAAGGGTGTAAAGATATCATCAGGCAGTACAGCCGGTAAGAAACGATAATAAAAGCACCTCAAATTGGCCCGGCTATTTATTGCAGGTATAAAGCTCCCTACGGCATTGTACCTACAATGATAGAGAACTGATCTGACCGTTGCCTGTAGTGTAACCCACCATACTACATACTGCCTGCAAGCGTCTTATTGCTGCACCGGCAGCGTAAAATAAAAGGTTGATCCTTTGCCTACCTCACTCTTTACAGCAATTTTACCTTCATGATGCTCCACAATCTCCTTACACAGGTATAAGCCGATACCAAAACCGGCAATTGATTTTGTAGTTTGGCTTTCCACCCGGTAGTAACGGTCAAAAAGTTTCCCGGCATCATCCGGCGCTATGCCCATGCCTTCATCCTTAACACTTACCATAGCAAGGTCTGTGGCTGTAACGCAGGCCACATTGATAATGCTGCCTGCGGGCGAATACTTAACCGCATTGCTGATGAGATTATTGATCACCTGCCCTATTTTATCACGGTCGGCCATTACAGGGGTAGGTTCTACCGGTGCAAATATTACCCGGTGCGTAGAAACAGAAGCCAGCGTTTCCTCCTCCACTTCTTTAATTAAACCGGCCATATCAAAAGGCTGCTTATCAATATGTATCTTACCCGATTCCAGCCTCGACATGTTCAGGAAGCCGTTGATCATGGCAGCCATTTTCTTTACCTGGGTGTTGGCCTTACCCAGCACATTAGCGCCAAAGGTATCTTCCGCCTTCGCTGCCCTGCCTTGCAGCATCTGGATGTAGCCGGTCATGGAGGTAAGCGGCGTTTTCAGTTCATGGCTTACCATGCCAATGAAATCATTTTTGCGCTGCTCATCGCGTTTACGCTCGGTAATATCGTCTATCACCCCTGAAAAATGGCTTACTCCTGTGTCCGAAGATTGAAACAACCGGCCGGTAGCCCTCACCCAGCGAAGCTTTTGGTCATGATGCCCTGTTACAGGGTACTCTAAATCATAAGACATGCCCTGGGTAATTGTATTTTCTACCGCCTTTACCACCTGATCGCGATATTCGTCGGTAATCTGCGCAATGGCAGCCTCATAAGGCATTGGTTCATCCGGGTAATAACCAAATAATTCCTTAAGCCTTGGCGACGGAATAAATTCGCGCGTGGCAACATCCATATACCAGGTACCCAGATTTGCTGAGGCAATGGCAAGGTTGAGCCGCTCTTCGCTTTCAGACAGGCGCACATTCGTGGTGGTTAGCGTTTCATTGGTGGCCACCTGCTTTTCACTCGCAGCGGCCAGCTCTGCATTGGTTGAACTCAGGTCTTCATTCAGCTCCAGTATTTTTTGCTGTGCCAGCGCTTGTTCTGTTACTTCAAATACCAGCGCCAGTATGCCGTCAACCTGGTTATCCGCATTTAACCTTGCCTGGTAAATAAAGTTAAAGTACCGGTCTTCTACAGGGCCGTCGGGGGTAAAGGCCAGCGGAACCAGTAAAGTATTGGCTTCAAAAGTTTTACCGGTATTATATACCTCGTTTAAGGCATCCTCTATAGGTGTCCCTTTTAATTCAGGCAAGGCTGCTACCACAGGCAAACCTACCAGGCTCCTTCCCGGAAAAAGCTTTTGATATTCTACATTCACCAGTTCATAGGTATGAGCCGGGCCGTCTAATATACATACCCCTGCCGGCACCTGCATAAAAAACCGGTTCAGGCGGTCGCGCTCCAGCTGTAGGTTCTGTTTAGTTACCGATAATTCTTTAACTAAAGCCTGCTGATTTTCATTGGCTACTCTTGACTCTTCGTTTGTGTTAGCCAGATCTTCGTTGCTGGCTACCAATTCTTTGTTAGCTGCAATCAGTTCCTGATTCAGGTCTTGCTGGCGATTTTTACTTTCCGCAAGCGCCTGTTCATTCAGCACCTGTTGGGTAATGTTGGTGGTGGTATTGATAAGGCAGGCAACATTTCCTTCATCATCCAGTAAAGGCTCATTTACGTTGGTCCAGTACTCCGTAGTATAGCTGCCTGATTCGGCCAGATAAATCTCATATTTAAAAACGGGCAATTCATCAACAGTTTTGGTAGCAATGGCCCGCATAAACGAGCTATGCACACTGTTTCGCTCTGTGAGGTAATCACCGCTGCCGGGAAAAACTTCAAACAATCCGTTACCCAACAAGTCCTCGCGCTGCTTATGGGTAAGCCGGAGATAGATGTCGCTAACCGCCAGTATGGTAAAGCGCGGTGCATCCGCCTTCATCACCAGCGAGCGGTTTGAATTTTTGAAAAAAGCCTGAAACTGCGCTCCGGTATAAAAGTCTTCGTATGCTGATGGATTCACTATGTAATGGATTTTTACTATAGGCCTGTTGGTAAAAATACTGCAGTAATTATTTATAAAACAATTAAAAGCAGCTTTACCTACAATAATTCAAGTTTACTGTAAAAGTAATTATTTTCGTTAAAACTTAAAACGCCGTATCTGTTGATCTGCGCTATAAAGCAATTTAGGGAACAGTTGTTTTTTTGGAAATTATGTACTGAAAGCCAGTTGCAAATTAATTGTTCTTCTTTAACATTAATCTTACCCGCCTCATTTATCCATACTCTTTAAGGCAAATTCTTACCTTTGCCCCTGTATAATACCGGATCATGAGTGAGCAGATTTTAGTGATAGGCGCTAACGGACAAATCGGTACCGAACTGGTGCTGGCCCTGCGGAATAAGTTTGGCAACGCCAGTGTAATTGCCGCTGATATTAACCCGGCCAACGAAACGCTGGCCGGAAGCGGCCCCTTTGAGTTGCTGAATGTGTTAGACAAAGACCGCCTGCACGAATTATTCACCGCTTACCAACCCACACAAGTTTATCTGCTGGCGGCCATCCTCTCCGCCGTAGGCGAGCAAAAGCCCCGCCTGGCCTGGGATCTGAACATGAACAGCCTGCTGCAGGTAATGGATATGGCGGTAGCGTTTAAGGTGCAAAAAGTATTCTGGCCGAGTTCCATCGCGGTGTTTGGCCCGCACTCGCCCCGGCAGCATACGCCGCAGTATTGTGTGATGGATCCCAACACGGTTTATGGCATCAGTAAATTAGCCGGCGAACGCTGGTGCGAGTATTACCATACCAAATACGGGCTGGATGTGCGCAGCATCCGCTACCCCGGCCTCATCAGCTGGAAGGCGGCCCCCGGCGGCGGCACCACCGATTATGCCATTCACATCTTTCATGAAGCGCTTAAGCAGGGTACTTACCAAAGTTTTCTGTCCGCCCAAACCGCGTTGCCCATGATGTATATGGACGATGCCATCCGCGCCACCTTGCAATTGATGGAGGCCCCTGCGGAGCAGATCAGCATCCGTTCCAGCTATAATCTGGCGGGTATCAGCTTTACGCCGGAGCAATTGGCCGCAGCGATACAGCAGCACCTGCCTGAGTTTACGCTCACCTGCCGGCCCGACAGCCGCCAGGCCATTGCCGACAGCTGGCCGCAATCCATAGACGACAGCCAGGCGCAGCAGGACTGGCACTGGCAACCGGAGTATGACCTGCCCGGCATGACATCGGCCATGCTGGAAAACCTAAAGAATACCGTAACTTTATAATTTATTGGATTACACTGATTATGGATTGATTAGTGTAATTACATTCAAAATATATGGGAAGAGCATTTGAATTCAGAAAAGAAAGAAAATTTAAGCGCTGGGCCAAAATGGCCGTACAGTTTACCCGTTTAGGGAAGGAAATTGTAATGGCGGTAAAAGATAACGGGCCTAACCCCGAAACCAACTCTCGCCTGCGCACCGCCATGCAGAATGCCAAAGCGGTAAATATGCCGAAGGACCGGGTAGAGGCCGCCATTAAACGCGCTTCCAGCAAGGACGAAAAGGACTACGAGGAACTGGTATACGAAGGCTATGCGCCGCATGGCGTTGCCGTGCTGGTAGAAACCGCTACTGACAATACCAACCGCACCGTAGCCAACGTGCGCAGCTACTTTACCAAAGTAGGCGGTACCTTAGGCAAAACCGGTTCACTCGATTTTATCTTTTCGCGCAAGGCCGTATTCCGCTTTGAGCCGGGCGAACGCGATCTGGAAGAACTGGAATTTGAACTGATTGATGCCGGCCTGGAAGACCTGTTTGTGGAAACCAACGAGGAAGGCCAGGATGAGGCTGTAATTCATACCGCTTTTGAGGATTTTGGCAAAATGCAGAAGGCTTTAGAGGAACTGGGTATCGAAACCAAATCGGCTAAGCTGGAACGGGTTTCGCTTTCTACCACCGAAATTTCGGAGGAAGCGGCTACAGATGTAATGAAACTGATTGATCGTTTGGAAGAGGATGACGATGTGCAGGCGGTGTATTATAATATGGCTTAACGAGGATAGAAGCAAGAGACAAGAAGCAGGAATCAAGACATTGCAGGTAAAGCTAACCTATTAAAGGAAATCTTAAAAGTCTCCCTTACCGGGGGAGATTTAGAGGGGGCTTTAATTCCGTGCAATCACGTATTAGTTCATTTATAATTCAAACTATGGCTATCTTCACTTCGCGCAATCAAAAGAAAGACTATAAAGTAACCATAAAAGGGCAAACGCTGTATGTAGAGAAGCCGGACGGGCACCAAACCGCTTTTCCGCTGGCCTTTTATCCCCAGTTGCTGCAAGCTACTGAGGAGCAGCGCAGCAACTGGACCGTTACCGATTATGGATTGAAATGGGCCGAGCTGGGGGTTGAGATTCCGGTGTGATTTAACATCATAGGTCTTTACTGTCATTTCTCCCTGCGGTCGGAATGACACAGTACTTTTAATCATGACGTTCGAAGAGTTTTTTAAAAAGAAGAAGATCAGCCTCGCTTTGCTGCAGCAGGCGGAGCCGGGTTTATTTGCTGAATTTGAAAAGCACTACGAGCAAATGGGCGAGAAAAGCTTTGACCATACCAAAAAATACTGGTTTAATAAATTGCGCCGCCTGTATGTGCTGCCGCCCGAACCCAAGCCTGAAAAAGTACGATTCGAGAACCAGATAGCGGAGCAAACCATCACCGAAACCTTAGCCGAAGAAGCAACCACCGCCACCAAACCGGCCTTTCAGCCCCGGTTTAAAGCCAATGCCCCTACCCGGCCTACAGAAGTGAATAAAGAGCCCGTACCGCCTGTTGACGCACCTGCTGATACAACAGCACCAACCCCATCTACAGAAACCACAGAGGCACCGCCGGACAAACCAGTTTTTAAACCGCGCTTTAAACCGGGCATGGCAAAGCCTGCTGCGCCGCAAGAAACGCCATTACCGGAAACCCCTTTACCGCCTGCCGCAACTGATACGCCTGACCCTGAAATGCCGCCTGCGGCAAAGCCCGCGTTTAAGCCCCGGTTCAAGCCGGGCGTAACGAAAGCCGCAACTATAGCTAATGACCCTGCGCCTGCCGGGCCGGAAACAAAGGCGGAAGAACCAACGGAAACAACCCCGCTAACGGAAGCACCGGAAATATTAAGCAATGCCCCGGCAGCAGAAGAAACCAAACCGGCTTTCAAGCCACGTTTTAAACCGGGCGTTACCAAAACTACAGCAACGCCACTTACAGCGCCGGTTACAGAGGAACCGGCCACTCCAGTTCAGGCGGTTACCGCCCCGGCGGCTACTGATATCACAGCGCCCGGCAATGCGGATGAAGCACCTGCCGAAGCACCGAAGCCTGCCTACAAGCCTCGCTTTAAGCCGGGTATGGCCAAGCCGAAACCGCCGGAGGAATAAACAATTTATGTCATCCTGAGCGATAGCAAAGGATTTGTACACTTGACTCTACTCTTGTACAGATCCTTCGCTATCGCTCAGGATGACAAGTAGTAATTTATAAACTTTGTAGTAAGTACAATAGGTTTAGAAATAAACCCGTCATTTCGACCGCAGGGGAGAAATCTTCTGCCGCAGACAGGCTTTTTGAAGAAGATTTCTCCCTGCGGTCGAAATGACGATAGGAATATATTTAAATAACTAAGCTATAAAACCAGCTTGAAATCCTGCTCCTGTGTATCGCGCGAGTTTGGGCCGGTGAACACTTTGAAATCGCCGGGCTCGCTGGTGTATTTCATGCGGATGTCGTAAAACTTCAAATCCTCATTGGTGATGGTAAAGTGTACGTCCTTGGATTCGCCTTTGCGCAGGAACACTTTTTGAAAGCCGCGTAGCTGCTTAAGCGGCCGGGTTACCGAGCCGACCATATCCCTGATGTACAACTGCACCACTTCTTCGCCATCATAATTGCCGGTGTTGGTTACAGTAACCGTTACATTCAGCTTATCGGTGGCTTTAATTGTCTTTTTATCAATCTGCGGGCGGCCATAGGTAAACGTGGTATAACTCAAACCATAGCCAAACGGGTACAACGGATCATTAGGCGAATCCAGGTACTTGGACGAATACTTGTTGCGCGGATCTGCCGGGCGACCGGTATTTTTAGCGCTGTAAAAAACCGGTATCTGGCCCACATTACGCGGGAAGCTCATGGTAAGTTTACCGGCGGGGTTGTAGTTGCCAAACAATACATCGGCAATGGCATTACCGGCCTGGGTGCCCCCAAACCAGGTTTCCAGCAGTGCCGGAAAGTGCGCCTCTTCCCACTCTAAGGTTAGCGGGCGGCCATTCATCAGTACCAGTACCACCGGCTTGTGCAAAGTATAAATTTCGCGCATTAAACGCTGCTGGCTTTCCGGTATGCTGATATCGGTACGGCTGGCGGCTTCGCCCGTCATGCCCTGCGATTCGCCAACGGCCAATACAATTACATCGGCCTTGTCGGCTACCTTCATAGCCTCCTTCAGCAGGTTATCCGCATTGTCGCTGCTCAGGTTGCCACCCTGCTCATTTAGCTGGCGCATTAAGTCGGCGTTATCGCTTAAGTTAGCCCCTTTGGCATAGGTAATGGTGGTTGCATTGCCGGCTACGCTTTTCATACCTTCCAGCAAGGTAACTGCCTTTTGCGGATCACCGGCACCGCTCCAGTTGCCAATCATATCGCGCTTGCTGTCGGCCAGCGGACCTATCAAAGCAATGGTACCCGATTTTTTCAACGGCAGCACCTGCTGATAATTTTTGAGCAGTACAATGGATTTACGTTCGGCATCACGGGCGGTTTCCAAATTGGCGGCGCTCATAATTTCGGCCTGGGCACGCTGCTCGTTACTGAATTTATAGGGATCGGTAAACAAGCCCAGCTTATACTTAGCTTCTAAAATACGGCGACAAGCATCATCAATGGTTTTTACTGATACCTTGCCCTGCGCTACCGAAGCTTTCAGGTTATTCTGAAATATGCCGCCCTGCATATCCATATCGATGCCGGCGTTGATAGCGGCCTCGCCTGCTTCTTTCGGGTTAGCCACATTACCGTGATTCAGCATTTCATTGATGGCGGTATAATCGGTTACTACAAAGCCCTTAAAGCCCCACTGCTTGCGCAGCAAATCATTCACCAGCCAGGCGTTGGCAGTAGATGGCGTGCCGTCAATCTCATTAAAGGAGGTCATGAAGGTAGCAGCCCCGGCATCCAGCCCTGCCTTGTAAGGCGGCAGGTAAGTTTCAATCAACTGGCGGCGGCTCATATCTACCGTATTATAATCGCGCCCGGCAACCGCAGCGCCATAGGCGGCAAAGTGTTTCACGCAGGCTAAAATGGTATTCGCCTTATCGTAGCTATCACCCTGAAAACCCTTAACGCGGGCTTTGGCAATCTGCTCGCCCAGCCAGGTATCTTCGCCGGCGCCTTCGGCCACACGGCCCCAGCGCGGGTCGCGGGCAATGTCTACCATCGGGGCAAACGTCCAGTGCAGGCCGTCGGCCGAAGCTTCGGCAGCAGCCACACCCGCGCTTTTTTGCATCAGGCCCAAATCCCAGCTTGAGGTTTCGCCCAGCGGGATCGGGAATATCGTTTTATGCCCATGAATTACATCGTAACCAAACAGCAGCGGGATATGCAGGCGACTGCCCTTCACCGCCATTTCCTGCAGCTGGCGGGTAAACGCCGGGGTATAGGCGTTAAAGATAGAGCCTACCATACCATGCTGAATATCCTCTTTGTATTTGGCGTTAACCGATGGGCCGGTAACCGCCATGTCGCTGGTGTATTGTACCAGCTGGCCTATCTTTTCGTCCAGCGTCATCTGCTTTAGCAAGTTGCCCACAAACTGGTTCATTCTGGCATCGGCAGCCGCTGGTTTGGGTTGCGCCATTGCCGGGGTGGTTAGTACTGCGGCCACAGCAAACGCAGCTATCTTCTTATATTTCATTGCTTATAACGGGTTGATGGTCAAATCTATTTATTATTTGCCAAAGCCGGGCTGGTGAAGCCTAACTTTTTGAGTCCGCCCTGCACTTCGGGGCAGCTCATGAATAGCTTCCAGAGTAAACCGGTGCGGTAGTTTTCAATCATTACAATAATGGGCCCCTGGTCAATAGCCAGATAAGAGGAAGCATACCAGTGCTGGCTTTCGTTAAAGGCATCGGTAAAGCCATATTCGCCCCAAATCTTGTCGCCTAAATCATAATAAAAATGGCGTAGCGCCTTCATAGAATATTCGGGCGTATACGGAAAGGCGGACAAGGCGGCCGTAGGCGCAATGTTACCCTGGTCATTTGTGGGTGAGCTGGCATCATAGCCATCCTTTACATCACTGGCCGTTAGGCCCCAGCTATCCGGCCCGTAACCGTTAAAATGTTTCGGGTTTTCCACGCAGTAATCATGATTGATGAGCGTATGGTTTACATTTTGCTCCCAGTAATCGGCATACTGATCTTTTAACCCTTTGGGGTTAAGGCCCAAAAATGAGTATTGCGAAAAAAATAACGGGCCGCCATAATCAAAGCCTAAAGGCAGCACATGGCCGTAATAAGTTTTGCCGTTCTTAAAGAAACTGCTTTGCGCCCATCCCCGGTGGTATACTTCGGCACTTACCGGGTAACGTTCGGCCGAGGCGGCCAGCACATACATAATAAGGCACTCATTATAGCCATGCACCGGAAAGTTCATGGCCCAGCCGTTGTTGGGGCTCCAGTGCCAGTACAGCACTTCGCGGCCGCCCTGGGTAAACCAGTCCCACTCCAGTTCGCCCCACATCCAGTTGATTTTGTTGCGGATGTTGTTCTCCTTTGGCGTGTTGCCGTTAAAATATTGCCGGGCGGTAAGCATGCCCTGCATCAGGTAAGCCGTTTCTACCAGATCGGCCCCGTCATCCTTGCGCCCGAAGCGGATTACCTTGCCGGTATTGCCATTGAGCCAGTGCGGGTAAGCGCCGTGAAAGGCATCGGCTTTCCATAAAAAGTTTACCATCTTGTCCAGCCGGTCAATGCCTTGCTGGCGGGTGATCCAGTGGCGGTTTACGGCCACAATTATACCCATTACCCCAAAGCCGGAGCCGCCGGTGGTAACTACCTCATCGCCATAATCAAAAGAACGGTTGCTGCGCTCGCGGGCCAGCCCGCTCACCGGGTGCCCGAAATCCCAAAAGTAGCGGAAAGTTTGCCGCTGCACCACATCCAGCAGGGCGCTGTCGGTCAGGTTTCTGATGATACCCACCGGCTTTATGCCATCAGCGGCAATTTTCTTGCTTTCAGGCTGACCAAAGGCATTGAAGCACAGCATCATACCAATTAACGCACACCATATTTTATTCATCAGGCTATAACTAAGAAGCTGTCTGGTATTTTATCATAAGGGAATAAAGACTACTGAAAAAGAAAGTAATCTGAGCGGCCAGGCAAATATAACCATGATGAATTGTGCTACACCCGAGTAAGGAAAAAGCCTTATTAAGTTGTTGCAGCTTTAAATGACATGGCAATCTTTTCCGCCACCATGATGGTTGTTAAATTGGTGGGGGCAGATACCGGAGCAGGGAATATGGAAGCATCCACCACCCGTAAATTTGCAATACCGTAAACCTGACCGGATGAGTTGACTACGGCTGCCCCGCCTGCCTGACCCCCCATAGGAACGGTTGAAGTGCCATGATAAAAGGTTTGCAGGCCGGCTGCTATGGCATTCATTAGCTCCCCGTCAGTCTGGTAGTTTGGCCCGGGTTGCAGTTCCTGTTCTACCATAGCGGAAAAAGGCTCACTAAACGCAATGCGGCGGGCAATTTTAACAATCTCCAGCAAACGTTTGCCATCCTCCTCTTCAGCTAATAAATTGTAATCAATGCGCGGCGTAACCAACGGCTCTGCGCTTTTAAGCATAACATTGCCGGCAGACCGCGGATTAACCACACTTGCCCAAATCCTCAGTAACCGCACGCGCTGCCCGGAACTGTCAAAATCCGGCTGAACGGAAATCGACAATTGCAGATCAAGCTCATCTTTTCCTGCAATGGATGAAGCAGTCCATAATAGCCCGCTGCCACCCGCAGGCTGATCACCCGCATCTTTTTTAAGCAGATACGTTAAGGTGTACATCGGCTGATCATAAAGTTGTTTACCCACCGGCAAATCTTGCACCACCGGGATACCTAAGGCCTCAAGGTGTTCGGCAGGGCCAATGCCTGACCGTAGTAGAATAGCGGGGCTGCCATAAACGCCTGCCGAAAGGAAAATTTCCCGGCCGGCCAAAAGCTGACCTGAGGTAAGTACCACATGACTTGCGCAATTGCCTGTAAATAAAATCTTATCTACTTCCGTATCGGCTAAAAGGTCAAAGTTGGGGCGACTGCGCACTTCGTCATTCAGGTAAAGCATCCCTGTATTATAGCGTATACCGTTCCGGATGTTCTTAACTTCGGCACCAACGCCGTCCGGAAACCCGGCATTAAAATCTTCGACGGGTTTAAATCCGCAATTTATAGCGGCGTTGATATAAGCCCTAACAGGCGGGGTGAGCTCTTCTACCGCAAACTGGGTAACCGGCCATGTCCCGTGCCTCCCATGCCAGTCATCGGAGCCGGTAGTTGTATTTTCTAAAGACTTATAAATTTCCAATACGTTTTTGTAAGACCAGTCTGGCAGTCCATGCTGCTCCCATCGTGCAAAGTCTGACGAAAGCCCCCTGCGTGCGATTCCGGCATTGATTGCCGATCCGCCGCCGACTACCTTGCCGGCATAAGCTGCAATGCTGTGTGCAGTCCTTCCCGGAACGCTTTGGTAACCCCATGTGGTTACCGGCTCAATTCCAATCCGGCTTGGGCTGGTCAGTGAAGCAGGGAATTCCCGGGCAGGATACGCATGACCGGCTTCGATCAATAAAACAGATTTATTGGCTATTTCACTCAAACAGCCCGCCAGTACGCACCCGGCTGTACCAGCGCCGATAATAATGATATCGTATTCTTTTATCATATCGTGTTTAACCCAAAATCTTTCTGCCTGCAAATGCTCTTATCGCGCTGTATCGTTAATAGCTGCCCGTCTTGGATTCATATCATTATACATGTTTAATGCGACCATGATACAGAAGCTGTTTAACATTTAGGTATAAAAGAAATAAAGGCTTCTAAAAAAGTAAAGATGAAGTTACCAATGTAAACAACTTGATTTTTTGATGTAAGTCCTTGTAAACGCTTTCAGTATCTTCTTGTAAAGGAAAGCATACCACTTTTTAATGAAAAAACCTGCTGCACAAGCAGTTATAATTTCTTTATATTGATATGGCTAATATAGGCGTTTGTTTTTATAAAAAACAAAACCCGCCGGTTACAGCAGGTTTTGTTTATATATTGATTAAAATAAGCTGTTATTCCGCTGATAATTCAGTCAGTTTCAGTTTACCCACCGGCTGCGGCACCTTTACATAGTAACCGGTACCATCATACACGCGCTTGCGCGGATGCGTTTGGCAGGCATCACTGCAGCAGCCGTCCATTTGCCAGCCGCAGGCCTGGCACTGGGTAAAGTGCTCGTTGCATTCCGGGTTGGCGCAGTTGATCATCTTATCGGTAGTGGCACCGCAGTTAAAGCAGGTGGAAATTATGGTGGGGTTTACCTGGTTCACATCTACCGTTAAACGGTTATCGAATACATAGCATTTGCCGTCAAAATCCTTACCTCCCGCTTCTTTGCCGTATTTAATGATGCCGCCATGCAGCTGGTATACATTCTCAAAGCCTTCGTGCAATAGCAGGGCTGATGCCTTTTCGCATTTGATGCCGCCGGTGCAATAGGTTAATATCTTTTTATCTTTAAACTGAGCCAGTTCGTTAATTTTAGAAGGAAAATCGCGAAAGTTCTCAATGTCCAGCGTTACCGCGTTTTTGAATCGGCCTACCGAATGCTCATAATCAGAGCGCACATCCAGTATAATTACATCTTCATCATCCTTCATTGCCATAAACTCGGCAGGCTCCAGGTGCTTGCCGGTTTGCTGCTGCGGATTGATGATGTGCGGATTGCGCAGGCCGGAGTGTACAATTTCGGACTTGTAGCGCACGTGCATCTTTACAAAGGAAGGCTCGTCCACCTCGTCGATTTTAAACTCCAGGGTATTAAAACGACTGTCGGCCTTAACCGCATCCATATAGGCCCGGCAGCTTTCGGCAATACCCGAAACGGTACCGTTCAGGCCTTCGCCGGCTACGATGATGCGCCCGGTTAAGTTCAGGCTTTTACAGAATTTAAGATGATCGGCTGCAAATTGTTCAGCCTCGGCTATAGTGGTATAGCAGTAGTAAAGCAGGGTTTGATAGTTTGCCATAAAACATTGATACTGCTGCAAACAGCGTGAAATGAACGGCAAAGATAATGAAAATGTACAAATATGCAGAGATGCGAATGTACAGGTGAACATTGACACTGTACATTCGCATAGTAATTTTTACTGATAACTAATATTACCAACCATTAGTAATGCCGCTCCCAGTTGATCTTTCTGGAGAAATACATTAGCGCGGCTACAATAAAGAACAGGGCGATACTGCCCATCAGCAGCGATAATTCCTCTAACTGGATGATGACGTAGATAAAGCCGTAAAAGAAGGCAAGTATCCCCCCAAATAATACCGCTACCGACCGGTTGTGCATTAATGAGGCAGTAAACCAGGCGATCAGGCTGATGGTAGCCACAGAGGAAATGAGGTAAGCCCAGTCATACCCGATGTGCTCAGCGAAGGACAAGAGCAGCGTATAATATATTACCATGGCTGCGCCTATGAGTATATAATTAAACACATGAATATTTTGCCGGCGGATAAGTTCGGTTAAAAACAGCGAAACAAAGGTGAGCAGGATAATGAGCGATGAGTACTTGGTGGTGCGCATGGTTTTACGGTACTGGTCCACCGGAAGCCGAAACTTAACCCCAAACAGGGCTTCGCTATCTGCCTTATCACCGCTCAGCAAGGTATTGTTATTGGTCCATTGCTGCGGAAAAGGGCGTTTATAGTACAATATGCGCCAATGGGCGGTGGAGCCGCTGCTATCGGCACTATGGCTGTCGGGCAAATAATACCCGCCATAATTGGGGCTTTTCCAGTCGCTGTTAATGGTAACATCAGTGGTTTTGCCGGTGTGCAGAAAGTTTAGCGCTTCGCTGCCGTTTAAGTCAAGCGTAAAGTTAAAGGGGATATTTTCGGCATCGGGCAGGCGGATGCCGGCCTGCAAACCGCTATCAAACAGTGCATGCTCGTTAAATATGGGCTGCACGGCAACCCGCTGCCCCGGCAGTTCAATTACCGGATTGCTTTTTAACCCTTTTAAATCGGTTAGCCCGAAAGTGATATAGGCTTTGTCGGTTTGAAAGTTTCCGGGCTTAATGCCGCTTTGCGCCAGCGCCGACCGTAAAAAGTTGCCGCTTACCTGTATTTTGGACTGATATACGGTGGCATCCATTATTCCGCGGTGAAACAATTTGGTTTTTACGCTGGCCCTAATGTTCAGGTTTTCGGGCAGCACGAACAGTTGCTGCTGTGCATTGACTTTACCATCAAGCTCAGTATAAGGGATTACCAGCACCGGCCCCCGCAGCGTTTGACTGGCCGACCACCGGTTGGCGGTATTGTGCTGCGTAGCCTGCAGTGCGCTTTCACGTTCATCAATCATACTTTGTATCCATGAGGAAGGAATGAGCAGCAGCAGGATAAGGGCGGTAATTACACAAAGTTTAATGATTAGTGCATTGGTGTTTTTAAGTGGCGGGTGTGAGTTTTCTGGTTCCATTTGATATAAGTTGTGTGTTTTGAACTTTGAATTTCAAAGTAGATGAATAAAAAAATTCAACAAGCAAACCGGAAGGCCGGCAGCAAGGTGGCACGCTTAATAGTTTTGTGGTATTTACTATCGGCTTTACGGAGAAAATCATTCCACTGGCAGCCACCGGCTTTTAGTACTTTCTGGTGGGCCAGCCATATCACTACAGCCGTAGCATAAAAGAAGGCATGGTAAACCTGCCTGCGCCAAAATTTGCCGAAGCTGCCCTTTTGTGCATAAATAAGCGCCATGCGCTCGGTTTGGAAGGTGATGTGAAAGGCTTCGTCGATTAGAATATCAGTGCAGATATTTTTGAGCAGCGGGCAACCGGTGGCTTCTTTCAGCGCCTGGTAATAGATTTGGGCAAAGCTTTCGGCAGTAAGCACCGCCAGCGTAAAAGCTTCCATACCCGGTGTAAGGTGGCGAACGAACCTGAACACGCTGTCGCCCCAAGTTTTCCTGGTACGGGGCTGCCCGATGGCATCCAGGTAGCGGCCCAGATTTTCACCATGCCTTTGCTCCTCTTTAATAAACAGCTTTATCACCTCTGCATAAACCGGATCATTGATTTGACCGGCATAACGGGCCGATGCTGCAATGAGCCGCCTGTCGTCCAAAGTTTCGCCCAACTGCCAGGCCTGCATGGAGGTAGTTATGGTTTTAATCTCTTCGTACAATACATCGGGTGGTGTTTCCCAATCAATTCGTTGCTGGGTGGCACTTGCCTTGAAGTGCCCCAGCCAGTAGTTACTGCTGTGCATATTTAATTAATTAAAAGTACTCTGAATTTCAAAGTTATTATACAAAAATTTTTATTGCTCCTTTTGCTGCCTGATCAATTGTTCTAAAGCCGCTAAATGCTGTTGAAACGCCTTCCTGCCTTTTTCGGAGGCCGAATAGTTAGTATTGGGTTTACGCCCTAAAAAAGACTTATTTACGGTGATGTACTCTTCCTTTTCCAAACCTTTCAGGTGCGAGGCCAGGTTACCATCAGTTACGCCCAGCAGTTCCTTCAATGAATTGAAATCATAACGCTCGTTCACCATCAGCACACTCATAATCTGCAGCCTGATGCGGTTTTCAAACGCTTTATCTAATTGTTCAAAAGGTATCTTCACCGCTCATATTTTAAATACATGCTAAGCCCATAGGCAATATGCAATACACCAAAGCCCAATGCCCAAAAGATAAGGCCATAGCCCGGCAGGCAGGCCGCCAGCAAACCTAATACAATTTCAGATATACCTAAATAGCGCACCTCTATATAAGTAAAATTGCTGCCGCTAATAAGGCTAAGGCCATAAAACAGCAGCATGGCCGGCGCAATAATACCGTAATATCCCCTGCTCAGTAAGATCAGCGTAAATAAACCACCGGCTAATAAAGGTATGGCCAAGTAAAAAAGCAGTTGCCGGCTGGCCGGGTTCCAGATGTGCTGCCCGTTGCGCCTGGCCTTGCGGTAGGTAAGGGCAACGCCTGTAGCCAATGAAGCTACCAGTACCATTATGGCAACGGTAACCAGCCGTTGCAATATCTGGTGGTTAGGTACATAAAAATTGCGGTAACCGAAAAAGCCATAATCATTGTATACCGTGCCGTAAGCTATAAAGGCGCCTGTTAAGGCGTAAATACCTGCCAGCACGCCCGATAGCCCGCTTAAAGATATAAACTTGGTAGAGCGTTCCATCAGGGAGCGGATAGAACTCAGGTCATCCTGCAATTGATCTTTCATTATAAAGTGCTTTGCTTTTCAAAGTTAGTTACAAATAATTTGAAAGCAAGTTTTTACTGCTTTATATTTTTAAGCGGTAAGCGCCGCCTTTACCAGATAGGGTAATATTTCTTTTTGGAACGATACAAAGTTTTTGCGCACGTCAGCATCACTTACCGATGTAAAGGCAAAACTGAATACAATGCTTTTGCTGCATTTAATGAGAAAGCGCAGCCGCTGGTAATAACTATCCTGCTTGCGGATGTTGCCCAGCCGGGTAAAAGAAGCAACCAGCAAATCTTCCAGTTCGTTTGATAAATTTTTTAAGAAATCCTGTGAGTTGGCGGATTCGCGTATAAAGTCCCAGCCGATAAATTCGTTGCACACGGTGTATGACAGGCGGCTGGTTTTCATGATCAGGTTAGAGAGATGTGTTTCCTCATCCAGCACCGGGCTGTTGCCCTCTACCAGCTCATTTACACTTACGCGGATGTAATCCATCAGCAGGGCGTGCAGCACATCTTCCTTACTGTTGAAATATTTGTAGATGGTGGCCTTGGCTATTCTGGCCTTTTTGGCAATTTCGTTAACGCTGGTTTTATGATAACCGAATTTACGGAACAGCTCCTGCGACGCACGCTTAATTGTTTCCCTTGTAATATCGGTATCCATGCTTTAGTTCGTCACAAATATCTGAAAATTATACACATAAGCATTATAGGCCTTTAATGATTTTGTGGCCGGCGCTTTCACCGGCGACCCATCGGACACCGAAAATTTGGCGCCGCTGCAGGGGTCAGTCAGTTCAAGCCCGCTGTCATCCAGTTTTACGGCACACTTATTTTGCGGGTTGTAGCTGCTGCAACGGTCGAAAGCGGCATACGTATTATCGGGCCGGTGATAAATTACCAGTCCGGCCACGCCATAACCCTCTACGGTTACCGCACCGCCAATGGCATTCAGCTTACTTACCCGCGGGTCGGTAAGGGGCAACTGAAAGTTCACATTCACTGCAGGTACATAGCTGCCATCATCTTTTCCGCACGATACCAAACCCAACATCAGTATAATAACGGCAGCTATCTTTATCCTCATATCACTTCCGTTTTAAACTGCCGCAGGAAGCGTACATCGTTTTCAGAGAACAGGCGCAAATCACGTATCACATATTTCAGGTTGGTAATGCGCTCGATACCCATACCAAAGGCAAAGCCGGTGTATTTTTCACTGTCGATACCGCAATTCTCCAATACATTAGGGTCTACCATACCGCAGCCTAAAATTTCTACCCAACCACTGTACTTGCACATGTTACAGCCTGCGCCTTTACAAATAGTGCAGGAAATATCCATTTCGGCCGAAGGCTCGGTAAAAGGAAAATAGGATGGCCGGAAACGTACCTGCGTGCCATCACCATAAAGTTCCTGCACGAAGTGGAAAAGGGTTTGCTTTAGATCAGCAAATGATACGTTTTCATCCACATATAAGCCTTCCACCTGATGGAAAAAGCAATGGGCACGAGCCGAGATGGCTTCATTGCGGTATACCCGCCCCGGCATAATGGCCCTGAACGGCGGCTGCCCCTGCTCCATCATACGCACCTGTACCGATGAGGTGTGGGTACGCAGGGCAACATCATTATGGCCGTTCTTTTCAATAAAGAAAGTATCCTGCATATCCCTGGCCGGATGCTCGGGCGGGAAGTTTAGGGCAGAGAAATTGTGGCGGTCGTCCTCAATCTCGCGGTCTTCGGCCACCACAAAGCCCAGGCGTTTAAAAATGTCGATGATCTCGTTGCGCACCAGTTGCAGCGGATGGCGCGAGCCAACGGTAAAGCCCTCGCCGGGCAGGGTCAGGTCGATATCGGATTTCGAATTTGAAACTTCCGATTCAAATCTTTCCTTCAATTCATTGTACCGTGCCTCGGTAAGCTGCTTAAACTGGTTAAGCACCTTGCCTAAGGTGCGTTTTTCCTCAGGCGTGGTACTCTTAAACTGCTCGAACAGGTCTTTAATCAGCCCCTTGGTGCCCAAATATTTAATGCGGAAGGCTTCCAGCTCATCGGCATTGGCCGGATGAAAGGCATTTACTTCTGCGGTATATTGATCGATTTGCGTTTGCATTTATAGTATGGTTCTTAGGTATTGCTCGGCAGTGAGTACAGGAATATTTGATCTCTTGTAATCTTTTATATTCCGGGTAATAATAGCATCACAATGATATTTTGCAGCAATAAAATGCTGTAAGGAATCCTCAAAATCTGTAAAATCGCTTTCTAAGGCCGCACTGATAGCATCCGGCTCAAAAGATAAAATATTTAACCGCTCAACCGTGTCCCTGATTCCAACCTTTGCTAATACTTTCCCAATACTTTTGCTTAAAACATAATTTACATTTGCAATAACAAGTGTTGATGTGTTAAGCTGCGCTTGTTTGTTTTCGCCTATTTGAAACAACAATTGTGAATAGTGATAAAACGGCGTTCTTTGAAGTAACCTGTCAAGAATAATGTCACTATCTACATACAGATTTTTATAGGCCATACTTCTCTTTAAAGTATTCGTATTTTGCTTGGTCGTAATCAAAGTCGTCTGGTACTTTGCCTTTTAAAATGCCTGTAATTTTTTCAATCTCAGGTGATACCTTTATCGCCTTTACCTTTTTCAAAAACTCATCTTCCTCAACTTCTTCCTTACCCGCAGTTTTGCTGATGAAATCAGAAAATAGCTTAGATATACTTACCTGATGTGCGGCAGCATACTTTTTTGCTTTAGCAATGATATCCGTATCTACGCTCAGTGTTAATTTTGATGTGGCCATATCAAACTCCCGTTATACGTACAAATATAATTATTTTATACGTATCATTTAAGTACGCCCAATTCCTTGCCTACCTTGGTAAAGGCAGCAATGGCCTTGTCCAGATGCTCCTGCTCATGTGCGGCAGAGATCTGCACACGAATGCGCGCCTTGCCCTGCGGTACTACCGGGTAGTAGAAACCGATGACATAGATTCCTTCGTTCAGCATACGGGCGGCAAATTCCTGGGCCAGTTTGGCATCATACAGCATTACAGGTACAATAGGGTGTACGCCCGGCTTAATATCGAAACCGGCTGCCGTCATCTTTTCACGGAAGTACTGGGTATTGTGCTCCAGCTTATCGCGGAGGCCAGTGGTTTGGCTCAGCATGTCCAGCACTTTAATAGAGGCACCGGCAATGGCGGGGGCCAGGGTGTTAGAGAACAGGTATGGCCTTGAGCGCTGGCGCAGCATATCAATAACCTCCTTGCGGCCCGAAGTGAAACCACCGGACGCGCCGCCCAGCGCCTTACCCAGGGTGCCGGTAATAATATCAATACGGCCCATTACATGGTGATGCTCATGCGTACCCCTGCCGGTTTTACCCAAAAAACCGGAGCAGTGGCTCTCATCAATCATTACCAGCGCTTTATATTGATCGGCCAGGTCACAAATCTTGTCTAACTGGGCAATGGTACCATCCATAGAGAAGGCCCCGTCGGTAACAATGATGCGGTGGCGTAAATCCTGCGTAGCTTTCAGCTTTTCCTCCAGATCGGCCATGTCATCGTGCTTGTAACGGTGGCGTTGCGCCTTGCACAAGCGTATGCCGTCAATAATAGAGGCATGGTTCAGTTCGTCCGAAATAATGGCATCCTGCTCATTAAACAGTGGCTCGAACACACCGCCGTTGGCATCAAAGGCGGCTGCATATAAGATGGTATCTTCAGTACCTAAAAAGTCAGACAACTTTTTTTCCAGCTCTTTGTGGATATCCTGCGTGCCGCAAATAAAGCGTACGGATGATAAGCCATACCCGTGTGTATCCATTGCTTCTTTGGCCGCTTCAATAACCTCAGGGTTCGAAGACAGGCCCAGGTAGTTGTTGGCGCAGAAATTAATTACTTCCTGCCCGTTCTGCACCTCAATATCAGCACCCTGCGGTGAGATGATGATGCGTTCCTTTTTATATAATCCGGCATCTTCAATGGCAGCAAGCTCCTGCTGCAAAACCGGTTTCAGCGTATCATACATAGCAATCAGATTAAGCTGCAAAAATAGGTATTAACCGCCATATCAGCCCTATATAGATGGCTTATAGAATTTTATTCGCCATAAAACAAACATTTTACGTTCTGTATCGATATATATAAATCTATGTCGAAATATTTACTGCTCCTCCTTATCATTTTTGCGTCTGCCCCTGTTTTTGCACAGCGGCAATTTTTACTTTCAGGCCGTGTTACCGATAACCGACGTGCGCCTGTTTCCTACGCCTCTATCTATATCAGCAATACTACCTATGGTACATCGGCTAACGAAGACGGCCGTTACCAGTTTAAACTAAACCCGGGTACCTACACCGTAGTTTACCGCAGCGTAGGCTACCTGGAAAAACGCGAGCGTATCACCATAAGCAATCAAAACGTAGTGCAGAACGAGCAGCTCAGGCTGGAGTCGTTTCAACTGCAGGCCGTTACTGTAAATGGCGATACCACCAATCCCGGCGCCCGCATTATGCGGCAGGTAATTAACAGGCGGAAGCATTTTCTGAACCAAGTAAAGCAGTACTCTTGTGTGGTATACATTAAGGGGGTACAACGCCTTATCAGCGCCCCCAAGGTGCTGACTAAGAACAGGTTTTTACGCCCGTTTACCCGCCGTTTGCAAATTGATACCAATGGGCGGGGCGTTTTGTATCAGTCTGAGTCATTGTCCACCTTTAGTTTTGAGCAGCCCAACCACATTAAGGAGGTCATGCTTTCTTCTAAAGTGGCCGGGCAAAGCAATGCTTTTAGCTTTAACCGGGCTTCTGATCTGCAATATAATTTTTACCAGAATTACTCCATAATTGCCGGCGTTAGTCCGAAAGCTTTTATTTCACCGGTGGCTGATAACGCTATGGAGCATTACAGCTACCGTTTGGTAGGCACCTCTGTTGAAGAAGGCAGCACTATTTATAAAATACTGGTGACGCCTACCAAAGCGCATGACCAGGCTTACCGGGGCTTTGTATACATAGTAAAGGATGAATGGCGCATAGCAGCCGTGGACATGTACATTACCAAGCAGGCCAACATCAACTTTGTAGATACCTTAAATATTACCCAGCAATTTGTACCGGTACGTGATACGGTTTGGCTGCCGCTTACTACGCAGTACACCTTTAATGGCGATGCCCTGGGAATTAAGTTTAAAGGTTATTATTTGGGTGTATACAACAACTATAACATTAACCCTGATTTTGGCCCGAAGTATTTTAATGGCGAAGTGCTGCGTATTGATACCAACGCCAACTATAAAACCAATGCCTACTGGAATAATTCGCGGCCGGTACCTTTAACGGCACTTGAAACCAGAGATTACAGGCGTAAAGACAGTGTGGAGGCCATACGCTCGACCCCTGAGTATATGGACTCGCTTGAGGGCGTACGTAATAAGTTCAGGCCGTTGCGCTATGTTGCGTTTGGCTACCAGCATTACAACCGCGATACCCGTACCTCTGTTTACATTAATCCGATTTACGATCTCATCTATTACAATACCGTACAGGGCTGGAGCATTAACCCCAAGTTTACTTACCTGAAAGGGTTTAACAACAGGCAAAGTATCAGCATCACCCCATCCGTACGTTATGGTTTCTCGGAGAAAAAGATTGATGCCAATGCAAGTATCAGCTTTAATTATGACCCGGACCACAAAGGATACTGGTTTCTGCGCGGCGGAAGCGACGTATTTGATTTAAGTAATGTTGGCACCCGCAGTGCACCATTCAACACCGTTAGTACCTTGTTGTATGGTAACAACTATGTTAAATATTACCGCTCACAATTCGGGCTGATTGGCTGGCAGCGTGAGGTTGCCAACGGCGTAGTGGTATATGGTGGTTTGTCTTATGCCAACCGCCAGCAATTATACAATACCTCTTTTAACCGTATCTTTTACCAGGACAGGGACTACCGCGCCAACAGCGCCCTCGGCGCCGATGGTGTTTACAGGGGCACACCAGTTTCGTTAGACTCGTACGTAGAGCGTAAAGTGTTTGACGAAAACCAGGCCTTAACCTTCAAAGCATCCGTAAACATCACCTTCGACCAGCAATACCAGACCCGCCCGGAAGGCAAGCTTTACGAACCTTCAAGGTTACCGGTATTGCAGCTTACTTATCGCAAGGGTATTCATAACGTAGTTGGCTCTGATGTGGATTATGATTTTGTATCCGCTACTGTTTACCAGAACCGGATCAACTTCGGGCTGTATGGCTACTCCAGCTATAAGGTAAGCGTAGGCAGTTTCCTGAACCATAATGCACTTTCATTTATGGATTATAACCATTTCCTGGGTAACCAGGGTACTGTGTTTAATCCGGATATTGGTAATTTTCATTACCTGCCGTTTTATGCCTACAGTGCCAACCGCAGCTTTTTGGAAGCGCATTATGAGCACAATTTTACCGGGTTTTTGCTTGGGCAGTTACCTTATGTAAGAAGGCTGAAACTTGAAACCATTGCCGGGTTAAATTACTTAACCAATAACAACGCCCCTATACGTACAGATGATCGTTATTTTCAGAACAATAACATCCACAATTATATTGAGGGCTACGTTGGTATCAAACGCTTTTTCTTCCGTGTAGATTATGGCGTAGCCTTCGGTGCAGGCACCAAATTTGCCCAGGGCTTCCGGATATTTTACGGTATCAAATAGCAATCCAATAGTGTGGTGCAGCTATAATGCAACCCAATATTTTTGAATAAAACACAACAGCCGCTTTTTGAGCGGCTGTTGTGTTGTAAAGCTGTAAGCGTTGCTGTTATACCATTTTTATACTTAACCATTTTACAAAAAATTAAAAATCATAATACCGTTTTGGTTTTTGGTATAATATTTACTATGTTAGCATAATAAATTTAAGGAGGTACCTATGAGCCGCGAATTAATTGAATTTTCAGACCAGATTGACGAACAGTTTGAATTACCCGAGGTAGAACAGCTGATAGAGATTGAACAAGCCGAAGCTTTTTGGAATTTTATTTTGCGCCTGTTTGACAAGCAGCAGCTATAATTTGAAGAATAGAATTTCCTGCCAGGTTACATAGGTTTATTGCTGATTGTCTGCCAGTACTTTAATATCTGTTACTTCTATAATAGTTTTGGGGTAACCTTTAAGTACTACATTGATCATGGCTAAACCTACTTCGCGTAAGGTGCCGGTCATTCGGGGCATGATCAAACGAAATAAAGGGTATAACCAACCCAGATACTTATACATGGGCAAAACGTTCTTTAAGCCCGGCGTAGGTTTCATCATGCCCGGCCTGAAATTATATACCTGCTTAAAAGGCAGCTTAGCCAGGTCATTTTCAGTTTTGCCTTTTACTCTTGCCCACATGCTGCCGCCTTTTTCGGTACTGTTTGTACCAGCGCCCGAAATATAGCAAAAGGTCAAATCTGGGTTTAGCTGCACCAGGGTTTGGGCAAAGTTTAAAGTCAGATCATAGGTTAGCCGGCGGTACTCTTCCTCATTTTTGCCAACCGAGGTAACCCCTGCGCAGAAGAAGCAGGCATTGTAGCCGCTCAGCTGATGGCTTACCACTTCCAGATTAAAGAGATCCGGAACAATTAATTCCCTGAGTTTGGGATGGCCGCCGCCGTAAGGCTTGCGGTTTACTGTCAATACCTGCTCCACATCCGGGTGCTGCAGGCATTCGTGCAGTACACCTTCGCCTACCATACCGGTAGCGCCTGTAATTATGGCTCTTATCTTCATATCAGTTATTCTACAACCAAGTTTACATTACACTTGGCTACTCTTTTTGTTTATCGTAATATTGCGATTAATTTATGGGGCTTACTAAAAAAGATTTCTTTACCGAAAAGCAAAATGAGCTGGCTATCCTGTTCAAAGCACTGGCTCACCCGGCACGTATTGCTATTCTCCAACACCTGATTCAAGCGAATGCCTGCATTTGCGGCGATTTGGTAAATGAGCTGGGCCTGGCACAGGCAACCATATCGCAGCACTTAAAAGAACTCAAAAGCGCCGGACTGATACAGGGTACTATTGAAGGCACAAGCGTTTGCTATTGCATTGCACCGCAAGCCTGGCAACAGTTGCAAAGTGAATCGGGCATCTTTTTCGGGTCGTATACAGGGCATAAGCGCTGTTGCTAATGGAATTAACTGATTACGTTAGGTATTTCGACATAAAAGCAAGGTCATGCTGAGGTCCTTCATTTTAAAACAGCTTTAATTAACCAGTAATTTTTATTGCCTTATCACTACATGAAAAATATCCTTGTACTCTGCACCGGCAATAGCTGCCGCAGCCAGATGGCTGAAGGCTATCTGCAGTACTTCGCCGGCAATTTAGCTAAGGTATACAGCGCGGGTATTGAAAAGCATGGGGTAAACCCAAAGGCCATACAAGTAATGGCCGAAAATGGAATGGATATTTCAGCCCAAACTTCTACCCTTGCAGACGAATATACCCATATACCATTCGACATGGTTATAACCGTTTGCGACAATGCCAGCGAAGCCTGCCCTATTTTTCCGGGTCACGTGCAGCGCTTCCACCATGATTTTCCCGATCCGGCTAAGGCCACAGGTAACGCCGGTGAGGTGATGCAGGCATTCAGGCAGGTTAGGGATATGATCAAAGACTTTTCAAAACACTTCGTTGCAACTCATATCAATATATGAGCGTAAATAACTGCGCCCCTGTATATCAGCGTAAAAAACTCAGTTTTTTAGACCGCTACCTTACCCTGTGGATATTCCTTGCTATGGGTACAGGCATTGCATTGGGTTATTTTTCCCCCGCGGTTACCGGTTATATCAACCATTACTCCAGCGGCGCTACTAATTTGCCAATCGCTGTCGGGCTGATAGTGATGATGTACCCGCCGTTGGTAAAAGTAAATTATGAGAGCTTGGGCAAGGTGTTTAAAAACACTAAAGTACTCAGTGCATCGCTGCTGCTTAACTGGGTAATAGGCCCGGTATTGATGTTCGCTTTGGCTATCCTGTTTTTACAGGACAAGCCGGAATACATGGTTGGCGTAATCATGATCGGCCTGGCGCGCTGCATTGCCATGGTGATGGTGTGGAATGAACTGGCCGAAGGTAGCCGGGAGTATGCTGCAGGGCTGGTTGCCTTAAACAGTGTATTTCAGGTTTTGCTTTACAGCGTTTATGCGTATATATTTATCACCGTATTGCCTCCGCTCTTTGGGCTTAAGGGTATGGCTGTAAAGGTAAGCATCAGTGCTGTTGCCACCTCTGCGGGCATTTACCTGGGTATTCCGTTTGCGGCCGGCATCATCAGCCGTTTTGTATTGATTAAGATTTATGGCAGGCAATGGTTCAGTCAAAAGTTTATTCCGTTTATTTCGCCTGTTACCCTTATTGCCTTGCTGTTTACCATTGTAGTGATGTTTAGTTTAAAAGGGCGGCTCATTGTTCAGATTCCATTTGATGTGGTACGCATTGCCATACCGCTGGTCATTTACTTTGCCTTTATGTTTGTGATCAGCTTTTGGCTGGGCAAACGTTTAGGGGCCAACTATGCGCAAAACGCAGCTATCGCCTTTACCGCTGCCGGAAATAATTTTGAGCTGGCTATTGCCGTAGCGATAGGTGTGTTTGGCATAAATTCCGGGCAGGCGTTTGCAGGTGTGATCGGGCCCCTGGTTGAGGTTCCGGCATTGATCGCTTTAGTGAACGTGGCTTTCTGGTTTAAGAAAAGATATGCTTAATCATCAATCTACCATTATCAAACTCACTGTCCACAGTTTCGCGTAAATCATACAGCAGCCATTGCTTATTAGTAATATCCTTGCTTTTGTTACGCAGCAGTTTTATAAAACACTCCGCCCCTGCCGGCTCATTGCCATTGCCATGTATCAGTACAATACTCCGTTCATAGGTTGCTGCCCTTTAGCCAGCCAGGCCCTATCCTGCTGGTACTACCACATCCAGGTACCGGTAACCAAAAGCGCAATGGGCACCGGCTGCTCCACCTTGCCAAATTCAGCGAACAGGGCAGTAAGTATCTGCCGGTCCAGCGGGCGGTGCGATGGGCACAGATCAGCTGTAAGCTGATAAGCAGAGATATTTAAATAAGCAGTTGAACCGCATACTGCTAAAGCCGCGCAACTTAACTATATAAACAGAAGCAGGAATTTAAGTTTCATGTTGCGCATTTAAATCATTTCGGGCCGAACAATGTTTGGCTTACAAAAGCTTTTGAGTTGGCTCTTAAATAAATTTTGCTGTAATGGTTCGTTTGTCTGTAAATATCAATAAAATAGCTACCCTGCGCAATGCAAGGGGCGGCAATAATCCCGATCTGATTAAGACTGCTTTGGATTGCGAACGCTTTGGAGCGCAGGGCATCACTGTGCACCCCCGGCCCGATGAGCGCCATATCCGCTATGAGGATGTATACCGGTTAAAGGAAGTGCTCACCACCGAATTTAATATAGAAGGCAATTGCACCGAGCAGAAGTTTGTTGACCTGGTGCTGGCCGTAAAACCGGCGCAGGTAACCTTAGTGCCCGATGCACAGGGGCAGCTTACCTCTAACCACGGGTGGAATACCATAGAACATAACCGCTATCTCACCGATATGGTAGGCGCCTTTAAAAAGGAAGGCATCCGGGTATCGCTGTTTGTTGACCCGCTGATTGATATGGTGGAGGCCGCTGCCGAAACCGGTACCGACCGCGTGGAACTGTACACCGAGGCTTACGCCAGCCATTACCACCAGGGCTTTGAACTGGCTGCAGCACCTTATGTGCAGGCCGGCCTGGCGGCACAACGGGCGGGTTTGGGCCTGAATGCCGGCCACGACCTTGATTTGGAGAACCTGCAATACTTTGCCGCCAGCGTACCCGGCCTGCAGGAGGTAAGTATTGGCCATGCGCTCATCTGTGATGCCTTATATTATGGCCTGGAAAATACCATTCAGCAGTATTTGCGGCAGTTAGCAGCGAACCCGAATCAGCAGTAATTCAGCTTGTAAAAGCACTGTAACTATTCAGGTTGCGGTTGTTACTCCGCCCTCAAACAATTACCTTTGCAGCAAAAAACTGAGGGCTTTTCGTTCTATGAAACTGAATGTTGATTACCAGGAACAATTTCAAACCAGGCACATTGCACCCAACACCGCTGATACCGCCAAAATGCTGGCGAAGGTGGGCGCAGGCACGATTGATGAGCTGATTGACCAGACGGTACCGGCTAAAATTCGTTTAAAGCAACCATTAAATTTACCGCCTGCCAAAAGTGAGTTTGATTACCTGAATATATTAAAGCAAACCGCTTCAAAAAATAAGGTATTCAAATCCTACATCGGCCAGGGGTATTATGATGTGATTGTACCGGGGGTAATTCAGCGTAATATTTTAGAGAACCCGGGCTGGTATACCCAGTATACCCCATACCAGGCCGAGATTGCCCAGGGCCGTTTGCAGGCGCTGCTCAACTTTCAGACGATGGTACTGGATTTAACCGGGATGGAGATTGCCAACGCCTCCCTGCTGGATGAAGGTACCGCCGCCGCTGAGGCCATGTTTATGCAATACAGCCTCCGCAAGAATCAAAAAGCCAACGTATTTTTTGTGTCGGAAGAGGTATTTCCGCAAACCATTGATATTTTAAAAACCCGTGCCCAGCCTTATGGCATTGAGTTGCTGATTGGCAATCATACTTCGGTTGAACTGACTGATAACATGTTTGGTGCGATTGTACAATATCCGGCAGGCAGCGGCGAGGTATACGATTATAAAGATTTCGCAGCACAGGCACATGCCAAAAACATTAAGCTTACCGTAGCAGCCGACCTGATGAGCCTGGTACTGCTTGCCCCGCCGGGCGAGTGGGGTGCCGATATTGTGGTAGGCACCAGTCAGCGTTTTGGTGTACCCATGGGCTTTGGCGGCCCTCATGCTGCATTCTTTGCCACTAAAGAAGAATATAAACGCTCGATGCCGGGCCGTATTATTGGCGTAACGGTAGACAGTGCAGGTAACTATGCCCTGCGTATGGCCTTGCAAACCCGCGAGCAGCACATCCGCCGCGATAAAGCGACCTCTAACATCTGTACCGCACAGGCATTGCTGGCTATTATGGCCGGCATGTATGGCGTATATCATGGCCCTAAAGGCTTACAACTGATTGCCGAACGTATACATGGCCTCACCGTATTGCTGGCACAAAGCCTGGAGCAGTTGGGTTATCAGCAACTGAATAAGGCTTACTTTGATACGCTAAAGTTCGATTTAGGTGAACTGGTTGGCCCGCTGCACGCCGAAGCACTGAACAATGAAGCAAACCTGCATTATAATGGCTCAGAAGTTACCATCTCCATTGATGAAACTACGGAACCAAAAGACATCCAGACCCTCATTCGCTTCTTTGCCAAAGTAAAAGGCAAAACCTTGAATGATGCAGGCTTTGATGAATTGAAAGCCAACCTGCAAACCGTAATTCCTGCCGGTTTGCAGCGTGAGTCGGCTTACCTTACGCATCCGATATTTAATTCGCACCACTCGGAGCATGAGATGCTGCGGTACATTAAATCATTGGAAGCCAAAGATCTATCGCTTTGCCACAGCATGATTGCGCTGGGTTCCTGCACCATGAAGCTGAACGCCACTACCGAAATGATACCGGTAACCTGGCCCGAGTTCAGCAAAATGCACCCGTTTGCCCCGGCCGACCAAACCGGCGGCTACATGCAGGTATTTGATGAGCTAAACACCTGGCTGAGCGAAATTACCGGCTTTGCGGCCATGAGCCTGCAGCCTAACGCCGGTGCGCAAGGCGAATACGCCGGCCTGATGGTGATCCGCGCCTATCATCAGGATCGTGGCGATATGCATCGTAATGTAGCCTTAATTCCGGCTTCGGCGCATGGTACCAATCCGGCTTCGGCAGCCATGGCAGGTATGAAAATAGTTGTGGTAAAATGCGATGATAACGGCAACATTGATGTAGCCGACCTGAAAGCCAAAGCCGGGCAGTACAGCAACGATTTAAGCTGCCTGATGGTAACCTATCCATCTACCCACGGCGTATTTGAAGAATCTATCATTGAGATTTGCGAAGTGATTCACCAGCATGGCGGACAGGTGTATATGGATGGCGCCAACATGAATGCGCAGGTAGGCCTTACCAGTCCGGCCAATATCGGCGCTGATGTTTGTCACCTCAATCTGCATAAAACCTTTTGTATTCCGCATGGCGGCGGCGGCCCTGGCATGGGCCCTATCGGCGTGGCCAAACATTTGGTGCCTTACCTGCCCGGCCATGCCGTGGTTGATATTGATCAGGGTAAATCCATCCCTGCGGTATCGGCAGCGCCCTGGGGTTCCGCTTCCATCCTGATTATCTCTCATGCTTATATTGCCATGATGGGTGCCGACGGCTTAACCAACGCCACCAGATACGCCATTTTAAATGCCAACTATATTAAGACCCGTTTGGCGGAGCATTACCCGGTATTATACACCGGTGCCAACGGCCGCTGCGCACACGAAATGATATTGGATTGCCGTGCCTTTAAAAACTTTGGTATCGAGGTTACTGATATTGCCAAGCGCTTAATGGATTATGGCTTCCACGCACCTACGGTATCTTTCCCGGTAGCCGGCACTGTAATGGTAGAGCCAACCGAATCGGAACCGAAGCACGAGCTGGATCGCTTCTGCGATGCCATGATCGCCATCCGCCATGAAATTGAGGATGTGCAGAATGGCCTGCTGGATAAAGCGGATAACCCGTTAAAAAACGCGCCGCATACGGCTGCCGTAATTACCGGCAACGAATGGGAGCACAACTATACCCGCCAAAAGGCCGCTTTTCCACTCCCTTACGTAGCGGCCTATAAGTTCTGGCCGTCGGTAGGCCGGGTAAATGACACTTACGGCGACCGTACACTGATTTGCAGCTGCCCGCCCCTTACTGATTATGAGTTTGAGGAAAGTGAAGTAACTACGCCCGAATACGGCACCTGAAACAAATAAAACACCAATGGCCGCTAAGTTAAGAGGCCATTGGTGTTTTACGGAAAAGCTGCTGCGCAGCAGGTATATTTGCTTATTGAATATCAGCTCCTGGCTTCAGCCGCCTGTTTTGACAGGTTCAAAGTTGCCCTGTATGATATAACAGCAAAATTTCAATTCATAAAAACTGACACAAACGTCTGATTGTTGAGTTATGGATTTACAGTTAAAATGTACAGACCATGAACTCAATCTACTTAAAAATTGACCATTTACCTTTAAAAATTGTACCAGATGTAACTATGGCGATGAATGGCCATCCGGTACTCACCTTTAAATATTATCTCTTCAGGGATATAGATGCAAACGCAGAAGTATCCGATACTCTAAGGCTGATGAACCAGCAGCTCAGTATGGACAACGGTAATTATTATGGCTTTATAACATTCGACAATCCCGGACAAATGTTTACCTACACTTCTAACGGACGGCATGAGTTGGAAACAGAGGAAGTAGAGCAAATTATTGAACAGGTTACCCATTACCGTGAACATCCCGAATTATGGAACAAAGATTTGTAAATAGCAACTGATGCCTTTATCAGATTCATATTTCCATTTTAGTGTAAAACCAGTACAGGTAACGTAACTTTCTGTAAACATAAATACAGATTATCATTACGCCCAATAATTTTATTTACCTTACACCCGATATGTTTTAAAACATATTGGAGTAAAAACATTTAGTTCTGATTCCCGTATAAAAGCGTTATGATAATAAACAGGCCTGTAAGTATCCTTTTGGTAGATGATGATGAGATCAACAATTTCATCTCTATCAAACTGATAAAAAAAGTGTTGCTCAATGCTGAGATTATGGCTTGTTTAAACGGAAAGTTTGCCATAGATCAGCTCCTGCAACTACAGGAAACTGAACCCGAGCAAATGCCGGACTATATTCTTCTGGACATTAACATGCCTATTATGAACGGCTGGGAGTTTTTGGACACCTACGTTAAGCTGAACATTGATCCTGCGCACAAAAGCAAGATCTACATTATCTCATCATCCGTATTCAGCAATGATATCAACAAGGCAAAATCTTACCCATTAGTAAAAGATTTTGTTTCCAAACCGCTGAATGTGGATAAAATAAAAGAATTGTTTGAGTTGAATAATCAGCCTGAGTAGGGTATTACCTTAAACGTGTCCTGCTCCTGCTGTATGGTACCTGTATGTACCCGTTTGGCATGGTAAAATAAGCATATCCAGTCTTCCGCAGCGGCGCGTGTTCCATACTGTTCGCGCAGGTGCATGGCCTTGCGGCCGTCAAAATCATACTTGGCGGCAAACTTACGTATCAGCTGCTCCGGTTCCGGCAGCTCATCACCCCCGAAAAACACCTGCCTGCCTTCTAAACTGATCAGGAATACCTGGTGAAACTCCGTATGCCCGCCCGAAAGTTCATAGTTAATGCCCGGCTGCACCGAACCACTGCCCTGTACAAAGGTGATGTTTACCTTATGGTTAAGCAGCGTTTCAAAAATCGGTTTATGGTACGAGGAAGAAGTACCTGCAATGGCCTTGTCCCATTCGCCCTGCTGCACTACGTGCCTTGCCTGCGGAAAGCTGGGCACCAGCTTTCCGTTCACCTCGGTTACCAATCCGCCCGAATGATCATAATGCAGGTGCGACATCAGCACCAGTGTTACCTCCTCCGGCTCAAAGCCCGCATGGCGTATATGCTGATGCAGCAGCAGTTCATCACGGGTATCTTTATAACCCAGGCCGGTATCCAGCACAATAAGCTCGGTAGCCGTTTTAATTAAAAAGGGGTTAACATGTATGAATAACGACCCCGGCCTGTCAGTAAACTTATCGGTTTGGGGGTTGAACGGTATAAACTTCTTTGAGCTGTCAACAGAATAAGAGCCTTCGCTTAGTGTAAAAATTTCCATAATAAAATCATGCAGCGCAACGCTGCGTATTGTACATTTGCTGCCCTGATAACCCGGTAACAGCCCTGCGGTTTGAATTGCAAAGATAACCAAAACCGGCACTTACCCAGCTTAAAACCAGGGCAGCCGGATGTTGCGCTTTTACCGGTTAAACTATAACTTGCCCATATCAAATCAAATGGATAAACGATGGACCATAAAGCAGCAGCCTGAACATAAACAGATTATACAGCTGGCTGCCGAACTGGGCATTAACCCGGTATTGGGCGCCTTGCTGCTGCAGCGTGGCATCACTGATTTTGAGGCAGCACGTTATTACTTTAAGCCAGACATCAGGCACCTGCATGATCCTTTTTTAATGGCTGATATGGAGCAGGCCGTTTTACGCATTGAGCAGGCTATAGCTGCCGGCGAAAAGATACTGATTTACGGCGATTATGATGTTGACGGCACTACGGCGGTTACGCTGGTATACAGCTTTTTTCAGCAGCAGTACAAGCACCTGGCCTACTACATTCCAGACAGGCATCTGGAAGGTTACGGTATCTCAACGCAAGGGATCGACTTTGCTGCTGCCAACGGCTTTTCGCTGATTATCGCTTTGGATTGCGGCATTAAATCCATTGATAAGGTGGTTTATGCCAGCAGCAGGGGTATTGATTTTATTATAGCCGACCACCACCTGCCCGGAAGCGACCTGCCTGCCGCCATTGCCGTGCTTGACCCTAAGCGCCCTGATTGCCCGTATCCTTATAAAGAGCTTTCGGGCTGCGGGCTGGGGTTTAAACTAATACAAGCCTACGCCGAAAAGAACGGCATCCCGCTTGAAAATTATAACTGTTACCTGGAGCTGGTCGCCATCAGCATAGCCTGTGATATTGTGCATATCACCGGCGAGAACCGCACACTGGCACATTTTGGGTTACAGCAGTTAAACAGCAGTGCCTGTAATGGCGTGCAGGCGCTGATGGAGGTAGCCGGCAAAGCCGGCAACTACAGCATTGGTGATATTGTATTTATGATAGGCCCCCGTATTAATGCCGCCGGCCGCATAGGCGATGCCAAACAAGCAGTGGAATTACTGTTGGCTCATACCCTGCCCGAGGCGCGTGATAAAGGTGTTCAGATCAACATCAAAAATGTGGAGCGTAAAGGCCACGACATGAACATTACGGACGAAGCCCTGAGCATGATTGAAAGCAGTGATGCGATGCTGAACCGAAAATCAACCGTGGTATTCAGCGAAGGCTGGCATAAGGGAGTGATTGGTATTGTGGCTTCGCGGCTTACTGAAAAATATTACCGGCCCACGGTAGTGCTTACCCGTTCCAATGGCCATGTGGCCGGTTCGGCCCGCTCTGTAGTAGGTTTTGATTTATACGAAGCGCTGAGCGATTGCAGCGATCTGTTATTGCAATACGGCGGCCATAAGTATGCTGCCGGTTTAACCATGAAACCCGAGCAGGTAGAAGCTTTTTCCCGGCGGTTTGAAGAAGTAGTAAGCAATAGCATCACTGCCGAACAACTGATACCCGAGATACAGATTGATACCGAACTGGAACTGCATGAGGTAGATGCCCGCTTTTTCAGGCTGCTGAACCGCTTTGCCCCTTTCGGGCCGGAGAACATGTCGCCCGTATTTTTAAGCCGGGGGGTGCAGGTTTGCGGCAGGGCCGGTTTAGCAGGCACCAATCATTTGAAAATGGCCGTATCGCAGGATGGCTCCCCGATGTTCGAGTGCATTGCCTTTAACCAGGCCGGCTGGCTGCACGAGATAAACAAAAGCAAACCTTTCGATATTTGTTATACCATTGAAGAAAATATCTGGCGCGAAAAACGTTCTATACAACTGAACATTAGAGGGATAAGAATGGGTTCATTGGTTCATTAGTCATTAGGTTTAAATGAGTAATAATAGCATAGAAACCTTAAACGTTTATCAATTAGCTGTGGATCTCAGCAATAAGATATGGCATGTAGTAGTGCAATGGAACAAATTAGCACAAGATACAGTTGGTAAACAATTAATAAGGTCCGCAGATTCCATCAGCGCTAATATTGCAGAAGGGTATGGCCGTTTCCATTATAAGGAAAATAGAAACTTTTGCTATTACAGCCGCGGTTCAATATTAGAAACCAAAGACTGGTTAACAAAGAGTAAAGCAAGAAAACTGATCAATGAAGAAGATTACGAAATATTGATTGTTGACCTTAAAACTATTCATCATAAATTAAACGCTTACATTAAATTTATTGGTAAAGCAAATAAAGACATTGACCTTCCCCCAATGACCAATGAACTAATACCTAATGCCTAAATTAACCAATGAAATTACGAGCCGAAAATTTAGTAAAAAAATACAAGCAGCGTACGGTAGTAAACGATGTATCATTTGATGTATCGCAGGGTGAAATTGTGGGCTTGTTAGGCCCTAACGGTGCCGGTAAAACCACTTCGTTTTATATGATTGTGGGGCTGATTAAGCCCAATGAAGGCAATATCTACTTGGAAGAGGAAATCATCACCAGCGACCCAATGTATCGCCGCGCTCAAAAAGGTATCGGCTACCTGGCACAGGAAGCCTCTGTGTTTCGCAAACTTACCGTTGAGGATAACATCAAGGCGGTGCTGGAGATGGGAACCCTGACCAAACAACGCCAGACCGAAAAGCTGGAAGAGCTGATTGACGAGTTCAGTTTGCACCGGGTACGCAGGAACCGCGGCGACCTGCTCTCCGGCGGTGAGCGCCGCCGTACTGAAATTGCGCGGGCCCTGGCCGCCGAGCCCAATTTCATCTTGTTGGATGAACCCTTTGCCGGCGTTGACCCTATTGCGGTGGAGGAAATACAAAGCATGGTAGCCAAACTGCGGCACCGCAATATTGGTATCCTCATCACCGACCACAATGTGCAGGAAACGCTATCCATTACCGACAGGGCTTACCTGCTGTTTGAAGGCAAGATACTGGAATCGGGCGTGCCCGAAGTACTGGCGGAGAACGAACTGGTGCGAAAAGTTTACCTGGGTGCAAATTTTGTGCTTAAGCGTAAAACTTTTTTGTAATTTAAGCCCTGTCCATGCCAATCATCAACGCTGTATTTAACTGGTTTATAAAAAAGCGCATTCACCAGATTGAGCTTTTTATGAAGTATCCTGATGAAGTACAGGAAGAATGGTTTGAACACCTGATTGCTTCGGCCCAGCACACGGAGTGGGGCAAGCAGCACCATTACAAAAGTGTGGAAAGCCTGCACGACTTTAAGCAGCGGGTACCCATCCAAAACTACGATACGCTGAAGCCCTATATCGAGCGTATGCTGGCCGGCGAGCAGAATGTATTATGGCCAACAGAAATCAAATGGTTTGCCAAATCATCAGGTACCACCAGCGACCGCAGTAAATTCATCCCGGTAAGCGCCGAGGCACTGGAAGAATGCCACATGAAGGGCGGTAAGGACATGCTTACCCTATACTGTAACAACCGGCCCAATGCCCGTCTGTTTACCGGCAAAAGCTTAACCCTGGGCGGCAGCCACCAGGTAAGCCAGCTCAATGCGGATACCTTTTTTGGCGACCTCTCGGCGGTGATTATGAAGAATCTGCCTTTATGGGCCGAATTTTACCGTACGCCGGACTTGGATATTGCCCTGCTGGAAAACTTTGAGGAAAAGATTGAAAAGATGGCCCATGCCACCAAGGATGTTAACGTTACCGGCATCAGCGGTGTACCTACCTGGAACATCGTACTGTTTAAAAAGATACTGGAGGTTACCGGCAAGCGTAACCTGCTTGAAGTATGGCCAAACCTGGAACTGTACTTTCATGGCGCTGTAAATTTTACGCCTTACCGCGAGCAGTTTAAACTGCTGATTCCGAACGGGGATATGTATTACCTCGAAACTTATAATGCCTCAGAAGGCTTTTTTGGTATACAGGACAGGGAAGCCCCCGGCGAGATGCTGCTGATGCTGGATTACGGCATTTTTTATGAGTTTTTGCCTTTGGAGAACCTGGAAGATGAGCAGCCCGAAACCCTGACGCTTGATCAGGTAGAATTAGGCAGAAATTACGCGCTCATCATCAGTACCAACGCCGGCCTGTGGCGGTACATGATAGGTGATACTATTCGCTTTACCTCGCTGGTGCCCTACCGCATACAGATTACCGGCCGCACCAAGCACTTTATTAATGCCTTTGGCGAAGAGGTGATTATTGATAATGCCGAACGTGCACTGCAGGAAGCCTGCCGCCAAACCGGCGCCATTGTGCGCGATTATACCGCCGGCCCCATTTATTTTGAAGGCAACAATGCAGGCGGCCACGAGTGGATCATCGAATTTGAAAAAAAGCCGGCAGAATTTGAACGCTTTGTTGACCTGATGGATGAAACCCTGCGTAAGATCAACTCCGATTATGATGCCAAGCGTTTTAAGGATATGGCCCTGCGGCGGCCTGTGGTGCACCGTGCGCCCGAAGGCACCTTCTTCAGGTGGATGAAGGAGCGCGGCAAATTAGGCGGCCAGCATAAAGTGCCCCGTTTGGCCAACAACCGGGAGTACGTAGACGGTTTATTAGCCATACTCGAACCTGCCAACCGGGCAGTTTAAGCGGATTGCTTGCTGTTAAAGCAAACGTTATTCCTAACTTAATAAGCTGTCATTTCGACCGCAGGTGAAATGACAAGGTTTGCATTCTTTCCTATTTCACACCTAACCTCACTACTGAAACAAAAGTTTCAGGTTAACCCCAAAGTTGGTATAAGCCGTATTAAAGCTTTGCGAAGTATAAGGCCGGGTAATATTAGAATCGTAAAACAGATTAACGTTGAAACGCTGGTTCACAATATAATCTATAGAAGGCCGTATGGTAATATTTTTAGCGCCTGACGAGATTTCAGCAGTTTCCACATCTGCACGGTAAATTACAGTCTTGTTGTCGTGTATGGCAAAATCTATTTTAAAGGTAACATCATTATTATTACCGCGCTGGGGCAGAAAGGGAATGCGCAGATTATGTGCACGATAACCAAACCCTACCACTGCATCGCTTGTATTTTGCTGCGCCAGCTGGCTGTTCAGTAAACTAAGGCTCAATATCCTGCTCTTCCGGTACTCTGCATTCAATGTCATACTGTTTCTGAAACGTACATTGGCACCCAGTAGCGGCACAAACTGCTCGAAAATTGTAACCTGTGTAAACTGAAAGAAAGGAAGGAAATCATTATTTACATCGCGTGTTGTTACGCCGCCGTTGGCTTCCTGGTAACGGATCAGGCTGCTGTAACTGTTTACGGTATAGGTAGACCGGTAACCATGCTGAAGTTCTACGTTTTCAAAGAAGTTATTAAAGAAAGGTAAACGGCTCAATCCTTCGTACCGGATATCCCAGTTAGGAATCGGAATCTTCGGAAAACTGCTTAAGTTGGACGAAGCCGCATTCTTCCCTCCGTATGCAGCCAGAAACGCCCCTGCCAGTACATCCTGCTGGTTTGCGCCATAGCCGTCTGCATAACCACCTATGGTTCCTGATGAGTTGGGATTACTGCGGCCTAAACGCTGCGAAATAACTGCCCGGTTACTCAGCAGCTGCTGAAATGTGCCCGACTGGTTATTAATGCCGCTGGCTTTAGAAAAAGCCGTACCAATGGTGAGGTAAGACACACTGTAGCTGCCCGAAGTAACAGGGCTTAAACTTTGAAAGGAGCCGGTAAAGGCATCGTACTTAAAGTTGGTGGTAAAATTCCGGTTAGTTAACCGGAAAGCCAACAGCTCAATATGCAGATCACGAAACGGCTCTATCACGCCCTGCAGGTGCATATCTTCGTTAAGGGTGGTGCTGTATAACAGGTTTTGCAGCGTATCCCTGCTCAGCCAGCCATTGGCAGCGGCTTTGTACCTGATGTCGGCCTGGCTGCCCAGCAAAAAGGCAATGCCGGGCGCATTGTAATTTAAATCCTGCCCAGCCAGGTTGCTTTGCGGCAAATAACCCGGTAAAAAAGTACCCTCGCTGCGGGTGTAAGTACCGCTTACACGCTTAATGCTGGTAAGCAGGCCGGTAAAAAAGCGTAACGCAGCACCGCCCTGGGCAGATTCCTGTCCCCCGTTGTTGTTGGACGCATTAGTAAGCGGCTTCGGCCCAAGCCCGATTTTACTATATAGCCCCGCAAAGTTCAGTACCGGGTTTAGCTGAATAGTGCGGTTATTTTGTATAGTGTTACCCACATTCAGCGTAGGGTCGGTAATGGCAAACAGCGGCTGGGTCTGCCAGTTAAATTGCGTACTGTACCGTGCAGTTACGTTGGTCCAGCTTAAACCGGGCACCTTGTTAAGCGGTACATTATAAGTAAGATTAATTGTGTGGTTATAATTGGTGGTACGGCCCAGTTTCAGCAAATTGCTCCACAACGTATCCTTTTTCAAGCCATTGATACGGCCTGCAGGCTCATCTACTACAGACAGGTTGGTAGCATCAATATCCAACTGCAATGAGCGCGACAGGTTCCAGCCAATGCCGTATATCCTTGTAATATTAAAATTCTTATTAAACGTGGTAGGTATCGGAATAAAGTTATTCGGATCATTATCGCGCAGCGTGTTCTCCGAGTAAAAGCGATCTAAACTGATTTGAAAATTCAGCCTTGAGGGCAGCAGGCTAAAATTAAAATCCCGTGCCAGCGCCAGCAGGTTGCTTTTAATGATTTTACTGAACGGACTGTAATAAGCAGCCGCCCTGTTGTAATTATAGGCCAAACCTACATGGTATATCTTCTGATAATCATTCAGTGTAATAAAATCATGATGCTGGTACTCGGTATAAGCATAGGTGGCGCTGAAATTCTCCACATCCCATAAATGATTAATGGCTGCCGGATTGGTTTTGGAGATATGTATGTTAGTTAAATTGATGCTTTTACGCTGCGTAAAATTCTCGGCCGCATTCTTAATTGAATCGCGCTGCTTTTTATCAGAAGTACCGCTCAGGGTTTGCTTCAGTTCTATATCTGGCGAGGCAGGGTCATACAGCGGTGTACTTACCTGCGAAGAAACGTTTACATATAACGGAATGTGTACGCCACGTTTAGAAGGAAAAAACCGGCCCAGTTCGGCACTGGCAGCTACGTCCAGGGTGCGGTTATCATCAAGCCGCCGCTCTTCCATACTTTGCTGCAAAGTACCGAAGCCCGGCGTGGTTTGGCTGCCGGCCACGGTTACATTGGCAAAATCCGCCAGTTGCGTATTCAGCCGGGCAGTAGCGGCATAGCCGCCCCGCTGGTTAAAGTCAGTTAACCGCAATTCATTAAACCAGATGATGGCCGATTTATCCAGCCCGTCATCAGCAGCGCTGCCTGCGGTGCCGCGGTAAGGGTTGCGCACCCCCAGCATTATGGCGCGTAACCGGCTCAAATCGGGCTGGCCTTTAATGGTTACCCGGTACTGCCCGGCGGTTGCCGTAAACGGCACATTAAGCGGCCAGGGCTGCCCGTTAAGCCGGGCATTGTTGCGCTGCACCTTGGCCTGGGTAAGTACATCCAGCGCAATGTCTATATTATTGGCGGCAGGCCATATCAGTTCCGGGTCGGCTGTGTTTTGCGGGGTAGCCTGCAGCGGTATTTCATATTCATAATAATTATCCTGATAATCTACCCCTAAGCGGATAAAGGCATTCATATCATTGTTGCGCAGCTGCGTACCCTCGGCATGTACAAACAGTTGTAAATGCTTGTAAAAGCGCAGGTCATTATAAAACGTTTTGTAGGCCGTACGCGAGTAGCCATCGCGCAGGTTATTTACAGTTAATGACAGCGATTGCTCGTTCAGCCGGGTATCGGTTCGCAGGTTGTTGTAATCGCGCTGGCGGGTGATGCCGGGCGGCACCACATAGGGAATGGAAGCCCGGTTACCATTAGCCTCAATATTTACGGTACCAATATCTAACGTTGAGTTATCAATCGGCGGATTGAGGATAGCAGGGTCGGCAATTACTTTGGCCGGGTTGTTTTCCTGGTTATAGTTGCGCCATTCACCGCGCACCAGTTGCATGGTAGCCATACGCAGCACGGCGGTATCGGCAAAGTTGGTCATGAACATCCGTACGAAACGGATGGCTTTAAAATCCTGAATGTTGCCGGTTTTGGAGGTATAGCTGTCAATAGGAATACGCACCTGGTACCAGTTTACGGTTTGGGTGGTACCATCGGGCAGCTTTACCTGTGCGGTTACCTTATCATTAATATAATTTTTACCCACCACCAGATCCTGCGGCCTGATGGATACCTTATATTGAAAGTATTCATCCGCCTGGCTCATGTTATTATCGCGGTTGATATCTTCCCCATCGGGCAGCGAAGTAGAAGCCGAAGTGGTCAATCCCAGTTCTTCTCTTGATTGCTCGGCGGTTTTGGAGTTGCCCTCCGTACCATTATAACGGCTGTAACGCTGCAAAATACCGGCCCGGGCCTGGTCAAGCGCCGGGCCCTGGTAGTACTGGTAATCATCAGAAGAAGGGTCGGCCATAAACAGTGCAGCGGCAGCCGGGTTTAAAATGGCTTTCAACTGCTGCACAATAGCGCCGAACTTGGTTTGCTCGGCGGTGCTGTTCAACCCGTCTAAACCAATATCCTGCAAACGGCGGGCATCGGGGTTGGTATCAAAGGCATTAATTACCGGCTGCAGCTTTGGCACCCGGCCCCAGTTAGTTTCATCTACCTGGCTTAAATCACCATCAGGCGGCAAGCCGTTCTCCAGGCCTTTGCGCCCGTCTTTCAATATATCTTCGGACAGGCTGCCTAAATTCAGGTACAAATCGCCACCCTGCGAGTTGGGCTTATAGACAAAAGGGTCCAGCATCCAAAACTCTACGTACTGTACATTGAGCGATTCAAAATCATTGGTTTCCAGTTTGCGGAAAATACCGCCCCAGCGGTTGCGTGGATTTTGCAGGGAGCCATCGGCATTAACCCCTGTGGTTGCATAATTATAAGGCCCGCGAATAGAAGGGTAAAAAGCCAGATCAAGCGTAGACAAGATCAGCGGCTGGCCGGTAACCGATTGCTTATACGGAAACACTTCATTTTCCAGCACCTGCCGCACATAATGATTAGATAATTCGGTACGTGAATTGGACAGCAGCGAACTGGAATTGGTATAAAATATGGGGTCGATGTTATAAAAAGACAGCCGGGCGCGGTTATAGCCGTAGCTTAAATCATTAAACAACTGCGATTCCGGGAACAACTGCGGCGTGCCCGACAACTGCCAGTTAATAGCGCTTTTTAAGTCAATGATGGACTGGCTGCTCTCAAAATCATCTAAATAAGAGGTTCCCTTTTTGGAGCCAGCAAAATTCAGTGCACTTGGGTTACCGGGAAACAGTTTGGCAAACTCGCCGGCAAAGCTTACGGTGGAAGGCGCTTTGGTATCAATAAACGGAATCTTGTCCACCAAGCGGGTCAGCAGGCGAGAGTTGGTATTGTAATTTACATCAAACCCCGCAATGGTGTTGGAAATAGATTCATCACCAATCTGCTCTTTCTGCGTAAGCGGCAGTTCAGATAAGTGCATAATGGTTGAACCTAAGGCGAGTTTGTTATTCACCCTATAATCAAACCGCGCACCATATAACGACTTTTGCTGCACACCAAACAACTCATTGTTCTCGATATTTACCGTAATGGGCTGGCCGGAGGATAGCAAGGCAGTGTTTAAAATATGAATGCGGCCAATGCTGTAATCTACCGTATAATCCGTACCCTCGGTAAGGCGCAGCGTACCGGCACTTACCACTACCGAGCCCTGCGGAATGTTTACAGCGTTTAACTGGAACTCGGAGCCGGACTGCGAAGAGTAGGTACCGCGTATCACATACCGGTTAAGTTGCGGAAAATACTGCTGCGCGATGGTTTTTACCGAATCATATAGCGGCTGGTATACGTAACGGCTGCGTAAATCCTGTTCTGTTGACGTGAATTTGGCGGCCAGGTCAGAACCAAAGGGTTCTACCACCGGAAAAGTAATACGCCCGTTGTAGGAGTCGATGGTGATACCTTCTAAAAAGTCAAAATAGCCATCGGGCTGCCGGTTGTTCTGCTGGTTGAGGTTATCCAGCCCGGTAAGCTGCAGCCATAGTTTGCTTTTGGTGTTCTGCCCCTCCTCCATTAACGGCTTATTGATGCCTGATTTATCATCTAAACGCGATACGGTCAGCCTGAAATTAACCGGGCTGATCTGATACGCGCCTAATGAATAGATGTTCTTCATCATTAAATCCCAGGTGGGCAAACTGGTCTTCAATATTTCGTTCTTCAGCAGCTTTACATACAGCACCTGCGGTGTGGCCGGGTTTACCGGCCGGTCGGTAGAAAACTCGCCTACCTGGTATTCTACGCCATTGTAAGTATACCTGAAAGCTACGGCCAATACTTCATCATTATTCAACGGGTTATTTAACGAGATATAGCCTAACTGCGGGTGCAGCGTAAACTCACGGTCGGTTAATTTACGGGCATACGTAAGGCGCGAGTAGTTATCTGTTCCGCCGGTAGATTGAAAGTAAGAAACCACATCGTTAGAACTGGTTGTCCTCGAATTGGCCGGCAGGCCGGTAAGCAAAGAGTTGGATTGCTGCGGATAGCCCGGACCCGAAAAGCCAGCAGGCAGGCCCGAACCACCGCCCCTGATGAGAGCTGTATTGTAAGGTGTATTTTCACCCAAATCGGTAAAGGCCAGCACATCGCGCGAATCGGTGGTTACGTTGGTACGGTTGGTCGTCCATACTTCAATTTTGGTAATTACCACATTGGTGCTGATAAGCGGTATGTTGGCCAGCGCCTTATTATAATTATTACGGAAGTACTGAGCTAAGAAATAATGCCGGTTGGCCTCATAGTCGGTAGGGCTTAGGCTGAAATCGCCCTGCTGCGCCCCGTTGGTAATGGTAATGGTTTTAGCCTGCGAGCGCTGCTGCGAAAAGATGGTATTTACATCCAGTTTGCCAAATTTCAAACGTGTTTTAACCCCAAACAGCGACTGGCTGCCCTGTATCAGCGTAGTGGGCAGCGGCAGGCTTACCGTACCGGCCTCAATCTTCTGAATAATCTCATCGGCATGGCCGGTATAGTCCAGTTTAATCTGGTTCTCAAACTGAAACTGGGCATCCGTGTTGTAATTGGTGGCAATACGCAGCTTATCTCCAATGGTACCGGTCAGGTTCATCTGGATACGCTGATCGAAGTTGAAGTTGAACTGCGTGCGCTGCCGGGCGCTGAACAGCGGGTTTTGGTTACTGTTGATCTGCCCGGCCAGTATCATCTGTGCCGAGCCCTGCGGACGGATATCAATGGTAGAGCTGCCAAATATCTGCTCGAAGGTGCGGCTGCGTACTTTAATTTGCGGTATAAAACCAGGCTGCTGCGACTGGTAATTGTAATTATCAGATAACTGCTGGTAGTATGCCCGCTGGTTTTGCCGGTTGGTTAAGTGTAAGTATTCGTCAAAAGTAAGATAGCGTACCGGCCGGTACAGCAGGTTGCCTACCTTTTCGGTTAGAATATAGCGGTTGGTTACCGCATCATATTGAATGGTTCTCACCAGGTTAGGCGGATCAGGTTCTAAAAAGCCTTTACGCAATTGTGCGTTTCGTGATTCAGAACCTTTGTAGGGGATGGTAACGGTTACCGAATCGGGGTTTCGGCCGGGGCGCGATTTTTGCGCAAAGGCATAGCGTATTCCGCAAAAAGCAGAAAAATATAAGATGCAGACTATTACTTTTAGAGTAAAGCTTCTAATCAATCGCTACGCGGATAAAATTCAATCAATAGTTTATAAACTTCTCAGGGCTGCCTTAATTAACTGCTCCACAGTTTGGTCGGGCTGCTTTTTGATTTCCTGTTCCAGCACTTTCTCGGCCGCATTGCGTACAAAGCCCAACATCATCAGGGCAGACAAGGCTTCGTCTTTTGCGGTTACCGCCGCCGGAACATTGATCAGGGTATCAGGCCCGTCCTTGCGTAGTTTATCCTGAAGTTCCAGAATAAGCCGCTGCGCAGATTTGGGCCCGATACCTTTTATACGTTGTATTACCGATACATTACCTTTTACAATAGCCGTTTGTATCTCCTCCGGTGAAATGGAGGACAGCATCATGCGGGCCGTATTGGGCCCGATACCTGATACCGAAATCAGGTGCACAAATAACCGTTTCTCACCCTCATCGGCAAAGCCGTACAGGGTGTGGCCGTCTTCTTTCACATGCAGCCAGGTATACAACCGGCACCGCTCGGCATCGCCTAATTTGGCATAGGTATTTACGGATATATTGATCTGATAGCCTACTCCACCTACATCTATTACCACATAAGCAGGGCTTTTAAAGGCTAATTTACCATCAATATAGGCGTACATACAAGCGTTAAATATCGGTTAATTTACTTTTGTATACGATGAAATTATTTTAAAGTTGTGGTTTGCTCCCGATGCTGGGCATCTACTACGGCTATGGTTACCATATTTACAATCTCGCGTACCGAGCTGCCTAACTGCAGCACATGCACCGGTTTGTTCAAGCCCAGCAGAATTGGGCCAACCGCTTCTGCCCCGCCCACTTCCTGCAATAATTTATAGGCAATATTACCAGACTCCAGGTTAGGAAATATCAATGTATTGGCGGGTTTACCGTTTAATGTAGAGAATGGGAAATTATCGGCCAGCAAATCGCGGTTCATGGCAAAGTTGGCCTGCATTTCGCCGTCTACCACCATGTCAGGATGCTGGTCGTGCAATATTTTTACTGCTTCGCGGGTTTTATCAGGCACCTCGCCATCATTCGAGCCAAAATTAGAGTAAGACAACAAAGCTACCCGCGGACTTACGCCTAACTGCTGTACTGAGCGTTCAGTCAGCACTGTTATATCTACCAGATCCTGAGCGGTGGGGTTTACGTTGATGGTGGTATCACCAAAAAACAGGGGGCCCTTCTTGGTGATCATCATGTACATACCTGCCAGTTTGGGTACGCCCGGCTCGGTGCCGATAACCTGCAATGCCGGTTTAATGGTACTTACATAATTTTTGGTTAACCCCGAAATTAAGGCATCCGCATCGCCAAACTGCACCATAGCGGAACCGTAATAGTTACGGTCGCGCATCATCTTACGGGCTTCATATAAAGTTGCCCCGCGGCGCTGGCGCTTGTTGTATAAAAACTTGGCATACTTTTCAGAACAGTCAGAGCCTTCACGCGGATCTATCATTTCCACGGTGCCTAAGTCAAGCTCATTTTCATGAATAATCTGCTGTATTTTCTGAATATTACCTAATAAGATGGGCGTGGCAATGCCTTCATCCTTTACAATTTGCGCGGCACGTAATATCTTATAGTTATCGGCTTCTGCAAATACTATACGTTTGGGTGTGCTTTTGGCTTGTAAGGACAGGTTACGCATCAGCTTATCATCGCTGCTGATACGGCTGCGCAACTCTTCGGCGTAGGCATCCCAGTCGGCAATTTCCTTGCGGGCCACACCTGAAGCCACGGCCGCTTTAGCTACTGCAATAGAAACCTCGGTAATTAACCGCTGATCCATCGGCTTTGGGATAATATAATCTTTGCCAAAACGCAGATTTTTGGCCTCGTAAGCTAAATTTACCGCCTCGGGCACCGGCTTTTTGGCCAGTTCGGCAATAGCCTGCGCGGCGGCCAGTTTCATTTCTTCGTTAATGGCGGTAGCGCGTACATCAAGCGCCCCCCTGAATATGTAAGGAAAGCCCAATACATTATTTACCTGGTTAGGAAAATCAGACCGGCCGGTAGCCATAATAATGTCCCCGCGCGAAGCAATACCAATCTCATAAGCTACCTCGGGCTCCGGGTTAGCCATAGCGAATACGATTGGGTTTGGCGCCATGCTTTGCAGCATTTCGGTATTTACCAGGTTACCTGCCGAAAGGCCAATGAAAACGTCGGCGCCCTTCATGGCATCAGCCAGGCTATTAATATCGGTACGACTGGTCGCAAACTCCTGGCGTATCTCGTCCAGATCGGTACGCCGCTGGTCGAGTACGCCATTAATGTCCAGCATAACCAGGTTTTCCTTTTTAACCCCTAATGAAAGGTAGATGCGGGTACACGAAACTGCCGCCGCCCCTGCACCATTGACCACCAGTTTAATATCTTCCAGCTTTTTATCCTGTATCTCGCAGGCGTTCAATAACGCCGCTCCCGAAATAATGGCCGTACCATGCTGGTCATCGTGCATCACCGGGATATTCATTTCTTCCTTCAACCGGCGCTCAATCTCAAAACAGGTTGGGGCTGATATATCTTCGAGATTTACACCGCCGAACGTAGGTTCCAAAGCTTTTACAATGGTTACAAATTCATCTACGCTTTTGGTATTCAGTTCCAGGTCGAACACATCAATATCAGCATATATCTTAAACAACAGGCCTTTGCCTTCCATCACCGGCTTACTGGCCTCCGGGCCAATGTTGCCCAAACCCAACACCGCCGTACCATTGCTGATTACCGCTACCAGGTTCCCCTTAGCAGTATACTTATACACATCTTCTACATTTTCGGCTATGCGCAGGCAGGGTTCGGCCACTCCAGGAGAGTAAGCCATAGTTAAATCGCGCTGTGAGTTGGTAGGCTTGGTTGGAACTACCTGTATCTTGCCAGGGCGGCCTTTAGCATGATAGTTTAAGGCATCCAGTTTACGGTTGGTGTTTTTCATCTCTCAATAATTCAGCCTTCAAAAGTACAATTCTTTTTAAGCGTAACTGTATATAATGTAACTCATATTCAGTTTGCCAACCCCTATAAAATCAAAGACCTTCACCGTTAGTCAGTGAAGGCACAATAATTTTTTGGATATAAATTTTTTACGAAAAAGCTTTTTATAACTTGGTTTCAGTAGGCTGATACAGGATTGCGCTTTTACCGGGTTGTACAACTGTATTATTTTGTGCAGATACGTTTCTGCTCTCGGCCGTTACCTTAAGGGTTTGGCCGGGCGTTGCTTTGTAGTTGCGCAAGTGGTTCCACTCAATCAGGTCATCTACTTCAACACCGTATTTGTCAGCTATACTGTTCAGCGTTTCCCCTTTCTTGATTTTATGGTAAGCAGGCAGGCGTGCTTCTGCTACGGCAACCACAGGTACCGGCGGTATAACCATACGAACACTGCTTTCATTTACCTCCGCGTAAACTGGCTCTGCAGGCGCATTGGCAGCATCAGAGTTTAACACTTTATATAAAGCAGCAAATTTATCTTTGCCCAACTGCGGTAACACCATACGCCGCGGCGCTTTTACCGTACCGTTTATAATATGCTTCTTATAAGCCGGATTAAGCAGGGATAGCTGGTTATAATCAATATTTAATATGCGGGCTACACTGGGCAGTGATACAAACTTGTTAACCAGTACGGTATCGGTGTTTATAGCCAGGCTTGAGGTACCGGGTGTGATGTTGTGGCGGTTATGATAGTTAATAATGTAGGCCACCGCAATGTAAGCCGGTACATATCCACGTGTTTCGGCTGGCAGAAAGGGGCGGATAGACCAGTAATCAACAGCATTGGCCTGCTGTATGGCCCGCTCAACAGCGCCTTTGCCACAGTTATAAGAAGCTATGGCCAGCAGCCAGTCGCCAAATTCCTGATAAGCGTCTTTAATGTAAGCCGCAGCAGCATAACTGGCCTGTATAGGGTCGCGGCGCTCGTCTACATAATTATTCATGTTCAGCCCATAAATTTTGGCAGTGCTGAACATAAACTGCCAGGGGCCGGTAGCGCCTACCCTTGATACCGCGTTGGGGTTAAGGGCTGATTCTACAACAGACAAATATTTAATTTCCTCGGGGATGCCGGCATCGCGAAAAGCCTTTTCATAGATGGGAAAGTAATATTTAGACAGCCCGATGATCTGGCTTACCTCATCGCGCCGGTTAAGTGAGGTATAGCTATCAATATACTTCTGTACATAATCGTTATAATCCAACTGTACATCTTTAGCCACCGAGTCAAGGCGGCGTTTTGTGAGTGAACCTTCGTAAGCAGTTAAGTGTGCCTGATTGGCCGCAGGTTTAGGGATATAATCAACGTGCAGGCTTTGCAATGGCATCAGACTGAACTGGCCTGGCTTTTGAACAATCAGATCGGAGTCGCCTTTTAGGATAGTGGCATAATTTCTGTTTGCCGCCTTTACAGTAAAAGCAAGGCATAAACATGCCGTAATGGTAAAAAGTCTCTTCATTCGCTAAAGGGTATTAATCAATCCAACACTATACGTTTTCTGGTTACTAATTTATTAACTTTAAAGTAAGCTTAACGAATATTTCGAAAAATTTAACAACTGCTGCTCTTCAAAAGGTGCGGCAATGAGCTGTATTCCTAACGGTAAACCTGCACTATTAGTTCCTGCCGGTAAAGAAACAGCAGGCACACCAGCTAATGAGGCCTGCACAGTATAAATATCAGCCATGTAAGCGGCCACCGGATCTTTTTTAGCATTGTTCAGCTTAAAAGCAGGTTCGGGGGCTGTAGGCAGCACTAAAAAATCATACTGTTGCAGTAACTGCCCGGTTTCTTCCTTAATCAGCCGCCGTATTTTTTGCGCTTTGGCATAGTAGGCATCGTAATAACCTGCACTTAAAATAAATGTACCCAGCATAATACGCCGCTTTACTTCCTTGCCGAATCCTTCTGAGCGCGACTTTTTGTACGTTTCCATTAGATTTTCAGCCTGCGCACTGCGATAGCCGTAATGCACACCATCATACCGGGCCAGATTAGACGAAGCTTCGGCCATAGCCAGTATATAATAAGCAGGAACAATATAATCAAGGTACTTAAAAGTTACAGGTTCTACGGTATGCCCTGCTGCACGTAATTTTTCCAGATACGCGGCCATTGCCTGCTTAACTTCCGGGTCTGTTGCTACGCTGTCAAATGCTTCTTTTAAATAGCCTATTTTCTTTTGAGAGGCCGTGGGTTCTAAATGCCTCGTATATGCAGGAACTGCCCTTTGAGATAAAGTACTGTCGTAAGTGTCAGCGCCCGAAAGCACTTCCATCAGCAGGGCCGCATCCGCTATACTGTTGGCAATAATGCCGGGCTGATCAAATGAGGAGGCATAGGCAATAACGCCGTAACGTGAGATGCTGCCATAAGTGGGTTTAAGGCCAATCAGACCGCAAAAGGAAGCTGGCTGCCTTACCGAACCGCCGGTATCAGTACCGATGGCGGCATGGCACATTCCCGCCTGTACAGAGACTGCCGAACCACCGGACGACCCCCCCGCCACGCGGCTTTCATCGGCCATATTTTTTACCGGGCCATAATAAGAGCTTTCGCTGGATGCGCCCATAGCAAATTCATCGCAGTTGGCCCGGCCGATAATGATAGCATCTTCGGCCAGCAGGCGTTCTGCAATAGTGGATGAATAAATAGAAATAAAGTTTTTGAGTATTTTAGAGGCTGCACTTACACGATGATCTTTATAACAGATGTTATCCTTCAGGCTGATTACCATACCGGCCAGGCGGCCTGCAGGCTGCTGGCTTGCCAGGCGCTCATCTAATACTGCAGCCTTTTGCAGGGCTTCTTCTGCATAAACCTCGTTTAAAGCATTTAAATGTGCGTATTGTTTTGCGCGGCTCAGGCAGGTTTCCACCAGTTCCTTAACTGTTACCAACCCGGCGGTAAGATCGGCTTGTATTGCAGTTAATGAAGTATATGATTTAGCCATAGGGGGCTAAAATAAAAAACTTATCTGTTGATAATGATTTTTATCAGCAGATAAGTTTCAAAGTAAAAATTAAAAATACCAGCCCCTGCTTACGGATTAACGTTGCTGTGGGTATTGGTAGTAGTTGTGTTTGTAGTGCTGGTAGTGCGTGGTTCTTCTTTGCTCTCACCGTTTGAGGCATTTTTAAACTCCTTTACGCCCTGGCCCAAGCCTTTCATCAGTTCCGGGATCTTACGTCCGCCGAACAGAATCAATATTGCAATAATGATCAGAATAATTTCTGGTGCGCCTAATCCACCCATGATTTTTAGTTTTTTTATGAATTAATATCTTTCTTAACTGGTGCCTCTGCTTCGGTTCTTTCTACCGGTGTGTGCTCAGGTATTTCTGCTACCTCAACCGGCTTCTCCTCTATAGTGGCATTATTGGTATACGTATCTGCATAGGGCGTTGGTTTTGGTTCATCATAATTGTTTATCTGATTATGAATTTCACGCTTTACGCCATCAGAAGCATCTTTAAAATCACGCAAGCCCTTTCCTAATCCTTTTGCCAGTTCGGGCAGCTTTTTGCCGCCAAACAGCAGCAACGCTGCAAACAAAATAATTATCAGTTCGGGAGTGCCGATATTCAGGAATAAAAGAACAGAACTAAACATGCCTTTAAGTTATAATTACAAAAGTAAACAATAAACCGCGTACATAGTTTATCAACGCCAAAATATAACGCTTATTGCGGCGCCAGCCACAGTTTGGGGTTTACAGGTGAGTTTACATTTAATAGTGAGAATTGCAGTATGGCTTCTCCTGTAGCCCCATCTACAGCTACGGTGCCTATGGCCTGCTTGGTACTTACCTTTTGCCCCTTGCTTACGCTTACCGAGTGCAGCCCGTTGTAAGCTGTAAAAAACTTACCATGCTGTATCACTACAATATAAGAGCCGCTAATATCTGCTACGGTTTTTACTTCGCCTTCAAAAACCGAACGTACGGTTGCCCCGGCCGAAGTGCGTATATCTATGCCCTGGTTGTCATTCTGGATACCTTCGCTATAATAGCGGCCAAAACTTTGTATCACCACCCCACTGCCTACCGGCCAGGGCAGGCGGCCGCGGTTACCCTGAAAATCATTGGAAAGGCTGGCAGCCTCAGGTGTTGCTGTTAACACCTCACTATCGGTAAGCCGGGTTTTAACAGGTTTTGGCGCGGGCGTTTTTACTACAGGAGCCGGGCGGTTATTGGCGGCAGCCTCACGGGCTGCCTTTTCAGCCTTAACCTTCTCTGCAGCCGCCAGGGCAGCGGCGCGTGCACGTGCTTCGGCTTCTGCCTTGCGGCGGGCTTCTTCAATCTCGCGGCGCACGGCGGCAAACATTTCCCGCGTGGCTCTGGCCAGCTGGCTTTTCTTATCCTTTTGCTGCTTGCGCAATTCGCCCTGTTGCTTGCTCAGGTTGGCCGCAATCTCGGCCTGGGTAAGTTCCTGCTTTCCTAAGGTTTGCTTCTCTTTTTCCTGATCCTCCAATAAGGCGCTCTTCTGGTTCTTGGTACGGTCAAGCTCCGTTATCTTTACATGCAGATCCTGCTGCGTGCCTTGTATAGAGCGCGCCTGGCGCTCCCGGTAGGAACCAAACTGCTGCAGATATTTTAATCGCTTGTAGGCCTGATTAAAATCCTTTGCTGCAAATACAAACATCAGTTTATTGTAGGCGCTCTGGTTGTGGTAAGCAAACACAATCATGGCGGCATACTCTTTCTTCAGTTCATCTAATTGCCCCTGCAAGGTATGTACGGTATTGGTATTCTGGTTAATCTGGTTATCCAGCAGGCGTACCTCTGAATTGATATTGGTAATTTTGTCCTCACGAAGGGTAATTTGCGCCTTAATGATATTCAGTTGCTTAATACTCGCCTTCTTATTATTAACCGTTTCCCGGAGTTCGGCATTCAGTTCTTCTAACTCCTGGGTTAATTTTTCGCGCTTGCGCTTCAGGTCAGCACTGCTTTGCGCATAGGTATGTAAAGCCGCGAAAAGGCAGGCCAGCAACAAAAAGAATTTAAACCGCTTCATTCAGGCTCAAAAGTATAAAATTAATTTGCAGGTGAAAACCGCGAAGGTATACTGAACGGGTAATCCTGCGGCTGGTTAAATTCAGTGCGGCTATAATGCAGATCGGCCTGGATGTTGTTGTTTCTCACTGCGGATCGTATATTGATTTGCGAAGGAACGACCTTACCGCCGGCCTGCACAAACTCGCTGTTGGTAACCTGCAATGACTGCCCTGCTGCCTGATTGTTCAGGCTGGTTTGCGTTACCCGGTAGCCGCTGCTCAGCATCAGGTTATACAGCATGCTTTGCAAATTGCCTGATAAGGTGGTGATGCCGTCGGCTGCGGTTTGCAGCTTTGCGTTTTCATCATTTACCAGTTCGGGTATGGCATTGCCGATAAGTAATGATTCTACTGTTTTATAATTTACCTGCCGGCCTGCATAGTTGTAGATATAGCTGAACGGCTTTTTCAGGTACACGCCTTGCAAACGGTTAATTACCTGTATGCTGTCGGGCGTAATTAAAGCGCGGGCCACTTCTACCCCTAATATGGCAGTAATAGATACCCAGATGCGCTGATTTTTCTGTATCCGGATGTTCAGGGTAACATCATTATTATTACCGTTGATACTTAGCTTGGCTTTAGCCTTACCGGAAAAGGTATTAAAATCAGTTTGATTAGCGCGTATAGCTTCTAACTTTGCCAGTAAGGGGTTAGCGGCGGCCTTTTCAGTTACTTTAGGGGTATTTATTGCCACTGCCGGCTTCCGGGCTTTGCAACCGGCAGCAACTATGATTAAGGCTGCCAGTAATAACTTATTCAACGTATTTCTTTTCATTTATCTTCTTTTCTAAAATGGCTGATTGTACGCCATACCGTTTCGCTTTTTTCCAGTTGTCTACCGCTTTTAAATCCTCACCTAAATGATACAGGATATCGCCGTAATGCTCAGTTTGTACCCCGCTATGGTTTTTGTTGTGCTGCAACGCTTTTTCCATCCAGGCTTTGGCATCCGCGTACTTTTGCTGCTTAAACAAAATCCAGGCGTAAGTATCTTCAAAAGAAGCTACATCATGCTGTAATTCATTAGAACGGGCCGACATTTTTGCGGCTTTCTCCAACTGTTCATTTCTTAACGATAAATAATAGGCATAATTATTCAACGTGTAGGTGTTATCGGCATCATAAACCAATGCTTTATCATACGCCTCATCAGAAGCCGTGTATTGGTGCAGTTCGTGGTAGCAGTCGCCCAGTGATGAATAGGCTTGCGCCTGTAACTGGTTATCCTGTTTTGCCAGCGAAGCTGCCTTTGTTAATTTGCCTATTGCCTTAGCCGGTTGTTTGGTTTGCTGATAAGCCACCCCCGAAAAATAGTTCATCCAGGCCTGATCCGGAAAGAGAGCCAGGGCCTGCTCACTGTGAGTTAGCGCAGCCTGGTAATCATTTTCGGCTAAATCAAGTCGCACCAATTGCTCATGTACGGCGTAAATGCTGTGATTGAGTGTTATAGATTGCTGAAAAGCCGCCCGGGCATCCCGGTACTGCTGATTTTGCACCAGCACATCGCCATACAAGGCAAAGCCCCTCGCTTCGGTGGGATGTATGAGTGTGATAATTTGACTCAGTTCAACCGCACTGTTTACTGCATTAGGGTCAGGAAACTTAGGTGCGTAACCCATCACGATCTGAATCTTCCGGTCAACATCCATTTCAGGAGAGCCGAACGCCAGTTTGATTTGATTATAGCTGCTCTGGTAATCTTTTTTTGTTTTATAAACATCAGCCAGCGCAAGATAGATCAGCGGATTGGCAGGCTGCAAGGCTTGTGCCTGCTGCAATACGGGCAGCGCTTTATCGGCCAGATGGTTGGAGTTATATATTTCGGCCAGCATCAGGTAATAGCGTATGGTGCCCGGCTGTTCATCAATCATTTGCTTTAGCTGGCCTGCAGCTGCGCTTACGTTGTTTTGCTTCAGATATATACGCTCCCTTCCGGCAATAATTTCGTCCGTTAGCCCGCTTTGCTGCTCCAGCTGATTATATAACGCTAATGCCTCACTGTATTTTTGTTGTAAAAACAAGGCGCTGGCTTCGTCAAGGTAATATTCCGGCTTATTAGGGTTAATTCTAATCAGTTCTTTAAACGCATTTTCTATGCGGGGCAGGTCATTGGTTTTCTCATAGCTGTCGGTAAGCGCCAGCCAGTACCATTCGTTCTGCGGCTTTAAGGCAACTGCCTTTTCCAGCAGGGTGCGCACTTCTGCCGGGGTGCCCTTTTGTTTTTTCAGCAGTGCCAGTTCATACAAGGCGGCATCATTGCCAGGCTCGGTACGCAGCACCTGGCTGTACAGGTCAATAGCCAGATCATTATTACCAATGGTACGCTCGCGCAGGGCAGAAAGATACAGGCGTTTGTTTTCCAGGCTATCGCTGCCAGTTACGGGCCGGCTGGCCGCTCTGGTGAGGGCAACGCCGTTATCTTTAGTTTGCGCCTGTGCAGCAAAAGATAACCCGGTTAATACGGCGGCGATCACCCTTAGCTTCATAAGAATAGCTTATATTCCGGTATGACCATAACCACCGGCGCCCCGCAGGGTTTCGGTTAATATGGCAGTTTCCTCCCATTCCACTTTTTCATGGCGGGCTACCACCATTTGTGCAATGCGGTCGCCGGTGTTAATTTCAAATACTTCGGTGGAAAGGTTAACCAGCAATACCTTGATCTCTCCGCGATAATCAGCATCAATAGTGCCGGGCGAGTTAACTATGCTGATGCCATGCTTATAAGCCAGCCCGCTGCGCGGCCTGATCTGCGCCTCGTATCCTTCGGGCAATTCAAGGTATAATCCGGTAGGGATCAGCCGGCGTTCCAAGGGTTTCAGTTGCAGCGGCTCATCTATATGGGCACGTATATCCATACCGGCGGCATGAAGGGTTTCGTAAGCCGGCAATGTATTGTTTGATTTATTGACAACCCGGATAAGCATAATCTATCTTTTTAATATGGCGGTTAATTCTTTACGCTCGCTCATAAACGCGCCGGCGGCAAATAGCAGCAGCAGTAAATTACCGATGTAAATATTGCGATGAAATACGGTAAACGACAAAAACACCAATAGCAGCGAAGTTACAATATACGCGCCGCATTTTTTGAGGTTATACGGTATGGGATAATTTTTTTGCCCCCAGATATAAGACAGCACCATCATGCTGGCATAAGCGATCAAAGAAATCCAGGCAGAAGCCATATAGCTGTATTTCGGAATGAAAATAATGTTCAGCACAATGGTAAGCAAAGCGCCGATACCTGATATATATAAGCCGTATTTAGTTTGATCAGACAGCTTATACCAAACTGATAAATTCATATAGATGCCCAAACTTACATATCCGAAAAGCAGCGGGGGCACTACTTTCAAGCCTACCCAATAGGCTGGATTATTTACATAGTATTTTAATATCTGAATATTAGCAATGATGGCTACAAACATCAGGCAGATAGTCATTACAAAATACGTCATGATACGCGAATAGGTTTGGCCTGAATTTTTACTTTTTGCATGACTAAAGAAAAAAGGCTCCGCTCCCAGCCGGAAAGCCTGTACGAATATACTCAGGAAGATAGACAGCTTGGCACAGCCCGAATAAACACCCAAATCATGTTCACTGACCTGTGGCGGCAGCAGTTTTCCCAATAGTAATTTATCCAGATTTTCATTGATGATAAAGGATAAGTTTGCTATCAATATGGGCCAGCTGTACAGTAGCATTTCGCTGAACAGACGGCCATTAAATTTGAATTGAACGCCAACAAGCTGGGGTAACAGCATCAATAAAGAGATGAAGCTTGCGGCCAGGTTGGATAGAAATACATACCCAAGCCAGCCCCGTACATACCAGGTGCTCATCCATTCAGCACCGGCCAAATGATGGCGTAACCAAAATGGGATACCAAATATAAAAATCAGGTTAAGCGATACCATTACAAAAATATTGGTAAGCTTAACCGCAGCATACAGCATAGGCCGGCCATCGGCACGTAGCTTGGCAAATGGCAATACGCAAAGCGCATCCAATACCAATATACCAATAAAGAACCGGATGTATTGCTCAAACTCATGCCGCTGACTGCTTTTACCAATATTAATTGCACCGGCAATCTGGTGCACAAACGGAAAGGTGAGTAAAAAAAACACCAATGAAAGTAATGCCACCACCCAAAAGCCATTGTTGTACACCTGCCGCTTGTTCTCGGGCAGTTTGTTCAGATACCTGAAAAAAGTGGTTTCCATTCCAAAGGATAGCACAGCATTCAGAATAGAAGCATAACTGAACATGGTAGTAAATACAGCATATACCGAAGGTGCGTACGCCGTTGTGTACAACGGCGTAAGTACCGAACCCAGCAAACGCTGTACAATGGTACTTAACCCATAAATAGCGGTTTGGCCTGCAAACTTTTTAGCCGTAGACAATGATAAGTTAATTTAAATATACGTATTGTAACTGCCTTAACGTTTTACCACCTCAAAGTTACGATAGTTTTTGAGTTCGCCTTCAGCAGTTTCCACACGTTCTACCCTGGCCGGCTGCGGGCCTTCATGGCACCATTCCAAAAACAGCTCCATTGTGGCCTGGTCGGCTTCGGCCTCAATGTATACTGCACCATCAGGTGTATTGCGCACTATGCCCCTTACGCCCAGCTGGTCAGCCACAGCCTTGGTAGATGCCCGGTAAAATACGCCCTGCACCTTGCCCTGTACCGTAATGTTTAAATGTTGTGTTGCCATATCAGCAGCAAAAATAACAGTAATCCGGCAATACCGGCAGGCCGGGTTTATATCAGGCGCCGTACCCGGCTATCGGGCGTTAGCTGAAGGTCATCCAGGCCGGTAATTAAGTTCAGGCCAGGCATTTTACCAGCTTCCAAACTTCCTAAGCGATCATCTACCCCTAAAAAACGGGCGCCGCCTAACGTTGCCCAATGCAGCAGCCGGGTTAAATTCAATGAAGTAAAGTTTTGCTGCAATGTCAGCATCTCGTTCAGGATACAAAGCTTATGATTTGAAGCCAGGCTATCAGTTCCCAATGTAATGTTGTATTCCTGATTTAAAAATAAATCAACCTTGGGCAGCTTATTTTCAATAAACAAGTTGGCATTAGGGCAAAAGCACCAGTTGATATGCCGGTCAAACCGCCTGGCAAAGTAAATATCTTTTAAATTGGTACAGGTATTATGCACCAGCAGAATCTTTTGCTGATGGGTAAGCAGGGGCACTACCGTTTGCAGCGAATTACGTGCCTGGGGCTTAAAGTAGCTGATATCAATACCAAAACCGGCATACAGGTCATTAAACTCGCCCTGCTTATACCTGAAAAACCTATTCTCTTCATCACATTCCTGGTTATGCATGCTCACCAGGTTTTCATGGTGCTCGCAATAATCACGCAGCAGCCTGAACAGCTCTTTGGATACCGAATAAGGCGCATGTGGAGATATAGACACTGCCAGCGGCCTGAACTGTTCGCACAGTTCAAGCGCACGCTCAAATGCGGCTTTTGCCTGCTCGGGCAAAAAGCTGAACACCTCTACAAACGTATGATAGTACAGCTTGCTTTTATGCTTTATAGGTAAACTGATTGCAGTGTTGGAAACATCGCCCACGGCCACAATACCGCCCTCGTACATTTCCTCGTCAGCCCTGATCGCGGCTTCGGTTACCTCGGCCAGATTTGCATTGCGGTGCTGCTGTACATTTTGGATAAAATTAACCAACCGCGTATGCATCGGCAGCTGGCCGCGCAAATGCGAAAGCTCTAAATGGCAGTGGGTATTAATAAACCCGGGACATATAATGCCCTGCAGGGTCTCAAGCTCAATCCCTGGCTGGGGTTGTGTGCCAACACTGATAATTTTCCCTTCATCATCTATTGTAACTACACCATTTTTTATCGGATCGGCACTAACTGGAAAAACGTAATCGGCTCTAAAACTTTTCATTAAGGTAAAATATCTTTTACTCAGGTCGCTGGAATGGATACTTTTTATTAAAGATAAATAAAATTAATTCAAAATTAAGTTTTGGCATTGTTTTTTACAAACAGAAAACAACCGCCTAAAAGCTATAATCCTGAAAATAAGTATCTTTGTAACAGTGAGTACCGTCAATAAAAAAACAGATATCCGCAGCCTTAGCCTCGAAACGTTGCAGCAACAGTTTATTCAACTGGGCGAAAAGGCGTTCAGGGCTAAACAGGTATATGAATGGCTTTGGAAAAAATCATGCTTTTCCTTTGACGACATGAGTAATATTTCAAAAGAACTACGGCATAAACTGCAGGATAATTATACCATCAATAATGTGAAAATTAATTCCTCACAGTTTAGTGCTGATAAAACTATAAAAAATTCTTTTATTCTGCACGATACTCATTTAATTGAAGGTGTTTTAATTCCGGCTGCCGACCGTATGACAGCCTGCGTATCTTCGCAGGTAGGGTGCAGCTTAACCTGTAAGTTCTGCGCTACCGGGTACATGGAACGCAAACGTAACCTGAATCCTGACGAAATTTACGACCAGGTGGTGCTGATTGCCCAGCAGGCGCAGCAAAATTATAATCAGCCGCTCAGCAATATTGTATATATGGGCATGGGCGAACCCCTGCTAAATTACGGCAATGTTCTAAAATCAATTGAGCGCATTACTGCAGAGGATGGCCTTAACATGGCAGCCAAACGCATTACGGTGTCTACTGCCGGTATTGCCAAAATGATTAAAAAATTAGGGGATGATCAGGTAAAGTTTAACCTGGCGCTATCGCTTCATGCTGCTAATGATGAGAAGCGTAATACCATTATGCCTATCAATGAGCAAAACTCGCTGATGGCGCTGGCCGAAGCGTTGAAGTACTATTATCAGAAAACCAAAAATGCGGTTACCTACGAATACATTGTATTTGACGGCTTTAACGACAATATAAAGGATGCCGCAGAACTGGCAAAATTTTGCAGGCACCTGCCCTGTAAGGTTAATATTATAGAATATAACCCTATCTCATTCGCCAGCTTTATTAATGCCGGTGAAGATAAAATTGAGGCATTTGCTGCTTACCTGCGCAAGCAGGGCATTATTACCAATGTGCGCCGCAGCCGGGGAAAAGACATTGATGCGGCCTGCGGCCAGCTGGCTGTAAAAGAAAAAGCGGCAGCTGTTGAATTGGCTTCCTGATTCTTCAGGTTTCTATCTGATGCTTTTTAAGCCTGAAGTTAAAAAGTGAGGCTTTACGATATACACCAAATCAGCCTGCCCAGATGCCAATACGCCGGCAAAAGCAATAGTGCCTGCTTTTTTGTAAAACACCGGGCTGCCTGAATACCCGGGCCCAACCGGCTCATAACGGGGATATTGCGCCCTGTAGTTAACAAAATCCAACACACCATCGGCCAGTTTCAAACGGTAACCGGGCGCTGCATCAGTTAGCAGGGTTAAAGCTGCCCCTTCCGGTTTTAAAGAAACAGATTGCGCTTTAGTGGATATGCCATGCGGCGGGTAACCATAAGTAAGCAATGTACTCCCCACTTCCATCTCAAGGTTTTTTATGAACGGATTGATGGTGTACACTTTATAACCGGCAGGCAAGTGCATTTCATAAAAGCACAAATCCGGGCTTTGCGTATAAAGCATGGTTACATTGCTTACTTTTAAATATTTTAAATTTAAAGGGACGAACTTGTAAGTTTTATGCTGATTGCCTGTAAGCCGAACATACCATAGCTTTGGGTAATAGCCCTGCTGCCGGTAGCCGTTCCAGCCGGTTAGCACATGATTAGCGGTAACCAGATACGTTTTGCCCCGATGAGTTACAAAGAACCCTGTGGCTTTCACTAAACCATAAGGTTTTACCGGCGGGTAAATATCTCCATATAATAAATAAGCGTATTTTGCAAGACCGGCAGCCGTGGTATCCTTGCGCTGGGCTAATGCATTAAAAAAGAATAAATTAAGAAATACAACAGCTAATATCCTCATTGCAAACCAACGCTTAAACCCAAATGCCTGATGATTGTGTATCAATAATAACAAATTGGCTGTAGTTCTTATGAACAACTTTTTAAACATTGAATGCTATATTTAAATTTTAGTTTCAGCCAAACGCTGTATTATGCTTAACCATGCACCTGAAACGCACTTATCTGGCTGATTTTCTTTCCCTGCTTTTCCCTGAGCTATGCCAGGCCTGCAATGCCGGTCTGTTGGGCCACGAAGATGTACTGTGTACGCAGTGCCTGTATGATTTGCCTTTTACTGACTACCATGCGCATGCTGATAACCTGGTGGCACAACAGTTTTGGGGGCGATTGCCCTTGCAGGCAGGTTATGCGTTGCTGCATTTCAGCAAAGGCGGTAAAGTGCAGCATTTGGTACACCAGTTGAAATACCAGAACATGCCGCAAATTGGCAATAAGCTGGGAAGCCTTACGGGAGGATATTTGCGGCAGCATGAGATATTACGTACAGCAGATTATGTAATACCGGTGCCGCTGCATAAAAGCAAGCTGCGCAAACGCGGCTACAATCAAAGTCTGCATTTTGCCGAAGGAATAGCGCAGGCCATGCAAATACAAGTGAATGATAACAATTTAGTACGTACCAGGGCCACTGAAAGCCAGACGCACAAATCGCGCTTTTCACGTTTCGAGAATATGAAGGAAGTATTTGCGGTAAAGCATCCTAGAAAATTGGCAGGAAAACATGTGCTGCTGGTAGATGATGTAATTACTACCGGCTCTACGCTGGAAGCCTGTGCACTGGCACTGCTTAAGGTGCCGCAGCTGAGTATAAGCATTGCTGCTATTGCTTACGCCGAGTAACTGATCAGCAATCATTTACTCCAAGAGCGGCAAATATTTGCCGGATATAAAATAAACTGTTTTTGTAACTTTTAGCGGAGTAGCAGCGTATACATACCCGGAGCGTTTAGTTATTAATTAATGGGCAGGAGTTTGCAGTAATGCTTCTCCTGTTTTTTATTTACTGCTTTTGGTAGCGGCTTAATTTATCATATAAAACTTTAGGGTCGAAAGGCTTCAGCACGTAATCATTCATACCCGCCCGAAGGATTTCATCCATCTGGTTGTGCAGCATGGATGCGGTAAGTGCAATTATCGGCACACTCTGCGAATAAGTATCTGCGCTTGAACGCAGCTCCTTAGTGGCCTCCAAGCCGCCTAAAACCGGCATATGAATATCCATTAATACAATGTCGTAATTGCGGTTTTTAACGATCTGATCAATAGCCTCTTCACCGTTTTCGGCAAAATCAGCAGTGGCTCCCCACTTTTTAAGTACTTTGTTGATCAATAAACGATTAATCTGATTATCGTCTACCACCAGTGCATGAAGGTTCAGTCCTGCTTCCACGTTGTTAACAATTTGAGCATTAAAGTTTTCGCCTTTGCTAAACACAATACTGAAATAAAAAGCAGAACCTTCGCCCGGTTCACTTTCTACCTGAATAAAGGAATGATGTAATTCAATTAACCGCTTGGTAATAGCCAGCCCAAGGCCGGTACCTCCGTATTTACGCGTAGTATCAGCGCTGGCCTGTTTAAACGATTCAAATATCGTATTAATTTTATCGGGGGCAATGCCGATACCCGTATCAGTTACCGCAAATTTTAACCTTACCTCTGATGAGGTTTGCTCAAGCGTATTAATTTCGATAGTTACAGTCCCCTTTTCGGTAAATTTTATGGCGTTACTTACCAGGTTCAGTAAAATCTGGGTCAGGCGGGTGCGGTCACCTAATACCACCGGGGGCACGGCTGGGTCAATTTGCTGCTGTAATGTAATATGCTGACTATTTACTTTAAATTGCATAGAACTGGCAACGCTTTGCACCAATTCGCGCAAATCCACCTTTTCTTTTTCAAGTTCAATATTGCCGCTGTCTATCTTTGCAAAGTCCAGCACATCGTTTATGAGCGTCATTAAGTTTTCGGCCGAAAACTTAAGCACCTTCAGGTTCTCCTTTTGCGACTCCAGCGGATTATCTTCCAGCAGCAGATGCGACATGCCGATTACCGCATTTAACGGCGTACGTATCTCATGGCTCATCACAGAGATAAACATATCCTTGGCCCGGCTTAGCTGCAAGGCCTCTTCTTTGGCTTGTATCAGCTCTACCTCTGCTTTTTTACGGGCCGATATATCAATGATAACTTCAATGTATTTATTAACTTCTCCCTGGCTGTTTAATATTACCGAATTAATTACAGTAATCCACAAAGGCTGTCCATCATTCCGGTAAATCAATAAATCAACCTCGTAGGATTGCTTATTTTTCGATAACAAGCGCGCTTGCTCAATAATACCGACATCTGTAAGCTCGCCTTTTAAAATATCGCCCAAGTGCAAGCCTTTTACCTGGCTCAGGCTATAGCTTGTAATTTGTTCAAAAGCACTGTTCACCCATTCTACATTCCCGTCGGCATCATTAATTACTATGCCGCTTACGGTACTACTGGCTACCAGCGATAGCAAGGTAAGTTGTTCTTCAGAACTTTTACGCTCGGTAATGTCTACCAGTACACCTACCTGCCGGTCTATCTGCCCGGCTTCATTCATTAACGGACTGTTATTGACATGCGCCCAAAAAGGCGTACCATCTTTACGATAAAGCTTAATCTCAATATCATAAGGGCATCCTTCGGCAGTAGCTTTAATTGCCTTCTCAAATACACTGTAATCAGTATCAGCACCAATAATGAGTTTGCCAAACTTATTACCCTTCATTTCTGCAAGGGTATAGCCGGTTATCGCCTCCATGGCTTCATTCATCCAGATCACGGTGCTTTCGTTATCACGTATCAGGATGCCGCTTGGCGATTTGCGGGCAGCAAAGGACAAGGTTTCCAGCTCCTGCTCGGCATGTTTACGGTCGGTAATATCAATAACTACCTTGATGTACTTGCTGATATTTCCTTCAGCATCCAGCACAGCGGAGTTAATAACTGATATCCAGTGTAATTCGCCATCCTTACGCCTGATAAGCAGATCTATCTCAAACGGCTTATTCGACTTGATCAGCGAACGAGTTTTCTCTAATATGGCCGTATTTTCATAATCGCCGCCCAATACATCAGCCATTTGCTTAAAGGCCACATCAGCCAGGTTATAACCAGTAATGGTTTCAAAGGCATCATTAATCCATACAATGCGATTGTCTGCATCAGTAATGGCCACACCATTGCTAACCTTGCTGGCTACCAGCGATAGCTGCTCCAGTTTGATAGAAGCTTGTTTTTGGCAAGTAATATCCCGGCCACTGGCGTACCACTTATTATTTTTGAAGATACCGGTCCAGCTTATCCATTTAACATCATTGTTTAATGTAGTAGTGGCCGTTTCCAGCTCAAACGGTTGCTGTGTGGCTACAGCCTTTTCTATTAAAGGCACGTACTGATCACGGTTTTGCCCTACTACAAAGGCCCACAGCGAGTGCCCGATTATTTTTTGGGGATCACGACCCAAAATATCACAAACCGCATTGTTAATCAGTTCAATTTTAGAGTTAGCATCGGCAATTAAATGAATTTCCGAGGAGTTATTGAACAGGTTATAAAATTCTTCCCGTTGCTTCAGGTTGGCTTCCAGCTGCTGCTTTTGCCGGCGCACGGAAAGGTGCGATATTACTTCTCGTGCCAGGGTTTGCAGGGCATCACGCTGCTCGGCACTTAAATGCTTGGGTTTCTGATCAAATACACATAAAGAACCCAGGCACTGGCCTTCGGCATCAATAAGCGGCGCACTGGCGTAGAAACGGATAGCGAAAGGACCGGTAACCAGGTCACTTGCAGCATAGTATTCGTTTTGAGTAGCATCCGGCACCTCCACCAAATCATTACTCATAACGGTATAACGGCAAAAAGATTCGGCACGCGGCACCTGATCTATCTCGGCCGGGGCACCAATTTTGGCTTTAAACCATTGCCGGTCTCTGTCAATAAAAGTAATCAGCGCCAGCGGTGTCTGGCAGATGTAAGAAGCCAGCCGTGCAATAGCATCATATTCCTCCTCGGGCAAGGTATCTAAAATATCATATGAATTGAGCGCCTGCTGGCGCTCAGTTTCGTTTGCCGGTATGGGGTAAGATGTGCTGCTCACTTTACGCTTTACTTATACAACGGAAACTTCTCCGTTAGCGAATGTACGTGTTTACGCACCTTCTTTACAGAATGTTCATCCTCGGGATTAGCTAATACGTCGTCAATCAATGCTACAATCTGCTCCATGTGCTTCTCCTTCATGCCACGGGTGGTTACCGCTGCCGTTCCTATACGTATACCTGAAGTAACAAAGGGCGATTTATCATCATAAGGAACCATGTTTTTATTTACGGTAATGTCGGCATTTACCAGCGCATTTTCTGCCGCTTTGCCTGAAATATTTTTGTTACGCAAATCAATCAGCATCAGGTGGTTATCTGTACCTCCTGAAATGATATTGTAGCCTTTTTCAATGAATGCATTTGCCATAGCCTGTGCATTTAATTTTACCTGCAGGGCATATTTCATATAACTATCACTCAGCGCTTCGCCAAAGGCTACTGCCTTAGCAGCAATGATATGCTCTAATGGCCCCCCCTGTGTACCGGGAAACACCGCAGCATCCAGCAGTGCCGACATCATTTTTACCTCTCCTTTAGGTGTTTTTAGTCCCCATGGATTTTCAAAATCCTTACCTAACAGGATGAGTCCGCCACGCGGCCCGCGCAGGGTTTTATGGGTAGTAGTGGTTACAATATGGCAATGCGGCAAAGGGTCGGTAAGCAAGCCACGTGCAATTAAACCGGAAGGATGCGAAATATCAGCCAGTACCAATGCGCCTGCTTCATCGGCTACCTGGCGGATGAAAGCATAATCCCAATCGCGCGAGTAAGCAGAAGCGCCGCAGATAATCATTTTGGGCCGCTCCCTTAACGCTACTTCCTTTAACTGCTCATAATTGATCAGGCCGGTATCCTGCCTTACGCCGTAAAAAAAGGGCTGATATAACTTACCCGAAAAATTAACAGGAGAACCATGTGTTAAATGGCCGCCGTGCGACAAATCAAATCCTAATATCTTATCACCGGGCTGCAGGCAGGCCAGCATTACTGCGGCATTAGCCTGTGCACCCGAGTGCGGCTGTACATTGGCCCATTGTGCATTAAACAACTGCTTGGCGCGCTCAATAGCGATAGTTTCTATTTCATCTACAATCTGGCATCCGCCATAGTAACGCTTACCGGGTAAACCCTCAGCATACTTATTAGTAGCTACTGAACCGGCCGCTTCCATTACCTGCTTACTGGCAAAATTTTCTGATGCAATCAGTTCCAGCCCCTCTTCCTGGCGCTGCTGCTCTTCATCCAATAACTTAAATATCAGCTTATCTTTTTTCATAATCTAAATTGCAGTGCTAAGGTAGGCAAAATCAGGGTGCTGGTTTATCTGTTACCCAAAAATTGTTGTAACCCAAGCCTATTTGTATTTCTACTAACTGCTGCTGCAACATTTCTAATAAAGCTAAAAAGTTATATACAAAATGCACCTTGTTGTCTGAGCCTTTGGCAATGGTATTAAAATTAAGACGGCTGTTAATTTGCAAAAGCTGCGTTACCCATTTTTTCTGCGCTTCAATGGTATAAGGATACTGTACTACAGTATGTGTAATTACTTCATTACGGCTTTGGTAGCGGCGCATTAAACGCTCGTATACCATCATCAGCCGGTATAAGCTTAAATCAGTCAGTTCTTCGCCTGGCAAGGCTTCATGTTCTGTCTGCTGTAAATCAGCCGCAATGTTTCCGCGCCGTTCCTGCTTCAGGCGTTCATCTTCAAGAGGCCGAAGCTCTTCGCATAACAGCTTAAACTTTTTATATTCAATCAGCCGGCGCACCAGCTCCTCTTTGCTGTCAATTTCATTTTCAGGCGTTTCTGCCTCATAGCGGGGCAGCAGCATACGTGCCTTAATACGCATTAAAGTTGCAGCCACCAGTATAAATTCACTGGCCAGCTCAATATTCAGGCTGCTCATTTGCCTGATGTAGGCCAGAAAATCATCGGTGATACGGGCTATAGCAATCTCATGAATATCCAGCTCGTCGCGCTCTATAAAAAACAGAAGCAGGTCAAAAGGCCCTTCAAATTGCGGTAACCGTATTTCAAACTGGTCTTCAGCCATTTCAGTTCAAAAGTATAGGTTTTATAACTGCGTTAAAATAACAGCGATGTTAATAAGGTTACTCATATTAAGTAATTAATGGCATAGCTTAATGTATTGCTAACGCCTTTCGGCTTATTGATATAAAAGAGGCGGCAGATGTTGATTAAAAACTTCTTTTAAAACCCGTTTGGCAGCATAATAGCCGCACATACCATGTACCCCTCCTCCCGGAGGGGTAGATGATGAACAAAGATATAATTCTTTAGCCGAGGTAGAATAAGGCGACCACCTTAACGCCGGCCGGGTAAACAACTGCCGTATATCAATTACACCACCATTGATATCGCCGCCAATGTAGTTGGGATTATGCTCCTCCATTTGCTGTGTATTATAGGTATGCCGGGCAAGTATCAAATCTTTAAAGCCGGGGGCAAAGCGTTCAATTTGCTGCTCAATGGCTTGTGTCATATCCTGCGTTGAGCCATTGGGCACATGGCAGTAGGCCCAAGCGGTATGCTTACCGTGCGGTGCCCTTGAGCTATCAAACAAACTTTGCTGCGCTAACAGTACGAATGGTTTTAACGGATGCCTGCCTTTCCAGGTATCCAATTCGCTGGCTGCAATTTCATTAAACGTATTACCGATGTGGATGGTTCCTGCTTTACAACATTCGGCATTGGTAAATGGAATAGGGCCATCCAGCGCCCAGTCAATTTTAAATACCCCTAATCCATAGCGGTAACGCTGCAGCTGCCATTGATATAATGAAGAGAATTTATGCCCGGCAATTTGCAGTAGCTGCCTGGGCGTTACATCGAATAATACAGCATGGGCAGAAGGTAACTGGCTAAGTGATTTAATGTAGGTTCCGGTTTGTATCTGCCCTCCTAAAGATTTATAGTAGCCTGCCAGTGCATTCGCAATACTTACCGACCCTCCTTGCGGTACAGGCCAACCGCCGGTATGCCCGGTTGCCAGCAGTACCATCGCTATTGCAGATGTTGTTAAATTAGATAGAGGCTGGATGGAATGTGCGGCCATACCTGCCAGCAATGCCTTGGCCTGTATAGTATGAAATCTTTTTGCCAGCAAGGTAACCGGTGTTACTGCCGTTATGCCGAACCTCGCCATAGCTGCGGGGTACTTAGGCCAGTGTAAAGGGCCAAGCACGTCTGGTGCAATCTTAGGCCAATCAGCGGCTAAAGGTCGCATAAAACGCTGATACTTTTCTGCATCGGCGCCTAAGAAGCGGGCAGTATGCTCAACAGATCGGGTTAATAGTGCTGCACTGCCATCATCAAGGGGATGAGCCGCATCAATTTCGGGATATATAAACTCAAGGCCATGCTTTGCCAAAGGCAAAGTTTTAAAGAAAGGAGACCCTGCGGCTAACGGGTGAATGGCTGAACAAACATCATGTTGAAAGCCGGGCAATGTAAGTGCTTCACTTCTGAGTCCGCCCCCAATGTGTTGATTTCCTTCGATAACGAGTGTTTGTATCCCATGTTGCTGAAGGGTAATAGCGGCGGCGAGGCCATTGGGTCCGGCGCCGATGACCAGGGCCTGGCAGTCTTTAGGTGGAGGTGGCATAAGGGGCATAAGCGCGGGCGGGGGCAAAAGGTTTTGGTTTATCTTCCGCAATTCCATCCTGATACCTACATCAACGCAAAAAGCCCTTTAAGCGAATGTGCTTAAAGGGCTTTGGTAAGGGATGGCGCCGACCTACTCTTCCGCCTGTTACGGCAGTACCATCGGCTCTGGCGGGCTTAACTGCTCTGTTCGGAAAGGGAAGAGGTGGACACCGCCGATATAGGCACCTGAATATTTTTAGTGATTTGAATCAAGAGACAGGATTCAGGAGCCGGTACCTTTAACAGGTGTTGACTTTTGAATTTTGGCTTTTGAATTCTCATCAATGACAATTCAGGGAAAGAAGGGATTGAAGGACCAACCGGGCAAGACCGGCAGTGATTGTTGTTGTTTTGTATATTGCTATACCTGTATATTTCTATACTGCTGTGTGCTTTGGGGCAGGCGTTACTGCTAACGGCCTGCCCTTGTTGCGCTTTTACGAAGAAAGCTTCGGGCAATTAGTATGACTTGGCTATGCGGTCACCCGCTTTACACCTGTCACCTATCAACGTAGTCGTCTGCTACGACCCTCAATGGAAGTCTCATCTTGTGGCTAGTTTCGCACTTAGATGCTTTCAGCGCTTATCTATTCCAAGCGTAGCTACCCTGCCGTACACCTGGCGGCATAACAGGTTCACCAGCGGCTTGTCCAACCCGGTCCTCTCGTACTAAGGTCAGCCCCACTCAAACTTCCTGCGCCCACAACAGATAGGGACCGAACTGTCTCGCGACGTTCTGAACCCAGCTCGCGTGCCACTTTAATCGGCGAACAGCCGAACCCTTGGGACCTTCTCCAGCCCCAGGATGTGACGAGCCGACATCGAGGTGCCAAACCTCCCCGTCGATATGAGCTCTTGGGGGAGATCAGCCTGTTATCCCCAGCGTACCTTTTATCCTTTGAGCGATGGCCCTTCCATGCAGAACCACCGGATCACTATATCCGTCTTTCGACCCAGCTCGGCTTGTCTGCCTCACTGTCAAGCAAGCTTATGCTATTGCACTCCCCGTACGGTTACCAAGCGTACTGAGCTTACCTTTGAAAGCCTCCGTTACCTTTTTGGAGGCGACCACCCCAGTCAAACTACCCGCCAAACAATGTTCTCCGCTATGCGGAGTTAGACACCCACTGCAGAAAGGGCGGTATTTCAAGATTGTCTCCACGAGTCCTGGCGAACCCGCTTCACTGACTCCCGCCTATCCTACACATCCTGCAGCCGGCATCAATGTTAAGCTATAGTGAAGGTGCATGGGGTCTTTCCGTCCCGTTGCGGGTAACCGGCGTCTTCACCGATACCACAATTTCACCGAGCTCATGGCTGAGACAGCGCCCAGATCGTTACACCATTCGTGCAGGTCGGAACTTACCCGACAAGGAATTTCGCTACCTTAGGACCGTTATAGTTACGGCCGCCGTTTACTGGGGCTTCGATTCAATGCTTCGCCTTGCGACTAACATCCCCTCTTAACCTTCCAGCACCGGGCAGGTGTCAGGCCTTATACTTCATCTTTCGATTTTGCAAAGCCATGTGTTTTTGTTAAACAGTCGCCTGGGCCTTTTCACTGCGGCTGGTATTGCTACCAGCGCCCCTTCTCCCGAAGTTACAGGGCCATTTTGCCGAGTTCCTTAGCCATGAATCACTCGAGCACCTTAGGATTCTCTCCTCGACTACCTGTGTCGGTTTCCGGTACGGGTTTTTTACGCCTGAAGCTTAGCAGGTTTTCTTGGAAGCCTGATTACCCTCATTATCCACTCGCCCGAAGGTCTGCGGTACTATCAGCTTTCAGCAAAGACGGGGTACTTAACTCCCATCCCTATACCTACGGCCTTTAACGAACTATTCCGTCAGTTCGCAGAGGTGTCACTACTCCGTCACTGCATCGCAGCGTAAAAAAGTGCAGGAATATTAACCTGCTGTCCATCGGAATCGCCCTTCGGCTTATCCTTAGGCCCCGACTAACCCTGATCCGATTAGCGTTGATCAGGAAACCTTAGTCTTTCGGTGGGCGGGTTTCTCTCCCGCCTTATCGTTACTTATGCCTACATTTGCTTTTCTATCCCCTCCACCAGGGCTTGCCGCCTCTGGCTTCTCCGCAGATAGAATGCTCCCCTACCAGTATAACCCTAAGGTTATAATCCATAGCTTCGGTATACCATTTAATGCCCGTTTATTATCCATGCCCGGCCGCTCGACTAGTGAGCTGTTACGCACTCTTTAAATGAATGGCTGCTTCCAAGCCAACATCCTAGCTGTCTGTGCAGCCGGACCTCGTTAGTTCAACTTAATGGTAATTTGGGGACCTTAGCTGATGGTCTGGGTTCTTTCCCTCTCGGCCCTGGACCTTAGCACCCAGAGCCTCACTGCAGCGAAACATTACTTAGCATTCGGAGTTTATCTGGATTTGGTAGGATTTGACTCCCCCGCACCCAATTGGTAGCTCTACCTCTAAGTAACTTTATGCGCCACGCTGTTCCTAAAAACATTTCGGGGAGTACGAGCTATTTCCCAGTTTGATTAGCCTTTCACCCCTACCCACAATTCATCCGGAAGCTTTTCAACGCTTATCGGTTCGGTCCTCCAGTACCTGTTACGGCACCTTCAACCTGACCATGGGTAGATCACAAGGTTTCGCGTCTACCTCCTCTGACTGCACGCCCTGTTCAGACTCGCTTTCGCTTCGGCTTCGGGGCTTAACCCCTTAACCTTGCCAGAGAAGAGTAACTCGTAGGCTCATTATGCAAAAGGCACGCCGTCACGCAACTTGTACGCTCCGACCGCTTGTAAGCACACGGTTTCAGGTTCTATTTCACTCCCCTGCTCGGGGTTCTTTTCACCTTTCCCTCACGGTACTGGTTCACTATCGGTCTTCCAGGAGTATTTAGCCTTACCGGATGGTGCCGGCAAATTCCCACAAGGCGTCTCCGACCTCGCGGTACTCAGGATACTACTAAGCCCATCTCTCATTACCCGTACGCAGCTCTCATGCTCTATGGCGGGCCTTCCCATGCCCTTCCGGTTCTTCAGATGATACCACATTGTAGTCCTATAACCCCGGCAGTGCCGTAACACTGCCGGTTTGGGCTGTTTCCCTTTCGCTCGCCACTACTCAGGAAATCACTGTTGTTTTCTTCTCCTCCGCCTACTTAGATGTTTCAGTTCAGCGGGTTTGCGCATTATCATGCGATCTACCTTCAGTAGATCAGGTTTCCCCATTCGGAAATCTGCGGATCAACTCTTATGTGCAAATCCCCGCAGCTTATCGCAGCTTATCACGTCCTTCATCGCCTCTGGAAGCCAAGGCATCCTCCGTGTGCCCTTTCTTACTTTCTTCTACACCGCCAGCTTTTGCTCCGGCGGGTATGCTTTTATCCAGGAGGCCGCTTTAGTTCGTTCGTTCATTGGTCATTCGTTCATCAGTTATTATCCTTGCAGATGCCAACTACGCACTATTCACAACTCACTATTCCCTAAGCCAACCGTCCCTATCACTGTTGTCTTACTCAGTTTGTCTTCAATTACTTCTTTCCATGATGTCAAAGAACGTTTTGCGATGGTTCACTGGTGCAGTAGTTTATTTGTTTATTGGTCTTATCCCAATGAACAAATGAACACTTGTTACTAATGAACGCTTCGCAGCGTGGAGAATAACGGATTCGAACCGTTGACCCCCTGCGTGCAAGGCAGGTGCTCTAGCCAGCTGAGCTAATTCCCCTCTCGTAAAGTGCTGCTTGTTAGCCTTCAGTAGTAGTCCCGAGCAGATTTGAACTGCTGACCCCTACATTATCAGTGTAGTGCTCTAACCAAACTGAGCTACGGGACTCTATAGTTTTGAATTAGGCACCCTGCTTGCTCTAGCTTTCCGCTTTACTTAGGGTTTCCTCTTTACTTTTTTCGTTCGTTCTGTAATAATAAAGAAAGGAAAAGATCATGCCGGTAAGCTTAAGCTCAGGCAGTTATAGCTCAACAGGCAAATGGTGCAAAACCCGCATCTCACCAGTTTAGATGGATTGGACATTAACAGTCAATGCTTCCGGAGCGCAGGATCAGCACTGGGCTGATGGCTTGCTCTAGAAAGGAGGTATTCCAGCCGCACCTTCCGGTACGGCTACCTTGTTACGACTTAGCCCCAGTTACCGGTTTTACCCTAGGACGCTCCTTGCGGTTGCATACTTCAGGTACCCCCAGCTTCCATGGCTTGACGGGCGGTGTGTACAAGGCCCGGGAACGTATTCACCGCGTCATTGCTGATACGCGATTACTAGCGAATCCAACTTCACGGGGTCGAGTTGCAGACCCCGATCCGAACTGTGAAGGGCTTTACGAGATTGGCATCCTGTTGCCAGGTAGCTGCCCGCTGTACCCTCCATTGTAGCACGTGTGTAGCCCCGGACGTAAGGGCCATGATGACTTGACGTCGTCCCCTCCTTCCTCTCTGTTTGCACAGGCAGTCTGAATAGAGTCCCCACCTTTACGTGCTGGCAACTATTCACAGGGGTTGCGCTCGTTGCGGGACTTAACCCAACACCTCACGGCACGAGCTGACGACAGCCATGCAGCACCTAGTTTCGCGTCCCCGAAGGGACTGGGACGTCTCTGCCCCATTCGCTAACTTTCAAGCCCGGGTAAGGTTCCTCGCGTATCATCGAATTAAACCACATGCTCCTCCGCTTGTGCGGGCCCCCGTCAATTCCTTTGAGTTTCACCCTTGCGGGCGTACTCCCCAGGTGGAACACTTAACGCTTTCGCTTAGACGCTGACCGTATATCGCCAACATCGAGTGTTCATCGTTTAGGGCGTGGACTACCAGGGTATCTAATCCTGTTTGATCCCCACGCTTTCGTGCCTCAGCGTCAATCGCACTTTAGTGAGCTGCCTTCGCAATCGGTGTTCTGTGACATCTCTATGCATTTCACCGCTACTTGTCACATTCCGCCCACTTCAGCTGCATTCAAGCCCGTCAGTATCAAAGGCACTTCGGCAGTTGAGCTGCCGGCTTTCACCCCTGACTTAACAGGCCGCCTACGCACCCTTTAAACCCAATAAATCCGGATAACGCTTGGATCCTCCGTATTACCGCGGCTGCTGGCACGGAGTTAGCCGATCCTTATTCTCGCCGTACATTCAGCCCTCTACTCGTAAAGGGGTTTATTCCGGCGCAAAAGCAGTTTACAACCCGTAGGGCCGTCTTCCTGCACGCGGCATGGCTGGTTCAGGCTTGCGCCCATTGACCAATATTCCTTACTGCTGCCTCCCGTAGGAGTCTGGTCCGTGTCTCAGTACCAGTGTGGGGGGCCATCCTCTCAGATCCCCTAGACATCGTCGCCTTGGTGGGCCGTTACCCCGCCAACTAGCTAATGTCCCGCATGCCCATCTTCATCCTATAAATATTTGATCATAAAATAATGCTATTCCATGATGTTATGCGGTGTTAATCTCTCTTTCGAGAGGCTATCCCCCTGATGAAGGTAGGTTACATACGTGTTACGCACCCGTGCGCCACTCTCATGGAACCGAAGTCCCAATCCCGTCCGACTTGCATGTATTAGGCCTGCCGCTAGCGTTCATCCTGAGCCAGGATCAAACTCTCCATTGTAAAATTACTTGGTTTGTCTGATTGCTCTGACCCTATTACTCAAAATAGAATCTTTAAACTAATCAATAAATAACTATCGCTTTTATTGCCTCAGCCCTCTCCAATCCTACCCCTCCGGAATTGACTCTCTTATCTTTCTTCCTTCTCTCTACCGGGATGCTTGCTTGCTTGCTTGCTTGTCTTCTATGCTACTCTCAGCTCCAGCCTTCCTGCAGATGGTTGCCCAACCCGCATTCCGGCCCTCGCCTTCCTTCGCATGATCTTCTCTTCCTTTAAAAGAACTTCCTCGCCTCCCCCTCACGGTTCAGCTCCTATATACCTTTCACTCTGCGTGACCGATCGTTTCGTTTTTAAATATTCAGTCGCTGAATATCTTTTTCGCTACTTCCGCTTTTAACTTTTTGCTTCAGCGTTTTTGCGAGTGCAAAGGTAGGTTACTTTTGCACTTTCTCCAAATTTATTTTTAAATATTTTCAGAGCGTATTTTAGTGCCTTTTTGCCTTTGCTTTTAAGCTATCTAACTAATGAACAACCCTGTTTTATTTGGGTGTGCAAAAGTATTCTTTTTCTTACACTTTCCAAAATAGTTTTGGAAAATATTTGTTTAGCTTGTTTTTAAAGAACTCCGCTACTTTGTTTGCGGGCTGCAAAGGTAGGAATGTTATTTGCTCCTGCAAATGCTGCTGAACAAATTACAGGCAGTTATAACTCAACCCGCTCTTTTACAGGCACAAAAAATTACACTAACAGCATAGCAAGCTATCGTTTGGTTAAATAGTGTTAAATTCAGGGGGATTATACCGGGCATTGTGACGATACCATTATTTTTAGCTAATAATTATTAATTGACTGATTTATATTATTCAACTATCTTTGCAGGATGTTTAAAAAGCAATACGCATTAATTGCAGGTATATTTATTGCACTCTTTACTATTATAGCCAGTTGCAAAAGCAGCTTTGAAAAATTAAAGGCCAGTAACAACAATCCTAAAAAATACCAGGAAGCGGTACGCTTATATAACAGGAAGGATTATGCCAAGGCATTAGACCTTTTCGAAAACCTGGCCCCGCATTACCGTGGCCAGAGCGGCGCCGAGGATTTGTTCTATTATTATGCGTATACCAACTACAAGCTGAAAGATTACACCTCGGCCAGTTATCACTTTAAACAGTTTGCTGAAACCTACCCAACCAGCCCGCGTGCTGAGGAATGCCGGTTTATGACGGCTTACTGCTATTACCTGGATGCCCCTAACTTCTCGCTCGATCAGTCGAACACCCAAAAGGCAGTTGATGCATTGCAGTTATTTATTAATTTATACCCTAAAAGCGAACGCGTAACCGAAGGTAATAAACTGATACAAAACCTGCGCGACCGTTTGGAGGAAAAAGCTTATAGTAATGCCAAGTTATATTATACCATCGGCGATTACAAATCAGCCGTGATTGCGATGGGCAATGTATTGCGGGATTATCCTGATACCAAATATGCTGAAGAGTTAGAGTATTTAAGCATTGTATCGCAATATCAGTATGCCCGTGTTAGTTTTGAAAGCCGCCAGGAGGAACGTTACCAGCAGGTAATAGCTATGGCAGACCAGTTTAATGACAATTATTCAAACAGCAGTTACCTGCGCGATGTACAGCAATACAAAAAGTACAGTACTACAGGCATCATTCGCGCCAAACGCGACCTGGCTGCTTTGGCTACCAACCCTAAAAAAGAAGCAAAGGAACTGGCCAAGCAAGACACTACTGAAAAAATTAAAACAACACAGTCGGCCGTACAGGTTGACGATAACAGAAGGATTCCACCACAATAGTTAATACCGTAACGTAATAAAGATATGAGTAATAATAAACCCTCAATTGTAGCAGGCAGTACCGTAACCCGCGACTTACGCGAACTTGATGTTACAACTGACAACATTTATGAGTCAATTGTAATTATGAGCAAGCGCGCCAATCAGTTATCAAACAACCTGAAAGAAGAGCTGCACCAGAAATTGTCAGAATTTGCTTCTTCAAATGATAATCTGGAAGAGGTTTTTGAAAACCGCGAGCAGATAGAAATTTCTAAGCATTACGAAAAATTACCAAAGCCCTCGTTGGTATCTATTGCTGAGTTTGTAGATGGCAAAGTATACTACCGTAACCCTGCCAAAGAGCAACAAGATCAATAACAAAGGTTGTAAAATACAAAAGCTAAAAGGCGCCGAGAATGATTTTCGGCGCCTTTTGCATATAATCCCTTTTTGAATTTCTACTTTTGATTTTTGACTTTGGTACATGTTAACAGGTAAAAAGATAGTGTTGGGGGTATGCGGCAGTATTGCGGCTTACAAAGCGGCTGTATTAACACGCCTGCTGATTAAAGCCGGGGCCGAAGTACAGGTGGTAATGACACCTGATGCCACGCAATTTATCACCCCGCTTACCCTGGCTACATTATCTAAAAAGCCGGTGCTGGTAAATTATTTTACACCAGATACCGGTGAATGGAATAACCATGTGGAGATGGGCCTCTGGGCCGACTTGCTGCTTATCGCCCCTATCAGCGCCAATACGCTGGGTAAACTGGCAAATGGGCTATGTGATAATTTATTGAGCGCAGTTTACCTCTCGGCCAAGTGCCCGGTATACTTTGCCCCGGCAATGGATTTAGACATGTGGAAGCACCAGGCTACACAAAATAATATTAATAAACTGATTACCTACGGCAACATGCTAATACCGCCGGGAAGCGGTGAACTGGCCAGCGGCCTGCATGGCGAAGGCCGTATGGCAGAACCGGAGGAAATTATAACTTTCATTAGCCGGCAACTAACTCAGCAGCTGCCACTGGCCGGCCGCAAGGTATTGGTTACTGCCGGCCCTACTTATGAGGCGATTGATCCTGTACGGTTTATCAGCAACCATTCTTCAGGCAAGATGGGATTTGCCATTGCAGATGAGATGATAAAGCTGGGGGCGGCAGTTACGTTAATTAGCGGCCCTACCGCACAAAAGGCGAACCTGCAGGCAAAGGTTATCAACGTAACTTCGGCAGCTGAAATGCTGCAGGCCTGTGAAGAGGCGTTTCCAGATTCGGATATTTGTATAATGAGCGCCGCAGTGGCCGATTATACACCCGTTGAACCCCATTCGCAAAAAATAAAGAAGCAGGACAGCAGCCTGAACATTGAACTGAAAAAAACTACGGATATTTTAAAAAAGCTGGGGCAGCAAAAAAGTGCCCGCCAGTTACTGGTGGGCTTTGCGCTGGAAACGCATAACGAAGAACAGTACGCTGCAGAGAAATTGCAGCAAAAAAATCTGGACTTAATTGTACTGAACTCGCTGAACGATGCTGGCGCCGGCTTTAAAACGGATACCAATAAAGTAACCCTGATTGACCGCTCACTGCACAAGACCAGTTTCGAACTGAAAGCAAAAACTGAAGTTGCCCGTGATATTTGCCGTAAGATAATTGAACTGCTGCCTGCATGAAAAAACTGACTATCTTCTTAAGCCTGCTCTGCATTGCCGGTTTGCTGCACGCACAAGACCTGAATGCCCGTGTACAGGTATTATCGCCCAAGCTGCAAACCGCCAACCGGCGCATCTTTCAGGCGCTGGAAAACGCGATGCGCGATTTTTTGAATGGCCGCAAGTGGTCGGCCGATGCGATTAAGCCTGAAGAAAAGATAGAGGGCAACTTTGTACTGAATATTACCGCCTGGGATGGCGGCAGCAATTTTAGCGGCGAGCTGCAGGTACAATCATCAAGGCCTGTGTATAATTCATCTTACAATACCACCCTGTTGAATATTAACGACCGTGATTTTGATTTTACTTATACCGAAGGGCAAACCATTGATTATAACGACCAAACCTTCAGGAGCAATTTAAGCTCGGTAATGGCTTATTACGCCTATATTATATTAGGCTTTGATTACGACAGCTTTGCCCGGTATGGCGGCACGCCTTATTTTGCCAGTGCGCAAAATGTGGTAACCAATGCACAATCTTCCTCTTATAAAGGCTGGAAGGCGTTTGATAATACCCTTAACCGCTACTGGCTGTCTGAAAACCTGTCTAACAAAACTTACGTGCCGTTGCGCAGTTTTTTGTATGATTACCATCGCAACGGACTGGATGTAATGGCCGATAACGCCGCCAAAGGCAGGCGGGCTATAGCTGCTGCATTACCCGTACTTACGCAGTTAGACCGTACCCGGGTTGGGGCCATGCTGCCTACGCTGTTTTTTTCAGCTAAACGCGATGAACTGGTTTCTATCTTCAGCAATGCCGATCCGCAGGAGAAACAACAGGCAGCCAACCTCCTGCTCCGTGCCGATCCTGCCAATGGCAATAAGTACCAGACTTTGCAAACGAATTGATGCGGCTGCTATACTATCTTATACCTGTTTGAAAAGCGCCCCGTCAATTTTGCTCTTCAATATCTTTCTCAATACATCATTCCGACCGCAGGGAGCAATCTTCTGCCGTAGAATGGTCACCTGAAGAAGATTTCTCCCTGCGGTCGAAATGACAGCTTAAATAAAAATTTAAATAATTATTTGCATATACGAAAAGCATCGTAGATATTTGTACGAAACAATTCGTACAAGATGAAATATACTGACAGTGAGCTGGAAATATTACAGGTACTTTGGGATAAGCAACCGGCCACCGTGCGCGAGGTACATGAGGAATTAACCAAGACCAAAGATGCCGGTTATACCACTACGCTTAAACTCATGCAGATTATGTTTGAAAAAGGGCTGGTGGACCGCGATGCTTCTGCCAAAACCCACATCTATACAGCCAACGTAAGCCAGCAGCAGGCACAGCAAACAGCACTGGATAAAATGCTGTCTACCGTGTTTCAGGGCTCCACTGCCAATCTGGTAATGCAGGCGTTAGGTAACCACAAAGCTTCTGGCGAGGAGATTGAAGCCATTAAAGCTTACCTCAATCAATTCAACACCCTTAAAAAGTAGAACAATGGAAACTCTATGGTATTCAACAAGCCACATTTTTGGTATTGCTATTATCCATTCTTTATGGCAGGGCTTAATTATTTACAGCTTAATACGCCTTTACTTATTATGCCTGCCTGCCACAAGTCCGCGCGGCAGGTACCAGCTGGGCACTACAGGTTTGCTGTGCATGTTTGTATGGTTTGCCGCTACGCTCTGGAACCAGGTAAATACCTACCGCTTTTTACCAAGAACAACCTTCGCCCCGGTGCACATCAATGATTTGCTGCCATTATATAACCCACTACGGCCTTTGCCTGCAGCAAGCCGCTATGAATTCGACCTGAACATATATATGCCATACCTTACGGCTATATATGCCGGCGGTTTTTTAATAAACGGCCTGCGATTGTTTTATGCCTGGTACAGTATGCGGCGGCTCAAACGCTCAGGTATACCCTCCACGCCATTTCAGCAGCAGGTAAACCAGCTAAGTAAATACTTTAATTTGAAACGCCCGGTAAAAGTCATGTTCAGTCATATTATTGATGTGCCTTGCGTAGTGGGTTATCTGAAACCCATTTTATTGCTGCCGGTTACATTGAGCACCAGCCTTTCTACCGAAGAGGCGGAAACTATACTGCTGCACGAGCTGGCCCACATCAGCCGTAATGATTTTGCCTGGAACCTGTTACAGCAATTGATTACCCTGCTGCTGTTCTTCAACCCCTTTGTACACCTGCTTGGCCGCGAGCTGGATGAGGAACGCGAAAACAGCTGTGATGACCTGGTAGTGGCCGCTACCGGCCAGCCCCTGCTTTATGCGCAGGCACTGTATAAGCTGGAATCGCAACGCCGGTCGGCAATGCAGCCTGCTTTGGCTATGGCTGCTACCGGACAAAAATATCACCTTTTAAACCGCATACAACGTATCATGAAAACACAAAACCACCATTTAAACCTAAAGCCAACCTTGCTGGCTATGTTGTTATTGGCCGCCGGTATTGGCCTGGCTACTTTATTGCAACCTCAGATTGCACAGGGAAAAGTATCCATCCGCAATATTAAACCGGTATTTGAGAAACTGTTTGCCGCAGCCGCAGACACTGTACCTGACAAGGGCAGACTCACAAACAGAAGCACCTCGCCGCACAAAACAAATTCGGCAAAGGCAACCGGGCGTAACCGCAGTGCGGTTACCAGCAGCATTGACGGTGAGGCGCAGGATATTTTTGACCCTAAAATGAAACAGTTAATGGCCGACTTGCAGAAGCAGTCTTTAGCGCTATCGAAGCATTACAGTAATCCAAAATTTTTAAAGTTACAGGAAGAACTGGCAGCTAACGGCCAGCAAACGCAAGCTTTATACAACAATAAAAATATATCGAGGCTAACTGATGAAATGAGCAAAGCCGGTGAGGAATTTGGCACCAAGTGGGGCAACAGCCCTAAAATGCAGGAACTAAGCACAAAGATGGGCATAGCAGGCAGCAAGATAGGCGCTTATTACAGCAGCAATGAGTTTAAAAAACTGGATGCAGAATTAAGAAAGAAATATAACCTGCCATTGGACCACGACTTTAATTATAAAAGCGATGATCCCAAGTACAGAGCCTATCAGGATGAAATGAAAAGAAAAACTCCGGCTGATGTTCAGCAGCAGCAGGACGCAATGAAAACAATGGGCGAGGACATGAAAAAGGTGTATGAGGCCCCTGAATACAAAGCCGCCCAAAAGCGTTTACAGGCATTAGGCGACAGCATGGGTAAAGCCTACCATAACCCGAGGATGAAAGAAGTGCAGGCACAGCTGAAACGGTATGGCGAGCAGATGAGCAAATGGCAAAACAGCCCTGAGTTTAAACGCCAGCAGGAACTGTTGAAAGAAACCGGTGATAAAATTAGTGCCTATACGCAATCTCCCGAATATAAGAAACACATGCGGGAGTGGACTGAAAATATGCGCACTAACATGAATAAGAACTTTGACCGGATGCAATTGGATCTTGACCGCCAACAAAGGGATTTGAACCGTATAGAGAAAAATTTAAACAAGACGGAAAAGCTTGAACAACCGGAACCAGCAGAGCAACCGGAGCCAAAAGAACCCACTGAAAATCAGTAATTGACAGATTTGCAATAGCTGCCTGACAAAAATTCCGACATCCCTTTCTCTAACAAATCAGGCGCATTATTTGTAATTTAGTATCCCCTAAGCAAGGGGATACTTTTTATGCTGCATCAGCTTACCATAAATAATTACGCATTGATTGACAATCTGGACATCAGTTTCGATGGCGGATTGAACATTCTGACCGGTGAAACAGGGGCCGGTAAATCCATTATTCTGGGTGCGCTTTCGCTGATATTGGGTCAGCGGGCCGAGAGCCGTTACTTCTTCAATCAGCAAAAAAAATGTGTAATTGAGGGCTTGTTTAAAATCTCCGGATTTCACCTCAAATCTTTTTTTGAGGACAACGACCTGGACTATGAGCCGGAAACGGTACTTCGCCGCGAAATTTCGGCTGATGGCCGCTCACGCGCCTTTGTGAATGATACGCCGGTAAGCCTGGCCATTATGAAGCAACTGGGCGAAAAGCTGATTGATATTCATTCGCAGCACGCTACCTTAGAAATCAACGACCCCGAATTTCAGTTGCTGGTGGTGGATGCTGCCGCTAAACATGCCGACTTATTAAGCGATTACCAGGGAAAGTTCCGGGCGTACCGTAAAAGCGTGAGCCGCCTGCAGCAACTGATAGATGAAAATGAAAAGGCTAAGGCCGACCTGGATTTTTACCAGTTTCAGTTTGATGAACTGGAAAAGGTAAACCTGCTGCCCGATGAGCAGGAGCCGATGGAGCAGGAATTGTTTGCCCTTAATAATGCCGAGGAAATCAAACGCAGCCTGAGCGGCGCCCATTACCTGATGCAGGAAGGTGAAACTTCGGCCATACTACAGTTGCGCGAAGCCGGGCACCAGCTGGCCTCGCTGGAAAAATTCAGCACCGAGATTGCCGACCTGTACCAGCGCCTGAACAGTACCATAATTGAGCTGCGCGATATTGCCGCCGAGGTAGAGCAGTTGGAAGACCGCACCTTGATGAACGAGGAGCGTGCCTACGAGATTAACACCCGCCTTACCTTAATTTATAATTTACAGAAAAAGCACCGGGTAAGCAGCAATACCGAGCTGCTGGCCATACAGGATGATCTGTCCAACAAACTACAGCAGGTAGAATCAGGCGGTGAGGAAATCGAGCAGTTACGTGAGCAGATAGAATTGCAGAAGGAAGAACTGGAAAAGCTGGCCGGGCAGTTATCAACCAACCGCACCCAAGCTATTCCTGAAATTGAGCGCCAGGTAATGGAAACACTGGGTGAAATGGGCATGGGCAACGCTATCCTGAAAGTGGAACAGCAGCCCACAGCCCAAAATGAACTGACCAAGACCGGCACTGATCAGATCAAATTTCTCTTTACCGCCAATAAAGGACATTCCTTGTCCGAGATGAGCAAGGTAGCTTCCGGCGGTGAGCTTTCGCGGCTGATGTTAAGCATCAAATCCATCATTGCCCGATACACAGCTTTGCCTACCATTATTTTTGATGAGATTGATACAGGCGTTTCCGGCGAGGTAGCTAACAAGGTAGGCCAGATTATGGAACGTTTGGCCGGTAACCTGCAGGTGATCACCATTACCCACCTGCCGCAAATTGCCAGCAAAGGCAGCAGCCATTACTTTGTGTATAAAGATAATGAAGGTACAGCTACCGCCACCCGCATGAAACATCTCAACAAACAGGAGCGTATCACCGAAATTGCCAAAATGCTGAGCGGCGATAACCCGGGCGAAAGTGCATTGAAGAATGCAAAGGAGTTGTTGAAAGGATAAATTATGCATTCACTGCATTATTTACATACTCATAAATATTGATACCTTTACCCACTCGAAAACATCATTCAATACAATGGCTTACAACTTACTAAAAGGTAAAAAAGGAATTATATTTGGTGCACTTGACGAAAAGTCAATTGCCTGGAAAACAGCACAGCGCTGCCACGAGGAAGGCGCAGAAATTGTACTCACCAATGCCCCTATCGCCCTGCGCATGGGTGCCATCAACCAACTGGCCGAAGAAATTAACGCACCGGTAGTTCCTGCCGACGTAACTGTAACTGCCGATATTGAAAACCTGTTCACCAAAGCCCAGGAGCATTTTGGCGGCAAGGTTGATTTTGTACTGCACTCCATCGGCATGAGCCTGAACGTGCGCAAGAACAACCGCTACCCGGAGAATAATTATGATTTCACCCATAAGGGTATGGATATCTCGGCCTTAAGCCTGCACCGCGTTTTGCAGGTAGCCTTAAAACAGGATGCCATCAGCGAATGGGGTTCGGTAGTGGCTTTAACTTACATTGCCGCCCAACGCGTATTCCCTGATTACAATGATATGGCCGACAACAAAGCGATGCTGGAAAGTATTGCCCGCAACTTTGGTTATTACTATGGTACCGAGAAGAAGGTACGTATCAACACCGTTTCCCAATCTCCCACCCGCACTACGGCTGGTTCGGGCGTAAAAGGTTTCGACGGTTTTATCAATTATGCCGAGAAGATGAGTCCGCTGGGCAATGCCAGCGCCGACCAGTGTGCGGATTACTGCGTAACACTATTCTCTGATCTCACCAAAATGGTAACCATGCAGAACCTGTTCCATGATGGGGGTTTCTCTTTCACTGGTGTTACCCAGGCGGTGATTGAGCAGATGGAGAAGGAATAAGGGCCGTTAATAATATTTTAAAGCTAAAAAAGCGTTAGTTCCATTCGGGCTAACGCTTTTTTAGCTTTTATGAATTGCTTAATAATGCCCTTTCAATGAGTAAACATTGATTTGGTCATCCTTTACATCATAAACAATTCGATGTTCACCGTTAATTCTTCTCGACCATTTACCGGCTAACTTATACTTTAACGCTTCTGGTTTGCCAATGCCCTGAAACGGATTGGCTTGAATAGCAATGAGTAGTTGTTCTATCTTATTTTGAATTTGCTTATTTCCAATCTGCTGCCAGTAATGAAGATCATCAATCGCTTCAGGAAGAAATATTACTTCCATAAATTTTTAACATCTACTTTGACACCTTTTCCTTCTTTTAAATCCTGATCTCCTTTTAATATTTTTTGCACAAAGTCAGGATTGTAGGAATTATCATCAACAGCTTGCTCCACTTCAATCTTTAACGTCTTTGCCAGCTCTGAAATAAGTGCCAAATGTTTTTTCTGAACGTTTTTCAACTTCAATTCCATAATCAAATCTAAGTATTTATACTATATATACCTGGAAACGACTTTAATTCAATCAGTTTCCTAACTGTTTAACGGCCAGGTAAGCCATCAGTCCGGTACTTACTTCCAGTGCGTTTTCCTCAATATCAAAGGTTGGGGTGTGTACGGATGAAGTAATGCCCCGGCTCTCGTTGCGGGTGCCCAGGCGGTAAAAGCAGCTATCGGCTACCTGCGAGTAATAGGCAAAATCTTCGGCGGCCATCCAGATGTCTAAATCCAGCACATTCTCTTTGCCTAAGTAATCCTCGGCATGGCTGCGGGTGGCGGCAGTTAGCTTTTCTTCATTCACCAGGAAGGGATACCCTTTCATGATATTAAATTCGCACCGTCCTCCCATACTTTCGGCAATGCCTTCGGCCATCTTTTTCATGCGGCGGTGCGCTTCCTCACGCCATTTTTCATCCATCGTACGGAAGGTACCTTCCAGATACACTTCATTGGGAATCACATTGGTAGCGCCGTTAGCAATCACCTTACCAAAGGATAGTACCGACGGGCTTTTAGGATCAGCAAAGCGGCTTACCACCTGCTGCAAAGCGGTGAGGATATGGGCCGTGATAATCACCGGATCTACATTTTGCTGCGGCTGTGCACCGTGGCCGCCCTTGCCATGTACGGTTACATACAATTCGTCGGTAGAGGCCATATACTTACCGGCCCGGAAACCTACCTTGCCGGCGTCAATGAGCGGCATTACGTGCTGCCCGATCACTGCCTGCGGCTTGGGGTTATCCAGTACGCCTTCGGCAATCATCAAACTTGCGCCGCCGGGCAGTTTTTCCTCCGCCGGCTGAAATATCAGTTTTATGGTGCCGCCAAAATCATCCTTTAGTTCCGTCAGTATCTTAGCTGTGCCTAATAGCGAAGAAGTATGCGCATCGTGTCCGCAGGCGTGCATTACACCAGGATTTTGAGATTTATAGCCTACCTCATTAGCCTCAGTGATGGGTAAAGCATCCATATCTGCCCGCAGGGCCACTACCTGGTCTGAGGGTTTATGTCCCTTAATTAAGCCTACCAATCCGTTATCCGCCATGCGGGTATAGGGAATATCCAGTTCATCCAGCCGGGCAGCCACATAGGCCGAAGTAGCTGCTTCGTGAAACGACAACTCAGGGTGCATATGCAGGTGGCGGCGGGTGCTTACCACACCGGTATAAATCTGCCGGGCCAAAGCCTGTATCTTCTCTTTAATCATTGGTGGTAGGGGCAATGTTAAGCGGCGTGTTGATGCGCTCGGATAAAATAAACAGCATGCTAAACTGCGGACGTAACTGCTGTATCAGTTTAGTTGCTTCTAAACGGGTACGAAAATCACCCGCTTTTACTTTAAAATTAGGTTCGCGATAGCTGATATAGGTGCGGATATCAGGATACTGCTCCTGAAACTGGGTTTGCGCCCGGAAAGCATCGCGCCGGCTGGAACCGGTAAAGAACTGTACCCGGTAACCAAAAGACGAATATCCGTTACCTGTTGCTCCTCCTTTCCTGGGCGCATAACGCCGGGCAATTAAGGTATCAATACGGCTATCCTTTACAATTTCTAACCGGCCGCGGGTTTGGGCAGTGGCCGGCGCAGCGAAAATAAACACAAAAAAGCAGCATCCGCTTATTAAACTTAGTGTTTTATAAATGAGTACTGCTTGCTTTGTCACGTAATGTAATTATTTAACACGTCATTGCGAGGTACGAAGCAATCCCTAATATGCAAATCAGCTATAAAAGGCTGCGCTGTAAGTAGAGGATTGCTTCGTACCTCGCAATGACGTTAAGTGATTTAATGTAATATCAATTACGCCCCGTGGCAATTCTTGAACTTTTTGCCGCTTCCGCACGGGCAGGGATCATTCCTGCCGATTTTTTGTTCGGCCCTTACCGGCTCCGGCTTACGTAATTCATCTAAATCCTCTATGGGTACACCGTTGCTTTCGTGTACCAGTTCCGGTTTCGAAGCTTTTATCTTACGTGCATCAGGGTTCGGCCTTGACGGCCTTGCCTGCTGTACTTCTACCGGCTGCTCTTGCTGTACGGGTATTCCACCTCTGAATAAGAACGCTACCAGCTCCTTGTTCACATTGGCCAGCATCTGGCGGAACAGTTCAAAAGCCTCAAACTTGTAAACCAGCAAAGGGTCCTTCTGCTCGTAAACGGCATTCTGAACGGATTGCTTCAGCTCATCCATTTCGCGCAGGTGCTCTTTCCAGGCTTCGTCAATCAGCGTAAGGGTTACACTTTTCTCAAAGGATTTAAATACTTCTAACCCGCCATTAGCTACAGCTTTATCCAAAGGTACAGGCACGTGCATCATGTGTACGCCATCAGTAAACGGCACCATTACGGCCTGCCCTGCAGCTACGCCGGTATCAAACATTTCCTTCAATACCGGGAAAGCCTGCTCGGCAATGGCTTCCTGCTTACGGTGATAGAAATCAATTACGGTGTGAAAAGTAGCGTCGGTAAGCTGTGCCGCATTCCAGGCGGCAAACTCTTCAGGCGTGGTTTCAATCTCTACCGCAAACAGGCGGATAACTTCCAGTTCAAATCCCTCAAAATTATTGGCATCCTTAAACTCGTTAACCACATCTTCTACCACATCAAATATGGTATTGTTCAGGTCTACATCCAAACGGTCACCAAAAAGGGCGTTTTTGCGCTTGGCATAAACTACCGTACGCTGCGAGTTCATCACATCATCATACTCCAGCAGGCGTTTGCGTATACCGAAGTTATTTTCCTCTACCTTCTTTTGCGCACGCTCGATGGATTTGGTAATCATGGAGTGCTGAATCACTTCACCTTCCTCGATACCCATGCGCACCATCATGTTGGCAATACGTTCTGAACCAAACAAACGCATCAGTCCGTCCTCCAGCGATACAAAGAACTGGGAAGACCCCGGATCGCCCTGACGACCGGCACGGCCACGCAACTGGCGGTCAACCCGGCGCGACTCGTGGCGCTCTGTACCTACAATGGCTAAACCGCCTGCCTCCTTTACGCCCGGGCCTAACTTAATATCCGTACCACGGCCGGCCATGTTGGTGGCAATGGTTACGGTGCCTGCCTTACCGGCTTCGGCTACCACATCGGCCTCCTTCTGGTGCATTTTGGCATTCAGTACATTATGCTTGATGCCGCGCAGCTTTAGCATACGGCTCAATAACTCCGAAATTTCAACGGAAGTTGTACCCACTAACACCGGGCGACCGGCCTGGGTTAAGGCCACAATCTCATCGGCCACGGCATTATATTTTTCGCGGGTGGTGCGGTACACAAAATCCTGGCGGTCATCACGGTCTATACTTTTGTTGGATGGTATTTCTACTACATCCAGCTTGTATATCTGCCAGAACTCACCGGCTTCGGTAATGGCTGTACCCGTCATACCACACAGTTTATGATACATACGGAAGTAGTTTTGCAGCGTAATGGTGGCAAAGGTTTGGGTGGCATCTTCCACCTTCACATTTTCCTTAGCCTCAATCGCCTGGTGCAGGCCATCAGAATAGCGGCGGCCATCCAGCACACGGCCGGTTTGCTCGTCCACAATCTTTACCTTTCCCTCGTCCAGAATATATTCGGTATCACGCTCAAACAAGGTATAAGCCTTCAATAACTGATTTACCGAATGGATACGCTCCGATTTGATGGAGAAATCGCGCATCAGCTCATCTTTCTTCGCTACCTTTTCTTCGGCGCCCAGGCTTGATTTTTCAATCTCGGCAATCTCGCTGCCTACATCCGGCATCACAAAGAAGTGCTGATCTTCGCCCGAAGCGGTAATCAGCTCAATACCCTTTTCGGTCAGTTCAACCGAATTATTTTTTTCGTCGATAACAAAATACAGGTCGGCATCTACCTTTGGCATTTCCTTGCCTTGGTCCTGTAAATAGTAGTTTTCTGTTTTCAGCAATAACTGCCGGTTGCCGCCTTCGCTCAGGTATTTAATCAGCGGCTTGTTTTTTGGCAGGCCACGGTGGGCACGCAATAAGGCCAAACCACCTTCATCCGTACCGGTCTTGCCATCGTTGATCTGCTTTTTGGCTTCGTTCAGTACATTGGTAATAAAATCGCGCTGCGTTTTTACCAAACGCTCAATGCGTGGTTTCAGCATATAAAACTCGTGCTCATCGCCACGCGGCACCGGGCCGGAAATGATCAGCGGTGTACGGGCATCATCCACCAGTACCGAATCCACCTCATCCACCATGGCAAAGTGGTGTTTGCGCTGCACCAGGCTGGCAATATCGCCCGACATGTTGTCGCGCAGGTAATCAAAGCCAAATTCGTTATTGGTACCGAAAGTAATATCGGCCAGGTAAGCGTTGCGGCGCGATGGCGTATTCGGCTCGTGGCGGTCAATACAATCTACCGACATGCCGTGGAACTCATACAGCGGCCCCATCCACTCGGAATCCCGGCGGGCCAGGTAATCATTCACCGTTACAATATGTACGCCCTGGCCGGCCAAAGCATTAAGGTAAGCCGGTAAGGTAGCCACTAATGTTTTACCTTCACCTGTAGCCATCTCGGCAATTTTACCCGAATGCAGTACGATACCGCCATATAGCTGCACATCATAGTGCACCATATCCCAGGTTACATCGGTACCGGCGGCCTTCCAGGTGTTATGGTGTATAGCTTTATTGCCCTGAATTTGAATGTTGGGTTTAAACTGGGCCAGCATACGGTCAAACTCGGTAGCGGTTACCTCAATGGTTTTGTTACCGGCAAAACGGCGGGCCGTTTCCTTTACCACCGCAAAGGCTTCAGGCAGGATAGCCATCAGGATCACTTCCAGTTCCTTGTCGCGGTCTTTCTGCAGCTTATCTACCCGTGCGTACAACTCGGTCTTTTCGTTCACATCCAGTTCGGGATGCTCGGCCTCTTCTTTGGCCGCACGTATATTTTCGTCAATTTCAGCCAGTCCCTGCTGAATGCGCTCCTTAAAATCAATGGTTTTAACCCGCAATTCATCATTGCTGATGCCTTCGAGCTTTGCAAATTCGCCTTTTATTTTTTCTACCAGCGGCTGGATGCTTTTTACATCCCGCTCCGATTTACTTCCAAAAAGCTTACTGATAAATCCTAACATATTCTATTTTGCTTACCGCACTTATTTCAATTATTACGCCAATGGCAGCCTAAAGCCATTATGACAGGTAAAGGTACAAGTTTTAGAGGCAAGAGCCAAGAAACAAGAGCCAAGACTTTGGCTTTTGCTCATACGTAATCCTATACCAAGTAAAGTTTTTCATTTATAGCACGTATAAAATCCTGGCTCTTGATTCTTGTTTCTTGGCTCTTGCATCTATTCCCCTATCTTTGCCCGCATGAATATCCTCCTCATCGGTTCGGGTGGCCGCGAAAGCGCCTTTGCCTGGAAAATGTCGCAAAGTGCGTTGTGCGGCCAGTTGTTCATTGCGCCCGGCAATGCAGGTACTGGTCAGTATGGCACCAACGTAAATTTAAAGGTTACCGATTTTGAGGGCATTAAACAGTTTGTACTGGCTAATCAGGTGCAACTGGTGGTAGTAGGCCCCGAAGAGCCGCTGGTAAAAGGCATTCATGATTTCTTTTTAGCCGATGAGCAGTTGAAAAGCATCCCGGTGATTGGCCCGCAGGCCGAAGGCGCCCAACTGGAGGGCAGTAAGGATTTTTCCAAGCAGTTTATGCAGCGGCATAATATTCCTACCGCAGCTTCGCGCACCTTTACCCGCGACACCCTGCAGGAAGGCTTTGAATACTTAGCCACCTGCGGCCTGCCCGTAGTATTGAAAGCTGACGGACTGGCAGCCGGTAAAGGCGTACTCATTTGCCTGAGCCTGCAGGAAGCCCAGCAGGAACTGATACAAATGCTTACCGAAGCCAAATTTGGCGAAGCCGGTAACAAGGTGGTAGTAGAACAGTTTCTGCAAGGCATCGAATTATCGGTATTTGTGCTTACCGACGGCAACAGCTACCAGATACTACCCGAAGCCAAAGACTATAAGCGCATTGGCGAAGGCGATACCGGCCTGAACACCGGCGGCATGGGCTCCGTTTCGCCGGTACCATTTGCAGATGCTGGATTTATGCAGAAGGTGGAGCAGCAGGTGGTGATCCCTACCGTTGAAGGTTTGAAGCAGGACGGTATTCCTTACAAGGGTTTTATCTTTATCGGGCTGATGAACTGTGGCGGCGAGCCCTGGGTGATTGAATACAACTGCCGCATGGGCGACCCGGAAACCGAAAGCGTACTGCCCCGCATTGAAAGCGACCTGGTAGAACTGCTGTTAGGTGTGGCCGAAGGCAACCTGCAGGAAAGAGAGCTTCGCATCTCCGGTAAAACTGCAGCTACCATAATGTGCGTGGCCGGCGGTTACCCCGGCGAATACCTGAAAGACCGCACCGTTACCGGACTGGACAATGTGCGCGGCTCTATCGCCTTCCATGCCGGTACTACACTGCAGGGCGACGAGGTAAAAACCTCCGGCGGCCGGGTGCTGGCCATCACCTCACTACAGGAAGACCTGTTTACCGCCCTGCAACAGGCCACCCTGGATGCCAGCCGCATTTATTATGATGGTAAGTATTTCAGGAAGGATATCGGATTTGATTTGATTTAACAATTTTTCTTTGTCATTCTGAGCGATAGCGAAGAACCTGTACGGTAGCAGAGCCAAGTGTACAGGTTCTTCGCTATCGCTCAGAATGACAACTTAAAAATCAATTCTACTAATTAACATTAATCCTGTAAATCCGGATTCAAACAACAGTGCAGAGACCCCTCCCTGCCCTCCCAGGGGAGGGACAAAAAATATGAAAGGCCGTTTCAAGAGAAACAGCCTTTCGTAATTTATAACTAAGGCAGTAATTACTCTGCCTTCACCTTATCATTTTTGCTGAGCAGTTCTGCCAGTTTGCTGTTCAGCTCTTCGCCGCGAATGTTTTTGGCGATGATTTTGCCATTGGGGTCCAGCAGGTAATTTTGCGGGATGGCCTGCACGCCGTATAACTGGGCGGCTTCGTTGTTCCAGAACTTCAGGTCAGAAACGTGGGTCCAGGTCAGCTTGTCATTATGGATAGCTTTCAGCCATTTATCTTTATCGTTTGGCCGGTCTAATGATACGCCCAATACGGTAAAATTGCGATCTTTGTACTGGTTGTACGCCTTTACCACGTTGGGGTTCTCCTGGCGGCAAGGGCCGCACCAGGAAGCCCAAAAATCCACCAACACATATTTACCTCTGAATGATTTGAGTGCAACTACATTTCCATTGGTATCGGCCTGTGCAAATTCGGGGGCTTGTGCACCTAACGCCACCAGTTTCCACTTATTTAAACGGTCGGCATAGGCTTTACCGGCTTTGGTGTTTTGTACCGCAGGCGACAATTTGCTATATAGCGGCTGCATATCATTATACTCAGGGTAAGGGCCGCCTGCCGAGCTTAACGCCTGTAAACTCACATACGAATTAGCATGAGATTGCAGGTAGGCTTTGTTACTGTTCTGCTGCTCTAACTGCAGCGCATCATACTGCTTTTCAAAATTATCTTCAAACTCTTTGGTGCGCTGCTCCTTTGGCGTATTGGTATAGGAAGCCAATAACGCCTGATATTTGGCGTTAGCCGGTTTCAGGTAAGCCTGATAGCCCTGGTAATCCACATTAACCGCAGTACCCGTTACTTTGGCTTTAGCTAATGAATCGGCGCTTACCACATTGGTTACGCCGCTTACCAGATACAAGGATAATACGTCGGCCTTTGCCTTACGGTCCAGTTGGCCTAAACCGGCGCCTTTATAATCTACCACCAGCGTGGCGGTGGTAATATCAGGCACAGTTCCGGTAAAGGCAAAGTTGCCGTTTTGCACTTTGGCCGAGTCGGCTGCGTTGTTACCATCCCTGCGGTAAGTTAAAAACACTTTAGTTTGCGGCGTAGCCGTGCCAATCTTCCCTTTAATGGTATACTTTTCCTGGGCAAATACCAAAGCCGGCAGTGCGGCCAGCAGCGTTAACATCGTTTTTTTCATAGTGCAGATTGTATTTGTGTGTGTAAGTATCGCTAAAATAGGGATTTATATCAACCCTGCCTAAAAAGAATACTAAACCAATAGATATTATTTTACAATTACACCTATTAATAACTATCTGATGACCGGGTACTGCTGGGCATCGGCCCCCCAACTAAAGCCTTAAACTATTATAAAAACGCTTAACCCTTTCCCAGCAGTTCGGCCAGTTTATCCTCCAGCTCCTGCCCGCGCAGGTTTTTGGCGATGATCTTACCGTTAGGGTCGATTAAGAAGTTTTGCGGGATGCTCCGCACAAAGTACAGCGCAGCGGCAGCATTGTTCCAGTATTGCAGGTCTGATACCTGGGTCCAGTTCAGGCCGTCGGCTTTAATGGCGTTCAGCCAGTCCTGCTTCGCGCCGGGCCGGTCTAAGGATACGCCTAACACCGTGAACTTTTTACCTTTGTATTTAGTATACGCCTTTACCACGTTGGGGTTCTCCTGGCGGCAGGGCGGGCACCATGAAGCCCAAAAATCAATCAGCACGTATCTGCCTTTAAATGAGGACAGCTTTACCGGCAGGCCATTTACATCGTTCTGCGTAAAATCGGGCGCCTGCACACCTATGGCTGTGGCCTTCAGCGCCTGGATGGAGGTATATAACTGCCTGGCCTGGTCTAAATCGCGCAGGTTTTGGGATAATGAGTTGAACAGCGGCTCCAATACGGCCGGATCAGCCGAGGGGCCGCCAAGCGAACTCAGGGCCAGCAAACTCAAATAACTATTCGGGTTACTGCGCACAAACGTTTTCAGGATGCCTTCCTGCTCGGCCTGCAATGCCTTAAAGCGAACCTGCATACCGCTTTGAAAACCGGGTTCCTGCTGTTTAGCCTGTGGTGCAGCGTTAGCTTCGGCGTAAATGCTTTGCACCCTTGCAGTCACCCCGGCCAGCTGTGTCATCAGCCGCTTATTATCATCATTAATTAACGAGCCGGTTATCTCTGCCTTTTTAACCGAATCGGTAACGCTGGTTACCTGAATGGTGCCTTTATCCAGATACAGGCTCAGGGCATCCGGCTGGGCTGCAGCCGAACTTTGTGTGGCCAGATTAGCCATACCCACACCTTTATGGTCAATCACAATGCCGGCATTTACCGGGTTAAATATATTTCCGGTAATTTCAAAGTTACCGTTGGTAATAGTGGCCGAATCCAACACCTTATCAGCGCCCAGCTGATAAAACAGGTAGGCACGTGCCGGCGGGTTTAAATTGCCTACTTTGCCCTTAATGGTAAAGCTGCCGCCGGTTTGGGCGGCGGCGCCCAAAGGCAGCAGGGCCAGCAGGCCGTAAATCAGTTTGTTTATCATGAACAATTTTTATCTACGCTAAACGCATTTTCAGGGCACAGCGTATAGTTATATCAATTTTTGAAAGGTACGCCACCACAAATCGGGCATCTCGCCGGTTACCGCCGTTTCATAATCCTGGTACAAACAGGGTACCAAATGAAACCGCTCATTGAGCGAACCGTTTGTGGGGTAAGGCACCTGCATCCACCAGCGGTCGGTTTTACGGCTTTTTACAAATACCATCTCATGATCGTCATGCTGCAAGGTGGTTTTATAAATGAGGTATTGCGATTTGGGATTGAGCGGAAAATCGCTCTTGCGGTTATAATATCCATCTACAAAATACCACATCATCTCGGCCACCAGCATGGCGGTTTGGCCGTTGTTATCATAAGCCGGGTTAAACTCGTAGAAGCCGATGGAACTCAGCTTATCATTAAATCCGGCGTATCGGCAGATCTGGCAGGCTTCCTCACCATAAAAACCGTTGGGCGTAGCGTTGGCATTACCCTGCGCGTCTGACGAGCGGATAGCCCCTACATCAAAGCTGAGCATATTGGCATTGCGGATAATGGGCTCCGTTACACCCATTTTACCGGTAACCTCGCCCAGGCGGTGCACATCAAAAAACAGTTTTTCCATCACCCGCAAACTGTCCTGACTTACAAAATAGGTTTGATAGCCCAGGTTGCTGAAATTGAACAGGTAGTTAGGCTCGTGCAGGAATATTTTGTTGAGGTAAGAGGTTGAAGTGGTTTCGGTAAAATCCGATTCTTCATCCTCATCCAGGTCAAAGTGCGAATCTACCACCACCAGATCCACGCGCTGCTCCAGTTCTTCGTAGGCCAGGTACTGGGCGTAGGTTAAATCCTGCCCGCCGCCTAAGATAATGGGTACAATCTCCTGCTTCATCAGTTCGGTAACCACGCTGCGCAGGGCAAAGTAGGTATCGGCCACCGTGTTGCCCTGGCGGATGTTGCCCAGATCGGCAATCTTGCTTTGGTAACCGCCTTCGTTCAGCTGGTAAAACTTTTCGCGGATGTAATCAGGGCCCAGGCCGCAGCCGGGGTTTCCGGTGGCGTGGCGGTCTTCCATCACGCCGATCACCGCGATATTGATGAGCTGCTCGTTCAGTTCGGGAAATTCATCCGTGTAAAATTTTGTTTTCCGCCCCAGCTGACTGGCGTTAAAACCTTGTCTGGGTGTTATTCTTTCCAGGTCAACTGGTGTAAAAAAGTCCGCTAATGACATATAAACGCTTACAACAATACCAACAATAAAGTAATGTCATTTCGACCGCAGGGAGAAATCTTCTTCGAGCGACCATCCTGCAGCAGAAGATTTCTCCCTGCGGTCGAAATGACAACTTGTGTTAACGAAGATGATGAGTATTCGCTAATCCACTTGCACAAAAGTTCAAATATCTGTTTAATTTCAATTAATTTGCGCTGTTTCACAAAATATTAGGCACATGATACTGGTTACCGGGGCTACCGGCTTTTTAGGCGCAGAACTGGCCCGGCAACTCACGCGGAGCGGTGAGCATATCCGTTGCACCAAACGCAGCAGTTCGGTAATACCAGACCTCTTGAAACCTTATGCCAGCCTGATTGAATGGGTGGAGGCGGATATGCTTGACATTTTCGCCCTCGAAGACGCCTTTGCTGGCGTTACGCAGGTGTACCACTGCGCCGCCTGGGTATCGTTCCGGCAGGCTGATAAGGAGCCGATGATTACCACCAACGTGCAGGGCACCGCCAACGTGGTAAATCTGTGCTTACAATACAATTACCGGCTGGTGCATGTAAGCTCCATTGCCGCCGTAGGCCAGGCCAAGCCGGGCGAACTGATTACGGAAAACAACCACATTGAAGATACGCCGGTGCACAACGTATACGCCATCTCGAAACTGGAAAGCGAGATGGAGGTATGGCGCGGCATAGCCGAAGGGCTGGATGCCGTAATTGTGAATCCTTCCGTCATCATCGGCGCCAATGCGGGTACTGATGGCAGCGGGCAGATTTTTGAAACGGTACGTAAGGGATTGAAGTTTTATACCCGCGGCAGTTGCGGACTGGTAGATGTGGAGGATGTGGCCCAAAGTATGATCCTGCTGATGCAGGGCGATATTACCGCCGAGCGTTTTATTGTAAACGCCGAGAACTGGCCCTTCCGGCAGTTTACCGCCACTATTGCCGAATGCTTTGGCGTAAAACCACCCGCCACCGAGGCCAAACCCTGGATGCTGGAACTGGCCTGGCGGGGCGCCTCCTTTGTAAGCACGCTAACCGGCAAATCACCGGCGCTGGATAAGATTGCCGCCCAGGCGGCTACTATCACCCAAAACTACAGCAACGCCAAACTGGTGCAGGCTACGGGGATGAAGTTTAAGCCGGTGATGAAGACGATTGGGGAGGTTTGTGAAAGGTTGAAGAAATGAGTAATATTACTGTTATACGATTATTTTAACGCTACAGATTACCTTATTTTTTATTCTTCGTTCCTTCTTCAATCATCTTTTTTATAAAGATTGGTAGCTCAATGTTGTTCTGTTTTGCTATAATTTTTAATGCATCATAGTACTTGACTTCATCTTTACTCCATTGCAAATCAAGCCTTCTAACTTGCTCCATAGCGATATGACTGTAATTGTCAGGACTACCCCAATAGCATTCCATACATAGTAAAGGCTTTTTTAAATGCTTCCAGTTTTGGCAATGCTCACAGCTCCAGGATTTGGCTCTATTACAAGAACCACACAACAGCATAAAATGCTGATATTCTTTATCTGCTGTTTCCCCACTAACTTCGTATGGAACTCGATGATCAACCTGCAAATACCTTTCTTCAAATTTCCCATTACATATTTGACACTTTCCCTCACATAACTTATACAGTTGACTTTTAAAATTTTTAGAAAACAAGGCACGCCCTGCAATGCGATTCGTTTGTAATTCTGTAAGGTTGCCAAATTTATAAACAGCAATTGACTTGCCTTCTTGTGATTTGGTTTTAAAAGTAGCAAGTGGTATACCCGCTTCTCTTACATCTCTTGCAGCTCTTGGCGGATGACTATATCCATACGTTTTTTCAATATCCTCTGTAGTAATCGAACCATATTTTAAAATGTGATCAATAACTATTTTAGCTCTTTTATTTGTTATGGATTGGATAAGCTCTAAAAATTCTTTAGGATAGTGTGTTTGTTCTTCTGACATCAACTTAAAAAAATAAATCGGTTTGATACATTGACCTGTTAGCGATTTTGTTAAAGTCAACATTTGCAGTTAATGCAGGAGACAGATAGACTGATTCAAATGTGGTTTCGTTCCTTCTTAAAAGGGTAGCCTGTGATGACCGCCCCGCATTTATTTCAATTTTTATTAAGTTTAGCGAATCTGGCAAAGCAGTACCATGAACTTTATTACCAGTTCTTCCATCGTAACTTAATATGTATGGTATATTTCTTTCATTCAACTTAAATAGAGCAGTCAAAAAACTTGAATTTTCTATATTACCTGCATAATTAAAACCTCCATTCAATCCGGTTCCTTGATATGGCGGGTCCATATATATCAAAGTGTTAGTGTCTGCAACTTGAAGAATATTTTGATAATCACTGGCATAGCATTGTGTTTTATCTTTCAACAATTGCGAGACGCGTAAAATATCAGTTTGCATTAGTTGAGGGTTTCTACCCAATCGTCTTTTATCTGGACTTTGATTGAAATGCCCTTGTGCATTATAGCGTACAGCTGCCTTAACACATTTAGCTAAGAGGAAAAGCAAATGTTGCGGTTGCTTCGTTTGGTTAAAACAGTCGCGAATTTTGTAGTAATAATTTTCCTCATCACCATGTTGACCTTGCCATATTTCAGAATATGCCTTTATAATTGATCTTGGATGATTGATGATTGTATACCAAAGCTCAATGAGCGGCTCATTCACATCGTTAATTACAAAATTTTTGTCTTTTAAATGATATGCAGAAGCTATTGTTATAGCAGCCGACCCAGCAAATGGTTCAATTAACTGGTCAAATTTCTCAGGAAAAAACTTTAAAATCTGTTCTGCTAAACTTCTTTTACTACCTTGATATGGAATTGGGTGTGGTAACTTCATTAACAATGCATCAATATTAGCCTATCAAATATATAATTTTCTAAAGATAAAAGCTTTCAGTGTTTAACACTATCAGCAATAATTCTTTCCCTACTATTGCAAGCGTCACGTGCCTATTGCAGCTAACAGCAGGAACAACCGGGAAAGCGTTTGAGCGGCTGAGGCCTCATCAACTGAATCAGCAGAAAACAAAAAAGGCCCGCCTCCTTGAGGTGTGGGCCTTTACTTAAATACCGTCCGTTTCGAGTCCGGCATCCAAATGTCTTTAGCTTATATTTATAAAGCGTTTGAATAGATAACACAAGTATGTACTGCAGGTTTTTAAACTATTAAATTTTATTGCCCTGCTGCACAAAACCAAGCTAACGGAAACTTTGCTGCCTGTGGCCCGGTGATAACACGGCACTGCCCTGCTTACCCCTCTTTATACAATTTTTTAATCCACCAAAGCACAAATAGTGATGCGTTGATGATACCGGTGTTGGGTAGATTTTTTCAAATTCAGACAACCGTTTCCACATCATGCTGAACTTGTTTCAGCATCCCACCGGCAGAGCCAATAGTAGGGTAACCACGCGGCCGGAGCAACGGTATACTTACCCTGAAGTATACTGAAACAAGTTCAGCATAACCGCATTTTTCATCTTCCGGCCACCTATGATGACCCCGACCACGGGCACAACTAAAAGCTCTAAAAAGTGTAAACCCTGCTTTTTTACAAATTATTGATTATCAATAATTTAATTGATATTTTTTGTGAATTATGTAAACTTTGGGTTTACACTTTGCGGAGTGGATAAGGGACGCAGCTTGCCCCTAAGCCGGAAGGGTGCAAACAGTACGCACTTCGCTTTACTGGGCAGTGTTGTTGGCTTTATGATCTGCCTGCATTTGCTCGTGGTCTTTTTTCATCTTTTCATAATCGGCTAAAATCTCGTCATGGTCTTTTTTCATCCGCTCATGATCCTTCATCATTTGCTCATGATCTTGCTTTACCTTTTCCTCGCTTACGGTACCTTTAAGATGGGCCTCTTCCAAAGTAGCATGTTTGGCAGTAAGCTCCTGGTGCATCCTGGAAATTGAATCCAGTTTTGCAATCAGCGCTTCATGCTGCGCTTCAATTGCACGGTGTTTATTTTCATCTATAGCGGGCTTTTCAGCAGCATCTTTCTTCTCCCATTGGGCGTGCTCATCCTCCAGCTTGGTTTCCAGGGCTTCTAAGGTCGAATCTTCCTTAACCATTTCATGGTGGTCTTTTATTAATTGCGCATGTGTGCTGCTGTTACTGTTGCTTTGTTTACATGCACCGGCGGCTAAAGCAAGCGCCACAAGTGCGGCTGCGGATAATTGAGTAGCTTTCATATATATTTAACTTTTATTAAAATGCAACAGCATTGCAATAACAAATGTTTAATGGATTTACAACTATTTATGTGCCATCAGTATCAGCAGTCATGGCTGCTTAACACCTTTAATGCAGTAACCCTGTAGTATAGCTGCAATCAATAAGCAGATGAAGGTTTGTATAAATCCATTGTAATGTTTAGCGATTACGATACAGAACTCCTACCGCTCCCAAACCTTTTTCGCCCTGTATTGTCTTTTTGCGGATGCATTAACTTATTAAATTATGGAAGATTTTGAAATCACTGCAGGCGAAACCCGGCGCCGGTTAAAACTACAGCCGCAGGAACAGGCCAACACCTATAAAATTTATGCTGCTGACCCTGCAGAAGATTGGCTCAACTACCAGCAGGCCCGCTCGGCAGATACGCCTGCCGATGGTGTACTGGGCACTATTACGGTAAAAGGAGAAAAGGATTTCGATTTCAATGGCATCGGCGCATTTACCGGGCAGGATTTGCAAAGCATTGCCGCGCAGGTGGTACTGCATCCGTCTTTTACGGTACCATCCTGATTCGGGAAGCCTGTTTGTACTTCAACGCTTTTTAAAGGAAATCAATCCAATAATATACGAGCTACTTACCAAAACTTTAATTTAAACATAATGGCTGCACTTGAAAAAATAACCATTGGTATCAATACCAACCACCCGCTTACCGTATCGCGCTTAGGGTACGGTACCATGCGCCTCACCGGCGAAGGCGTTTGGGGCGATCCGCCCAACCGCCCCGAAGCATTGGAGGTATTAAAAACCGCCATAGCCAGCGGCGTCAATTTCTTAGATACTGCTGATTATTACGGCGAGGATATTACCAACAAGCTGATTAAGGAAGCATTATACCCCTACACGAACGATCTGGTAATTTGCACCAAGGTAGGCGCTACCCGTAAGCCCGACAAAAGCTGGGTGCCGTTCAACACACCGGACAACCTGCGCACTGCCATTGAAAACAACCTGCGTACCCTGCAAATTGAGCAGGTACAGCTGGTACACCTGCGCATGATGCCTTACCGCCAGGCTTCTTATGAAGAAATGCTGGATGCCATGTTCGCCATGCAGCAGGAAGGCAAGATTTTGCATGTGGGCCTGAGCAACGTAACCCGCGAGGAACTGGAGCAGGGCCTGCAGCACGGCCCCATTGCCAGCGTGGAAAACATCTATGGCTATCACCAGCGCGGCACGCTGATAGAAGCGCACGGCGAAACCCACGGCGGCGGCGAGGTGCTTGATCTTTGCGAGCAGCACCAGATTCCGCTTATCCCGTTCTTCTCGCTGCATACGGCATTGCCTAAAGCCGGGGAAGATAAACTGTCTGAACTGGCCCAAAAGTATGGCGTAAGCACCGCCCAGATGAATATTGCCTGGCTGCTGCATAAGTCGCCCTGGATACTGCCTATCCCCGGCACCTCGCAGGTGAGCCACCTGAAGGAGAACATTGCCGCGGCAGACATTAAGCTTACGCTTGAGGATATGGCGTTTTTAGATTAGTTAATAACAAAGAGGGCAACTTGCCCTCTTTGTTATTTGCCTTTGTCCTTTTGCTGCCTGAAGTTATTGAAAGACTGTCTGATATAAGCAATCATATCATAATCAGTCCATTTTTTTACCTGCATTTTGGTTGGCTGGTAAGCTAACTGAAAATTGTCCAGTTCATCATCCCGAATAGCAGTATATTTCTTAATTATACTACTGTTAAATTTTAGCCCTACCTCGTAAGCATCAGTTTCTTCTTTGGCTACCTTCTTAAACCGTCGCGCCTGTTTCACTTCACCCTTAAAATTTTCGTAAATGAAAGTTATCGGTTTCAGAAATAAATAATAATAGTGAGGCCTGCCGGTATAAAATACGCTTTTACTGCGGTAAGCTTGCTGCGCAATCAATAACTCATTCTTTACTGAACTGCCGGTAATTACTATTTCTTTTAACTCCTTGCTGCTATAAGGTTTCAAATAATAAATTCCGGTGAGAGCTTCTGTAACTACTGCCTCTAAGTACGCATAACCAATTTTTGAAAATTCAAGCGTATCACCCTGAGCAGCCAGAATTGAAAACAGGCCGAATGTATTTGTATGTACTGTACCCCGGCTGCCTTTATTATGAATAGCCGCACTCTCTATTCTGGTGTTAGTGCCGGATTGTATTACGGCCCCCTGCCTTACCACATAAACTTGCCCTTGTGCCTGCTTTACAACACTTAAACAAAGCAGAACGAAAGCCCCTAACAATTTTTGCCGCATTGAATAAAAATAACAAATTAGGTGAAGCACATTTAAGGTTTAACATCTTTTAACGGTTGTAAGAAATAAAGCGTAATGCAATAGCTGCACTTTGTTACTAACAAAACAGTTCAGTGTTTACGCAACCGGAACATCGCCCTGCTTATCTCCACATTTGCACTTCTGTAACTAAAAAAATCTGCACATTTGCAATCTATCAATCTGCACGTTCAACATGGGGCAATACTATATTATTGATTTTGACAGCACTTTTACCCAGGTAGAAGCTTTGGATGAACTGGCGCGCATTTCATTAAAAAAGCACCCCGACCGGGAGCAGATTTACAGGCAGATTGAGGATTATACCAACGCCGCCATGGAGGGCAAACTATCATTCAGCGATAGTTTGGAGGGGCGCATTAAACTGCTGCAGGCTAACCGCCAGCATCTGAAGCAGCTGGTAAAACACCTGCGCAAAAAGGTCTCCATTTCATTTTCCCGAAACGATCAGTTTTTTAAGCATCACCAGGATGAAGTATTGATTGTATCGGGCGGTTTTAAAGAGTTTATTACGCCGGTGGTTACCGAGTACCACATTAAAAAAGAGAACATTTACGCCAATACCTTTTTATTCGATATAGACGGCAATATTGTAGGTTATGACCGCGCCAACCCGCTTTCGCAGGAAGGCGGAAAGGTAAAGCTGCTGCGCGAGCTGGACTTACAAGGCGATATTTTTGGCATTGGCGATGGGTACTCTGATTTTCAGCTTAAAGAATCGGGCATCATCAAGAAGTTCTTTGCCTTTACCGAAAATATTGAGCGGAAATCGGTAGTGGAAAAAGCCGACCACATTACACCCAGCTTTGATGAGTTCCTATATATCAACAGGCTCCCCAGGGCTATCTCCTATCCTAAAAACCGAATTAAATGCCTGGTAGTTGGGCAGGTGGGCGAAGAAGCCGTTGCCCAGATGCAGAAGGAAGGCTATAATATACGCCAGCGGGATGAATTTGAAGATAAATATTTACAGGAAGCCGGCGTACTCTTATGCGATGAAGCCAACCAGCCTACGGCAGAACAGTTGCAAAACGCCGGCCGGCTTAAAGTAATCGGTTGCTTTGGCAAAGCCGCCAACAGGCTGCTGATGGAAACCGCCGCCGAAAATGGCATCATTATTTTTGATGATCCAAAGCACAATCCCCGTAATACCGATTTTATCCCCAAGCGGGTGATCGGATTTATGAATGAGGGTAAAACCCACATGAGCTGTAATTTTCCGGATTTGCAGCCACCCAGGGTTAACAATGCCCACCGGGTTATTCATATCCACAAAAATATACCGGGTGTACTGGCACAGATCAATCAGGTGTTCTCCAGCCATCAGATCAATATCGTAGGCGAATTTCTGGTAACCAACAGCCGTATCGGCTACGTGATTACTGATGTAAACGCCGGGTATGACCAGCAGGTGCTCAATGAGTTAAAAAGCATTGAGCATACCATTAAATTCCGGCTGCTGTACTAATCTTCCTTATTGTCCTTCATCGGCACTACCAGTACAGGTATAGCCGAGTCGCGGATCACGTTTTCGGCAACGCTGCCCATAAAAAAACGCTCAAGCCCGGTGCGGCTGTGTGTTCCTATGACAATCAGGTCGGCACCAAACTCAGCAGCACATTGCATAATACCTTCTGCCGTATTGCCAAAATTGGTAAACTCGCTTATTTCAAGTCCCTGCCCAAAGTGCGCTATCGTATCTTTTAAAATACGGTTATGCGTGTCTTCCTGCACCTGCTGCAGTTCGGGCGTTACAATCTCATCAATAGGCGATCCCATGGTGCTCAGTCCCATCATGGTATCTGTACCGGTTGGCGGCAGCACTACGGGCTCCATAATGTGCACCAGGCCCACAGCTGCATTTAATGTACGTGCCAGGTTAAAGCCGTAACCGGCTGCATGCTCTGCATGTATACTGTTATCTGTACCTATTAAAATTTTCCTGATATCCATAAGGCGTAGCGTAATTTTAGTTACAACAATGAACAAGCGTTTATGTGTGATGAGGGCGATACGCCACTTTTTCTTAAAATTCCCCGCCTGAACCGCCGCCGCCAAAGCTGCCGCCGCCAAACCGCGAAGGCGTATCCACAGGAGCGTTGGCCACATGCCCTGTTACACTGGCCGAAATTAACGCCTCCGCGTTTAGTTGTTCTGCTGTGCTCCGGCTGTAATGCGCTGTATAGGTAAATCCGTGTTTTGATGTTTTAAGATAACGTATCACCGCATAAACCACTGCAAGCAAGGCAGCCCCGGCAAGTGTTAACGCCCACTCAGGCGGCAGTACATGATAATAGTTACGTAAAGTAGCGGCGGCCGCAGCTATAAGCAGTACCCCTGTCCGTAAAGGCAGCGCCTTCTTTTGAATTATGCCCCAAGCAATATAAATAAAGGGGACACAAACGGTCCAAAGCCAAAAGAAGAAGCCGGAGCCAACGCTGTGATTTTTGTGATAGCCTGTTAGTTGCCCCTGCAATTCATCAATTAAGTAATAGTTGCCGGCGGCATATAAGGCCAGCAGGCTAATTGTTTGTGCTACGGTAAAACAGGCATCATAATAGCGGGCTTTCGGATGCCTTTGAAGACGGCTGCAACCCAGGTACAGCAAACCGGCAGCCAGCATCATTACAAAGGACAATGCCGTTGCCCCAAACAAGCCTGATTGCAGCCATCCAAAGAATACTGCGCTTAGCCAGGCAAGGGCACACACAGCACTCATCAGGGCGTTGCTAAAGCGTAAGGTAAATACCAAACTCAGCACGCCAATGTATACACTGCCTGCTAATTCATAGTAATGAGAAATGGATTTTTCAGCATACCATAGATATGCACCCACAAAAAACGCGCCTGATAACCACAGCAGGGCATCATCTACCCCGGCTTTGTAATAGTTGTTGTGCTTTGTCATAAATTCCAGCACTATGTAAGTGATAATGCCATAAATTAAAGGCAAAGCGGCATCTGCAAGTAAGTGCGCCTCAATTAACAAAAGTCCCAGCAACTCAGCCGAAAACACAGTAATAATGCAGGTAAGCAGGAACAGGCCTGCCCTTACAAACAGGCCCGGATTATAAAAGCCAACCGGGTGCTGCTGCTTAATCACCTGCGCTTCTTCAGCCGTAATGGCACCGGTATGCCGCGCCATGTCTGCCTGCCCGTGTACACGCATATTTGCTAACCATGTGGTGTTATAAATAATCATGAAGTTTTAAACTGATGGTGCATATGAATCAACCAGCGAATAAGCAGGATGCCGGAGATAATAAAATAAATGAACAGCATTATGATACCACCTTCATCAAAAGCCGAATTTATGCACAACCTTACCACCAGGCAGGATACCGCCAGGTAAGTGTACAATACAGATAGCAGGAAAAAGTAGAATTTTCTAACCTTGTAAGCATCATAAATGATAGCTCCGCTCAGTAAGGCAATACCCAGCATCCACAAAATAGCGCCGCCTTCGTTATAATTGTAAAAGTAGCCGGCCAGCAGGGCGATAAAGCCAATATGCACGCCATAATGCTGATACGTAAACGCAAAATGCCGCTTTACAACGTAATGGTGAGTTCCCCAAGCTACCGCCAGCATACATAAGCCGAAACCCAGATAGGTAAGTATCAGTGATTGGCTGCCGAAGTTTCCCGCATCAAGCAAATGCTGCGGGGTAACGGTGATGCCCAGCCACAGGCCAAAGTTTACAATCGCCATGTTCAGTATCGCTATATGGTCGAAATCATAGGCAATGTAAAACAGCAGCACCATCGGGATAAACGCAGCCAGGCCATACCGGTGCCCAAACACGTTATACTGATATTGCAGGTAACCTAAAAATATGAGCAGGCTAAGCGTACCCAACAGCAGTACATAATCAAAAAAAGTATCGGGTATATCTGTTTTTGCCCGGCTGAACGGCTTTTTATGCTTAAAGCAGTAAGCGAAACAACCGGCACAAAGCAAGCCTAACAGCGCTAAGATTACACCATGCCCGATGCTGTCTATATTTTTGTAGACCAGTAAGCCCAGGCCGCTGGTAAGCAGCACAATGCCTATATACAGCAAGGTTTTAACCTCCCAGTGTACCGAGAAAAGCGGCTGTTGCTCCTGCTGCGCGAGGCGGGCAGCCGAGGCATCGCTGATCAGGCCCTGCTGGTGCAGCTTTCTGAATAGTGCGTAATCAATCATTAATCAAGTATACTTAAAATGAGCCATACCTTGCAGCCCAACTTTTGTAAGCACAGGAGTTAACCGCCTGCAACGCATCTCCATAACATTTTAGTAACGAAAATTATTAACTTGCCATTTTTCAAACTATACATCAGCGCCATGACTGAAACACTGGACATTAAAATTACCAAGACTACGCAAAGCCGTTTGGCCGAAACGGATTTTAACAAACTTCCGTTTGGCCGCACTTTTTCTGACCACATGCTGGTAGCCGATTACCAGGATGGCGAGTGGAAGAATTTTGAGATATTGCCTTACGGCCCAATAGCCATGAGTCCGGCTATTTCGGCCCTGCATTACGGGCAGTCATTTTTTGAAGGATTAAAAGCCTACAAGTTTGATGACGGCCGGGTATCCATCTTCAGGCCCGATGCCAATGCCGCCCGCTTTAACACATCGGCCGAGCGCCTTTGTATGCCGCAGCTGCCCGAAGAAATGTTTATACAAAGCCTGATGACACTGGTTGATATTGACCGCAACTGGGTGCCGGCAAAGGACAACCACTCGCTGTATATCCGCCCGTTTATGTTTGCTACTGATCCTTTCCTGGGGGTAACTCCATCGCAAACCTATAAATTTGTGGTCATCACCGGCCCGACAGGCCCTTACTTTTCCAAACCGCTGCGTGTAAAGTTTGAAACCCATTTTACCCGTGCTGCCGAAGGCGGCTTTGGCTATGCAAAAGCTGCCGGTAATTATGGCGGCGCCATGCTGCCTGCACGCAAAGCTGTTGAAGAAGGCTTTGACCAGCTGATATGGACCGATGCCAAAGAGCATTTATATATAGAGGAAATGGGATCGGCTAACGCCATGTTTGTAATTGACGGCAAACTGGTAACCCCATCCACCCGAGACAGTGTTTTAAAAGGTATTACCCGTGATACCATTATCAAACTGGCGCATAACTGGGGTATGCCGGTAGAAGAACGCCTGGTAGCGGTAACCGAAATTGTAGAAGCAGCGCAGAACGGTAAACTGGAAGATGCTTTTGGTGCCGGTACGGCTGCTGTTGTAGCCCCTGTAGGCTCTGTTACCTATAACGGCACTGAATATACCTTAAGCGATCCGGCCACGCGCCAGTTCTCTCAAAAGGTACTTTCTACTTTAGATGCCATACGCTATGGCCGTGCGGCAGATCCGCATGGCTGGAATTATGTGATTTAAGTTTCAATTGATAAGCAAAAAGCGCAGCAGGTTTTACCTGCTGCGCTTTTTGCTTATCAATATTTCTACTATGATCAATCTACCGTTACGGTCAGCCCTTCCTGCTGTAAAATTTTGCGGTATACCTCCATCTCTGTAAAAGAGCCTTCCAGTACGGCGCACTTGCCATTGTTATGCACCTTCCAGGCAATCTTTTCGGCCTGAGCTTCTGAATAATCCAGATACTTTATCATGCAGTGTATCACATGGTCAAAGGTATTGTGCTCATCATTCCACAAAATAAGGCGGTGCATTTCTTTTAAGCTCGCCAGTATCTCTTCAAGCGTAAGGGTTTCTTCCTGGGTTTCCGTTGGCATAATCTAACGGCAAAGTTACCTAAATTGTACAATAAAACTGAGCGGAAGCTGTTTACTTTGGCAAAAACACTTTCATTCATCTTTAACCGCTTTTATTTTTATGACTAACCTCTTTCCTGCTTTGTACTGCACCGCAGCTTTATGTATGGCGGTTTGCTCCGTAAAAGCGCAGTCTGCTGCAGGCAACCCTGCATCCGGCCTGCCGCCCGGCGGCATTATAGTTGATGGCAACCTGCATGAATGGGGCGATACCTTGCAGCATTACAATGCAGATACCCAAATAGGTTATGCCATTAACAACGACCATAACTTTATATACATAGCTGCCCGCGTTGGCGAGCGCAGCGAGCAAATGCGGGTATTGGCAAACGGCCTTACCGTGAGCATAAACACCAAAGGAAAAAAGAAAGATACGTATAGCATTACATTTCCTTTAGGTAATGAAAACCCGCTGCAACGGCCGGCAAACGCTGCCAGACAGGAAAGCGAACACCCGGACGGCGAAGACAGGGAAGAAATGATGCAGGCCCGGCTTACTGCCCTGAGAAATATAAGGGTAACCGGTTTTAAAGATGTAGAAAGCGAAATTATTACTACCGCCAACACTTATGGCTTTAAAACGGCCATGAGTTATGATAGCCAGGGCTATTTACTTTATGAAGCGGCTATTCCGCTTAAGTTTTTTGAACATGAAGACCTTAATAAAACCGAATGGGCCTTTAACTTTAAAGTGAACGGATTTAAAGCACCCGCAGGGAATAAGGGAGCAGGCGGTGAAGATATGCCGGGCAGCAGTATGGGGCGCGGAGGCATGGGTGGTGGAATGAACGGCGGCGGCATGGGCCGGGGTGGTGGTATGCGTGGCGGCGGCATGAGAGGCGGCGGTATGAACCGGGGCGGCGGCGGCTTCAATCGCGGTGAAACAGCAAAATCAGTAGATTTCTGGGATAAGTTCTATCTGCATTCCTGATTGGCAATATAACATCAATAACTACAACCACCAGCCACAAGTTATACTGCCAGTATGAACTTGTGGCTGATGGTTCTGTTTTTATAACTACCCTCCCACCTTGTAACGGTATACCTGCCTGCCCAGATAACCATCTGTACTGATGCCTTCTATCACTACACGATAGGCGCCTGTACCATCGGCATTATAATAATTGAAAGTGATATTGCCTTCACTGTCAGGTATCAGGTTCTTTTCCCAGTGTATGGTGGTACGTAAATCAGCAATATTGCTGCTGGCTTTTGGCCCTGCGTATACCGGCTTATAAAATTCGCGGTCGATATAAAACCCTTTGGGCATATAGGTAATGATACCGGGTTTGGCAGCCCAAAAGTCGGCATTACTGCTTTCATCGCCGCGTTTTGTATTAACGATGATAACGCCGTTCCCACCCTGACTGCCATAAATAGCCAGATAGCCGCCTGACCGCAATACCTCTATGCTGCCAACATCATAAGGATTTATGGTAGACAGGTAATCACTGCTTACATAAGCGCCATCTACAATTACCTGCATAGGCCCGCCGTTGGGGCTACGTGTGGAATATGGAATACCATTGCGAAATATTACCCCCAACAACCGGCCCTGCAAACACTGGGCTATGGTAGTGCAGCCCAGCCTTTCAAACAAGTCGCCGTTGATGATCTGATCTGCACTGCCGGCGCCGTTCAGGTTGGATGAATGTTTAACTGCCGGGGTACGCGCTTCACGGATCACTACCTCCTTCAGTACAATGGCATGACCGTTAAGGCCGTATTTAACATCGTTATTATACTGAAGCTTACTGTTTTGCAAATAGGTAAGATATCCGGCAGGTGCATCTGTTAACAAACCGGCAGGCGCTTTACCGGCCGAGACCGGCTGCCTTGCAGGTTCATCCATCGTTACTTTCACATTCCTGTTGTTCTTACCGGTACGCGCCTGCACAATAAAGCGTAAACTATCCTTAAATATCAGGTTATTAAATGCAAACTGTCCGCGCGCATTGGTTACCGTATCTAAAACAAAGGCCCCGCCAGCAGTTGAAAATAAGGTTACTTTTCCATTAGCTACCGGTTTGCCACCCAGAGTTGTTACCGTACCGCTGATGCGGAACGCCTTTTCGGGCTGATAAGCAATAGCCGGTAACTGGTCGGTCAGCAACGGTTTCCAGGTAAAGCGGCGGTAGCCCTGTGTAAGCATCAGCACATCCAAATCGGCATCTACCTGCTCATTTACCTGATTAAAATAGTAACCCGGCTGTTCTACATACCCCTGAAGGTCTGAAGTAAGCAGCAGGTGCGACTGGATAGTCCCTTCCTCACGTTCATCAACCGGCACTTTGCTTTCGTCAATTACTGCCGCCGAAAAACTACCGATAACCGGTTTCCCCCCGGCATCCTGTACATGCACACGAATACTGGTTTTTGCGCGGGCCGTGTAAGCGTTCTGGTCCGAAGCTACGTTCATTTGCAGTTGGTCGGCCGGGTTACGCACAAAAATCAGCCGCTCGGCTGCCAGCTGGCTGCCGGGCGCAAACAAGGTAAATTGCACAATACCTGAAGGAAAACGGCTTGCAGGCACTAAAGCGGTATAGCTGGCGTTCTGAAGGTTTGTTTTAGCGGCATACAGCACAGTGCCGCCTGCCTGCGCCACTAAGTTTACCTCGCTATCACCTCCCTTATTCACCAAATCAGCACTGGCCGTAATTTTTAGCCTGATACTGTTACCGGTTCTGTTCAGGCTCAGCACATAGCCGCTTGCAAGCGCCTGCGGAAGCGGAACTGTGCGTTTCGACCCATCAGGATAATTAAGCACCGCACGGTAAGTTTTACCGCTTTGCGGATTGAGCACAAAGCTGCCCATACCCAGGTGCCGGGCGTTTATACCGGTTACCTGCTGATTATTGTTATCAACAATGTTACCCTGTACATTAATGCCCAAGCCGTTAGGGCCAACCGCTTTGAATGCCACCACCGATGCAATACCATTAACCATGTTACCTCCTTCCGGAAAAAACTGCACATCAGTTTGGGCAGCTGCGGGCGAAAACGTAAGGGCAGCACCTGCCGTTTTACCATCACTCAATTTTAGCTGGCTGATGAGCTGCCCTGAACGGTAGCCCCTCGCTTCGCTGGCAGGGAAACTGACCGTTAAGTTACCCCTTGCATCAGTAATCCCTTTACCTTTTGCCACCTGGTGGTTATCCAGCTTTACCGTGTAGTTTACCGGCTTACCAACATAAGGCGTTTGATTGACATCAGTATACGCAACCGTAACATTGGTTTGCTGTGGCGTATAGCTGTACACAGCAGTGGCCAGCACTTCATTATTAATTACATTCCCGATCAGTAAGGGCTCATCGTAAAAATAGGCATCATTAAAATTGCGCATCCAGTTGGTGTAGGCACGCAAGCGGTAAGTACCTGCCATCAAACTGTCGGACAAGGCAATATCACCCGTACATACGCCATTTACAACCAGCAGCTTTAACGATTTCTTTACAGAATCCTGGCTGTCAATCAGCTCTACGTTTAAAACATTACTCAGCGCGGAAAGCTGATGCTTAGGCCCGATGGTAACATAGGCCTTAAACCATAAATTATCGCCGGCGGCATAATAAGGCTTATCCAAATGCAGGTACACTTTTTCCTGCGGATAATTATCTGTCCATTTTTGCAGCTGATTAGCCACCCGCTGCAAAAAGCCATCATCAAACCGGGTGGTGAAACCGGCCAGCGAAATAATTACAGCAAGAAGCGCAGGGATATAAATTGATTTGAGTTTAGCAGTCATATTGTCTATACTAAATTAACTCTAAATCAGCCCATTTAGTTTAGATATCTACAGAAACAGACAATTCAATGCTGGATTACCGGGCAACCCGCAAAGTGCTGATTGCAGCCGTGCATGTATGGCCTTAAAATACGTTCTTCCACATCATGCTCTCTACCGGGCGGGTGGTGGGGTTGTTGTATTTGGCGTTGCCTTTGGTGTTGTACAGGGTTTCAATGTCGCCTTCCACTACAAAGTAGATCAGTTGCCCGATAGGCATACCGGCATACACTTTCACCGGCTGTACTACCGATATTTCTAAAGTCCAGGTATTACAAAACCCCACATCGCCCTTACCGGCAGTGGCGTGTATATCAATCCCCAACCGCCCGGTGCTTGATTTGCCTTCTAAAAATGGTACATGGCTATGCGTTTCGGTGTATTCTACCGTTACCCCCAGGTACAACGTGCCGGGCTGCAAAACAAAACCATCCTTCGGTATTTCGAAATGATCGATCTCATTATGCTGCCGGGCATCCAGCACACGGTTACGATAGGTGGCCAGGTGTTTGCCCAAATGCACATCGTAAGAATTGGTACCCAGGCACTCACGCCTGAACGGCTCGATAATAATGGCGCCTTTTTCAATCTCTTCCAGTATGCGCTTGTCTGACAGTATCATAATTTGAACCGGTAATTTTTGGGTGCCTTAAAAGTAGAATTAAATGAATAATTTCGCCATCCGTTTTGTAAAATATCCAAATGGCATTAGCATTTATCCAGCAAGTTGACAATGATACCGAATTTGCCGTATGGAAAATTGAGGAAGATGCCGCCGACCTGTACCAACAGTTGCAGCTGGATAAGCAGGAAAAAGCCTATGTAGAAAAGCTGGGCAACGGCAAAAGGCACCTGCACTGGCTGGGTACCCGCGTATTGCTGCGCCACATGCTGCATACCGATGATTATATTGATTGCCAGGTAGATGTGCATGGCAAACCTTACCTGGTTAACCTGCCCTATCATATCTCCCTCAGCCACTCGTTTGATTATGCGGCCGTAATGATCAGCAAAAGCCGGCCTGTGGGGATAGATATTGAGCAGATTAAGGAAAAGGTAGAACGCATTGCCGGTAAATTCCTGTCGCCTCAGGAACTGAGTTTTATCAATACCGATGAGCGCATTGCGCACCTGTATGCCTGCTGGTGTGCCAAGGAGGCTATTTATAAATGTTATGGCCGCAAAGAGGTTTCGTTTTTAGACCATATCCGGCTACAGCCATTTGACTTTACCGGGCAGGGGAACCTACAGGCTGCCTTACAAAAGGAGGCTGTGAATTTGCCTTATGAGGTACAGTACCTGCAGTTTGAAGGTTACATGATTGGCTATGTAAAGGGAGGCACCATTGAAGAATAAACAGGTAAGCGTACAAAACTGGGGGTTAACAGATTACCAGCAAGCCTGGGACCGGCAGGAAGCGCTGTTTGCCGAAACGGTGAAACTGAAGACTGATATGCGCAACGGGCTGATCGATGCTGATACGCCTACGCCCAATTATCTTATTTTTTGCGAGCACCCGCATGTATATACTTTAGGCAAAAGCGGCAAAGCCGAGCACTTGCTGCTGGATGAAGCCGGTTTAAAAGAAAAGCAGGCCGTATATTATCCGATCAATCGCGGCGGGGATATTACCTACCACGGGCCGGGCCAGCTGGTGTGTTACCCGATACTGGATCTGGATAACTTTTTTACCGATATTCACCTCTACCTGCGCACCCTGGAAGAAGCGGTGATTTTAACGATGGCCGATTATGGCTTACAGGGTGAGCGCTACCCCGGCTATACCGGCGTATGGCTGGATGCTGACAATGAAAAGGCCCGTAAAATATGCGCTATGGGCGTGCGCTGCAGCCGCTGGGTAACCATGCACGGCCTGGCATTTAACGTGAACCCGGATTTAAGTTACTTTAAACACATTGTACCCTGTGGCATTGATGATAAGGATGTAACTTCGATGCAGCGCGAACTGGGGCGTACCGTAAATTTAAAAGAAATAGAAAAAATCCTGCAGCAGCATATTTCCGTACTTTTTGGAATGGAACTGCCACTATGAAAATTTCGGGCCTTATACTTTTGATATACGCGGCAGCTACAAGCTGCGCTAAAACCTCAATGGAGCATACCACCACTACTGCACAAACTATAAATGATGCACCCGCACCGGATACGGCGAGCTATCTTGCCCTGGGCGACTCTTACACCATTGGCGAAGCGGTGCCGGCCGAAGCGTCTTTTCCTTATCAGTTAGTTAACCTGTTGAAGGTAAATGGCTATCCGAAAGCGCTTAGCCCGGTAATAATAGCCCGCACGGGCTGGACCACTGATGAGTTGATAACCGCCATTAAAGCCGGACACATTACCCGTACGTTTGATTATGTAACCCTGCTTATCGGGGTAAATAACCAGTACCGGGGCTACAATGTAAATACTTACCGCACTGAGTTTACGCAACTGCTCAATACCGCTATCAATTACACCGGTGGTAATGCCAAACGGGTATTTGTAGTATCCATCCCCGACTGGGGGGTTACGCCCTATGCCGAAGGCGCCGACCGGGCTGCCATAGCAGCACAAATTAACGAGTACAATGCCATCAATAACCAGGAGGCGGTAAAAGCAGGGGTTAACTATGCAGGCATTACCGATATATCGCGCCAGGCCGCTAATGATCTATCACTGGTGGCAGCAGACGGGCTGCATCCATCCGGCAAAATGTATACGCTGTGGGCACAGCGACTGGCTGGGCCAGTGTCGGCAAGTTTGAAGTAGGTGCAGGTAAATCAATTTTCATACTGCTCGTCATTTCGACCATAGGGAGAAATCTTCGGGATTTAGGTATAAAGCCAACACAGCCGTGTCATTGCGAGCGATAGCGTGGCAATCCCGTTGCAAGCAGGGCGAACAAGCATAGCTACGGGATTGCCACGCTATCGATCGCAATGACAACTGGTGCTTGCACGCTGTTCTATAAACATATTTAAGGGTTGGGTTTACGCCTAAATGCCGGAGACTTCTGCTGCAAACCAGCTTCGTAAAAAAATTTCTTCCTCCGGTTGAAATAACGGTTTGGTGACGGGAAGATCAAATATCCGATAGAATACTGCCTTATCCCTCCCTCGGGAGAGATGAATAGCTTTGGTTAAAAATTTGTGTAGAATGGCAACTACTGACATAGGCATGTCAGTGTTCACGCGCGTTCACGGTGTTCACACCACCGTGAACGTGAACACCTATAATATTCATCTTCAGGCTGATACTTGTTCACGGCCTTCTTTTTATTGACGAGGATTGACAGGAATGCGCACTTTATCGATAAAGATTGACAAGAATGAACACAGGATTGATGACTATTATCGGGCTTTTGCTTTTTTAGACCGCCCGCCCCTGTAAAAAGGCCACCAGTTTTTCCATAGCCTTAGCCCGGTGGCTAATGGCATTCTTTTCTTCCATCGTCATTTCGGCAAAGGTGATGTGGTAGCCTGCCGGTTCAAATACAGGGTCGTAACCAAACCCTTTGGCACCCGAACGCACTTGCCGGATGGTGCCTTCGGCCACGCCTTCAAAAAAATATTCCTGCCCGTTCCAGAGTAAAGAAATTACGGTTTTAAAGCGGGCATTACGATTGGCAACACCCTTAAGTTGCTGTAACAGCTTATCCATATTGGCTTCACTGTCAGCAGGTTCGCCGGCATAGCGGGCCGAATATACGCCCGGCTCTCCGTTAAGGGCCTCTACCTCCAGGCCGCTATCATCGGCGAAGCAGTTAATTTGGCAAGCTTCGGCTACCGCATGGCTCTTAATGGAAGCATTTTCCTTAAACGTGGCTCCGGTCTCAGGAATATCCTTGTGAAAATCTAAATCATTCAGGCTGAGCAGGGAAATGGTATCGCCTATCTTGGCAGCTACCTCCTGCAGTTTATGGATGTTATGTGTGGCAAAGGCCAGTTGGTGCGGCATAATTAAAACTCTTTAACCTGGTTCCAGAACTGCTTGGTATTTTCCTTGTTGCCCATCATCTCTCCAAAGCTAAAGGTGTAAAGTATTGGCTTGCCGTTTACTTCCTGTACCTGGTTTATGGTAACGGCAGGCATGGCATCAGGCAATGCTTCTATTCCTAATATAATCAGCTTGTCCGGGTTTAAATGGGTTGTTAATAAGTCATAGTTCAAGCCCGGATGAGCAGCTATATTGAGTATGGCTACGTCATCTACTGCCAGCCCTATGCGCTTTAAGGTGCTTTCCAGCGCAGAAAGATGGGTGGCATCCATAACATCCTGTTCCGGGTAGTGGCTGATTATCAGCACCTTTTTTTTATAATCGCCCATGTACTTAAATTGCGGTGCAGGCGTTTCTTCAACAGCAGGAGGCAACTGCGGCCGCTGCAGGTAATTATCACGGTCTTCAGGCAGCAGATAAATATCTTCCTGCAGAAAATAAAGAGGACTGGCAGATAACTCCGGGTTCATTTAACAAATTTTAACAAAAATAAGCAAAGCATTCAGGTTTCTAACCAGCATATTCGCACTAAACCAACAGCAGGCAGATTAATGACATTATTATACCGCCTGAATTGATAAATTTTACGAAATTCGTCAGCTAATTTAAAAAGCAGATTACCAGCACGTAATATACAATACATGAGAAAGTTTGGGTTTACCCTTTTAAGTTTAATCATCTTTTTTAGCGCTGCACACGCTCAAAAGAAAACACTGGATAAAATTGCCGGTGTGGTAGGCGGCAGCATCATCCTGCAATCAGATATCGAGTTTCAATATGCCCGTTACCTGGCCGAAGGCGGCCAGCCCAATGATAATGTAAAATGCCAGCTGATGCAGCGGCTGCTTACCCAGAAACTTTTGGCACAGCAGGCTATTATTGACAGCGTTAGCGTTAGCGAAGATGATGTTGACCAGAACATTGACCGCCGTATGCGCTACATGATACAAAACGCCGGCGGCCAGGAACGCCTGGAGCAGTTTTTAGGCCGCTCGGTGATACAGTATAAGGATGAAATACGCCCTGATATTAAGGAGCAGGCTGTAGCTGAAAAGATGCAGCGCAAAATTACCGAAAAGGTAGGTGTAACACCGCAGGAAGTAAAGCGTTATTTTGAAAGCATCCCCAAGGATAGCTTGCCCTCCTATAACAAAGAAGTAGAAGTGGGTGAAATTGTTTTTCAGCCCAAACTGAACCGGGATGAAAAAGCCTATTACCGGAAGAAAGCAGAAGACCTGCGCACCCGTGTGAAAGCAGGCGAAGATTTTGCCACCTTAGCAATTGCTTACTCGCAAGACCCCGGCTCGGCCCCTAATGGCGGCGATTTAGGTTTTGGCGACCGTACTTCCTATGTAAAGGAATTTTCGGCTGCCGCCTTTAAATTAAAGGCAGGTGAAATTTCACCCGTGTTTGAATCCGACTTTGGTTTCCATTTTTTACAGGTGATTGAGCGCCGTGGCGAGCAGGTGCATACCCGCCACATTCTGATTACTCCGGCCATGACGCAAGCCGCCATAGACCGTACCAAAACAAAGGCGGACAGCATTTATGACATCATGATCCGCAACAAGAGTATCAGCTTTTCAGAGGCTGCCGCCGCTTATTCTGACAGTAAGGATTCTAAGTATAATGGCGGTATGTTATTAAACGAAAAAAACGTGGATGCCCGTTCTACCTTTATTCCTACCGATCAGCTGGACCCGCAGATGGCGCTTGTACTGGACACCATGAAGGTGAACGCAATATCAAAACCACAGCTATACACTGCGCAGGATGGGAAAAAAACCTATAAAATTGTGTACCTGCGTTCGGTTACCCCGGCGCACCCGGCCAATTTAACGCAGGACTTTCCTAAGATTAAGGATTTAGCGCAGAACAATAAAGTAAACCGTACCGTGAGCCAGTGGTTTGAAAAACGCCGCAAGGAAACTTTCATTAAAATTGACCCCGAATTTCAAAGCTGCGGCCAGTTGAAAACCTGGCTTACCCCTTCATTGCTTACTTCAGTGCAGGCAGAACCGGCTGCTGTTGCAACAGAAACGGCCAAGCCTTAATTTACTGCTGTAAATAATGCCATACCAGTCAGACGTAGAAGCGGCGGATGCGTTGAAGCAAACCTATCAGCGCATAAGGGCAGAGATTGCCCGCGTGATTGTAGGGCAGGATGATGTGGTTAAATCGGTACTGATCTCCATTTTCAGCAACGGGCATTGTTTACTGGTAGGCGTACCGGGGCTGGCCAAAACGCTGCTGATACAAACCATAGCTCAGGTACTCGACCTGAGCTATAACCGCATCCAGTTTACGCCCGACCTGATGCCTTCGGACATTACAGGCACAGAAATTTTGGGCGAAGACCGCACCTTTAAGTTCATTCCCGGCCCCGTATTCGCCAACATTGTACTGGCCGACGAGATTAACCGTACACCACCAAAAACGCAGGCCGCCTTATTGGAGGCTATGCAGGAAAAAGCAGTAACCGCCGCCGGTGTAACCCGCAAACTATCTCCTCCGTTTTTCGTACTGGCTACACAAAACCCTATAGAGCAGGAAGGCACCTACCCCCTGCCCGAAGCGCAGTTAGACCGCTTTATGTTTAACGTTACGCTGGGCTACCCTACACTGCAGGAAGAGTTACAAGTAGTAAAAGCTACTACAGGTACCACACGCCCGCAATTGGAAAAGATTATAGGTGCCGATGAAATTATCGAATTTCAGCAACTGGTAAGGAACATCCCGGTTACCGACTATGTGCTGGAATACGCCGTGAAGCTGGCGGCCAAAACCCGGCCCCAGGGCGAACTGGCTACCCCGCAGGTAAAACGCCTGCTCAGCTGGGGCGCAGGCCCCAGGGCATCGCAGTTTTTGGTGTTAGGCGCCAAGTGCCATGCGGTAATCAGCGGTAAATATTCGCCTGATATAGAAGACGTACAGGCCGTAGCTAAACCCATTTTACGGCACCGCATTGTGCGCAGCTACCATGCTGAAGCCGAGGGCCTTACTGCTGATGACATCATTCAGCAACTTTTCTGACCCGTATCACCTTCCGTTTTTTACTTTACTGCTGATACCTGCCTGTTTATTGTGCCAGCATCCATATTTTACCAGTTGCCTTCTAAGTGGTTTTGGATACAGGTACAAGGGGTTTAGCTACTTTAATAAACTTTGTGCCCGGTACATTTGCAGGCATAAATACATTATACGATGAGCAGCATAAAAAAAGTAAAATTAGGAAGCCAGGGACTTGAAGTTGCGGCTATTGGTTTAGGGTGCATGGGCATGACCCAGATTGCAGGCAACGACATTTATGGTAAAGCAGATGAAACCGAATCAATAGCTACCATACACCGCTCGCTGGAACTGGGCGGCAGTTTTTTGGATACGGCTGATTTATACGGCCCGTTACAGAACGAAAGACTGATTGCAAAGGCCATCAGCGGCAACCGCAACAGCTATACCATTGCCACTAAGTTTGGCTATGAGATTGATGACAATGAGCAGATGACCTGGCGCATTAACGGCAAGCCTGATTATGTAAGAAAAGCGGTGGAACGTTCACTTAAAAACCTGAACACAGATTACATCGATTTGTATTACCTGCACCGTTTAGACCCCGATACAAATATTGAAGATACGGTTGGCGCTATGGCCGATTTGGTGAAAGAAGGTAAGGTAGGCTATATCGGCTTATCCGAAGTATCATCGGCTACTATTCAAAAGGCACATGCCGTTCACCCGTTAACTGCGGTGCAAACCGAATATTCTTTATTTGAACGTACTGCAGAAGAAGCTGGAATTTTAGATACACTTACCCAATTGGGTATCGGCTTTGTAGCTTACTCGCCTTTAGGCCGGGGGTTCATCAGCGGAGATATCCAAACCCCCGATCATTTTGCAGATAATGATTTCAGGAAACATATTCCCCGTTTTCAGGGCGAGCAGTTTTACAAGAACATTGATATGGTAAATGAAATTAAAAAACTGGCGGATAAAAAAGGTATCAGTTCATCGCAACTGGCTATTGCCTGGGTTGTTGCCAAAGGCCATTTACCAATACCAGGCACCAAGAGGGTTAAGTACGTGGAGCAAAACATTGCGGCTGCAAACATTGTACTCACTCAGGCCGAGATGGAACATTTAGAGCAAATCATCCCGCTGGGTACACAAACAGGCGCGCGCTATGATGAAGTTAACATGAAGGGAATTGACCAGTAATATCCAGCGTTCCGCAAACAGCACAATACGCTTACTAATACATTAAGTGATGCAAAAAGAAGTAAATACGCCTTATATTATCAATTCAATATCAGAATTGCACCGGATGCTGGGGTTACCAAAGCCTCAGCATCCGCTAATCAGCGTGATCGACTTAAATACTGTTTCAAAGGATTTAGGGGATGAATGGCATAGCTTCAGCTACAATTTTTACTCCATTTGCGCCAAGAAAGATTTTAACGGCAAGCTCAAATACGGCCAGCATTATTATGATTTTGATGAGGGCATATTAACGCTTATGGCGCCCGGCCAGATCCTGTCTGTTGAAAATTATGCCGACCCTTCATTTCATGGCTGGTGGCTGGTAGTGCATCCTGATTTTGTTCAGGGCTATACACTGGCGAAAAATATCAGGCAATACGGCTATTTTTCTTATGCGGTGAACGAAGCGCTGCACATGTCTGAGGCAGAGGAAAATGTAATTGTTAATCTACTTCAGCAGATACAGCAGGAATACACACAGGGTACTGATAATTATAGCCAGGATGTATTGGTTTCTTATGTTGAATTATTGCTTAATTATTGTAACCGCTTTTATAACCGGCAATTCATTACCCGGAAACAGGCTAATCATGATCTGCTGAGTAATGTCGAAACCCTGCTGGCCGGGTATTTTGAGAATGGCAAACAGCAGGAGGGATTGCCTACCGTACAGCACCTGGCAGATCAATTGCATGTTACCCCTAATTATTTAAGTGATATGCTGCGCTTACTTACCGGGCGTAATGCACAGCAGCATATTCATGAAGCGTTGATTGAAAAAGCCAAAGAACTGATTACCACCACATCATTATCGGTAAGCGAGATTGCTTACCGGTTAGGCTTCGAATATCCGCAATCTTTTAACAAACTGTTCAAGAATAAAACCAGCCGGTCGCCGCTTGAGTTCAGGCAATCTTTCAATTAAACAATATCATTAGCTATTACACTTGTTATACAGCAAAAGGGCCCCTGCACAATGCAGGGGCCCTTTTGCTAATTCTCAATTGCTGAAAACACTTCGAGCAGGATATTCCATTTATGATTGCTGTCTACTTCCCACACGCGCACATAATGGTAATTACCTACAACGTTACCTTTCCGTATACGGGCTTTACCGTAGCTGTAGCCCAGGTCGCCACTGCTTGAACGGCCGCCATTGGTAGTTTCGGCGGTAATACTGATGGCTTCGTTGTTCAAAAACTTCATAATCTGGTCCCGCCCGGTAATGGGTTCAAAACCAGGAAAATAAAAGCGGCCTTCTGCGCTGTAAAACTCTTTGTAGCTGGCCAGTACTGATAGGCCTAACGTAGCATTAAACTGCTTATCTGTATTGATGATAATTGGCTTACCGTTAAAAGGATCTTTACTTGGGCCGGTTCTTTTAACCGAGTCCGGCTCTTTAAAGTCGGCCAGCTCTTCCTGCTCCGGCTCGGGGTGCTGTATGCCTAAATCTATTAATACTTTAAGTTTATTATTAACATCGGCACGCCACAGGGTTACATAATCGCCGTACAGTTTATCATCTTCGCTGTTTTTGTTTTTTTGATAAGTATATGGCCCGGCGGAAAATGCCAGATCACCGTTGGCTGATATACGGGCAAATTTAGGGGTGCGCACCAAGGCGCCCGGCTGTTTATCAATGGTAGAATAAAATTCGGTTATTTTAACCGGCTCGGGCTTGAACACAATACCCTCAGGATCGGCTGAAGCTACGTAAGCATCTTTAATTCCTTTACGGGCAATCAGTTTACCAAAGCCATCCTCGGCAGTGGTAACAGTTTGCATATTGGCAACAGGCTTGGCTTTCTGAGCCAGTGCAACACTGCCATAACCTGACAGAAGGACTGCAGCGAGTGCCACTTTTTTAATACTCATAATGTAACAGATTGTAGTTGATAGTTGCGCCGGCAACCAAACAGAACCCTGATTTTGCGCCGGCAGCAATTGTGTTATTAACTTAAACGGGCGCAAATTATTATAAAAATCGCGCCTAAAAGCATCATTTATGTTTTTTCACCATTAAGAAAGACAATTATCATTTCTGCTGGTGTTTGTGCCGGAAAATAGGTTTTCGCTTTCATTCCTGTTAAATTTTCAAGTCGGGATTTTTAAGCGATTACGCAAATGAAACAGCAATACCGGCAATAAACTCTTTTTAAACCTATAGCCGGCATCCTGCCGGTAGGTCTTTTATTTCTTTAGCCCTATTTCTCTCAGGCGTTCATCCAAATACTCACCTGCGGTCATGTCGCTGTACTGTTTAGGATGCTGTGCATCAACGGTAGAAGGCAGGCTGGTTAAATCCATGTTAGATTTTGGATGTAAAAAGAAAGGCACCGAATACCGTGATTGCGTCATCAACTCCCGTGGCGGATTAACCACCCTATGGGTAGTTGATTTTAGCTTGTTATTGGTTAACCGCTGCAACATATCGCCCACGTTAACTACCACATCCTCGCCATGCGCCTTTACCGGAAACCATTCCCCTTCGCGGGTTAGTAACTCCAAACCGTCAGCGCTGGCGCCAATAAGGAGTGTAATTAAATTAATATCTTCATGTGCCCCGGCCCGCACAGCATCTGCCGGTACGGCATCCGGGTTTTCAATCGGAAAATAATGCAGGGTACGCAATATTGAATTACCATTATGCACCTTATCATCAAAATAACTTTCGGGCAAGTTTAAATATACCGCAATGGCACGCAGCAATTGCTTGCCTGCGGCTTCCAGCTTCTGGTACACTTCCAGGGTGGTTGGGTTAAATTCCGCCAATTCACTTACCTGCACGTTTTGAGGATAGTCTTCCTTCACCGGGTCGTTATCCGTTACCGTTTGGCCAATCTGCCAAAACTCTTTAAGATCGGGCACTTTAAACCCTTTGGCTGTTTCCTTACCCTTGCCGGTATAACCGCGCTGGCCCGAAAGCTCTGGCTTTTCATAGTTCAGCTTTACCGCTTCGGGCAAGGCAAACAAAGCCTTTACCTGTGCGTATAACCGGTCTATCAGTTCCTTACTCAGGCCGTGGTTGGTAATGGTTACAAAGCCGGTTTCATTAAATGCCTTACCAATAGCATCAGAAAACTGCTTGCGTTCTTCGGCACTGCCGTTGATATAACTATTCAGGTTAAGCCGTGGAATATTTACTGTGCTCATAAATTTTCAAATATAAAACAGGCAAAACTACTGATTAACAGTTTGCCCGGCAAATTTATAATGGCAACGATGTATACAGGTACTTGAACTATACTTAACATCACCCAACTTATAATCTTAAGACTGCTGCTATGATAGTTAAGTTTATAACAAGCCGCAGCGTTATTATAAGAATATTATCAATTGATATACAAACGGCGGCTAACAAATCGCCTGCTTTAATTTCGCTTGTATACAATTAATAATTTTTTTTCGCCGTTTACATAATAAAGTAATTGATAATGATCTTAAAAAATAAATTACTGTACAGGCCGCTATTGTTACTGGCAGTAACCTTTATGTTTTGCCAAAGCGCCTGTTCACAAACGGCAAAAAAGACTGACAACAAAAATACCAAGATCAATTTTATTGAGAATGCCTGGCCCGAAGCGCTGAAGCAAGCCAAAGCACAGCATAAGTATGTTTTTGTAGATGCCTATGCTACCTGGTGCGGCCCATGCAAAATGTTAAAAGCTTTGACCTTTACCAATAATAAAGCTGCCGAATTTTATAACAGTAACTTTGTAAATGTAGCCTTAGATATGGAAAAAGGAATGGGCCCGCAGTTAGCTGCGCAATGGGGAATGCAGGCTTATCCTACACTCATTATTTTTGATGAAGATGGCAATCCTGTGGCAGGCACGGTAGGCTTTATAGGCGCTAAAGATTTAATTAAGTTCGGGCAGGCGGCTTTAAACAAGAAAACCTTGTAAATAAAAAAAGGCCGGAACAACTCTCGCAGCTTTTCCGACCCTACATCTACCTATGAAAAACAGCCCTTAGAAAGGGCATCTAATTTATTTCAAAACCCATACCAATAGTTAAAAGTAGCTTTTTGGGCACAAAAAACTTAACCAAAGCAGTTTGTTTTATGCCTGCGTAGAAATACTTACTGTGTATTGTGGAAAATTTGCCGCTAACTGTGGAGCGCACTATGCAGCCTGAATATGGAATTTAATACCTTGAAAATTGCCGGTCAGCTATTATAGCCTACTTTCCTCCGGAGTGCGTGCTTACTGAACTGGTATCTCGGCGTGAGGCAGCTGTATCCTGCGGATGATTGGACGCACCGCCGAATGTATTGTTCGGATTTTCATGGCAGCCCTGCATCAGCCAAAAGCTGCCTGCAGACAGTAATAGAAAGAATAAACGCCTTGTATTTCGCATCCTTAATAACACAACCAAATATACCCTAATGTTTAACCCGAATTGAACTATTATAGCATTTTAACGCATTTAATTAACTGATAAAGCAAATTTACGCGTAATAATGTACACACAATACATCAACCGGTAAAAGCAGACAGCTGATCATGTTACTGAACCCGCCACCAGGTTAAACCAAATGGCTGTTTATTGGTTGATACTCTTATGCATGATAACGTTTATTTATTAGCCACAGACCCCAAAGACCCCTGCCGCGATGTTATACACTCGCGCGATACGGATTTAAAAGTAAAGGTATTTTGTGTAACGGAAGAAGATTTTTCGCCTGATGCGGATGAAATACAGCTGTATGCCTATGCCGATAAAAAGCTATATGCATTTGAAACCGTTAATATCAATGCCGATGATGCCATGGATGTAGTAAACGCCATACAATGGTATGCAGAATACATTGATTACCCGGCAATGGAAATACTGCCTGATGACCCGCGCGAAGATCATAATCAGGAGGCTTAATTATATAACCTGCAAATAAAAAACATTAGTTGCTCATTATCTGCATGTTGGTAATTAATTATATATTTGTTTTTATTATACAAACATTATGGCAACCATTACCGAAAAAGACATTGTTAATCATCTTAAAGAAAAGATAAAATTTCACCAGAACGAAGCCAGGCGTATTGAAAATCTGCTGAGTGCTTTTGGCAGCGATTCCGCTACCCCGAGAGGGCGTAAGGCAAAATTAGATGCGGTTGATGAGGCCCTTGAACCTATAGAAGCACAAACCGCAGCTACCGGCAAAAAAAGAAAGACTGCGGTTAACAAAAAGAATAACACTGCAACTCCGGCCAAAGCCCTTGAAATACCGGAAAAGTATGCAGATAATTTAACTGTTAACTCGAAGATTGCCTTTGCACTTAATGAGATAGGTTCTGGTTTTAATGAAGATATTGCCAATGCTATGGCCCAGTATGAGCCAAAGTCAGATGCTAAAAAGATAAGCAAGCAAATTTCGGGCATACTTTCAACGCTTAAAAGTAAAGGCCAGGTTTCTGCAGTAAAAGAAGGCCGGAAAGACCGCTTTTCATTGGCATAACCTCAAATTATAAATTTATTTTAAAGCCGCTTTTTGTATAAAAGCGGCTTTTACTATTTAATAATTTCCCGTTCAAGAGTAGATTTGCGCCTACCTTTGTCACAATTTTCTTAGGCTGCAAACTGCACCCTTAAATTAATGTTGTAACCTTTATTTTGCTTTCGCAGGTCCGCTTTATATGAAACTGTTCTATTTTAAGTTTTTACTATATCCGTTGCTTGTAATTTTTTTGCTTATAGGCGCCTCTCCTGCCAAAGCATACTCCGTACTGGCCCATGAAGCTATTGTAGATGCCGAATGGGACATTGGCATTAAACCTTTGCTGGTAAAAAAGTTTGGCCTTATTACAGGGCCGCAGTTCAAGGAGGCACACTCTTATACCTACGGCGGCGCCTTAATGGCTGATATGGGATACATGCCCGGCGGCAATGCCTTATTTACCGACCTGCTGCATTATGTGCGCAGCGGCAATTTTATAATTAACCTGTTAAACGAAGCCCATACCCTTAACGAGTACGCTTTTGCCCTGGGCGCAATGTCGCATTATATGGCCGACAAATACGGCCACTCTATGGCTACCAATGTAACAGTGCCGCTGGTGTACCCCAAGTTGCGTAAGAAATTTGGTGATACCGTTACTTATGATGAAGATCATACTTCGCACAGCCGCATGGAATTTACGTATGATGTATTGCAGGTATACAACGGCAGCTATGCCTCAAACGCCTATCATGATTTTATTGGCTTTAATATGGCCGTTCCGGCGCTTGAACGTGCTTTTAAGATTACGTACGGGCAAGACCTGCATGACTACTTCAAGGATATAGAATCCAACATCAACACGTTTCGCTGGGGAGTGCGTAACCTGTTTCCCCGAATGATACGCAATGCAGGTAAGGCCAATAAAAGTAAAATTAAAGAGATCAATCCTACGCCGGTAGCCAAGGTATTCAGGTACCGGATGAAAAGGCATATGTTTAATTTAGAATATGGCAAGCATAAACATACACAAAGCTTTTTAGCAAGAGTATTGGCCGGCATTGTTCACCTTTTGCCCAAGGCTGGCCCTTTAAAAACACTAAAATTTGTTGACCCTACCCCGAAGGGAGAGCAGCTATTTGCACAAAGCTTTAAAGCAATAATAGATAACTATTCAATCGCTCTGAAGGATGCAGGTGAGCAAAACTTAACCTTGCCCGACATAAATTTTGATACCGGCCATGCTACAAGAATAGGCGAATATCACCTGGCAGATAGAGCCTATGCCAAGCTGGTAATTAATTTACAAGAAAACCATTTTCAATATCTTACGCCTAAACTAAAGGAGCACCTGCTTACTTATTATCAGCAGGCAACACCTGCCGTTTTAAATAAATTGGAAGACGACACACATGATAAGCTTATACCTGCTCTTGCAAAACTAAAAATAACCCGGCCTTCAGCAGTTATACCGGCAGCGGCTGACAGCAAGTAGCTAATTGACCTGTATCAGCCCTCGCATCATTGTCTTTTAATCAGCTTATAATTACGGTACTCGCTTATACGCCAACCGGTAATATCTTCAATCCATTGCAGCAGTTTACGCCGGGGGGATAGATGCTTCCGGATGGCTGCAGGATCTGCTTCCATTTTCCAGTTTTGTGCAGCTATGCGCCTTTGCATTACGGCCGGGTGCGTACCGGTAAATGGCAGCAGGCGGTCGGCATTCTTAAAGTTAAACTGATAAGCGGTCCCCATATTTTCACTCATCCAGCTATCATCATGATAAAATTGATTGAAGTTGCGTACTTTGCTTTCTAAACTTTTTGGTGGCTTTACCCAGCCATAATGATATATCCAGGCATCAATCAGCTTTACCTGTAATTTACGGTTATCATACCTGAAACCCTGTGCATCGCGGTAAGAATGGATGTGCTTTGGGTTATTGCGCACGATACGTATCTCGCGCCGGTACCAGCGGCGCGAATGGCTGTAGTAATCGTATGAGCCATAAAAGTGCTGATATTTAAATAACAAGCCCTCAATCTTCTTATCGTAAAGATTCTGCTCCATCTCCTGCCTGATGAGGGGCAGGTATTTTTCATGCACTACCTCATCGCCCTGTATATAGAAAGCCCAGTCGGCATCGGTCGAAATAGCGGCCATCGCCTTATCGGTTTCTTGCGCAAACACCGTTCCGCCCTCCCGCAGTTGTTCATCCCATACCGTATGCACTACGCGTATCTTGGGCGAATTAATCTGTTCAATCAGCTGCGCGGTGGCATCATCACTGTTGCCTAAGGCTACTACAAATTCATCGCACAACGGTAAAATTGAAGTAATGGCCTCCACTACCGGATAATCATTTTTTACGGCGTTGCGAATAAAGGTGAACCCGGCTACTTTCATTATCTGATGATGTAAAGCTTCAAACGTAATTAATTTAAAGGATATAAGTAATATTGCATTTACATGTCGGGCAGTACAGCGCATCCTTTATTAAATCCACAGCATTTCAGGCAAATTGCCCGGACTTTAACCGTGGTGGAAAATGACCTGGCCGGTGCTGCCGGGTTGCTTCAGCAACTGCCTCCTACGCCGCAGGTGCCGGTTATCGGCATCACCGGCCCGCCGGGGGCAGGCAAAAGCACATTGGTTAATGCGCTCATCAGCCTGCTGACAGAAACTGATAAAAAAGTTGCGGTATTAGCAGTTGACCCTACCTCGCCATTTAATTTTGGCTCTCTGCTGGGCGATCGCATACGTATGGCCACCCACTTTAACAATCCCAACGTTTTTATACGCTCGCTGGCTACGCGGGGCTCGCTGGGCGGTATTTCGGTTAAAACGATGGAGATGGCCGATGTACTGCGGGCATCGGGTTTTGATTATGTATTGATTGAAACCGTAGGCGTTGGCCAGTCGGAAGTAGAGATTGCCGGCCTGGCCGATATTACGCTGGTGGTGCTGGTACCCGGGGCTGGCGATGAGATACAGAATATAAAATCGGGACTGATGGAAATTGCCGATGCCTTTATAGTTAATAAGGCAGACCGTGCCGGGGCTGATGAATTTGCCAATAACCTGCAAAAACTATTGCATCAAAATCATAAATCCATACCGGTATTTAAAACTGCCGCTACGCTGCACGATGGTGTTGCTCAATTGCATCACTACCTTATTGCTACACCTTTAACTTTAAATAACCGACACGAGTTGCTGTTAACCGAAAAAGCCTATCGCCTGATACAGCAGCAGCAAATGGCCGGCATCGACAAAAAAAAGCTGCGGCAGGAAATTGCCGCAGCAGTTAAGGAAGATACCTTTAACCTTTATCGCTTTACGGCTGATTACTTACTGCACACCAGAAGCTGAATGCATAATATCTTCTATCTCCTCTGCCTCTACCGGAATATCAGCCATCAGATCAATATTTCCATCGGCGGTAATTAATATATCATTCTCAATGCGGATACCCAAACCTTCTGCCGGAATGTAGATTCCCGGCTCGCAGGTTAATATATTACCGGCTTCAAAGGGTTGGTAGCGGCTGGCATAATCATGCACATCTATACCCAAATGATGCGAGGTACCATGCATAAAGTATTTTTTGTACAATGGCATCTTAGGGTCTTGTTTTTCTACATCATGTTTATCAAGCAATCCCAAACCAATTAATTCCGAAGTCATGATTTTGCCTACCTCATCATGGTACTCATTCCATACGGTGCCGGCTACCAGCATTTGTTTAGCAGCACGCATTACCCTCAGCACCGCATCGTACACCTGGCGCTGGCGTGGCGTAAACCGGCCATTTACCGGAACAGAACGGCTTAAATCTGCGTTATAATTGGCGTATTCGGCACCAAAATCAAATAATATCACATCGCCGTCTTTACACAGCTGGTTGTTATCAATATAGTGCAAAACAATAGCGTTGCGGCCGGAAGCAATAATAGGCGTATAGGCATGCCCTGTAGCCCGCTGCCTGATAAACTCGTGAATAATTTCCGCTTCAATTTCATACTCAGCCACACCCGGCTTTAAAAATTTCAGTACCCTTATAAAGGCATCACGGGTAATACTGCAGGCTTTTTGGGTCAGTTCAATCTCGATATCAGATTTTACGGGCCGCAGGCTCCTGAGTATAGGAGCAGAACGCTGATAATTATGCAGGGGATATTTGCGGCGCAAATCTTCCAGCACCCGCAAGTCCCGGTAGGGCACAGTGTGCGCATAACGGTCGTTTTCGTTAAGGTTGATATAAAAGTGTTCAGCATAGTTGACAATACTGTGCAGTATATTATCAAACTCGCTTAACCAGTATACCTGCTCAATGCCGGAAGCCGCCATCGCTTCGGCTTTGGTGTATTTGTGTCCTTCCCAGACAGCAATGTGTTCATTGGTTTGTCTTAAAAAAAGTACTTCTCTGTATAACGGATTAGGACACTCCGGAAAAAGCAGCAATATACTCTGCTCCTGATCTATGCCGGTGAGATAAAAAAAGTCGGAATTTTGCTTGAATACAAAGTTCTGGTCGCCGCTTCGCGGAAATTCGTCGTTTGCATTGAACAGGGCCAGCGAATGCGGAGCTAATCGCGAAACGAAATTTTTTCTATTAAAAGAAAATAAACGCTTGTCGGGCACTATATATTTCATGATTTAACATATTTTAATTTCACCAAAACTATTTTTTCTCTTTATTTGTCCAATGTGTGAACAAAGTTGGAACAGTGTTTGGTTACCATTCAAACATAATTACTATTTTTGTAAAAAATCACGATTTAATTTGTTTAATCTTTAAAAAATTATGAACAACTCTACATTAAAGAAGACAGCCGCACTTTCAGTTGCGTCTTTGATGGCAGTTGGTGCATTGAAAGCTCAGACTACTGACTCAACACGCACTTCTACTACCAGCACAACCACATCAATGTCAACCGACAGTACAATGATGTCACCAGGAATGACCAATGCAAAGGTATTTGGCGGCAGAAGCCAGTACAACACCTTTAGCATCGGTATCAACGCAGGTGTATTATCACCGGCTTTAGCTACCGGCGGTTCATTCAACGATTTCTCCGATTACAACATCAAACTGGGTTACGGTGCATCTTTAAGATGGCAGGTGGCTCACGTATTTGGCATCCAGTTAGATGCTCAAGGCGGTAAAGTATCAGGCGACAATTTTAACAACGTTGGCCGCATCCAGCAATACCCTTCTGCTGCTGGCGGTATTAACGTGTACAACTACGAAACCCGTATCTGGACCGGCGCTTTAAGCGGCGTTGTTAACGTAGGTTCAATTGATTTCATGCACCGTAAGAATGCTATCAACTTCTTCGCTAAAGCAGGTGGTGGTTTAGCTTATTACCACCCGGTAGTTACCGGTACTGGTACTCCAGGCCGCCCATTCGGTAACAACTATAACTATGCTGATGCTGATGGTTCTGCACACTACGTAAAAGAGTTAATTATCCCTGTAGGTGTTGGCGCTAAATTCAAACTTACTGATGCAGTACAATTCCTGTTAGGTTATACCCAAACTTATGTTGACGGTGATAACTTTGACGGTGTAAAATCAGCACAAGGCGGTTACGCAGTTAGAGATCATTATTCATACGGTTACGGCGGTTTCGAATTCACTTTGGGTTCAAAAGACAAACCGAACCTGGATTGGGTAAACCCGGTAGCTATGATGTATGACGAACTGTATGATGCAGCTTTACGTCAGGAAGTTGAAGCTTTGAAAGGCCGTGTAACTAACGTTGAAAACGCAGTTAACGACCTGAAGAAAGATTCTGACGGTGACGGTGTATCTGATCAATTCGACAAATGCCCTAACACTCCAGCTGGTACTGTAGTTGACGGTGCAGGTTGCGAACTGAAAATGCCTACAATGGCTACTGATTCAGCTATGACAGGTAATGCTTACTCTAACATTCAGTTTGACTTTGATAGCTCAGTATTACGTACATCTTCTTACCCTGTATTAGATGCTACTTCTGCTGACCTGCGCTCTAACACTTCAAAATCTGTTGAAGTTGACGGCTTTGCTTCATCTGAAGGTACTGCTGCACACAACATGACTTTGTCTAAGGACCGTGCTAACTCAGTAAAAACTTACTTGGTTAACTCTGGTGTTGAAGCTCGTCGCTTAAAAGTAAAAGGTATGGGCGAAACTCATCCGATTGCTGACAACTCAACTGAAGACGGCCGCGTTCAAAACCGCCGTGTTGAGTTCAAACAAAAATAAATTTTAGCTAAACGCTAGTTTATACCAAAGGCCCCGGATAACTCCGGGGCCTTTTTTTATTATCTTTGTAATATGTATTTCTTCAGAAAAAAAGACCCTGACCGGCCTCAAAACTTTAACCTAAAAGTTATGCATATTATTAATGCCACAGCTATTATTCTGTTTGTGCTTGGCATCCTATACAAAGTTATCGACCTGCTTATTCTAAAGAAATGAATAAAATTATCAATACCAAGCAAGCCCCTGCACCTATCGGCCCCTACAGCCAGGCAGTAGCGGCAGGCAGCCTGCTTTTTGTTTCGGGGCAGATACCACTGCACCCTGTAACCGGCGCACTGATAACCGAAAGCATTGAAGCCGAAACCAAACAGGTAATGGAAAATATTAAAGCTATACTCACCGAGGCTGGTATTGATTTTAGCGCTATTATTAAAAGCAGCATATTTTTGACTGATATGGGAGCATTTAATCAGGTTAATGAAGTGTACGGTTCTTATTTTACCGCCAACTTTCCGGCCCGCGAAACCATACAAGTAGCGGCGCTACCTAAAAATGTAAACGTCGAAATTTCGGTTATTGCTTCCTTAAGTTAAATGCAGGCTGCTACCCGAAAGCCATACACCTACATTGCTGCCGCCATTGCCGCCCCGTTGATATGGGGCTTCTTTTCTATCCCGCTAAGGCAGTTGCACCATTATGCGTCCCAGCAAATTATGTGCTACCGGGTTTTTGTTTCCCTGCTGTTGGTATGGGTTATAAACTTGGGCTTTCGCAGTAAGGTTGTTAAACATAACATTGATATATTCCGGCAGTTACAACAGGAGGAGCGCAGCCGGATTGTCTGGCGTATATTAGGTTCCGGCCTGTTTATTACCGCTAACTGGTTTTCTTATATCTATGTAGTTAACCACGTAAGCCTGCAAACGGCAGCCTTTGCCTACTTGATTTGCCCGCTGCTTACCGCCTGCGGTGGTTTCTTTATTCTGAAAGAATCTATTACCCGCTTAAAACTTATTGGTGTAGGCATTGCATTAGTTAGTGTAGCTATGCTCTCTGCAGGTTCATTAAGTCAGGGAATGTGGGCGCTATGGGTAGGTGCCATGTACGCAGCTTACCTGATCATACAGCGTACCATTCCATATTTCGACCGTTTATTTCTGCTGGGTATACAGCTGGTTATTGCCACGCTGCTGCTGCTGCCGGTATACTTTTATAATTTTCAGCCGGTTCCTGCTGCACCTGCCTTCTGGATCAATATTGGCCTCATTGCTACGGTATTTACCATATTCCCTTTAATGCTGAGTTTATACGCACTTACAGGTGTTCCTTCATCAACGTTGGGCATCAGTATGTATGTAAATCCTGTTGCGGCCTTCGCAGTAGCATTTATCTACTTTAATGAGAAATTTGATATAAATCAGTTAGCCGGCTATTTGTTATTGTTAGTGGCCGTACTCATTTTCAATTCAGAATATTTACCTTTTCCGGCACTCAAACGGTATGCAGTAAAAACTGTTTAATTTGCAATCGTGAGTCAGCCGTTTCAAACCCCGATAGCATATTTACGAGGCGTAGGCACCTCGCGTGGTGAAGTATTGCAAAAAGACCTGGGCATCTTCAATTTTGAAGATCTGCTGCGGCACTTCCCATACAAGTACATCGACCGTACAAAATTTTACAAAATAAGAGAGATTGACACAGAGTTACCCCATGTGCAGGTAATTGCCCGCCTGATATCTAAAGAATTGATAGGCGAAAAACAGACCAGGCGCCTGGTAGCACAGGTGCAGGATGATACCGGGGTAATGGAACTGGTATGGTTTCAGGGCATCAAGTGGGTAGAGAAAAACTTAATACCGGGCAAGGCTTACATCATTTTTGGTAAGCCGGGTATGTTTAACGGCAAGCCGCAAATGTCGCACCCGGAAATGGAGCAATACAGCCCCGATGCGTTAAAGAAAAAGGGCAATCTCACCCTGCAGCCCGTTTACAGTTCTACCGAAAAACTAAAGCAGTTTTCGCTGGATACCAAAGGCATCCAAAAGCTTACGGCTATCCTGATGGATCAGCACCTGAAGGATATACATGAAAACCTGCCGCTCTACCTGTTGCAGCAATTGAGTTTGATGGGGCGGGCCGAAGCTTATAAGAATATCCATTTTCCAGAAAATGCTATGGTGCTGCACGAGGCCGAACGGCGGCTGAAGTTTGAGGAGCTGTTTTTGATACAGCTAAAATTATTAAAGAACAAACTGCTGCGTACCGAAAAATTTAAAGGCAATGTTTTTGGCAACGTAGGCGAATGCTTTAACGAGTTCTATCATCATAAACTTCCTTTTCCGCTTACCAACGCACAGAAGCGGGTATTGAAAGAAATACGGCAGGATACGCAGCGCGGCATACAGATGAACCGCCTGCTGCAGGGCGATGTAGGCAGCGGCAAAACTGTAGTAGCGCTGATGAGCATGCTGCTGGCCATTGATAACGGCTTTCAAACCTGCATGATGGCCCCTACCGAAATACTGGCTAATCAGCATTTTATATCCATTAAAAGCTTGTTAGGAGATGATTTTCTGCAAGTGGGCATCCTCACCGGCTCTACGCCCAAAAAACAACGCCGCATACTGCATGAACAGTTAGCAAGCGGTGCACTCAAGATTTTGATTGGCACCCATGCCCTGATTGAGGATGCCGTACAGTTTGCCAACTTAGGCTTTGTAGTGATTGATGAGCAGCACCGCTTTGGCGTAGAGCAGCGTGCCAAGCTCTGGCGCAAGAACACCCTGCCGCCGCATGTACTGGTGATGACGGCCACCCCCATCCCGCGCACACTGGCCATGACGCTGTACGGCGACCTGGATGTATCTGTGATTGACGAATTACCCGCAGGCCGCAAACCCATTGAAACCAAGCATGCTTACGAAAATCAGCGGTTGCCGGTGTTTGGCCTCATGAGGCGCGAGATTGCCTTAGGCCGACAGGTGTATATTGTATATCCACTGATACAGGAAAGCGAAAAGCTGGATTTAAAAAACCTGGAAGATGGCGCGGACACCATATCGCGCGAGTTCCCGTTGCCCGAATACCGCATCAGCATTGTGCATGGCAAAATGTCGGCGGCGGATAAGGATTTTGAGATGCAGCGCTTTGTAAAAGGCGAAACGCAGATTATGGTAGCCACTACTGTAATTGAAGTAGGCGTAAACGTGCCCAATGCCTCGGTAATGATTATTGAGAATGCCGAACGGTTTGGTTTGTCGCAGCTACACCAGCTGCGGGGCCGCGTAGGGCGCGGCGCCGAACATTCCTACTGCATACTCATGAGCAGCCACAAACTGAGCCGTGAGGGCAGGATAAGGCTGGATACGATGGTACGCACCAACAATGGCTTCGAGATTTCGGAAATTGACCTGGAACTGCGCGGGCCGGGCAATATTGAAGGCACGCAGCAAAGCGGCGTACTGGATTTAAAGCTGGCTAACCTGGCTACCGATCAGGCTTTGCTGTTGCAGGCCCGGCAGGTGGTGGAAGACATCTTCGCCAATGACCCGCAACTGGCCAAACCCGAGCACCAGATACTGCAATTGGCCTTTCAGGCAAAAAATGCAGGTTTAAGTTGGGATAAGATTTCCTGATATGTATCTTAACCGCATAATTGCTCATACTGCGGTTCACATGAAAAAATCACTATTACTCTCTTCGCTGTTAGCGTTAAGCCTCATTGCCCCGCTTGCAAAGGCGCAGGATTCACTGATGATTCGTAAAATTTATGATGAAGCCCTGGTAAACGGGCAGGCCTATGATAACCTGCGTTATTTGTGCAAGCAGATAGGCCCGCGTTTAAGCGGCTCCGCTAATGCACAAAAGGCAGTAGAGTGGAGCAAAAAGCTGATGGAAAGTTACGGTTTCGACCGTGTGTACCTGCAGCCGGTAATGGTACCGCACTGGGTGCGCGGCGCTAAAGAAGAGGGGAAAATTCTATTTTATGGTACCGAAATATCAGCAGCCATTTGTGCGCTGGGCGGCTCGGTAGCTACACCCGCTGAGGGGCTGAAAGCTAAAGTAGTTGAGGTGAACAGTTTGGCCGAACTGCAAACTTTGGGTGAAAGTGCCATTAAAGGAAACATTGTCTTCTTTAACCGCGCCTTTGATCAGCGCTTTATTGAAACCGGCCAGGCCTATGGCACCGCCGGCGACCAGCGTAATGCCGGCCCTGCCGCTGCCGCTAAGTACGGTGCGGTAGGCGTTATCGTGCGCTCGCTGAGTTCTAAATTAGATGATTATCCGCACACCGGCGGCACCAGCTATGGTAATGGGCCTAAAATACCGGCAGCGGCCATTTCAACCATAGCTGCCAACAAATTGCACGAGTGTTTTATATACTGGCCAAAAGGCACGCCGAATTCAAAGCCAAGGTTTATGCCGGTTGAGTTTTACTTCAAGCAGAATTGTGAGATGCTGCCCGATGTACAATCATACAATGTAGTGGGCGAAATTAAAGGCACAGAGAAGCCCAATGACTATATTACAGTTGGCGGCCACCTCGATTCATGGGACCTGGCTGAAGGCGCTCATGATGATGGCACAGGGGTAATGCAGTCGGTAGAGGTTTTGCGGGTACTTAAAAAAGTAGGCTACCGGCCTAAGCACTCCATCCGTGCCGTATTTTTTATGAACGAGGAAAACGGGCACCGTGGCGGTACCGAATATGCACGCTTAGCGGCTGCCAACAAGGAAAACCACATTGCCGCTATTGAAACGGATGAGGGCGGCTTTACCCCACGCGGCTTTAGCTTCAGTGATGTTAACGATAGCTTCTTAAAAACCGTAAACCAGCGCTGGAAACCTTTACTGGAACCTTACGAAGCCGACCGCCTGACCAGGGGCGGCAGCGGTACTGATATTGAACCCTTGAAAAGCCAGGTGCCCGGTATCACCTTAATCGGCTTCCGGCCAGATTCGCAGCGGTACTTTGACATTCATCATACCCCGAATGATGTATTCGAGAATGTGAACAAGCGCGAACTGGAATCGGGAGCGGCGGCTATTGCTGCCCTGGTTTACCTGATCGATCAGCAGGGCATAAATTTTAAGTAGGTTTAACTATACGCATTGTTTAAATTTGCGGCGTATTAAATCTGCCGTCCTGTGAGTAATGATGACCCGAATGCACCAAAGCCCGACACTTTTGCTGCATTAAGATATAAAGATTTCCGCTCCTATATCGGGATGCGTTTCTTTTTTACGTTTGCCTACCAAATGCAGGCGCTTATCATCAGCACTTACATCTACCAGGTTACACGCAACCCGCTAAGTTTAGGCATAGTAGGCTTGTGCGAAGCATTACCGGCCATCGGCATCGCACTCTACGGGGGATATGTGGCGGATAAATCAGAAAAACGAAAGCTCCTGTTAACCATCTTTTTCCTGGTATTTTTTGCCTCCCTGGTAATGATGCTGGTTACCATGAAAAGTATAGATACCCGTATTCATGCCGGCTGGATTATCCCTGTAATTTATGCTATGGTATTTTTGAACGGCGTGGCGCGCGCTTTTTACGGGCCGGCCACCTTCGCTATATATGCCCACAGTATACCTAAGGAGTTGTACCCCAACGGCAGCACCTGGAGCAGTTCAAGCTGGCAGATCGCCTCTATATTAGGCCCGGCAGCAGGCGGATTGATTTATGGTTACCTCGGTATTACACCTGCTTTTACCATCATCCTTATTTTCGAATTGATCTCACTGGTGCTGGTACTCATGTTGCGCAAGTACCCGGCAGTATTTATACCTAAAGAAAGCATATGGGAAAGCTTATCAGAAGGAATACATTTTGTGCTGAATAATAAAATGATGATTTATGCCATGAGCCTCGACTTGTTTTCTGTATTTTTTGGAGGCGCCGTAGCTTTGCTGCCTGTTTTTGCTATTGATATTTTACATGTGGGGGCCAAAGGCTTAGGCATCATGAGGGCAACCTCTGCCCTGGGGGCTGTATTGACCATGCTGGCCATGACGCGATTTTCGCCCATGAACCGCCCGTGGCGCAATTTATTGATAGCGGTAACCGGGTTTGGCTGCTCCATTATCTGCTTTGGCCTGTCCAGAACCTTTTACCTTTCGCTGCTCTTTTTGTTTACCGAGGGCGGCTTTGACAGTGTAAGTGTAATTATAAGGGGTACCATTATGCAGTTACTTACCCCGGAGCAGATGCGCGGCCGCGTATCTGCCGTAAATTCCATGTTCATCGGTTCCTCCAACGAAATCGGGGCATTTGAGTCGGGCACGGCCGCTAAACTTTTAGGAACAGTGCACTCCGTAATTTTTGGCGGCAGCATGACTTTGCTGGTGGTAGGTTTTACCTACTTTAAAACCAAAGGATTGATTCCGACCAGGTTGCAGGATATTGGTGCGAATAAGAGCTCTCTCTAAAACGCCCCCGGCAGGGAAGACTTTTGATTTGTTAATTCTATTTAAGCCCTCCCTTCCGGGGAGGGTTTGGGTGGGGTTTTTTCACACCTGCACCAGCGGTGCATCATCCTCATGCCGCTCGCCTATCTGCTGCCGCCACATGGCATAGTACAGGCCCTTTTGCTGCAGCAATTCTGCATGTTTGCCAGATTCAATGATACGGCCTTTCTCCAATACGTAGATACGGTCGGCGTGCATAATGGTGCTCAGGCGGTGGGCTATCAGTATGGTAATATGATTTTGCAGTACCGATACCTCTTTAATGGTTTCGGTGATCTCTTCCTCCGTTAGTGAATCCAGCGCCGAGGTAGCTTCATCAAATACCAGAATATCCGGCCGGCGCAATAATGCGCGGGCGATGGACAGACGCTGCTTTTCGCCGCCTGATACCTTAACGCCACCCTCGCCTATCAGGGAATCCAAACCTTTGTCGGCACGGGCCAGCAAAGTTTGACAGGCGGCCTGGCGCAATACCTGCATACACTCTTCATCTGTTGCGCCGGGGCGCACAAACTGCAGGTTTTCGCGTATGGTACCCGAAAACAACTGCGTGTCCTGTGTTACGAAACCTATTTTTTCGCGCAGCTGGTCCAAATCAATTTCTTTGCCCGATACCCCATTATAACAGATAGACCCTTCTATGGGCTGATATAGCCCCACCAGCAGCTTAACCAATGTGGTTTTACCCGAGCCGGAAGGCCCTACAAAGGCCACCGTTTGGCCCATAGCAGTACTAAAGCTTACCTGCTGCAAAGCCTTACGGGTAGAAGTTAAGTGCTTAAAGCTTACCTCATCAAATTCCAGCTTTTGTATCTGTTCAATCATCACCGGCTTTTCTGGTTTTTCCTCAACCGGGATGGATAAGATCCGCTTAAAATTTCCCAAAGAAACCTCTGCCTCGCGCCATGATTGTATTACGTTACCCAATTCCTGCAAAGGATTGAACAAGAAGAAGGAATAAAATAAAAATTTAAAGTAATCGCCGGGCGTAAGTGTATTCTTGAAGATAAGCACCAGCAACACCAGTACCATGGCACTGCGCACCAGGTTAACTACGGTGCCCTGCACAAAGCTCATACTGCGTACGTATTTTACCTTTTGCAGCTCTAAATCCAGTATTTTATAGGTGGTTTTATTTAAACGCTTTATCTCCTGCCCGGCCAGCCCTAAACTTTTTACCAGTTCAATATTACGTAATGACTCGGTGGTTGAACCGGCAAGCGCCGTGGTTTCGGCCACTATTTTACGCTGCACATTTTTGATGCGCTTGCTGAGGGCCATGCTTACAAACGTAATTACCGGGATAGCGGCAAAGTATACCAGCGTTACCTTGTAGCTTACATTCAGGGAATATATAATTACAAAAACCATCCCCACCAGGCTTACAAACAGCACGCTTACAAAGGAGGTGATAAACTTCTCACAATCGAGCCTTACCTTTTGCAGTATACCTAAGGTTTCGCCGCTGCGCTGATCTTCAAACACCTGGTAAGGCAGTTCCAGAGAGTGCTTCAGCCCGTCCGAATACATTTTGGCGCCTACCTTTTGTACAATGATATTGGTAAAATAATCCTGAAAGTTTTTAGCGATGCGCGATACCATAGCTGCGCCTATGGCCAGCCCAATCAACTTCAGCGAACCGTACAGGCGGTAATCAAAACTGTAAACTTTGCCATCCTTGGGCACCATATAGCGGTCTACAATAGACCCGGTAATCATAGGGTCGAGCAGTGAAAAGCCAATGTTGAAGGCGGCCAGTACCAGGGCCAGCACCACCAGCCAGCGGTGCCTTGACAGATAAGATATAAGTAGCTTCATGTATAGGTTACAAAAATAAAAAAGGGAATGGCGTAATCGGCTCATTCCCTGTAATTTGACAATTACTTGTCTTATACGGTCATGATGTCTTTTTCTTTAGCTTCGGCCAGCTGGTCTACCTTTACAATGTAAGAATCGGTAAGCTTTTGCACTTCACCCTCGCCGGTTTTCATTTCGTCATCAGACACGCCTTCAGTCTTCAGCTTCTTGATCTTATCGTTGATGTCCTTACGGATATTACGTATGGCTATCTTACCGTTTTCGGCTTCACCTTTCAATTGCTTTACCAGGTTACGGCGACGCTCTTCGGTAAGCGGCGGTACGTTTACACGGATAATGGTACCGTCGTTCTGCGGGTTCAAACCTAAATTAGATTCTTTAATGGCTTTCTCAATTGCCCCTAATAAAGATTTTTCCCAGGGCTGAATGATCAATGTGCGTGCATCGGGCGTGTTTACGCTGCCTACCTGCGCCAACGGTGTAGGTGTACCATAATAATCTACAGTCAGCCCATCCAGCATGGCCGGACTGGCTTTACCTGCACGTATTTTAGACAATTCGTTATCGGCATGTTCAATGGCCTTTTGCATAGCGGCCTTTGCATCATTTAACTGTTTCTTAACGAGTTCGCTCATCGTAATTAGAATTTGGGTACGAAAATAGGAATTTGAGCTGCAAGAAGCAAGCTACATGCCTGTCATATTATATACAACTGCTTTAAGTACTCAAACTTTTACCTAAAATGCCAGACAATATATCACATTCATGGTTTCAGAATAATTTTGCCCCTGGTATGCCTCTTTTCCAATTCAATGTAGGCGCTTTTCACATCAGTTAACGGATAAACTTTGTCCACAATAAATTCAAGCTTACCATTAGCAATTTTACCTGCCAGTTCCGCCAGCACCTCGATGTTGCCTGCTTTAGCACTGCCTTCTGATTTTATGCCATATTTGGAAACGGCTTCAAAATCGATGATGGTGTTTATCCGTTCTTTGTCAACACCTAACGCTAAAGCCAGTTCTACATAGCCATTCCCGAAGAGATCTATAAATGCATCTATTTTTCCCTGAGCTGCATTACGAATTCGGTCAGCTTGACCATCGCCATAAATCACCGGCACTACACCATGATCAGACAGCCATTGCTGATTTGATTCACCTGCCAGCCCGATAACTGTAGCACCTGCATCGCGCGCCAGTTGAATAACAAGGGATCCTACCCCACCCGCAGCTGCGGATACCACTACCGTATCGCCGGGTTGTAAAGAAACGGCACGTACGGCTGCATATGCAGTAGTGCCTGCTACAAAAAGCCCGCCCCCTTGTTCCCAGGAAACTTTTGCCGGTTTGGCAATCAACTGATTTATATCTGCCGAAACATATTCAGCATGGCTTGCACGCTTATCAGTAAAACCAATAACCTCATCACCCACAGCAAAGTTCGTTATATCCTTACCAACTTCCGCAACCACACCAGCAAAATCACTGCCTTCCCCCATGGGCAAGGTCCAAGGATACATTTTGGCCAGCTTACCTTCACGAATCATGATCTCACCCGGATTAATGCCTGCTGCCTTAACTTTCACCAGCACCTGGCCATTTCCAGGCGTTGGCTTTGCAATCTCTTCTATCTTAAGTTCATCCAAGCCACCGTACTTGTCAATTCTAACTGCTTTCATTGTACTTTGTTTAAACCACTTTAATTAACAAACTGATGCGTCTGAGGTTTTCAATTTAAAAGAACATCATGATATTACATGAGTTAATTATGCACCGCTAACAGAAGTACATTTCGCTCGCCAATTTTGAAATGTTAGCTTTAAATTCAACAGGTAAATCTTTTTGCCTTCGGTTGATGCTGTTGCTGGTTATTACAGATGGAAGCTAATCATCTATTTAACTAATCTCAATTTGTTATTTCAATTGCAGAGGAAATAGTAAAACTAAACGCTTTAAATAAAAAAAGCCGGCATGAAGCCAGCTGTTATACGTATTATTTTCTATTGTAAATTACCTTACCAGCGTACCAATATGCTCACCCAGGGCAATTTTCTGGAAGTTGCCTTCCTTATTCATGTCAAATACGATGATGGGCAGTTTGTTTTCCTGGCAGAGGGTAATGGCCGTCATGTCCATTACGTTTAAGCCTTTGTCATATACTTCCTGAAAGCTGATCTCATCATAACGGGTGGCCGCAGGGTCTTTCTCCGGGTCGGCGGTGTAAATGCCGTCTACACGGGTACCTTTCAATACTACATCAGCCTTGATTTCGATAGCCCGCAGTGAAGCGGCAGTATCCGTAGTGAAATACGGGTTACCGGTACCGGCACCGAAAATCACGATACGCCCGGCTTCTAAATGTCCCATCGCCCGGCGGCGGATATAAGGCTCGCATATCTGCTCCATTTTAATGGCTGATTGCAGGCGGGTTTCTACTCCGATGCCTTCCAGTGCGGTTTGCAGGGCCATACAGTTAATTACCGTGGCCAGCATACCCATATAATCAGCCTGGGCACGCTCCATACCCGATTTCTCGGCGCTTAACCCTCTGAAAATATTACCTCCGCCTACCACAATGGCAATTTCCATACCGGTTTCCAGCACGTTTTTAATGTCGTGCGCGTACTGTAGTACCCGGTTGTTATCAATACCATACTGGCGCTCGCCCAATAAGGCCTCGCCACTAAGCTTCAGTAATATTCTTTTGTATTTCATGAGTTAAAGTAATTTTCTGTTCAGCTAAAATGCATTATCGGTTTTGGAGATTGATGCGCGCTCCCATTAAATAGGTGCCCTGTACCTGATAACCGGCATCAAAAATAATTAAATCCGCATCATATCCGGCAGCGATTTTGCCTTTGGTGGTTTTGCCCGCCAACTGCGCCGGGTAAAGCGAGGCCATATTAATGGCCTCAGCCAGTTCAATGCCTACTTGTTCCACACAGTTTTGTACCGCCTTCAGCATGGTTAAGCAGGAACCCGACAGTGTACCATCGGGCATAGTATAGCGGTCGCCGGTAAACTGGTGCTGGTAGGCGCCTTCGGTAGCGGCAGTTACGGCATCGGTAATCAGAAACAGTTTATCTCCTAATTGGTGCTTGGCCAGCCGTATCATCGGGAAACTCACATGAATACCATCGGCCACAATACTGGTGTAGGGGCGCTCCTCGAAAATGGCCGGTATGATGCCCGGCTCGCGGTGATGCATTTGCGGCATGGCATTAAATAAGTGGGTAATGGCCTGCACCGGTTTGTTGATAAACGCCTTACCCTGTTCATAGGCAGCATCGCTATGGCCGGAAGAAATCACAATATTCTGGCTGTGCAGCTCATCAATCACTTCCTGATCCTGCAACTCCGGCGCAATGGTGATCATCTTAATCTCGCCTTTGGCCATGGTTATCCAGCGCTGTACCTCTGCCAGCGTGGCTTTCTTAATATACCTGGCAGGATGGGCGCCTTTGCGTTTGGCGTTCAGGTACGGCCCTTCCAGGTGCAGGCCCCAGAAGTTACCCTTCGCCTGTGCACGGTAAGCCTTTGCGGCCTCAATACCAGCCTCTACCACATCATCACTGTTGGTGGCTATACAGGCCAGAAAACCGGTGGTACCCTGGCTGAGCATATCGCTTTCCATCTGCTGCAGGGCAGCTACTTCGGGCATACTGCCAAACATTTTGCCGCCGCTGCCGTAAATCTGCAGGTCAATCAGGCCCGGGGCTGCATAGGCTCCCTGCAAATCAACTTTTTGCGCTCCGGCAGGAATAAGGTGTTCATCAATTACGGCAGTTATTTTATCTCCGTTGATAAGTACAGCTTTACCAGTGCTGATTTGCCCGTCAGATACCAGTTGCAGATTGTGCAGTGCAGTAAGCATAGTTAAAATGAAATATAAGCGCAAAAAAAATCCCCGCCTTGTAGGCGGGGATAAATATAAATGAGTTAAGCTCCTAAAGCTATCCGCTTAAATGCGGTTACGGTTAGGCCTTTTTGAACGCCTCCTAAAAACTGTAAAACATTTTTAGAAGAATCCTTTACATATTCCTGGTTTAACAGGGTAGAGTCTTTGTAAAATTTATTCAGCTTACCGGCTGCGATTTTTTCTACCATTTCTTCTGGTTTACCCTCGGCACGAATCTGCTCTTTGGCAATTTCGGTTTCGCGCTGAATGGTGGTGGCATCTACGCCGTCTTTATCAACAGCAACCGGGTTCATGGCGGCAATCTGCATGGCTACATCCTTACCGGCAGCTTCTACCCCATCGCCATCAGCGCTTAAGCCTACCAGTACGCCTAAACGGAAGTTACCGTGAATATAAGCCACTACTTTTTCGGCTTCTAATACTTCGTACTTAGAGATCCCGATCTTCTCGCCGATTTTACCGGTTTTGTCAACAATTAAGTCGCCAATGGTATGACGTTCAGTTTCGGTATCTAATTCTAAAGCTTTCAGGTCATCAATGTTAGCTGGTTTTTGCTGAACCGCCGCATTGGCAATGGCGTTCGCAAAAGCTATAAACTCCGCGTTTTTGGCCACAAAGTCGGTTTCGCAGTTCAGTTCGATAATTACGCCACGGTCGCTGTTTTCAGAAGTACGGGCAATTACCACACCTTCGTTTGATTCGCGGTCCTGGCGGCTGGCGGCTACCTTAGCGCCTTTTTTTCTTAAAAAATCAACTGCCGCTTCAAAATCGCCGTTGGTTTCGGTCAGCGCCTTTTTGCAATCCATCATACCTGCACCGGTTTGCTGGCGCAGCTTGTTTACGTCTGATGCAGAAATTTGTACTGTAGACATGTTTGCCCCCTATCCCCCTGAAGGGGGAATTTTATTTAGTTAGTGTTTTATTTATTATCAACCCTCAACCCACATAAAGTGAATTGAGGGTTATATGATTTACATTGAGCCTTGCCCTCCCCCTTCAGGGGGCCGGGGGCGGTTATGCAGCGCCGTGGCCTTCGGTAGCTGAGCTATCTATGGTGTTGGCAGGAGCTTCGGTTTCGGCGGCCTGACGGCGGCGACGGGTACCGTCGGCCGGAGCCTCGCCACCATTGTCTGCCTTAGCCTTAGAAGCGGCTGCTTCCTTTTCGGCCTCATCATCCTTCTCACGCTTGCGCTCATCCAAACCTTCCTGGATAGCCTGTATCATCAAACCGGTAATCAGGGAGATGGATTTAGTGGCATCATCATTCGCAGGAATAGGGAAATCGATGTTGGAAGGATCGGAATTGGTATCTACCATGGCGAAGGTAGGAATGCTCAGCTTCATTGCTTCGGCTACGGCAATGTGTTCCTTCTTAACGTCGATCATGAAGATGGCAGCGGGCAGGCGGTTCAGGTCTGAAATACCGCCTAACAGGCTTTCCAGCTTTACACGTTCGCGCTGAATCATCAGGCGCTCTTTCTTCGACAGGTTGTTATACGTACCGTCCTTAGTCAGCTTATCGATGTTCGACATCTTTTTGATTGACTTGCGCACGGTAGCAAAGTTGGTTAACATACCACCTAACCAGCGCTCGGTTACGAAAGGCATGTTCACGCTTTTTGCAAAATCGGCTACGATATCCTTTGCCTGCTTTTTGGTAGCAACAAATAATACCTTACGGCCTGATTTTACAATCTGCTTGATGGCAGCAGCTGCATCTTCAACTTTTGATAAAGTTTTATTTAAATCGATAATGTGGATACCGTTGCGCTCCATGAAAATGTACTGTGCCATTTTCGGATCCCATTTGCGGGTAAGGTGACCAAAGTGTACACCTGCATCCAGTAAATCCTGATATGTTGTTCTTGCCATTGTTGTGTCCTCCTTAAAATTTTAACGTTTACTGAACTGGAATTTTTTACGTGCTTTGCGGCGTCCTGGTTTTTTACGCTCTACCATACGGTCATCGCGGGTCATTAAACCTTTGGCGCGCAGTGCCGGTTTTTTCTCAGCATCAAGTTCAACAATAGCTTTGGCTATGGCTAACCGAACGGCCTCGGCCTGCCCTTTTACACCACCGCCGGCTACATTTACAACAATATCAAACTTACCCTCAGAGCCGGAAACCAGCAGAGATTGGGTAACTACGTATTGTAAAGGTAGGGTTGGAAAATAAGTTTTGTAATCTTTACCGTTAACGGTAAGGGCGCCGTTGCCTTCGCTCAGGTAAATGCGGGCAACTGCGGTTTTTCTTCTGCCTGAAGTGTTAGTTGTTGGCATTGTGTTTTTTCTCCTTTAAAAAATTAATGGTTAAACGGTTTTGGGTAGCTGTGCAGCATGCGGATGCTCGGCACCGGCATATACATGCAGGTTACCATAAATGGCCCGGCCCAAACGATTTTTAGGTAACATACCACGAACGGCTTTTTCAATTACGCGCTCGGGGTGCTTTGCCATTAACTCCTTAGGAGAAATGAAACGCTGACCACCCGGATAGCCGGTGTAAGAAACATATTGCTTATCGGCAAATTTGTTCCCGGTCAGTTTTACCTTGTCTGCATTGATAACGATGACGTTATCACCGCAGTCTACGTTTGGGGTGAAGCCTGCTTTGTGCTTACCGCGAATCATCATCGCGATTTTAGTACACAAGCGCCCCAAAATCTCGCCTTGTGCGTCAACAACAACCCATTCCTTGTTAACGGTCTTTTTGTTGGCTGAGACAGTTTTGTAACTTAACGTATTCACTTGCTTAGTATTAAATAAATTAAACAGTTTGTATTACCCCGTAATTTCGGGACTGCAAAGATAGCAGTAGTTTGATTGATTTGCAAGCGGTTGCAGAGAATATTGTGAGGGAATTGAAGATTTAAGTTGCCGGTGACTTGCCCATAGTTGGTGTTGTTACCAACCGCTATAAAATTTGAAGTATAAGCGGGAACTGGTATAGGTTGAGGCAGTGTGGGTAGCGGTTGGTGATAATACTGAACACAGGCAGAAGCAGCAACTGCTGGCAATTCGCCACAAGCGGGGAGAACCGACCGCTCTGCTGCAGGGCCTGAGAAAAGGTCGTGCCACCCAGCACCGCCTGCTGCACCTCCTCAAACAGCGTTTTATCCTTTCCCTTGTGCTGGTCATCGGCCATCACCAGCTCAAAGCTACTTTTCAGGTTTACGCCCGCCTGTAGCAAGGTACTCAGCTCCAGGTATAAGTATTTTTGCCTGCGGTTGGTGTTATCACCAACCGCTACCCACACTGGACAAACCTATACACTGCCACTTGCACTACCCAAACCTAAACACTATCTTTCGTTTATGCAAAACGGCATTGAAGTTTACAGCCCATTGTGCTAACACGAGTTTGCAACTCGTAGCTCGTAAAAGCGATTCTTACTTTTAGTTTATGAATTTATTAGCCGGAGTATCATTTTTAACATTAGAGCGAAAAGAAGATTTTACTATTAATGTAGAGTGGATCGGCTCAGGATGGATGAGATTAGACATTGGAACACCTGATAACCGGTATTTTTACACTGCAAGTTATATTACCAGCGCCTTAACTGACTTAATAGAAAACGCTATATTTCTTTTAGAACATCAAAAGGATAAGACTATAAAACCTTATCAGGGAAGTATCCGGATTGCTGGACGGGGATGTTATATGATGCATCATGAACTTGAACCGGGATTTATTACCTGGCATTTTCAGCCTAATGGCGATAATATAGATTTACTGATATGGGAGGATACAGACTGGGATTTGTTAAAAAATATTACTCAATACGGTTACAGTCACGAACACTATGAACTGGAACCGGAAAAAATCACCGAATTGCACAAAGGGCTGCTGTTCATCTTGTGTATGCCTATAAGAATATTTGCCAGTATTATATTAGAAACCCTGAATGAGCTTGAGCAAATGTACACTCCTGAAGAATACATGAACCGGTGGTATTCTGCTTACCCTCAGGATTTGGTTGATAGGCTAAGAACGTTGGCTAAATGAAGCCTCCTTTTGCTGGTGCGAGTTTGCAACTCGCGCCCCGTATAGACATATAATATTATTCTGCTTGCAATTAGTATTATCACCAAAAGTGTTCGGAAAATCCCACCTGGGGTTAACAGCATTTGTAAACTTGTAAAATTTAGTTTTAAAACCTGCCTGCCAGAAGCAGGATACTTGCGGTAGTGGAAGCTGTGTGAGGAATCCTGAAACTGTTTTAAACCTTCCCTGCAAAAGGCAATTTAAATCCTGAGATGATGCCCTGCTCCTTTAACTCATTTAAAACCCAAGGGGATTAACTGTTGTTTAAAAGGGGATTTTGATACCTGCTTAAGTATGACAAGAGAAGAAATTTTGATTAACAGCGTTTGGGAAAGGGGAAAGATGATGGCTTACAGCCCTTTCTTTAATAAAGAAATAGAAGTTAAACTGATAGTTTCAACTTACGCCCTGAAATATATAGAAACTATCATTTCTGAAAAGTTTGTGCAAACGGTTAACGATCTTCTCACCTTGCCCGAAACCGAACGGCCGCTTATGCAAAGTTTGCTCTACCGGCATTGCCTGGAGTGCTGTAAAGATATTTCATACGGTATAGACGTGCCTGACGGGGAAACAGAGCAGGAGGCTAACCTGCGCGAGTTTGGTGTGAGTAACGAAACAGACGCTTTGGAAAAGGCCAATCCCACCCATGCGATTGTTGAGGAAGACGACTTTTTTGGTAACCGCTATGTAAGAATTATTTTTGAACCGGAATGGGAGAGTGAGCATGGCTGCGAGCTGATCCTGAGAAACGGCAAACTGCTGGATCACATAGGCGATGGAAACACCTCTCTTATACAGTTTGAAGAAGTTGAAGAATAGCAATCAAAAGGCATCCCTGCCTGCACAATGCGGGGATTTTGTTTGCGGCTGGTGTTATTAAAATCCCTGCTTGCGCTAACCAAATTTAAGCACTATCTGCCGCTGCGAAACAGTATTGATACCTGTACTAAAATAGGCTACCTTGTAATTTCTACCACTTCTTCATTCTGCCGGAGTAGTGCCACAGCTTGTAGAAACGTTTTACTTAATATCTCGCACATTACTGCATTTGAAGTATTGCCGCAGGTAATTTGAATCAGTTGTGGAGGTACACCAAAAATATCAATGAGCCTGATAAAATCATAATCCTTACTCCTCATTACCGCTCCTGCCCACTTTGCTTCTTTGAAAATCTGCTCATCTGTATAAAACTGCATTCCCAGGCTTCTGAGCGAAGAAGCATTTATGCCGGAGTTACCAAAGTTATCGTTAAGCCACAAGGCAATGAATGGTGATAACTGCGCATCAACCCATATCTTCATGCTGCTATTATGGGATGATCAAGGCGGCGGCTGGCAAACTTCAGCGCAGCTTCAATGTCCGGCAGCTCTAAATCCGGCAACTCATTTAACACTTGCTCCTGGGTAAGCCCTGCTGACAGCAAGTCTAAAATATCTATTACCCGTATACGCATGTGGCGTATACAGGGGCGGCCGCCACATTGCGCAGGGTCGGTCGTAATGCGCTCATGCCAATTGTTCATACCACTAAGTTAACTGTTTTTTCTGCCTGCGGTTGGTGATAACACCAACCGCAGGCAGAAGATTGAATTTTTAATAAAAACAAATTTTTTTATAACTTTATAACGCCCTGTGCCACTAAACTTAAACATCATGAAAAAAACTTTATTTACATTAGGGATGCTCCTTGCATCTTTTGGCGTCTTCGCCAGCGAATAAAAGAAAGCGCCTTCCGGTAACGTTGAGGGTTTACATATAACCGGAGCTAACGTTCCAATCACCTCCGTACTTAAGTTGAAGGCAATGACTGTGTCTATGCCTTTAAGCTGCGGACTAACTATTACCTTCCAATACACCCCTGCACCCGGAGCATCTATGCAAGAGGTAATGATGGACCTGAATACGATTCAGGGTATGGCAAATGCCTATTATTGCCCTCCGCCACCGCCATTGTATATGGCCTAAATTAATTATATTTATTTAACCCGGCACGGGGCTTAATTTAAAATTGCAATGAAAAAATTACTGCTGCTGTATTTTATTGTATTGATTTGCGCTAACGTTAAAGCGCAGGAAGAGAAGGATGTGGCGCAATATGTTGCCAAATATCATTACAAAGTATCAGCCGACCCTCAAAATCCGTCCTATCCTTACCGTGAGGACATGATGTTGCTGATTGGTAAGACCTCCTCGCTGTTTAAGAGTTATGATGGCTATAAAAGAGATTCATTAGTACTGGCACAACAAACCTTGAATATGAAAGTATTTTCGGCCCCCCGGCCCTATACCGATGATGAAATTTTGACTGTTTATAATGACAGTAAGGGTTATCTTAGCAAAAAGATTGGGCTTCGTTATTATTGGGAAACGGAAATGCCCCGTTATAACTGGAAAATATTATCCGAAAAAACAGTTATCGCCGGTTATAATTGCCAAAAGGCAGAGATGTTTTCCCCTAAAACCAATAAAAACTACATTGCTTGGTTTACAGCAGAGATACCAGTACCAACCGGCCCGGCCTATATAAACGGCCTCCCTGGCTTGATTGTGAAATTTGAAGATAACACAAAAACTGTAGAGATGGAATTGTATTCATTTCAAAAAGTTTCTAACGGAAATGAAGCTGTTAGTTTTGGAAATAAAGCAATAAAAACTACAAAAGTTGACTTTGACAGAGCTTTGCAAGTTTATCAAAAAGATCCTATGGGCTTTATGAAGAATACAGGTGCCATTGGCGGAAAGATAGAATCAGTTACCACTGGAAACAACTAACCGCCGACTTTATTATTGATGCGCAGGATTCAGTTCTATCCATGTTTTTTTTTGCTCCTGTTATACCTTTTCACTAACCGGGTACTTGGGCAGTCAGCTTTAAAAGGGATGGTTATTGATTCGGCGGGTAAGCCCCTGGCCAATGCCGCTGTTGTGTTGTTAAAGCGGGATAGTGTTACTGTGCTCAGTTTTGCCCTTACCAATACTTCCGGACGTTTCACCATTGCAACAGGTACAACGCTTGATGCCGCCCAGATCCGGGTAACACTGCTTGGCTATCGCACCCTTTATCTCCGGTACGCTCCGCAGCCCGGCGCAGTTACTTTACAAATGACCAGGGAATACAGGCAACTGAAGGAAATTGTGATACGCCCGCCTGCTGTGCTGACCAGAAGAAAGGATACGCTGAGTTATGATGTAAACAGTTTTGCCAAACCTCAAGACAGAACAATTGGAGATATATTGAAGAACCTGCCCGGCATTACTATAAATACGCAGGGCCAAATCAGTTATCAGGGCCGGGCCATCAACAAGTTTTATATTGATGGTGATGATCTGCTAAGTAACAAATACAACCTTGCCACAACAGCTATCCCGGCCGATGCTGTAGACAAAGTTCAAATATTTGAAAACCACCAGCCCGTTAATGTACTGCGTGGCGTTGCTAAAAGTGATCAGGCAGCGCTAAACCTCAAACTGAAGAATTCAGCCAAACTGCACCTGTTTGGTAGCGGGGAATTAGCTGCAGGTGTGCCGAAGGCATTAAACGGCAAGGCCGACCTGATGCTGTTTAAAGATAAGATAAAGCTGCTTAACACATTGAATTACAACAGTACCGGAAATGACCTGAATTACGAGATAGCCGATCATACACTGGAAGAACTGCTGAATACTTTTGACCGGCCCCTGGCCCGGCAGTTAATGAGTACCCGTACCACATTAGAGCCGCCGCTGGACCGCAACCGCTGGCTTTTTAATAAGTCTGCCTTAATATCAGCTAATACCCTGGTTAAGTTCTCACAAACCCGCAGCATCCGGTTAAATGCCTATTATCACCCAGGCAACTTCCTGCAGGAGTATTTATCGTTCAGGTACTACTACCCACCGGGAGTAGTTAACCAGCAATTGGAACAACAGAACATAAGAACCCAAACACATGCGTGGTTTACCAGCTTGTATTATCAAGACAATGCAGCGAAAGTATTTTTAGATAACAAACTGGATGTGCAAATTGACCGCCAGTATGATATAACTGCCCTGCTTACTGAAGCAGGCAACTATAATCAGCAATATAACAGCCTCAAACTCAACATCAATAATGCTCTCCGAATAGTGAAGCCGTTTAGCGGGCATTTAATTGGCGAAATAACCTCACAAACCGGCTTTATTAACGCCCCGGAAAACTTGAATATCAATCCCGGTATTTATCCTGAATTGCTTAACGATAGTGTGCCTTACATAAACAGCCGACAGCAAGCCGGTAAAAAAGCGTTTTACACCCGTAATCGGTTTTCTCTTCGTAGCAGTGCAGGAAGATTTCAGCAAGGGTATGACGTGCATTTTGATCTCAGGCATGTAGATATTGACAGCAAGATATATACCACGCAGGCAACAGGTATTGTTACTGAACTACCTGTCTCCTTTCAAAACAACACCGGCTGGACTGACATGAAGGCTGGGGCACAGGGTAATTATACGTATCAACTTACGCAATTTTCTTTTACCACCACCTTACCGGTTGACTTTAGGCGCATTAACTTCACTGACCAATCTATTGCTTCTGAAGCCAGCACACAAACCTATACGCTTTTTAACCCGTCGGCCTCATTTAAATGGATGCCCGGCAACCAGCATACGATTGATTTACGCGCAGGCAGGTCTACAGATTTTGGAAATGCCGAAGATTTGCTGCCGGGGCAACTGATTGCAAACTACCGTACCATTTACAACAACAACAGAATTATAAATAAACGAGAAAATATAGCAGTTAATGCCAGCTATGCTTACCGCAATCCTATAAATATATTTTTCTTTACCACAGGTTTAACTTACAATACCATCAGCAATAATACTATATCAAGGGTACTTATCAGTAATGACGGATTGACGCAGATTACCCGCAGCCCTGATAACAACGGGGCAGACCGGCTGATGCTGCTGGCCAATGTGAGCAAATACTTGTTTGATATCAAAAGCACCATAAGGGGCGGCGCAAACCTTGTACTCGCTCATCAGGATCAGATACAAAACGATCTGCGCTTACGGGCCACCACCAAAAGCATTAACCTGTCGGCCGAAATAGATTCTAAAATTTCTGAACGTTACAACTTTAATTACAAGGCCGATTATTTTCAGGCGTATAGCCGCACCAATGCTGCGAATGCAGAATCAGGAGGTGCTGTTACCAGGCAGGTTGACCAGCGCCTCGGCATAACTTATTACCTGCAACGGGCCCTGTATTTACAAACCTCTGGGCAGTTACTAAATATTCATGCCGATCAGATATCATCAAAAGTCTTTTTTAATGATATAAAATTATCTTGGGCTATCAACCATTCGAAGACAGATTTAGCATTTTCTGTGTTCAATATTTTCAACAACCGGCATTATGAAACCCAATCTGTTGATTTCACCAGTTATCAGCTCCTCCGGTACAAACTACGGCCCAGAACGATATTAATCGACATCAGGTTTCTGCTGTAAAGCCGCAAAGTTTTTATTAGTATTTTGTTGTCAGCAGTTGGTGATGTCACCAGCCGCAGGCAGTGAAAAAATATTTTCAATGAAATTATCCGGCAAGCCCTTCTTTGGTAAAAAAAGCATTCACCATCGTTATATCCGACAGGTAAGTATTGATGTGCGCTATCTTACCTTCTTGTAAGATACACACCGTTGCCAAATGTTCATCTAACTGTAAATCTCCCCTTGTAGCCTGATTGTGAATGGATAAGGCAAAATCATCCAGGCCATATAATATATGATTAAGTTGCAGACTTACGCCGAAACCTACAATTAATTGTGCCCGCTGTATAACTGAATCAATACCAACAGCTTTGCCTGAGATTATACTGGTTCCTGGTAATGTCCATGTGGAATCAGTGGTTAATATTGACCTGAGTAAATCCCAATCTTTTTCTTTTAAAGACCGAAGAAAGGTGTTGGCTAAGTTTAATTGTTGTTGCTCCGGGAGCATGTTTTGCGGATCGCTCTGTTTTGATGTGTCCATATGATTACTTAATGCTGTGTAAATCAGCTATGGAACAAATATCAGCCGCCCATGTTAAAAAAACAATATAGGCCAAAATTGCCCCAATCCATATAAAGCGATGTATGAGAAAAAAATAAAAAGGAATTTTGATTGCGGAGTTGCGGTAACATCAGAAGTAATTGGCGGAAAATGGAAAACCTGTATTATAAAGAGGATAAACAACGGGATCCAAAGACCCGGTGAAATCCATAAAGCCTACCCCGATGCTTCACCACGTGTAATTAATAAACAGTTAACAGAACTGGAACAACACGGGATTATCAGAAAAAACACTTATTTGGAATGGCCAAGAAAAGTGGAATATGCACTTACCCCCCTGGGATTAACAACCTTAGAAATAATCAGGGTGATGGAGGATTGGGGAACCCAACATAAGGAAATCCTTAAACTGAAATAGAACTGTTAACTATTAAGCAGGAGACTGTAAAATAAACTGTGTCAAAGCGTAAATAAATACCTTTAACATAGTTTATAATGAGACAAGAAGAATCGCCCTTAGGGTACGAGCAAATGAAGAAGAAAGCCCTGGAGCAACTCCGCTCGGGCAAGTCACTGTATGGCAAGGATGGCGCTTTTGCGCCCTTGCTTAAAAGCTTTTTGGATGCAGCTTTGGAAGCTGAACTGGAAAGCCATTTAGATCAAGCAGAGCGCAGTTCCGGCAACCGGAAGAATGGCAAGACCAGTAAAGACGTCCGTACGTCTGATGGGACAATATCTGTCAATACGCCCCGTGACCGTAATTCCAGCTTTGAACCTGAACTGATCCGCAAGCGGGAAACCATACTTGCCGAAAGCCTGGAATCGAAGATCATCGGCATGTATGGGTTAGGGATGAGCCTGCGTGACATCTCCAGGCACATCAGGGATATGTACGATACGGAGATCAGCCACAGCACCTTATCTGCCATTACCGACAAGATCATCCCCGAAGTAAAGGAGTGGCAATCAAGGCCACTGGAAGAGCTTTATACGATCGTTTGGTTGGATGCCATGCACTATAAGGTTAAGGAAGACCACCGGATGGTGTCCCATGCCGTTTACAATATCCTGGGCATTGACCGTCACGGCCACAAAGAACTTTTGGGCATGTATGTCTCTCAGAGCGAAGGGGCTAACTTCTGGCTGTCGGTGCTGACCGACCTGCAGAACCGTGGGGTAAAGGACATCCTGATCGCCTGCATCGATAACCTAAGCGGTTTTCCGCAGGCCACTAATACCGTCTTCCCACAAACAGAGATCCAGACCTGCATTGTCCACCAGATCCGTAACAGCCTGAAATATGTAGCCTCTAAGGATCAGAAGGTATTTATGAAAGACCTGAAGCCGGTTTACCAGGCAGAAACGCTGGAACTGGCTGAGCTGCGCCTGGATCAGCTGGAAGAAAAGTGGGGTAATAAATATGGGAAGGTACTGGAATCATGGCGTAACAACTGGTCAAAGCTAAGCACGTATTTCCGGTATGATGAAGCTGTCCGTAAACTGATCTATACCACTAATACCATCGAAGGCTTCCACCGGCAGGTCAGAAAGGTCACCAAAACAAAAGGCGGCTTTACCTCCGATATGGCCCTGTTAAAACTGATTTATCTGGCCCATAACAACATTAAACAAAAATGGACGATGCCGCTTTCAAACTGGGCCATGACCGCTCAGAAACTGGCCATTTGGTTTCCCGGAAGAATGATATTAGATTTGATGTAGCAATCGCCCCCTGGCAGGCCCCATGGGGCCTGCCAGGGGGTGACACAGTTTATTTTACAGACCCCTGTTGAAACCAGCTTTTCAGCCCTTACTTACCTGCAACCTCACGTTTTTCATAAAACCTCCCTGATCTTTAAAGTTTATAACATTCAAAGCCATGTGTATATAGCCTGCCGCTGCCGTTTTAATTGTCATATCTAAAGTTCAGCTGTCTGCCTGGTGCACTCACACGTTATTAAAATAGCGTTTCGGTAACGCCATTCTGCAACCGGCCCTCGCAGGTGGTAAGGTTGATAACACCAACTGCAGGAAAAGGTAACTACTGACACCCCTCTGTCAGCGTTCACGAGTGTTCACAGGTGTTCACGCACCGTGAACGTGAACACCTGCTGCCACCGGTTTATAGTAATGAGAACTGCAATTGCGTAGCCTGAAATTTGCATTTTATAGCTTTTTATCACCATTTATCGCCGTTTATCGCCGTTTATGGACAGCAAACAGCTTGATTCCTACCGGTTGGCTGGCATGATCATCAACCACCTACGCCATCTGGTACAACTGTATCCAGTTGCCGCAGGTATCATTCAGCATGGCTGCAATTACGCCGCCGGCATTTTGGGGGGCGGCTTTAAACTGTACCCCTAATTGCTGCAAACGCTCGTATTCGTGTGCAATATCATCTACCAGAAAGGCCGTAGCTGGTATGCCCTGCTCATAAATAGATTGCTGAAAGGCCGTAGCCGCCGGGTTATTATTGGGTTCCAATAATAATTCCGTATCGTTAGCTTCATCAGCCACCATTACGGTAAGCCAGCGGTAGGGACCTAAATCGATATCGTTTTTCTTGATAAATCCTAACTTTCCGGTATAAAATGCCAGAGCATCAGCCTGATTATTTACAAAAATGCTGCTAAGTTTTATTCTGATCATGATAATAAAGGTATTATATATGCACTAATTGAAAGATGGTATAATTCGCTGTTCCGAAAATAACAATAATGAATATAGTTACCCTGCAACCGTTCAGATAATACTTAGTTTAATACCTGTAAATAACAAAGGCCTACAGGTAAACACCTGCGGGCCTTTGTTATAAGTAGCTGAATGACAGTTATAGTTGTTGTAAAAAACTGGCGGCGCAAAAGCCTTCTGTTCCGCTATCGGTTTTAATGTAGTACCAGTTGTTGTACATACGCTTAATAAGCTGTACGGCGCTGCCATGTGCCGCCTTGCCTACCACATCGTAATTAGTGCCGGGCCCTTTACGTATATTCAGGTTAGATTCCTGCGTGGCAATCTTCATTTTGATGTTTTTGGCGGTCAGGTCCTCCATCTCCATCAGGTTATATACTTGGGTTACGCCCGGTAATGCCTTTAGTGCAGCTACCGCTTTTTCGGCAGTTGCGGCATCAGGCACGGTACCTACTACGGTAAGCGAGCCATCCTTGCCCATTACCCGCAGGTTTGGCACGCTTATGCCTGCGGCTTGTATGGCAGCGTTATAATCATTTGCCTGCTGCTGGTTTACCACCGCATTGTTTACTTCGTCAAATAGTCCCATAATATTTTTTATTTTACAGCAATACAGGTTACCGTATTGCCTTGGTTGGTAAGTACTAAGTTATCGTTATCCAGTTTATCTATGGTGTAAGCCGAACTGGCTTTACCGGCTGTAGAGGTGGTAGACAGGTTTTTACCGTCCTCGTCCAATACATAGGTGCCTGCATCAGCTCCAATGCCTCCGGTGGTAGTATACTGGCCATCCTTGGTAAAGGTCATCTTTGAATTGGCAATCATTGAATTTTTTACCGCCTCGGGTAATTTTGTTTCCGTTTTAATACCATTTACCTGCCATGTCTGCACAATTTGCTCCTTTGGCTTTTTACCGCAGGAAACTATCAGCACCATCATAAACAGCAGGCCAACAGATAATAACTTGTTAATATTTTTCATAGGTTGTTATTTGCAGTGGTAACATCCTTAAAATTGCATTTGTTTGAAAATTAAGTATTTAAACCGATGCAACATATTACCTGACGAGCTGTCTAAAGGACTGAAAGTAATAAGATATAGCCGATAAACAGTATATTGCTGTATGTAAAATTTACAACTGCCTATTAATGCAACTTCTTGATTTCCATTAGCCCCGGGTAGCACCATAAACAAAGATTACGTTCAGTACGATGTAGGCCGTTAACAGCGCCTGGGCACAAACAAAATCAAATTTACGGCCCCGTTCGGCCTGATTATGCTTAATAAGCTTTAGTGAAAAAGTGTTGCAGATGATAACGCAGAGTATAAACATCAGCGTAAGCCCGTGCAGGGTATCTACCAGCGTAAATGAGGTAGATTCGGGCAGGGTGGCATCCACAATATATTTGTTACCTACTACAGCAAACAAAGCGCCCACACTCAGGCCGAAACGCGAGTCGATGCTGTCGGCATGGATGTAAAAGCACATATAAGCAATCATAAAAGCCACATACATGCCTAAAAACATTTTCCAGAACAGGCCGAAGGCATTACGGCCAATCACCATCACCATCTTGTAGTTGCTATACTCGGTATGCGGCTTTTTCAGGCTCTGGTCGCCAAAGGCAGTTTCATATTTTTTAATTCCGGTACTGATGTTCAGGCTGTCTACGTTCCATCCCCGCAGGGTAAACTTAGGGTCGAAGTGCTTGCCGGCAGTATCGGCCGCAAATACCAGTGATTTAGAATCGAACTGGGAATTTTCGATGGAAAACCGCAGCTTCTGCTGGTCGAACGGAAAGTTCTCTGTTGCCCACGAGTCCTTCATTACGCATTGCAGCTTCATGAGCATATATATTTTATTATCGCTCGAATCCACAGTGGAAAAAGAACGGGTCACGGTTTTAGCCTGCGGCACTTCCAGGTTCTGCAAAAAATCAAACTTCTTGTTTTTATAGCGCAGCCAAAGCCACATGGTAACTGTATACTCCTTGTCTTTAAAGTTAATGTCGTGTATACTGGTAATGTACACCCCGCTGTATACGGTGTCGGGTTGTTGCGCGTGTACCGGTATTGCCAAACAGAGTACTATAAATGAGATAATAACGAATATCAGGCAATTTAACTTCACTGTAAAAACACTCATAGCAGGTAAGGCAAACAATTAATTATTAAGGCTAAGCAATTATTAAAAAATGGCAAATGGCTTAAAAAGATCTGGCTTAATTTTTCAGCTTATCCTGTCCCTTACGGCGGGGGTCGGTTAACCTGATCCTGATATCCGGCATATTTAGTTGGGTGCGCCCATACCATTTAATGGCGGCATGTAAGCCCTGCAAATAAAAAGGATTAAGCAAAGGTTTATATCCGGTGGATTCAAATATTAGTAACTGCTCTTTATCCTCACCATAAAACTGCTTCTCTTTCGGGTTTGGGTAGTAGGCATGGCTTCCGGCCGGATATACGGTTAAGTATACCGGGTTGCCGGATTGGTGAATCTGGTCGAACCCCAGCTTTCGGATAAGATGATACCGGATTGGATACATTAGGCAACTTTCCTCATTAGGCCGAACAATCAACATAAGGTTTAACCGGCTATCAAATATATAACGAAATTTCAGGTTCTGTTGTTACCCAAAGCTGCTTTTTATAGTAAAACGAAAGAATTATTTCAGCTTTAGCTCCACCATTACCGGGTAATGGTCTGAAGGGGTGCGGCCGTTATAGCTGTCGGTAATAATACCGTAGCGTAACACCTCAAACTGGCGGGTTACAAAAATATGATCGATACGGCTGGTAGTATTGGTATGCACATCAAAATCATTAAAAGTGCCGCTGGGCGCATAGGGATGATCAGTAATTGTATAGCTATCTTTTAATACTCCCGAGTTATTAAGCAGCAAATAGCTGTCTGAAGTTTGATCCACATTAAAATCCCCGGTGAGGATGACCGGCATATCAGGCGGCAGCATTTTTATTTTAGCCAGTATAAGTTTGGCGCTTTCGCGGCGGGCTTCTACACCTATATGATCCATATGCAGGTTGAAATGGTAAAACTTTTGATGTGATTGCTTATCCTCAAACTGCGCCCATGTACAGATGCGCGGCAAAACGGCATCCCATCCCTTATTGGGCCGGTCAGTTATTGCAGACAGCCAAAAATGCCCCTGCTGCAATATCTTAAAGCGACTGGTTTTGTAAAATATGGCGGCATACTCGCCGGCCTGCCTGCCATCATCACGCCCTACGCCCAGCCAGGCATAACCCGGCAGTTTGGCCTGTAAGCCGGTAAGCTGCCGGTGCAGCGCCTCCTGCACGCCAAACACATCAAAATCATGAAAGCGTATTAAACCTGCTATTACCGGCTGCCGCTGTGCCCAGCCGTTACCCTTAACCGAATCGCCGGCATTGGCATAGCGCAGGTTGTAGGTAGCCACCCGCAAGGTTTGGGCCTGGGTGAAGATTGCGGTAAGCAGTAAAAATATAAAGGTTAAGAACAGGCGTGTTTTCATACCGGGCAGCAGTTGGTGAATGAACTTCTGCAAAGTAAATGTTTTTTGCTTACAGGTTTAGGCGGATAACGTTAAGTTATGATTACTATAACCCTGCCATTTCCACCGCAGGGAGAACTCTTCGCCGCAGACCGGCTGCCTGAAAGGTTTCCTCACTGCGGTGAAAATTACAAGTGTGGATAGGGGAATAAATCAAGCAGTTACTCAATCATCCCAATCGGTTAATAATACATTAACTGCAGCCAAGGCCACTAAGCCAATATGGAAGGGTAATGCCCGCTTATCTTGGCGGATAGGTTTGGCAAAAGTTAACAGGGCCAGCCCGGCTACAGTGGCAATATCAACCTTTTCATGAATTTTATAGGGAATCAATGGTTTCAACCCAACAGGGGTATCGGAAAGTGCATTGTAAGCCAACACGTTGGCCCCTAATAAGGCGTGCATTTTTATTGCATTTTTATTGCATCCTATCAAAGCGGGAACCAGCAATTGGATGGCAGCAAAGCCATAGTCGTTAATGCCGTGTTGTTTACGGTCGAAAAGTTTGGTATTCATAGCAGATATTTTAACTACTAAGAAAGTGCGGTGGCTTCGAAAATGTTTTTATAAACAGCAAAGCCGTTACCAATAATAACGGCTTTGCAGTAACTATACTATCAAAAAAATTACCTCAGCACATTGTTCCAGCTTACCAAATCGCCAATAATACGGTCTAACTGGTCGGCAGGTACACGCTCCTGGGCCATCGTATCACGGTGGCGGATGGTTACCGTGTTATCTTCCAGCGTCTGGTGGTCAACGGTGATGCAAAACGGCGTACCAATGGCATCCTGGCGACGGTAGCGCTTGCCAATGGCATCCTTCTCCTCGTATTGCAGGTTAAACTCAGTTTTCAGGTTCGCCATAATCTCGCGGGCCTTTTCGGGCAGCCCGTCCTTCTTGGTGAGCGGGAAAATAGCCGCCTTTACCGGGGCAAGGCAAGGGTGCAGGCGCAGCACGGTACGGCTGTCCTGCTTTTCAGCAGTGCTCAGGTCTTCTTCCTCATAGGCGTTAATCAGCGTAAGCAGGAACATACGGTCTAACCCGATAGAGGTTTCAATTACGTATGGGATGTAATTGCCATACGGCTTGCCGTCTTCGCCCAGTTCAGGGTCAAAGTACTGCATCTTTTTGCCTGAATGCTTTTGGTGCTGGCTCAGGTCAAAATCGGTGCGGCTGTGTATGCCTTCTACTTCTTTAAAGCCAAAGGGAAAATCATACTCAATATCTACGGCGGCATTGGCATAGTGGGCCAGCTTGGTATGGTCGTGGTAACGGTATTTGGCAGCATCGGTGCCCAGTGCCAGGTGCCAGTTAAGGCGCAGCTGTTTCCAGTGCTCGTACCATTGCATTTCGGTGCCGGGGCGCACGAAGAACTGCATCTCCATTTGCTCAAACTCGCGCATACGGATGATGAACTGCCTTGCAATCACCTCGTTACGGAAGGCCTTGCCAATTTGCGCAATACCAAACGGAATCTTCATCCGGCCCGATTTCTGCACGTTCAGGTAGTTCACAAAGATGCCCTGTGCGGTTTCAGGGCGCAGGTATACTAAATCGGCATTTTCGGCCATTGCCCCCATCTGGGTGCTGAACATCAGGTTGAACTGGCGCACTTCGGTCCAGTTGGCGGTGCCGCTGATGGGGTCTTTAATGTCATGCGCTAAGATCAACTCGCGCAGGCTGCCCAGGTTGTCGCTGTTCAGGGCTTTGTCAAACGCCGCTTGTAAGGCTTCGGCCTGATCGGTTAATCCTTCCTTATCATAGGCTGAAATTTGATCCTCAATCAACTGATCGGCCCGGTAACGCTTTTTCGAGTCCTTGTTGTCAATCATGGGGTCGTTAAAGCCGCCTACGTGGCCGCTGGCTTCCCAAATTTTGGGATGCATGAAAATGGCGGAATCAATGCCCACAATATTTTCATTCATCTGTACCATGGCTTTCCACCAGTAGGTTTTAAGGTTATTCTTCAGTTCGGCGCCGTTCTGGCCGTAATCATATACGGCGCTCAGGCCATCATAAATCTCGCTGGAAGGAAACACAAAGCCATACTCCTTGGCATGGGCCACCACGTTTTTAAACTGCTCGTCAGTCGTTTTGCTCATAACGGCGCAAAGGTAGCAATAAGTTGGAGAGTGCAGAAGCCGGAGTTAGCCACTGCTAATCTTAATAGATCGGGTAAGCCGTAACCACCGCCTGAAGCAGGTACAGCAAAAGAAAATCAATCATAAAATGCTTAAAAATGCCATAAAAGGAGTTAATAAGCAAAAAGTGCTTGCTTATTACTACCTGCAGAATGGCGGTGTATTGAGGGGGGATAGCTGTTCACAGTGTTCACGTTCACGGAGGTGTGAACACCCGTGAACACCGTGAACGCTGACATATTACTGTCAGCAGTGGCGGTTAGGCACATTCACTTCTTACTTACCCAACGCCTGCACCAGCCTGATGCCCAGTTCATCGCCGGTGGCGGCATTATTGGTGAGCACCACTACCGCTATACTTTTATCCAGATCGGCAGCAACAAGCGAGCGGTAGCCGCCGGTGCCGCCGGAGTGCTGCACAATGTGCGAAGCAGCATTCAGGTAATGCCAGCCTAAGCCTACCCTCTGCTGATCTTTCTGGTAAGTAACCTGATGGGTAAGCATTACTGCCTTATTTAAGGCAGTAATGCCTGTTTGCAGTTGTAATTTTGCATAGCGCAGCATATCTGCCGTATTACTTTTTAAACCGCCTGCGGCTTGGAATACCTTAAACCGCCAGGGGGCCGCAGGTTGCAACTGCTCATTATAACCTGTAGCTACCATTGCAATACCATCAAATGGTATGCGCATAGTGGTTTCCGTCATACCAACAGGCTTTAATATGTACTTGCCCACCAACTCTTCATAAGGCTGATGATAGATGCGTTCCAACAATACACCTAACAAGGCTGCGCCTAAATTGCTGTACTCATATTTTGCGCCCGGCTGCCGTTCGGGTTTGCAGTTTTTCAGGTAAGCGAATAATTGCTGCACACCGTAATCCGCATAAGGCTGACTGGAGTTGAGCACGGCCTAGCTCATGTTACCGGCCAGCCGGGGCAGCCCGGAGGTATGGTTGGCCAGCTGTGCAAACGTGATGCCTTTAAGTGCAGGGTTGGCGGCTACCGAATCGGGCAGGAAGCTGGTAACGGGCGTTTGCAGGCTTATCTTTTTGCTGTTCACCGCCATAGCCAGCAGCGTAGCGGTAAAGGTTTTGGTGATCGAGCCAACATCATACAAGGTATTTTGAGTGGGCAGCTGGTTGTTACCCTGCCGGGTTTCGCCATAATTGTAAAAACAATCTGCCCCTTTGTAATGAATGGCAATGCTCACGCCCACGTTGCCTTTAATTTGTATGTAAGGCGATGCCAGTTGGTTAATGGTGCTGTCCAACTTTGTTTTGAGCGGATTATCGGTAGTGGCTTTGGTGGTCTTTACCGCATCCTCGCGGTAAGGCTGCAGGGCGAAGGTATTGTATTTGCCTTCCTTATCCAGCCCGATGATGAACTGCAGCGCCTCTAACCGGTATTTGCTGATGCCGTTTTTGCTGTCCGCAAATACCGGCGCCGGCAATGGCGTAAGCGGGAACAGACTGGTTTCGCAGATATTTTTAAAGGTTGGCCCGTCCAGTTGTGCTTTAAAGCTTTGCCCGGCATAGTAATAAATGCTGTCGGCTTTATGCTCGTTCATCAGGCGTAGCAGTGTGCGGGCCAGCGTATCGGTTCTGCGCTCGGGCGGGGTGGTTTGCGCTGCGGCGGCAATACTGAACAGCAAGCCTGCAACCACGGCTATATATAATTTATAACAGGTGCCAAACTTTATCATGATGCAAGGTGATTGAATGTGATGATAGGATAATGCAACGAGCAGATTGTTACGGCCTTTTAAAAATAAGCAAAGGTTTACCTTTCGGCCCAAATCACTAATTTTACACCGATGAGCATTGAGGTAGAGAACCTGACCAAAGTTTACGGCAGCCAGAAGGCAGTGGATGGCATCAGCTTTACGGCCGGTAAAGGGGTACTGGGCTTTTTAGGCCCCAACGGCGCGGGCAAGTCTACCACCATGAAGATACTCACCGGCTTTATCCCGCAAACATCAGGCACGGCAAGGGTGAATGGTTATGATGTGGCTGCCCAATCCTTAGAAGTGCGGCGACATATCGGCTACCTGCCCGAGAGCAACCCGCTGTATACCGATATGTATGTAAAGGAGGCACTGACCTTTGTAGCCGGGCTGCACCGATTGTACCAGCCGCAAAAGCGCATTGCCGAGATAATTGAGCAAACCGGCCTGGGGCCCGAGCAGCATAAACTGATCGGCCAGCTCTCCAAAGGTTACCGGCAGCGGGTGGGGCTGGCGCAGGCCATTCTGCACAATCCCGAAGTACTGGTGCTGGACGAGCCTACCTCCGGCCTTGACCCTAACCAGCTGGTGGGCATACGGCAACTCATTACCGAACTGGGCCAAACCAAAACCGTCATTCTCTCCACCCATATAATGCAGGAGGTGGAAGCTGTGTGCAACCGGGTAGTTATCATTAATAAAGGTAAAATAGTGGCTGATGATGATTTGGCTTCGCTTACTTCTGCCTATGGCGAAAGCAGCCTGGAGAAAGTTTTTATCCGGCTCACCAATCCATAAATTTGCAAATAGGCAGCTAACTTTTATATTTGTGACGAAACAATTCAACTTATCGCAATTTTATGAAAAAGCTCCTTTTGGCTATTGTAGCCACTTTCAGCATCACTTGTGCCGTTGCACAAAAGAATACACTCAAGCTAAGCATCGGCCCCGACGCAGGTATCCCCATAGGTGAGGGACATGATTATTTTGACTTTGCCATCGGCGGTACATTAAAACTCGAAGTACCTGTAAATGCTTCACCGTTCCACATCACCATTACCAGCGGCTATAACAGGTTCATAGGAAAGAAATACACTACATATTATTCATCATATTATGTTCCCAATGAATACGCTAATAAAAGAATTCCCGGTGCAGGTTTTATACCTGTAAAATTAGGTACCAAATATTATTTCAGCAACGGATTATATTTCGAGGGAGAATACGGTACTTCAATTCACACGGGGGACGGTGAAGACCATCCTTTTGCGTTTGTATATGCGCCTGGTGTTGGCTTATCATCACCGGCAGGCGGTGGTAATGCCATTGATATTGGTGTACGCTATGAAGGCCGTGTAAATGGCAATGGCTCATTAAACCAGCTGGCTTTACGCCTGGCTTATAAATTTGGCTTGTAGTATTTTCTTTGTTTTCATAAAAGGCGGAGGTGCAATTGCACCTCCGCCTTTTTTATTGCCCGGAAAAAGCACAATTTAGCATACAATTAATTTCGCTGAAGGCCTAACTTAAATTTAGGCCTGCCGTTTAGCCATAGCCGACATGTTTACCATATTTAAAAAAGAAATTGCGGCTTACCTTAGTTCGCTGGTGGCTTATATTACCATCGGGGTGTTCCTGCTGGTGCTGGGGTTGTTTTTGTGGGTATTTCCCGATAGCGGCATCCTCGCCAACGGCTATGCTTCGCTGGAAAGCCTGTTTAATATTGCGCCTTACCTGTTCATGTTCTTGATCCCGGCCATTACCATGCGCTCGGTGGCCGAGGAACGCCGCGAGGGTACCATGGAACTGCTGGCTACACGGCCGCTAACGCAGTTGCAGATACTGATGGGCAAGTACCTGGCCTGCCTTACGCTTGTAGGTTTTGCCTTGCTGCCCACGCTAATTTATTATTACTCGGTATATAATTTGGGCAACCCGCAGGGCAACATAGATACCGGGGCGGTGATCGGCTCCTATATCGGCTTGTTTTTGTTGGGCGCTACGTTTACGGCTATCGGTATTTTTACTTCGGCGGTTAGCAAAAACCAGATTGTGGCCTTTACCATTGCGGTATTTTTATGCTACTTCTTTTTTGCCGGGTTCGATTCCCTCAGCCAGCTGCTATCGCTGCAAAGCCTCAACCTGCAAACGCTGGGCATCAACAGCCATTACGAGTCGGTAAGCCGCGGCGTACTGGATACACGCGATTTCGCTTATTTTGTGGTGCTGAGCGGTATATTTATTTTGCTGGCCCTGCTGGCCCTTACCCTGCAGCAGCAGCGCCCGCTTGGCCAGAGTGGCCTGTATAGTGCAGCTGCGGGTTTGCTGGGATTCACCGTACTGGCTTCGCTCAATATTACCTTCAACCGTTTTGATTTTACTACCGATAAGCGCTTCACCCTCTCACCCGTAAGCCGTGATATTGAGGAACACCTGCAGCAGCCGGTAAAGGTAACGGTATACCTGCAGGGCAACAATTTTCCGGGCGGCATGAAGCGCCTGCAAACCGCCACGCGCGATATGCTGAACGATTTGCAGGCCTACAGTCGCCGCCGCCTGGAGTTTGAATTTAAAGACCCGCTGGCCGGCGTGCCGCAGGAGCAGCAGAACGATACCATCAGCAGCCTGCAAAGCCGGGGCATTGTGGCTACCAACTTCAGCGTAAAAACAGATGACGGCGTATCGCAGAAAATCATCTTTCCGGCAGCGATGGTACAATCGGGCGGTAATGCCATTGCCGTGCCGTTGCTGCAAAGCCGTATCGGGCTTTCGCCGGATGAGGTGCTGAACAACTCAATTGAAAACCTGGAATACGCCTTTACCTCGGCTATTAAAAAGGTAACCGGCAAGGGCAAGCCGCTTATTGGTTTTACTACCGGCCACCATGAACTTACTGATTTGCAGTTAAACGACGCCCGGAAATCCCTGTCAGAAAGTTATAGCGTAGGCCGGGTAGATATAAAAACCACGCCTTTGCTGGTGCTTAACCGGCTTAGCTTGCTGGTAATACCCAAGCCTGACATGGCCTTTACCGAGGCTGAAAAGTTTAAGACAGACCAGTACCTGATGCAGGGCGGCAGCATATTGTGGACGATAGACCAGGTAAGCGCCGAGCTGGACAGCCTGCGCGGCCACGGCGGCGAACAGTTGAGCTTTCCTAAACAACTAAATTTAGACGACCAGTTGTTTACCTACGGCGTGCGCCTGAATGCCGATCTGATTGCCGACATCAGTTGTGCGCAGATACCGGTGGCTACCGGCAATATGGGCGGGCAGGCGCAGATACAGTTATTGCCCTGGCTGTTTTACCCGGTATTTATGCCCCTGGCCAAACACCCGGTGGTACGCAACCTCGATGGCATCTACAGCGAGTTTGCCGGTACTATAGATACCATAGCGATCAAAAACGTCCATAAAACCATCCTGCTCGCTTCGTCGCCCTACAGCAGAACATTTACTGCTCCGTATATGCTGTCTTTGCAGGCGCTGGAGCGGGAGCCCAACCCGAAAGCATTCCAAAGTCAGCCTAAACCGGCAGCCGTACTCCTGGAAGGCCAGTTTAAGTCGGCCTTCCAAAACAGGCCCGTGCCTGCAGGTGCGGGTTACAGCGGCCCAGTGCTGAGTAGTAGCAAGCCGGCCAAAATGATCGTTATCAGTGATGGCGATGTGCTGAAAAATCAGGTAGGCAATGATGGTTCGCCATTCCCGCTGGGTTACAACCGCTACTCGCAGCAAACCTATGGCAACAAGAACCTGCTGCTGAACATGGCCGATTACCTGACCGGCGACAGCAGCCTAATGTCCTTACGCAACAAGGAAGTAACGCTGCGCCTGCTTGACCGCGCCCGTATCCGCAGCGAAAAGATGTACTGGCAAGTGGTAAACACGGTACTGCCTTTATTACTATTAACAATTTTGGCGATTTTTCAACATTACCTGCGCAAAAGAAAGTATGCCCGTTAAAAATTAATACTTTTGGGTTAATCAATTACAGATTATGAACTTTATCGTTTCCACCTCCACCTTACTGAAGCAACTGCAATCGGTAAGCGGCGCGTTAAGCAACAGCACCGTGCTGCCCATACTGGAAAACTTTTTATTCGAAATAAACGACGGCAATCTTAAAATATCAGCTACCGACCTGCAAACCAGCATGACTACCTCACTGCCGGTAGAAACCCAGGAAAACGGCCGCATTGCCATACCTTCGCGCATCCTGCTCGATACCTTAAAATCATTGCCCGAGCAGCCGGTAAGCTTTTCGGTAGATGACCGTACCTTTGGGGTGGAAATAAGCGCAGGCGATGGTAAATATAAACTGAGCGGTGAGAACGGCGAGGACTTCCCCAAGATACCTTCGGTAGAAAATGCCTCATCGGTTAACCTGCCTGCATCTGTACTGGCCGAGGCCATCAACAAAACCATTTTTGCGGTAAGCAGTGATGAACTGCGCCCGGCCATGACGGGGGTATACTGCCAGCTATCCAGCAACGCGCTTACCTTTGTGGCTACCGATGCGCACAAACTGGTACGCTATCGCCGCACCGATGCACATGCCGCCAGCAATACTTCCTTTATTCTGCCCAAAAAGGCGCTTAATCTTCTTAAATCGGCATTGCCGGCCGAGGATGTGAATGTATCCGTTGAGTATAATAATACAAGCGCGTTTTTCAAGTTCGGTAACATCAATTTAGTGTGCCGTCTGATTGACGAGCGTTACCCGGATTATGAGGCCGTTATCCCGCAAAATAACCCTAACCAGCTGACCATCGACCGCCAGGCGTTTTTAAGTACCCTGAGCCGGGTAGCTATCTATGCCAATAAAACCACCCACCAGGTGCGGTTAAAAGTTAGCGGCAACGAATTGAATATATCATCTGAAGATATTGATTTCTCTAACGAAGCGCACGAGCGTTTAAGCTGCCAGTACGAAGGCGAAGATCTGGAGATTGGCTTTAACGCCCGTTTTTTGATTGAGATGCTGAAAAACCTGGGCAGCGAGGAAGTATCCCTGCACATGTCGACCCCGAACCGGGCCGGCTTGCTGCTGCCGCAGGATAGTGATGAGAACGAAGATGTGCTGATGCTGGTAATGCCGGTAATGCTGAACAGCTACGCTTAAATTATAACAGTGCAATAACACCTATTACAGTCCCGGGCATGGTAACATGAGCCGGGATTTTTAATTGCAGCAGATAACAAACGCTAAATAATTAAGTTATAAAACAAATTATCTACATGAAACCGGGGTTGCGTTATATCTTTTTATTGACAGTGCTGATTACTTTAGGTATAGGCGCCTGCAATAAAAATGCCGACGACAGCTATATATCGCCCAGGCAAACACAGCTGGACGTGGTAAACGCTACGGATGTAATATTTAACCTGTACCAGAATGGTACCCGGTTAAGCAACTCCGCCAACATTTCTGTTTCCGGCCATTCAGGTTACCTGACCGTAAATGCCGGTATGCAGCGCTTCTCTATCAAAAAGCCTTTAGACGGCCAGGCCACTACGGTGCTTGCGCCATCAGATACTATCCTGTCCAGAACTTTGGCCATTGATTCCGGCGCGCGATATACCTGGTTTATAGGCGGTACCGAAAATTCGGCAAACGCTTTTTATATTAAGGAAACCCTGCCGGCCTCACCCACTGGTAATGCGCTCATCAGGTTTGTACACGCCGCTTCCAAATCGGGCAGTATCACTGTATCCTTAAATGATACGGTGCTGGTTACGGGCACAACTTTTCAATCGGTAAGTAACTTTATTACTGCATCTTCTTCGCAAAAGACCATTAAAATTTATAAAGGCAACAGTACGGTTCCTGCATACACAAAGGTGATTACCTTATCCGGCGGCAGCATTTACACCCTTTTTGCCCGGGATTCTGCCGCTTTTGTAAGTTCGGGCCTTTATGTTAATCAATAAGCAGATGCCTATTCCAAAAAGTAACCTTAAGCTATCCTATATTTTTGCTTTGCCATTAGTATTGCTGCTGATAAACGCGTTACTGATTTCCTGCAAAAAAGAAACCACTACTGCGTCTATTGATTCCGGCGTACTGGTGCGCATCATCAACCTCAGCCCCGATGTTTACCCGGTGCAGTTATACATCAATAATGTAATTCAAAACCCGCTGAACTCCACTACCACACTGGTGGCGCTGCAAACTTACGCTTCCTATAAATACAATATCCCCTCCGGGTATTTTACCGTACGTTCTTCGAACAGCCCGCTGCAGCTGCGCTCTACTAAGGTAGCTGACTCTATATTGATTACCTTAGATACCGCCAAAGTGCATTTACGATCCGGCCTGAGGTACAGCCTGTTCCTTACCGGCCTTACCACCGACCGAACGCTGGATTATACCGTTACCGTTGATACGGCGCAAACGCCATCGCTGGGCCGTGGAAAGGTACGCTATGTAAATGCCTCGCTGCGCTCCAATACCAATGGCTATGACATTTATGCAAACGGCACACTGGCCTTTCAAAAAGTAGCCTATCCTAAAACAACCAATTTTATAGAACTGCCCGCCGGTACCTATGATTTTAAATTTGTACCTGCCGGCAGCAGCGTGAATGAAAGCAGCAATGTATTGATAGATCTGCCCAACATTACTATACTGGATGGCAGGTTATACACACTGTACAGCCGGGGCATTACAGGCCGTTTAGACAGCGCCGCAATAGGCGCCGCTGCAATTGCCAATAACTAAACTGTAATATTCCGAATGTATTTTTATTTTTGAGGCTTAAAACCCAGCGGCTTTGGAACTATTGCACCACCTGATTGATTTTATACTGCACATTGATAAACACCTGAACGATATTACCAACCAGTACCAGGGCTGGACCTATCTTATTTTATTTGCCATCATTTTTGCCGAAACCGGCTTTGTGGTTACCCCTTTTCTGCCCGGCGATTCACTGCTGTTTGCTGCCGGGGCGCTGATTGCCGGAGGCCAGTCGGGTTTGGATATATATATATTGGGGTTGATACTGATTGCAGCCGGCTTTTTGGGCAATAGCCTTAACTACGCCTTGGGAAATTATTTCGGTCCCCGTGTGTTTAAGCCCGAAAACAAAATCTTAAAACTCGACTATTACCTTAAAACGCAGGAATTTTTTACTAAATATGGCGCTACTGCCGTTATACTAAGCCGTTTTATGCCCATTATACGCACGGTAGCCCCCTTTGTAGCCGGTGTGGGTAAAATGAGCTTTGTGAAATACAGTATCTATAACATTGCAGGCGCCATATTATGGATTGTTGCCTTTTTAACAGCCGGTTACCTGCTGGGCAACATTCCCTTCTTCAAAAAAAATTTTTCGCTTATCGCCTTGGGTATTGTGCTGATATCTATTGTACCGCCTGTTTACCTGGCTGTTAAACAGCGTTTTGGCAGCAAAACCTCAGCCTGAAACCAACTACCCGGTGCGCTGTTGATTTAAAACCTGCAGGCAGCCCGCAGGCATGGCAGCCAGTGTAAGCCGAATGCCATAAAACCACTGCCACTGCTGCCATACAGTTGCTGCTGCCCGGTTTTTGTGCAGCAATAAGCATGAGTATAACATCCCTTCGCCTCAGCGTGCTTGATCAATCGCCCGTACGTAAAGGCGTTACCGCCACACAGGCCATACAGGAAACCATCGCTTTGGCACAACATACCGAAAACTTAGGCTATACCCGCTTTTGGGTAGCCGAACACCATAATACCACCAGCCTTGCCGGTTCAACGCCCGAAGTATTGCTGGCTAACTTAGCGGCGCAAACCCACCATATACGTTTAGGTTCGGGTGGGGTAATGATGCCAAACCATAGTGCCTTGAAAGTGGCTGAAAACTTCAGGATGCTGGAGGCATTGGCGCCGGGGCGTATTGATTTAGGCATGGGCCGTGCGCCCGGTACCGACCGGCTGACCGCTTCGGTATTAAACCCCGCCAACCAGTTTAAGGAGCAGGATTTTGTAGAACAGTTGGCCGACCTGCAAGATTACTTTCATGACACAGCTACACCCGGTACTGTACAGGAAAGAGTAAAGGCCATACCTAAGGTTGCTACCGTACCTGAGATGTGGCTGCTTAGCTCCAGCGGACAAAGCGGTTTGTTTGCAGCCCATTTCGGCATGGGACTATCCTTTGCACATTTTATTAATCCGGCGGGTGGCGCACAGGCGGTGGAGTTGTACCGCAGCCGTTTCAAGCCCTCGGCTGATATGCCGCAGCCGCAGGCCAGTGTGGCTATCTTCGCCTTTTGCAGCGAGGACGAAGAACAAATACGCCGCCATGAAGCCTTAATGGTGCACCGCTTTTTACAACTGGAGCGCGGCGGCAGCCTGGAGCCGGTAAACTACGAAGATATTGAGCAGGAAGATTATACCCCGGCCGAGCTTGAGCGTATGAATTATCACCGCCGGCGTATGGTAACCGGTACACCGGCGCAAATTAAAGAAAAGCTTACCCGCCTTGCCGAAACCTATAAGGTAGATGAACTGATATTAATTACCATTACCGAAACTTTTGAAGAAAGGCTGCAATCCTATAATTTGATTGCCGGGCAACTGTTAAGTGATGATTAATTGGTGCAGGGTAAACAAAAATGGCACGGTGGTTGTCTATATAACTACACAAATATTAACATCTACTATTTAACATTTACCATTATGGCAACTTCAGACAGTTCATTAGACGTATTATCCGACTTAATTAAGATTAATAACGACCGCGCCGACGGGTTTGAAAAAGCGATCAAGGATCTGGATGGCGGCAGCCAGGATCTGAAAACCGTATTTGAGGATTACGCCCAGCAAAGCCGCAAATTCAGCCAGGAGCTAACCGCTAAGGTAGGCCAGGCCGGCGGCGATGCGGAAACTTCCAACTCGGTGAGCGGTACCCTGCACCGTGCCTGGATTGACGTAAAGGCCTTGTTTGGCGGCTCAGACCGTCAGAGCATCTTAAACGAGTGCGAGCGTGGCGAGGATGCCATTAAGAAAGCCTACAAGGATGCCCTGGCACCCGATAGCGGCCTTTCAGCCGAGTACAGCTCACTGGTAAGCAGCCAGTCTGGCGAGATTCAGGCCTCACATGACAAGATCAAGGCTCTGCGCGACAGCCAGTAAAATTAATTCATTATATAAAAAACGCCCTGTAATAATATTACAGGGCGTTTTTTATATTCTAATCTTTAGGTATTTACAGGTAAAACATTTATCATAATCACTACTATAAGGTTCACTTGCCACCATTGAGATGTCATTAAGGATATAGTAATTGATCCATTATTAAGCCTACACTATCACAATATCACAACTGCTTATAATTTTTGCTTAAAATTTATATCTCTTCATAGCTGCCGGATACTTACATTTCGTACCATAAAAATACTTTTAAAAGTAATGGTGAGCGTATGGTTATTACATGTAATTAGAAAGGCCGCTTAAAATATCTGTACGGGATTTGTCATAAATTCGTCTTATTAGTCAACTTATTTGACTAAAATAGTCAACTTGGTTTACATTTGTAACGTTTTAGACGATGTTATGAAATTTGTTAACCTGCACCTACAATTTTTAATGCCTGCACTGCCTGTTTTTTCTGGCTTATACCTAAAGGATTTTGCCCGTACTATACTTGATGCCTTGCTGAAACAGGCAATACCCGGTAATGATGATATTAATACCAGCTACCTGAAGCAGTTATTCTACCTCCAATGGCATACACTTATGGCTATACTGCTGCTTGTACAGGCAAAAACTCAGCACCTGCGGGGAGTATTCAGCTTTATAATCACAAAGCTTTTGCAGCGGTTTGCCACTTTTTTGGTGCAGCACCCTGTTTCATTTAAAAACATACACACTTCATCGCGGCTAAAGGGCTGTGCCATGCTGGCCGTAGCATTTAGCCTTTGCCTGAGTGCAAAAGCGCAAACCACTACCGTAAACGGTACAGTAACCGATGGCAAAACGCATGAAGCGCTCAGCTACGTTACCGTTTCATTTGCCGGCAGTACAAAAGGTATCAGCACTAATGATGCCGGCAAGTTCAGCTTGTCGGCCAATGGCAGCTTCACCCAGCTTAAGATTTCCTTTGTAGGCTACAAAACGGTATATAAAACCATTCTTCCCGGCGCAACGCAAACCGTGAATATTACCTTGTACGAAGACAAGCAACTGCTGAACGAAGTGGTGGTAACTGCCGGAAAGAAAGCGAAATACCGCAATAAAGGTAATCCCGCTGTAGAACTTATCCGTAAGGTAATTGCCCACAAAGACCAAAACCGGTTAGAAAATTTTAATTACGCCGAGTACCGCCAGTACGAGCGCATGAATTTTTATTTAAGCAACCTGTCCGACAAGTTCAGGAACAAAAGGCTGTTCAAGAATTACCAGTTTATGTTTCAGCAGCAGGACTCTACCGAAATAGGCGGCAAAACATTGCTTCCTGTTTACATGGAAGAAAAGCTTTCTAAAACCTACTACCGCAAAGCGCCTTACACCAAAAAACAAATTATTGAGGGCAGTAAACAGGTAAAGTATGATGCCAAGTATGTTGATAATCAGGGCCTGGCCGCCTACTTTAACCGCTTATATCAGGACATCAATATTTACGATAATAATATCTCATTGGTTACTAACCAATTGTTAAGCCCCATTGCTAATCATTCGCCCGAATTTTATAAATTTTTCATCACAGATACCCTAAAAGACCAGCAGCCCTGGCTGGTAGAGTTAAGCTTTACGCCACGCAATACTACTGACCTGCTATTTGAAGGAAAACTGTATGTAACACTTGATGGCAACTATGCGGTTGAACATGCCGTATTGCGGGTTAACAAAAACATCAATCTTAACTTTGTACGCCAGATGCAGGCTACGCTGGCTTTTGAGAAAACCGCCAACAGCAAATACCGCCTGAGCCAGAGCGACCTTAAAATGGAGTTCGGCATTAATAAAAATAGAGGCGGCGGTATTTATGGCGAGCGTAAAGTAATATTAGACAGCTTTGCTGTAAATACCCCACGGCCAAAAGAGGTATACGACGGCCCTGCGCTGGTATATGCCACGCACGCCGACGATAAGAACGATAAGTACTGGACTGCAAGCCGCCCTGATACCTTAAGCAAGGCCGAAGCCGGGGTATACAAAAATATAGACAGTTTGCAAACCATTCCATCCTTTAAGCGCACGGCTGATCTGGTAACGCTGTTTGTAGCCGGTTACAAGAATGTAGGCCCGTTTGAGATTGGCCCTGTCAATACGTTTTACAGCTTTAACCCGGTAGAAGGTTTCAGGGGCCGCCTGGGCGGCCGCAGTACGCCCGAATTTAGTAAGCGCTATTATTTTGAAACCTACGGCGCTTACGGTACACGAGATCAGCAGTTCAAATATTTTCTGAGTTCCAGCTATTCGCTTAATAATAAATCTATATACGCCTTTCCGCAAAGCTATATACGCGCCAGCTATCAGCACGATACCAAGATACCCGGCCAGGAGCTGCAATTTGTGCAGGAAGACAACTTCCTGCTGTCTTTCAAACGCGGCGATAATGACATCTGGCTGTACAATAACATCTTCAGGCTCGATTATGTGCATGAGTTTGAAACCCATTTTTCCTATAAATTTGGTTTTAAGAAGTGGGATCAAAGCCCGGCCGGCTCTTTATATTTCAGGGATTTAGAAAACAACAGGCTCAGCAACGTAAGCACCGTACACACTACCGAACTGGGCCTCGAATTGCGCTATGCGCCACATGAGCGCTTTTACCAGGGCAAGCTGTACCGTACACCTATCATTGATAGTTATCCTATATTTACCCTGCGCTACAATCAGGGGCTGAAAGGCTTTTTGGGCGGAGATTATAACTACAGCAATATAACAGGCAACATCAGCAAGCGCTTTTACCTATCGCAGCTGGGTTATACTGATGTGGTAGCAGAGGGCAACTATATTGCTGGCAACGGCATTCCGTTTCCGCTGCTGGATATTCACCGGGCCAACCAGTCGTATTCCTTCCAGCTGCAATCCTACAACCTCATGAACTTTTTGGAATTTGTAAGCGATCATTATGCCAGCGTTAATCTCGACCATAATTTTAATGGCTTTTTCTTTAACAAAGTGCCGTTGCTTAAAAAGCTGAAATGGCGCGAGGTATTAGATGTAAAAGCGCTATGGGGCGGTGTACGCAGCCAGAACAACCCGGCTAATGATCCTTCGCTGCTGCGCTTTCCGTTAAACGGGGTAAACAGTGCGGGTACCTATACTTTAAACAATGGCCCTTATGTAGAAGGCAGCGTAGGTGTAAGTAACATCTTTAAGTTTTTGCGCGTGGATCTGGTAAAACGCTTTACCTACCTCAGCAATCCCGGCGCACCGGAATGGGGAGTAAGGGCTATGGTAAAACTCGATTTTTAGTGTTATATTCGTAATGTAATACCGATTATAATAACCAACAGGCCAGGCATTTTAGCTGCTTACCGCAGCAGTAATTTGCGGGCTGATATTTGCGCTACGTACAGCCGGAGATTGAGATGAAAATAACAGAGCCTAAAATTCCGCTTGTTAAGCTGGTATATATGCTAAAGCGTGCCACCGAAGACTGGGCCGACAAGCAGTTGTGCTGCGGGCAGCAGTGCTTTAATAACGCGCACCTGCCTATGTTTATGAGTATTGGAACCCAGGGTATATCCAACAATACACTGGCTTCTAAAATGAATGTAACCAAGCAGGCTGCCAGTAAGGTAATTAAAGCCTTAGAAGCCGACGGCCTGGTTAAAAGTGAAAAAAGCCCCACTGATGCACGCAGTGTAATGTTATATCTTACCCCCGACGGCATTAAACTCTTTGAACACCTGAAAACCCAAGTTACCTACCTGGAAAATAAATATGAAGAGCTGGTAGGCGCCGAAAACTACCAGATAGCTGTTGAGGTAATGAGCAAACTGATTCAGTTTCATGAGGGCATGAAGTGCCCGGTTGCCATCTGATCAGCCATCGGCTTCTTTACCGGGCAAATTCTTATGACAATCCCCTGCAAATAAATACTGTATCTTTGCACTGGCTCTACTTGTAGCATTGCAGTTACTGTACAGCCAATGATAATACATGTTATTTAAAGATTTGAATTTAATAGCGCCCATCCTGAAAGCGCTTGAAACCGAAGGGTACACTACCCCTACCCCCATACAGGAAAAATCAATCCCCCTTATATTACAGCAAAAAGATTTATTAGGCTGCGCCCAAACCGGCACCGGTAAAACGGCTGCTTTTTCTATTCCCATCCTGCAGCTGATGTACCAGGAGCGTAGTCAGCATAAAGAGCCTAAGGCTATTAAAGCCTTGATATTAACGCCTACCCGCGAACTGGCTATACAGATTGATGAGAGCCTGGAGGCTTATGGCAAGCACACCGGCCTGAAGCATCTGGTAATTTTTGGCGGCGTATCGCAAAATCCGCAGGTAGATGCATTGAAGCGAGGGATAGACATTTTGGTAGCCACGCCGGGGCGTTTAATTGATTTGATAAATCAGGGATACGTTCACCTGAACCAGATTAAGTTTCTGGTACTGGATGAGGCCGACCGTATGCTGGATATGGGCTTTGTGCATGATGTAAAACGCATTATTGCCAAGCTGCCCACCAGGCGCCAAACCCTGTTCTTCTCGGCCACTATGCCTAAGGAGATACAACAGTTAGCCTCAACCATATTAAATCAGCCTGCGTATGTAGAGGTTACCCCGGTTTCTTCCACAGCCGATACCATTCAGCAATGCGTGTACCTGGTTGACCGTGAGAACAAAAAATCCCTGCTGGCCCATATACTGAAGGATAAAGAAATACAAACCGCACTGGTATTTACCCGCACCAAGCACGGGGCCGATAAGGTGGTAAAGGATTTAAGCCGTGCCGGTATTACCGCCGAAGCTATACATGGCAACAAATCGCAAAACGCCAGGCAACGGGCGCTTACCAACTTTAAGAACCGCAGCACAAGGGTACTGGTAGCTACCGATATTGCCGCCCGGGGTATTGATATTGATGAGTTAACGCACGTAATTAATTTTGAGCTACCTAACATCCCCGAAACTTATGTACACCGTATAGGGCGTACCGGGCGGGCGGGCGCCAATGGTATTGCACTGTCTTTTTGTGACGATGAAGAACGCGACTACTTGAAAGATATAGAAAAGCTGATTGCCCGTGCCGTACCGGTAAACGATGCGCACCCTTACCCGGTAAAGCAGCGTACCCAAACCGAGCGGCTGCGTGAAGAGTTGAAAAACAATGCGCAACACCGCAGTACGCCTTCCAGCAGCCAGCGAAATCAGCAACGCCAAAAGCAAAATCCGCGCCGCAGGTCGGCAGGAAACAACAGTGGCCGCGGCAACGCTTAAACTGAATAACAAATTTCTTTATTACGCCATTGCTTCCTTTAGCAATGGCGTAATAGTTTATATAAAAGGGGCATTCAGCGCAAATACATTTTCCCATATTTGCATGGGTCAGAAACTTCCTTTAATTTTAAAATGAAATTGCCTGCCACCGCTAATATGAAACGCCTGATTGACCTGCTCAAGAATAAATTTTTGCTCATTACGGCAGTTTTCGTGGTATGGATGCTTTTTTTTGACAGTAACGATCTGTTTTCTCAGTATGAGTATCGCCAGCAACGCAAAAAGCTGGAGCAGGAACGCGATTTTTATCAGAAGGAAACCGCCCAGGTAACAAAGGAGTTAGGCGAACTTACCTCTAACCGTGCCAAGCTGGAAAAATTTGCCCGCGAACGATACCTGATGAAAAAAGATAACGAAGATGTTTTTGTAATTGTAAAGGAAAAGAAAGAAGAAAAGAAGTCGCTCTTTTAATTACACGGGTTAGCTAAGGCTGATTATTTAAACTGCAGCACAACTTTTTTACCTGAAATATTTTCCAGCAGCGGCTTAAAAATCAATTGGGCATTGGTTTGCGCTTTACCTAAAATATTCATCTTGTTAGCGTTATCCAGTAAGCTTTTTTCGGCAATCTTATAGGTATCTTCTACCATATTCTTGGTATTTTCTGAGAAGAAAGTACCGCTTACATCATACACTTTGGATTGCTGGTGGTCAAGCTTTGCATAACATATCTCGGGTTTAGGCAGCCGTACAGTTACCGTACTATCGCCTTGTATAATATCTTTAGCGTTTACTTTAGTTAAATCAACGCAGGCAGCCACCTCCCCTACCGCTACCAGCAGCACCCGCTCATCAGGCAGTAAAGTATGCGGCTGGCGCTTTTCAATTACATCCTTCATACTGTACTTTACCAGTTCCAGCTTACCCATACTGGTAATCTTCTGCACCATTACATCCTCGGTAACTACCGGTTGCTTTGCAGCCTTATACCTGATATAAAAGTAAACTGCAGTACCAAAACACATTAACAATACCAAAGTGAAAACCGAAGGAAAGCGCGAGTTTGAACCGAATGCCATTATTTAAGATTGATAGTTACCCTTAAACTGAAAGAGCAGGCACCTATTGCCTGCTCTTTACAATTATTGCGTGTTATTTACAATTATTGGTAAGATACAGACAGGCTGATGTCTGTATTCAACACCTTTGAAATAATACAGTTGGCTTTTGCACCTTCAGCTATTTCATTAAATTTAGCTTCATCTACGCCTTCAATTTTAGAAGCGTTTAAATCCAGATGAATAGCGGTGATAGACAAGCTGTTCATATCTAAATCCAAAACGGCATTAGTGGTTAAATCGCCGGGGGTAAAGCCAGCCTGCGTTAACGCAGCGCCTACGGCCATAGTAAAGCAACCGGCATGTGCAGCAGCAATTAATTCTTCGGGGTTAGTACCTGTGCCTTCTTCAAAACGTGTCTTAAACGAATACTGCGTATTGTTAAGGGTAGTACTTTGCGTGGTTAGTTCGCCTTTGCCTTCTTTTAAGGTACCATTCCAATGCGCTTTTGCTGTACGTTTCATAGTTATATCCTGTTTGTAATTTGTTATTTAAATACAGCTACCATACCGCATATTTGATGCCACTTTGTGTGTACAAATTGCACAAGCCTGTTTATATCCTGGTTAAGCAGGTATACAGCCATTAACAGAGCTTTAGCGTTACGCAACAGTTTCCTTGCCGGCAATACCATATCAGCCTGGCCCGACCAGCTTCAGTAATCAGCCCTGCTGCACCTGTCATGATACCAGCTTTTGAACATATATGAACAGTAATATCAATTTGACAGGCGGAATTTGACTGAATTTTAGTCTGCATTACCACCTGTTGAACAGCTTTTAATTGCTTTAATAATGCAACCGAATCACCTGCTGTACGGTAGCCGTCCGTACAGTCGGTAGCAGAGAATCGTACAGACAACGGCAGCTCAGCCGGCCAAACTTCTTGCACTGCGCTGACAGTTTACACAAGCGGATGGGTTTTCAAATGAGCCGCCATAGTTACCGGTGCGGCGGTTACTCAATAGCAATAAAACCGTTGCCATAAATGCCCGTGCGCTGCATGTGTTTCCACAACTTAAGGGCTGATGCACCTCCCTTAGCCACTCCAAAAAGTGTAAAGGCAAAGTTTACACTTTTCAAAAAAAATAGTACTTAAATTATTGATAATCAATTTACTATAAAAACACAGGGTTTACACTTTTTAGAGCTTTTAGTTGTGGGTTTTCATGCAGTTTCAGTTCTACTAAAAAGCTATGATTATAATAGCAATAGGCTTAAGCTGGCCGGAATCAGCTTACCGCCTTTCCGGGGGCGGGCATGGCTGGCTTTCCGCCAGGCGTAGGCCGGTTGTATACCGGCTACGGCGCCCTGCTGCCCAATAAAGACTGTAATTTCTTTGAGCATGGCCTGAATATGAGAACCCACGGATGTTTAGCTGCTTTACCAGTGGTTGCAGGTTAATATTACCGTTTAAAAACAACTAACTGCCCTGTAAAATGTATTAGTAAGCAACGAATAGATATTTACACTAACCGGCAATTGTAATTTGAGCACTTATACTACGCTTATTGTATTAAGCGGACTGGTCATCTTCTCTTACCTGTTTGATTTACTGGCCGGCAAAACACGGATACCTTCGGTACTGCTTTTGCTTTTTTTAGGCATAGGCCTGCGGCAGGCGGTACTTTATTTCGACATTAACATCCTAAATTTCAGTACAATTTTACCCACGCTGGGTACTTTAGGGCTGATACTGATTGTGTTTGAAGGTGCACTGGAACTGCGCTACAGCCCGGACAAGAACGCCGTGATACGCAAAGCCTTCTTTTCGGCTTTCTTTATTCTGCTGGCTACTGCATTTGCCGTTACCTACCTGTTTCATCAACTAAGCGGCAAAGGCTACTATCAGTGTTTGGTAAATGCCATACCCTTCTGCGTGGTTAGTTCGGCTATTGCCATTCCCTCGGCAGCCAGTATTAACCGTACCAAGCGGGAGTTTATTATTTACGAATCTTCGTTTTCAGACATCCTCACTATTGTACTGTTCAACTTTATTGTGCGCAACCCGCATATCAATGTAGGCTCCTTTACCAATCTGGGCATCGAACTGGGCATCATTTTGGTGATGGCATTAGCGGCCTGCCTGTTTCTACTGTTCCTGATCGGGCGCATTACCCATCATGTTAAGTTTTTTCTTATCATTTCTATACTGGTGCTGGTCTATGCCATCGGGCAGTCGTTCCACCTTTCGGCACTCATCATTGTGCTGGCTTTAGGGCTGTTTCTGAACAATGCCAATCAGATTAAATTACCGAAGTTCAGGAAACATTTCCTTTACCCGGCATTACCTGCCGATTTGCGCCAGCTGTTTCAGCTATCAGCCGAAAGCGCTTTCTTAATGCGTACCTTTTTCTTCATCATTTTCGGCTTTACTATGGAAGTGGCGCAACTGCAGGACTGGTCTACCCTGCTCATCGGCGGTATTATTTTGTTAGCCATTTATCTCATCCGGCTTTTGTACATCACGCTGGTATCAAAAACAGATATTATGCCCGAACTGGTGATTATTCCGCGCGGGTTGATCAGCGTATTACTGTATTACAACCTGCCGCCTCAATACAAAATTCCGGGTATAGAAACCGGTTTGCTGTTTATCGTAATATTGGCCACCAGCATCATTATGAGCATCGGCCTGCTTGTGAGCAACCGCCGGGTAGAAAGCAGTAAGGAATTTTTGGATGTATAGGCTTTGAGGGAGAAAGGAGAGAGGCAAGAATCAAGAGACAAGAATCAAGAAACAGTACTGCTTAAATTGCTCTTGATTCTTGATTCTTGGCTCCTGATTCCTGCCTCCTGGTTCCTGCCTCCCTGTTAAGGCGTAGTCACCGCTACCGGCAATATTTTACCATTAAAGAATTTGTGCCCGGTGGTAGCAAAGTCAGCTACATATTTACCCATCTCGAAGGCCATTACCGGCGATTGGTAATCCGGGAAGGCCGCCTCCAGCATCTCGGTTTGTACCGAACCCAAAGCCAGGCAGTTTACACTGATCTGCTGCTCCGTTAACTCCTGGGCAAGGCATTCCGTCAAATTAGCCAGCGCCGCCTTGCTGGCCGAGTAGGCTGATAACCCGCTGAACTTGGCGCTGCCCTGCACCCCGCCCATGCTGCCTACATTTACAATGTGCGTACCCTGCGGCATTAGGGGCAACAGGCTTTGAATGATGCGTACATGCCCTAAAAAATTACTTTGCAGCATCTCTACAAAATCAGTTTCATCTGTTTTGATGAAAGGCTTGTTTACCAGTGCACCGGCATTGTTAATGAGTATCTCGATGCGGTTATCAAAGCGGGTGGCGATGGAGCTGCGCAGGTCTTCGTAATCATCATGCACAATATCAAAGGCAATAGGGTATAAAGTACATTCCGGATTTAATCCTTTGGCAATTTCCAGCAGGCGGGTCAGTTTTTCCTGCGAGCGCGCCAGGGCAATCACTTTGTGGTGGTTCGACAGGATTAACTCCAGTACCGTTTCAAAACCTACGCCGCTGCTGGCTCCGGTAACTATAATGTTCATAGGGTAAATGAGTTGATAAATCTGAAGCGCCATGCTTCAAGCTTTGTGCTGACAGGCATAGGTGCTAAAGTGTACTGTTTTATTAAAATTGAGTATGTTCTTAACTAACGTTCATTAATAGATGATAAAAAAACACAGCAATGCGTTATTGCGGGGAACGGGCCCCAGCCCATCGCAGGCAGGGCGAACAAGCCTGATAATGAGATTACTACATTATTGCTCACAGCTTTTTTAAGTTAAATAACGTAAATATAGCATAGCGTTTGCCTTTATTATAATTCAAATACCTGCTTACATTATCAATGTATACAAAAGCTGAAAAGCCCTGCACACAAGTACAAGGCTTTTCATTATCCATTGCGTGAATAAGTTATGACATTTTCAGTTTCTTCTGAATATCGGCCACGTAATTTTTAAATTTCTTATCGGTATCAATCAAATCCTCCACTGTTTGGCAGGCGTAAATTACGGTAGAGTGGTCGCGGCCGCCAAAGAAGCCGCCAATAGTTTTCAGGGAGCTTTTGGTGTGAGCTTTCGACAGGTACATGGAAATCTGGCGGGCCTGCACAATCTCCCGCTTGCGGGTCTGCGATTTCATCATGTCTACCGGCACTTCAAAATACTCGCATACCAGGTTCTGGATGTAATCCATTGATATTTCCTTAGCCGAATTCTTTACAAAATTCTTCAGCATCTGCTTGGCCAGGTTCAAATCAATTTCCTTATGGGTAAGGGTAGATTGCGCCAGCAGCGATACCATGGCACCTTCCAGTTCGCGTACATTATTATCAATGTTGTGCGCTACATATTCCTTTACATCCTCAGGTAACTCGATACCATCCTGATAGATTTTATTTTCCAGGATCGCCATGCGGGTTTCCAGATCAGGCACCTGCAAATCGGCTGATAAGCCCCATTTGAAGCGCGACAACAGGCGCTCTTCTAAACCAGATAAATCCTTGGGCGCTTTATCAGAGGTGATAATTACCTGCTTACCGGTCTGGTGCAGGTGATTAAAGATATGGAAAAAGAAATCCTGCGTTTTTTCCTTACCGGCAAAGTTGTGCACATCATCCATAATCAGCACATCAATGGCCTGGTAAAAGTTTACAAAGTCGTTAATGTTGTTATGCTTCAGGGCATCTACAAACTGCTGGGTAAACTTCTCGCAGCTTACATACAGTACCAGCTTATCAGGCAGGGTACGCTTAATTTCGTTACCAATGGCATGTACCAGGTGAGTTTTGCCCAAACCTACCGAACCGTAGATCATGAGGGGGTTAAATGAGGTGCCGCCCGGTTTGGCCGCCACTGCATAACCTGCAGAACGTGCCAGGCGGTTACAGTCGCCCTCTACAAAGTTTTCAAAGGTATAGTTCTGGTTTAGCTGCGGGTCAACGTTCAGCTTTTTAAGGCCGGGTATTACAAACGGGTTCTTAATATCCTTGTTCAGCGAGATCGGCATCGGCATAGATTGGCTCTTGGCCTCGGCGCCGTTACCGTTAGAAGGCATGTTGGTAGTAAAAGGCTTGCTTGATGACGACTGATCAACCACTATGTTATATTCCAGCCGGCCTTCTTCGCCCAACTGATTTTTAATGGTTTTACGCAGCAAGCCTACATAATGTTCTTCCAGCCACTCGTAAAAGAAAAGGCTGGGCACTTGTATGGTCAGTACGCTGCCATCCAGACGCAAGGCATTAATCGGGTCGAACCACGTTTTAAAACTTTGGGCCGGAATGTTGTCTTTTATGATCTGCAAGCAGCTGTTCCAAACGTGAGTAGAAGTTTTTTCCATATCGCAATGTGATAAATTGTTGATTTTCAAAGCCCGGCGCAACTTTAAACCGGCTGCCTACGGAGTATCGAATATTGACAAAAAAGTGGATAAAAAAAATCGGTTTTAAAGTTTTTGTGGATATTTATTTTCAATTAATTCACCGCAACTTCAACTTAAATACCTATATGCGCCAGCAAAAAACAAGGGAAACAGCTATGCTGATGTTAGAATGTATGTTTGATTTCATGTGAGTTTGTTTTGTTGTGTATACACCAGAAGCCGGGCCTCTAAAGCGTGTTTACAGTACATCAACACTCAAGCCACAATGTGGATAACTTACAGGGAATAATTTTAAGTAATTGAAAATTTGGGAGATAGTATTTTGAACCGCAATGTGGAAAAAACATGGCAGGGTTAGTGCTGCATTTGGATACTGTATATTGACATTAACTTTATATACAGTTAATACTCGCCAAACACTTTACGCAGCACATCTGCAATTTCGCCAAGCGTAGCATAGCATTCTACAGCATTTAAAATATGCGGCATCAGGTTTTCGGCGCCGTTTGCGGCTTCCAGTAAACGCTTTAATGTTATTTCAACTTCAGCATTATTTCGTTCGGCCTTTAATAAATGTAGTTTTTCTATCTGGTGCAGGCGTATGCTGTCATCCACCCTGAAAACTTCGCCCACCGGCTGTTCCTTTTCGGTAAAGCGGTTTACACCTACCAGTATGCGTTCCTGGTTTTCCAGTTCGGTTTGATACTGGTAGGCCGAGCGGGCTATTTCCTGCTGTATGTAATCCTGCTCAATGGCTTTTACCGAGCCGCCCATTGCATCTATCTTATCTATGTACAGCTGTGCGGCCACTTCCAGTTCATCGGTTAAGGCTTCTACAAAATAAGAGCCGGCCAGCGGGTCGACCGTGTCTGTCACGCCGCTTTCAAAGGCAATGATCTGCTGCGTGCGCAGGGCCACCTTGGCTGCCGCTTCGGTAGGCAGCGAAAGCGCTTCATCATAACCATTGGTATGCAAAGATTGCGTACCGCCCAGTACCGCCGCCAGCGCCTGGTTGCTTACCCGCACAATATTATTCATGGGCTGCTGAGCCGTTAAGGTAGAGCCGCCGGTTTGGGTATGGAAGCGCAGCTTTTGCGCACCGGCATCTGTAGCCCCCAGGCTTTGCGTAATATGCGCCCACATACGCCGCGCCGCCCTGAACTTGGCAATCTCCTCGAAAAAATTATTATGGCAGTTGAAAAAGAAAGACAGGCGTTTGGCAAACACATTTACATCCAGCCCCTTTTCAATAGCCGCCTGTAAATACGCTTTGCCATTGGCCAAAGTAAAGGCCAGTTCCTGTACAGCAGTAGAGCCGGCTTCGCGGATGTGATAACCTGATATGGAAATGGTGTTCCATTTAGGCACTTCGCTGCTGCAATATTCAAAAATATCGGTAATGAGCCGCATGGACGGTGCGGGCGGATAAATATAAGTGCCCCGTGCCGCATATTCCTTTAAGATGTCGTTTTGTATGGTACCCGAAATCTGTTTGAGATCGGCTCCCTGCTTTTTAGCTAAGGCGATATACATGGCCAGCAGTATAGCAGCCGTGGCATTAATGGTCATGGAGGTGGTGATCTGCTGTAGCTGTATGCCATCAAACAGCACCTCCATATCTTTTAACGAGTCGATAGCCACGCCTACCTTACCTACCTCACCTTCGGCCAGCTCGTGGTCAGAGTCGTAACCAATCTGTGTGGGCAGGTCAAAAGCCACGGAAAGGCCCATCGTGCCCTGCTGCAATAAATAATGGTAACGCTTGTTGGATTCTTCGGCGGTAGAGAAACCGGCATACTGCCGCATGGTCCAGGGCCGGCCGCGGTACATATCCTTTTGTATGCCCCGGGTGTAGGGGAACTGCCCCGGCAGTTCCTGCATACCTGAGGGCTCCGTATATACTTCCTTTATTTCGATGCCCGAACTGGTGGTTACCTTTTTCTCTGCCATGTTCAAAACAACTCTTCTAAATCGCGTTTAATTACGCTGGCAGCAGCCTCATAGGGGTTATCCTCCATCTGTGCCAGCTGGTTTAAAATCAACTGCGCCAGTTCCAGCCCGGCTGCGTCGGCAGGCAGGGCGCGGCCTGCATTGTTAATCAGGTTCAATGTATCGTCTTTTATACGCCTTACCATACCCCATGCCCGGCTGCTCAGGTAAATTTGCTGGGTGATGTTATGCTGAAATTCTTCGCGCAGTTCGCTGGCAATCACACTCTGCAGTTCGGCAGCCGTGTAAGCAGGCGCATTTAACCGGATGAGCATATTGGCCGGATTGATACGCTCAATAAAAAGGATGATACGCTCGTAAGCCTGCAACCGCAAAGGCAGCAACTGGCTGCTTGCCGCTTTTTTGAGTTCCAGCACTTGTATCTTTTCGGTACGGTCCAAATAAGGTTTTACCAGGTAAAAGGCAATCCATACGATGCCTATGCCGGCAATGGTATATTTTAAAATATCAAATAAAAGGGTAACAATCATATGGAAACGGCACTGTTATACCACCGTCATAAAGGCGGCGCCTGATAACAAAAGTGTAGATTTTAACTTATATTTGTTCTAACTAAATAGAATTATAACATGAGCACTGCTGTAGAAACTGCTATAGCGCCGGTTTCATTTACCGAAGGCGCTGTTAAGGAAATAAATAAACTGAAATATCAGCAAGAACTGAATGATGACTTTGGCCTGCGCGTAGGCGTTGAGGGCGGCGGCTGTGCCGGCATGAACTACATTTTAGGGTTCGACCAGCAGAAGGACGGTGACCAGATTTATTATATTAACGGTGTAAAGGTGTACATGCACAAAGCGCACGGCCTGTACCTGGCCGGTATGCAGGTTGACTTTCAGGATGGCCTGAATGCCCGCGGCTTTACCTTTAATAACCCGAATGCCTCCAGCACCTGTGGCTGCGGCACTTCGTTTTCGGTATAAATAATTTTGCTTTCAAATATAAAAGGCGGTTATTATTAAATAACCGCCTTTTGATTTTAATTAGCTTTCGATTCTTCGATGCTTTTCTTTAGCCAGTAGGCAATGGCCGGATGGCTTCCCACATTACTAAAAACAACTTTACCCTTCTTGTTAATTATTACGTTTGTTGGGTATAAGTCAACATTATTACTTGCCGCTAACGATTTACCGTCTGCAACTAAATGATATTGTAACGGATGCTCTTTAACAAACTTTTTCATAGGATAACCTGCCCCCAAACCTATCGCTATAAAAACTACATCTTTATCTTCTTTATATCGCTCAGCAACTTCGTTGAGTGCAGGCAATTCTTCCTGACAGGCTGGATCTTTTATATCCCAAAAATTCAACACCAGCGTTTTACCCGCTAATTCGTCAGGGCCTATCGCAAAGCCATCTAACGCCTGAATTTTAAAATAGCCAAAATCCTGTCCTGCTTTAAAAGCCGGGCTTTCGGTTGGCTTAGGTAAGTTTGCAAACATCTGGTCGCGGTCTGCCTCGCTCATTTTGTAAATCACAAATTTGTTAGCAGCGTCAGTATCATAATGCTTAAGTCCGTAACGGGTAGAGGCAATAAAATCTTTCCAACTATCATAAGTGTATCTTTTACCAGTTGAGTCAACAACAATTGATGTACTGTCAATACTTAGTGCAAGTGCTTGTGCTTTTAAGCCAGATGTGGTTAGTAAACTGAAAATGATAAATAAATAGGTTTTCACGTGTAATAAAGTTTGCGCGCACAATATACCAAAAGCTATATATATATCGACGAACAATTGCTGTAATTGTATGTTGAAAATCAGCAATGAAGTTAAAAAAAGGCTTTTTTTTTGTAGTTATCATATTTAGCTCACTTGCCTTAAAAGCCCAACTGAAGCCGGGTTTTGATGCACAGGAATACCTGGAGTTGCTGCGCATCTCCCGGCAGCAGATAGATACCGTTATCAAGAACGACCGCGTAGGCAAGCCCCGCAACTACCGCATGGTGTATCGCTCAAAGGTTGGCCCGCTAAAAAACCGCTGGGATCTATGGATAAACAACGATAAAACAGCCGTTATCAGCCTGCGCGGCACCACTGCTGAAGGTGTAAGCTGGCTCGAAAATCTTTATGCGGCCATGGTACCGGCCAGCGGACAACTGCATATCAGCAATACGTATACCTTTAACTACCATCTGGCTGATGACCCGCGGGCTACTATACATGTGGGCTGGCTGCTGGGCATGGCCGATATGGCTCCCAACATTGTTGAAGAAATTAACAAGTTGTACCACGAGCAGGGCATTAAAAACTTCCTGCTGATGGGGCACAGCCAGGGTGGCGCCATCGCTTATTTACTGCGGTCGCACCTGGCAGCTTTGCAGCAGCAGCAAGTACTTCCGGCTGATATTACCTTCAAAACCTATTGCAGCGCCCCGCCGAAACCGGGCAACACCTACTATGCCTACAGCTATGATTATCTTACCCGGGGCGGCTGGGGCTTGTCGGTAATTAATGCCGCCGACTGGGTGCCCGAAACGCCGTTCTCTATACAAACGCTGGATGATTTTAACCGGCTGAACCCCTTTAGTGATGTAAGCCGCCTTACCAAAGGGCAGTCGTTTATTAAAAAGATTGTGATTAAGTACCTGTACAACCAGCTCGGCAAACCGCCGGCAAAAGCCGTAAAGCGCGACCGGAAATATTTGGGCCACACGGTTTACAAATACATCAGAAAGGAATTGCCCCAGCTACAGGAACCTGTTTATGCAGAGAACAACCTGTATACCCATTGCGGCACCATTATTATGCTGATGCCTGATGCTGCCTACCGGCAACGGTACCCGGACAATCCGGATAAGCTGTTTACCCATCACTTGTTCAGCCCGTACTATGAGCTGGCCGAACGGGAATATGGCCGGTAATTTAAATTAACTTTTAATATTTTACAAAGAGAACACTTTGGAAAAATACTGCGCGTAATTGCCCCAATCTTTAAATGCAGCCTTCAGGGTAGTCATAAAACCTTTATCATCCACCGGCTTTCCTTTCTTTGGCGGCGCCACGGCTGATGGCGGCAGGGTACTGTCAATCACCTTGGTGGCAAACCAGCTTACGTTATCATGCGGCAGCGCCACACCCAATATCATTCCGGGTAAACCGGAAAATGATTCCGGCCCGCCTGATACGGTGATCTCGTTGGTGTAAAAGGCAACCACATAAACAGAGTCCATAATGATGGCGTTGGCCCGGCGGCAGGTGTAGCCGGCTATATCCCGCGTTTCATCGGTAATCTTCCAGTTGATCTTGCGCGGACTTTCTGTAACCAGAAAAGTTTGCTCAAATACTTTCTTTTGGCTTATTTTCTTATCCGTATTTAAATCGGTGTATACAATGTTATTTTGCGTAGCCATTGGTTCATCTCCAAAAAAGCTGTTACTCATTTCTTCTTCAGCCTTGGGCGTAAACAAGGTTTTATTGTCGGCAAAGGTAAGTGTGCTTTTCAGCACCTTCATTTGAGGGTTACTCTTTTTGTAGGCCTCAAAAGCTGTTTGCATAAAGCTTTCATTATCCTTATTGATACGCTTATTGATCAGCGCATACATATTCACGTTTTTATCAAACTCGATGGTACCCGAGGTGGTGAAATGTGCACTTTGCGCGCGCGCGTACTGGCCGGCAGTTACCCAAAAGCAGAAAACCAGTATACATACAGATTTCATCATATTCTTATTTTTTTGGAGCGCTTCCGCCCATCTTGTTAAAATCCCATACCACCGAAAACATAAAGTAGCGCCTTATGGTGGTATAGGTGGTTTGCGTGATAAAGTTACCGCTGGTGTTACGGCTAAACCCGGCATTCTGGTTGAGCAGATCATTACCCGAAAGCACCAGTTTCAGATTATCCGACTTGAAAAAAGTCCTGGTAAGAGAAGCATTAAGCAATACCCGCGAGAAAGACTGATCAAAAGTCTGCGTTTTTGATTTATACTGATAATTAGCGTCCGAGGCGATTTGCAGTTTGCCGGGCAGGTACACAGTAAACTCGCCATTACCATTCCAGCCGTGCCCGTTATTATTAATAGACCGCTGTAATGAAGAACCGCCTACCGTAAAATTAGGGCCGAACGATAATGAAACATCGTACTTCTTTTGTGCATACTTTGATATGCGGGCGCTTACATTGTAATCATTTAAACTGATGGCATTAACGTCTCCGTTAGATACGGTATAACTTTTACTGCCATCTGAATTGATATCTAAACCCACATTAATTTCCGGCCCGGCAATTTTGCGGCTCGCATAGGCGCCAAAATAGAAATTATAGGGCGTTCTGTTTAAATTGACGTACTGACTCACCGTTTTACCGGCATTGGGGTCAGTAGTTACACTGCTGGTAATAGGGTTGCTGGTAAATGAGAAGTTACCATAGAAGAATAAAGATTGATCACTAAGTACCTTATAGGTATTGTAATTAACATTTAAACGGTTGGTAAACGAAGGTGTAAGGCCCGGATTGCCCAATAAAATATTAAGCGGATCATTGTTCACCAATACCGGCTGTATCTGCTCAACTGTGGGCTGCTGCGTGTTTCCGTTATAATCAATATTTACAGATGATTGCTGAGAAAAACGGTAACTGTACCGGGCCTGCGGGTTCCAGTTCACAAAATTACGCCTGAAAACGCCGCCGGTATACTCATTGGTTTGCTTGAAATTTACATTGCCTACCTTACTGCCTATATTGAATACCGTTTTGCCGCTTCTATAGTTCAATAAAAAGCCGCCCTGATTAATCAGCTGCTCCAGTGTGTAATCGCTGCTATAACGGGAATCGAAAACACTATAGATCCCGCTGCCCGGCTGCGACTCGTTGAACGATTTACGGTCGGCACTGCTGTTATTTACAATTACTCCATAATTAAGCGCCAGCGCCAGCTTTTTAGAAAGCGGCTCAGAGTAGGTGGCTACAGAGGAGAACAAGGAACTCCTTATATTATTCAGCTTATACTGGTTGATGATGCGGCTGCTATCCGGCTGCCCCTGTATATTATAGTAGTTAATATCAGAAAAAAGGAAGCCTTTAGCTTTGCTGTTATTATAGGCTTCACTAACATTTAAGGAGAAGGTACGGCCTTTTTTCTTAAACTTTTTGCTGTAAAAGGCGCTGGCATTAAACACCTGCCCATCAGTATTATTATTAATGCGGCGGTTGTTGGTATTTAACAGCGTGCTATCGGCCCGCTGGTTTCGGGTTGCATAGTTGTTTACAGTTTCACTATGCTTCAGGGTGGCATCAAAACTGATCTTCAGATTTGATGAAGTGTCAATCTTGAAGTTATACATCCCGTCCAGCTTTTGCCTGAATATATAATTATGAAAATTTTGGACCGAGGAACTGTTTAAGCTACTATCGCGCAGGTTGTTTTGAGTAAGTGTATTAATGGCACCATCTACCGTAACCGAGCCGATTTTGTAATTGGCATTTATGGAATGCTTGTCATTATTCCACTTATTATCATAATGCAGCCCGCCTGTACGTGCTGTTGGCCGCCCCTGCCCGTTGTACTGCCCGTTAAAGTTGTCTAAATCATCACTTGAGCCTGATATATAGAATGTACCGTCGTCCCCTGCCGTTACATTGTCAGAACCGCCGTATTTTTGACTGTCGCGCCAGCCCAGTCCGGTTTTACCCGTATTACTCAATACGCCGTAAGCCGAAAACTTCTGCTTGCCCCAAAAACGATTGAACAGTACCTGACCGTTATAATAATTATTGGTTGCCACCCCTGCCTCTGCTTTGCCAAAGTAGCCGTTTTTCTTATCTTCCTTTAATTTAATGTTGAGTGTTTTATCCTTCTTGCCGTCATCAATACCGGTAAAGGTGGCTTGGTCGCTTTTTTTATCATATAGCTGCACCTTATCTACCATATCGGCCCGCAGGTTCTTAGTTACCAGTGTAGGGTCATCACCAAAAAACTCCTCGCCATCTACCAGCACCTTGTTTACCGTTTGCCCCTGGGCGGTAATCTTTCCATCTTTATCTACCTGTATGCCGGGCAGCTGCTTTAGTAAATCTTCTACCTTGGCGTTGGGCTGTATATTATAGGCAGCCGCATTAAATTCGGTGGTATCACCTTTAATCTTTATAGCGGCGGCTTTGCCTTTAACAATTACATCCTGCAGAAGGCGCGACTTTAACTTGAGCCCGATATTGCCAAAATTATGTGCAGCACTGATGGAGTCGAGCGCAAAATTGTCTACATAATCCGCATAGCCGGGATAAGATACGAGCAGGATAAACTTGCCTTTATTCAGGCGGTTCATGCTGAATGAGCCGTCGGCACTGGTTCTGGTAAACTTACGTAAGGTAGAATCTTTTGCATTGAGGATTAAAACGGTAGCGTTTACCAGTTTTTGCGAAGTATAATCCTCGGTGATATTCCCCTTTACCGTATAATCAGTTTGTGCAGAAACAGACGACACGTAAAGCAGCAACAAAAGAACAAGGCAGGGGGTTATCTTATTCATATACAGGTTTAGACACGCCTAATATATAAACTATAAAATTAGCAGTGGAATTTCAGCCGGTTAAAAAGTGTTAAATTTTATCCTTAACTATATCCTGTAAAACCGTTGAACAGTCCACTGTTCTTACAGCAGCATACTGTTCCGCAACGGATACTCACCGCCCAGCAGTTTCTCGGCGTAGGTAGTGCGCAGGGCATCCTGAAAGGCGGCAGCGTGGCGGGGGTGGTGCATATCGCTGGAGGTGAAGTCGATCAGGTGGTTGTCAATCAGCGCCTCTGCCAGCTTTTTGGTTTCGCGGCCATAATAGCCGGTTAAGGAGATGATGTTTAACTGAAAAAGGCAGCCCCAGGAATGCAGCATCTTGTATTCGTCTAACGACATATACGGATAGCGTTCCGGGTGCGCCAGTATGGGCTGCAAGCCCTTATCCTTTATCTTTTGTATCACCGGAAATACAGTAGGCGGCTTACTGATGAAGGAGAACTCAAACAGCACATACTTGCCGCCTATCACCATAAGTTCATCACGGTCAATGCGGCTTTCAAAGGTTTCATCGTAATAATGCTCGGCGGCGGCTTCTACTTCAACATCAATGCCCTGCCGCTGCAGTTCGGCTTTCAGCACGGCCAGGGCATTATTGATGCTGGTAGCATCGTTACGGTAGTAATCAGCCATGATGTGAGGCGTGGCAATAATTTTCCGTATGCCCACCTCCATCATTTTCTTAATGAGTATGATGGAGTCTTCGGGCGTTTGCGCACCGTCATCAATACCGGGCAGCACGTGCGAGTGCATGTCTACACCCAACGCCTCATAGGTAAACGTAATGTCGCGTTTAGGCTGCTTCTTTTTAAATAAACCGAACATCAATTACCGGTTACTGTACTGATCCTCATAATATTGCTGGTAGTGGCCCGAGGTTACATCATTAAGCCATTCTTCATTAGCCAAATACCAATCCACCGTTTTTTCCAGTCCCTCTTCAAAAGTGATACTCGGTGTCCAGCCTAACTCATTTTTCAGCCTGGCAGCATCAATGGCGTAGCGCAAATCATGGCCGGCGCGGTCGGTTACATAAGTAATCAGTTTGGCCGACTCCCCTTCTGCCCTGCCCAGCTTTTTGTCTAATATACTGCAAAGCAAATTGATCAGGTCAATATTCTTCCACTCATTATGGCCGCCGATATTATAGGTAGTACCCGGCGCAGCGCTGTGAAAAATCACATCAATGGCACGGGCGTGGTCTTCTACCCAAAGCCAGTCGCGCACATTCTCGCCTTTGCCATAAACCGGCACCGGCTTATTTTGGGTGATGTTGTGAATAGCTAATGGAATCAGTTTTTCGGGGAAATGATAAGAGCCATAGTTATTAGAGCAGTTGGAAATTACGGTGTTCATACCGTAAGTATCCTGGTAAGCCCTCACAAAATGATCGGAACCGGCCTTTGAGGCCGAATAAGGCGAATGCGGGTCATAAGCCGTTTCTTCGGTAAACATGCCATGTTCGCCTAAGGTACCGTATACCTCATCGGTGGATACATGGTAGAAGCGGTGGCTGTCGTACTCACCTTTCCAATGGTAACGGGCCGCATTCAGCAGATTCACGGTACCCACAATGTTGGTCATCACAAAATCGAGCGGACTCACAATCGAGCGGTCCACATGCGATTCGGCCGCCAGATGGATCACCGCGTCCGGCTGCTCCGTAGCAAAAAGCTCATCAATAAATACAGCATCTACAATATCGCCTTTTATAAATTTATAATTGGGCGCATTTTCAATGTCCTTTAAGTTGGCCAGGTTACCGGCATAAGTGAGCTTATCCAGATTGATGATCTGGTAATCAGGGTAATTCTTTACAAACCGCCGCACCACATGCGAGCCAATAAAACCGGCCCCGCCGGTGATGATAAATTTCTTCATATCCGTGTTAACCGCGCTTATAAAGGGTTATTGGCTATATACTTTTCCCATGCCCAGGCCGAGGCCATCATGGTATCAATATCCAGTTCTGTTTTCCAGCCCAATACGTTGGTAGATTTAGTGACATCGCCCCAAACCTGCTCCACATCACCCGGACGGCGCGGGCCAATCACAAAGTTCAGCTTTTCGCCGGTGGAGCGTTCAAAGGCATCAATAATTTCCAGCACCGAAGTGCCCTTGCCGGTACCGATATTAAATACATCATAGCCGGTAAAGCTTTCCTGCTCCATCAGCTTTAAGGCTGCTACGTGCGCTTTGGCTAAATCCACTACGTGAATGTAATCGCGAATGCAACTGCCATCGGGCGTATGATAATCATTACCAAACACCGTTATCTTCTCGCGCTTGCCGATAGCGGTTTGGGTAACAAAGGGTACCAGGTTTTGCGGTACACCTACCGGCAGCTCCCCTATCAGGGCAGACTCGTGCGCGCCAACCGGGTTGAAATATCTTAAAGCGATCACTTTATATCGGGATCCACCCGAAGCAATCATATCTTTCAGTATCTCCTCGGCAATCTGCTTGGTATTACCATAGGGCGATTCTGCCGGCTTCACACTCGCATTCTCGGTTACCGGCAACTGGTCGGGCTGGCCGTAAACGGTGCAGCTGGAGGAGAATACAAAGTTAACCGGCTTGCTGTAATAGGTATTCAGCAGGTTGATCAGCGAATAAAAGTTGTTGCGGTAATATTTCAGCGGAAACTCTACTGATTCACCCACGGCTTTAAACGCCGCAAAGTGAATGATACCGTCAATATCCGGCTCAGCGCTCAGCAATTGCTTCACCCCGGCTTCATCACATAAATCCAGCTGGTGAAATATCGGCTTGCGGCCCAATATTTTGGTAAGCTGATCTAATATTTTAACGTTGGAGTTAGAAAGGTCATCCACGATTACGGGTTCATACCCGGCATTGATCAGTTCTACTACGGTATGCGAGCCGATGAAGCCCAGGCCGCCGGTTACTAATATCTTCGCCATTATTGCTTGTTGTAATAAGTAAAGTCTTTATGGTTGATCTCGTGCTCAGGCAATGATTTAAAGTATTCGTAGGTAATTTTTAAACCTTCGCTTCTTGAAACCTTTGGCTCCCAGCCTAAAATAGCTTTGGCCTTGGTAATATCCGGCCTGCGCTGCTTCGGATCATCGGTTGGCAATGGCAAGCTGATCAGTTCCTGATTGGTGCCGGTAAGCTTGATGATCTCCTCACCAAATTCCTTAATGGTAATTTCGTCGGGGTTGCCAATGTTCATCGGCTGTACATAATCGCTATGCAGCAGGCGGTAAATGCCTTCAATTAAGTCGTCCACATAGCAAAAGGCACGGGTTTGCGAGCCATCGCCAAACATGGTTAACGGCTCACCGCGCAGGGCCTGGCCAATAAAGGCCGGCAGCACACGGCCATCATTCAGGCGCATACGCGGACCGTAGGTGTTAAAGATGCGTACAATGCGGGTTTCCAAACCGTGAAAGGTATGGTAAGCCATAGTAATAGCTTCCTGGAAACGCTTGGCCTCGTCATATACGCCGCGCGGGCCTACGGGGTTCACATTGCCCCAGTATTCTTCGGGCTGCGGGTTTACATTCGGGTCGCCGTATACTTCTGAGGTAGAAGCAATCAGCATTCGCGCTTTTTTGGCTTTAGCCAAACCCAGCAGGTTGTGCGTACCTAATGAACCTACCTTTAAAGTCTGGATAGGGATTTTCAGGTAATCAATCGGGCTGGCCGGTGAGGCAAAATGCAGGATATAATCAATATCGCCCGATACATGCACATATTTAGAAACATCATGGTTATGAAACTCAAAGTTTTCGAGCTTGAACAGATGCTCAATATTGCGCATATCGCCGGTAATGAGATTATCCATGGCGATTACATGGTAATCTTCCTTAATAAAGCGGTCGCACAAATGCGAACCTAAAAAGCCGGCTGCACCGGTAATCAATATACGTTTACGTGCCATAGTTATCCTATTGTTTTTCTGCCGATGCTGTTATAATAAAATCCACACTCCTGCATCCGGTCTAAATCATACAGGTTACGACCATCAAAAATTACCGGAGCTTTTAACTTTTCTTTCACAAAGTCAAAATCGGGCGTGCGGAATACCGACCATTCGGTAACAATCAATAAGGCGTCTGCATCTTTCAGGGCATCATACCGGTTCTCTGAGTACCCGATTTTATCGCCTACCAGCTTTTTCACGTTAGGCATACCTTCCGGGTCATACGCAGTAATGGTAGCGCCGGCCTCCACCAGATCATCAATAATGTATAATGCCGGCGCTTCGCGGATGTCATCGGTTTCCGGCTTAAAGGCCAGGCCCCACATGGCAAAGTGCTTGCCTTTCAGGTCGCCGCCGTAGTAAGCTTTTATTTTCTCCACCAGTACGGTTTTCTGCAACTCGTTAACTTCCATTACCGAGTTGAGAATCTTGAAATCATATTTATTTTCTTCTGCCGATTTGGCCAGCGCCTGCACATCCTTAGGGAAGCAGCTGCCGCCATAGCCGATACCGGCAAACAAAAAGCGGCGACCGATACGCTCATCAGCGCCAATACCTCGGCGCACCATGTCCACATCGGCGCCTACCAGCTCGCACATATTGGCAATCTCGTTCATAAATGAAATTTTGGTAGCCAGGAAAGAGTTGGCCGCATACTTGGTTAACTCGGATGAACGCTCGTCCATAAAAACTACCGGGTTGCCCTGGCGTACATAAGGGCCGTAAAGTTCGCCCATCAGTTTGCGGGCACGCTCGTCGGTGGTACCTACCACCACACGGTCGGGCTTCATAAAATCTTCCACAGCCACGCCTTCCCGCAAAAACTCGGGGTTTGATACCACAGCAAATTCCTGCGTGGTATGCTCCTTTAAAGCAGCGGTTACCTTATCGGCCGTACCCACCGGCACGGTAGATTTGGTAACGATCACCTTATATTCGGTAATAATTTTACCTATATCGCGCGCCGCACCCAGTACATAGCTCAGGTCGGCGGCGCCATCTCCGCCCGGAGGCGTAGGCAGCGCCAGGAATATAATTTTGGCATCGCCGATAGCCTCTGCCAAATTGGTGGTAAAGGTTAAACGGCTTTGCTTAATGTTGCGGTGAAACAGCAAATCAAGGCCCGGCTCATAGATAGGGAGCTGGCCCTGCTGCATCATTTTTACCTTTTCTTCATTAATATCAACACAGGTAACCTCATTACCGGTTTCGGCCAAACAAGTTCCGGTTACCAGGCCCACATAGCCCGTTCCAACTACGGCGATTTTCATATGTAAATAAGTTGTTTATTATTGTTGCTAATTTTGCACCCGACGAAGATAATCATTTCCGCTTTAAATGCTTTTTTTATACAATATTGGTGTCCGATTTTATGCACTGCTGGCAGCGCTGCTGTCCATATTTAATGCCAAAGCCAAACGCTGGGTAAACGGACGCAGGCAGCAGAAAGTTACGCCAGCGCCCGAAGGCTGCATTTGGTTTCATTTTGCCTCGTTAGGCGAGTTTGAACAGGGGCGGCCGGTGCTGGAGCGGTTGCGCCATACCTACCCCCACGAAAAATTCATTGTTACCTTTTTTTCCCCATCGGGATATGAGATCAGGAAAAATACGCCCCTGGCCGATGCCGTCTATTACCTGCCGCTGGATACGGCTGCCAATGCCCGCCACTTTATCAGCACCATTAAACCCCGGCTGGCGGTATTTACCAAGTATGAGTACTGGTATCACTTTTTTAGTGAGTTACACCGGCAACGCATACCCTTATACTTAATTTCGGGCATCTTCCGGCCGAAACAGGTGTTCTTTAAATGGTACGGCGGCCTGCACCGCCGGATGCTGGGCTTCATCAGCCAGCTGTTTGTACAGGATGAAGATTCAAAGCAGCTGTTGCAAAGCATAGGCATCACCCATGTGCAGGTAAGCGGCGATACCCGGTTCGATAGGGTGTGGGCCAACGCACTGCACCCTAAAGCATTGCCGCTTATTGAGCTGTTTAAAAATGGTTGCCCCCTGTTTATAGGCGGCAGCACCTGGCCTGCCGATGAAGAACTGATTGCCGGCCTGGTGAGCCGCTACCCCAACTGGAAATTTATTTTTGCACCACATGAAATTGAGGGGAAAAAAATTTCGCATTTATGCAACCTGCTGCCCGAAGGCAAGAGCATACGGTTCTCTGCAGTAAACCATGAGCCGCAGAAAGCAGCAGCTTACCAGGTATTGATTATTGATAACATTGGGATGCTCTCGGCTTTGTACCAGTATGCAGATGTAGCTTATATAGGCGGGGGCTTTGGCGCAGGCATACATAACACGCTGGAAGGTGCGGCTTTTGGGCTGCCAGTTATTTTTGGGCCCAACTATCAGCGGTTCAGAGAAGCCCGCGAACTGATTAAAACCCAGGCCGGCTTCAGCATCAACAATGCGGAAGAGCTGCGCCGCACCGCCGGCCCGCTCATGGCGGATGAAAGTTTGCGGCTGCAAGCCGGCGCACAGGCCCGGCAATATGTATTAGCGCATACCGGCGCCACGGATATGATTGTAAATTATGTTGTTTAATTTTTACTTTCATTCTGAGCGATAGCGAAGAATGACATTGCTTTTCTTATTCAGCCCTTCACCATACCTTCCAATGCCTCAATGAACAGCGGAGAATCGTTGAGGCTTTCTACCAGCTGCACATGCTCGCCGCCCAGTTCCTTAAACTCGTCGCCGTATTCGCGGGTTACTTCGTATACGGTTTCCAGGCAATCGGCTACAAAGGCGGGGCAAAATACCAGCAGGCGTTTTTTACCTTCGGCTGCCAGTTTGGCCACAACTTCGCTGGTGTAAGGCTGCACCCAGGGATCGCTGCCCAGGCGGGATTGAAAGCAGATAGTATATTTTTCTTTAGGGATATTCAGCTTTTCCGCAATCAGGCGGGCCGTGTGGTGCGATTGGGCCGAATAGCAATACTTGTTGGTATCATTCAGGGTATCGCAGCAGCCGTCTTTTTTCAGGCAATAACTATGGGTATGGTCTGATTTGATGAGCTGGCGTTGTGGTAACCCGTGAAAGCTGAACAGCACATGATCATACGTTTCCGGCTGATACTTTGCACCATTTTGCGCAAAGTTTTCAATCATCAGCTCATTATCATGAAACGAGTTGACAAAAGAAATACTGGGAATGGTAGGCCATTTAGCCACCAGCTGCATTACCTTTTCATACACCGAACCGGTACTGGCCGAGGCATACTGCGGAAACAGTGCAATTACCCTGATATTATCCACCAGCTCATCCTTTAACCGCTGCAAGGCATCCTCAATAGATGGCGACTGGTAGCGCATGGCCAGCTCTACCATATATTCGTCGCCCAGGCGCTGCTGTAGTAATTCCCGCTGCTTTAAACTATAATACAGTAAAGGAGAGCCGGTTTGCTTATCCCATATTTCTTTATAAAGTTTTGCCGATTTTGGCGCCCGGAACGGGCTGATAACGCCTCGTACCAATAAGGTCCTGCTTACCGGGTTAATATCAATCACCCGGCCGTCCATCAAAAACTCATTCAGGTACTTGCGTACATCGCTGGTTTGCGGACTGTCCGGTGTACCCAGATTAACCAGTAAAACTCCTTTTTTTGCCATAATTTATCAGCAGGCAAAGTTAATGGATTTGGGCTAATGGTACAGGGTAAGGAGTATCAGCACAATGTTATTTTACAAGTTTAAAAAAGTATAGGGCAGTAGGTTGATGCCATGTACAGCGTTCATACAATCTCTCCGCTTATAAAAAAGGAAACCAGTATTTAATACGGTAATCAACGCCCTGCATTTGTCATATTTCAACAACAATGCACATCTGCCTGCCCGATGCTAAACTTTTAAGATTTATTATTCGTTACTTTAATTAAGAAAGGGAGAAATATGCGCGGTTTTGGATTTTCAAAACATATACCGAATGAATTGCCGAAAGGCGGGTTTGATGAGTTACTTAAATTATTTTTAGAATTACTGAACTACACCTCAGGCGATGCCGGAGAGGCTCTGGCCTGGCTAACTGAGCTGGACAAGCAATACAATATTACCAATGACGATTACGGCATGGGTAATTTTATTGATGACCTGAAGCAAAAGGGCTATTTAACTGATGACAATGAGAAAGGCGAGTTTAAGATTACCGCCAAAACGGAGCAAGGCATCCGGCAGTCGGCATTAGAGGAGATCTTTGGAAAGCTAAAAAAATCGGGCAAGGGCAATCACCGTTCGCCGCAGTCGGGCCAGGGCGATGAGCGCAATGCCGAGCGCCGCGAGTTTGAGTTTGGCGACAGCCTGGATCAGATTGACATGACGCAATCTATCCACAACGCACAGGTAAATCATGGCATTGGCGATTTCAGGCTCACCGAGCGCGACCTGGAAGTAGAGGAAATGGATTATAAAACCCTTACCTCTACGGTGCTGATGATCGACATTTCGCACTCCATGATTTTGTATGGCGAAGACCGGATTACACCCGCCAAAAAGGTAGCGATGGCACTGGCCGAACTGATTAAGACCAAATACCCGAAAGACACGCTGGACATTGTGGTATTCGGTAACGATGCATGGCCCATCAGCTTAAAGGATTTGCCCTACCTGCAGGTAGGCCCTTACCACACCAATACTTATGCCGGCCTGGAACTGGCTACCGATTTACTGCGCCGCCGCAAGACCAGCAACAAGCAGATCTTTATGATTACCGATGGTAAGCCCACCTGTTTAAAGGAGGGCGCCAAGTATTATAAGAACAGCATCGGGCTCGACCGTAAGGTGGTAAATAAAACGCTGAACATGGCAGCACAGTGCAAGCGCCTGAAGATACCCATTACCACCTTTATGATTGCCAAAGACCCCTACCTGCAACAGTTTGTGCGCAAGTTTACCGAAACCAACGGTGGTAAGGCGTTTTACAGCTCACTGAATGGTTTGGGTGAGTATATATTTGAGGATTATATCCGGAATAGAAGAAAGACGGTGAGGTAGCACCCCTCCCAACCCTCCCCGAGGGGAAGGTTTTAGAATTTAATTTACAGAAAAATAAAACAGAATAACCTTCTAAAGTCCTCCCCCTCGGGGAGGGTTGGGAGGGGTAAACAAGCAATGAACGAGAAATTAAATATAAAAACACTTGGTGAGCTAAAGCAAACCGATTACCGCAGCCGCTCGGTAAAAGAGGAGTTAAGGGAAAACCTGATTTTACAACTTCAAAAGAAAGAAGGCGGCTTTGAAGGCATCATTGGGTTTGAGGATACGGTAATACCTGATCTGCAAACCGCTATTTTATCGCGCCATAATATCCTGCTGTTAGGCTTGCGCGGGCAGGCCAAAACGCGTATTGCCCGCCTGCTGGTAAACCTGCTGGATGAGTATATGCCTTACATTGAAGGCTCCGAACTGTTTGATGATCCGCTGGCGCCTATCTCCTGGTACGGGCACAAAACGGTGGAAGAGCTTGGCGACAATACACCTGTTGCCTGGGTGCACCGCTCGGAGCGCTATACCGAAAAGCTGGCTACGCCGGATGTTACCGTAGCCGACCTGATTGGCGACGTTGACCCGATTAAAGCAGCTACCCTTAAATTAACCTATTCGGATGAACGCGTAATTCACTTTGGTTTAATACCGCGTGCGCACCGGGGCATATTCGTTATCAATGAGTTGCCTGATTTACAGGCCCGTATACAGGTAGCCTTGTTTAACATTCTGCAGGAGCGGGATATTCAGATACGCGGGTTTAAGCTGCGCTTACCGTTGGATATTCAATTTATGTTTACGGCTAACCCGGAGGATTACACCAACCGCGGTTCAATTGTAACGCCGCTGAAGGACCGTATTGAGAGCCAGATTTTAACCCACTACCCACGCTCAGTAGAAATTTCGCGCAGAATTACCCAGCAGGAAGCGCAGCTTACACCTGAACAAAGGGTAGCTATAGAAGCTGATGGCCTGGTGAAGGATCTGGTAGAGCAGATTGCTTTTGAAGCCCGCAACTCTGAGTATGTGGATAAAAAGTCCGGCGTATCTGCCCGGTTAACCATTTCGGCTTACGAAAACCTGATCAGTAATGCCGAACGCCGCATGATCATCAATAACGAAAAAAGCACTTTTGTGCGCATTGCCGACTTTTTAGGCGTAATACCGGCCATTACGGGTAAAATTGAGCTGGTATATGAAGGCGAATTAGAAGGCTCTGCTAAAGTGGCTACCATATTGTTGGGCAAGGCCGTTAAAACGCTGTTCTCCAAATTCTTTCCTGATCCCGAAAAAATCAAGAAAGGTAAAAAGGCCAGCAACACTACCAATCCTTACAATGATATTGTAAGCTGGTTTGCCAGCGGCAATACGCTATCGCTGGTAGATGATTTGCCTTTGGCAGAATATAAAAAGATTTTAAACGGCGTAACGGGATTAAAAGAAACCGTTAAACAATTTCACCCGCGCCTGGGCGAAAACCAGCAGTTACTGTTGATGGAATTTGTACTGCATGGCCTGGCAGAATTTTCGCAACTCAGCAAAGGCTATTTAGATAACGGTTTCGCCTTCGGCGACATGTTCGACAGCTTGTTTAACCTGCAGCCGGACGATGATGACCTCGACCTTAACGACGACCGTTATTAGCATTTAACTATACCCCATGCAGGGATTTTTTGTGATCTTATTGGTTGGCGTCGGCCTTTTACTGGCCGATGCTTACCTGTTAAGCGGGATACGCGGCGCTTTTCAAAAACGCCAATGGCCTTTCGGGCGGCGCTTTACTATAGCTTACTGGATATTTTCGGTAGCAATGGTTACGGGCATGCTACTGGCCGTTTATGTAAAACTGGGTACAGGCATCAGGGCAGCTATTTTGCTGCTGTTCTTTTTGCAAATCATCATTAAGCTCACTTTTCTGCCTTTTATTTTAATTGATGACATCAGGCGATTAATAGCTGGCTTATCCTCCAAAAAAAAGCAACAGGTACCGGTTGATGTTCCTGCCGCAACAGCAAGCCCATCTAAAGCCGGTGCAATTCCCCGTTCAGAATTTTTGTTAAAGGCCGGATTGATGGCAGGCGCTCTGCCCCTGGCCGGCATTGGCGTGGGCATCCTGTCAGGCGCTTATGATTACCGTGTACGCCGCCAAACCCTGTACCTGCCCCACCTGCCCAAAGCTTTTGACGGTATACGTTTGGGGCAGATATCTGATATTCACTCCGGGAGCTTTTATAATAAGACCGCAGTTGCCGGTGGCATTGATTTGCTATTGAAAGAAAAAACGGATTTTATATTTTTCACCGGCGATCTGGTTAACGTACGCACCAGCGAAGTACGCGATTATAAGGATATTTTCAGCCGGATAAAGGCGCCTTTAGGCGTTTATTCTTCTTTAGGCAATCATGATTATGGCGATTATACCGAGTGGCCCAGCCTTACCGCCAAGCGTAAAAACTTTGCCGACTTAATCACTGTTCACCAGCAACTGGGTTGGGACTTATTGCGCAATGAAAACCGCCGCCTAAAAGTAGGCAACGAGGAAATCGGCATTTTAGGTGTGGAAAACTGGGGGGAGATGAGCCGTTTCCCAAAATACGGCCGTATGGATCTGGCTACTCAAAACACCGATGACCTGCCGGTAAAGCTACTGCTATCGCATGATCCCTCCCACTGGAAGGCGCAGGTGGTACCGCATTATTCGCAGATAGATGTGATGTTTTCGGGCCATACACACGGTATGCAGTTTGGCGTACGTACCGAGCATTTTCAATGGAGCCCCATTGAGTTTGTATATAAGGAATGGGCCGGCCTGTATCATCAGGCGCAGCAGCAATTGTATGTAAACGTTGGCTACGGCTTTCTGGGCTTGCCTGGCCGCGTGGGCATACTGCCTGAAATTACCGTTTTTACTTTAAAATCAGGCCTGGCCCCGGCATAGCAATTTCAGGCAGGCAAAAAACAAAATCTGCAGGTTGCACTTTCTGTATGTGATACCTGCATGAAGAAACTTCTACAGCCCGCTTTTGATTTCCTGCTGTTCAGCAATATTTTCATGGCGCTTTGTGCTGCGGCGCAAGGTATGGTTACCTTCATATTGATAGGTGCGCGGCCTTCGGCCGTTGTGATATTACTGCTGTTCTTCTCTACCTTAGGGTTGTATAATTTTTGCATTCTGGTATCAAAGCCCCACCAGCCGGAAACTTCGCCTTTCAGGCGGGTACGCTGGTTTTTTAGTTACGAGAAACTGATGCAGGGCATTACAGTTGCCGCCATTGCAGCGCTTATCCCGCTGTTCTTCTTTCTTTCTGCCCCGTCGCGATTGCTGCTCATCTTTTTAGGGATATTGTCCTTTGGTTATGGTTACCCGCTGTTCAGGGCGGGTAACCAGAAATTTGGCCTGCGCAATATACCGGGGCTTAAACCCTTTCTGATTACTTTGGTATGGACGCTAAGCAGTGTATTACTACCGGTGCTGGAAGCCCGGTACACACATAATACGCCACTCAGCCTTGAAGATACCACTACGCTTATTGCCAAACGTTTCCTCTTCATCGGTGCCCTTACCATTCCTTTCGATGTACGTGATCTTTTCCAGGACCGGCAAGCCGGACTCAAAACCATTCCGGTAGCCTGGGGCGAAAAGCGGGCCTATTTGTTTTGCCAGTTGTTACTGGCGGGCTACCTGTTCTTGCTGTTCACCTTCAAGCATAATGGTTTTAATGTTGATTTCTGGGCGCTTACCATAACGGTATTTATTACCGGGTTGCTTATTTTTAATGCCCGGTGGCGCAAGCACGAATATTATTACTTTTTTTGGCTGGATAGTGTATTGCTCTTACAGTATGTAACCTTGTTTGTATTTCATCAGATATTCCGGTAAGTATGGCGGCTAATTATAATAACGCGGCCTGGTTTTATGACCGGCTTTCCCGGTTGGTATTTGGCAACCGGCTGCTGCAGGCGCAGGAATTTTTACTGGACTACATTCCTGCAAACAGCCATGTACTGATTGCAGGCGGCGGTACCGGCAAAATATTGGAGCTGCTGACGCACCGGCACCCGGCCGGCCTTACCATTATATATGCCGAAGTTTCTGAGAAGATGATTGCCCTGTCTGAAAAAAGGCATACCGGGGGCCATCACATTACCTTTGTTACCGGGGCAGCCGAAGAAGTGCAGCCCGGTTTTCCGTTTGATGTTATCCTTGCCCCTTTTTTGCTTGATAATTTTAGTGATAATGACCTGCAAACGTTTTTGCAACAGGCGAATGTTCACCTTAAACCCGGCGGCCTGTGGCTATGTGCCGATTTTCAGCTTAATGGCAAATGGTGGCAACCAGTATTATTAAAAACCATGTATTTATTCTTTAAGCTTTTAGGCTGCGTGGGCGTAACAAAATTGCCTGATATAGCCGGTGCATTTCAAGGGGCGCAACATACTTGTATTGCTCAAAAAAACTTTTACGGTAATTTTATACATGCTGCTGTTTACAAAAAAACGTAAAGCTTTAACTTGTATCCCTGTCCGGGGCTAATGATGCCGGGGGTGGTAGGTTTGGTTTAAATTAAAAGCTACTGACAAAAACCTGTTAGCGTTCACGGGTGTTCACAGGTGTTCACACCACCGTGAACGTGAACACCTGAACGCTGAGGCTATGATTGTGGCGCTGCCTGAAACGCTGACGGCAAGCAGCAATGCACATTAACTTTTATTGACAACGCATACCTTACCCTTCGTAAACAAACTTATACCCCACGCCCCTAACGGTTTGCAGGTACTGCGGTGAATCGGGGTTGTGCTCAATTTTTTTACGCAGGCGCACAATGTGCATGTCCAGGGTACGGGTGTTTACATCGGCATTGTAGCCCCATACTTCCATCATCAGCTCCTCGCGGTTAATTACCTGGTTACGGTTTTTCAGAAAGTACAATAAAATGCGGTTCTCCAGTATGGTAAGCTCAATCTTACGGTCGTTCTTAATCAGTACGTGCGTATTGGGATGGTGCTCCATGCCATGGAAACGGTACACTTCCGATTTGTTATCCGTGCTCAGCGAGAACTTGATCTTATTATCAATCATCGCCACCAGCACATCCATATTAAAGGGTTTGGTAATGTAATCAGACACGCCAAAGTTGTAAGCCTCTATTTTATCTACATCCTGCGCTTTAGCCGTCATCATAATCACCAGCTTATCAAAGCCTTTATTACGGATGGCGGTACATACCTCCGAGCCCTGTTTGCCGGGCAGCATCCAGTCCAGCAACACAATATCCGGGTCGCTCGACAGTATCATCTTTTCGGCGGCTTCCCCATCAGCCGCTTCCAATACTTTGTAACCTTCGCTTTCCAGGCGCTCTGCTACCAGAAAACGCAGGTTCTCATCATCTTCAACTAAAGCAATCTTTATTTCCTTATTCATAATTTAGTTTTCGTAGGGCAGGGTTACTATAAATTCAGAGCCTTCGTTCACTTTACTTTTTACGGTAATGTCCCCGTTCATAAAGTTAACCAGTTCTTTACAAAATGCCAAACCTAAACCCACACTGCCATTCTGGTTATATTTATTCTGAATGCGGTAAAATTTCTTAAACACATTATCCAGTTCATCTTTAGGAATACCAATACCTTTATCGGTAAAAGTAAACACAATATGTTTACGCTCATGCACCGCCTCAATGGTTAATTCCTGGCGTTCCAAAGGTGAATATTTATAAGCATTTTCAATCAGGTTCTGAAACAAGCTACCCAGCAGCACCGGGTCAGTATCAAAATTCAGCGCAGGGTCCACATTATAGTTGAGCTTAAAGTTTGGATACTTTATCCTAAAGGTTTCAATGTAATTTTTTACAAATACTTCAGCTTGTACCCGTTCCCTCTTCAGTGTAATGGATTTATTTTCAATCTGCGTAAACGAGAGCAGCTTGTTCATCAGTTCGTTCAGCTTGTCCGCTTCTTCATCCAGAATACGGCCATAATGCTTGCGCTGCCGCTCGGTAAGCTCCCCCTCCCCTTTCAGGTTGGAGCCGGCAATTTTAATCACACTTACCGGGGTTTTAAATTCATGAGTGAAATTGTTGATAAAATCATACTGTAGTTTAAACAGCTTGAGGTTTACATTCAGGTTGCGGTTAATCAGCCAGCCTATAAGCACTAAAAATGTGTATATCAGTATAATAACAGAACCGGCAGGTGTAAACCTGCGGTTGGTTTCACTATTGAGGTAAGATTTAGGCGACCGGAAATACAGCTTATAATCAGAAAACGCACCGGGGAAAGCTATTTCACTGCGTATCACGTCGTCATCATCATCATTCAGCGGGTCATAAACCACCGGCTGTATTGATATTTCGCGGTAAAGCTCCGGGTGGTTATTTTTAACCTGCAGCGCTTTTGCATCCAGCAAAAATGCGATCATGTTTTGCTTGTAAAAGGCGCCCGGCCCTGCGTTTTGCTGTAGCTGCTTGTAAATTTTAATATCCTGACGCCTTGGAATATTAAGGTAACTGATTTTTGACGGCTTAACATCATAAAATATCGTATACTGCTCATCCTGGTCGGGTATGCGCGAAGTGTCGGCAGTTTCTATAAAGTTACTGAACTTGTCTGCCATAAGCTCAAAATCCGGGTCGGCGCGCTTATAGCTGATGTGCGAAGAACTAACAATGCCTCGTACGGGCAAATACTGGTACAGGGCGTTCACCTTAATTTGCAGATTGTTTTTTTTCTCTGCATCCTTCCCTCCGCTAATATTGATATCATAAAAGCGAATACGCTTCACGAAAGAATAATCCCTGAAAACGGAGATTGCGTAATTACCTGCAGAGGCTGAATCCAGAAACCCCTGGTAAGAAGTAACCTCGGGTATTTTATTCTGAAAAAAATCGTTATAGGGCTTCAGCGTTTGCTCCAGTACATCAATACGCCTGGTGGCAAACTCGTTTTCTACATATTTTTTGTTCAGGTTATAAGCTACAATCAAGGCTGCCACCAGCGCAACGGTAATCAGCACCATAAAGATGATGATGAGCGAGATATTTTTGCGGAACAGGTGATTTTGCGGCTGCATAATCTGTGCAGATTATGGTTTAACCTTCATATTTTTTTCCAGAAACTGCTCAATCTGCGTGTACATCTGGGTACGGTTATGCTCACTTTTAAAGTAGCCGCGCTCGTTTTCCTTTAACACGTAAGTAACCGGGGCTTTGTTCTGTTTACGCAATTCGCGGTAAAACTGGTTCAGTTCACTGATATTGGCACGCGGGTCTTTAGCGCCCTGAAAGATAAGCAGCGGGGTGCGTATCTTATCGGCATGAAATACGGGGGAAATATTACGCAACTGGGTGGCATCCGTTTCGGGGTTACCTACCATCTCATACATCATTTGTAAATAAGGCTTAAAAAATGGCGGCGCATCCTTAATATAAGTAAAAAAGTTGATCAGGCCGTTTTGCACTATGGCACAATTATACATTCCCTGATGGTTGGCAATACCATGAAGTGCGCAAAAGCCACCGAAGCCGCTTCCCATAATAGCAACTTTTTTAGGGTTGGCAATTTTTTTGGTAATCAGCCATTGTACACCGTCGGTAATATCCTGCTGTATGCGGCCGCCCACCTGCTTAAAACCTGCACTGTGAAACGCTTTACCATAACCCGATGAGCCCCGGTAGTTAACCTGAAACACGGCATAACCCCGGTTTGCTAAAAACTGCACCTCGGCATTATATCCCCAGTTGTTACGCCCCCAGGCATCATTGTGCGGCATTACCACCACCGGCAGGTTATTGGCCTTTATGTTGCGTGGCAGGGTAAGATAGCCTCTGATCAGCAAACCGTCGCCGGCCTTGAAGGATACCGGCTTCATGACGCATAATTCGGTTGCCGAAAGCGAAGCGTTAACATCGCCAAGCGGTGTTAACTTTTTCGCCTCATTATTGTACAGGTAATAACTGCCGGGGTTGCGGTCATTATAAGCGTTGATGATAAAATTATGCCCGGCGGTATCCCGGTCAACCAGGCGAATAATCATATCGCTATTCAGCCCTTTTTTAATGTTATTATAAATGTCTTCTGTTCCGGCATCCAGAAAGTGCTTGGCAGGCTTTACATCTTCCCATGCCACATATTCGAGCGTGCCCCGGTGCTTGCCATAGCTCACCTCCTGTATATCGGCATCAGTGGCAGCATAAATAAACTTACTCTCCTTGCCGGTGGCCGCATCAATTTGCACCAGCGCCGTTTTATCGCGGTTTACATTTGATAATGCATAAAAATGCTTGCTGCTCCCGGTAAAGGGTACCGGCTCCACAGAATTTTTGAAGTTATTTCTGATGATGGGCTTAAAGGGCTGATTTTCTTCGGCCCTGAACAAAATGGTTTCATCCACCCCATCTGATGATTTTGCCAACCGTATCTTACCATCTGCATCCGGAAACCATTCGGTAATATTACCCGGATTTTGCTGGTAGAGTTCCAGTGTACCTGTTTTGATATTTAAGCGGTAAATATCAAACGTACCCGGGTTACGCTTATTCATCACAATGGTAATCATATCCGGCTGATGCTTATCGAGGTTCAGCAGCCTTACCCGCAGCTTCTCCTGTGCCAGCAGGCTGTGTACTTTCAGGCTGGTTACATCCAGCGCATACATACGGTATTCATCCTGCGCAATACGGTCCTGGCTAAATACCAGCTGGTTATTATAGGCCCAAAAGTAATCGCGTACCGAATAATCTGTAAACGAGGTAGCCATGCGCTCGCTGCCGTCGGCCAATGATTTTATAAACAGGTTTTGCTTTTCCTTATAGGGTTTCAGATAAGAGATATACCTGCCATCAGGCGAAATTTTAAAGAAGCTCTTATCCGGCGTTTTAAAAAAGTAACGTACAGGTATATGTTCTGCCGCTTTTTGCCGGCAGGCGCACATACACCCTAATGCCAATAGCAGCAGTAATCCCCTGAAACGTTGAAAAATAGTAAAGTGCAATTCTCCCGGAGTTGAATAAAATTTAAACTTAAATAATTTCTGCTGATGCGGGTTTAATGTCACTATAATTTTACCCGTATACTTCGTTATATAAGTATCAATTTTGGGGTAGGTAACCCTTGTTATATTAAGTATTTTTGAGGGACATGAGGTTCAGTATCATTGTGATTATAACTTTACTGCATATCGGCGCAGCCATGGCACAGGTTACCGATTTGCAGCTGGCCCAGCAGTATCTGAATAATGCAGAACCGCAAAAGGCAGCGGATGTTTACCAAAAGCTGTTTAGCCAAAACAACGAGGCCTATTACCGCTATTATACCGATGCCCTGCTGAACCTGAAGAATTACACCGAGGCCGACCGCATTACCCGGCAAATGCAGCAAAGCCACCCGCAGGACGAGCAGTACCCGGTGATGCTTACGCAGATTTATATACGGCAGGGCAACCTTGCCAGGGCTGATGAAGTGAGTAAAAGCCTGATTAAAGAATTACCGGCCGATAAAGGCCGCATAGCCGGCCTGGCTATGCAATTTTACCAGGCAGAAAATGCAGATGCCGCCATTAAGGCCTTTCTGCAGGGGCGCAGGTTATTACATGATAATCAACTTTTCGGGATGGAACTCATCAGCCTCTACCGGTACAAACGGGATAAGGTTGCGCTTACCGAAGAATATTTAAACTACCTGCCTGATAATCCGGGCTACTTAAACCAGGCCGAAGGCACCCTGACTGCGCTGTATGACAGCCCTGCCGATTATGATCAGTTCAGATTAAAGCTAACAAAGCTGCTGCAAAAAGATCCGCAGCAAGTGGTGTATAACCGTTTGCTGATCTGGCAGTATTTACAGCAGAAGCAATACCGCCAGGCATTGGAGCAAACCATGGCTTTAAGCCGGTTACTCAAAGAGGATGGCAGCCGGGTATATGATTTAAGCCGCACCCTTGCCGACAACGATGCCTATAATGAAGCTATAACGGGCTACCAGTATGTGGTTGATTTAGGCAGTACCAACAATGAATTGTACCTGCCTGCTAAAATAGATTTGATTACTACCAGGAATCAGAAGATCACTTCAGGAAAGTATACCGAGGCAGATTTGCTGGGGCTGGAGAAAGACTATCAGGCACTGATCACTGAATTTGGCACCAATAGCCGTACCGCCTTTGCCATGGAGAAACTGGCCAGGCTGCAAGCTTTTAAGTTACACAAGCCTGCTGCAGCCCGGCTTTTGCTGCAGCAGGCGGTACAAATTAACGGCATCAGGCCTGAGCTATTGGCTGTCTGTAAACTTGACCTCGGCGATACAGAGCTGATATTGTGGCAGCCGTGGGAGGCCACCTTGTTGTACAGCCAGGTAACCGCTAATAATACAGGCACCGCCATAGCACAGGAAGCGCAATACCGCAATGCCCGGCTGGCATATTATACCGGCGATTTTAAGTGGGCCAAGTCGCAACTGGATGCTTTAAAGGCGGCCACCTCGCAGCTGATTGCCAATGATGCACTTAACCTTTCATTACTCATCAGTGATAACCTGGCGGCCGATACCAGCGGTGCTACCCTGAAAATTTACGCACGTGCAGACTTGCTTATTTTTAAAGAAGAGCCCAACCGGGCGTTAAACACGCTGGATAGTATTACCGTCCGCTATCCCAACAATAGTTTAAGTGATGATATACTCATGGCAAAAGCCAGGGTTTATCTGCAACTCAAGGATTTTTCTGCTGCCGTACAACCGTTAAAAGCTATTGTAGCCTCGCACCCATCCGGTTTGTGGGCCGATGATGCAACGTTTATGTTAGGCGATTTGTACGAACACAATTTAAACGATAAAACCCAGGCTAAAGGGTACTACGAAAAAATCATCACTAACTATCCGGGCAGTTTATGGATTGGCGAGGCCCGCAAACGCTTCAGAATATTAAGGGGCGACCAGCCGGCGGATAGTCCGTCATAATTTATATTTTTGCATTGTATGATTATTTACAACGAAACCTTTGTAGTAAACCCCGAAGTGCATGAAGAATGGCTGAGCTGGATCAAGCAAAACCATATCCCCTCGGCGCTGGCTACCGGGCTTTTTAACGCTTATAAGATACTTACGGTAATTAATTCGCCTAATGAGGGCATCACTTACTGTGTGCAGTTTACTACCGATGCCATTGAAAAATACACGCAGTTTAACGAGCAGCACTTAGACCGCCTGCACATTATACACAACCAGCAGTTTGAAAACCAGTTTGTGCTGTTCAACAGCTTAATGCAGCAACTGGAAGAAGCCACCGCATGAAAGTTACCACCACCGCTATAGAAGGGCTGCTCATCATTGAGCCCCGTATTTTTCCGGACGACCGGGGCTTCTTTTTTGAAAGTTATAACAAAGGTAAATACCAGGAGGCCGGTATTGATGCCGACTTCGTGCAGGACAACCAGTCCGTATCTCAAAAAGGGGCGGTAAGAGGGTTACATGCACAGGCGCCGCCCTTTGCACAGGGCAAACTGGTACGCGTACTGCAAGGCCGTGTGCTGGATGTAGCGGTAGACATCCGCAAAAACTCTGCTACCTATGGCCTGCATGTTGCTGTTGAATTGTCTGCCGAAAACAATCTGCAATTCTGGATGCCACCGGGTTTTGTACATGGCTTTGCCGTATTGGAAGATGATACTATTTTTTCTTATAAGGTAACCAACTTTTATGATAAGGCATCAGAGATTGGCGTATTATGGAATGATCCTTCACTGGGCATTGGCTGGGGCATTGACGACAGGCAGACGCTGATTTCGGCCAAAGACGAAATATTACCCGCTTTTAAAGACTTTATAAGTCCTTTTTAAGCCGGTTTTAACGATTTTGGCATACGGCCATGTAAAAGATAGTGGGCCCATTTTTCGTTCCCGTTATTGCGGGCGTTGGCTGACGCCTGATGCCAGTTGTAAGCGCACAACACCTGCTCAATGCTGACCGCCTCTCCATCTACACTTACAATGGCATACTTAGCATGGGGCGACATCGACTCCATAGCAAAATAATGCTCGCCGTTACCCAAGTAAGCCGGTAAGCCTACACTGCCCGGGTTAAGAATAACTTTGTCATTTGACAGGTAGATAACCCGGTTAACATGCGAATGCCCGCATAAGATAATACGCTCTTTGATAGGGGCAGTTCGTTTTATCAGTTCTTCATCGGGGTATACAAATACGCCTTCAGGCTTTACCTGTTCCAGCAGGTAATCATCATCGCTTACGGGCGTACCGTGGCAGGCAAAAAAGACACCATCGCAGGTAGCAGTGCCGGGCAGTGTTTGAAGCCATTGCTTTGAAGTTGAAGATAATTCGCTCTGCACTCTTTCCATCCCCTCTTTATCAGCATTTTCCAATATCTCACGGTCGGTGTTGCCACTGATACAAAGCATCGGGTTTTCACGTAAAATTTGCGCCACACTTTCAGGCTCTAATGCACCAAAGAAATGATCACCAAGATTAATGATAGTATCTATGTTACGTGCCTTGATGTCTTTCAGCACGGCCAGCAAAGCCAGCGAGTTACCATGAATATCTGAAATAATAGCGTATTGCTTTCTCATCGTTTATTACCTATAACATATATGATTATTGCCCTTACTTACACCATGTAATTAACATATACTTGCGAAGAACGAAGCAATGACGTACATCTTTCGGCACATTGTAACAACTATAACAAAAAAGCTCCTGCATGGTGCAGGAGCTTTGTGTTTTAATATATTTTAGCGCCTACTTTGTTGAGATCAGGTTATACAATTCATCCAGTTTAGGACTTAGTACAATCTCAATGCGGCGGTTGCGCGAACGGGCAGCATCGGTATTACTGGTATCAATAGGCTGATACTGGCCTTTGCCGGTAGCTGTAAGGCGTGTAGGGTTTATCTTCTGTATTTCGGTTAAATAGCGGGTTACCGAGGTAGCACGCAGTACGCTCAAATCCCAGTTATCTTTTATCTGCCCGAGGTTTACCACCCGCTTATCATCAGTGTGCCCTTCTACCGAAATATTAATATCCGGTTCCTTGTTTAAAACAGCAGCCAGTTGCTGCAAAGCCTGTTTACCCTTTTCATCAATAACAATACTACCCGAAGGGAACAGCAATTTGTCGGTTAGTGATACATATACCTTTCCGTTGCGGATATCCACACTCAGGCCACTGTTTTGGAAGCCCAATAAGGCCTGCTGCAATTTATCGCGCAGGGCGTTGGTAGCTTCATCGCGTTTACGTAACAGGTTTTCTACCTCGCGTAAGCGGGCCTCACGCTGCTTTAAATCGCCGGAAAGCTGGTTTACCTGTGTTGAGGTAGCGCTATAATCGCGGTTTAGCGCATTATATTTTCCTTGCAAATCAGCAATTTGCCGGTGTAACCTGGCAGTATCAGCCTGTAAGCCGGCCAGCTGGGTTTCCAGGTTGGTGGTGCGGTTTTGCAAAGAATCGCGGCTGGATAGCAAAGTGTTATACTTTTTGGTAGATACGCATGAGTGCATCAGTATGCAGGTAGCAGCGGCTAATAAGAGCAATTTTATTTTCATAAACTGTGTGAATTAAGTTACACTATGGCGTTGGTTAAAAACTCATTGAGCGGATAAATGTGGCTGCAAATTTCTGCTACATGTGCTACAGCATTTTTATGGCCTAACTCTTTATCTTTAAGCTCATGCAGGGCGGCAAAGCTTTTCAGCTTTAACAGCTCAATATTTTCATTGTCCTGTTCATAACCTTTTGGCAGTGTTTTTAGTTTTTCCTGCGCTGTGAAATCACCAAACAACTTGCTGAACTGCGGGGCATTAACAATACGGGTAAGGCCGGCAGCATTGTAATCAATCTCCTGCCTGATGGCTTTCAGCTCCTCAGCTTGCGGCATCCAGTAACCGCCTGCTATAAAAGAAGCCCCGGGTTCAATCTGTAAAAAATAGCCTACGCCTTCTGTAGCATTGCCGGTGCGGAGGCGGCCTATCGACATGTTGGTTTTGTAAGGCGTTTTATCCTTACTGAACCGTACGTCACGGTAAATGCGCAGTACACATTTGCGGGCATCCTTTTGCACATCAATATTGGCATCAAACTTACTTAATGCCTTAACAAGCTCTCCTGCAAAATCAACAACGTTCTGATGGGCGGCTTCGTAACGGCCTTTTTGGGTTTGAAACCACTCCCGGTTGTTGTTACCGGCCAAGTCCTTTAAAAAGCTAAACGTTTCGGGCTGTATCATCCGTATCCAGGTAAGGTTGATAATGTACTTTGGGCGACAGCCAATATAACAACAATATCCTGGCGTAACGGTAATTGAAAGGCGCCAGCAACAAACAGCCCCCTAATACCACCCCCAGGTACAGCCAGGGCGAATCCATGTTGTGTGTAAGCACATAAGTAGCCACTGCCAGGGTAACCGATTGAGCCACGTTAAGGGCGTAGCTTACATACATGGCGGCATAAAAATAACCGGGTTCTATTTCAAAATGTAAACCGCAGTGCGGGCAGTTCTCGTTCATGCCATTATTACCAATCTCATACATTCCTCCGTAAAACATGTTTCCCCGGCGGCACCTCGGGCATTTGCCCTGAAGTATAGCTTGTGTTTTGGATGTTTTAGACATAGCGATAATCTGGATATGAACTGATGGAACCTGCGCTTAATTCAAATGCAGCTTTTCATCGCGCATTTTTAACTCTACATCTTTACGGCGGTATTTTTTATACCAGATGTAGCCTACCGCGGCAACGGCCAGGTAAGGTGCAGCCAGCAAATACATAATGCCATTGTTTAAACCATTGGCCGTGGTATTGCCGTTCTTGGTACCGGCTTCGGCTGTGGCCGAACACATGGCGCATTGTGCCTTAACCTGCGTTACGGCTAATCCGCTTACAGCAAACAGCACACAGCAAACAAATATTCTTACTATTTTCATGAGTTAAGTTAATGATTAAAATTTATAAAAGGGCGATATCATCAGGTATACGATTACGCCTGTAACAGTTACATACAACCATACCGGATAAGACCACCTTACCAGCTTTTTATGCCTGGTAATCTGCATCTGTAAGCCATAGTAAAAGCTCAATAATATTAACGGTAAAACAACTGCTGCCAGTATAATGTGTGTAAGCAATATAAAAAAGTAGATGTAGCGTACACTTCCTGCAATGGCCTTTTCCTGGTCTGAAACGATCAGGTTATGGTCGAGATCGCCGTACCTGGTTTCCGTTCCCAGCCAGTGAAACAAAATGTAAGACACCAAAAACAGGGATGACAGCAGAAACGCAGTTATATTCAGTCGCTTATGTATGGTAACATTCCCCCTGGTAATAAAATACAGCGAAAGCAATAAAAGTACACTGCAACTGCCGTTTAAAATGGCATTAAGCTTTGGCAAAAAGTAAAGCAACGCGGGCGAAACAGCAGGGGCAGGTATAATTTTACTATATAAAATTACCACCACTAAAAAAACAAATACGGAAACCGCAGCTATAAAGCGAAAAATCAATTTATCTGTCATATATCTAATCAGGCTTACATATCGGGCGCCTTAATTTTGCGCAGCTCTTCAGCTATCTGCACTTTCAGCTCATCATTCAGGCGCCTTACTTCGGCAATGGAGCCGCCGGTATAATAGCCGCGTATGCGGTTCTCGGCATCTATTAAAATCATCTGATTGCTGAAATTAAACTCGTTACTGCCGGTTTGCGCCGCATTTACTAAAAAGCCCTGCCGGGCAAGTTTGTATACCTGTGCCGTATCGCCGGTTAAAAACCGCCACTTGGCGGCATCCACATGGTAACGGGCGGCAAAATGCTTCAGCGTTCCGGCATCATCGTGCTGAGGGTTTACGGTAACTGAGGCAAAGTATACCAGCTTATTTTTAGCATAATTTTGTACCAGGCTGTCCATGTAATTACAAACCCTTATGCAGGAAGCCGGGCACTGCGTATAAAAAAAGTTAACTACCGTTATACGCCCCTTAAAGCTGCCGCTGCTAACTGCATTACCGTTCTGATCCAGTAAACTAACCTCGGGTAATTTGTGGTAAATGGTATCGGCAATGTACTTGCCATGAAAAGTATGCCCGGTTTTAGCTACTATCTTTGGCCCGAAAAAAGGAAGCGGCTTGTACCTGTTTTTGCCGCCAACAGTTAGTAAATAATATAAAAATCCCGGCAATATGAGTATAATTGCCAGGATTGTGAGTTCTTTTAATCCGAATTTTTGCCTGTGCATTATCCGCGCATATCCAGCCAATGGTGGCTTTCATTGGTAAGTACCAGTATCAGGCCGATTATAAAAATGATCGGTATAAGGATAACATAAGCCATGCCTACCTTTTCAAACTTCAGGTGCATAAAATAAGCCACGATGTAAAAGGCCTTAAATAGTGTTAGTACAATATAAACCGGATTAGCCATGTTAATTGGCAGTATGTGCCGGGGTACAAGCAGCAGTGCAATAATAAATTCAACCGTAGTTATTGCTACCAGTATCCAGAATACTCTCCATATTCTTTTTTTGTTCATCGTATCATGCTCGGCATGATCTTCTGGTATATTATGTGTATCTGTTGACATATGAATCTGTATTAAAAAATCAAACCAAATAAAAGAAGGTAAATACAAACACCCAAACCAAATCTACAAAGTGCCAGTACAAGCCTACTTTCTCTACCATCAGGTAACTGCCGCGCTTATCGTAGGTGCCAACCAGTGTATTAATTAGTATGATAATCAGAATTACAATACCGCTGAATACATGGAAACCATGAAAACCTGTGATGGTAAAAAATAGATTGGCAAACTGCTGCGCCGAGGTTGGCCCTACCGTTCCGTTAAAATATTCATGCAGCGCTTCATGCTTTGGAATACTGCCCCACCAGAAACCATCATGGTGCAGGTGTGTCCATTCCAATGCCTGGCAGCCCAAGAACATGATACCTAATATTATAGTTAAAACCAGCCACCTTATAACTTCTTTACGTGAGCCGCGATGACCTGCTTCTACACCCAATACCATGAAAACAGAACTCATAATGAGAATAAAGGTCATGATACCTACAAACACCAATGGTGCACCATTTTCTAACAGGCCCGGTACGGATTGGAATATTTTATCTGCCGCAGGCCAGGTGTTTGCACTGAACCGCAATGCGCCGTAGGCGATTAGCAAGGATGAAAAGGTAAAGGCATCCGATAACAGGAAAAACCACATCATCATTTTACCGTATTCAACCGAAAACGGCGACCGCCCGCCCGACCAGGGGGTGGTTCTTACTTCATCTACCTGTGATACTGCTGTTGTACTCATTTGTACTTGTTATAGGAGTTATTAATGTTGGTTCAAAAGTAAAAAAACATAAAGATAAATCCATACCAAATCCACAAAATGCCAAAATATTGAGGCCATTTCCATGCGGTACAGATTTATTACCTGCGGCGTTTTACCGTAAGTACTGCTCAGGCTTATAACCAGTAACACCAAGCCTGCCAGAATGTGTAGCAGGTGCATGCCCGAAAACACATAAATAAAGGACTGCGTTGCATTAGGGTTTACAAAATACACCTGCATACGGTAGGCAAGCGTATACCAGGCAAATACCTGTAGTATGCAAAAAGCAATTCCCAGCACCAGGCTTATCCATAAATACTGTTGCTGCCGTGCAAACTGCAGGCCTTTAGCCGCCTTTGAAGCCAGCATCATGGTGATACTGCTGATGATAATTACCGCTGTGCTGTACATAAACACGTCGGGCAGCTTTATCTGCATGGCATGGCCTTTGCCGCCGCTGTACACAATAAATGCGCTGGTAAGCGCGGCAAACAGCATAAAGGATACAAAAACGAATACCCACATGTTAAACCGCTTGGGCGTAAGGTCGAACTTATCTCTGTCTTGTTGTAAGTAAGCCATTTTATTACTTTCCTGTAAAATCAAATAAAAACATCAACTGCACAATGGGCAGGTAAATAAACGAGCCAAACATTAATTGCCGTGCCGACTCGATACTGAGCGCGCGCAGCATTACCAATGCCTGGTATAAAAATATAACGCTGCATACCAGAGATATTGCACCTACATAATAACCACCATAATGGTATATAGTTGGCAATAAACTTACGGGTACCAAAACCAGCGTAAAAATAAAGGTGATTACAGCGCTGATACGGTCGCGCTTGCCGGTAGGCAACAGCCTGAAACCGGCCAGCTTATAATCATCATCCAGCACCCAGGCAATGGCCCAGAAATGCGGGAACTGCCATACAAACTGGATGAGGAACAAAATCAAGGCGATCTCATCGATACGGCCATACGCAGCCACATACCCGATAAGCGGCGGCAATGCGCCGGGAATAGCGCCTACAAACACTGATATGGGCGATTTTTGCTTTAGCGGCGTATAGGCAAAGGCATACAGCACAATGGCAAATATGGAAAGGTAGCCGGTAAGCAAATTTAAGTTACCTAACAAGTACGTTCCGGCCAGCCCCATACCCAGGCTTAAAATAAGCGCCTGCCCGTTGGTCATGCGGCCTGACGGCAGCGGCCGGTCGGCGGTGCGCTTCATCAGCCGGTCTAAATCCTTCTCTATAATTTCGTTAAAGCCGTTTGCTGCCCCGGTAATTAAAAAGCCGCCGATAATCAGCTTTACCCAATCTGCCCAGTGAATCACACCATTTACCTTACTGCCGATTAAAAACGATATAGAGGCCGAAAACACCACCAAAAAAGTAAGCCTGAACTTAATCAGCTTTATAAAATCCTTCATCGCCTCACTACCTCCACGTTTACCGATTTATATAAATTTAACAGCAGATAAACCTGCGCACCAAACATCAGGCTGGCCAGCAGGATGTGTACCGCCTGAGCTGCCGGCGGCAAGGCCAGGTACGAAAGCGCAACACCGGTTCCTATCTGCAGTATGATCAGCAAAAAGATGATACTCATCAGCTGCTGCTGCAGCGAATGGCGGTTGAAGTAACGGCGTACCAGAAAGTACAGCAGTACATTAGCTACCAGCACCAGCAATGCAGTATCCCTGTGGTGCGGAAACACCGGCCCTGTACTGTTTACCCATCGCTCGCGGTACTGCTGCTCAAAATGGCCGGCTACTGCGTCTACCTGCTCACGCACTTCGGTACCCAGTGTTATTTGTATCACACTTATAACAACGGCTATAACGGCAATCATGTATAACCATTTGGGTATACTTGTATTAAGCTTACCCATAGTTTTGGATAAGTGGTAAGTTGTAATGCTGATGGCAACTATGGCCAGGGCCAGCAACATGTGTACGGTAACAATCCACGCTACTAAATTTGTAGATACCACAATGGAGCCTAACCATCCCTGGAAACCCACCAGAAGCAAATTAAAGATGCTGAGTGCCGGTATCAGGTTCACCTGACCGAAAAACTTAAAAGAATAAAATGTTGTAATTAACAGAAACAGGCCAGACAGTGCACCAAGTAAACGGTTGATATACTCTGTCCAGGTACGGGCGGCGTTAAAATCTTCCGGTATCAGTACAGACTGGTCATTCCTTAACCGGCTGGCCAGGTCACTGTAGCCAAACACATCCAGCGTTTTAGCAAAGCGCTCATTTTTTTTTGCCCGGCCAGTTACATACGTTTGCTTATAATCCTTTGGAAGTTCGGCCACATCTGTAGGGGGTATATAGCGGCCAAAGCATTTGGGCCAGTCCGGGCAACCCATGCCCGAACCGGTACTTCGTACCACGCCACCTGCCAGAATAAGTACAAAAAGCAATATAACAGTGCCCAGGTTTACCTGCTGAAATCGTCTTTTTGCGGTGTTATCAATCATTTATCGCGTTGTATCCTAAAAATTTAGGGTACCTGCATCAGAAACGATTTTCTGCCGCAGATACCCTAAATAATTGGCAAAACCAGTTATTACTTTACTTCCTGTTCATTGGTAGGATGCTCCTGGTGCATGGCTAACCCGGCAGCATGATCTTCAAAATCATGAGGAAGATTGGAATTTAATGTTTGAGAATACGGTGTTGTTTGCGGAATAAAATCCTCATCGTGTCCGGGCTTACTGTAATCATACGGCCAGCGGTACACAGTCGGTATTTCGCCTGGCCAGTTACCGTGTAAGTGCTCAACAGGCGTAGTCCATTCCAGCGTAGTGGAATTCCAGGGGTTCTGGGTGGTTTTCTTACCGAAGAAAATGGAGTATACAAAGTTGAACAGGAAAGCCAGCTGCGCTACCGCCGCCATAATGGCCGACCATGTTATAAATACGTTTACAGATACCCAACGCTTTAACGGCTCAATTTCGGTAAAGGAATAGTAACGGCGGGGTACGCCATCCAGGCCCATAAAGTGCATCGGGAAGAATACCAGATACGCGCCGATAAAGGTGAGCCAGAAGTGCAGGTAACCCAATTTGCTATCCATGTGGCGGCCATACATTTTAGGGAACCAGTGGTACACACCGGCCAACATCCCGAATATTGCGGCTGAACCCATTACCAGGTGAAAGTGTGCAACCACAAAGTAAGTATCGTGCAGGTTGATATCCAAAGCCGCGTTACCCAGATAAATACCTGTTAAGCCACCGGAGATAAAGAAAGACACAAAACCGATAGAGAACAGCATAGCCGGTGTAAACTGAATATTACCGCGCCAAAGCGTAGCCAGCCAGTTAAAGGTTTTTACCGCCGATGGTACCGCAATGATCAGCGTGGTGATCATAAACACCCCGCCTAAGAACGGATTCATCCCCGTTACAAACATGTGGTGCCCCCATACAATGAATGAGAGTACAGTAATACCAATCAATGAGTATACCATGGCATGGTAACCGAAGATAGGCTTACGTGAGTTGGTAGCCATTACTTCTGATACCAGACCCATCGCCGGCATAATTACAATATATACCTCAGGGTGCCCCAAAAACCAGAACAAGTGCTGGAACAGAATCGGGCTGCCGCCTTCAAAGTTCATTACCTGGCCTTGTACTACAATGTCTGATAAGTAGAAGCTGGTACCAAAGCTGCGGTCAAATACCAGTAACACAACACCCGCAATCAATACCGGGAAAGCTAACAAACCCAACACGGCGGTTAAGAAGAATGCCCAGATGGTCAACGGCATTTTCCACAGGTCCATACCTTTGGTACGCATGTTCAGTATGGTGCTAATGTAATTGATACCGCCCATCAGCTGCGAAGCGATGAACAGCGTCATACTCACCAGCCACAGTGTCATACCTGTACCAGAGCCCGGCATTGCCTTGGGTAATGCAGATAACGGCGGGTAAATGGTCCATCCCGGGCCGGCAGGGCCTTTTTCTACAAAGAAGGAAGCCAGCATGATTACGCTTGAAGTAAAGAAGAACCAGTACGACAGCATATTCATGAAAGGCGAAGCCATATCGCGGGCGCCTAACTGATAAGGGATAAGCAAGTTACTGAAAGTACCGCTCAAACCGGCAGTTAACACGAAGAACACCATGATGGTACCGTGTATGGTAACCAACGACAGGTAAAAGTTAGCATCCAGCCTTCCGCCCGGTGCCCATTTGCCTAAAATAGTTTCCAGCAGTGGAAATGATTTTTCGGGATAGGCTAACTGAATACGGAACATGATGGAAAGCAGCATGGCAATAACCGCCATAATGATACCGGTAACCAAAAACTGCCTTGCGATCATTTTATGATCCTGGCTGAATACGTACTTGGTTATAAAGCTTTCCTTATGATGTCCGTGATCATGATCATGATGATGAACCTCGTGATCCTGAGCTATAAGTGTTGACGACATATGTTAAAAATCTTGTATTAGTTATTTAATGCTAATCTTACCTGTTCTTGCGAAGGCTGCGGGTTGATACCGGCAAACTTCAGCTCCTTCTTCAACTGATCAGTTAAATATGGCTTTTGATGTGCTAACCAGGTTTGGTATTCTTCCTGCGTTACCACCCTTACCAGCTTTTGCATATTGTAATGGCTGCCGCCGCATATCTTATTGCAGTATAAATGATAATCAAAGGTTTGATCATCCAGATCCCTGCGCATTTCGTCGGTAGTTTTGGTAGGCGTAAACTTAAAATAGGTTGGCAACCCAGGTACGGCATTAATCTGCACCCTGAAGTTCGGCATATACACACTATGTATTACATCCTGTGCGATAATGTTTAAACGTACAGATTTGCCTTTAGGTATCACCAGGGTATCTGCATGCAAATCATCAAAGCTGTTGCGGTCTTTATAATTTACTCCCAACACGTTAGTGCCGCTAACCAGTTTATAATCCTTCAACCCCAGCTTGCCATCATGGCCCGGATAGCGGATCTCCCAGGCAAACTGATGCCCTGTTAGATCTACCTGCAACGAAGCCGGCTCGCCTTTGGCATCAACCGTATTGGTGATCTGCCTCCAGGTAAGAAAACCGAATACCACCAGTATGGTAAGTACAATTGCCGGAGCAATGGTCCAGATTTTTTCAATGGTATTGTTATGGGGTACATAGGATGCCTTGCGGTTGTCCTGATGACGGTAACGGTAAGCAAAACCAAATAGTAAGATCTGTGTGGCAAAAAACACAATAACCGTAATGCCAAAAGTAGTCCAGAACATGGTATCCAGTGTAGCGCCGTGCACAGAGGATGCTGCAGGCAAAATCATGCTGCCTTGTACACTAAATGAGTAATAAACGCCTACCAGGCCCAGCACTAAAAACACAACAAAACAGATACCCATTATCTTGTTCCAGTCTGTTCCCTTCTTGCCCTGTATCTGTAAGGTTAAATCATATACCTTCAGTATTTTACCTACTATGCCAATAATTACACCGGCCAGCACAATCAATACTGTATAATAAGCAACGGTAGTCCACATGCCTGCCGTTTGCGCTGACAGGTCACCACCCGACGTAGCCGTAGCGTTTGAACTGGCAGCCTGTGCCATCAGCAAGGTTGAACTTGCCATAAACGCAGTTAGCAGGGTAAAAAACTTAGCCAAACTTTTATTTATTCTCAATCCCATTTTTATACCTGTTTTTGATAGTATTTGGTGGTGCAAAGGTAATAATTATTAAATGTGGTGGTGCAGACTTTCCTCCAAAAACGGATGCTTTTTAGGCACCAGCGAGTCAAATTTACTTAGCGTATTCAGCATCAGGAAAACAAATAATCCTGCAAAACCTAAAAATATACAAATCTCTTCAACGCCGAACCCTCTACCTTCCGGGCCAACTGTTCCGGGCATGATCATCAGATAATAATCAAGCCAGTGTCCCAGAATTATTACGATGGAAGCAATCTTCATACGGCTGAACATCCGCTTTGCATCGCGCGACATCAGCAATAGTAGCGGCGCCAAAAAGTTAATTACAATATTTAACCAGAATAGCCATTTAAATTCGGGTTCCCAGCGTTTGTAGAAATACACGCTCTCCTCAGGTATGTTACTGTACCAGGTTAGAAAGAACTGACTGAACCACAGGTAAGTCCAGAATATTGAAAACCCGAACATCAGCTTACCCAAATCATGCAGGTGGTTGGAGTTTACCCATTGTGCATAACCCTTCTCACGCAGCCATATCAAGGTAAGTGCAATAGCAGATAACCCGGTTACATGCATAGCAGACAAGTTGTACCAGCCAAACATGGTTGAAAACCAGTGCGCTTCAAGTGACATGATTACTGCAAAAGCAAACAGTGGGAACGTAAAACCAAGTACAACTAAAAATATTACTGAATACTTAAAACTCTTGTTATAGTAAAACATGCCGCCGCGGCTATCCTCGCTAACAGAGGCATTTACCAGCATCCGGCCTAAAATGCTGTAAGCGCCTAAAAACGCCACCAGCATCAGAAAAAATGTGCCCCGGTTCAAAAACGCCGATTTACCAGCGATTATCGCATCAAAATTGGCGCTGCCTTTAGTGGTTAAACCCGCAGTGGCCCAATGCCCGTACAAAAATGGTTCAGTTACTGTTTTACCATCTTCTACGTAAGTATGGGTAATCAACAGTCCGGCTGCAGCAATTGCAATAAGTATGATAGACGCAACAGGTAATATTTTGGCAAAAGCCTGGGGCACGCGTATTATAGATGCAGACCAGCCGGATTGAGATACATACTGTATGGCGCAAAAGAAGATACCGCATATACAAATACATGCAAAGTAATAGCTCATCAGCAACAAATTTGAAAATGTGCGTTCAGCATGTGCACCACCTTTATATAAGAATCCAAACAGAATACCTAAAACACCTAATGCAATACACATAAGGCTGATGCTTTTAGTTCTTCCCCCAAACTCAAATCTCTCTTCTATACTATGATTATGAGTACTCATTAATGTAAAATTTTATAAAGTTTGTAAATGGTGAACATACATAATCACCTTCCAGCGCTCCTCGGGCGACAGCTGCGAAGCGTATGAGCCCATGGCATTCACCCCGTAGGTGAGGGTATGGAATATCTTACCGTCAGTGAGATCTTTCATGGCGCCGCCGCGGGAGGACTGGCCCTTGGAGTAAGATGGCGGCGGCGGATAGCCATGCTGCACTACTTCACCGTTGCCCTGCCCTTCAGGCCCGTGGCAGGGAGAGCACATGTGCATGAACAGTACCTTACCCTCGGCATAAACAGCCGGCGTGTTTTTAAGCGGGTTTTTTACCGCAAGGCTGGCCTGCTCATATCCGTCACGTGTGTTGGGATAAGAAAAGCGGGTAAAACCTATCGGAACGGTACCGGGGGGCGGCAACTGCGAAGTTTTGCCATCCCTGAAGTTAGGGTTCTTCTGGTCATACTCAAAAGCAATATGCTCATACATATTCGGAGCGTACTGCCAGCCAGTGCTTCTTTTATCTTTACAGGAAGTAAATACAAGGGTGGCGGCAATGGTAACTGCCATCGCACCTAATATTTTACTTTTATTCATAGCTAACATATTTTCTGTCGTTATGCTTAATTTCTACAGCACCGGCATCTTTCAAGATCCGGCTGATATCATCATGAGGTATGTTTCCCTTAGCGTTAATCGCAATTACAAAGCGGTCATCAGTTGCACGTAAATCCATCACCCGCGGTGCACGGCCAGGAAACAAATGCGTGGCTGCATAAAAAGTAAATACCATACCAAAAGCAGTGAACAAAATAGTCCACTCAAAGGTAAACGGTACAAAATTGGGCATGGCAAAGTTGGGCTTACCGCCAATGTTCATCGGCCAGTCATGTACCAAAGTATAATATAAGATGCTGAATATTACACATGCGCCTAAACAACCGAAGCAAAATGCGGCATAGCCTAAGCGAGACTCTTTTACGCCCAATTTATCTTCAATACCGTGTATAGGCATTGGTGTATATACATCGTAGATCGGAACGCTGTTCTTTTTCAGCTGATCAATCCCGTGCATCATTTCATCGGGATCATCAAATAAGCCTAATATAAATTTTGTGCTGCTCATGTTTTTTACTTTTCGTAGTCAGACATTTCTACGCTATCGAACTTCACTAACGATTGTTTATACTCTTCTACCTGTTCAGGATCAAGCTGATGGTGGGCCATCAGCGCTTTCTTGGATTGTTCACTCGACGTTTTAACCAGCAGTTTCACCTCGGCTATGGCGATTGAAGGCAGTACCCTTATAAATAGCAGGAACAAAGTAAAGAACACGCCTATCGAACCCACAAACACACTTACATCAACCCATGATGGATAAAACATAGCCCAGCTTGAAGGCAGGTAGTCGCGGTGTAATGAAACCACAATAATCACAAAACGCTCGAACCACATACCGATATTCACGATAATTGATAGTACCCATGATAACTGAATGTTTGTTCTGACTTTCTTGAACCACATCAGTTGGGTCATGCCAATATTACAGCCATACATCATACAGCCTGCCCACCAGTAAGGCCCGATGAACCTGTTCAGGAACGTATACTGCTCTCCTTCCACGCCTGAGTAATAGGCAATAAAAAATTCCGTCATGTAAGCAACACCTACAATGTTACCAGTAAGCAGAATAACCTTATTCATCGACTCGATGTGGAACATGGTAATGTAGTTTTCCAGACCTAATACCTTACGGGTGACCAAAAGCAGGGTTTGCACCATGGCGAAACCCGAGAAGATAGCGCCCGCTACGAAGTAGGGCGGGAAGATAGTAGTGTGCCAGCCCGGCTCCAGCGAGGTTGCAAAGTCAAAAGATACAATGGTGTGCACCGAAAGTACAAGCGGGGTAGAGATACCGGCCAAAATTAATGACACCGTTTCGAAACGCTGCCAGGTTTTTACAGAGCCGGTCCAGCCGAAGGATAATACGGAATAGATGCGGCGGCGTAAACCAATGGCGCGGTCGCGGATGCTGGCGATATCCGGTAACAAACCGGTATACCAGAATACCAGGGATACCGAGAAGTAGGTGGAGATGGCAAACACGTCCATCATCAGGGCCGAGTTCCAGTTTACCCACAACGAGCCGTACTGGTTAGGCAATGGTAAAGTATAGTAGGCTAACCACGGGCGGCCCATGTGGCCTAAAATGTAGGTAGCTGCACAAATAACCGCGAAGATGGTCATCGCCTCGGCAGAGCGGTTGATGGAATTACGCCAGTTTTGGCGGAAGATGAGCAGTACGGCCGAGATAAGCGTACCGGCGTGGCCGATACCTACCCACCATACAAAACCGGTAATGTCCCAGGCCCAGCCCACGGTTTTGTTCAACCCCCAGGAGCCTACACCGAACCAAAAGGTCCAGCTGATGGCGAACAGCCATAGGAGCGCACCCAAGCTGGCTACGGTAAAACCGATCCACCAGGCTTTATTGGGCATATTTTCTACAGGGTTGAGTACCTCGTTGGTAATTTGCGCGTAAGTGATGTCCCTACCCGTAATTAACGGTTCCCTGATTATTGATTCACTGTGAGATGCCATAGTTTAATCTCTGTTATAAATTTAAGCCTCAGTAGTTTCAGTTGTTCTGTTTCTAACTTTCGCCTGGTAGCCGATACCTGGTTTTACGTCCAGTTCTTCCAGTACATAATAGGTACGCTCACTCTTCAGTGCCTTTGATACTTCTGAGTTCGGGTCCATTGCATTACCAAATACGATGGCATTGGCAGGGCAGGTTTGCTGGCAGGCTACCTTGATTTCGCCATCCTTTACCGGGCGTTTTTCCATTTTTGCCTTCAGCTTACCGGCCTGTATACGCTGCGCGCACATCGAGCATTTTTCCATTACCCCACGGAAACGGGTGGTTACGTCCGGGTTCAGTACCAGTTCGGTATAGTCGTTCTGTAGGTAATTCTCAAAGCGTGAATCGTTCCAGTAGTTGAACCAGTTGAAACGGCGCACTTTGTACGGACAGTTGTTGGCGCAGTAACGGGTACCTACGCAACGGTTATAGGTCATCTGGTTTAACCCTTCAGACGAGTGGGTGGTAGCCAGTACCGGGCACACGGTTTCGCAAGGTGCATGATCACAGTGCTGGCACAGCATCGGCTGGTAAACTACCGATACGTTATCGTAGTTGGTTAACTTATCAATCTGCTTCTCGCGGGTAACTTCTTCGTTATTGTTTTCACCGTTAAAAGAGTAGTAACGGTCGATACGGATCCAGTGCATTTCGCGGCGGCGGCGCACTTCATCGCGGCCTACTACCGGTACGTTATTTTCAGCGCTGCAGGCAACCACACAAGCACCGCAACCGGTACAGGCGTTCAGATCGATAGCCATTACCCAGTTGTAACCGGTGTGCTGGTAGTCGTTCCACAAATCGTAGGTCTTCTTATCTTCCTCGCCTTCCTTCATGGCTTTTGAAGGGCTGGCCAAAAACTCTTTAAGCGTAGTTTCCTTGATGATACTATCGCGGCCTTCGTAAGAGTGGTGCGTTTGGGTTTGTGCAAACTCAATACGCTCCAAACCTGCCGATTTAATATCAGCGGCCACGGCACACTGGAAAGTACCGTTGCGGAAGCTCATGAACGGGTAAGCATTTTGCCCTACGCCATCGCCTACCTTACCGGATTTGCTGCGGCCGTAACCTACAGCTACCGAAATGGTATTTTGCGCCTGACCAGGCTGCAATAGCACCGGCAGGTTTACCGAGTAACCGTTAGCGGTTATGGTGATGATATCGCCCTGCTCATAACCCAGCTTTTTGGCTGTGGTGATGGACATGGCCGCAAAGTTGTCCCAGGTTACCTTTGATACCGGCTCGGGCAGTTCCTGCAGCCACGGGTTATTGGCGTGGCGGCCGTCCTTTACGGTGCCGTTTTCGTAAACCTGCAATTCTATTTTGTTGCCTTGTGCCAGATCATTGCTGTGGGTCAATATGGTTTGTGCTACCGCACTTAAATCATGGCTGAAGGTGTAAGCGCCTTTAGGTTTATCGGCCAGTTTTACCACACCGTTTTGCAGCAACTTTTCCCAGCCTGCTTCGCCGGGGGTGCCGGCTTGCGTTAATACCGTATTCCAGGTGTTGCGTACAAATGTATAATAATCCTTAACCGGTGCGTTGGCCCAGTTCAGCAAGCTTTCCTCGGCAATGCGGGTATTATATACTTTATTAATGGTAGGCTGAATAATAGTATAGTAGCCTTCTACCGCGTTTTCATCGCCCCAGCTTTCCAGGTAATGGCTGGCTGGCGCTACTATGTTACACAGCGAAGCGGTTTCGTCATTATAATCAGCAAATGAAACGCGTAAACGTACTTTTTTCAGTGCATCGGTCAGTTCCTTGCTTTTATAATAGCTGTAAACCGGGTTAGCGCCCATGAAGAATACGGCATCAACCTCTCCCCTTTTCAGCTCGTTTACAAATTCTACAAATTCTGCATCGTTACCGGCAAATTTCCTAACCGGGTTGTCCAGATCAATGGTAGTACCGTAACTGCCTAATAAAGAGTTGATGGCGTTTACCAGCACCTGGCAGGCCACATCATTTGAACCGGATACCACCAGTGCACGGCCGCGGGCGGCTGCCAGTTCTTTGGCCGCTAAAATAACGGCGTTATCAATTACCGTACTGATTTTCTTAGAACCTGGCAAGGTGGTATTGGCTACCGCATTGTACAGGTTGATCAGCGCGATACCTTCCTCAGATGGTTTTAACGGAACACGCACATCGGCGTTGCTGCCGGTAATGCTCATGCCGCTCTCAAACTGGATATGGCGCGACATCTTTTTGCCTTCAATCGCCTCGTTCTTGCGGTTTGCTACATACTGGCGCATTTGCTCGGCCTGCAGTAACCACGAACCCAGAAAATCAGCGCCGAAGCTTACAATCACATCCGCATTATCAAAACGGTAATGCGGTATTACTGCCTTACCAAAACTATTCTGGTTGGCCTGGATGATACCGGTGTAAGATACCGGCTCGTAGTTTATCACCTTACTGTTAGGGTAGGCCGCCGTAAACTGCGCTAATACGCCTAAAGTTGAGGGACTATGTATAGATGATGCAATAACGCGGATCTTTTTACCGCCTGCCTTTATTGCTGTCAGTTCGCCTTTTACAAAACTGTCAACACCGGCCCATCCGGCATCGCCGCCATCCTGCATAGGGCCTTTCAGCCGGTTAGCATCATACAGGTTTAACACCGAAGCCTGCACCTGCGCGGTTACACCGCCCCGGCCCAGTATGTCGGCCGGGTTACCTTCTACCTTAATAGGGCGGCCTTCGCGGGTTTTTACCAGAATGGCATACCCCTCGTGGCTTGACACATAATAGTTGGAAACACCGGGAGTAACCTCCTCGGGCTTTATCAGGTAAGGGATAGATTTATATACCGGGGCTTTCTGGCAGGCGGCCAGTGAAACGGCGCCGATACCAAAGCCTACGGTTTTCAGGAAGTTACGGCGCGGGGTTTTACCCATCAGGCCGTTACCGCTCAACACCTCTTCTATAGGCACAGGTTCGGCAAACTCATGCTTGCTAAGTTCAACAAACTCCGGCGTGCTGTTCAGTTCTTCTAAACCCTTCCAGTATTTTTTATTGCTTTCCATTTAAGCTATATAAACTGTAATTGCTAAGTCTTAATTTATTAATAATGGCACTTGCCGCACTCTAAACCACCCAGGCTTGCTGCGGTAAGTTTCTGGCCGTTCTTCAGGTTCTCGTGTGCTTTCAGCAGCGCATCGTAGTAGCCGCTGCCTTTGCTGTTCACCTCGGTGCGGCGGTGGCACTGTATACACCATTTCATGGTAAGCGGTGAGTATTGGTACACCTCCTTCATGGTTTGGATAGGGCCGTGGCAACGCTGGCACTCAATACCGGCTACCTTGGTATGCTGTGCGTGGTTAAAGTATACCAGATCGGGCAGGTTGTGGATACGTACCCACTGGATAGGCCGGGCCTTGGTAGTATCGTATTTAGCCGTTTGCGGATCATAACCCAGCGCATCATATATCTTATGAATTTCCGGCGATTCTGTTTTTACCACTTTATGGCAGTTCATACAGATGTTCAGCGATGGGATGGTTGCATTCTTGCCCTTATAAGCAGGCGCATGGCAGTACTGGCAGCTGATCTTCATTACACCGGCATGCAGTTCGTGCGAATACTTGATAGGCTGTACCGGCTGGTAACCCTGGTGCACATTGGTATTCCACATGGTTACCCAGCTCCAGCTACCCATAGCCACTGTACCGCACAGGATGATGAAGAATACCAGCTTTTTGTTTTTCAGCAGCTTTTTAGCCGCTTCTAACCGTGCAGCTTTAGCCGCATTCTTGTCTTCCTCGTCTTTTTCTTCTTCGGTAGCTAACAAGGAGATAGTGTCTTCCTTCTTCAGCAGCAAACGCTCTAAGGTACCTACTACCCGGTTTAGTACCAGGATAACGATAAAGGCAACCACCACCAGGGCAATCAGTACCCAAACTGCAGCCTCACTCGGGCCTGAGTCAGCTACTGGGCCATCGCCGCCTTTGTTAGCTGGTGTATTTGCAGTAGCCTGCATTTTCTTCCAGTCATCGCGCACGTAAGCAATAATGTCGGCTACATCACCATCAGACAGGTTGGTGAACACGTTCATGCCCGCCTGATTGTATTCGTTGTAGATGCTTAGAGCTTTCTTATCCTTAGCGGCAATCAGCGCCTGATTGTTCTGGATCCATTTGGTTAACCATTTATCATCAGTTTCAGAGGTAATGGTTGGGCCTAAAGCCGGACCGGTAGCACGCACATCAATTTTATGGCAGGCTGTACAGTTGGCTTTGAACAAGGCTTCCCCTTTGGCAACATCGCCTGCAGCCCGGGCAGAAAGTGTAGTGGCAGCCAAACCGGCCACAAGTAACAATGACCGGGAGAACTGTTTAAAAAGTAATGAGATATTTCTCATAAAGCGTATTTATGCTAAATAATGATGTGTTTTAATATAAAACCGTTAAAAAAAGTGCAGATGTATCCCTTTTTTCAGTCCACAAAAGTAAAATTTTATAAGCTATGGCTGACAAATTCCTGACAGTTTGTTCTAATTTATAATCGTTCTAAACTAACACAAAAAGAGCCCTTAAGCTTGAGTTAAGGGCTCTTTTACAGGTACAATTGAAAATTATTAAATGTTCAGTTAAAAAATATTTGCCGGTTTAATTTATTGTTTTAGCAGCCAGGCAAATATCAGCGGCACTACAATAGTAGCATCAGATTCCACAATAAATTTGGGGGTATGGATGTCCAGTTTACCCCAGGTAATTTTCTCGTTCGGCACCGCACCGGAATAAGAACCGTAAGAGGTAGTAGAGTCGGAAATCTGGCAGAAATAGCTCCAGAACGGTATATGTTCCATCTCCATATCCTGGTACAGCATCGGCACCACGCAGATGGGGAAATCGCCGGCAATACCGCCGCCGATCTGGAAAAAGCCAATGCCTTTACCGTCCGAGTTCTTTACATACCAGTCGGCCAGCCAGCCCATGTACTCAATACCGCTCTTCATGGTGGTGGCCTTAATTTCATTTTTGATCACGTACGAGGCAAAGATGTTGCCCATCGTCGAATCTTCCCATCCGGGTACCACAATCGGCAAATTCTTTTCGGCCGCGGCCAGCATCCACGAGTTTTTAGGGTCAATCTCATAATATTGCTCCAACTCACCGCTCAGCAGTATCTTGTACATAAACTCATGCGGAAAGTAACGCTCGCCCTTATCATCAGCATCTTTCCATATCTGGTAAATGTGCTTTTGCAAACGGCGGAAAGCCTCCTCTTCGGGGATGCAGGTATCGGTAACGCGGTTATAGTGGTTCTCCAGCAGATCCCACTCGTCCTGCGGGCTTAAATCGCGGTAATGGGGCACACGTTTGTAGTGGGAGTGCGCCACCAGGTTCATGATGTCTTCCTCAAGGTTAGCGCCGGTACAGGAGATAATGGCAATCTGGTCCTGCCTGATCATTTCGGCCAGGCTGATGCCCAATTCGGCGGTACTCATGGCACCGGCTAAGGTTACCATCATCTTGCCGCCTTCTTGTAAATGCTTTTCGTATCCTTTGGCTGCATCCATTAATGCAGCCGCATTAAAGTGCAGGTAATTTTTTTCAATAAACTGAGATACAGGGCCTCTTTCAGTACTCATAGCGTTAAATTTTAAGCCGCAAAAATAGGTATTTTGCTTTAAACGCAGTTTTAAAATCAAAAATGCACAATTTGCGTTCAGTTAAGCGTGGGATCCCCAACAGATTCAACAGCCCCGCCCAAACCCTCCCCGGCAGGGAGGGCTTTAAAAAGTTTCCCCTACCGGGGAGGATTTAGAGGGGGCTTACTCCTGCCGGAAAATTATTGCATGAAGAAACTATTAACCTTACTGCTCTTTATAAGTTCAGCCACTTTGCAGGCGCAGCCTAAGTTCATCCCGAAATTTGTGCGCAAGATGCTGTTCGAGAAAGACAGCACCAGGCACAGCAGTTTCTTTTTGCTGCCGGTAGTGGCTTCGGCGCCGGAAACCGGGCTGGAAATCGGCGCCTCGGCACTGTATTCGTTTTATACCGATACTTTGCATCAGGGCACGCGGGTATCCAACGTTTTTGCCTATGCCACCTTTACCACCAAAAGCCAGCAGCGCCTGAGCCTGAGCACCAGCCGCTGGCTGCCGGGCAACACCTATCATTACACGGCTGCCATTAACTACACCAATTTTCCCTACAACTTTTTTGGCGTAGGCAACAATACCCGCGAAGCCGATAAAGACCCGATTGCCGAGAAACGCCTGCGCGTAACCTTTACCGGCGAAAAGCGCCTGAGCCGGTATATTTACGCAGGCCTTACCGCCGGGGGCTACAATTACAATTACCACGACCGCCTGCAGGGCGGCATTTTTGAAACCAGCCCGCTGGTTGAAGACCGCAATGGCGGCAGCATCCTGTATGCGGGGCCAAGCTTTAGTTTTGACAGCCGTAATAACAACACCTATACCACCAAAGGCATTTACCTGAGCGCGTATCTGAACCTGATGCATGGCGTTTTTAATAACAATGGTTACAAAGGCGGTTTCTTGAATATGGAGTACACGCAGTTTTTTAAACTTGCCCGGCGTTTAACATTGGGTACCGATATTCAGAGCCAGAACCTGGTGGGCGGGCAATCGCCATTTTATTTGTTACCCTCGCTGGGAAATGATGAAATGATGCGCGGCTACTATAATGGCCGCTTCCGCGACCGCAACCTGATTGCCGGACAGGCGGAGCTGCGTTTCCGGCTGAGCGACCGCATTGGCATCAACGGATTTGCCGGCGCCGGTAAGGTATACCACAATGGTATCAGCATCAGTGACCTAAAGCCTGACTATGGTGGTGGTATACGCTACTTTTTTGATGTGGAGAAGGGCTTAACCATGCGCCTTGATTATGGCATAGGCGAGAAACGCTCCGGCGAAAAGCGCCAAAGCGGCCTTTATCTGGCTTTAGGCGAAGCGTTTTAAAAATACCTTTGTAGGAAGTTGTCTGAAAACGCGTTTTTAAAAAAATATAAAAAACGTGTCATTGCGAGGAACGAAGCATCGGCCCCCTCTAAATCTTCTCCGACAGGGGAGACTTTCGATTTGCTTATTTTGTAGCCCTCCCTGTCGGGGGAGGGTTGGGTGGGGCTTCCTTACAGCAATAACGCGTTATTAATTTTTTAATATCCTTTGAAGTAAACCTTACAATATAAACGCTGCTACTGAATATTCAACTGTATCACTACCGTTTCCGGCTTTCCATTAGGGTTTCCCTGCCAGGCGGGGCCTTGCTTTACATAGGCGATAGCCGCCTGATCGGCATTTTGGGTAAGCCCTTGCAGCAATTTAAAATTGCTTAAGTTGCCGTTGGCACCTATGGTGAGTTCGAGCCGGATGATACCGGTTTGATGACCAGGAGCCGTAAAACTGTTTAAAAACTGCTGATAGGCTTTAATACCTATGGAAGGTGCAGCTCCCTTTTTCACCTGTACTGCCGGTGCCGCACGGGCAACAGCCACTTCGCCAAGCAAATTTTGAGCCGGCTGCAGGGCCAGTTTCATGCTATCTCCTGCGGTGGCCTTTACTTCCCTGCTTTGGTAACCCATGTAAGAGAGTTGCAGCATATCGCTGCCCTCTGCCTTAATTTTAAAGTTGCCGTTCTGGTCGGTAAGGGCTTTTGCTCCTACCCCTTTCACGCTTACGAGCGCACCGGGCAAAGGCCGCCCGGCATCATCAATTAACTGCCCTGTAATTTCATGCGACTGACCGGGCGCTAACTCCATGTTCACACCATCCGCCCGGCCGGCCAGTTGCTGGTTCATCAATTCCGGCCGGCTGCCCGGCTTTATGGTAGAAATTTTCTTATTATCGCCTAAAATGACCATTTTTTGCGGCTTATAATACCCTTCCGCAGCATATTGCGGCACCGTGTCGGCCGGAGCGGTATAACCGAACCTGCTATCGGGCACCTGCTTCAGTACATCGGCAGCCGGCGCCGGTGCGCTTGCCTGCACCGGGTATGGTGTACCTGCCTGCCTTTGTACCGGCTTACGGGTGAGCACAACTGCTACCTGTTCATCCCTTAACTTTCTCGGCAGCGCAGGCGGCTGGGTTGCTGCTGGTACGGCAGGCTCATTAGGCGCAATTACCGCTGCGGGCGCTGCCGCAACCTGGTTAACCGCCGGTTTTTGCTGCGCCAGATAGAGCCACAGCCCGATACTGCCCGCCAGCAATACCGAGGCAGCAATAGAAATACCCGCCCAGGGTATCAGTTTGCGTACCGGTTGGTTGATCCGTTGCTGCAGGCGCTGGTGCAGTTCCGCATCGGGCTGGCCGGGCCTTACGCCTGTAGACTCGTAACCTTCCAGGGCATCCATCAGAAACGGATCGTCCTGCGCACGTCTTTCCAGTTCGTGCATGGCACGGGCATCCAGTTCCCCGTTCAGGTACTGCCTTAGCTGCGATATGTCGGTCTTGTTACTGCTCACGGCCGCGTTCCATGCAAATTTTTAAATTCCGTTTCCCGTTCTGGATATAACTTTTCACCTCGTTTATGCTGTAGCCGGTTATCCCGGCAATATCCTTATAACATTTCTGCTGATAATAAAACAGTTGTACGCTCTGCTGCTGGGCTTCGGCTAATGTTTGCAAACAATGTTCCAGCAACTGCAGCCCTGCTTCGCCGTTTTCATCTTCAGGATGCACAAAGGGGTTAAATTCCATAACCTCCTCTAAATTAACCATCGGCATTTTTTTGCTGCTGCGTAGTTGCATGAGGCAATAATTGCGCGCCAGCACATACAGCCAGCTCCTGAACTGCTTTACCTCGTGCTGCCGGGCCTTACTGATCAGCTCCTCGAATATCTGCATTACGGCATCCTTACTTTGCTCCTCATCCTGCAAATACTTGAGCGCTACGCCGTACACCAAGGGCATATAAGGCGCATACAACCTGCCCAGTACAGCTAAATCGCCGTTTTGGCGGTACTGCTGCACCAACTCCTCATCGGTAGCCGCAACCGGCTGTATTTTACTGCTGAATAACCCCATGTATACGGCGTTAAATTAATTTTTTTATCCGGTTTATGGAAATCGGTTGATAGCTGCATCCTCAGGGTATAAAACACGCAGATTATGAAACAGCTCATTCTATTTCTTATGCTGGTTACCGGCATCGGTGCTACAGCACAAACTACTACACGTACCATTAGCGGCACCGTATATGACAAGCAAGGTAAGTTGCCCCTAAGTGGTGTAAGCATTAAGGCCGCAGGGACAACTATTGGCACAGCCAGCAACATGGGCGGCCATTATCAAATCACTGTTCCCGATACAGTACGGCAGTTATTGGTGCGATACATCGGCTATACTACTCAAACCATAAAACTGAATAAAGCTAACCAGTTGAATATTTATATGGTTGCCGATTCACGTTCCTTAAATGAAGTAGTGGTTACCGGTTATACCGCACAGGCTAAAAAATCAGTAACAAGTGCGGTTGCGTCTGTAAACGTAGCTACGGCAAAACCTTTAGCCGTACCTGCACAGGAGGTATTAAGCAGATATGCTCCTCCAGCAGGTTTGCAAGGCAGGGCTGCAGGTGCACAGGTGCAGAGAAGTGTTTATGGCTACATGGCACCCGCCCCCTACCCGCAACCCAATACCGAATCTTATAAAGGCCTTGCTGATAATACCTTTCAGAACGCGGAGGCCAATCCGCTGTCTACCTTTTCGGTAGATGTGGATGCGGCGGCCTACAGTAATGTGCGGCGCTTTATTAACAACGGCGAACTGCCGCCAGCCGATGCTGTGCGTATTGAGGAGATGATCAATTACTTTAAATACAACCTGCCTGCCCCCACCAACGGCGAACCGGTGGCCATACATACCGAGCTTTCGGTAGCGCCCTGGAACCCGGAGCACCGGCTGCTGCGCATTGGTTTAAAGGCCCGCAGTATGGATACCCATAACCTGCCGGCATCAAATCTGGTTTTCCTCATTGATGTATCCGGCTCGATGAATGAACCCAACAAGCTGCCGCTGGTAAAGGCCGCCATGCGCCTGCTGGTTGATCAGTTGCGCCCGCAGGATAAGGTAGCCATTGTGGTATATGCCGGCAGCGCCGGGCTGGTACTGCCGGCCACACCGGGCAACGAAAAAACTAAAATACTGCAAGCCATTGAGAGTATGAACACAGGCGGCTCCACCGCCGGCGGCGAGGGCATTAAACTGGCCTACCGCATTGCCCGGCAGAACTTTGTTACAGGCGGCAACAACCGCGTGGTGCTTTCTACCGACGGCGATTTTAACGTGGGCGCTTCCAGTGACGACGATATGGAGCACTTGATTGAGCGCGAGCGGCAAAGCAACATCCACCTTTCGGTATTGGGGTTTGGCATGGGTAACTATAAGGACAGTAAGATGGAAACGCTGGCCGATAAAGGCAACGGCAACTATGCCTATATTGATAATATGCAGGAGGCCAAAAATAAGCTGGTAACCGAGTTTGGCAGTACCCTGTTTATGGTGGCTAAGGATGTAAAGCTGCAGGTGGAGTTTAACCCGGCTAAGGTAACGGCCTACCGCCTGCTGGGTTATGAAGACCGTTTACTGAACAAAGAGGATTTTAATAATGATGTAAAGGATGCAGGCGATATGGGCGCCGGGCATACGGTTACCGCCTTTTATGAGATTATCCCCGCTGGTGCCCGCGATCCGTTTGCCCCAACGGTAGACCCGTTGAAGTATCAGATCATGAGCCAGATACTGCCGGGTTATGTAATGCCTACCAATGAGTTGCTGACTATCAAATTCCGCTACAAGCAGCCGGAATCTATGCTGAGCAAACTGAGCCAGCAGGTGGTGTATGATGCACCGGCAGCCATCGCCCAAACCAGCGCCGATTTCAGGTTTGCCGCCGCCGTAGCTGAGGCGGGTATGCTGCTGCGGCAATCGCCCTACAAGCAAAAATCTACCTTTGAGCAGGCCATCACCCTGGCCAAAGGCGCTAAAGGCAATGATGAGGATGGGTACCGCTCGGAGTTTATCCGCTTAATAGAAAGCGCAAAACTGCTGGGTAAAAATGAACTGGCAGTTAGCCGGTAAACAAGATAAGGGTTGTATGTACAGGCCGGTTTAGTGCCCGTATATACAACCCTTATTGTTTACAGCGAAGCCTCATCAAACGCCTCCCAATACTTATCAATATAATCTTCTTTACTGGCTGTTTTATACTGCATGATGTAGCGCGGATGTTCTAATGCCACAATGCGGTCAAAGAAATGATATTTATCGTTCAATTGCCGCAGAAACTTTTCGTTTTTACCAGTGCCGAAGCAGAAAGCTACACCAGTGTGGATACCAAAGCCAATTTGCTTTTGCAGGCTTTCTACGCTGAACTGATAGGCAGCTTCGGTAAGCGCCTTGCTGTCATAATAATTGTAGTTCTTCTCCCTCCCTTTATCATCCACCGCAGTAAAACCCAATGGACACACAGAGTTGATATAGAACTTTTTGTAAAAGGCCTGTGGGCCGCCAAAGGCGTTAATGGCTTCGTATACAAATACCGATGAGGTTTCGTGTGTGTCCTTCCCATGATAATGGATGCCACATTCGGTACGCAGGCGCTTGGGGTCGGTAAAGGGGATGCCGGTTAAGCCGCCGCCAAACCGGCCTGGATTGATGCCTAAGATGATGTGGCGCTTTTGATTGTCTTCATAATATTTACGGTAAAATTCCTGTGAACAGCGTTTGGCCTCCGGTGATTCCTGAAAGGGATTGAGCACGCGGATGCCGGGTGGGAGCGGGCCGCCCGTCCAGTGCAGGTTTTGGTTGAAGCGGATAACTTTTTGGGCAAAGGTCATTGTGTTATTACTCCTAAATGCGTTAGTCATTTCGACCGCAGGGAGAAATCTTCTTCAGGTAGCCCGTCTGCGGCAGAAGATTTCTCCCTACGGTCGAAATGACTGTTTGATGTGCGTAGGTATATTAATGATAAAGCCCTGCATTTGTGGTGCAGGGCTTCATATGGTAAATACAAACTTGTTATATCAACAATCTTACCGGCTCTTCCAACAGCGCTTTCAGCGTTTGCAGGAAAGCGGCGCCTGTTGCGCCGTCCACCACGCGGTGGTCGCAGCTGAGGGTTACCTTCATTACGTTGCCGGGTACTACCGCACCGTTCTTTACTACCGGTACCTGCTGTATGCCGCTTACGGCCAGGATGCAGGAATCAGGTGAGTTGATGATGGCGGTAAATTCTTCGATGCCAAACATGCCCAGGTTAGAGATGGTAAAGGTGGAACCTTCCCAGTCGCTTGGCTGCAGCTTTTTCTCTTTGGCTTTTTTGGCAAATTCCTTTACTTCTACCGAGATCTGGCTTAACGATTTGCCGTCGGCAAAACGCACTACCGGTACCAGCAGGCCTTCGTCTACCGCTACGGCTACGCCTACATTTACATGCTCGTTGTAACGTATCTTATCGCCCAACCATGAGGAGTTGATGGCCGGGTGCTGTTTTAAGGCTACGGCACAGGCTTTCACTACAAAATCGTTAAACGAAATCTTAACCGGGGCTACCTCGTTCATCTTACCGCGGGCATTGATGGCCGCATCCATATCTATCGACATGGTTAGGTAGAAATGAGGGGCGGTGAACAGGCTTTCGCTTAGGCGCTTGGCAATTACCTTGCGCATCTGGGTTACCGGCTTTTCGGTAAATTTCTCCTGACCTGTAAAGGCAGGTACAGAAACCGTAGGGCCCGATTTGGCGGCACCTTCTTTGGCTTTTGCGCTGGCCGATTCTTCCTGCTGTATCTGCTCCAGCGAAGCCGCAAGCGGTTGCTGTGCAGGGGCGGCTTTCTGGCCGTCTACATTTGGCGTAGCGCCGGTACCGGCACCCTGGGTTGCACCGGCCGCACGTGCACCCGGCTTATATTCTTCAATATCCTTTTTAATGATGCGGCCGCCTTCGGCAGAGCCTTTTACATCATTCAGGTTGATGCCTTTTTCTTTGGCTATCTTACGGGCCAGCGGTGATGCCTTTACACGGCTGTCGTCAGCAGAGGAGGCTTGCTCTTGTTCAGCAGGCGCTTCTTCCTGTGCGCCCTCGGCAGGTGCAGAAGCAGCTTCGGCAGCAGGGGCCGAACCGCCATCCAGCAATGGGGTAATATCGGTACCTTCCTTACCTACAATGGCAATAATATCATTTACCTTGGCGGCTTCGCCTTCCTTTACACCGATGTATAATAAGGTACCTTCTTCGTAGCCTACCACTTCCATGGTAGCCTTGTCGGTATCTACATCGGCCAGCGAATCATCAGATTTGATCTTATCCCCTACCTTAAAATTCCATTTATTAATGGTGCCCTCGGTCATGGTATCGCTCAGCAACGGCATACGGATCACCACCGCCGGGATGCTGGCCGGGTCAACCGCGGGTTTTGCCGGAGCGGCGGGTTTGGCTGGCTCGGCAGCAGGCTGAGTTTCGGCAGCGGCAGGTTTTTCTTCCTTTGGCGCTTCGGCTTCCGCTTTAGGGGCAGTTTCGCCGCCGCCTGCGCCCAAAGCCGCCTTATAATCCTCCCCTTCCTGGCCCAATACGGCAATCACCGCATCTACCGGTACGGAATTTCCTTCCTCAACACCCACGTATAATAAAACACCATCCTGGTACGATTCAAAATCCATAGTGGCTTTATCGGTTTCAATCTCGGCCAGTACGTCGCCGGATTGCACCTTATCGCCTACCTTTTTATGCCACTTCGCGATGACCCCTTCGGTCATGGTATCGCTCATTTTTGGCATCTTAACTACTTCAGCCATATAGGGTATTGATGAATAGTTTAATTTATGTTAATAATAGGTTAGTCCCTGATGAACGGATAATTGCTTTCCACATATACATCAGTATACAGCTCGGAAGGATCAGGCCATGGCGACTCTTCAGAGAACTTTACAGATTCTTCTACCTCAGCCTTTACCTTGGCGGCAATCTCCTCAAACCATTTATCATCGGCATAACCCTCTTGTATAATGGCCTGCTTGGTAATCTCAATCGGGTCTTTAAGCTTGTAGCTTTCCAGTTCCTCTTTGGTACGATACTTTTGCGGGTCGCTCATGGAGTGGCCTTTAAAGCGGTAAGTGCGTATTTCAAGGAAGGTAGGGCCGTCGCCTTTACGGGCGCGCTCTACGGCTTCGTCCATCGCGTTGTGCACAGCTACCGGGTCCATACCGTCAACCGGCGAAGACGGAATACCATAAGGAATACCTAATTTATAAATGTCGGTATCGGCGGTAGAACGGGCTACCGAGGTACCCATGGCGTAACCGTTGTTTTCGCAAACGAAGATAACCGGCAGTTTCCACAGGGCAGCCATGTTAAAGGTTTCGCCCAAGGCGCCCTGGCGCACGGCGCCGTCGCCCATATAGGCTACGCATACGTTATCAGTACCGTTAAATTTTTCGGCGAAGGCAATGCCTGCACCCAGTGGTACCTGGCCGCCTACAATGCCGTGGCCGCCAAAGAACTTGTTCTCTTTATCAAACATGTGCATAGAGCCGCCTTTGCCTTTTGAGCAGCCGGTGGCCTTGCCATACAGTTCGGCCATTACGGCATTGGGATGGGTACCTTTGGCTAAGGCGTGGGCATGATCGCGGTAAGCGGTAATCATGCTGTCCTCGTGGCGCAGTACCGACATCGCGCCGGCCATTACGGCCTCCTGACCTATATATAAGTGGCAAAAACCTCTGATTTTTTGCTGCCCGTACAGCTGACCTGCTTTTTCTTCAAACCTGCGCATCAGCAGCATTGATTCATACCACTTCAGGTAGGTATCTTTAGTAATTTCGATTGAACTCATTTGTCAAACAACCTGTTTCTAAAATTTCAGAATGCGCAAATCTAATTATATCCTCGTAAAAAAGGAAAAACCTGTACGTTTGTTGCAAAATTATATTTGGTGGTTGTTCCACATGCGGTTTATTGCCGTTTAACAACTTTATTGGCAGTTTATGGCTTTTTATCCGCAGTATAAGCAGCAAAAAGTAACGCTGCTGAGGAATTATACCCTTTAAGGTTGCAACCTGTAACCTTTACTGCATGGCTTTCGTATACAACGCCGCTGTTAACTGCACATCAAGAAGGGTTAACCTAAAGCTATAGCCATTAACCAAAAGAGCATTGAAATTAATTTAAAAAATACTTTCTTTCAAATTTGGTTTTTTGAAAATAACGCATAGCTTTGTATTGTTCAATAGACACAGCGTCCAGATTAATGAACAACCATTAAAGTAAAACCTGAAATAAAGCTATTTGATGAAGAAATTTATCCTTTCTATTGCCCTGATGATGAGTGTTATAGGGTTGCAAGCACAATCAAAAAGTGTTCCAAACTCAGCTCCCGAACAAGAAGACCAAGAGAATTTAGCCAAAGATTATTTTTCGCAGATTATGGGTGTGGCGGTTTCTACCACCTCAAACGTAAAACTTTTCCAATTCGTATATGACTGGATTGGCACCCCTTACCATTTAGGCGGCGATAACAAGCATGGCATTGACTGCTCCGGCTTTGCTTATCAGCTTTATAATAAGGTATTTAACACGGCTATCGGCAGTAACAGCCGCAATATCTTCAGCCAGTCGAGCCCGGTAAATAAGGAAGAATTAAAGGAAGGCGATCTGGTATTCTTTAAAATCCACAGCCGTGCCATTACCCATGTGGGGGTATACATCGGCAACGGCAAGTTTGCCCATGCCTCATCAAGTAAAGGGGTAATGATCAGTTACCTGGCCGACCCTTACTGGACCCGCTACTACTATAAAGGTGGTCGCTTACTATCTGATAATCAATAAGCAACCTCTTAAATATACACTTCAATACTAAGCCCTGCCGGTGTCCGGCAGGGCTTTTTTATTACATCTCGTCCTTGGTGTTTTTCACCAGGCCAATGCCCGAAAAGAAAAACAGGACAGAAATCAGCCCGACTACAATTAAGGTAGTAGCCGGACTCCGGTGCTGGATTACCTGCACACCGGCATAAATCAGTCCGATAATGCCCAATACGGTAAGGATACCGCCAAAAGTACGTTTCATGTTCATAAGTGTAAGATTTTAAATGAGCAGTATATGTGGTTGATGTGAATATATTTCTATATTTATTCGCTTTATAACACAAAATCATGCTTAGCGTTTTAGGTTCCGTTGTACTTTTTTTAGCCATCGTTATATTATTTGCCTCGTTTGTTACCATACAACAAGGCACCATTGGCGTAATAACCGTTTTTGGCAAATACCGCCGCATACTTACGCCGGGCTTAAACCTGAAGATACCGCTGGTGGAACAACTGTACACCCGCATCTCTATTCAGAACCGCTCGGTGGAGCTGGAGTTTCAGGCCGTAACGGTGGATCAGGCCAATGTATACTTTAAGGCCATGCTGCTGTATTCGGTGCTGAACCAGGAAGAAGAAACCATTAAGGCGGTGGCCTTTAAGTTTGTAGACGAGCGCAACCTGATGCAGGCGCTGGTGCGCACGGTAGAGGGCTCCATCCGCGCCTTTGTGGCCACCAAACGACAGAGCGATGTGCTGATCTTACGCCGCGATATTGTAGAACATGTAAAGGAGCAGATAGACCAGATACTGGAAAACTGGGGTTACCACCTGCAGGATCTGCAGCTGAACGATATTACTTTTGACGAAGTGATTATGCGCTCCATGAGCCAGGTGGTAGCCTCCAACAACCTGAAGGCCGCTGCCGAAAACGAAGGTCAGGCACTGCTGATCACCAAAACCAAGGCAGCCGAAGCCGAGGGTAACGCCATCAAGATATCTGCCGAGGCCGACCGGCAGGCGGCCCAGCTGCGCGGGCAGGGTGTGGCCTTATTCCGCGAGGAAGTGGCCAAGGGTATGACGGTAGCCGCCAAAGAAATGCACCAGGCCAATATGGACACCTCCGTCATCCTGTTCACCATGTGGACGGAAGCCATCAAGCATTTCTCCGAAAACTCCAAAGGCAATGTGATCTTTTTAGATGGTTCCAGTGATGCCATGCAGAAAAATTTACGGGAGATGATGGCATTGAATAAGTTGCAGGTGGATGGGAATGAAGATTGATATTAATATACAGCAATACTTAAAGTAGCTGCATGAAAAAGTTAACTGCCTTTAAACAATATGATTATTAAATGAATAGAATTCATGATAAACAAATATCTTATACTACAATTTTTAGCTATCTTATCGTTTAACATCGCGCATGCTCAAAAGCTTTATGTTTGGTGTCCGGAAAATCATTCAGTTAAAGCAAGGGTAGGATTTTTAGAGAATCAAGAAGTCAATCTTGTAATTTTTGATGGACGAATAATTCCACCTAAGAGCAAGATTGAATGTGAAAGCAATGATGTTGAAAAGTCATTAGCTAAATTTATTCAAGATGCCTACCCATCGTGCAAAATAACCACTTTAAATGAAAGTGACTATTACAAACCTTCCGCTAAAGGGAAGATAACAATTAAAATAGGTATCGCTTCATATCAAGCTGGCTTTGGTACAGATATAGGTGTTGGGATAGGCAGTGTTGGAGGAAACTTTTCATATGGAATATTTGCTAAAAGTGAATGGAACGGTTTAGTAAGCTATTACGTACAAATTTTTGATGATAGGTCTGAGTTAGATAAGAAGTTGACAAAAGAAATCAGTGAATTAACATCCAAGTCAAACATTTGGGGTTACAAAACCGCAAGGGCTTGCTTGTATGCAAGCTATGATAAAGCAAACGTATCACTATTATCATTTATAGAAAGCACTTTTATGAACTGATGATTTTATGCTGCCGCAAGCGTCCCGCTTGTGGCTATCCCAGTAACCAGCACCTATGAGCAGAAATTATAAGTTTCACAAAACTGAGGGATTATACTTTGTAAGCTTTGCGGTTATACATTGGATTGATGTATTTGTAAGGCAGCTTTATTTTGAGTGTCTGGTCAAAAACTTAAACTATTGCTCGGCAAACAAAGGCATGGAAATATTTGCCTGGTGTGTGATGCCCAGCCATGTGCATTTAATTTTTCGCTCTACTCAAAATAAAACTAAAGAGCTATTGCGGGATTTTAAATCTTACACAGCTAAAGAATTACTTGCCTTGATTAACAGCAACCAGCAGGAAAGCCGTAGAGATTGGCTGATGAACGCTTTTAAAAAATCGGGAGCGCAGAATGGTAACAATCAGCAGTATCAGTAGTATCAGTTTTGATAGCAGCATAACCAGCCGGCTGAACTTTGGAGTGCAGCTGCAATACAGCAAAAAGTTGACAGTGAAGCTGTTTAGGATTATGAGATAAAAGGATAAGGACTTCCAAAAAAGTAAAAAATTTGAGTTATGAAGCAAAAACGACTTAAATTTTCTGATGGAAGCCTTTGTGAGCAAAGATAAGATAGAGCGCTGGATAGTTCCGCATTTAAGCAAAGGAAAAAGAGGCAGAGTGGTTAGCCCTCCCCGATTATCACTTTCTACGCTGGGCAAAAGACGGCTCCTTTGCCAGGATGTGGACGACCTTGCTTGGGGCCAATCACAAACACCTGGATTTGTCTTGTGTGCAGTTAGACGGCAGCCATACGCCAGCTAAGAACGGTGGTGCTGCCGTAGGCTATCAGGGTATAAAGGCAGCCAAGACCAGTTGTTTTTGGCAGACCATCAAGGCGTTATGCTGGCCTGCGCTGAACCGCAGGCGGGTAACCATCATTGATGTGTATGAGTTACAAACCCTGTTTGCAGGGCTGCTTAATATCCTTATACAGGCAGGCATACCTACTGAAGTAATGTTTTTAAACGCTGATGCCGGCTTTGACTGCAAAGCACTCCGGGCAGATTGCGAACGAAGAGATATACAGGCCAATATTGCCGGGAACAAAAAAAGTGAACAGCAGATGAACGATAACGACACTTATTTCGACGAAGTCTTATACAAAAGACGAAACGTTATTGAAAGAGCCAATGCCTGGATAGATAGCTTTAAGGCACTGCTGGTTCGCTTTGAAACACAAACGTACACCTGGATTACACTGCACCTGCTCGCCTTCAGCATCATCTTTATCCGCAAAATCTATCAACATAAATAATACTAAACAGCTTCTATATCAGCAGGTTCAAAAGCAAGGTGAAAACCACTTATTATTTGTTTAGGCTTAAAGTACTTTAAAATGTACACTATATTATTGTTTGATGTGTACCTGGCCTGATATAAAAAGCCGCTGTTAATTGGTGGCTTTTTATAGCTTTAAAGCTAACTGCGGAGTAAATCTCAATACATATCCCGTAAGATTCCCTAACTTCGTTACCTATGCATGGGCTCGACTTGAACTTTCTGAAGCTTGATTTTTTCAGTATTCTGGATATTATGCTGGTGGCGCTATTGCTGTACCAGTTGTATAACCTCATCAGGGGCACCATAGCGGCCAACATATTTATCGGGCTGGCCATCATCTTTCTGCTCTATTACGTGGTGGATGCCCTGCACATGAAACTGCTTACCCTGATACTGGGTAAGTTTGTGGATGTAGGCATTATTGCCATTATTGTAGTTTTTCAGCCCGAAATACGCCGTTTTCTATTGCTGGTAGGGCGTAACGCCTCGCTGCAGCGCAACCGGGCCTGGTGGCGTTACCTGCTGGGCAAAAACGAGGTGGAAAAAGATAATTATACCCGTATCAAGCCCATTATTGATGCCTGCAAAACCATGAAACAAAGCCGTACCGGCGCTTTGATTGTTTTTGTAAAGGATTATGACGAGCAGTTTTACCAGAACAGCTGCGAGGTAATGGAAGCTAAGATATCGAGGCGGTTGCTGGAAAGCATATTTCAGAAGACCAGCCCGCTGCATGATGGGGCCGTGGTAATTTCCGGCAATAAAATCAAATCAGCCAGTTGTATACTGCCGCTTACCGAAAATACGAATCTGCCCTCGCAATTCGGCCTTCGTCACCGGGCGGGCATCGGGGTAACCGAGAACAACGATGCCACTGCCTTAATTGTATCTGAAGAAACCGGCGAAATATCATACGCCAAGCAGGGCAAGGTAAAAATGAACATCAGCTTTGCAGAACTGGAGAAACTGCTGAATAAAGATTTTTAGAAAGGCATTTAGGTATAAAATTAACCGTTAGATATATTTGTAGAACAGCGTACAAGCACCAATTGTCATTGCGAGGTACGAAGCAATCCCGTAGCTGTGCTTATTCGCCCTGCTTGCGATGGGATTGCTTCGTACCTCGCAATGACAATTGGGTTAGCTTTATACATAAATTTTTTAGAAATTATGAAAGAAACAATATTCCTTTTGAAGGAGGATAAGCAACTGGTAGAAATGGCAGAAGCGCAGTACCTCACTGAAGATGAATTGCAAACGCTGCTTGAAGATTATCCGAATCTGATTTCGGGAGACCAGATTGATCAAGACAATCCGCGCCGGTGGGTATTGGTGTGCCGGGAAATGGGCGTTACCGATGGTGAAAACGCTGCTGGAAGATGGAGCCTGGATCACTTGTTTATTGATCAGGACGGTATTCCTACCTTAATAGAAGTAAAGCGCAGTACGGATACCCGCATAAGGCGCGAGGTAATAGGACAGATACTTGATTATGCTGCTAACGCGGTAAGCTATTGGTCGGTTGATGAAATAAAGAACCAGTTTGAGCAAACCTGCCAGCAAAAAAATAAAGATGCAAATGAGGTGTTGCTGGAACTATTGCAAGGCGACCAAGCAGCGGTCGCAAACTATTGGGAAGTAGTAAGTACCAATTTAAAAGCCGGAAAGATAAGATTGCTTTTAGTTGCTGATGTAATACCCCGCGAAATGAAGCGGATCATTGAGTTTCTGAATGAGCAGATGAACACCTGCACTATTCTGGGTGTAGAAATAAAGCAGTTTACCGGGCCCAATGTAAAAACACTGGTACCTCGGGTAATAGGGGCTACTACCAAAGCACAAAGCCAAAAAACAGCAAGGGCTACAGGCGGAGAACGATGGGATGAAGAAAGGTTTTTTGAGTATGTAAAGCAAAGGGATAGTATGCATTATCAGCTTTATGAAAGAATATATAAGGAAAGTGTAAATATTTTTGACTCTATTTCTTGGGGAACAGGTAGTAAGACGGCTTCATTTACACCTAAATTATTCGTTAATGGAATAACGTTCCAGCTTTTTGCCATTTATGTATATAGTGGCTCAAGTACTATAGAGATTCAATTTCAGTACTTGAAATCAAGAAAGCCATTTGATGACATAGAGAAACGCAATCAACTCCAGGATAAATTAAACAGCACATTAAATGCAAATTTTGGCAATGCAGAGCAAAGGCCTAATATTAAGGTAGAAGTTTTCGATGCTCCGGGCGTATTAAGTGCATTTTTTGAAGTGGTGCGTTGGTTCATAGAAGAAGTTAGAGACTACTACAAAGTAAACTCCTGAATCGAACTGATGATGTTTACCATCCAACAAGCAACCCCCGCTGATACCGGTACCCTAATTGCCTTAGCCGAACAGGTATGGTGGCCAACCTATTCGCCGATACTGGCAGAAGAGCAGATCAGGTACATGCTGGATACCTTGTATTCAGCAGAACAAATCGGGCATCAGTTAGCTACCGGCAGTCAAACCTACCTGTTACTGAAGGAGAGTGAACAAGCCGTTGCCTTTGCTGCATACGGGCCTTATCACGAAGAGGCGGACGCTTACAAATTGCATAAACTCTATTGCCTGCCGCAAATCCAGGGCAAAGGCTATGGCAGGGCGCTGATTGATGAAGTAGCCGCACGTGCGCAGTTAGCAGGCAGTTATGCCCTGTATTTGAACGTCAATAGGCACAACCCGGCTAAATCTTTTTATGAGCGGATGGGTTTCAGTGTTGCTTACGAAGAGGATATCCCCATCGGCCCTTACTGGATGAATGATTATGTGATGCGTAAGGATTTTTATCATCAAAACGCCAACCGCTCCAAATAACCATAAAACATTATCTATTTACATATAAACCGGTAGCTTCAAACTCTAATCCTCCGGTAATCCCCCTGGGCTGGTTGGCGGGTGAGCCACCGGCAAAAGATTGCTTATCATCAGCCACAAACTGCTTGGAGGCTACGCCTGCAATAATCACTTCGCGGCCTTTCAGATCTGCCGGCAGGCTGGTCTTATAATCCTGAAAATGTACCTGTATGATTTTGCCGTTGCCGGCAGACATTTCAAACCAGCCCCCTTTGGGCTTGGTTACCCGTATCACCCGCCCTATCACGGCAGCCGAAGTACGTGTGCGCTTTCCCATAAAGGTTTCCAGGTCTTCGGCCTTGTGCATATTTACACGGTCAGGCGCGGCGCCAAATACCATACCATGAGGCAGCGGGGTGCGTTTTTGGGCGGTTAGTAGCAGTGGGCAGCAAAGCAGGCAAATGAGCAAAGCTCTCATATTAATTTTATTAAACTGCTTTTACAACACCGGCTTTAACGGTTGGTTTGCGTTTATAAAAGCAGGGGTGGCTGATTACCGGTTTGAGAATTAAAAAAAATACGGTTTCCCGGTAATTTGGCAGCCGTAGTGCATCATGTACTGCATCATCATAGCCACAGGTTTTATACTTGTGGCAGCAAAAATTACCCGGCAGTACAATGATGGACATATAATGTGTATATCTCCGGCCGATTATGTACTTTGCATTGCTAAAAGCTAACCTCAAATTATGTTTATTGCCGTTGTTGGAGTTATACTCCTTGTTGCAGGTATTGTTGTTAAAAATTCGCCGGGTGCGGCCAGCCGCTTCGGCCGTACCATTACTACGGTGGGAATTGCCGTGTTTGTACTGGGCCTGCTGTTATCTGCCTTTACCACCATAAGCCCGGGTAATGTAGGTGTACAAACCCTGTTCGGAAAGGTACAGGACCAGATACTGCCCAGTGGCCTGCACATCATCAATCCTCTGGTAGAAATAACTGATTTTAATATACAAACGCAGAATTATACCATGAGCGCCGTACACAATGAAGGCGATGTGGCCGGCGATGATGCCATCAGGGTGTTATCATCAGACGGGCTGGAGGTTACCATTGATTTATCAGTACTATATAAAGTAACTCCTTCCAAGGCGCCTTATATTTATCAGAACATCGGTGAAGATTACAATAGCAAAATTGTGCGCCCCATTGCCCGCACCGCCATACGCGATAACGCCGTGAACTACCAGGCGGTAGACCTGTACAGCACCAAGCGTGAGGAATTTCAAAACCGTATTAACCGCACCATTGCCGATAACTTTGCCAAAAACGGACTGGAAGTACAGCAGATACTGGTACGTAACATCAGCCTGCCGGCTTCGGTAAAGGCAAGTATCGAGTCGAAAATTAATGCTGAGCAGGAGGCGCAAAAAATGCAGTTTGTATTGCAGAAGGAGCGCCAGGAGGCAGAGCGTAAGCGTGTGGAAGCCCAGGGCATAGCCGATTACCAGCGTATTATCGCTACTAATTTAACCGATAAGCAACTGCAATACGAAAGCATCAGGGCGCAGCGCGAGATCGCTACCTCGAACAATGCCAAAGTAATAATTATGGGCAATGGTAAAACGCCGGTGATTTTAGGCGATAAGTAGTACAGCCTGAAAATGGTGTTCATTTAAAATTTTACTGCAACCAAAGCAGTGTCTGCTTGTAATTAGTTTTACAATGATTGTGAACTATACCGCGCAGGGATGGGAAGTAATTACCCAACGGGCGCATGGCCTGCTGGCTGCGCAACTGGCTATGCACTGGCAAAAAAGCCGCCGCCCCGCCCGCTGGACGGAAACCGTTTTAGCTATTGCCGGGCATGACGATGCCCAGATTGAGCTGGAGGCCGATGACCTGCTTACGCCGCAGGGCGGCCCGGTAAACTTTGCCATGAAGCTGTTTGAGCCGGAACACTGCCGCCGCCTGGCAGATTTTTCCTTATCCAAAAGCCGGTACATTGCCCTGCTTACCTCTATGCACATGGTGTTTTTGTATGATAAGGAGAAAGAAACCAACCCGCTGGTAAAGCCGTTTTTGGCCGAACAAGTAAAATTACAGCACCAGTGGCAAAAGGAACTTCACATAAAGCCGGCAGAAGCTGAACAGATTTATGGTTTGCTGGAGTGGTGCGATGCCTTTTCTTTACTGCTGGCACAGCATGAGGTGCAGCCTGAGCATCGCATGATTGAAATCAGCAACGGGCCTGATGAAAAAGAATACCGCCTGCAGCAAATTAGTGGTGGTAGACTTACGGTATTGCCCTGGCCCTTTGAAGAACCGGAGTTTGAGATACGCCTCGAAACCCGGCTGATTGACCAGCTCACTTTTAAAAGTAATGATGAGTTTAAGAAGCGATTTTTAGCAGCCCCGGTAATTGAGAAGAAGTGGGTGCTATGCAAGAAAAAGGTGTAACATGAACTCAAAAAGCTGTCATTTCGACCGCCGGGAGAAATCTTCTGCTGCAAACCGGTTGCTTCAAGAGGATTTCTCCCTGCGGTCGAAATGACTCAGGGGAAAATAGAAGTTTTACTTTATCCCGTAATGCTCGCACATCAGCTTTTCAAACAAGCCGCCGGGCAGCACACGCTTCAGTTTGGGGGCAATGGTTTGGCCCAGTAGGCCCACCAGGTAACTATGTGCCGGGTTACGGCTGGCTACAATGCTTACCAGCTTTTTGGCTAACATATCGGGGCTGGGCGCAATGCTTTCGTCCTTTTCCATACTGTTAACGGCCACATCGTAGGCATTCTTCAGCTCCGGGTGCGGCAGGTTAAAGTCAATCTTCTGCCGGTTCTGGCTAAAGTCGGATTTAAAGTCGCCGGGGTTAATCACCACAACCTTAATCCCGGTTTTGCGCAGCTCCATCCGCAGGCTTTCAGAATATCCCTCAACCGCATATTTTGAGGCGCTGTACATACTTTGGTAGGGCAGGCCGAACAAACCGGCCAGCGAACTGATGTTGATGATCATGCCGCTGTTGGTTTTCAGCATACCCGGCAGTGCAGTACTGCACATGCGTACCACGCCAAAAAAGTTTACCTCAAACTGTTTCTTGGCATCATCAACCGGCATGGCATAGGCCGGTCCGGCTACGCCGTTACCGGCATTGTTCACCAGCACATCCAGTTTGCCTTCGGCTGCTGTAATTTTAGCAACGGCGGCTTTGGCCGAAGCATCATCGGTAACATCCAGTTCTATCGGCTTAAAACTTACCGAAGTTAAGCGGCTAAGGCTGCGTGCCGAGCCATAAACAATATGCCCTGCCGCCTGCAGCGCATTGGCACAAGCCAACCCGATGCCAGAGGAGGCGCCGGTTACCAGTATTACTTTTTTCATTTATTTCAACAAGGGCTTGTTAGTGATTAATCGCACCTAAGTTAAAAATTTAGCTGCAATTGGTAAGGTGAAATTTACAGGGACATCACCGCTCCGTTCACAAATAGATAGTTTCAAAAACAGATCTTCAGCATTGCAGGAATACAAGAGAATGTAGTGATAATACCAGCCAAAGCCGAAAAAAAGTAACTCAATTTATGTTAACCTTTGTTAACCGTTTTGCAGAGCCGGTTGGTAAGGTATAAGATATATACCCGGGAAAAAGAAAGCAGGTCATCTTAGCTTAAAAAAGCTTTCACGCCCTTACGGTGTGCAGTTGCAAAAATACCGGTGCCAACAGTATTACAGCCGGTTAAAACATAATTAGTTTTTGAAGGGTAGTATTTTAAAAGAGCTATCATGTCAGTTATTAAAATTATATATGCAGCCGGTACCATTGCGTTGCTGGCCTTTGCCGGCGCCTGCCGCAATAGTGCTACCGGGCCGGCTTCAACGCAGCAAGGCAGCAATGCTGCCGTACCCGGCGGAGCGCCGGTGGAAACCAATCCGCCCAACAGTAATTATAAGCCGGCTTTTGCAGGGCAAACCCGCGCGCCGGGTGCCACTACGCAAATGCCGCTAACGGTTAGCCTGTTGAGTACCACCTTAAACCAGCCCTGGGCGATATGCCCTATGCCCGACGGGCGTTTAATGGTTACGGAAAAGCCCGGCCGTATACTGATTTTAACTGCTGATGGAAAGGTAAGCAAGCAAATTACCAACTTGCCCGCGGTGGTTAACCAGGGGCAGGGCGGCTTACTGGATGTAAATATTGATCCGCAATTCAACACCAACCGCATGGTGTACTGGGATTATGCCGAGGCTGTAGCGGGCGGTTCGCTGCTGGCTGTGGCCAAAGGTAAATTATCGGCAGATGAAACGCAGCTGGAAAACATACAGGTGATTTACCGCGCGGTACCGGCCTACAATGGCGGCCTGCAATACGGCTCGCGCATTGTGTTCGACCCGCAGGGAAACCTGTTTGTAAGTACCGGCGAGCGCGGAGCTGATGACATACGGGTTAAGGCGCAGGATTTAAGCGCCGCTATTGGCAAGGTGGTGCATATCACTAAAGATGGGCAGCCGGTGGCCGATGGCCCGTTTGCCGGTACTGCAGGTGCCCGGCCCGAAATTTATGCCTATGGCCTGCGCAACCCGGAAGGCATGACCCGGAACCCGGCCACCAACGAGCTATGGGAGGCAGAGTTTGGCCCAAGGGGCGGAGATGAAGTAAACATTATTAAACCCGGCAAGAATTATGGCTGGCCGGTAATTACTTATGGCATTGAGTACAGCGGGCAAAAGGTAGGTGCAGGTATACAGCAAAAAGATGGTATGGAGCAGCCGCTGTATTACTGGGATCCGGTAATATCGCCGTCGGGTATCACCTTTTACAACAGTGATGTGATACCCGAATGGAAAGGTAACCTGTTTTTAGGTTCGCTGAGCGGTACGCATATTTGCCGGCTGATAATCAAAGATAATAAGGTAACGGGCGAAGAACGTTTGTTAGCCGACCAGGGCGAGCGTTTCAGGGCGCTGGCGCAGGGAAAGGATGGCGCCCTGTATGCAGTTACCGATGGCGGTAAGCTATATAAAATAGCCAAAAAATAAAAGCAGGCTGGTTAGCCCACTGAGCGAAGAATCCACTTCATTACATAAAAGGGTACACTTGCATATTCCGGCTAATCAGCTGGACTTTTAACGCCAGTAATTTTGGACTTCTCAACCATTTGAGTGCGGCTTTTTGTGAGCAATTTTGTAAAAAAAGAACAAATTATGGAAAGTTCACAAACAGTTTTGGTTACAGGCGGAACAGGTGCTATCGGAGCACATTGTATCCTTCAACTGCTAAAAAGCGGATATCAGGTAAAAACCACACTTCGCTCAGTGGCCCGGAAAGACGAAGTGATCAATATGTTGAAAACAGGTGGTATCACTACGTTTGACAATCTTAAATTTATTGAAGCAGATTTAACAAGAGATGCTAACTGGGATGAAGCGATGAAGAACTGCCAGTATGTATTGCATGTTGCCTCGCCCACGCATTCAGATTCGGTAAAGGATGAAAATGAAATTATACGCCCCGCCGTAGACGGTGTGCTGCGTGTATTAAAAGCAGCGCAAAAAGCCAACGTAAAACGTATGGTAATGACTTCGAGTTTTGGTGCTGTTGGTTTTAGCAACAAAGACCCGCACACAGAAACTACCGAGGACAACTGGACTAACCCGAATGAAAAAGGCTTGTCGCCTTATGAGAAATCAAAGGTATTGGCAGAGCGTGCAGCCTGGGATTTTATTAATAATACAGCAGGCGGTTTAGAATTGACCACTATAAATCCTGTTGCTGTTTTTGGGCCATCATTAGGCGCCGGCAAATCGCCCAGCCTCGGTATTCTGAAATTTTTACTGAACGGCTCAACGAAGATTATTCCTGATATTGCTTTAAATGTTGTAGACATAAGGGATGTGGCCGGTTTGCATCTCCTTGCCATGGTAAATCCTGAAGCTAACGGCCAACGCTTTATAGCATCGGCAGATGGTAAGATTTCTATGCATGAAATTGCAGTTTTGCTAAAAAATAATTGGCCCGGCGTGGCGGAGAAAGTTCCTTTAAGGGTTTTACCGTATTGGATACTTAATATAGCAGCCCTATTCAACCCCCAGGCAAAACAAGCAGCTTTTCTGTTGAAAATTAACCGTAATGTGAGTAACCATAAAGCAAAAAGGATATTGAACTGGACACCGGTTGCAAATAAAGAGCAAGCCGTTTTGGCTTCAATGGAAAGTATGATTCAACTTGGTATTATTAAATGAACCCAACTGAAATAACGCCTTCTTTACATAAGCCCGAAGTTTTGCAGGAGCAGTTTATTCCCGACCATGTTTTTTTGTATGTAACGGGTGGCGCCATCAATTGCTATGATGGCAGCAAAAGCTATACCTTTAGATCAGGCGAGTACTGCCTTGTCAGAAAAAACCGGCTGGCGAGATACAGCAGCGCAAAGGGAAATGAACAATTTGAAAAAATCTTCTTTTGTTTTGAAGAAGAATATCTCAGGAACTTCCAGGAAAAACACAAATTAAGAATAGAGGAATTTAACTCAACAGACACTTTTGTAAAATTAGCGCCTACCGGCTTAATACCTGATTTTATCCGATCATTAAAGGCTTATAGTGATAGCACAGGAAAAATAGACAAGAAGTTTGAAGATGTTAAGTACGAAGAGCTGCTTATTATTTTGCTGCATCATCAGCCTGAGTTAGCCGGCCTGTTTTTTGACTATGGGAAGCCGGAAAAAATAAACCTGGAGGAGTTTATGAACCGCAATTTTAAATTTAATGTGCGTATTGAGCGATTTGCCTACCTAACCGGGCGTAGCTTATCAGCTTTTAAAAGAGATTTTAAGGCCATCTTTAACCAAACACCCAATCACTGGCTGGTGCAAAAACGGTTGCAGGAGGCTTACTTCCTGATGGAAAAAGAAGACAAGAAGGCTTCAGAAATTTATCTGGATTTAGGCTTTGAAGATTTGTCGCACTTTTCATTCGCTTTCAAAAAACTATTCGGGCTGCGGCCAACAGAGTTAGCGCTTAAGAAGAAGAGTTGTTGAAGGGGTATTAAGGTTTTCAAAGCTTACCGGCAGGTAGTTAGTGTTTAGCTTTAAACAGATAGATGCCTGGGTTAGAGCTGTAACCATGATGAGCATTTTATTAAGTGATACATACTGCTGCTGTTTTCCTTGTAACGGGAAAGATATCCTCAACTTGCTGAAAGGCTGGAAAGTTTGCGGCCTTTATTGTTTTGCCTGAATGGATTTAAATTGCTCGTCAAAAAGGCACTTGCTTTGGAGTATAAATGAAGTAGTGTGCTGGAGGATGCGGTCCTCTAAGCATATTTATGGTATTATATTCCGTTCAATTTCGGTAAATTAGCAACGCTAACCACTAAATATCTATTTGATGAAACAAGGGCGTTTGGTTTTAACCGGCATCATATTGCTGTGTATAGTGCCGTACCTGGCCGGGGCGCAAACCGCAAAAGTGCCAGATTGGGCATTGCCGGGTTCACCTACCCATAAACAAGTAGCGCCGCCATCCAATTTTCACCGTTCAACGCGTACCCAAATGGGCCCCATAGGTGTTTTTGAAGGGCAGTCTGATGTGGGCGGCGCAGTAGCAGAAGGCAGCTCGAACTATAAGGCCGCCACTAAAAAGTATACGATTACCTCGGCCGGCTATAACGTTTGGTATAACCGCGACGAATTTCGTTACCTGTGGAAAAAAATGAGCGGCGATGTTTCCCTGGCCGCCGATATTAGTTTTCCTGATCCCAAAGGTTTCGGCGATCGTAAGATACTGCTCGTTATCCGCCAAAGTTTAAACGACGATTCCAAAGAAGCCATTGTGGCGCTGCATGGCGGCGGTATGGTGCACCTGGCGCAACGGCCCGGCACTAATCTTCACATTACCGATATGGAATATAACATCGGCGGCCGCGGCAGTCTGCCCGGACACACCTCCTCCGATGAACTGGTTACCAACTATCCCAAGCGCATTGGTATAGAAAAACATGGCGACTACTTCGCCCTTTTTTTAAGCATGGATGGCGAACCCATGCACCAGTTTGGCGCCCCCATTCGTCTGCATATTGACGGGGCATTTTATGCAGGTATCGGCTTCTGTTCGCACCTGCCCGATAAGCTGGATACCGGCACACTAAGCAATGTGCTGTTGGTAAATGCATCTGGAAAAGTAAAGTGATTGGATGATCCCCATATCAGCAGGCTTTCTTTCATCATTTTATATTGCCCAACAAATCATATTTCATCAACGCGCAAAATAATCAGCAATGAGGTATAGTTCGCAAAGATCAGGCGCCGTAAAAAAAGCGGTCGTTTTATTCCTGTTTTCAATTTCTTCTATAGTGGTTTTGGCGCAGCGCAAATCAGTTCAGGAACTGCTGGGTTTTCCTAAAAATGCCAAATTGCTGATAGTACATGCTGATGATTTGGGGGTAACACATTCAGAAAACGCAGCTTCGGTCAGTGCATTGGAGAAGGGCAGTGTTAATTCGGCCAGTATAATGGTACCTTGCCCCTGGTTCCCGGAGATTGCCGCCTATGCACGGCTTCACCCTGAAAAAGATTTTGGCCTGCACATTACCTTAACGAGTGAATGGAAATACTACAAATGGGGCCCGGTAACTCCGTTAGCTAACGTACCAGGGCTGGTAAATAAAAGCGGCTTTCTGTATGCCTCTGTAGATAGCGTGGTACAAAATGCTTCAGCTACAGAAGTGGAAGAAGAAATACGCAGCCAGGTAAAACGGGCAGTACAGTTTGGCATCCATCCCACTCACCTGGATGCACACATGTATGCCATACATCATAATCTTGGCTTCTTAAAATCCTATCTGAAAGTAGGGCATGAGTTTGATATACCGGTGTTCGTTTACCGGCAGGTAGAAAGCGCTTTGCATATTAACCTGGATACGGTGGTATCAAACAGAGATATAATAGTGGACACCATTCTGACAGCAGAAGTTGAAAATTTTAAAGCAGGTATGAGCAACTTTTATACAGCAGGCATCAAAAATCTAAAACCCGGCATTACTTACCTTATTCTGCATACTGCTTATGATGATGCCGAAATGCAGGCAGTAACCATTGAGCATGAAGGGTGGGGTGCAGCCTGGCGTCAGAAAGATTATAATTTCTTTACAAGCCGCAAGTGCGCTAAACTTTTAAAGAAAAACAATATTTATTTAGTTACCTGGCGGCAAATCAAAGACAGACTCAGCCAGAAAAACGGTTTGTAGGCTTTCCTCTTGTCCCGTTGTATATAGTAAGACAGTTAATTACCTTCTTTTGCTATTTTATAGATATTGAATGTTATCTGTTCTCAATGGCGGCAGCTATTGCGTGCAGCAAATCATCGCTTATGTTATTGCCTAATAAAACAGCCCAGTGATCTTCTCTTTTTTGTATCCAGCACAAAGTATTAAATCCTGATACCTTACTGCCTAACACCACCTTATAAAAGGCATGAACACCTGTACCTGTCTGTATTGCCTGGGTATGATAAAACTCTCCTTTATAAAAATAACTGATGGAAAACTTTTTTGCTGCTGAGCTATCCGCCGCAGAAAGGACTTCTGATAATAATTCGTGGCCGGGTACGGCGTGCATAGCCGGTTCTGTTACCGGGGTAACTACTTTTAATTCGGTTCCGGTAGGTATGTAGGTTTCAGGAGCTGTCATTTTGATATTTGATAAATAGAGTTAATATAACGTGCCTGGAAATACAATGCTGATAGCAAAACAGCCGTTATGCGTACACTGCGCCTAAGCTAATAAGAGAACAGCCATACTCACAAAAAAGTTTCATATCAGTTAAATTTTGAGCTTTCAACCGTGTTACATAAGGCTGTTAAAAATAATTTTACTTAATACTACAGATTCGTGTTTTACATAAAACCAATACCGCGCTATGGGAGTTATCATTACGTGCCGGTTACCAGCACAGCGCCTATCGTATTATCTAAATAGTTACTCATATAATTTCAAGTGTCATGAATATGTCCACCGAAAAGAAGTATCCGGAAACAAAAGCAGCAGATGAAGATTTGAAAACAGAAGGGCCGTTAAGTGAAAAGGATGAGGTTAAACAGGCAGAAGCAAATACAGGAGGCACTGTGAAAACCGAGCCTGATCATCATTCCCCTGAAGATAATAAGTCTCAGCCTAAGGTACGTTAACGTGGCCCGAAATTTGGCGGCATAACTATCAAACATTATTATTTATGAAAAAGATACAAATCTTACTTGCTGCAATGGCGGTAATTTTAACCTGCCAGCTGGCATCAGCCCAAACCAGTACGCCAGATTCAGTAACTACCAACTTTTTGCGTAATGCCAACCTGGGCGGCCTTAAAGAGATAAAAGGCGGACAGTTAGCGGCGCGCAAAGCCAAAAGTTTTAGTGTAAAGGCTTACGGAGTTAAAATGGTAACCGACCATACCAAGGCCAACAGCAAACTCAGAACGCTGGCCAAAAGCAAAGGTTATACCATACCTGCGCCTACCAGTGCCGAGTTAGCTACACCTGCTATGCTGGCTAATACCAGCGGCGCCGCTTTTGACAAAAACTATGTTAGTATGATGGTGGTAGATCATCAGAACACGATTAAGATTTTTGAAAACGCGCAGCTCAATTCAGCTGATCCGGATATTAAGAAGTATGCCGAGCAAACTTTGCCTACCCTGCGGGCACACCTGGCTTCTATACAGTCTATAGCTGCTGATATGGGTGTAAGTGTTCAGTAAATAATTTAGATAGTATCCCATAAAAAAGCGCCTGTAACAGCAGGTGCTTTTTCTATTTAACCAGGTCTTCCTGTTGTGCTGTGTTCATCCAGCCCGGTCCTTCGGTAAACCGGGCAACCAGCATGGCGGCTACCGTATCGCCGGTGGCATTCAGCAAGGTGGCCATTGGGTCAACCAGTGTGCCGATAATCATGGCTGGCGGCAGCGCTTCGGGCGGTAAGCCGTAAGCCGAGATAAACAGCAGTTCGCCCACGTAGCCGCCGTTCGGAATGCCGCCCTCTACCATACTTACCAATACCGTCATGCCCAGGGCCAGGGCAATCACACCGGCACTGTCGAAACTTTTGCCAAACAAGGCAAATACCACCGCCATTTTAATGATGGAGGAGATGCTGGAACCATCCTTGTGCAGGGTGCCCCCCAGCGGAATGGTTACGCTGGCAATGGCATCGGGCACGCCCATTTTTTTAGCGGCTTCCAGGTTAGCAGGTATAGTGGCAATGCTGCTGCAGGTGCCTACCGCAGTAGCGGATGGTACAATGTTGTTTTTCCAGTATGTTTTAATGCCGTTAACGCCGCCAGCTACAAATGCATACAAACTGAAAAACGCCACATAGTAAATTGCGCCTACGCCATAATATATGCTTAATGACCGGGCGTAAGTGCCAAACAATTGCGGCCCGAAAACACCTACCTGGTAGGCAAAATAAGCGCCCAGCCCTATGGGGCCTAATTTCATAACCAGCACGAACAGCTGACCAAACACCTCGTTACCTGCTTGCAGGAAGCGGTTAAAAGCTGCGCCCTTCTCGCCGGCACGTAACGTGGCAAAGCCAATCAGCAGCGAAAAGATAATGAGCGCCAGCATATTCTTTCGCGACAGTAATTCGTAAAACTCGCTGGTGGTAAACAGGGAGGTGATCTGGTCGCCGATGTTGCTGCGGACCGGCAGTTCGGTAAGCCGGCTGGCTGCCGCCAGCTGCTCATGTACCGGAAACAAATGTACGGCTAACAGGGTAAGCAGTGCAGCCATCAGCACAGTGGCTAAAAATACCAGCGCCATAGTGCCCATGATACGGCTCAGGCGCTTGGTGCCATTTAACCCGGCAATGGCCGACGATATAGCGAAAAATACCAGCGGGATAACAGCCGTAAACAGCAGGTTTAAAAATATATCGCCAACGGGCTTTAGCAGGGTTACCCGGTTGCCCAGCAGCAGGCCGGCTATACTGCCGGCGGTAATACCCGCCAGCAGCCACAAAATGCCTTTATAATTTTTTAACCAGCTGTTCATCGGGGCTAACATAAGTATTTATTGGAAATGAAGGATGACAGCCGAAGGAATAATGCAGGGAAAGGATTAAGGAATTCAAGTAAAGCGCAAACAGGCATAGCCTTTATCTTTTTCTGCTTTGCCTTTGCGCTCAGGGTTTTTGTCTGTAAATTCCTTTACCCTTTGTCTTTCCTTCTTTTATCCCGAAAAACCTTTGTATTTTCAGCGCATTAATTACGCTTGCTTTACATGAAAAAGATATGGCTTCCGGCAGCTTGCCTGCTGTTTTCTGCGGCTTCATTTGGTCAAACTGTTCAAAAGGCCATTTACTACCGCGTTTCATTTCCCAATGCGGTTCATCATGAGGCTGAAATAGAAATGACCGTTCCGCAGGCGCCGGGTGGCAAGTTCCGGGTACGCATGAGCCGGTCATCGCCGGGGCGGTATGCCACGCATGAGTTTGGCAAGAATGTATACAGTGTAAGGGCCGCCAATGCCGATGGCAGCCCGCTCGAACTGAAACAGGTGGAAGGTGATGTGTACGAAGTGCAGGAACACGGCAGCGTGGTGAAAATCAGCTATACCCTGTTCGGCAACTGGACGGACGGTACCTATGCCAGCATTGACCCCAGCCATGCCCACCTGAATATGCCCGCCGCCTTTATGTGGGTGCCGGGGCAGGAAACCCGCCCGCTAAGATTCGAGTTTCAGGATTTGGATAAATACGGCTGGAAGGTAGCTACGCAGCTGCATCCCGAAGGCGATAACGTTTACAGCGCACCTAACCTGCAGTACATGATGGACAGCCCTACCGAGCTATCTGCCTATAAAGAGAGCAGCTGGACGGTGCCCGGCCCCAACGGCAAAGTGCAAACCATACGCCTTACCACCCACAGCGATGATGACCAGCCCACCATTGATAATTTTGCCAAAAAAGTGCAAAAGGTAGTGCTGGAAGCTAAAGCGGTGTATGGAGAGTTGCCGTTATATGATTACGGTACATATACCTTTCTGCAGGATGTTTATCCTACCGTAAGCGGCGATGGTATGGAGCACCGTAATTCTACAGTAATTGTACAGCCTGCACCACAGGTAGCGGGCAGGGAGGATGCACTGCTGGGCACTTTCTCGCACGAATATTTTCATAGCTGGAATGTAGAGCGTATCCGCCCTAAAACTTTGGAGCCTTTTAACTTTGAGCATGCCAACATGAGCAATGAGCTCTGGTTCGCCGAAGGCTTTACCCAGTATTATGGCGGCCTGCTGCTGGAACGTGCCGGTTTTGATACGCCCGAAGAATATACCCGCACCCTTACCGGTTTAGTTAATGCAGTGCTGAACTCGCCGGGTGCTAAGCGTTATAGTCCGGCACAAGCGAGCCGCTACGCAGTATTTGCGGATGCAGGCGTATCTATCGACCCTAATAATACGCCCAATATGTTCCTGAGCTATTATACGTATGGCGGAGCTACCGCACTGGCTTTGGATCTGCGCCTGCGCAGCGAATTTAATTTAACGCTTGACGGTTATATGCGCCAGGTATGGCTCACCCATGGTAAGCCCGAGAAGCCGTATACCATTGCTGATTTGCAGAACGTGCTGGCCAGATATACCGGCAAACCGGCCTTCGCTGCCGATTTTTTTAAGCGTTATATTAACGGTGTTGAAAAGAACGATTATGCGGCCCTGCTGGCTGGCGCAGGTTTAGAATTACGCAAAGCCCAGCCCGGTAAAGGGTGGATAGGCTTTGCTACAGGCGCCCAGGCACGCGGCCGCTCCGGACAGGCCCGTACAAATACAGATACTGAAGGGTTTGCCATTACTTCAAGCACCGTAATGGGTACGCCTGTTTACAAGGCCGGTATTGATGCAGGGGACATTATCACCAAAGCTGATGGCAAGGACATTAAAAATCTGCCGGACTTAAATGCGGCCATTGAGGGTAAAAGGCCGGGCGAATCAATCGGCGTTACCTACAAAAACCGTACAGGCAGCCATACCGCTACGGTAACGCTGGAAGAAAACCCTGCGGTAGAAGTGGTAACTTATGAAAAAGCCGGCAAAACACCGAACCCGACCCAGCTGGATTTCAGGAAAAGATGGCTGGAATCAAAGGTGAAGTAGCTGCCCCCTAACCCCCTGAAGGGGGAACAGAAGCGAAATATGTATATTTATTATAGGTGCAAAACAAGTAAAATAAAGTAATTCAAAAACAGCAATAAGCCACTCCTATTCCCCCTTCAGGGGGTTAGGGGGCGAACCTTACATTATATGAAAAAACAAATTACTACCATAGCCCTGCTGGCGGCAGCCACATTACAGGGCTTTAGCCAGGATGTAAACAAGCTGATACAGCAGAAAGATGTAGAGCGCATTATCAAAACCTTAACCGCCGATGATATGCAGGGCCGGGCCACCTTTACGCCGGGTATTGAAAAGGCGGCTCAGTTTATTGAAGGCGAGTACAAAAAGATAGGCTTGCAGCCCATGACCGGCAATACCGGCTACCGCCAGAACTTCACTATGCTGCGTACCGCGCCGCTGCGCATGTCGGCCAGTATCAATGGCACTGTTGTTTCGCCCGAAAATCTGGTGATAATGGGTAATACTTCGTTTGAATGGAACAGTCCGGCAGATGTGCAGGTGATAAAAATGGGCAGTATGGCCGATTTTAGTAAGAATTACCGGTCACTTACCCGGGCGGACAAGAAAACGCTGGTGCTGATCAGTCCGCAATTGTTAACCGATTCTACCTTTGCAAAGGTTTACAAAAGTATAAAAGGGCGTGCCATGCAAGGCAGTACAGGTTTTAAGAAGTCGGCAGAACGCCCGGGTGTAGTATTTGCTGTGAGTGATGCCGCTGAGGTAACTGCGCTGAAGGTAACCTTTGAAGCCGAAACTAAAGAGCTTCCTTTATTTAATGTTGCCGGCATTATCCCCGGTAAAACGCTGCCGAATGAGTATGTAGTATTTTCGGGCCATTATGACCACTTAGGTATTATTGCGCCCGTAGCCGGAGATAGTATTGCCAACGGTGCTGATGATGACGCTTCGGGCACTACGGCGGTACTTACTTTAGCTAAATATTATAAAAAGTTAAACAGCAACGCCCGTACCTTAATATTTGTAGCCTTTACCGCCGAAGAGATCGGCGAGTATGGTTCCACCTATTTTGCTACCCAGGTAAAGCCCGATGAAGTGAAGGCTATGTTTAATATTGAAATGATTGGCAAGGCTTCTAAATTCGGCACCAACTCGGCTTTTATTACCGGTTATGAGCGGTCGGATTTTGGTAAGATATTACAAAAGAACCTGGAAGGTACCACCTTTAAGTTTTATCCTGACCCTTACCCGCAGCAAGACCTGTTTTACCGCAGCGATAATGCCTCACTGGCCCGTGTAGGCGTGCCTGCACACACCATTTCTACCGACCAGATTGACATCGACAAATATTACCACACCGTTGATGATGAATTGAGTACTTTGGATGTAGGCAATATCACTTCCACCATCCGCGCCATTGCCCTTAGCTCACGCAGCATCGTGAACGGTAAAGATACACCTACCCGGGTACCTAAGCTGGAACGGTAGTAAGAGCACCTGCCCACTCTTTTATAAATTGTCATCCTGAGCGCAGCGAAGGATCTGTACAGCATCATAGCAAACTTACAGATCCTTCGCTGCGCTCAGGATGACAATTTTATTTGGATATATCTACAGCTTCAACCCTAAGCCGATATTAAACGTGGTGCCATCGGCAGGCAGTATGCCGGGGCCGGGGTACATGTTGATACGGCGGGTAAAATACCTGGCGTTAAATATATTGTTCACATTGGCCGTAACGTGGTAATGCTGTAAAAAGCTGTAACTGAACGCCCAGTCGAACACATGGTATGCCGGTACGATGCCTGCTGCACCTGTAGTAGTATACACGGTATTATTGGCATCGCTGTAATTTTTACCTACGTAGCTATATTGCAGGGTAGTAAGCACATGGCGGTTCAGGTAGCTGATGCCGCCACGGTTAATAATGCCCGGTGTGCCTTCGGCTCGTTTGCCCACCAGGCTTACATTGGTATTGGCTAAACCTACCATGCCGCTGGTATAACGGGCGCGGTCGAGCGCCAGCGAGTTGAACAACCTAATATCACTGCCTGCATCAGGGTTAAATAAGCGCAGCAGCGATAGGCTTACATAAGTTTCTACACCTTTTGACACCAGGTTACCGATATTGGTGGTATACTGGTGCATACCCGTACCGGTAACATTTCCTTGTGTTAACGTACCCACCCGGTTGCCGTAATATACATAATAGGCAGCCAGGTCATAGTTCAGCAGGTTTTGCACGTTGCCACGGTAGCCTAAATCAATGTTGTATCCTTTGCTGTCTTTCAAATCAGGGTCGATGATAGCCAGTTGGTCGGCCGGGGTAACGTTGGCATAAATGTACGGGCGGTAAGCCTGCGAAATATTGCCATATAACTGGCTGCTGCCGCTCACCTGGTATTGCAGCCCGGTGCCAAACAACGGGAAGCTGCGGTTACCTTTATAGGATATCGGCGTTTGGCGGTTATTAATTACCCCTTCGGTAGTGGTATTGATCACCTCAAACCGTACACCCGGTGTTACCGAAAAGCGCGGCGTGAACTGAAAATTGTTTTCAGCAAAGGCAGCATAGTTCAGGGTGTTTAAATTCAGGTCGATACCATAAGGCTGGGTTAAGGTTAAGTCATAATCAGCGCCGGTAGTACCCTGGCCTTTTTGTTTGCGGCGTGTCTCCTGAGTAAAAAAGCGTAGTCCGCCGGTTAGGGTACTTTGCAGGTTACCTAAGTGGTAGGTGTGCAGCAGGCGTGCCTCAGTGGTAAAGCCCAAATAATAATCGCGGTCTACCTGGCGCGGGTTGTAACTTTTAAGGGAAGTGTTGATGGTATCCGCCACATTGGGCGTGTTCAGGAATTGCACGCTGTTACGCTGTCCGAACAGTACGTGCGAAGTAACTTCCAGTTTGGTGTTGGGGCTGAAGTTATAGTTGAAAATAAGCGCAGGTATCGTAATTTCCGGACTAAAGAAGTTACGGAAACGGGTGCTCTGGCGGTTATCGGCTGCAAACTGGGCATCGGTAAGGCCGCCGGCTATCTGCTGCCGGTAGTTCATTCGCGAAATCTCAAAGGTAATGCTGCCTTTTCCGTTAAACTGGTAGCGCAGGTGGCCATACATGGCATTGTAATTAAAGGCTGCGTCTGGCCGCCAGCCATCGCCGCTGCGCTGGCTGTAATAGGCATAGTAATTAATTTTGCCCACCGTGCCGCCAACTGCATTGTAAGAATTAAAGAACCGCCTGCCCCCGGCGGATTGTTCGCTTTCAATGGTAAATGGCTTATCCGGATCGCCCTCCTTCATTTTAAAGTTGAACATGCCGCCAAACTGGCTGCCAAACTGTAAGGCGGCCGAGCCGCGTACCGCCTGTATCTGGCTCACACCCTGCATAGGCGGCGTGTAATGCGCCTCAGGGTAGCCGAATACATCGGAATTGAAGTTATAGCCGTTTTGCCGCATATTGGTTTCAATGGAGCGGTGGCTATCCGTACCGCGCGTGCCAATATTAATTTGTGTACCGGCGCCATCCATTTCCCATACATTAACGCCCGGAATAGTGGCAAAGAGCATGCGGGCATTGTTATTAGCCAGGTTAGCCGTACCCGGCGATAGCGTAATTAAGTGGGTACGTTTGCCGGCAAAAATATAGGTGCCGCTTACCTCGGGCAAGTGTTTCGGGCGGTTTTCACGAATGAGCACGCTATCGAGCGTAACGGTAGTATCGCGCTTGTTTTTCTGTTGTGCCTGTACAGGCAAGATATATGTTGCAGTAACTAACAAAACCGGCAATAGGGTGGTCGGCTTAAATTTCATAGTTGTTAAAGAAAATGTAGTCGGCTTACAGCTTTTTATAAAACTGCAAACGGTAGTAATAAGTAATGAGTATACTGCATGGTGAAAAGCAGCATGCAAATTTAAAAAGAAATAAAGGCGCAGGTAAAGAACAGCACTATCACTATCTGCTGTAAGAGTTTATGCTATTGCTGCTTACAGGATAATTTTGAGTTGTTCACCCGATTAAGCGATGGAAAATCTGGGAGGTTGCTTCAGCGTTTCTATGGCGCGGTCGGCAGCAGGTTGCCGGTAAGCCGGGATGTCCGATAAGGGATAATCAATAACGATGGCCCGCAACGGGTTAGCCTGCAAGCTTAAAGGCAGGCCGGCAATCAGCAATACGCCGGCATCAGGCACATGCTCTTTTTTAGGAACAGGAATATCTTTAATTGGGTTGGCACTGAGCACGTTTTGATTGGTATACCGGGTACCCTGGTAGTTAGGGATGCACTTGAGGTACAAAGCCTGCCGGGTTATGCGCAACTGCACATAGTTGTATACATTGTTTTGGAAACGGATTTGCCCGCTGATGCGCTCATAATCCGTCCAGTTCTGCACATTGGAAAAACTGACCGGAATTTTTACTTCAAATAAGTCGGCCTTGCAATATTGATCTTTAGCGGCCTGCGCATTAAAAAATGCATCGCTGCGGTTCACCATATACTGCCGCAGGGCTACATAGCCGCCTGTGGCATACAGTTGCAGGCTCAAAAGCAATATGGCAATAGTCCGGTTCAAATTAATGGGTAATCAGCCGGGGCAAAAATAATTACACCGCTTTACATTTGCGGCTGCTTTTTACAAGTAATAGCAGGCACAGCATACAAAAAGCGCCGGGTAATGCTATCCGGCGCTTTTTAATATGGGTTAATATTGTGAAAGAGCGGGGCTGATTACCAGCGACCGCCTCTGCTGCTGCTGTCTCCGCCTTTAGAGTAACCGCCACCGCCGTTACTTCCGCCGCCGTAGCCACCACCGCCACCACGGTTGCCGCCACCACCGCCGTAACCGCCACGGCTACCGCCGCCACCACCACGGCTGCCGCCGCCGCCGAAACCACCGCCACCGCTTGGTTTGCGCTGCTCAGCCTGGCTTACTGCAATAGCACGACCGCTGATTTCACTACCGTTCAGACCCTGGATAGCTTTTTGAGCTGCCTCATCATCCGCCATTTCCACAAAGCCGAAGCCTTTGCTGCGACCTGTTTCTCTGTCTGTAATTAATTTCACAGAGCTTACTTCGCCATAAGCTTCAAACAGCTCTTTCAAATCTGCTTCCTCTAAACGATAGGGAAGGCTTCCTACAAAAATGTTCATTATTTAATTTTTACAAAGTGCTAAGCTAATGTTTTATTTTTCAATTTTACAATAGCTAATAGTTAATATTTGTTTATTTTTTTTAAAAAATAAATTACAGGCCGCACAATATCATCTTCAACCTCAATGTAGGTATCAATATCAATGCGGGCATCTCTAACAGCAGCGGCAGCGACCTGTTTACCCGCACCATGATGCGGGTAGATTACGTAACGGCAGATAAGCGGACGATATAATTAAAGAATTTATAGCAAAAGCTGTTATACAGATATCTGGTAACGGCTTTTGCACATCATCAGAGCATACATTGCTATACTTTATATCTTATAGATAACTTATATAACTATTCGCTTCGCAAACTTTTTATCGGTTTGGCTATAGCAGCCCTAAATGCCTGGAAGCCTACCGTAAATAAAGCAATGCCTACAGCTCCTAGGCCTGCTACCACAAACACCCAGATGTTGATGCTGATGCGGTAATCATACGTTTGCAGCCAGGTATACATAGCCCACCAGGCAATAGGCGAGGCGATAATGATGGCAATCGCTATCAACTTTAAAAAATCAACTGATAAAAGGGCTGTAATATGGCCTACCGAAGCGCCCAGCACTTTGCGTACCCCTACTTCTTTAATACGGTTCTCGGCCATATACGCGGCCAGGCCAAATATGCCTAGGCAAGATAAAAAGATGGTTAAGCCGGCAAAGAGCCCTGCCAATGTACCTATCCGCTTTTCATCTTCGAATTTACGGGCATACTGCTCATCCACAAACTTATATTCAAAAGGATATTTCGGGTTATACCGTTGAAATATTTTACCAATGTTATCCAGGCTCTGCTGCACAGGCCGGTTTGGGTTAAGGCGGATGTGCATTACTGTAAACCATGATTTCGGACCAAATATCATCATCTGCTGCACCTTCTGGTAAGGCGACTCGTATATAAAATCTTTTACTACGCCCACCACATGCCAGGGCGTTTTATCTTCCATAATGGTTTGCCCCAGCGGGTTTTTCAGGTGCATGATATTCACAGCTGTTTCATTAAGCAGTACAGCTGTAGAATCTGTCGGATAATTTTTAATGTCGATATCCCGCCCCTGCACTAACTTCAGGTTCATGGTTTTGATAAAATTGTTATCAGCCGCCATACGCACAAAGTCTACTTTTTTCTCGGCCGCTGTGCTTCCCTTCCAGGAGTAGCCCCAGCCATCGCTATACCGCTGAGTCATAGGACTCATGGACTTAGCTACGCCAAGCGCATCTCCGTTGCTTAACAGTTCGTTTTTGATAGCTTCAAAATGCTTAAGGATATCACCTTGTAATCCCACATAAATGAGGTGGTCTTTGTTGTAGCCCGTATCTCTCGACTGTGCGTAGTTGATTTGCCGCACTACAATCAGTGTGCATACCACAAGCGTTACGGCAAAGGTAAACTGCAAAACCACTAAAAATTTACGGGGTGTAACCAAGGCTTTAGCTGCTTTATAAGTTCCCTTCAATACCTTAACCGGCCTGAAGGAAGAAAGATATAAGGCAGGGTAGCTGCCGGCCAGTATACCGGTAAATGCCACAAAGCCCAAACCAAAGAGCCAGTACAAAGGGTTAGCAAATGGTATAAATAACCGCTTACCCACCAAATCATTAAAAGCAGGCAGGCATAGGGAAACAATAATAACAGCCAGTATGCCTGCAAACAGGGACAGCAATATGCTCTCTGTAATAAACTGAATAATCAGCGTGGATTTAGGTGCTCCTACTACTTTACGTACACCCACTTCTTTGGCGCGCTTCTCGCTCCTGGCTGTACTTAGGTTCATGAAATTGATGCAGGCAATAAGCAGGATAAAGGCAGCAATCACGCTGAATAAGCGTACCCGTTCTACCCGGCCGCCCACATACTGCCCCTTTTCTGATTTTGAATACAGCCAAGTATCCCGGTACAGTTGCGTAAATATTTGCGTGGTAACTGGTGCCCCTGCCGAGGTTGGATTATGCCTGATGGTAGTATTTTTGATTTTGACATCAAAGCTGGCCTGCGAAATGCCCGGCTTTAACAATACAAAAGTACTTACCGTATTATTTCCCCAATATTCATCATCCCAGCCCAGCTTTTTCATGTACGACCAAGGCAGCAGGTATTCAAAATCAAAACGTGTATTGTTGGGCAAGTCTTTCAACACACCTGCAACCGTGAAGCGGGCGGTGCTATCTAAAGTAACTGTTTTACCTATGGCATTTTGATCGCCGAACAGCTTTTGTGCCGATTTTTGGGTAAGCACAATATGATTGGGCGCATTTAAAGCATCCGGCTTGCCGGCCACCAGCGGGAAACTAAACAAATTAAAAAAGCCGGGGTCGGTAAAGTAACCGCTCATATTAAGCCGCTTCTCCCCCTGTATCACCAGAAAGGAAACATCTGATATTCTGGCGGCATCTTCTACCTCCGGGTATTCACGTTTTAAGGTGCCTGCCAGTACTTTGGGTGTAGATTCCCAAGCATGAAGTTCGCCATCAAACTTATCCCGGTTATTGATGCGGTATAGTCGGTTATCTTTCTCATGAAAGCGATCATAACTTACCTCGTTTTGTATCCATAGCAAAATAAGGAGGGCGCTGGCCATACCGATAGACAGCCCTAAAATGTTAATAACAGAAAAGCTCAGGTTGCGGCCCAGATTGCGCCAAGCAATTTTAAAGTAGTTTTTCAGCATATATACAGGTTTATCAGTATGTAACGTACAGTGTTTGTGCCATTTGCTTAAAGCATTGGAATACAAAATATTAAGAGCAAAACGATTATTGTATGTGTACGCTTTTGATACAGTTAGTGTTCAACTGCGGGCAGTGGTAGATGTGTGCATTAAACTATCCCGCCGGCTGCTTTATCGTAGCAGTCGCCGCCAGTACAGGCTGCGGTTTGCCGATGGTGCCGTAGTTTCCGGTGCCGTGCAAAATGCTGTCTAACCGGGGTTTGCTTTGCATGGTGCGCACGGCTTCCGCCAAATCGTGGTCATATTTAAAGTTTACTTCGAAGCGGCCTTTCTCGTAATAATAGCGGGCCGCTATCTCGTTTTCGAGCAGTTGCTTAATTTCGGGTTTGTGCTGCTGCAAATCGTTGGCCTTGCTTTGGGTTAGCTTGGCCTGCAGGGCTTCGTATTCGGGTTTGATCTCGTTAAACTGCTTTTCGCGGGTAGCCTCGGTTTTCAGGGCGGCCAGTACCTTATCACTGGCGGTGCTGTAGCTGTAATTTTTGCCGTTCAGGTATTTCACAAAGGCATTGTATTCCTCATCATTCAAATTAAAGGCTTTTATGTCACTTACCTTAGGGTGGGTAGCCGCGTACAGGTTGGCATAATCAAAAATCAGCAGTTTGCCTACCAGCGCCTGGGTTACATCGGCAAAGCGTTCGGGTTTAACAGGCAGGTCGGGATAGACGCCGCTGCCATCGTATACGGCGCGGCCGTTGCGGGTTTTGTAAGGGTGCAGCAGCGAATCGGGCAGGCGCACCACGCTACCATCCTTGCGGCGGTGGGCGTAATCCAGCGCCTGCACACAGCGGCCCGAGGGGATAAAGTATTTGGCAATGGTAATTTTTACCAGGCTGTTATAAGGCAGGCTGAACGTTTGCTGCACCAGCCCCTTGCCATAACTGCGCTGGCCTATCACCACCGCGCGGTCCAGATCCTGCAGGGCGCCGGCCACAATTTCGGAGGCCGAAGCCGAGCGGCCGTTTACCAATACTACCAGCGGCAGGTTAGGTTCCAGCGGCGTGCTTAAGGTACGGTAAACAAAGTTTTTATCCTGCAACTTGCCTTTTTGCGATACCACAGTTACATCGCGCTCCACAAACAGGTTCACAATCTTTACGGCCTCCTGCAAAATACCGCCGCCATTGGAGCGCAAATCTAATATAATACCCTGCGGGTGGCTTTTCTGTAAGCTGGTAAGGGCGGTAGTTACCTCATCAGCCGCGTTCTCTAAAAATTTATCCAGCCGGATGTAACCCATGTTACCCTTCACCATACCATAATAGGACACGTTAGGCTGGCGTATATCGGCACGGGTGATGCTTTTTACTACCGGCGCTTCATCGCGGCGTTTCAGCAGCAGCTTTACCATCGCCCCCTTACCGCCTTTTAACAACTGGCTGGTTTCATCGGTAGTTTTACCGATCAGGTCGATATCATTAATCTTTACCAGCTGGTCGCCGGCACGGATGTCGGCTTTCTGGGCGGGGTAACCCTCGGCTATATCAGATATATACACCTTCTGGTCGCGCACAAAGATGCCTACCCCAATGCCTGCATACTGGGTGTTGATGTAATGCAGTTTATAATCCTCCAGTTCTGATTCCGGTACAAATTCGGTGTAAGGGTCTAAACCGTCCAGCATGGCATCCACGCCGGTTTTTATCATTTTGGAGGTATTGATGTCATCCACATAGTTCAGGTTCACCTCCTTATACACCGAGGCGAATACATCCAGGTTTTTGGATATTTCAAACAGATCGTCAAAACTCCACAAACCGGCAGCCAGCAGCAGGGCAGCAGCAGTAATGGTCAATTTCTTTAAAGGATTTCCGGCCGGCACTTTGTTCATCACACTCAAGGGGGTAAAGGCTTAAATATAAAGGCTTTTAGTACAGGTTTGAAACAGGGCAGCACAAATAATTTTTCAGCAGGAGGTAAGGGTAGCTTGCAGCCGCCGACTGCAATGACTGTTCTACCTGTAGCTGATATTTCTTGCCAAAATATAGCGGAAATGAGCGCCGCAATTCTACCATCGGCAACGGCTAAGGTCAGCGCAGGAGAAGCATTTTTCGCCTGTCGGTGGCTGGCATAAAGGTGCTTATTTTAGCCGAATATGAACTTTTATTGCCGTTTATGAGCAAATATGAACGGATAAGGCGCTATTAATGGCCATTAAATGCCATAAAAAGCAATTAAAGCCGGTTGTTGTCAATGTTAACCAACGCTTTTTTCAGCGTGAAGATAACATAGGTGCGGTCGCGGTCTACCAGTTGGGCAAGGCGGTCAATCAGCTGGTCTTCCTGCCCCTCACTATATTGCAGCTGCTCATCATTCAGGTGATTGTACTTTCTTTTAAGCTTGATCTTGATGCGGGGCCAGTCTTTGTTGCTGATGGTAATCTCTGCCATGATGGTGGTGCTGTTTGGCTGCAAAAATATAAAAAAACCGTTATGCCCTGCACTTAACCAGTATGCATTGCGTTTTTAACATTAAACCTGTACCGGTTGGCTGCATCAAACGTGTTCACTTAAATTTAATAATTGATGAAAAAGTTACTGTTTAGCATGGCGTTGCTGTCGGCTTTTGGCATAGGCGCCAAAGCGCAAACCACACTGGGGATTAAAGGCGGCGTTAATTTTTCTAAAATTAATACCGATAACATTAGTGAGTCCAGTGTGGCAGGCTACCAGGTGGGCATTTTTGGGCGAATAGGTACCGATGTATATTTGCAGCCCGAATTATACCTGGGCAGTAAAGGAGGAAAGTTTGATTTTAACTCCAATAATAACACCACCACTACCAATGGCAAGGTGACCTTCACTACGCTGAATGTGCCTTTGCTTTTAGGTAAACGCTTTGGCGCTAATGCTGTTAACTTCCGGCTGGTAGCCGGACCAGTGTACTCTTACATTTTGAGCAAAAATCAAAACTTTGCCGACAATGTAAACGGCGCTTACCAGGATTTTGGTAATTACAATAACAGTACATTAGGCTTTCAGGCAGGCGGCGGGGTAGACATCGGTAACATTACTGCCGATTTGCGCTATGAGGGCGGCCTTACCAAACTGAATCCGGCCTTCGGCCAGCGGCAAAATTTATGGGCATTAAGTGTAGGCTTCAAGCTGTTTTAGTATACCTCTCCCCGGCCCTCTCCTTCGGAGAGGGCCGGGGAGAGGTATATTACCATTCGCGGCGTTGCCGGTAGGCATAGTTGCGGTAAGCGTTTACCTGCTGCTTAAACCACACGTTCCACTGGTTCTGGCCGTCGCGGTCGAGCATGTGCATGGTATCCTGTTCATAATCCTGGTTCAGGTTACGGTATTTCTGGTCAATGGAAGAGAAAATCTGATTAACCTGCTGCTGGTAATCAGCGCCATACCTGGCCTGGTTAAAGGCTTGCAGTAATTCCTGCTGTTCCAGGTAGGCAATATTGTAGTGGCCCTGTTCATGCGCCAGTACCTGTTCCAGCTTACCGCTTTGCATTACCTGCGCCTTGTTCATCCACGATTTTTGCTGATTCATGTTCATGTTCACAAAAAAGGTAAGCACATACCGCCCGTTGCGCACCCGCGCATCATAGCTGTAACTCACCTGGCAGTTGGTATAGGCAATGTAGGCAGAACTGCTGCCGGGCGGCTGCCCTCCAAAGTCATCCACGGTTAATTGCCGCCAGCCCTGGGCCAGCAGCGCAGAACTATACAATAACCCGGCTAACAGCAGGGCGCTAAAGCGCAGTAATTTCAACTTCATTAATCAGGGGAATGAGAACTTATTTTTAAGATGCAAAGCCGGTTAAAAGGTTTAAATCCATATCAGCTTTTACAGAAATTTTTATCGGCCGGTTACGGGGCGCACAGCCATACCTGGCTTGGTAGATCATGTGAGTTATTTTCCGCAAAATACGGAAGCATTTGCCAGGAGCAGTTACCGGATGGATGAGGCAGAATACGAACTAAAGGCTCCTAACCGAAAAGCTGGCGCATAAATATAAACCGGCCATTTCTACCTTAAGTAAAATTACTTATTACCACGAAACCTATAAAGAAATTTGGGGAGAGCCGGTAGCCACCAAAAAGAAGGCTTTCTTAGCTTATATAAACCACCTCAACATTAGTCGGCCCAACCTGGTGGTTATCTGCGCGGCCAACAGTGCGCCCAAAATGAATGCCTTGTAGGACATGAACAGCAGCATGATGAACGCCGCCAACGGTACGCCGCTTACCGGTTTGCACCGCCCAACCGGGCTGAACATGGTATGAGCCCCGCAATTTATGCAACTGCAGGGCAAAAGGTTCAAACTCAGTAATTACCGGCAGTTACTACAGGGAAAAGACAGCAGTGTACTGCAACCGTTTGGCCGCTAAAACCGCTTTAGCTGTGCTTTAGGCGCAGCAGGCAAGGTATAAGCTTTGGCGCTGATGTTTTTATGTAATGGGGTAGCATGGGTATTATTGCCGCATTTGCCTAACAATACATAGATAACTACAAATATAATGATGGTAGAGAAGCAGCCGCCGCCCAGCTTTTTGGCACCGTAGCCTGCAATTAATGCCCGGAAAAAATTATTCATGATGGGGTTGATTTATTAAGCTAACATCATTTACCCCATATGGTTTTATATGCTTTGCCTGTAACTAATGGTGCTAACCGGCTTTTTAAGTGAAAACAGGCAAATAATTACAGGTGATTTTCCTGTAAGTAAGCCGCAATACCCGGCTTATTTCCGGAAGGGATAATAAGTTGGTAACCTATGCCTTTACAGTAATTGGCAGCGTGAACCAAAAGGTGGAACCTTTGCCTGGCTCACTTTTTACCCCGATCTGGCCCTGGTGGCGCTGTATGATTTCCGAAGACAGGTAGAGGCCGATGCCAAAGCCTGCAATGGATTTTGTGTGTTCGCCCTTTACCCGGTAATAGCGCTCAAATAAGCGTTCCTGGTCTTCGGGGGCAATACCTCCGCCTTCATCCTGTACGCTTACATAGGCCATGCCATCGCGGGTTACGCAGGCTACCTGTATGGCGCTTTCGGGCGGCGAGTATTTTACGGCATTGCTTATAAAGTTGTTAATTACCTGGCCTATCTTATCACGGTCGGCATCTACGCAGGTTTCAGCCACAGACGCAAAAACCACTTTGTGCGAAGATACGGTGGCCATAAATTCCTCTTCTGTTTCCTTTACCAGTTCGGCCATGTCAAACACCTTGCGGTCGATATATATCTTGCCCGATTCCAGGCGGGTTACATTCAGAAAGCCGTTGATCATGGTGGTCATCTTGGCCACCTGCTTGTTGGCCTTGTCCAGAATGTTTGCAGTTGGCATGTCCTCGTTTCGTTTGGCCTTCATCAGCAGCATTTGTATGTAGCCGTTCATGGAGGTAAGCGGTGTTTTCAGTTCATGGCTTACCATGCCGATAAAGTCGTTTTTGCGCTGCTCATCCTGCTTTTGCTCGGTAATGTCCAGTACAATGCCTGATAGAAAATCCTTGGAGCCATCCTCTCCTTTAAACAGCCGGCCTGTGGTGCGTACCCACCGCATTTTTTTATCATGATGGCCGGTTACAGGATATTCCAGATCATAACTTTCTCCTTTAGACAGCGCCTCATTTACTGCACTGTTCACCACCTCGCGGTACTCATCCGTAATGTGATTAATGGCGGCGTCATAAGGCATTTGCTCATCAGGATAATAACCAAAAATTTCCTTCAGCCGGTTAGAGGAAGTTAGCTCCCCGGTTCCCGGATCAATATGCCACGTGCCTATCCGGGCCGAACTGATGGCCTGGTCAAGCATTTCGCGGGCCTCGTTGGACTGTTGCCTGGCTGCATCCAGTTCTTCAACCGTGCTTTGCAGTTCCTCGTTGGTTACGGCCATCTCCTCGTTAGCTGCCTGTAGGGCTGCCTCGCTTTCCTGTAGTTTGTTGCGGGCTTCAACCTCATTGCTGATGTTGATTACGGTGCCGATAAAGCGTTGCGGCTCCTCCCGCTCATTGAAAAGCACCTGCCCTATAGCCCGCACCCAACGGATTTTTCTATCGTCTGTGCCTACAGTGCGGTATTCTACATCGTAGCGTCCGCCGGTGAGCGCCTTGTTGTAGGCATCAGCAACGGCCTGCAGGGTTTTGCCTTTATCGTCAGGGTGCAGGCCATCTACAAAGTCATTGGTATAGGTTACCTGTTTGCCGGCGCTTACGCCAAATAATTCCTTGCACCGGTCATCCCAGGTAAGCTGGTTGTTTACCACATCCAGGTCAAACATGCCTAATTGCGCGGCTTGCTTGGCTAAGCTGGTTTGCTCAAGCGCCGCCTGCAGTTGTTGTTCATTTTTCGTTAGTTCATCATTCAGTTGTTCCTGATGCTGGTAAGCTTCTTTCAGCTCGTTGTTAATAGCGGTTACTTCCTCATTCAGTGCCGATAGATTTTCATTTATCGATAGTATCTCCTCATTAGAGGTGCGCAACTCTTCATTTATTACAGCAGTTTCCTCGCCGATGGCCTGCATTTCGGTTTTGTTAGCTTCCAGGTGCCGGTTGAGTTCTTTAATGTGCTGGTTTGCGGTTTCCAGTTCCATTATTTTCCGGCGCAGCTCCAGTTTATCCATAACCTGCCGGCCTAATATCTTAAGGGCGGCCTCCTGTTCAGCAGTAAGGCTTCTGGCCTGCTGGTCAAACACGCAGAGCGTACCCAGCGCAAACCCTTCCTTGTTTACCAGCGGCACCCCTGCATAAAATGCAAGGTTGAACCCTTTTACCACCGGGTTTTGGGCAAAGCGGGGGTCGGCGGCCGCATCTTCAACCACCATAATCTCTTGAGGGTCAGCAATGGCATGGGCGCAAAAGGAAATCTCTTTATCTGATTGTGTTAACTCGGTGCCTTTACGGGCCTTAAACCAATGGCGCCTATCATCTACAAAGCCAATTAAAGCTATGGGCGTTTGGCAGATGGCCGATGCCAGCTCGGCCAGATCATCAAAGTCTTTTTCGGTGGCCGTATCCAGTATATGATAGGTTTGTAATGCAGCCTGGCGCTGTGCTTCATTATCGGGTAGGGGAACGGTTGACATGGTTAGACCTGTAGCTAAAGAAATGGAGCGCAAAGATAAATAATTTATCGTGTATGCATTTAACCGGACAAACACAACCTAAAGTGCGGTTTTGTAAGGCACATATGCCAAATAAGAAAAGCTGCGATAGTTTATTAGAAATAATATTTACCAAAAGTTAAGGCTGTTTATTGCTATACTTCGTAGATGTTTGCATAACAATAAATTATGATACACCAATTCTTAGCCTTTGCGGTAAAAGCTGAAACCAAAATGGCAGAATGGAAAGCGAGGAATGGTATGAACATTTTAAGGGTATCATTAGGTATCATATTTTTTTGGTTTGGTGCGCTTAAGTTCTTTCATGGGGTAAGCTCGGCCGAAATTCTGGCAGGCCGGACGATTACCAAATTATCATTTGGGCATATCGGGCCGGTTGTCTCTATGCCTATACTGGCCTGCTGGGAATGTGTCATCGGGTTAGGGCTGCTCTTGAAAAAATGGCTGAGTTTTATACTGGTGCTGTTATACTTTCAAATGGTGGGCACTTTGCTTCCCTTGGTGTTTTTTCCGCATGAAACCTTTGCGAACAGCATTTTGGTGCCTACACTACTGGGGCAATATATTATCAAGAACATGGTACTTATATCGGCAGGCATTGTAATTGGGGCAACCGTACAGGGCGGTGCTTTATTGTCTAACCCCACTGCCTCTTCTAAAGGAATGTTTTTGCAGGAGGCCATCCGGCGGTACAGGAGGCGTTTTAAACGTGAGCCTACCACACAGGAATTGTTGCATAAGAGGTAAAACAGATATGGAAAATAATTTACAGCTAAGGCAACATTTGGTTTTGATTATTCAGAAAATAGTGTTTATTTCCCCATAAATACTACATCAATGAACCAAAAACCTTCAAACGCTTTCATTGCCGCCTCGTGGATTGCTTTAGGGGCAGGTATGGCCGGCTTTCTGATCGGACTGGCCCGCGCCGCCTCCATGCAACTCAATGAAAAAGGCTATTATTTTACTATTCTGATGTACGGCCTATTCTCCGTAATCTCCCTGCAAAAAGCCGTGCGCGACCGCTTGGAGGGCATTCCCGTAACCGATATCTATTACGGCCTCAGCTGGTTTTCTACCCTGCTGAGCATTGTGCTGTTAACCATCGGCCTGTGGAATGCCACCATACTGCCCAGTGAGAAGGGCTTTTATGCCATCTCTTTTCTGCTGGCCCTGTTTGGCGCCATTGCGGTGCAGAAGAACACACGCGACAACCAAACCCTTGTTAAAGCACGTGCAACTGAACCAGAGGTATTAAACAGATAACAGGATAGCAGTAAAGAGCCAGCCCTGATAAAATATTCATCTGGTGTTTGATCAGGGCTGATTATCGGCGTTGTGGTTTACCGGCGCATCTGTATCTGCCTGCACCGCAGGTTTTACACGTCCTTGCTTTTGCTGTACCACATGCCAGGCTTCATGCGGTAAATGATTTTCCTGCCCCGGCGCTATGGGAATAGCACTGCCCTGTACGTAAGCAAGCGCTTTGAGTTGAGCCGGTTTGTCGGAGTTGTAATGCACTTTTACATCATCCATACTATGGCCTGATAGCTCTTCGATACCATGTTTAAGGTTTTCAGGCAAACCGCCTTGCTTGGGTTTCTTTGATGCTGACATGGTATAGGGCCGTGTATTTAGTTCGCTAATTTTTAATAGATGCTGAGCAAGTGTAAATTACCGGCAACTGGAGTAAATCGTTTCAAGCTGCCAAAACCGGGTAGTATGAAACTACCAGCAACAAGGTGCAGGAAAGACTTTTTTTGTGGCGCTGCCGCAAGCTCCCGCTTGTGGTCATCTTAGCCAGGTTAAAATAGGATATAGTGGTCAAATATAGCTGGCAGGACACTATTATTCGTATTGATAATCAACGAGCTATATTAAGTCAATTGAAAGTGGTTTCAATTGACTTTTTTGCCTGATGAAAAAGGTTAAAAAAACGCTTGCTGGTCATGGGTTGGGGCAAGCAGCGGTTTAAGTGTAAATCATGTGGCATCTTTTTTACCCGAAGCAATCCGCGGGTTGCTTTAAACAACCAGTTTGTATAGTTTGAAAAATGGGTTAGCGAAAGGCAAGTCTACAAGTATCTGATCTGGGACAGCGGCCTTTCACAAAGCAGTCTTCAACGCTTGTTCAGGCACTACCTTAAACAGGCGCCCGAGGTCGCTATCAAAAGTAAAGTGCAGGCACACTTGTTAATCGATGCCACTTACTTCCCAAATGATTTGTGTTTGGTGCTTTATTATGATCATGACATCCGCTATACGCAGCTTTACCGTCTGACCGGCCGAGAGGGTTATGAGTAAATGCGGGAGGATTTGGAAACCTGAAAGTGCTAAGTGCGGAAATAGCCAGCATTACCTGCGACGGTCATAAGGCGCCGCTCAAAGCGATCCGAAAGGTTTGCCCTGATGTGCCAGTCCAGCGCTGCCTGGTACACATTAAAAGACAACGTCAGATTTGGCTAACCCAGTATCTGAAGGCACCGGTAACCCAGGAACTGCTTTACTTGTCCAAGCGCATCACTTACCTGAAAACATATGAACAAAGCAATGACTGGCTGGCAGACCTTTATCATTGGTACGAGCGAAGCAAAACCTATGTTAATGAAAAAGCTGTGCAGCATACAGGAGCCTTTTCCTTTATTTATAAAAAACCTACAAGCCTATCATTGTATGCCCCGGAACATCTGAAAGACTATTTAAGGTGATTTCAATTATAACTTCAAAACAAAAGCCTCAAACCCAATGTGTAAACTATGAAACTTTAATAACCATTAAGAAATACCGTCACCCATGAAATATTTAAACCAACTGCTACATTCCGCAGCCGACCAGCTATCGGGCTACAGCCGCCGCGAATTCATAGGCAATGCCGGTAAAACCTTGCTGGCTGCTACCGTAATCGGCGAACTGGCATCGGCTGAAAGCGCCAGTGCGCAAAGCACCGCAGGCGGTCGCGGGCCGGGGCCGCGCTCTATGGCTGATGCCATTAAGGTAGAAGTACCTACCCAGCACGCGCCCAGCGAAGGCGCCGCCACCTCTTATCCTTCCATTTTACCTAAGGATAAACGTGCAGGCTATGCCATTGTAGGGTTGGGCGAACTAACTTTGGGTGAAATTATGCCCGCTTTTAGCGCCTGCAAAAACTCAAAGCCGGTGGCCCTGGTAAGTGGTGATGCGGATAAAGCGCGTAAGGTAGCCATGCAGTACGGCATCGACCCTAAAAATGTGTACAGCTACCAGAACTTCGACGATATTAAGAACAACCCCGAAATTGAAGCGGTATATATTGTGCTGCCCAACAGTATGCACGAAGAATACGTGGTAAGGGCAGCCAACGCCGGTAAGCATGTGCTGTGCGAGAAGCCGATGGCTACTTCCTCAAAAGAAGCCCAGCGCATGATTGATGCGTGTAAAAAAGCAGGCAAGAAACTGATGATTGCTTATCGCATCCAGTATGAACCCAACAACCGCCAGATGATGGAATATACCCGTAAGCAAAAATTTGGCAAGGTAAAGGTGATTACGGCGGTAAATGTGCAGAACATTGGTAACCCCAACCAATGGCGGTTAAAAAAGGCGCTGGCAGGCGGAGGATCTTTACCGGATATTGGATTGTATAACATTAACACCAACCGTTTTCTGTTAGGCGAAGAGCCTTATATGGTAAACGCCCACACCTACACTACCCCGAACGATATCCGGTTTAAAGAGGTGGAAGAAGCGGTAATGTTCCAGATGTTCTTCCCAAGCGGGGCCATTGCCAACAGTACCTGCAGCTATGGCGTGCATGATTCGAAGCATTACCGCTGCTATGCCGATAACGGCGGCTGGTTCGGCATGGACCCGGGTTACTCCTACAAAGGCCTGATGCCTGAAGTATCACATGCCGAAGGCAGGGTGCAGAACAAGATGCAGCCCAAAATTCAGGAGAAGAACCAGTTTGCACTGGAGATTGACCATTTCTCAGAATGCGTGATCGAGAACAAAACGCCTTATACCCCCGGCGAGGAAGGCCTGCAGGATCATAAGATCATGGAAGCCATCTATGAATCGGCCCGCACCCATAAGCCGGTAGAACTGGCGCGTATCAGCACGGTAGACACCTTCAGGGGTACGCCACCGAAGGAGGATTAACCTGACAACCACACTCCGGAGGACGAGGTATAAGTGTTGAAAAATCTGATAGTGTCTTATCCCTCCCCCGGGAGGGCAGGGAAGGGTTTGTACGCTAAAAATTAGGTGTCAATATCGCACTTTGAAAGTTTTGTAAATTGAAAAATAAATTATAATGATTGTATATTATTGATATCCTACTGGTTCATGCATTTATGGGATTAGGTGTATATTTACTTTAATAAACCTATTATGCTATGCCATCTGATATTTTAGAAAGGATTTTAAAAGACACATTAGTTCCTTATTTGCTACTTGACGATAACGAAATTATTAAGCATTTAGAGGAACCAGCTTTAGCAGCAAAGCAGCGAGTGCGAACAATTGATGATATTGAAGTGCATATCTACTCTAATGACCATCTACCACCGCACTTCCATGTTAAGACCAAAGATTTGAAGGTTGATGCAAAATTTTCTATTGAAGAATGTAAGTTGCTGAAAGGGGATGTATCATCTAAAGATTTGAAAAAAATTGAGGCATTCAGTCAAAGTCCAAAAGGCAAGATAGCACTCAATACTATTTGGAAAAAGTTTCATTCGTAATATTACTATATACCTTTACATTAAATATTTGAGCTGCCAAAAAGTTAATTAAACAAAAAGCCCGGTTGCTAATTTAGACTGCCCCCAAAAAGTCAGACACTATTTGGGGGCAGTCTAATCACCGGGCTTTTTCATTTCAATTTATTTTTTAATTTACAAAATTTTCAAAATGCGATATTGACACCAAAAATTAAAATAAGTATTTACATGCTGAAGTGAACACTTATTTTATTTTGCTTAGCAAATGCAGAAACCCTTCCCTACCCTCCCGAGGGAGGAACGAAAGACTGCAACTACAAATAGGAGTACATGCTGCTGACAATAGTTTGTCAGTGTTCACGGTGTTCACGCGCGTTCACACCACCGTGAACGTGAACACCTGAATAAGGGATAAACCACTCAAAGTATCACCCATGCTTGTTAGAACTTTATAGCTCTTTATGAGCTTTTATTAGCACTTTATGGCTTTTAATAGCTTTTTATGACCGTAGTTTCATCTTCCCAGAGAAGACAGGATAGGAATATTAAATATCCTCCTCCATCTCCATGCCCTCCCAGGATTGCCGGGCATACTGGTTCATCATGAGCCAGAAGATGCCGATGGCAGGGATGATCAGTATCCAAATCACCGTTTCCCAACGCATTAAAAAATAATGCGCGAAGCCTGCCGCGGCAATAAAGCTGGTGATCAGCAACGAGGTGATTACCCGCCCGCCCGATTGTTTAAGCAGCACCGGCTTGGAAAAAGGCAGTCCTTTAAGCACGAACAGCGACGTAAGTAACCCATAAATAAGGCTGATAAAGAAGGCCAGTATAATATCGTTGATGGTTTGCGGCCCCCATATTACCACAATGCCGATGCTCACCAGCAGGCAGAACGGAAAGAAGTACAGTGCAATGATGGCCTTATACATCCCCGCCAGCACCCTGCCCGGCTGCTTTAAGGGCCGCGCGTAATACACCCACGAAGCCCTGAATTTTTCGCTGTAGGAGATATTTTGCAGGAATACCGACACAATAAAGGTGCACAAGTAAATGAGCAGGATGTAATTACGGCCGGTTTGTACGGCTGCAAACCGGTCGTTCAGGTTGCTGCCCTTACTGTTTAAGGCGAAATACAAAAAGTAGATAGGTACATAAGCAAAGGCCGGGTACACCTTGATCTTAAACTCGCGCATACGGGCGGCCATTTTCCAGGTAATCTTAAAACCGGCATTTTCACCTGGCTCGGACGCTAAAAAATTAGCGACCTTGTCCCTGAAATCAGTTTTTACCGGCTTGCCGGTTACCTCCGGCCGGTAAGGCTGACTGTCGGAAGTGGCGGTAATGGCCAGCCGCCGGTTAAAGCCTGGGGCCAGTACTTTGGCTACCAGCCACAAACCTGCCAGCGGCACGGTAATACCGGCAATGGCCAGTAAACTGGTAATAATATCGGAGCGGCCGGGATGTATCAACACTTCGTTCAGGGCGCTTATCCAAACCGAAGGCAGCACATAGGCCCAACTGTGGCTTATCACTTGCACATTTTTCAAATCGGCCAGATTAATCATTCGCGGCAGCAGATAATAACTGCCGAATATGACTACCGAAAAAAAGATTTGAAAGTAACTGATCACGCTCTTGAACTGTTCTGGGGTTACCAGGCGCATCAGCACCAGGTACACCATATTTACCAAAAAAACGGTTAAAAAGGTAGCCTCGATAATTTGCAGCAGCAACAGCGGCGCAGCCAGCAGCCCATCCTTAAACCCAATCAGCACAATGCCTGGCAAACCCAAAAAGATAGCCAGCCTGAAGATATACAGGCCGATATGCATAATGCGCGACATGGCAACAGTGCGGTCGTCCACCGGGCGGGGCAGGATAATGTACTGGTCGCGGGTATCCAGCAGCACGGCGGTAAAATCAGAGATCATGGTGAGCGACAGCATCACCATAAACACCGTAAAGTAGATGGTTTGCCCTAAAAATGGCTGGTCAAAGGCCATCAGTATAAAGCCGATGAACAGCCCCATCAGCATCAGGAAGAAGTTGATTCCCCATGATTCGGCCACTTTACCCATTTTTTTTGAGGCCTGTTTCCTTTGATTAAAGAAGGTGGTGGGCCGGCGGCTGTCCAGCAAAAGTTTGATGCGCAGTATCTCGTTGAGCTGCACCGTATCTACCCCGGTTTTTTGCAGCATGGGATAAAAAACCGAAATGAGTTTAAGGAAAAGTTTATTCATGCGTAAGGCAGGTTAATCCAGTGCGTTAATAATGGCATCGGCTTCGCCGGCGTTCTCTTCCCGGCCGGTCAGTTTGGCAAATATCTGTTCCAGCGTATCCGCGTGGTTCTGCTTAAGCGATTCAAAGGTGCCATCGGCCACAATCTCACCCTTGTTGATGAGCAGGATGCGGTCGGACACCTTTTCCACCACATCCATCATGTGCGAGCAGTAAAATATCGTCTTTCCTTCCTGCGACAAGCGCTGAATCAGTTCTTTGATCAGAATCACCGCGTTGGCATCCAGGCCGGATAGCGGCTCATCCAGCACAATAATCTGCGGGTTGTGGATAATGCCGGAGATAAGCAGCACCTTTTGCTTCATCCCTTTCGAGAAGGTATCCATCCTGTCGTTCAGATTGTTACCCAAGCCAAAGGCATTGAGCAGGCGGCGGGCACGCTCTTGCAGGTGCCCTTCTTCCATACCTTGCAGCTTACCTACAAAATCGAGGTACTCCATCGGTGTAAGCACGTCATACAGCTCGGCATTTTCGGGCACATAACCAATCATCCGTTTTATTTCAAGCGGATTTTCCGACATGTTGATCCCATTTACGGTTACCTCGCCATGAAAATCCGGAATCAGGCCAGTCAGGATTTTTACGGTAGTAGATTTACCCGCGCCATTCGGACCTATGTAACCGATCACCTGACCGGGAAAAATATCGAGTGTTAAATGCTTGAGCACCGTTTTATCACCATAGGATTTAGAAAGGTTACGTATTTGTATCAGCGGTGCAGCCTGTATAGTTTCCATTACAAAAATTTGAGAGGGTAATATACAAACGTTTTTCGGGATAGCAGGCCACAAATCAGGTGAAGCAACTTTTACATTATTTCAGCGTAATCAACACATTTAAGCCAGCTATTTGCTATTGCGCATCTTACTACTGCCTGTTACTGTCTGCTAATAAAACACTTTATAATTTTGCAATAGCGTATCAAAGCCTATACTTGTATGTCAGTTACCACTGTAACATTTATTGCATCATTAATTAATGATGCCGGCCACCTTACTGAAATCAACAATTAGATAACCGCTGAAACTACTTTGCCCGGGCCTGCTGCCCGGCCCCTATATGATGCATTTTACCATACCGAGGCCTTTTACCGGAGTTATTATAAAAATGCCACCTACCAGTGGCTTTCTACCGCTATCTGTCACACTTCTCTGGCGCAATTTACCGGTAGGTAAGCTGCAGCGCTTTGCCAAAAACCTGGCTAATGTATGGTAATAGGTGAAGAAGACTTTTTAAACGGGCCTAAAATTTTGCTGTTATGAGCGATATAGAAGAACCCATACATTTGGCTTTACTACTTCCTATACAGGTTCTTCTCTATCGCTCATAACGACCTATCTGCATACTATTTCTTTAATTCACCTGCGCCACGGCTTTACCTGCCGGTGCATTCTTTACATATTTATCCAGCCACTGGTTCATTTCCCAGAGCATGTGCAGCAGGTTCTCGCGGCCGCGATAGCTGTGGGCCTCATAAGGCAGATAAGTAAAACGTACGGTGCCGCCAGCACCTTTTATGGCCGCAAACAGGCGCTCGCTGTTGATAGGGAACGTGCCCGGATTATCATCCGCCTCGCCGTGAATGAGCAGAATTGGAGTTTTTATCTTATCGGCATAGCTGAAAGGGCTCATTTCATAATACAGCTGCGGAGCCTGCCAGTAAGTACGGTCCTCGTTCTGGAAACCAAAAGGTGTTAAGGTACGGTTGTACGCACCGCTGCGGGCAATACCGGCTTTAAACAAATTGGTATGCGCCAGCAGATTCGCCGTCATGAAAGCGCCATAACTGTGGCCGCCTACGGCTACCCGGTTGCGGTCGCCCACGCCCATGTCGCTTAATTTATTGATGGCGGCTTCAGCATTTTCTTTTAGCTGCTCCACAAAGGTATCATTCGGCTTTTTGCCTTCTTTAGCTACAATGGGCATCTCGGCATTGTCCAGCACCGCATAGCCCTGCGTTACCCAAAATATCGGCGAAGCCCAGCTGATGGTGGTAAAGCGGTATTTAGAGCCGCGTACCTGTGCAGCATCGGCAGCAGAGTTAAACTCGCGCGGATACGCCCAGATTAATACCGGCAAGGGGCCGTCTTTATCTTTGTTATAGCCTTTAGGCAGGTATAAATCGCCGGTGAGGTCTACGCCGTCAGCACGCTTGTATTGTATTTTTTCTTTGGCTACGCCTACCAGTTGCGGATACGGATTGCTAAATGCAGTGAGGGTTTTACCTTGTATATCGCCACCCAAATTTTTCAGGTAATAATTGGGCGCTTCGGTAGGCGATTCGCGGCGGGTGATTACCTGCAGCCGGGCCGGGTCCAGTATATCCACTACTGATTCATAGGTGCCATTGGCTGAACGCCACAGGATGGTATTTTTTTTCGAATCCAGATCAAACTTTGCCAAAAAAGGCAAATCCCCGTTAGCCGATGCACCGGTGGTATTGTTCATTAACAAGGTTTTGCCATTATCGGCCACATACACCACATCATTGCCGTACTTATTCTTTACGGTAACCGGGCTGCCGGGATCGCTATAATTATCGGTTTGGTTGCGGTCATATATTTTCTCCAGTTTCCCGGTGGATGGGTTGTATAATTCCAGCCGCTCGGTCTGTTTGGAGCGCATACCCTCACTTACCAAAGCTAACGTGGCATTGCCCCATTGTGTGCGGCGGTAACGCAGTTGTGTTTTAAACAGTTCTTTTTCTGCACCGGTAAACGGTGCGCTCAGGGCATATACTGCATCATGGTAATCTACCTTTTTGCGAATCAAACCACTATCGAGCGGATGCGCCCAGGTAACAGTAGCCGCCTCATCATCGCGCCAGTCGAAACCGCGGGGCACATTCTGGGTATTATCATAACCTGAAGGCGTGCCCTCGCTTGAGGGCAACTGCGCCAGTGTTTTCAGCACTTTGCCGCTACGGTCGGTAACGCTTACTGCTGATGGAAAACCGCCTGCTGTTACCAAATAAGAGAACGGCTTACGGATAGTGCGCACCAGCATATATTTTTTATCGGGCGATAGGTTAACGCTGCTGTAAATAGCCGGTTTACCCACAGGGCGCTCCGCACCGTTTACATTTTCTACCAGTTGCGAGGTGGCATAAAATTCAAAAAGCTGCTCATCATACGGCGTCTTAATCAAGTCCTCATAAGTGGCGCTGGGGGCGGCCTTGCCTAAATTTTGCTGCACTGTCGGGCCTTTAGGCACTGCCGGGCGGGGTGGCGCCGCACTTACCGGGCGGGTGGCTACGCGGTACAGCAAGGTATTGTTATCGGCCCAGGTAACGCCGCTGCCTAAAACGGTATTGAGCGGCTGCTTGTTCACCTTTGTTGCTTTACGGGTAAGCAGGTTGATAACATACAAATCCACCCCCTTAGGGTTGGTTTGCGTAAAAGCGATCTTTTGCTCGCCCGGGCTCCAGCTTAATGCACCTGCGTACAAGGGTACAGGCAGCCCGGTGATGGCATACGTTTGCCCTGTTTTAATGTTTTTTAAGGTAAGGCTATTGGAAAAATTTTGCCGGCTGAGTGAGTAATTAGCCGGATTGATACGCATACCGGCAATACGCAGCTCGGGGCGGGCCAATTCCTCTACCGAGGGGTAGCTGTTACGGCCAATGAGCATCATCCACTCTCCTTTCGAATCAATACTTACACCGGGGGTAGGTTTAGCCAAAAGCAGTTCGGCCATAGCAGCAGGCGGTGTTTGATAACTAACCGCATCCTGAGCACCGGCGCGCCAGCCGCCTATAATCAATAGCGTGAACAAGGCAATTCTTTTCATAATCAATTGAAGGATAAATCTTATCGGAAAAATACTTAAAATTTACAGGTCATTTTTCTATTAGTGTTTTATAACAGTATTGTTACACCTAAGCTACTCAGCTGCAACGAGAAATTATAATTATGTTTATCTTTCCCTAACACGTCAAACTATGAAATTCAGACCCTTTTTAACATTTATATTATCAGGCATTGCTGCACTGGCTGCACATGGCCAAAACACAGTAACACCAGCAGTAGCCTCTGCACTAAAGGCCGCCGATGCCAGCCAACTGAAAACTGATATTACTTACCTGGCCGATGATAAGCTATTAGGCCGCCAACCCGGTACACCGGGCTTCCAAATGGCGGCCGATTATGTAATTGGCCGCCTGAAAGCCTATGGTGTACAGCCGGCGGGCGATAATGGCAACTGGCAACAAAAGATGATATTGCGCAGGGCCTACACTGCACCCGGCGCACAGCTAACCCTTACCGGTACCGAACCGCTTGTTTATGGGCGTGACGTGGTGATATACCCTAACCCGGGGCAACCACAGGTAACCATAGCAGCGCCGATGGTATTTGCCGGTTATGGCATTACCAACGCCGGCCAGCATTACGACGATTACCAGGGGATTGATGCAAAAGGAAAGGTAGTGGTGGTAGTGCGTGGCGCACCTAACAACTTTTCCTCTTCCGAAGCCTCGCATAGTATGGATTTACTTACCATACAAAAAACGGCGGTGGCTCATGGTGCAGTGGGTGTACTTATTGCCCTTGCCGACAGTGCCGCACGCATACCCAACCAGAGCAGGGGCAGCTATAATGTGGCCGATCCTGAAGGCAACATTGTAATATCACGCAGTTATTACTCAAATGCCATTAAACTGGCTGGTATGATAAATTATCATGTTTTCAGCAGTTTAATGGAAGCAGCCGGTAAGCAGGTGCCTGCTGTGGTAAGTAACCTGAAAGATGGTATTCCACAGTCAACCGCAATAAAAGGGCAGGTACAGGCCAGCTACCAATCTACCTTTAAGGATGTGGATGCCTTTAACGTAGTTGGCAAAATACCCGGCACCGACCCTAAGCTTAAGAACGAATACGTGGTACATAGCGCCCACTTGGACCATCTGGGCGTTGGCCGCCCGGTGGAAGGCGATTCCATATATAATGGCGCGCATGATAATGCTTCAGGGGTGGCCAGCCTGCTGCAAATTGCCAACATCTACGCTCACCTGAAGGTAAAACCCAAACGCTCCATCATCATTGTGATGGTAACCGGAGAAGAACTGGGTGAATTAGGTTCGGGCTATTTTGCTAAAAAGCCTACTGTTCCTGTAAAAAACTTAGTAGCCGATGTAAATACCGATATGCCAACTATTATTGCACCGCTCCTTTCGATAACCGCTTTAGGTGCCGAGCATTCCTCCCTGCAAAATGAAGTGAACCAGGCAGCGGCTTACTTAAAGCTTACTGTAGAGCCAGACCCGGAACCCAAAGAAAACCGCTTTGTACGCAGTGATCAGTATAGTTTTGTACTGCAGGGCATACCTGCACTGCACATTAAATATGGCAGCAGAACACCAGACGGAAAAAATAACCTGAACGAAATGGTAGGCCAATGGCGTAAGAAGTATTATCATAAGCCCCAGGATGATATCAACGGGATATTTGATTTTAATGCCGGGGCAACTTATGCGCAACTAAACTTTTTAATTGGTTACATGGTGGCTAACAACCTGCAAAAACCAATGTGGAACCCCGGTGATATTTTTGCGTTGAAGGAACAATAGATATTACATACCCTGCCTGTGCCGCTAACCAAAAAGCCCTTTTAACAATTATTCAGATGTTAAAAGGGCTTTGGTATGATTAAGAAAATAAGCTATTGGTTGCAGGGCCGGAACTCTTTTTCGCCATTACGGTTAATAATAAAACAGCCGTCCGGCTTTTTTGGTACGCCAAAATTAGTTTTAATAGCAATGGCAAAAACTGCAGCAATTACAATTACCATCAGCAAAATAGCCCCCCTGCTTAACCTCGACCTTACCGGTCTTGCGGTGCTTTCGTAGTCAGAATAGCCTTTTCCTGCTCTTAACCGCTTCCTGAAGAGCTTTCTTCGCTTGTGCACTTCGCGTTCGCTGTAGGGTTTCATAAGTAGATAATGAGAATATTGGTAACATTACTCATGCCCAAATACCCTGCCACTATCTGTAATAATGCAGCAACTAATGATTAATAAATTGAAGTACAGAAGAGTAAGCAATAGCTATGAAATAATAATAGCAAACTGCTTTCCTAATAATTGTATGTTGTTTAATTCAATAGCTTAATCTAATGGTAAGGTAAACCAAAAGGTACTGCCTTCGCCATCAATACTGGTTACACCTATTTTGCCATGATGCTCTTTAACAATTTCGGCGCAAAGGTACAAGCCAATACCAAAACCGGCTATGGTTTGTGTTTTTGAGTTGCTTACGCGGTAAAAGCGCTCAAAAAGCCGGGCCTGATCTTCGGGCTTAACACCCATCCCCTGATCATTTACACTTACTTTTGCCATTCCGCTCTCCATAATGCAACTTACTTGTATATCATCATGATCGGGCGAATACTTAATGGCATTACTAAGCAGATTTGAAATTACACTTCCAATTTTATCGCGGTCGGCATTCACTTCAATTTCTTCACAAGGCTCGCAGGTAATACGGTGAGAATTTTGCAGGTAAATGGTTTCTGCAATCAGGTGTTGTAACAGTTGCCCCAGGTTAAATGGCTGTTTATCCAAATAAATCTTTCCTGATTCTAAACGGGTCAAGTTTAAAAAGCCGTTAATCAGCGAGGTCATCCTCTTTACTTGGTTGGATGATTTTTCGAGGGCTTTTATTACAAAGCCATCTTCTGAATCTTTAACTTTCAGTTGCATCATTTGCAGGTAACCGGTTAACGAAGTTAACGGTGTTTTCAATTCATGGCTCACCATGCCGATAAAATCATTTTTGCGCTGCTCATCCTGCTTCTGGCCGGTAATATCCATTATTACTCCATAGAACCACTTACTGCCGGTATCAGCATTAGTGTAAGTTGCGCCAGCCGAACGCAACCAACGGCGCTCCCCATCATCAGGCTTTATAATTTCGTATTGTATATCAGTTGGCTGGTTGTGCGCTATAGCGTTACTTAACGCCTGATTAGCCAAATGCAGATGTTGCGGGTCAAAAATATTTAATACGTCCTCTAAGGTTATAGCTTCAAAATTTTGCAATCCGTATAACTTAAGTCCGATAGGGTTAATGGTAATTTTACCCGTGGCTAACTCCATATTCCACGTACCCAAATTGGCTGCCTCTACTGTTAAGCGCAGGTTGGCTTCTCCCTGTACTAATTTAGCATTTGAAGCCAGCAAGCTTTCCTGTGCTAATGCCAGCTGATCATTATTTGCGTGCATTTCTTCATTTATCGCTGCCAGTTCTCCATTCAGCAATTTAAGTTTGGTACTCTGCTCCTCAATTTTATGGCGGGCCATTACAGCTGGCGTAACATCAGTTACACTTACCAAGATAGCTTCTACGTGGCCGGCCAGATCAAACAGGGAATCATAGCTGAAATCAACAAATAATTCTTTTATTGAACCGTCTGGCTGATTTACCTGTACCGCCAGTTCAGAAAACCTTACCGGTTTGCCCGTATCAAATACCGATTTAAGCAAATTGGGAAAAGGCTGGCCCACCAATTCAGGAAATACATCTAAAATATGCCTGTCCTGCACCTGTACCAATGTACGGCCCCATATATCCAGCACAGGCTGATTGGCCGTTTCAATTACTAATCCGCGCCCTTTGAGTACGGCCATGCCAATAGGTGTTGTGTTTACCATACTGCTCAGGCGCTGCTCACTCATCGTTAGCCGGGTATTTAGCTGCTCCAGTTGCTCAGCCAATACCTGCAGCTCAGCATTTAAAGTATTCAGCTCTTCATTAGCTGCCGCCATCTCCTCGTTGGTTGACAGCAGCTCCTCATTGGCTGCCTTTAACTCCTCATTCAGTTGCTGCTCCTGCTGCTCTTTATCTTTTACGGCTTGCTCTGCATTTCTGCGCTCGGTTACATTACAACAGGTATGCAATATGGCATAAGTAATACCCTGCGCGTCCATCAGGGCCCTGTATTCAAAATCAAAGCTTTGTAAACGGCCATCCACCTGAAGTTTAGCCTCTGTACCGCGCCCGGTATAAGTTTCGCCGGTACGCCAAACTTTTTTCAGAATTTCAGAAAATGGCTGGCCTTTAAGTTCAGGCAACGCATCTTCAATGGGTTTACCTATTACGCTTCTGTCTTTTCCCCAGGCAGCCAGCATGGCATCGTTTGCAAACTGCACCCTTATCTCTTCGCCTGTATAAATGCCGGTGGCATCTTTAGATAATGCAAGTATAGCCAGTAAAGCGTTATCACTTAACCGGTTTTCGGATATTAACATGGGGCAGATGTATCAAAAATCAAATGTAACGTACTCACCATTTATTAATGGATTACCAACTTCTAATGTTTTTATAATTAAACAATTTATACCACATAACGAAATTACTTCCAACTTAAATAATAACGTTAAAAGTTACAAAAAAGGCGGTTTCCTGTTTAGGAACCGCCTTTTTAAACTATTTTACATGATGATTTATTACTTATTGTTTGGCCCTCCCGCCCCGGCGGCATTGTTTTGCACAGTAGTAGTTGGCTGAATGTTATCATCCGGTGAATCCTGATCCTGCTGGCGACGGTTGCGCTGGCGGTTGGCGCCATTACCGCCAAACCGGTAGGCTGCGGTAAATAATACCACACGGGTAGAGAAGCGCCGCTCCGAGTATTGTGAGGTTAGCTGGCGGCCCGTTGCATCGGTATAATCAAGTTGTGACTTAAAGCGGCGGGAATTAAAAATATCACGGGCGCTTACACTCAGGTTCAGTGCCTTGGTAACATCATAACGCACAGCACCATCAAGGCCCAGCAATGGTTTAATATAGCCTTGAGTAATCACCTGCCTACCCTGGTAGTCGCCACGTAACTGTATGCCCAGCTTAGGTATAGGTTTATAATTGGCCGTTAAGTTGCCATTATAAGCCCAGCCTGATGTTGTAAGTATATTATATTGAGGCACCCCGGCAATGTAGCGGTAAAATACGTTTACGTTAGCGGTAAGATCAAAGGCGTTGGTAGGACTTAACTTGGCAATCAGCTCATAACCGGCGTTAGAGGCATGAGTGATATTAAGGAAAGTAGTGAACGAAGTATCAATACTGTTCACATAAGGCTGCGTTACCTGCTGAATGTTCTGATTGGTTAAACGGTAATACAGTGATGAAGTAAGGGTGAGTGTTTTAAAGTAATTAATATAACTTAACTCGAAGGAATGAATGTCTTCCGGCAGCAGGTTAGGGTTACCCTGCTGAAAGTTAAGCGGGTTGCTTCTGTCCAGAAACGGCGAAATCTGGCGGTCGCGCGGGCGGCTTACCCGGCGGGTGTAGCTTAACTGCAAAGTTTGGCTCTCGCTCAGTTTATCGGTTAAGAAAACACTTGGATAAACACGAAAATAGTCATTCTTAAAGTTACTGTTTCCGGTATTTGCCTGCTGGCTTTGCAGTTCGGTACGGATGTGGGCATCTTCCAAACGCAGGCCAGCCTGTACGCCAAATTTACCGAACTGGTGCTGGTAATTGGTGTACAGCGCATTTACATTCTCTTTATAAATAAAATTATAAGTCTGGTCAATCCAGGGGTTAAACCTGTTCAAAGCATAATTAAGGGTATCTACCACATAATTGTTAGCATTACGATTAACGGTGGTACGGTAACCGGCTTCCAGTTTGCCATTCTTTAGCGGCAAGGTATAGTCGGCCTGTAAATTCAGGTTATGCTGCCGGCCGGTTGTATTGTTCAACTGGTAAAAAGGAATATTGGTAGAGGGAAGATACAGCCGGGAAGTTTGCAGGTTATCTGTATTGTCATTTTTTTCTGTAGAGTAACCAATGTTGGTGGTCAGTTCCTCCTGCGGCTTCTTAAACTTGTGTACATAATCCAGGTTAAAATCCAGATTGGTGCCTGAGCCGTAACTGCTGTTGTTTTGCCCCAGCACCTGTGAGTATACACCATTCAGATAAGTATCTGTTGAGCCGTTCTGGAAGCGGTCGCGGTCGCGGATGTTGATGTTATTGGAAAAACTCAAGGTGTTGTTCTTGTCCAGATTATAATCAATACCGCTACGGATATTATGGCCTTTAAACGAAAATTTCTGATCAGATACCTGGTTTTGCTGCGATACGGTATCGCCGCGTGTAATGATGCGGTTGGTAAAGCCATTGCCGATACGGTCGCCGCGGCGGTAGCTGTAGTTTCCAAAGATGTTGAACTTAGAATTTTGATAAGCCAAATTCAGGTTGCCGTTGTAAGTATTTTGCGTGCCCACAGTAGCTGAAGCCGAACCGTTAAAGCCCAGGGAAACATTCTTTTTCAGGATAATGTTGATGATACCCGACTGTCCCTCTGCATCGTATTTTGAGGAAGGATTGGTAATTACCTCAATATTTTCAATGGAACTGGCCGGGATGGATTGCAGAATATCAGTTACGCTGGAACCGGTAAGCGCCGAAGGCTTGCCATTGATCAGTATACGCACGTTATTAGAACCGCGCAGGTTCACATTGCCATCCACGTCTACCTGTACGGTAGGTACATTGGCCAGCAAATCAGTTGCCGAGCCTCCCTGGCTTACCAAACTCTGGTCAACACTGAATACCTTTTTATCGGTACCCAACTGTATCTGGCTGCGGCGTGCGGTAACCACCACTTCTTTAAGCGTACCCTTAGACTGCCGCATACGGATAGTCCCTAACTGTATAGCAGGGCGCGATGCGCTGATGGTTAAACTATCTTTGGTATAGGTAAGGTAACTTACAAAGGTAACCCGTACCTGGTAGGTGCCATTGGCAAGGCCACTTAATTTAAAAGCGCCCTGAGCATCAGTTTGAATGCTCTTGGTAATCTTATTCTCAGGCCGGCTGATCAGAGCTACCGTGGCATAGTCAAGCGGCTGGTTGTTGGCAGCATCTATTAAACGGCCCGATATGGTACCTCCGGCGTTTTGCTGGGCATAGGCAGTGGTGCAAAGCATTACTGCTGCCACCGCAAATATGCTTTTTAGTAATTTAGAAATCATCCCGCAAAAATCGGCTTTTATGCGGCGTTTGATTTAAGCAGCATGTAACTTTATTGCTAAGCTAAAGGCGTTATTCGGTAATATTTATATTACCAAAGCCAGTATCACCAGCATATTACAGACAGATCTTCAGTATCAGTAACTTATCATGCCTTCTTAACCGAAGCAAGCAGATCATCTACGTTAGGCTGCTTGTCAAATATTTTCACCAGCTTACCTTTACGGCTATAAATGGCCACAAAGGGGGTGGTTTTAATTTCATAATATTGCTGTACCTTGTAAGTATATCCTTCGGTACCCACAGTAATATTGGGATAAGCAGACAGGCCAAATCCCTTATAAAAATCTTTAATGGAACGGTATTGGGTAAAGGTAATCAGCACGATCTGGATATCGCCGAACTGTTTCATCTTCGGCTTCATTTCATACATCAGCCGCTGGCAATGGCCGCAGTCGGGCGAAAAATAAACCAGCATTACCGGTTTGTTTTTCTTGATTTGTGCAGGCGTTACCCATACACTGTCTGTAGTTAAAATACGGTAGGGCGGAATGTGCTCGGCACGTGCAAGGGCGGTAGTTTGCGCCTGTGTACAGCCGGCGCTAATCATAAGTAAGCTTAAAAAAAACAGTATTCTCTTCATGGTTTTAATCAGTTATCATCGGCCTGCAACAGTTCCAGTTGCCAGGCTACCTGTTCATCCGTTACCGGGTATAACGCTCCGTTGCGGATAGTATGATGCACCGCATCAAATATATGCATATATTCCCCTTTGCTGCAGGGCACCTGTTCGGTAATTTTATCATCCACACCCTGTACCGTTACCAATTTCCCTTCGCTTCCTTCAGGCTCCAAACCAAATTCAGCATCATCAGGCCACATCCCGGCCAGCAACTGCGCCTCCTGGGTATCAGTGCGGTCCTTGGTAAAACTACCTGCCGTACCGTGAATTAAATAAGAAATACCCGGAGCAGCAGCCAGCAAGCTGGCCGTTAAGGTTACCACCAGATTATAAGGGTATTTAAGCTGATAAGTAAAAAAGTCGTTTACCTCAGAACCTATACGGTGCGCTGCCGTAAACTTATGAAAGGCCACCGGCTTGCCAAACAGGCTAATGGCCTGATCGAGCAAATGCGGGCCTAAATCGTACAGCAGCCCATTGGCCGGATAGGCGGCCTGCTCTTTAAACTTTTTGGCCCCCACCGCCGCCCGGTAACGGTCATACCTGAAATGCACCTCAATAAGGTTGCCTAAGCGGCCGCTTTCAATCACCTCCTTTACGGCCAGGTATTCGCTGGTGAACCGGCGGTTTTGGTAAACCAGCAGGTGCTTGTTCATGCGCCTGGCCGTTTCGGTTAGCTCCCTAAACTCATCAACCGTGGCGGTAGCCGGTTTTTCCACCAGCACATGCTTACCGGCCAGCAGTGCCGCCCTGGCCTGCTCGTAGTGCAGGTAATTGGGCGAGTTTACAATAATGAGTTCAATTTCTGCATCGTTCAGTAACTGTTCGGTAGTATCATAGCTGATAACATCCGGATACCGCTCTGCGGCTTCCTTGCGGGTACGCTCTACTATCGCCTTAAACGTAAACCCCGGGTTTTGCTGCACAAACGGCGCATGAAATACTTTTCCCGACATGCCATAAGCCATCAGGCCGGTAACTATAGAAGATGATGCCATGAGTGCAAACTTAAAAGTTTAATGCGTAGAGTGAGTATTTTAACGGTGTTTAAATAAAATCAGCCATTTCGACCATAGGGAGAAATCTTCTGCTGGATACCAGTCGCCTGAAGAAGATTTCTCCCTATGGTCGAAATGACTTCCTATTTTCATGGCGTCTTAAAAGTTAGTTTACATCTCTTTCACCCCAACCTATCGGCGAACCATCCGGCATTGGCACTTCGGGTGCAGGCTGAAATTTGTCCGGGTTCTTTTCAAACTGGTTAATCTGCTGCAAACCATATAACAGATTTGCCTTTTGCAGCGGTGCAGCGGTGGCATAGGCACTGTTCATCCATTTCTTCAGTTCACTGATTTTTAGCAAGGCTATGCCCCGCACGCTTTCGGCAGCCTGTGTGGTGGCAGCTAAGGTAAGCAGTTGTTTGAGGTACAGGTTATTCACCAGCCGCTGCAATTCCCCTTTGTAACCGGCGGGTTGCGCGGCTTTCCAGGTTTGGGCAGTCATCCGGTCAAGTACAGCCATCAAACCGGGCTGACTGGCATCTCGCGCCTGATATTCCACCAGCCGGGCGGCCCGTTCTGGCTGCAACATGAAATAAAGGGTAGTTCCGGCATTACCTTCAGCAGCGGCCATTGGGTCGAAGGTTAACCCAGTGCGAGATTTAAACAGTTCGCGCGTACGCGGATAGCCAACCGGCCGGGGTGGCAGCTGGGCAATCAGCTTTTCGGGCAGGGCCAGTGCATCGGGTGTTAAGGTTGCCATCAGCGCATTAAATGCTTTCCACTGCTCGGAAGCAGGCAACAGGTTGGTAATTATCTGCCCGTCATTCTTTACGGCATAGGTATAACTTAAACCGCCCATTACCTTTGAGGCTGCTTCCGCCTGATAGCGGTGCAACAGGTAAATTGGTACCAGCACTTCTTCCAGCGTGGCCATCGGTGCATCCGGCCGTATGGCTTTTACCGAAAAGTTTTGCAGCACCTGTTTGCGTATCGCCATAATGCGGTTCAGTTCATCGGCAGCATCCGTACCGCTGTCCCACAAATGGGCACGCGGGTGGGCGCTTCCTGCCGGGCGCGCGTCTGCATCAGCAATAAAGATGTAGCCTTGCTTCAGCGTTTCTTTAATGATGTTCTTCAGTCCATCTTCCTCGTTTGCACCTTGCGAAAAGTCCTGATAACCGTATATGATGGCCCGCTTATCCCACCCGCCAATCTCACTGGTATAGGCATTATCCAAATTTACTGTTCCATCGGCGTTTAAACTGGTGGTTGGCGGCGGGTAATCCATTACCGAGGCCCTATTTTGGGTGCTGGCAATATAGTTATGATATAAACCCAGCGTATGCCCCACCTCATGGGCAGCCAGCTGGCGCAGGCGGGCAGTTACCATCTTCATCAGGCGCGGGTCGAGCGGCTTGCCTTCTTCGTAAGGCTGCAGTAAACCTTCGGCAATCAGAAAGTCCTGCCGGTCGCGCAGGGAACCTAAGGACACCTGCCCTTTAATGATTTCGCCGGTACGCGGATCGGTAATGGAAGCGCCGTATGACCAGCCACGTGTAGAACGGTGAATCCATTGGATCATGTTGTAGCGCACATCCATCGGGTCAGCATCGGCAGGCAGCAACTTCACCTGGAAGGCATTTTTATAACCGGCCGCCTCAAAAGCCTGGCTCCACCATGAGGCACCTTCAATCAGTGCGTTTCGCACCAGTTCGGGTGCGCCTCGGTCTACATAATAAATAATAGGTTGTACCGGCTCACTCAGGGCAGCAGTTGGGTCTTTCTTTTGCAGCCGGTGCCGGTTGATGAAACGTTTTACAATTGGCTCCTCAATCGGTGTGGCAAAGTCCATATAATCCGTACTGAAATAGCCGGCACGGGGATCAAACTTGCGGGGCTTATAATTGCCATCGGGCAGTTTAATAAAGGAGTGGTGCATACGCACGGTTATAAAATCAGGATCAGGCGTTACCGAGCGTATCTCCTGCCCGGTACCCCGGCCGCTTAATGTAATCGTAGCCTCAAACTCCGAATTTTCGGGAAAGCCCTTGGTTTGCGGCAGATAAATGGCCGACCGGCTATCATCCGCCCGGAAACTGCCTTGCCCGCTGCCAGCCAATTTATCTGCCAGATGATGGCTGTCGCGCAGTAGAAACGCAGTAACATCAATCAGTATCCGGCCGTTATCCTGCGCCTCGGCAGTGAAGCCCCAAATTACCGACTGTGCAAAGGCTTCCTCTACGGATTTCCGCTCGTCGGGATTATTACTCACCGCCCTGTAATCGTAATTTGGCTGTATCAGCAGTATTTTAGGGCCGCTCTTAATAAATTTTACGATGCGGGTGTCGCCAATCTGACCTCGATCCAGCCCCAAATCATTAGAACCTACGCCAGCCGGCATGGTACTTACATATAAAAATTCTTGGTTTAGCTTATCTACCTCAAGCAGGATATGGCCGGTGCGCTCGTTCCAGTAAAAATTGAAGTAGCCGGGGTATTTGGCAAGTCCCTGGGTCTTGGTATCAAAATCGCTCGTTATCTTCTGTGCTTTCGAGTAAGCAGTACAGATCAGGAAAATAAATAACAGGAAGTAAAGTCTTTTCATGCGATATGAATTATTTGATGTGTAAAATATCAAAATAATTCATTTAAAAATTCGCTTACAGCAAAAAGGCGAAACTATATGGTTTCGCCTTTTTGCTGATTAAAAAGAATCAGTTTATTTCATGCCATCCTGGATGGCTTTGATATGCTGCTGGTGCATTTTCAGCGTAGGCAGGGTTTTACCGGCAAAGGCTTTTAATTCAGCATCTTTGCAATCTTTTGAAGCTTTATCGAACAAGCTAACGTCTTCATCATGGTCTTTTACCATATCGCTTACATATTGCTTGTCAAATTCAGCGCCTGCTTTGGCAGAGGCATCAGTCATCATTTTTTGCATCTCTGTACCTGGAGCAGCCGGTAATGAGATATTTTTGGTTTTGGCAATGCCCATCAGTTCTTCGTTGGCTTTGGTATGGTCAGTTACCATTTGCTGGGCAAACTCCTTAATTTTTGGGTTGGTTGATTTCTGCAGGGCCAGTTTAGCATAAGCTACTTCGGCCATGCCGCCATCGGCTGCTTTGGTGGCAAACTGGGCATCATCTTCAACTGCGGCAATACCACCAGTGGCAGCAGGCTTGGTTGAAGAATCTTTTACGGCATTGGCGCTATCGGCCATGTTCTTGCTGTCGCCTGCGCCACTCTTACAAGCCTGAAAGGTGAAGGCAGCTACGGCTAATAAAGCTACGGTGAATACTTTTTTCATGATGATGTTCCTTTTAGTTTTTCTGGATGGGTAACAACTTACAGGCAGTATAGTTTTAAGAAAATAAAAACCTAAGCCTGATATCATTGTGTTAGCCTAAAGTTTTACTATTTTTGAGCGCACAAAAGAGGATTAAATGATGAATTTTCCGGCCGGATTAAAGTATACCAAAGACCACGAGTGGGTTAGAATAGAAGGCAGCGAAGCTGTAATTGGCATTACCGAATTTGCACAGCGTGAGCTGGGCGACATTGTATATGTAGACATCAGCACTGTAGGCAGTGAGGCAGCCAAAGAAGAAGTATTTGGCACCGTTGAAGCTGTAAAAACCGTTTCGGATCTGTTTATGCCGGTAAGCGGCACCGTGCTGGAGATTAATCCCTTACTTGACAGCCAGCCCGAACTGGTGAACACTGACCCTTATGGCGACGGATGGATGGTAAAAATCTCCCTGCAAAATGAGGCTGATGTTGATGATTTGCTGTCAGCCGAAGCTTATCAGGAATTGGTAGGCGCTTAAATTCTGATGCTGATAATTTTAAAACATCAAAAGCTCACCCTGCTGTGGACTTTGTTTGTTTTAATTATTTGTAACATATCCATCGGCAATATAGAGCATACCGGCAGTATGTTCTTCCCCGGGTTTGACAAGCTGGTACATTGCGGATTGTTTTTCGTATTCACTGTTTTGCTGGCCACTGGCCGCCTGCGCCGCACAGGTGTTTTAAATTTTGCTTACATGATTGCAGCAGTGGCCGCCGGTACTGCCTTTGGCGGATTCGTTGAGATTTTGCAACTTTGGGTATTCACTTGGCGTGATGGTAACTGGGCTGATCTGTTTGCCGACTTTGTAGGCGCATCAATGGCCGGTTTTTGTATATTGGTTACCTTAGCATCATCAAAATATGAAAAAATGTAACTGGATTATGTTATTGGCAGTAGTGCTTACCTTATCTTCCTGTGGTTTGTTTCATCCCTGCCATTGTCCGCATTTTAGCCGGGTTAAAAGCTTACCCAATCATCAAATTTCAGTTTAACTTTTTTTACTGCGGTTTAATATCTACAACAATATAGTTTGGTTATTCTGAGCGCAGGGAGAAATGATAGTACACAAATTTCCCTGTATAGCTTCAGTTTACTATTTAATAAAAAAAGCCGCTTTAATTATTAAAGCGGCTTTTTTAGAATTTCAATAACAGACTATGCCTCACGTGCACTTTCAGCAACCTCTTCCTCACGAAATAGTTTGGCACTGAAATAGTCATTGTTCATGCGGGCGATGTTAGTTAAGGTGATTTCCTTAGGGCATTCAGCTTCGCAGGCACCGGTATTGGTGCAGTTACCAAAGCCTTCGGCATCCATTTGGGCTACCATAGTTTGTACGCGGCGCCAGCGCTCGGGCTGCCCCTGTGGCAACATGGCCATTTGTGATACTTTAGCTGATACAAATAGCATAGCCGATGCATTTTTACAGGCCGCTACGCAGGCACCACAACCAATACAGGTAGCCGAGTTAAACGCTTCATCTGCAATCACCTTCGGGATAGCAATTTCATTGGCATCGGGCACACCCCCGGTGTTTACCGATACATAGCCGCCCGACTGCTGTATACGGTCGAACGCAGAACGATCTACGGCTAAATCCTTAATTACCGGGAAAGCCTGGGCACGCCATGGCTCAATGGTAATGGTATCGCCATCGGCAAAGCTGCGCATGTGCAGCTGGCAGGTGGTAATGGCACGTTTAGGGCCATGCGGGCGGCCATTAATATATAATGAGCACATACCGCAGATACCTTCGCGACAGTCGTGGTCAAAATGGATAGGTTCATCTTTGGCATGGATCAGGCTTTCGTTCACCACATCCAGCATTTCCAGAAATGACATATCTGCCGATATATTATCAGCCTTGTAAGTAACAAACTTGCCTGGAGTCTGTGCATTTTTCTGACGCCAAACCTTCAGCGTCAAATTCATTAATCCGTTTGCGTTACTCATGTTTATTAGATTTGAGTAGTTGGTGTTGGTATCAAGTAGTTAGTATCAAGTGTTTTTTTAGTATTGATACTTGATACTTGATACTAACTACTTGTTACTACCTCCCCTACTTATAACTTCTTTGTGTTAAATGAACGTTTTCGTATACCAGTTCTTCTTTGTGCAGTTCTTCGGGCTGATTTTCTCCTTTAAATTCCCAGGCTGCAGCAAAGGCAAAGTCATCATCATTACGCAGGGCCTCACCTTCCGGTGTTTGCGATTCTACCCGGAAGTGGCCACCGCAGGATTCGCGGCGCATTAGAGCATCTTCCACCATTAGGGCACCCAGTTCAATAAAGTCGGCCACGCGACCGGCTTTTTCCAGTGAGTCGTTTACTTCCTCGTTCTCACCTACAATGATGGCATTCTTCCAGAAGTCTTCTTTTAGTGCCTGTATTAAACCACGAGCTTTAACCAAACCTTCTTCGCTGCGCGCCATCCCGCAATACTCCCACATAATGTGGCCTAACTCGCGGTGATATTCGGTTACCGTCTTGTTACCATTTTTCAACGACAACATCTTTTTGATGGTATCGATCACCTGCTGCTTCGTTTCGGCGAAAGCCGAATGGCTGGCATTTACCGGCGCCGGGCCAATAGTAGCCAGATAATCACCCAAGGTGTAAGGGATTACAAAGTAGCCGTCGGCCAAACCCTGCATCAGTGCCGAAGCACCCAAACGGTTAGCGCCATGATCGGAAAAGTTAGCTTCACCTAAGGCATATAAGCCGGGGATGGTAGTGCTCAGATTATAATCTACCCAAAGGCCGCCCATGGTATAGTGTACGGCAGGGTAAATACGCATCGGCATTTTGTATGGGTTTTCATCGGTAATCTGATAGTACATATCAAACAGGTTACCATATTTGGCCCGTACATTGTCTTCGCCCAAACGCTCAATAGATTCCTTAAAATCCAAAAATACAGCAACACCCGAACCGCCTACGCCACGTCCTTCATCAACCGCCTCTTTGGCGTTACGTGAAGCCACATCTCGGGGTACGAGGTTACCAAAGGAGGGATATTTACGCTCCAAGAAATAATCGCGGTCTTCCTCTTTGATATCGTTTACCTTAATTTCCCCTTTGCGCAGCTTTTCGGCAGTTTCTTTTGTTTTCGGAGCCCATACACGGCCATCATTACGCAATGATTCTGACATCAATGTTAATTTCGACTGGTGCGTACCGGTTACCGGGATACAGGTCGGGTGAATTTGCGTAAAGCAGGGGTTACCGAAGAAGGCACCGCGTTTGTGCGCACGCCATGCCGCAGTTACGTTTGAACCTGCCGCGTTGGTGGACAGGTAAAACACGTTGCTATAACCACCGGTACATAACAGTACCGCGTGGCCTGCATGCGTTTCAATCTCGCCGGTTTTCAGGTTACGGGTAACGATACCCTGCGCCTTGCCATCTGCTACCACCACATCCAGCATTTCGGTACGGGTATACATTTTTACCTTGCCCTCATGAATCTGGCGGTTCAGTGCAGAATAAGCGCCTAACAGCAATTGCTGCCCGGTTTGACCGCGGGCATAAAACGTACGTGATACCTGTGTGCCCCCAAATGAACGGGTATCCAGCAGACCGCCGTATTCGCGGGCAAAAGGTACGCCCTGCGCCACGCACTGGTCAATAATATTTACGGATACTTCGGCCAGGCGGTAAACGTTGCCTTCGCGGGCACGGTAATCACCGCCCTTAATGGTATCATAAAACAGGCGATATACGCTATCGCCATCGTTACGGTAATTTTTTGCAGCATTGATACCACCCTGCGCTGCAATAGAGTGCGCACGGCGGGGGCTATCCTGAAAGCAGAAAGCGGTTACGTTATAGCCCAACTCTGCCAGCGATGCCGCTGCTGATGCACCTGCCAGCCCGGTACCTACAATTATGATATTGTATTTACGCTTGTTGGAAGGGTTAACCAGCTTTAAGTTAAATTTATGCTTGCTCCATTTTTCGGCAACAGGGCCTTGAGGAATTTTAGCATCTAATGTCATATCAACTATATTTTTTTATTCGCCTTACAGCTGTTTATTCGGACTCAGTAAATAATATACTACCGGCATAGCGGCAAAACCCAGAGGAATCAGCACTGCAAACACCCAGGTACCCACAAAGTAGATAAGGCTTTTGTATTTACGGTGTATCCAGCCCAGGGTATGGAACGAACTTTGGAAACCATGCTTTAAGTGAAACGACAATACCACCATTGCTATTACATAAAACGCCACATACCACAGGTGGCTGAAGCTTTGCGTTACCCGGGCATGCAGATCCTTTACCCGCAGCACTTCATCATTGCCTACTGTAGCTACTGATTTTTCAAATTCTTTGGATTCTGGTGTAAAGGCTTGTGAAGTAGTAACACCACTTAACAGGTTGGTATGGTATTCTTTGAAAGGCAATACATCAAACTTATAGGTGAACCAGAAATCGCTCATGTGAATTACAATGAACAGAAATAGGATCGAACCCAGCAAACCCATATTTTTGGATGCAAAAGATACATCAGACTTGGTACCCACCGCATAATTCACAGGCCTAGCCTTACGGTTTTTTGTGGTCAGAATGATGGCATATAGCGTGTGCACCAGGATAGCTGCATACAAAACATAAGCAATTACCTCAATTGGCGGAAAGTGGGTCAGGAAGTTGGCGTATACATTAAAGCTGTAGCCGTCATCATGTTTGAATAATAATAGGTTACCGCCTAAGTGCACAATTAAAAAGGTACACAAAAACAAGCCCGTTAAAGCCATAATCAGCTTTTTGCCTAACGATGAGTTAAAGGTTTGTTTGGTTTCGTTCATTATAGCATAATATTTATCGTGCAAAAATATTCAATATAATACGAAAGATGAGATGCCGGTGATACTTAGTGCAAAGCTAATTTCTATTTAGAAACATTCTAAAACAAGATGTACATTTGCTTTGTGCATACAAAACCGTGCTAAGTGTAGTAAAAAAGCTATATGGCAATAACACGGTGCTGCAGTACGCCGAAAACATGGTCGGAAGGCAGGTGCCTTATAGCCACACGACCGGTAAATTTACCGAACGAGGGTAAGATTCCCTGCCGGGCACTGAAGCTGAAACAAGGCAGCGTTACCCCTTGCCGCCCTTTGCCGGTCAATTTTACGCCGGGATGTATATGCCCGCATAACACATAACCGCTGCTCTGCTGCAAATCTACAGTAGTCATGGGATGATGCAGCATCAGGAAAGGGCCCAAGTTTAAAGCATCGTAAGTAGCTACATCCAGCTGATGGTAATAGCTTTGATGGATTACATCGTGATTACCTACAATAAGGTGAACAGCAATGTGCCCAAACTGGCTGCGCCAGGCGGCGAAATAGTTCCAGTCGGTATTTTTATCGCTGTGGAACAAGTCACCTAAAAAGTAAATATGTTCCGGTTGATATATATGTATGAGCCGGGTAAGCACCGCCAGGTCATCCTGCGCCAGTTGCGGCGGCACCGCTATGCCGGCTTTACGAAAATGCCCTACTTTACCTAAATGCACATCAGCGGCAATCAGTGCGTTTTGCTGCTTCCAGTAAATGGCCTTTTCAGGTAATAGTATTAAATCCTGTTCGAGTAAGTTAAAATCCAGTCCCTTCATTCGCTTATAACGAAACAAAATTACTAAAATATTTAGGAAAATATAACTTATGTATCAGATGCTTTTTGTCTAACACCGAAGCTTACTCATTTTGCTTCCCTCCAGCAAATCATCTCGACTGAAGGGAAAAATCTTCTTCGAGAAGCCGGTCGCTTAAAGAAGATTTCTCCCTCCGGTCGAAATGACGGCTTGTATATTGTTATATCTTTATAAAAGGCATTAAAACAGCACAGGCCCGGCAATGCCGGGCCTGTGCTCAAACTTAACAAAAAAGAATTGCTTATTCCTTTTCTTTCTTCGCTTTCGGGTTTACTACATTTTTAGCAATACCAGTAAGTGCGGTGTCTGTCTTCTTTTCTTCAGCCAAAGTTTCGGCTAATAATTGAGCCGCTTCAGTATATCCCAAAGTACCGGCTAATGTACTTAAAGTACCATAAGAGGCAATCTGGTAATGCCCGATTTTTTGCGCGGCAGAAATAATGCCTACATCGCGGGTCATAGTACCGTCCTCGGTATCTTCCATAATCTCCTCTGCTTCTTTCAGCAAGCCTGCCATTGCTTCGCATTTTTTGGCTGAGGCTTTCTCCTCTACGGCTTCAAACACCTGCTGCAGGCGTTTAATCTGCTCGTCAGTTCCGCCTTTTAAGGTTTCAAGCGCCTGGCGTAAGTCATCCGAAGTAGCTTTCTTAGCCATCTTAGGTAACTCTTTATCTAAGTGCTGCTCTGCCCAGTAAATATCTTTTAACTCATCCAGAAACAATTCGTTTAAGGCTGATTCTTCAACGTTATCGGTAGTTTCCGGTGCTTTCACTTTTTTGGTAGTTGCCATTGGTAGTTTAAATGTATAAATCAATCAACGATTAACCTTATCAAGTGTTTGTTTAACTTACAAACAAAAGGTGGATAACTAAAGGAAACTTAAGCTCCTTTTGAATGTGTGAAATTTGATTCAACCGATTATTTGATAAATTGAAGGGCCAGTAGTTAACTAAACTTCATACGCCTGCCCAGTTTTACCGCCTGCCAGGCTACTTCGCCGGTAAGCAATGCAACAACAGCGAACAAAGCAGGTTTGATAGCTGCACCTTCAGCCATAAAAGCTCCGGACAACGCCACAGCATAAACCCCTAACGGCAGAAGCGCCAGCAGTACCAGCCCGCTTACCGGAAGCGGTATTTTAAACCGCCGGTAAGCCTTTGGTTCGCGCAGGCGCAGTTTAATGAGCGAAATATATTCGAGGCTGAGGCCGGCCCCGTAAACAGTTACATCAATAATAACCAGCTCGCTAAAAGTCCATAAGATCATCAGGCTAACCACCAGTGAGCAGATGATGATAGACACATAAGGGGTCCTGAACTTTGGATGCAGACGGTGCAGCGCCGCAGGCAGTAGCCTGTCGTTAGCCATGGCCTGCGGTACGCGCGATACGGAAAGCAACACAGCAGCATAGATGCCCAGTGTACTGGCCATACCGCCGGCCGCCAGCAGCATACCCAGCCAGCGCCCGCCCAGCAACTGCCCCAATGCCGGAAAGCCGGCTTCCTCAAACGCCCGGTGACTGATGCCCGACTGCTGCGCCACATAAATAGCTAAGGTATAAATCACCATCACGAGCAAAAAAGCAACCGCTACTGAAATAAGATACGAGCGTACCGGCTTATCTACCTCCTGCGCATAGGTGGTTACATTGTCCCAGCCGAGGCAGTTCCACATAATGGTATACAGCGCCATACCCAGCGAGGTATAAGGCATGTGGTGCAGGCTGGGCGCAGGCGCCGCCCATGAACCCTGATGATGCACAGCGGCCACCACAAACAGTATCAAAAATGGCAGCAGTACCAAAGCGCTTAATACTACCGAGGCCCGGCCAACCTGCGTAATACCCAGTATGTTCAGCCCTGCCGATAACCAGATCACCACCAGGCAAACCGGTATTTTATAGATTTCCAGTTGTGGAAAGAAGTAGGCGGCATACTGCAAGAACAGTACCGGATAAATGGCCAGATCCACAAAGGTATACAGCCAGGTCCACCAACCCTCGTAAAATCCCCAGCGGCGGCCCAAAGCGTATTTTACCCACTGGTAATAACCGCCGGTAACAGGCATCAGGCTGTTAAGCTCCAATACCGTGAGTATGGCGGGCACATCCCAAAGTAATGGCACAATCAGCAGCAACAGCAGGCCGGCATGATTGCCGGCATAGGTAAGCAGCGGCTCCAACCCATAAGGCCCGCCCGATACGGTAAAAAATACAATGGCAATCAATTGCAGGGGGCGTATCTTGCGGTGTTTGGTAGCGGCGGGCATGTGGCTGCCTAAATTATATAAAAATCCGGCTTATAATTGCCTGTTTTATACCAACAGCCTTAAAACAGAAAAGCCGGAGACTTTTAATATCCCCGGCTATTATTTATTGTAACTGTAAGGAATAATGAACCAATTGCCTTAGGGTTTCAGCCACTTATTCCTCACCTGCATCTGTTCGGCGCTTGGTTGAGCAACACTTTCAATGTGATATTTCACTTCGGTGTTTTTCAGCAGGGTTACGGGTAGATCGATGGCTTTGCCATCACGCCTTACGGTAACGGTGATTTTATCACCTACGCTCTTTCCTTCAATGAGAGCTGCAGGGGTAGTTACCGGAGTGCCGTTAACTGCAGTGATCTCATCATTTACGTTTATGCCGTCAATCCAGGCAGCAGTGCCGCGCTGTACGCCATTAATTATCAGACGGTTAGGCACACGGGAAAAGGTTAAACCCAAAGCGGGCTCGTTACGGCCGGCATATTCATTCATCAGTTTATACCCGGCATAGCCTAAATATTTGTCGTAATCAATAGCATCCAGCCCGTTGATGTATCTGCTATAAAAATCGTCCAGCTTTTTACCGGCGGCCATTTCAAAACCCTGCTTAAACTCGGCATCGGTATAACCGCGTTTTTTGTTTTTATAATACTCATTGTACATGTAGCGCATCACATCATCCAGTGACTTGGCGCCGTTGCTGCTTTTAATAATCTCCAGGTCGAGCAGCATAGCCACCAATGCCCCTTTGTTATAGTAAGAAATGCTGGTATTGTTAGAATTTTCATCCGGCCGGTAAGCCTTGATCCAGGCATCATAGCTGGATTGTGCCAGCGTTTGCACTTTAGCGCCGGGCAGGTTTTCAAGCGTATTAATATCAGCCGCCATCACACCCAAATAATTCTCCACCGGGTAGAGGCCGGTGCGGTGCACAATCAGGTTATCGTAATAAGCGGTAAAGCCTTCGGCTATCCACAGGTTGGTGGTGTAGTTCTCATTGTCATAATCAAACGGCCCCAAAGCAATAGGGCGCAGGCGCTTTACATTCCACAAATGAAAATGCTCATGCGCTACCAGCGACAAAAAGCCTTCATACCCGGCATCAGTAGCATAATTATCGCGCGAAGCGCCCAACGTGGTCGAGCTCAGGTGTTCTAAACCACCGCCGCCCCGCAGCAGGTTATGCACAATAAATACATAGTGCTTGTTGGGGTTTTCACCGTAAATGGCGGTTTCCTTTTCTACAATGGTAGCCATATCCTTTTTCAGGCGTTCCTTATCATAGTTGCCGCCGCCATACATAGCTACTTCGTAATGTACCCCTACTGCATCAAAATAAAAGATGTCCTGATTGCCCACTTCAATCGGCGAATCGAATAAAATATCGTAATTAGGTGCGGTTAGCGTAAAGTTATCACCTTTTACCCGCTCTAAACTGCTGGATACCTGATCCCACCTTTTGTAAGGCTTGATGTGCACGGTTGATGGCTGGTTCAGCATACCTTCGGGATACAGGAAGATGCCCGTAGGCGATAGAAAGGCATGAGAGGCATCAATAAAACTGGTACGTACTGATATTTCAAAAGCGTATACCCGGTATTTTACGGTAATATTATTCAGGCCGGCCGTGGTTAACCGCCAAATATTCTTGCGCACCTTACCTGCGGTTACTGCTTTACGCCCGGATGAAGCGGAAAGGCTTTCTACATTTTTTTCAAATTCCCTGATGAGGTACGAGCCGGGCGTCCATACCGGCATTTTCAGGTCGAGCGTATTTTGATGTAGTCCTGAAACCGTCATTTCCACATCGGCATAATGCGCCTGCGCCTCGGGGAAGGTAACGTTATAACTAATTTGCACGCCGCCTGCGGCCTGTGCGATGGTTTGCATAAGTACAAAGATTAAGGAAACAAAAATAGCCTTGAATAACTTTTTCATGCACGCAATTTATAAAATTTGCTGGTTTGTATAGTTGTAACTTAGTTGATACAGGCCGCTTTCAAACATCAGTTCTCGTTAAATTTGTATTTACCGGCAAAACTGGTTTATACCTTGTTAAAAGGCCGATTAAAACTATTGCCTGTAAAACATCTTTAGGAATATATTCTAATTACATCTGTTTAAATGAAAACATATTCCCTTGCGCTGTGCAGCCGGTACAGCACAGGGGCCTTTATGTTGATAATTCATACCATTACACTAACAACCGTCCGGCAGTTACCCTACATGAAACTCAGATATATTGCTTACCTGGTACTGGCACTTGTGGTGGCCTTTTTATTTTTTCATAGACTTTTTGGCAATAAGGATAAGGCAGGCCAGCAACAGGCTGGCGGCAAAGGGGGCAGTGCCGACAGTAAGGGCGGCAAAGGCGGTAACAAACGGAACGGGCCTGTGCCGGTGCGCGTACTGATTGTGAAAGACACAGCACTGGCCAATAATATTGATGTAACCGGCACGCTTGACCCTAATGAGCAGGTAAACCTTATCAGCCAAACGGCAGGTAATATTACCGGCATCTATTTTCAGGAAGGTAGCCGGGTAAGCAAGGGGCAGGTGCTGGTGAAAGTATACAACCAGGATTTGGTAGCCTCGTTGCAGCAAAACCAGTATCAGGTAACGCTGGCCAAAGAGAATGAATACCGCAACCGGATATTGCTGCAAAAAGAGGCCGTTAGCAAACAGGAGTATGATACCTCCCTGTCTTCTTATAATTCCCTGCGGGCGCAAAGCGATGTAATTAAAGCGCAGATTGCGCGTACCGTAGTAAAAGCGCCGTTTTCGGGCACTATCGGTTTGCGCAATGTAAGCCCGGGTGGTTATCTGTCGCCGGCTACTTCTATTGCTACGCTGGTGAATACTAATCCCATGAAGGTTACCTTTTCGGCTCCCGAACGTTACGGCCCGCTGATTAAACGCGGCAGCCACATCTCCTTTACCACCACCAGTTCGGGCAAAACCTATATGGCTACAGTATATGCCATTGAGCCCAACATCGACTTAAATACCCGTACCATTACCATCAGGGCCAAGTCGCCTAACCCCGGCAATGAGTTAACAGCCGGAGGATTTGCTAAAATCAAGTTCACGCTCGACCAGATACCCAAAACCATTATGGTGCCTACTGAATGCGTTATACCTGATATTAAAAGCAGCAAAGTATTTGTGGTTAAAAATGGCGTAGCTGCCGAGCGCGAAGTAAAAACAGATTTGCGTACTGATACCAAGATACAAATTACTGAGGGCCTGCAACCCGGCGACAGCCTGATTGTGAGCGGTATTATTCAGTTACGGGCCAAAGCGCCGCTGAAAATTTTAAACAACAAAAACAACCAGCGTAATAAGCAATCTTCATGAGTTTATCCTCAACCAGTATAAAAAGGCCGGTGCTGGCTACTGTATTTTCGGTGGTTATTGTGGTATTCGGCATCATTGGCTATAAGTTTTTAGGGGTGCGCGATTTCCCTTCGGTAGATCCGCCCATTATTACTGTTACCACCAACTATTCGGGCGCTAACTCAGATGTAATTGAATCGCAGGTAACCGAGCCGCTGGAAAAATCTATCAATGGTGTGCAGGGTATCCGCAACATTTCCTCTACCAGCTCCGTAGGTGTAAGCCGTATCACCGTAGAGTTTAACCTGGATGCCGACCTGGAAACTGCCGCTAATGACGTACGCGACAAGGTAAGCCAGGCCCAGCGCCAGTTACCGCAGGATTTAGATGCCGCCCCGGTGGTAACTAAAGCCGATGCCAATGCCGACAACATCATCACCCTTACGGTAAGCAGCAATAGCCGCAACATTACCCAAATTGATGATTACGCCGAAAACGTATTGCAGGAAAGCCTGCAAACCATACCCGGTGTAAGCCAGATTAACATACAAGGTCAGCGGCAGTATGCCATGCGCCTTTGGGTTGACCCCAATAAGCTATCGGCCTACAAATTAACCGCTACCGACATACGCGATGCGCTGAACCAGGAGAACGTAGAGTTGCCGGCAGGTAAAATTGAAGGTAACAACACCGAAGTAACGGTGCGTGCTTTAGGAAAGTTAGTTACCGAAAAGGATTTTAACAACCTGATTATCCGTGCCGACAGCAACCGGGTAATTCATTTCAGTGATGTAGGCTATGCCATATTAGGCTCGGCTAATGAGGAAACAGCCTTAAAGGAATCAGGTATACCTGAGGTAGGCCTGGCGGTGGTACCGCAGCCGGGAGCCAACTATGTGCAGATAGCCAAGGATTTCTACAAGCGCCTGGAGCAGATTAAAAAAGATCTGCCGCCCGACATTCAGGTAAAAGTAGCATTGGACAACACCAAATTCATCAACCAGTCTATAGACGAAGTGGAGGAAACGCTGATTATCTCCTTTGTATTGGTGGTCATCATTATCTACCTGTTCTTTCGCGACTGGCTCATCGCTTTCCGCCCCCTTATTGATATCCCGGTATCGCTGATCGGGGCTTTCTTCATTATGTATGCCTTTGGTTTCTCCATCAATATCCTTACCCTGCTGGGCATCGTACTGGCTACCGGCCTGGTGGTGGATGACGGTATTGTGGTAACCGAAAATATCTATAAAAAAGTAGAAGGCGGTATGCCCATACGGCAGGCAGCTTTTGAGGGTTCGGCAGAGATTTTCTTTGCGGTAATTTCTACTTCGGTTACGCTGGCGGCTGTATTTTTACCTATTGTGTTTTTACAGGGCTTTACCGGCCGTTTGTTCCGCGAGTTTGCGGTAGTGGTAGCAGGCGCGGTATTGATTTCAGCATTCGTATCGCTTTCACTTACGCCGATGCTGAACGTGAAGCTGATCCGTAAAAATCAAAAAAAATCAAAGTTCTACGAGCGCACCGAGCCTTTCTTTCAAAAGATGAACAATGCCTATCATGAAACACTGGTTAGCTTCATGAACCACAAGTGGATATCGGGCGCAATCCTGGCCGTTTCATTGGTCATTGTAGGCGTTCTGATAAAGGTTACCCCATCGGAGCTGGCGCCGCTGGACGACCGCAGTTTGCTGCGCTATACAGTAACCGGCTCTGAGGGCGCTTCTTACGAGTTTATGACCAAATACATGGATAATATCTCCAACCTGGTACAAGACTCTATCCCCGAAATGGATGTAAATATCTCAGTAATATCCCCGCAAAGCGGCGGCGGGGGTTCAGCTAATACCGGCTTTGGCCGTATCGGGCTGGTACCACCCGACCAGCGTACGCGCAGCCAGGCAGAGATTGCAGAATGGATGAACAAAAAATTAAAACGGTTTCCGGATGCACGTGCTTTAGTGATACAGGAGCAAACCATCAGTGGCGGAGGCAGCGGTTCGCGTACTTCGCTGCCGGTGCAATATGTAATTCAGAACCAGAATTTCGGAAAGATACAAAAGGTACTCCCTGAGTTTTTTGCCGAGGTAAACCGCAGCCCGGTGTTTCAGGGTACGGATGTTAACCTTAAATTTTCTAAACCCGAACTGCGCATTACCACCGACCGCGACCGGGCACGCGATTTAGGCGTTACCGTGGGCGATATTGCCGCCACGCTGCAGCTTTATTACAGTGCCGGCCGCCTAAATTATTTTCTGATTAACGGCAAGCAGTATCAGGTAATTGGCCAGGTAGACCGTGCCAACCGCGACCAGCCGCTGGATTTAAGATCAGTGTACGTGCGCAGCAGTCGCGGCAGCTTGGTGCAGTTAGATAATGTGGTGAAACTACAGGAAAACGCCACCCCGCCATCTATCTTTCATTACAACCGCTATAAATCGGCCACGTTTCAGGCTGGTTTAGCCGAGGGCTATACCATTGGCGATGGCATTGATGAAATGAACCGCATTGCGAAAAAACTGCTTGACTCTTCCTTTAGTACAGACTTAAGCGGCCCCTCGCGTGATGCAGCCGAGAGCGGGTCTAATCTATTATTTGCTTTTGGCTTTGCGCTGCTACTGATTTATCTGGTACTGGCAGCGCAGTTTGAAAGCTTTGTGGATCCTTTTATCGTAATGCTTACGGTTCCGCTGGCTATTGCGGGAGCCTTTCTATCGTTGTGGTTTTTCAATCAAACCTTGAATATTTTCAGCGAAATCGGGATGATTACCTTAGTAGGGTTAGTTACCAAGAACGGCATATTGATTGTGGAATTTGCTAACCAGCGCATGGAGCATGGCCTTAAAAAGTACGATGCCGTGGTAGAAGCCGCCGTTGCCCGCCTGCGCCCTATCCTGATGACCAGCTTGGCTGTAGTATTGGGTGCTGTGCCTATTGCCTTTGCCCTGGGTGCAGGTGCTAAAAGCCGCATCTCGTTGGGCATTGTAATTATGGGCGGCATGATGTTCTCCCTGATCCTTACCCTGTATATCATACCGGTAATGTATGTGGTATTTGCCTCTAAAACCCGCCGCGACCCGGATAAGGAACCGGAAGAAGAACAACCGGAAAAAACGCCGTTATTGATTGAAAACCTGTAAAGCAAAATATGAAACTTAGCAGATATTTAATTTTAGCTGTTGCAGGTTTAAGTATATCCGCAATGGCAAAAGCGCAGAATGTGCTGCCACCTGCACCCTTGCTTACTTTACGGCAGGCAGTAGAACTGGCGCTGCAAAATAATTATGGTATTAAAATAGCTACCAACAATGTAGACATTGCCAAAAATAATACCACCTTGGGCAACGCCGGTATACTACCCTTAGTAACGGCTGATATAACTTCAAGCAACAGTATACAAAACGTAACACAAACACGGGCCAGTAGTAGTGCTGCCACTACCACGCCTACTACGCCTACCACACCCACTACCCCTACCACGCCTGCTACTACAGACCTAACCACCACTACCATATCAGGCGCACGTAATACCGGTCTTACTTACGGCCCTACCCTTAGCTGGACGGTTTTTAACGGCCTTTCCATGTTTGCTACCTACAGCCGTTTTAAAGAGTTAGGCAAGCTTGGCGAAGTGCAGTTGCGTGATACCGTACAATCCACCATAGCAGCGGTACTGGGTAATTATTACAACCTGGTTAACCAAACACAGCAGATTAAGGCACTGCAGGGTGCTATAGTTATTTCGCGCACGCAGTTACGTTATGCCCAGGATAAGTTTAAGGTAGGCCGGGTATCAAAACTTGACGTGCTGAACGCCCAGGTGAACCTCAACACGGATACCGCCAGTTTGATTACACAGGTACAGCAGTATAAATCTACACAGATACAACTGAACCAGTTGCTGGTGCGCAACCCCCGTACTGATTTTTCGGTAACAGATACCATTATCAATGACGAGCAATTAAAGTTGGGCGATATATTAAGTTTGGCGCAAATACAAAACCCTGCGGTATTGTCGGCCGAAATCAACAAACGGCTGGCCGAGCTAAATTTAAAAATAGTAAAGGGTACACGCTATCCGCAGGTAGCGGTTAATGCCGGCTATATTTATACCACTAACCGTAACCCTACAGGCTTTGCACGCGTACAAACCAGCAATGGCGTTAATTATGGTGTAACGGCATCCATAAATATATTTAACGGGTTTGAACAATGGCGCCGGGAAAGAAATGCAAAGCTGCAGATTGCCAATGCTGACCTGAATGGAAAACAGACCCGGCTGGATGTGGAAGCACAGATCAGTAATTTTTTTGTAAGCTACTTATCAGGACTTGATTTGGTAAAACTTGGACGCTCAAATGTAGAGATAGCCCGCAAAAACCTGGAGATTTCACTGGAAAAATACCGGCTGGGTAATATTACCCCTTTGGAGATACGTGAGGCGCAACGCAATTATTTAAATGCGCAATCGGTATTTTTTGCTGCACAGTATCAGTCTAAAATAGCCGAGGTAACGTTACAACAACTAACCAATAGCCTGAGAATAGAATAATTTTTCATAAGATATTTAGCTATTACATTGTAAATCACTATTTTTGAAATCAATGTCTGTTAACTATAAGACCTGTTTACTCATTGACGATAATTACATTGATAATTTCGTTACCCGCAGAATTTTGGAAAGCAGCAATTTTGCCGAAAAGGTGATTGTGGAGCAATCAGCCCCTGACGCTATCGACTCCATCCGGGATGGTGTGATTGAGCCGGATGTGATCTTTTTAGACTTGCGGATGCCCATGATGAACGGGTTTGAGTTTTTACAGGAACTCGATAAGCTGAACTTTAATAAGAAGAACAGCGTAAAGATATTTATGCTGTCCTCCTCGCTTGACCCTACCGACGTAAAGCGCTCCAGCCAAAACAAATACATCAGCCAGTTTATTCATAAGCCGCTTACGCAAAAAATTTTACAGGAACTTTGAGCAGGATACTGGTAGCCGATAGCGGCTCCTCCAAAACAGATTGGCTGCTCACCGGTACGGATGCCCCTGTTGCGTTTAAAACCGGCGGCCTCAACCCTTACTTCCTTACCGAAAGAGAGATTACAAAAGTTATCCAGCACCAGGCCGCCGAACTGGTAGCCCAGGGAAATGATGTTGCTGAGATCTACTTTTTTGGGGCAGGCTGCTCCAGCCCCGACCGGCACGAAATCGTTTCTAACGCCCTCAGCCAGCTTTTTTCGAAAGCATTTATCAGTGTAGACAGCGATCTGCTGGGTTCGGCTTATGCTACCTGCGGCCGCAAGCAGGGTTTCTGCTGCGTATTGGGTACGGGTTCTAATATTTCTTTTTTTGACGGGCACGACATTCATGCCGGTAAGCATGGCTTAGGCTTTGTGCTGGGCGATGAAGGCTCGGGCACCTGGTTTGGTAAAGTGCTGATTACCAATTATCTGTATGGGCAAATGCCTGATGACATTGCCGCCCGGTTCAGAAAAAGCTACAAAGTAACCAAAGATGAGGTAATTAACCGGGTATACCAGCAGCCCGGCGGTAATTCATACCTGGCTGCATTTGCCGCTTTCTTGAGCGAAATAAAAGGGACTGCTTACAGCAACGAACTGATAAACAGAGGCTTAAGCAACTTTATTGAGAGTAATGTTAAATCCTATACAGATTACAAGAAGTACCCCTGTAATTTTGTAGGCTCAATAGCCTGGCACTTTGCCGATGAACTGAAAGCCCTGTGCGAAGCGCAGCAGATACAGGTGGGTAAAATCATCCGGCAACCGGTAAATGATTTATTGCATTTTGTACTGGCCAGAGGATAAATGTGAGCTTCCGGGCATCAATTCAGATCCATAAAAGTCCATAAAAGTCGATAAACGGCTTAAAATGTCTGTTAAATCGTTTTTTTTGCAGGCATATGGATGAATGACTGCTACCTTATGCATGGCCCGGTTGAAAAATATTTTTTTCTCGTCCCATCAATCTTCCCTTGCCCCGCCATTGATAAATTTGTTTATTTTAGTTGCCCTAATTAACAACAATGAAATTCTTTTTTACTATAGGTTTGCTTGCCCTGTCATTAACGGTTTTTGCCCAGCCTAAAACAGTATATTATTTAAAATACAACGGCAACAAAGTACCTGTGGCCGACAGTGCCGACTACATCCGCATTATTACCCCGCCCGACTCGGCTTCTACCCTGTTTAATGTTCAGGAGTATTACACCAACGGCAAGCGCAAACTGGTGGGCAAATCCACCGCTATTGATCCTATTGTGCTGGAAGGGCAATGCGCCACCTTTTACAGCAATGGTAACCGCGAGTCGGTAACTGATTACAGCGGCGGTACCTACCTGGGCAACAGTTATGTTTATTATCCGAACGGCAAACTGCACACGCTGCTGACTTTTGATACCTTAACCACTAAAAACATAGATGCCAACTTTAAGATATTAAGCTGTACCGATACTGCCGGCAAAGCCATAGTAACGGATGGCAATGGCCATTATATAGATTACAACCCGCTAACCGGCAACATTTCGGAACAGGGAGATGTGAAAAACGGCAACCCGGATGGCGACTGGCATGGCAGCTATGCATCCGAAAAAATCACTTATACCGATACCTATCGCAACGGCCAGTTTGTGTCGGGGGTTTGCCAGATGCCGAATGGCGTAAAGTATACCTATCAGCATAAAATACAGGGTGCAGCCTATACCGGCGGCGATGCCGCATTTTTAGCCTACCTGAAAAAGAAAGCGCCTTATAAAACGCCTGCAGTAAAAAAAGGCGCTGCCCCTGCGGCCAAAAAGGTGGTACTGATGACGTTTATAGTTACCCCGCAAGGCAAACCCATAAATACCAGGCTGTTTGGCTCCTACAACCCCGTTGTAGACAAGGCGCTGATAGCCGCCGCCAGTACTTCGGCGGGCTGGAAACCGGCTATGCAGAACGGCCGCCCGGTGCAGGGGCTGTATAACATTGCAATTAATTTATAACAGTATATCCATAACTTTTACTAAAAAAGGGGGGTTGCAATAAATCTTACTTTTTAAAAGCATATACCCCGTAAACTACTATCTTTGCATCCCGACGCTGAAGTCGGGATTTTTCTTTTTCAGCGCATAGAAATTTGGTTCATAGTTCATGGTTTATAGTTCATAGCAAGTCGCTGTTAACTATAAACCATGAACTATGAACGTAAAAAAACTCTTACAAAACTATGCCCAAAGATACCTCCATCAAATCCGTATTAATTATCGGTTCCGGCCCTATCATTATTGGTCAGGCTTGTGAATTTGATTATGCCGGCTCGCAGGCCGCCCTTTCGTTAAAAGACGAGGGCATCACGGTTTCCATCATCAACAGCAACCCGGCCACCATCATGACGGACAAGGTAATTGCCGACCATGTATACCTGCTGCCGCTCAACTGCGAGAGTATAGAACACATTTTGTCCGAACGGCAGATTGATGCCGTACTCCCTACTATGGGCGGGCAAACGGCACTGAACCTGTGTATAGAAGCTTCCGAGCGCGGCATCTGGGAAAAGTATGGCGTACGGGTGGTAGGTGTGGATGTGGCCGCTATCGAGAAAACCGAAAACCGCGAGGCGTTCCGCCAGCTGATGGTAGATATCGGCGTGGGCGTAGCCACTTCCAAAATAGCCAACTCCTTTTTAGAAGGCAAAGAGGCGGCGCAATTAATTGGCTTTCCGCTGGTTATTCGCCCCAGTTACACCTTGGGTGGTACCGGCGGCGGCTTTGTACACAAAAAACAGGATTTTGATGCGGCCCTTAGCCGTGGCCTGCAAGCCTCGCCTACCCACGAGGTACTGGTAGAGAAAGCGGTATTGGGATGGAAGGAATTTGAGCTGGAATTGCTGCGCGACAGTCGCGATAACGTGATCATCATCTGCTCCATCGAGAACTTCGATCCGATGGGCATCCATACCGGCGACAGCATCACCGTAGCCCCGGCCATGACCCTGAGCGACCGCTGCTACCAGGAAATGCGTAACCAGGCCATTAAGATGATGCGGGCCATTGGCAACTTTGCCGGCGGCTGTAATGTGCAATTCTCGGTGAACCCGGCCAATGAGGAGATCATTGCCATTGAAATTAACCCGCGTGTATCGCGTTCATCAGCCTTGGCTTCTAAAGCTACCGGTTATCCCATTGCTAAGATAGCCGCCAAGCTGGCTATCGGTTATAACCTGGACGAACTGCAAAACCAGATTACCCAAACCACTTCGGCTTACTTTGAGCCCACGCTGGATTATGTAATTGTAAAGATACCGCGCTGGAACTTCGATAAGTTTAAAGGCGCCAACAAAGAGCTGGGCCTGCAGATGAAATCGGTAGGCGAGGTGATGGGTATTGGCCGCAGCTTTATCGAGGCTTTGCAGAAGGCCTGCCAGAGTTTGGAAATTGGCCGTGCCGGCTTAGGAGCCGATGGCCGCCAGAGCCGTAACCTCGATGAGATTATGCACAGCCTGGAGCACCCGAGCTGGGACCGTTTGTTCCATGTATACGATGCCCTGAGCCTGGGCGTACCTATCGAATCGGTACGTAAGGTTACGCACATCGACCGCTGGTTTTTAAACCAGATACAGGAGATTGTAACAATGGAAACGGAACTGCGCCGTTACTCGGTGAACAATATTCCGCCCGACTTCCTGATGACCTTGAAGCAAAAAGGCTTTTCTGATGTGCAGATTGCCTGGGTACTGGGTGCCAATACCACCGAAGACCAGGTGTACAACCGCCGCAAGGAGTTAGGCATCAACCGTGTGTACAAAATGGTGGATACCTGCGCGGCCGAGTTTCAGGCGCAAACCCCTTATTATTATTCTACCTACGAGGGCGAGAACGAATCTATCTCGTCTGATAAAAAGAAGATCATTGTATTAGGCTCCGGCCCTAACCGTATCGGGCAGGGTATTGAGTTTGATTACAGCTGCGTGCATGGTTTGCTGGCCGCCAAGGAAACCGGCTTTGAGGCCATTATGATTAACTGTAACCCCGAAACTGTTTCTACCGACTTTAACATGGCCGACAAGCTATATTTCGAGCCGGTATTCTGGGAGCATGTGCGCGAAATTATTGAGCTGGAAAAGCCGGAAGGCGTAATTGTACAGTTGGGCGGCCAGACTGCGCTGAAGATGGCGGAGAAGCTGAATGAACATGGCATCAAAATCATCGGCACCTCTTACAACGATATGGATATTGCCGAAGACCGCGGCCGTTTTTCTGATCTGCTGAAAGAGCTGGAGATACCCTACCCTAAGTACGGCGTAGCCGAAAGCGCCGAGGAAGCCATTGAGGTGGCCCACCAGGTAGGTTACCCGGTATTAGTGCGCCCCAGTTATGTACTGGGCGGCCAGGGTATGAGCATCGTGATCAATGATGAGGACCTGGAACGCGCCGTAGTTAACCTGCTCAAAAACCTGCCGGGTAACCGCGTGCTCATCGACCACTTTCTGGACCGTGCCGCCGAGGCCGAATCAGATTCCATCTGTGATGGCGAGGATGTGCACATTATAGGCATGATGGAGCACATTGAGCCGGCGGGTATCCACTCCGGCGATTCTTACGCCGTACTGCCGCCATTTGATTTATCGGATAGCGTGATCAGCCAGATGGACGAATACTCTAAAAAGCTGGCCAGGGCGCTTAATGTGCGTGGTTTACTGAATATTCAGTTCGCAATTAAGAACGATAAAGTATACGTAATTGAGGCTAACCCGCGCGCTTCGCGTACCGTACCTTTTATTGCTAAGGCTTATGATGTACCTTACATTAACATTGCCGCCAAAATTATGCTGGGTACGCATAAGCTAAGCGATTTCACTATTGAGCGTAAGCTGAAAGGCTATGCCATTAAGGAACCGGTATTTTCGTTCAGCAAGTTTCCCGAAGTAAGCAAAGAGCTGGGCCCGGAAATGAAATCAACCGGCGAGGCCATCCGCTTCATCCCGGACCTGCAGGATCCTTATTTCCGGCATCTGTATAAGGAAAAGTCGATGTACCTGAGCAAATAATTTGCAAAGCGCCTCTTGTGAGAGGCGCTTTTTTTGTTTAGACAGGGCGCAAAGGCTTTTCACTTGTATAAACCCCTCCCTCCCCCGGGAGGGCGGGGAGGGGTTTATACACTATGCCAGCATCAAGCAGGTCTGCTTCTTCCCATTCTAAAATTGTATACATTACGTTATCTCTTTACCTTACATTATGCCGAAAATCATTCCATATAACCCGGCCCTCAAACCTTTAGCCAGGCAACTCAGAAATAGCATGACCAGAGGTGAAGCACTATTATGGAACGAGTTAAAAACGGATAAAATGTTAGGATTCGATTTTGACCGGCAACGCTGTACCGACAATTACATTGTAGATTTTTATTGCAAGGATTTAATGCTGGCTATTGAGGTGGACGGCTTGTCGCATTACGCAGAAGAAGCTTATCAGGAGGACATTATAAGGCAGGCAAGAATAGAAACTTTTGGTATCAGCGTATTACGTTTTACAGAAAGACAAGTAGTATATGACCGATTGAATGTGTTAATGGCAATTGAAGGGAAGATGATAGAGTTGATAAAGGAACGGCCTGAAGTTATATTACCGAAAGGTTTTGATAGAAGTTTGCTGGAATAATGCTTTTATACAGCAGAAACCCCTCCCTACCCTCCCGGGAGAGGGACATATTCTATAATATAATCAATAACAAAACTTATCCCTCCCCCGGGAGTGCAGGGAGGGATTTGTACATTAAGCTCTTTGCCCGCTACAGCCAGTCAAAGTACTTACTGTGCAGTAAATCATTAGGCTCCAGGTAAACCTGTCCGCGCGAGAGATCATAGGTGATATTGAACCGCTTTAAAAACTTATTGCCCAATACGCCCTGTATATCAGTGGCCGACATTAAACCTTTGGTGGCTGTGGCCAGTCCGGCAGGAATTACGTAGAAACGGAAATCACCCAACCGCACTTCGGGCATACGCACCACATACAACCTGCTCGAAGTACCATCAGAACCTAAAGCCGTACTAATGGCAATGGTTTTCAGGCTGTCGCGCAGGTGGTATTTATTCACAAAGGGTGAAGTTAAATCCAGCCCGGTATCAGAACCCGTATCCATTTCAAAGCGGCCATTGTACCGTTTTTTGCCGATATGTATACTGCCTGCTATGGTAGGCACATTGTGCAGGTACTTTACTTTCAGCCTGATGCCGGCACCTTTATATACAAAGGCAGCCCGGTCATAAAACAGCAGCTTCCGGCTCTTGTAATCTACCTTAATTACATAGCGTTTCATTACCTCCAGGCCCAGCACACCATCAAACGGATAGCCAGGATAAGGGATGGAAACAAAGTTTACATCAGCTATATCGAGATTACCTATACTCAATTGATAATGCCGGGTAACTTTAACGGTACTGATGCCGTTTGCTCCTTCATTCTGTACTTCACTATCCATTTTCAGGCGCAACCGGTTTACAGCAACACTATCAGCAATTACCATCGGGCTGGCGCCGGTATCAAACAAAAAGGTAAGGCTATCCGAGTGATTGACCCGGCACTTAAAATATATCTTTTCTTCTTTAATGAAGAACGGAACTTCGGTTAGCGGTTTGGTTTGTGCAAAGCCGTTAATGGTAAGCAGCAAGGCAACTGTTGTTAACTTTATAATGTACTTCAAATAAAATTTACCGTGAGGAAATACAACCATATCAATAAGACAACGGCCTGATAGTAACGTTGCATGAATTGTCCGTAAAATCAGTTCTTTACGGCTGCCTTGGGGGCAAATTTTCATTATTGCCGGATTCATACCCTCTTTGGCTGATTGTATGCATCGGTAGATTAGCTTGCAGGTACGATAATAGAAATCTGGTACTAACTCCTATATGAGTACTGCACCAAATGCCATTGAGCTATGAATATTACATTACACCTATTTGGATTTAATATAAATAAGCCTATCTTTGATATATATCCAGGCATAATGAAACTTTCGCAACTTGAAGTAGGCAAAAAAGGAATCGTTAAGGAGTTTACCGATTTGGAAATGTCGGTAAAGCTGATGGAGATGGGCTGTTTGCCCGGCGAGGAAATTAGTGTTACACGAGTAGCGCCTTTAGGTGATCCTATTGCCATCAAAGTTTCCGGTTATATGCTTAGTTTACGCAAACGCGAAGCCGCCACTATAATTTTACAGTAATTTCTTACCTTGAAAGTTGATCTCAGCGTTGCGCTTGTAGGCAATCCGAACACCGGAAAATCAACAGTTTTCAATGCCTTAACCGGCCTCAATCAAAAAATAGGAAATTTTCCGGGGGTTACGGTAGATAAAAAAACCGGCTTTTGCGCACTGCCCGATGGCCGTACAGCCGAGATTATTGACCTGCCGGGCACCTATAGCCTGTACCCAAAAAGCCAGGACGAATCGATTGTATTCTCCGTACTGGCCGATAAATCGCATACCCTGCAGCCAGACCTCGTTGTTATTGTACTGGATGCCACTAACCTGAAACGCAATCTGCTGCTGTATACACAGGTAGCCGATTTAAAGATACCGGTAATTGTAGCGCTCAATATGATGGATATGGCGCCGGCAAGCGGTATACAGATTGACGTAGATGCGCTGGCTGCCAAACTGGGCGTAATGGTGATCCCGGTTGCCGCCCGGAAAGGCGAGGGAATTGATGATTTAAAAAAAGGCATTGCTTACGCCAACAAGTTTGCCCTGCAACAGGATACCATTGATGTAAGCGCTATTGCCCCTCAACTGATTGCCAGCATCGGCGAAGAAATGCAGGTAGACAACCCCTATTATGCCCTGCAACTCGCCCACCAGCATGAAACCCTGCAGTTTTTGTCGCCGCAAGAAAGCGGCCGGATTGAACAGTTAGAGGAAGAACACCAGTTTCATTCGCAGAAGGCGCAGGCTACCGAAACCATTGCCCGCTACAATTTTATTAATGATATTTTATACGATACGGTTACCAAAACCGAGGCTGCACAGGATGAAACCCTGAGCAACAAAATTGACCGGGTGCTCACCCACCGTATTTTTGGCTTCATCATTTTTGCAGGTATTCTGCTCTTTATATTTCAGGCTATCTTCTCCTGGTCAAAGTACCCGATGTCGCTGATTGAAAGCGCCTTTATCTGGCTGCAGAGCTTTGTACATAACCAGTTGCCGACCGGCCCGCTGGTGGATTTATTAGCCGATGGCATTGTGGCCGGCTTAAGCGGCGTAATGGTGTTTATTCCGCAGATTGCCATTTTATTTGCCTTCATTTCCATTTTGGAAGATACCGGCTATATGGCCCGGGTTACCTTTATGATGGATAAGCTGATGCGAAAGGTTGGGTTGAACGGCAAATCGGTAGTGCCGTTAATCGGCGGCTTCGCCTGCGCTGTGCCTTCCATTATGAGTACGCGCACCATTGAGAACTGGAAAGACCGCATGATTACCATTATGGTAACGCCGCTGGTTACCTGCTCGGCCCGGTTGCCGGTATACACGCTGCTGATCGCGCTGGTGGTACCCAACCGCAACGTATGGTGGATATTTAATTTGCAGGGCCTGGTACTTACCGCCATGTATGTACTCAGCCTGGTATCGGCCATTGTGGTAGCTTATGTAATGAAGTTCATCTTAAAGGCCAAAGAGCGCGGCTACTTTATTATGGAGCTGCCCGTATACCGTATGCCCCGCTGGAATAATGTGCTGCTTACCATGTATGAGCGGGCCAAAACCTTCGTACTGCAAGCCGGCAAAGTAATTATAGCCGTATCTATTGTGCTATGGGTACTGGCTTCTTACGGCCCGGGCAACAGCTTTGCACAAATAGATCATAAATACAGCCAGCCGCAGTACACACATACGGTTAAGCCGGCTGACCTGAAGCACATCATCGCTTCTGAGAAACTGGAAAATTCCTATGCCGGCCGGTTAGGCCATGTGATTGAGCCGGCGATACGGCCTTTAGGGTTCGACTGGAAAATTGGCATTGCCCTGATTACCTCCTTTGCGGCGCGCGAAGTATTTGTAGGCACCATGGCCACCATTTACAGCGTTGATGGCGATGCCGACCAGATACAATCGGTACAGCAAAAAATGGGCAGCGCCCGTAATGCCAATACGGGTAAACCGGCATTTACCCTGGCGGTAGCCTTTTCACTGATGATGTTTTATGCCTTTGCCATGCAATGCGCCAGTACCGTAGCCGTAGTATACCGCGAAACCAAGAACTGGCGCTGGCCAGCAGCGCAGTTTGCTTACATGACGGTGCTGGCCTATGTAGTCAGTTTGATTACTTATCAGCTGCTGAAATAAGCAGTAAAAACATCCCGCCTGTCATCTCGACCGCAGGGAGAAATCTCCTACCGCAAACTGGTCACTTTTAGAAGATTTCTCCCTGCGGTCGAAATGGCCAAAATTGTTTTTTACTACTCGCGGTTGGTGTTATCATCAACCGCTGAAATGTGTTTATATGGTTTATGAGATAAATGTGAGTTGATGCAGGAAGGATAGTGCAGGTAGCGGTTGGTGATAACACCAACCGCAGGTAAATAGTGTCTGATCTGCCTTTAAACAACAAAAAGCCCCATACTGATCAGTATAGGGCTTTTTGTTATTTAAATCTCTGTGTTACTTACCTGCCGGTGGTGTTGTGACAGGTGAAGTTGGTGTAGTGGTCGGCATTGTACCTGGCCGTGTGGTCGACGGGTTTGTTGGCGAACTTGGGTTCGTTGGCGTTGTCGTCGGTACATTCGGGCTTGTCGGCGATGTCGTCGGCGTTGTGGTCGGGTAAGCCGGGTTGGTACTCGGGTTTACCGGTGATGTAGTTGGCCTGGTGGTACTGGGTACGCCCCTGCGGGTAGCAGGCCGTGTTGTGGGTACAGTATCACGAACTGCATTAACTGTATTGTTTCTTTTTACAGGCTGTTTATCATCAGTTTGAGCTATAGCAACTTCAAAGGCACATGTGGCTAATACGGCCATCATTAAACTTAACTTTTTCATAGTAATTACGTTTTAATTAACAAATTAACTATAGATACAACTTCAAGAAGTTGATATGGTTTTATCTTTTTTCACAAAATGCGTTACATCAGGTAAATTACATGAAATAACATCAGGCTAAAGCTATCCTTAGCCGCCTTATCGCCTCATACTTTGCTTAATCTTTTCCCGGTGCTGCGCCCCCCAGGCGCTTAATTCACTCAGTACATTTTTCAGGGTATGGCTGTAACCGGTAGCTTCATACATTACCGTTACCGGGGTTGTAGGGTGAATATTCCTTTTAATAAATTCGTTCAATTCCAACTCCTTTAACTCTTTAGCCAGCACCTTGGGAGAGATACTGCCTACTGCTTTCTGTATCTCATTAAACCGCTTTGGTACCTGCACAATGGTCAGTATCAATGGCAGTTTCCATTTGCCGTTAAGCACATATAAAGCATCAAGAACATTATTGAGCGAACTTGCACATTCCGCTTTGCTTATCAGCCTTTCCTGCACCAATGTTTCCATCTTCAAAAATAAGCACTTTCCTAAACGTAAGCGCTTTCCTTTGGGTAAGTACTATCCTTTTAATAGCCGCCAAAGTTACTTTTGCCCACAATAAATCAAACCGGAACATAACCTGCTCAACCGGCAAATGATAATTGAACTATCAGCTATTATGGAGGCTATAAAAAGGCAGGATGCTCCGGTAACTATTCACCAAAATTAATTAAGATCATGAAACGTATTTTGCATCTGATGTCGAGCATTCAGGGTAACGAGTCCTACAGCATCAAATTAGGCAGAGCCATTGTTGAAAAGGTACAGGAAAAGTATCCGGGAAGCGAGCTTAAAGAAGTTGATCTGGTACAGTTGGAAGTGCCGCACCTAAGCCCTGCTATCCTCCGCACATTTTTTCTTCCCGGCGATCAGCTGACTGCTGAGGACAAGGAGTCAATCCGCTATTCAGATGAAGCTGTAAAGCAGTTGATGGCAGCGGATGTTGTGGTTATTGGTGCGCCGCTGTATAACTTTACCATCCATACCGCACTGAAAGCATGGATTGATCACATCACCAGGGCCGGTATCACCTTTGGTTATGGTGAAAACGGCCCGGTTGGCATGGTAACGGGAAAGAAGGTTTATGTAGCCATGTCTGCCGGAGGCATGTACTCGGAAGGTGCGGCAAAGGCTAACGACTTTGTAGCCCCCTACCTGAAAGCATTTTTAGGCTTCCTGGGCATGACCGACCTTACAGTCTTTCGTGCGGAAGGCCTTAAAGTGCCGGGTGTAAAGGAAACTGCTTTCCAAAATGCCGTTGACAGTATAATGATTGATTAAAACGCAGGTTCACCATTGATTTGATTGTGAAAACGCATTAGCACAGAAACCCCACCCTTAGGAGGGCAGGGAGGGGTTTCTGCTATATACATGGGTAACTTTTAACTTACGCCGTATCCTGCCATTCGGCTGCTGGCTTAAGTTTACCCGCCATTACCTCACTTATTTTTTGGTAAGATTCAAATGTCCAGCCGGCCACATGAGGGGTAAGCAGCACCTGCCTGCACTGTTTTAGTTCCTCAAACCAGGGCTGCTCTGCCAGTGCAGGAAATTTTTCTACTTCCAGCACATCCAAAGCTGCACCTAATATTTTGCCTTGCTTTATGGCATTAAGTACCGCCTGTACCTGTACCACTTTACCCCGTGAAGTATTGATCAGGAAAACAGGTTTTTTAAAGTGGAACAGATATTCTTCATCCACCAATCCGTTGGTTTCGGCGGTGAGCGGCACATGCAGACTCAAAACATCACTGTGCTTTACAATTTCCTCCATGCTCACCTCGCGGGCATAGCGGTCGCTGAAACCGGTTTTGTACTTGTCGTAAGCTATTATGTTTACCTCAAAGCCACTTAGCTTGCGGGCAAAGCTCTGGCCCATGTGCCCGTAGCCAATGATGCCCACCGTTTTGCCTTTCAGTTCATAGCCCCGGTTCGCTTCGCGCTGCCACAGGTGGTGGCGCACTTCGACATCAGCCGTAAGCAGGTGGTTGCGCAGGGCCAGCAATAAGCCCACCGCATGTTCGCCTACGGCATCGGCATTGCCTTCGGGCGCATTAATCAGTTCGATGCCTTTTTGCAGGGCGCAGGCTTCATCAATATTATCCATACCGGCCCCGGCCCTGGCTACAAAGCGCAATTGCGGCGCAGCATCCATCACTTCGCGGCTCACCTGAAACTTGGAACGGATAACCAGGCCTATATAATCAGGCAGTAAACTGATGGCTTCCTGCGTTTTAATATCAGGCCGGTAATCACAAACATAGCCTAAGGCCCCGGCCTGCGTAATAAATGTTGGGTGCAGGTCGTCTACTATTAATAACTTGTTGTTCATAAGCATTGTCAGGTACAGCTGTTGTAGGTTTATATTATGTATTGCTTTCTTTAATCCGGTTCGTTAATCTTACAAAATCATCTACCGTCAGCCGTTCGGCACGCAGCTCCAGCAGCGGTTCATCAGCCATTCTTTCTTTGTTCATCAGCCCCGATACCGCATTGCGCAACGTTTTACGGCGCTGGTTAAAACCGGCTTTTACCACCTGCCAGAACAGTTTTTCATCGCAGGGCAGTTCTTCAACTTCATTGCGGGTTAGGCGAATTACGCCCGATAATACTTTGGGCGGCGGGTTAAAGGCGCCGGCTTTTACCGTAAACAGGTATTCCACCTTGTAATACGCCTGTAAAAACACGCTGAGAATACCGTATTCCTTGCTTCCGGCTTTAGCGGTGCAACGCTCGGCCACTTCCTTCTGAAACATGCCGACCACTTCCACCACCTGTTGCCGGTTGTCCAATACCTTGAATAATATCTGTGAGGAAATATTATATGGAAAGTTACCGATGATGGCAAAAGGCCGCTGAAAAAGCTGGCTGAAATCCAGCTCCAAAAAGTCTGCGTTTAACAGCCGGGGGCCTAACTGCGGGTATTTCTTTTGCAAGAAGGTATAAGATTCGGTATCAATGTCAATCAGGTAAGTTTCATACTCGCTCCGCTGCAGTAAAATATCAGATAAGATACCCATGCCGGGGCCTACCTCCAGCACCTGGCTGTAGCGCACATCAGGCCGAAGGCCGTCTACAATACGGGCAGCAATATTTTTATCGGTTAAAAAATGCTGCCCTAAATGTTTTTTCGCCCTTACTACCGACATGCTTATACAATTATGGCGCAAATTACAGTATATTTTAAAAAGGAATTTACTGATTACACAGATTGATGTAATGATTGCACCGATAGTATGAACAAGTGCCCGGCTTTAGCGGTTATGTTCACAAAGCAGCCATATTCAAAAAAAATTGGTATAATCGCTGCTTTGTAAGCGCAAACTACACTAATCGGTGCAATCATTACATCAATCAGTGTAATCATCAAATTAACATGAGTGAGAAATTAAAAATAGGTATCAGTATAGGCGATGTAAACGGTATCGGCCTCGAAGTAATTATTAAAACGCTGGCCGACAGCCGCATTTTTGATTACTGCACACCCATTGTGTACGGGCATACCAAAGTGGCTTCTTTTTACCGGCGCACCTGCAACATTCATGATCTGAATTTTAATATCATCACTCATCCATCAGAAGCCAGCCCCAAAAAAGCGAACATTATTCACTGCTGGGAGGAGGATGTGCGTATTGAGCCGGGCATAGCTAATGAAACCGGCGGCAAATATGCCTTTCTATCCTTAGAACATGCCACTAATGATCTGGTAGCGGGCGAGATTGATGCGTTGGTAACCGCTCCTATTAATAAAGATAATATTCAGAACGAAAATTTCAGCTTCCCGGGCCATACCGAATACTTACAGCAGCGCAACGGTGCACCCGAAGTATTGATGTTTCTGGTAAGTGATACCCTGCGGGTAGGTGTGGTTACCGGCCACATCCCGGTAGCGCAGGTAGCTGAAAGCATCAGCCCGGATAAAATTTTAGCCAAGCTGAAACTGATGGACGCAAGTTTGAAGCAGGATTTCTGGATACGTAAACCCAAAATAGCGGTATTGGGCCTCAACCCTCATGCGGGCGATAACGGGTTGATCGGCAATGAGGAGAAAGACATCATTATTCCGGCCATAGAGGAAGCTCGCGCTAATGACCTGTTGGCCTTTGGCCCCTATCCTGCCGATGGCTTTTTTGCCAATGGTGCGTATATGAAGTTTGATGCGGTGCTGGCCATGTACCATGACCAGGGCCTTATCCCGTTTAAGCAGATCTCCTTCGAGTCGGGCGTAAATTTTACCGCCGGCCTCAGCTTTGTGCGCACCTCGCCCGACCACGGCACGGCTTACGATATTGCCGGCAAGAACAAGGCTTCCGAGGTTTCGTTCCGCGAAGCGCTGTTTTCGGCTATCCACATTGTAAAGAACCGCCGCGAGAGCATATCATTAGCTGAAAATACTTTGCCTTTCAGCAAGTTCAGCAGGGACAGGGATTAGGCTGATTCAGTAAAAGAACCTTTATCTGTTCTGGTGTGGCAGGCGTTTAAAACGCATTGGAACGGGTATATATATCATCCAGCATACTATAGTCGAACTGTGGCTTAGGGATATACTTTAACTGTACCAGGCCGCCGGGATAGGTAATGGTATCGGTGTGCATCAGTTCGGTACGCTGGCTGAGGGGCTGAAACAGGGGCTTGCCGCCGCCCAGTATTACCGGATGAACCGACAGTATATATTCACTGATCAGCTGCTCCTGCATAAAGCTGTTGATCAGTGATGCGCCGCCAAACAGCCAGATGTTGCCGCCTTCCTGGTTTACCAGCTCATTTACCGCTGCCTTAAAATTGGCCTTACTTATCATTTCAACTTCTCCGTGCTGTACCTCGGCTAAGGTGTCGGAAAACACAAATTTTTTCACGCCGGGAAAAGGGTTCTCTTCGGCGCTGATCAGCAGTTCGTAACTTTTGCGGCCCAAAAACAAAGTATCCACATCACCAAAGAAATCGGTCATTCCATAATCCTGGTCGGTAAAGCACCAGTCATATTCGCCACCGGGGCCTTCAATAAATCCATCCAGACTTACAGCCAGGTTTAATATAATTTTACGCATAATTAAATTTCGGTACGGTTTTGCTCCTGCCATTGCTGGGAAAAAGATTTAGCAGCCACTTTAGGCATATCGCGGTGATGCCCCCAGGTCTTCTTAAAGAAAAAGTGCAGCAAAAAGTTTTTGGTGCTTCCGCCTAAAAAATCGGTAAGCTTCCGGCTTAGCATGGCTTTTTTCCAGGCGTTCCAGCCCCATTTTTCTGGTTTGGTTACCAACTGTTCCTTTACCGCATCGCGCCGGTTAAGCAGCAGCATTTTGTGCAGGTCAATTTTTACCGGGCATACTTCGGTACATTTACCGCACAGGCTGGAAGCATAGCTCAGGTGCTTAAATTCTTCCATGCCCTTCATGTGCGGGGTAATAATGGAGCCTATGGGGCCGGTATAGGTAGCGCCATACGCATGGCCGCCAATGTTCTGGTATACCGGGCAGGCATTAAGGCAGGCCCCGCAACGGATGCAGTATAACCCCTGCCGCTGTTCTTTTTGCGCCAGCAGGCTGGTTCGGCCATTATCCAGCAAAATTACATACATCTCCTCCGGCCCGTCAGTTTCGTTGGGCTGGCGGGGGCCGCTTAGTAAGGTATTGTATACGGTAAGGTTTTGCCCGGTGCCGTGCGTAGCCAGCATAGGCCAATAAAGGTCTAAATCGGCAATGGAGGGGATCAGCTTTTCAATACCGGCCACCGTGATATGAATTTTTGGAAAAGTAGTACTCAGCCTTGAGTTACCTTCGTTCTCGCTCAGGGCAACGCTGCCCGTATCGGCTACTAAAAAATTGGCGCCCGTAATGCCAACATCGGCCTGCAAATATTTTTGGCGCAGCAGTTCACGCGCTTTAGCCGTAAGCTGCTCCGGCGTGGCATCAATAGGAGTACCAAAGCGCTCGTTAAACAGTTTGGCAATATCCTGCTTAGACAGGTGCATGGCCGGGGTAACGATATGATAAGGTTTTTGCCCCAGCAGTTGCACAATATATTCGCCCAGATCACTTTCCAGCGATTCTATACCATTAGCTGCTAAGAACTCATTTAAATGAATTTCTTCGGTAACCATAGTTTTAGCCTTGATCACCTTTTTAGCATTGGCCCGTTCAATGATATTTAATATCTCGCGGTTGGCTTCCTCGGCATCATTGGCCCATATCACCTTGCCGCCCCGGCGCTGAAAATTAGCTTCAAAATCCAGCAAAAAGCGGTCTAAATTTTCCATTACCCGCCACTTAATCACATGGCCTTTACGTTTGGCCATATCCAGGTTGATCAGGCGGGATAAACCCCGCTCTACCGCAGCATCATATTTGCCGATGTTGTAATTGATTACCTTGCGGTGCCCCAGGTCGAAAGCTTTTTCTTCTGATGCTGCAATAAATTCCTTAGCGGTGGCTGACATGATCGTGTTTTGGTAGCAACGTTTAAACTGTGTAAATTAATACTTCGTGCCAATAAACAAAAATGTCATTTCGACCGGAGGGAGAAATCTTCTTTGAGCGGCTTGTATGCAGCAGAAGATTTCTCCCTCCGGTCGAAATGACAAGGGGAAAACATCTTGATATTAATTAGTTCCTGATGATTCAGTTTTGCCATCAACCACAGGGCGCTTGTCGCGGTTGGCCAGTTCCCAGCCGGTATAGAATACCAGTTGCGCACGTTTAGCCAGCAGCGGGAAATTAATTTTACTTACTTCATCTCCCGGCTGGTGATAATCCTGGTGTACGCCGTTAAAGTAGAAGATGATGGGCACGCCATGCTTGGCGAAGTTGTAATGGTCAGACCGGTAGTAGAACTGGTTCGGGTCTTTCGGATCATCATATTTGTAATCCAGTTCCAGCTTGGTATATTGGTTATTGGCCGCTTCGCTGATCTTGCGCAGATCGCTGCTTAACATGGCCGAGCCGATAACATATACGCTGTTAGCAGAATCCGGCTTGTTCTGATATTCGAAACCGATACGGCCAATCATGTCGATATTCAAATCGGCAACGGTGTTAGCCAGCGGGAATACCGGATGATCGGTATAGTACTCAGAACCTAACAAACCTTTTTCTTCGCCTACGTTGCCTAAGAACAACACACTGCGGCGCGGGCCTTTACCCGCCTTTTTAGCCATGCTGAAAGCGCGTGCAATTTCTAATACGCCGGTAGTGCCCGAACCATCATCATCGGCGCCGTTGTTTACCTTATCCGGGCCGGTAGGATTAAGACCAATGTGGTCATAATGACCGGAAAATACCAACACTTCATTTTTAAGCTTAGGGTCAGAGCCCGGCATATAGCCTAACACATCAACCGCCTTTACATCTTTCCTGACCGAGCCATACGTTGCAGCAACCTGTGCCTTCAACGCTTCGGTAGCCATGCCTGCATCAGCAGCTGTTGTTAACTGCGCATAAGTCTTACCGCTGTTTTTCAGCAGCTGGTCGGCCATTTCGGGCGTAATGGTAACTGTAACCGGTTGTTGTGCCGGCGCTGCTTCTTTTTTAATTTCCAGGCGGCCGCCACTGGTGTTACCACCCATTCTTTTTAGCAGCGCAGCTAAATTTTTATTAACAGACAGTACTAATGCCGGCCTTTTACTGGTAAGGCGTTTTGTTAGCTCTGTTCTTGCTGCGCGGGAGAGCGGTTGCGGCTCCGCTCCGCTTGTGGCCGGTTTTGCGCCGGTAATTATAAAAATCACTTTACCGGCAATATCTAACTTTGATAGTTCTTCTTCAGAACCGTAGCCTGCAAATACGATTTCGTTAACGTTGACATTTTGAGTTTCAGCCGACCCGGTAGCATAAAAATCTTTTCCGAAAGTATAAGAAGTACCATTTAAAGTAAAGCCCGATACATTAAAACTGGTTTCTACCAAAGGAACATCTAAAAAATAAGAGCCGTTTACCGGTGCCTGCAACCCTAATTTCTTAAACTCAGCGGCAATATAATTGGCGGCCTTTTCGGCGCCCGGCTTGCCGGTTTCGCGGCCTTCAAAAGCATCTGAGGCCAGTATGCTCAGGTGGCGGCGGGCATCTTCGGCCGTAATATATTTGGCAAATTTAGCTGCCGTAGTGTTTTGGGCCTGTGCTGCTACTGCCGAAGCCAGCAGGGCTGCACATAAGGAAATCTTTTTCATATAGAGCGGTCAGGAATAAATTTATTAGCTAATATGATGTTTTCAGTTGAAATATCAGCACGAAATTTTATTTACACGGTTGGCATGGCGGCCACCTTCAAACTTAGCAGCTAAAAAGTGGTCAACAATTGCCTTTGCGGTTTTTAAGGAAACAAAACGTTCAGGAATACATACCACGTTGGCATTGTTATGCTGCCGTGCCAGGCCGGCCAGTTCAGGCTGCCAGCAAATAGCGGCCCGTATGCCCTGATGCTTGTTGGCGGTGATGGCCACGCCATTGGCGCTGCCGCAAATCAATATACCAAAATCAAACTCGCCGCTTTCTACTGCCGCTGCTACCGGGTGTGCAAAATCGGGGTAGTCGGCAGCATCAGCCGAATAGGTTCCAAAATCTTTTACGTGCGCCGCTTGCAGGTGCTGCAGCAGCTCCTGTTTATAGGCAAAACCACCATGGTCTGATCCGATAGCTATTTTTAAATTGTCTTTTGTGGTTGTCATAACTGTAAGCTGAAGCCTTAGCTATTCTGATTTCATGAGCTCGGTGCTTTTTTGCAGGCGGCGCTTTTCTACCGTAGCGGCTACGATGATACTTACTTCAAATAAGATGAATAATGGAATGGCGACCACCGTCATGGTTACAATATCCGGCGTAGGGGTTACTACCGCAGCCAAAATCAATATGATTACAATGGCATACCGCCGGCTCTCCCGCATCAGCTTAGGTGTGAGTAAGCCAAAGGCCGACAGCACATAAACCAGTATAGGCAATTCAAAAACAACCCCGGTTGCCAGGGTTAATGTAGTTACAGAAGACAAATAATTATCTATCGTGATCAGGTTTTCAATAATGCTGCTTACCTGGTAGCTCAACAGAAAGTTAACTGACATGGGCGTGATTACATAATAGCCAAACAGCACACCCAATATGAATAAAAAGCTGGCGTAACCTACAAAGCCGCTGGCTGCCTTGCGCTCCTTATCGTGCAGAGCAGGCCGTATAAAACGCCAGATTTCGTACAACAGATAAGGAATACCCAGGGTGATACCAATAATTAAGGAAGAATTGATTTGCAGGGTAAACTGGCCGGCCAGCTCATTATTCTGCAGATGAATATTGATCTTGTCTATACACCAGCCGGTACGATGAAAGTAGTTACCTACGTTGCACAGCATCCGGTAGGTCCAGAAGCTGGGATGGGCTGGGCCCATAATGATCTGGTCAAAAATCCAGTCATAAAAATAAAAAGCAAGGCCGGTAAAGATAATTATGGCAATTGATGCCCGGATAAGGTGCCACCTTAATTCTTCCAGATGATCAAAAAAAGACATTTCGGCTTCTATGCTCTGCCCTTTTTCCTTGATGGCCTTTATAATTTTATTCTCTTCTTCCATTGTATAATGCAAACAAAAATACCATTCCTGTTAACTTAAGAATGGCATTTCTGACGATATTTTTTTGTTGTTACTTACGATACCGCCAGCTCAAAAGTTTCCATAAACTTGGTGGTAAAATTACCTGCCCTAAAGTTAGGGTCATGCAATAATTGGAGGTGGAAAGGAATGGTTGTCTTTACCCCTTCAATCACAAATTCGCTGAGTGCGCGTTCCATTGTATTCAAGGCTTCCTCGCGGGTTTGGGCCACGCAAATGAGCTTGGCAATCATCGAATCATAATTGGGCGGAATTACATAACCTGTATATACATGCGTATCTACACGTACGCCATGCCCGCCCGGCGAATGAAAGTTAGTGATTTTACCCGGTGAAGGGCGGAAATTATTAAACGGATCTTCGGCGTTGATACGGCACTCAATGGCATGCATGGTAGGCTCGTAATTTTTACCCGAGATAGGAATGCCGGCAGCCACTTTAATCTGCTCCTTAATTAAATCGAAGTTAATTACCTCTTCGGTAACCGGGTGCTCTACCTGTATACGGGTATTCATCTCCATAAAGTAGAAGTTGCGGTGCTTATCCACCAAAAACTCCACGGTGCCTGCGCCCTCATATTTTACCGCTTTAGCGCCTTTGATAGCGGCATCGCCCATCTGCTTGCGCAGCTTATCGGTCATGAATGGCGAAGGAGATTCTTCTACCAGCTTCTGGTGACGGCGCTGTATGGAGCAATCGCGCTCAGAAAGGTGAGAAACCTTACCGTATTGATCGCCCACTACCTGTATTTCAATATGGCGCGGATCTTCCACGTATTTTTCGAGATAAATACCATCGTTGCCAAAGGCAGCACCGGCTTCGGTACGGGCCGAATCCCAGGCCGGCTCAAACTCACTATCATTCCACACAATGCGCATACCACGCCCGCCGCCGCCGGCAGTGGCTTTCAGTATGATGGGGTAGCCTACTTTACCGGCTACCTGTATGCCTTGCTTTACATCCGTCAGCAAGCCTTCAGAACCCGGAATGGTAGGCACGCCGGCCTTTTTCATGGTATCTTTGGCTGATGCCTTATCGCCCATGGCATTGATCTGGTCGGCAGTAGCGCCTATAAATTTGATACCATATTCGGCACAGATGGCTGAAAATTTAGCATTTTCAGACAAAAAACCGTAGCCGGGATGAATAGCATCCGCATTAGTTACTTCGGCTGCCGATATGATGTTAGGAATATTCAGATAGGAATCGCGGCTGGGGGGAGGGCCAATACACACCGCTTCATCGGCAAAACGCACATGAAGGCTGTCGCGGTCGGCAGTGGAATATACGGCTACCGTTTTGATACCCATCTCCTTACAGGTGCGAATGATTCGCAGGGCAATTTCGCCGCGGTTGGCTATAAGTACTTTTTTAAACATATATGTGTTGATGTGCAGATATGCAAATGTGCAAATGTGCAGATTGATAATGCAATGTGCCTATATGTACATCTGCAAACATGCAGATTTATGTTTTAATTATTTAAAGTAGTTGAGTGTTGATTTACATACCTGCTTTCCGGCTTCATCTTCATAGGAAAGAATCAGCACATCCGCACATTTGCATATCTGCACATCAGCTTAAACAGGTTCTACCAAAAACAAAGGCTGATCATATTCAACCGGAGAAGAATTATCTACCAGTACTTTTACTACCCGGCCTGCTATCTCTGATTCAATTTCATTGAACAGCTTCATGGCTTCGATGATGCACAGTACCGAGCCATTGCTTATTTCATCACCTACGTTTACAAACGAAGGTTTCTCAGGCGTGGACGAACGGTAGAAAGTGCCGATCATCGGCGATTTAATGGTAATGTATTTTGAAGTATCGGCAGTGGCGGGGGCAGCGGCAGCTTCTGCTACGGCAATAGGCGCCGGTGCATTGGTTACCGGTGCCGAAACCTGCGCGGCCTGAACCGGTGTAGGCGGCGTAAGCGGAACAGTAGCAGTTACTAAAGTTTGAGCCTGGCCGGTTTTTATGGTAATTTTGAAATCATTTTGCTCAATAGCTACTTCACTTACTCCGGCTTTTGATACAAAGCGAATTAAATCCTGAATTTGTTTAATATCCATACTTAGGATGCAATTGGTTTTGGATTAAGATTTACTGAAAAATCTAAGGTATAACAAATTAAACTAAAATTGTTGCGCAAAATCAGTAAGCCCACTTTAAATACAGCGAACCCCAGGTAAAACCGCCGCCAAAGGCCGCCAGCACCAGGTTATCCCCTTTTTTAAACTTGCTTTCCCATTCCCACAAGCACAGCGGTATGGTACCATTGGTAGTATTGCCATAGCGCTCAATATTCACAATCACTTTATCAGCGCTGATGCCCATGCGGTTGGCGGTAGCATCTATTATACGCTTATTGGCCTGGTGCGGTACCAGCCAGGCAATATCATCGGGCGTAAGCCGGTTGCGGTCCATAATTTCGGCTGCCACCTCGGCCATGTTGGTTACGGCAAACTTAAACACGGTTTGGCCTTCCTGGTAGGCATAATGCTCCATGGCATCAACCGTTTCATGGCTGGCCGGTTTTAGTGAGCCGCCGGCTTTCTGGTGCAAGAAGCTACGCCCGGCACCATCACTTTTTAATACCGAATCTATAATGCCCAGGCCCTCTGTATTGGGCTCTAACAAGGCACAGCCGCCGCCATCGCCAAATATGATACAGGTAGCACGGTCCTGATAGTTAATGATGGATGACATTTTATCGAAACCCACCACCAGTACCTTGGTGTGCTTGCCGCTCTCTATAAACTGCGCGCCGGTTGCCAGGCCATATACAAAGCCCGAGCAGGCGGCCTGCAAATCAAACCCCCAGGCATTTTTAGCGCCTATTTTGTCTGCTAAAATATTAGCCGTTGCCGGAAAAGGCATATCAGGCGTAGTAGTGCAAAAAATAATCAGTTCAATCTCCTCAGCGCTGATGCCCCGTTTTTCGAGCAGCGCCTTAACAGCCGGAACGGCCATATCAGAAGTGCCCAAGCCTTCGCCCTTAAGTATACGGCGCTCTTTGATGCCGGTACGAGACATGATCCATTCATCATTGGTCTCCACCATGGTTTCCAGCTCGTGGTTGGTGAGCACATACTCGGGGGCGTACCCATGAACTGCAGTAATTGCAGCCTGAATTTTACTCATACGTTATACTAAGTTATTGAAAAGCCTGCTTTATTTTTCCTACCAGGTTGCTTTCTATCACATCACGTGTAAGCAGCACCATATTTTTAATGGCCTTAGGGTTAGAGATACCATGGCCTACCACTACAGGAGCATTTATACCCAAAATAGGGCTGCCCCCATACTGCTCGTAATTAAAGCGGTCAAAAAACTCGTCTTTAAACCCCTTTTTCAGGGTAATCACATAAAAGGATTCTGACAGCTTCAATATTACGTTACCAGTAAACCCATCGCAAACGGCTACATCGGCGCTATCAGTAAACAGATCGCGCCCCTCCATATTACCCACAAAGTTAAAGGGGGCGGTTTCCTTCATTAAGGTATAAGTGGCCTGCGCAAGCAGGTTGCCTTTCTCTTCTTCTTCGCCAATGTTCATCAGCGCTACTTTGGGGCTGTTGATGTTGTAGATGTTTTGGGCCATCAAACTGCCCAATACCCCAAATTGCAGCATCACTTCAGGCTTACAGTCGGCATTGGCGCCTACATCTAAAATAATACCCAAACCGCCTTTAAGTTTGGGTACAATAGCCGTCATGGCCGGGCGGATAACGCCCGGTATGGTTTTTACGCTAAACATGGCGCCTACCAGCATGGCGCCGGTATTACCGGCCGAAGCAAAGCCCTGTATCTGCCCTTCCTTCAGCAATTTAAAGCCTACGCTGATGCTGGAACCGGGCTTTTGTACAATAGCTTTGGTAGGGTGCTCGCTCATACCAATCACTTCGGTGGTATGCACAAACTCCAGCAGGTCGGGGTTAAAGTCGTTTTCCTGAAGGATAGATGCAGCAATATCTTTATCACCAATGAGCACTAATTGCTGCCCCGGCGCTAATGTTTTATAGGCTTCAACAGCACCTAAAACAGTTGCTTCAGGTGCATAATCGCCGCCCATAATATCCAAGCCAATCTTCATTGCAGAAAATTACGCTTAGGCAGCTGCAGTTTTTTCAATCAGTATTTTACCGTTGTAGTACAGGTTACCGTCAACCATGTAAGCACGGTGCGGCAAATGTACAGCGCCGGTGGTGGCACAAGTGGTTAAAGTAGGCGCTTCGGCTTTGTAATGGGTTCTGCGCTTTGCGGTTCTTGATTTGGAGAACTTACGTTTCGGATTTGGCATAACTTCCTGATATTAATTCATTTAATGTTTTTGAGCACATCCCAGCGGGGGTCTGTGCCCTTGTTTTCATTTTCACTGCCTGCCAGCTTGTTCAGCCGGTCCAGCATTTCCTTATCACAAAAGGGCGTATCGCCCTCGTTACCGCAGGTGCCTACAAAAGGCACGGCTACGGTAATGTATTCGTATAACAACCCGGCAATATCAATCTCATGATCTTTCCTGCTCAGGGTAATTATCTCTTCGTCTTCATCAATTTCCTCTTCACTAAACTTGGCTATCTGCTGCTCGTTCAACTCAAGCGGCAGCGGAAAAGCAGCCAGGCAGCGGTCGCAGGTCTTCCCTACAGTGCCCTTAATATGAAAGTCAAGGATCAGCATGGTTTCCTGCTTGTCCAGCTCCACATGGCATTGTAAATCGGCCTTTTTAACCAGCGAATACTCATACTCATCAAAAAAGGCATCAGTAATCGCATAATCAAACTCGTGCTTGCCCAGCTTTAAGCCGGTAAACGGAATTGAATATTTTTTTAATGATTTCAATGAGCGATAATTAGCCCGCAAATGTAGGGAAAATGTATGATGTGGAAAAGTGTTTTTTAAAATTGACAAATTGTGGATAAGTGCCTTTTTGCGCATCCCGCTATTTTTGGTTTACCGGCTTAATCTGTCATTCTCAATTTTAAAAAACTTCTTTAGCTTAGCTATATGAATTTCGACCGGCGGGATCTTGATAACAATACCCTTATTAACTTCTATAAGACGTTGTTATGGCCGCGCCTGGTGGAGGAGAAGATGCTGGTGTTGCTGCGGCAGGGGCGCATAGGCAAGTGGTTTTCGGGCATCGGGCAGGAAGCCATCGCCGTAGGCGCCACCCTGGCGCTGGAAGCTGATGAATATATTTTGCCCATGCACCGCAACCTGGGCGTATTTACCGCCCGCAACATGCCGCTGTTCCGGCTGGTGGCCCAGTGGCAGGGCAAGCCTTCGGGGTACACCCAGGGGCGCGACCGCTCCTTTCACTTTGGCACGCATGAGCACCATATTGTGGGCATGATCTCACATTTAGGCCCGCAGCTGGCTGTGGCCGATGGTATTGCCCTGGCTAACCTGATGGGCAAGCGGCCTAAGGTTACATTAGCCTTTACCGGCGAGGGCGCTACCAGCGAAGGCGATTTTCATGAGGCGCTGAATGTGGCTGCCGTTTGGAACCTGCCCGTTATTTTCTTAGTGGAAAATAACGGCTATGCCCTCTCCACCCCCACCCATGAGCAATTTAAATGCGCCCGTATTGTGGATAAGGCCATTGGCTATGGCATGGAAGGGCGCCAGATTGATGGTAACGATTTTTTAGCAGTATACCACACGGTTAAAGATTTGGCTACCAGTATGCGGCAGCATCCGCGCCCGGTACTGCTGGAGTGCATGACCTTCAGGATGCGGGGGCATGAAGAAGCCTCGGGCATCAAATACGTACCGCCGCAACTACTGGAAGAATGGAAGGTTAAAGACCCGGTTTACAACTTTGAGCAGCAGCTTATTGATAACTTTATCCTCCGCCCCGAATGGCCGGCCATAATTAAGCGTGAGTTAACGCCATTGATTGAGGCCGACGTAGAACGGGCCTTACAAGAGCTGGATTTGGTGCCTGAGGTACAAAAAGAACTGGCAGGCATGTACGCCCCCGCCCCTGTTGCTCCGCCTCCCCGCTCCTCGCCACCGGCCACCCAGCATAAGCGCTTTATTGACGCCATTAGCGATGCTTTGCGCCTGAGCATGCACCGGCACCGCAACCTGATTTTGATGGGACAGGATATTGCGGAATACGGAGGCGCATTTAAAGTAACCGAAGGCTTTGCTGCCGAGTTTGGCACTGCCAGGGTACGCAATACGCCGTTGTGCGAGTCGGCCATTGTGGGTACGGCTTTGGGGCTGGCCATCAGCGGCTACAAATCGGTGGTGGAGATGCAGTTTGCCGATTTTGTAACCTGCGGCTTTAACCAGATTGTAAATAACCTGGCCAAAACGCATTACCGCTGGGGGCAGGCGGCCGATACCGTAATCCGCATGCCTACAGGGGCAGGTACGGGCGCAGGGCCGTTCCACTCGCAAAGCAACGAAGCCTGGTTCACCAAAGTTCCCGGCCTTAAAGTGGTTTATCCTGCCTTTCCTGACGATGCCAAGGGGCTGCTGATGGCGGCCATTAACGACCCTAACCCGGTGATGTACTTTGAGCACAAGTATTTGTACCGCAGCCTGAGCGGCGAAGTACCTGAGGGACGCTATGAAGTTGAAATTGGCAAAGCTAAGGTAGTACATGAGGGCACACAGGTTTCGATAATTACCTATGGCTTGGGGGTACACTGGGCGCTGGAATGGGTGCAGCAGCATCCGCAATATTCAATAGAGGTGCTTGACCTGCGCAGCCTGCAGCCCTGGGACAAAGCGGCAGCAGAGGCCAGTGTACGCAAAACCAGCAAAGTACTTATTTTGCATGAAGACACTTTAACCAGCGGTTTTGGCGGAGAAATTGCAGCACACCTTACCGAGCACTGTTTTGAGTACCTGGACGGGCCGGTTACCCGCTGTGCCAGTTTAGATACCGCTATACCGATGAATAAAGGATTGGAAGACCAGTTTTCAGCCAAAGCCAGACTGGACGAAACACTGATGAAACTGATTAAATATTAAGCCGATGCTGACTTTAGAAGAAATATATCCGCGAGACCCTGCCCAGCGCGATATTGATGAGAATACCGGCTGGGGTGCACAGAAAATGCTGACCAGAACTGAATTAACTGCTGATTACCGATTGCTGGAAGAGCAAATCAAATTATTAAATAGCTAATGGCAGTACCGGTAACCCTCCAACGTTTTTATTGATTTAATGCAGAATTTTACATCAACGCGTCATTGCGAGGTATGAAAGCAGATAAACACTGCTTAACCCACCAATCTTACCTCAGCAACAGGGCTGAAAAGATAAATGCGCCTGGTAGCTACTTCCACACATTTAAAACGCTTACGCAGCTGCTCCCCTTTTTTAAAAATGCGTTCGTCTTTAAACCGGAACAGCGCCTGGGCAGGCAGCTTTTCTACTGTGAGCACATCCGGCTTGGGTATATCATAATTGCGCAGGGCGCGGTATAAATTCAGGTCGGAGCAGCTGGAAGCGGCAGGGTTATTTAAGTATTGGGTGATAGCCTGCCGAATGTCAGCCGGAAATACCTGCTGCTCAAAAAAGGGCTGCATCATCTTCTTGAAATTCTGCTTCCACTCGGCGCCATGCGGCTTTATTTTATGCTGGTGCTGGTTCCAGGTATACAGGTGGGCAAACTCATGCACCGTAGTTACCAGAAAGGCATAAGGGTTTAAATTGTGGTTCACCGAGATGCGGTGCGCCCGGCCCTGAAAGGGCGCCCGGTAATCGCCAAACTTGGTGCTGCGGCTGCGCGATATTTTAAACTCGCATTTAAAATAATCTATCCACCGGCTTATTACCGGGGCAGCAGTGGCCGGCATGTATTTTTCCAGAATCTTTACTTTATCCACATCAACCTCTGTTCAAATATAGGTAAAAGCGGCCATAGTATAATTCACACCATCAGCTATAAATCTTCAATCGAAGTAAATTGTTGCAGCAAAATTTGGAGATTGAAATTTAAAACGCTTATCTTCGTTTGATTACCAAACAAGACTATGATGGCCGGGGGCTGCATAGTCTTGTTTGTTTTTATAACCGCGCGTCCTGCCTTGAACAACGAAGCAGGGCGGTTTTTTTTTAATATCATCTATTCACAAAAGCATTGTAAATTATAAGTGTTATGGCAGAAATATCATACTACACCAAAGAAGGATTAGACAAACTGAAAGAGGAGTTACAGCAGCTTAAAACCAGCGGCCGCGCCAATATTGCCAAAGCCATTGCCGAGGCGCGTGATAAAGGTGATTTATCAGAAAATGCAGAGTACGATGCAGCCAAAGAAGCCCAGGGTTTGCACGAAACCAAAATAGCCAAGTTAGAAGAAACACTGTCTAACGCCCGCATACTGGATGAGTCGAAGATGGACACTACCAAAGTACTGGCCTTATCTAAGGTAAAGATCAAAAACATGAAGAACGGCGCTACCATGACCTATCAATTGGTTTCAGAAAGCGAAGCTGATTTAAAGGCCGGTAAAATTTCGGTAAGTTCGCCTATTGCTAAAGGATTACTGGGTAAAAAAGTAGGTGAAAAAACTGAAATACAAGTGCCTGCCGGTAAAATGGAATTTGAGATACTGGAAATCAGCAGATAGCTGATGTGCAGATTACAAATGTGCAGATGTGCAAATAATCAACTTTAAATTACAGAACATTTTGTGCACAGGTACATTTATTAATCAGCATCACACTATCAATTTATTTGCATATCTGCACATTTGCACATCTACACATTAACTATGGCAACCATCTTTTCAAAAATCATATCGGGCGAACTGCCTGCCTATAAAGTAGCCGAAAGCAACGATTTTCTGGCATTCTTAGACATCAGCCCATTGGCCGAAGGGCATGTACTGGTGATACCCAAGCAGGAAACCGATTATCTATTCGACCTGGAAGACGATGTTTATACCGCCCTGCAGCTATTTGCCAAAATTGTGGCTACGGGTATTAAAGAAGCTATCCCTTGCAAAAAAGTAGGGGTAGCGATAATCGGCCTTGAAGTGCCGCATGTACATATCCACCTCATCCCGATGAACCGGGTAGATGATCTGAACTTTGCCCGGCCTAAGTTGAGCTTTACCGATGAGCAGCTAAAAGCTACGGCTGAAAAGATTAAGCAGGCGCTGAGGCAAGATTATCAGGAGCAGGAATAAAGATTTTATTGTTTCAAGGAACGGACACCATCTCGTTGTAAACAAAGCGGATTTGCTTAGCTATGGGATGGCGCCCATTCCCCGCAATGACAAGGTTTTATAAGTTTTGTTTTTTGCCTAAAACTCAATATGCGCCCGGATTGAAAAAACATGAACCGGCCCTCTATCCTTGTTGTAAGCCGGGTTCACCACAAACTGGTAGTCAGGCGATAGCCAGAACGCTTTTTTGTAGGCGTTCAGTTTATAATAAAACTCGGCAATCAGTTCGGGGCTGTAATTGAGGCGGCCGTCGCCAATAATAAAGCCGTAACCGCCTGCGGCCAGGTAATTGTGGTGTGGTTTTGATAAGCCATTGCCCACAAAGGCCAGCCCCATTTCGTCATCTCCGCGCTTCCATCTGCTGCCTTTCAGGGTAGCGCCAAAACTTAATGAGCGGTCAATCTCGGTAAACGCCCAGGTTTCGGTATGCCCGTCGTTAAAGCTGGCTTTGGCAAATACGCCAAAATCTTTGGTCAGGTACTGGTCGGCACTAATGCCTGCGCCATATTTGTGATGCCCGTAAGCCAGCACCGTATCAATAGTGGGCTGGCTGCCGGTGGCCGCGGCAAAGGCCAGCGCATCGCGGTATTTACCCATTTTGCCATTGTTGTTAAAACCCAGAATGCGCACTGTACCTTTTTGCCCGTTAATGGTATATCGCTTTTCGTACTCCAGGGATTGCGTATTGCCTTTACCTAAACGCCCATCCCAAATGGAGCCATTGGCGGCAGTAGTCGTCATGGTGAAGGCATAGCGCAAGGTCCAGGTGGGCATACCTAATTCGGCATAGGTGCCAATGACATAGCCACGGGTATTGGCCGGATAATCCCAGGCCCCATTATCCATCAGCGACCAGTTCATGAACTGGCTGCGGGCATCATGGCTAAACTCATTACCGTCAAAATAATCGGCCATACCAAATTTGCCTGCGGTGATAGAAAAATAACTCTTGCTTTTCAATCCGGCCAGTTGGTTCAGGTCGTCAGCTACCGTGTCTTTTTCCTTTCCCCACTCAAAATTTTGGGTGAGGAATAAGCGGGCAATGTAGATTTTAGGCGATGAGCTGCCTACCCGAAAGGCCTCGCCATTAGGAAAGCCGGCTACACCCAAAGTTTGGCTAAAGCCCGAACCACCGGAAATTTCGGGATTAAAATAAGCTTCGGCGCCCTTCCACAACCGGGCACCGCCATACAAGGTGGCCGTAAGCGTACTGGCCGCCTCGGTTTTGGTCAGTAAACTGTTATCGCCGGTATATTTGGCCGAAAACGATGGGTGTGTTTGGGTAATTACCGTTTGCTGGAAGTGAAAGTTAAAGCGTTGCTGCTTTACAGTGCTATCCTTGTTATTATCCAGATCAAACAGGTGCCCCCTGTTGTCCTGTGCCGAAGCGGTGGTAAATAATGCAGAATATAGGAGTGCTGTTAAAAGTAAGAGTTTTTTCATACGCCGTTTATTAGGCGTAAAAGTAGCCCTTTTTATTAAACCTCACCTTGCCACTCCGCATAAAATTGCTGCAGATAGGCTTCCATAAATTCATGCCGCTGTTGTGCCAGCTGCTTACCGGTTGCGGTATTCATTTTATCTTTCAGCAGCAGTAACTTTTCGTAGAAATGATTAATGGTAGGCGCCGTAGAAGCTTTATAGGCCTCTTTACTCATGTGCAGTGCAGGTTCTATATTGGGGTTGTGTATTTCGCGCCCCTTAAATCCGCCATAGCTGAAGGCGCGGGCTATACCTATGGCACCAATAGCATCCAAGCGGTCGGCATCCTGCACCACGGCCAACTCCGGTGAATGGAAATGCACACTGCCTAAACTGTTTTTAAACGACATGTGCCTGATGATCTCCCCAACATGCCGCGTAACCTCAGCCGGCGCCTGTATACTGTTTAAAAATTGGATTGCAGTTTGAGGGCCTATCTCCTCATCGCCTCCATGAAACTTACTGTCGGCAATATCGTGCAGCAGGGCAGCCAGCTCAACGGTTAGCAAATCTACCGTTTCGGTAGCGGCAATCAGTTTTGCATTGTTCCATACACGGTATATGTGCCACCAGTCATGCCCGCCTTCGGCATGTTGCAGGGCTTGCTGTACATAGGCGGCAGTTTGGGCAACCAGTTGATTTTGAAGTATCATCCAATACAGGTATAAGGTGCAAATATAAACGGCGGGCCTGTTACGCCAAACTTTTGGAAGACTTTAAGCTGAAAGTACCGCATTCATATTACGCCGAAACAGGTTCAGTACAACCAGATTGCTGCCTTGCGGATGTGGGTGTTTTATCTTCTGATCTGCCCAAAAAGTGTAAACCCAAAGTTTACACTTTTTTGAAAATATTACATTTAATGCGCTGATATACAGTATTTTACAAAAACACAGGGTTTACACTTTTTACAACTTTTAGTTGTACTTTTACCAGCCTTATTTACCTCCTGCTTTATGCCTGCACGAGGGGAAACATGGAGCTGAAAACGGGTTAGGCCCGGGTGATAGGGTACTGTTATTACAGGTACTTGAAAAATAAAATTCAGGCCATGCTCACGGTTATTCCAGCTAAAAGCCTTCCGAACATTAACAGTTCCGTCACTAAGATTTTAGCTGGCTAATTTTTCGCCCGACTGTGCATTGATCAGCTCAAAACTGTCTACCTCTAAGATGTCAGCAATCTGGAACAAACGCTCCAGTGTAATCTTGGTATAGCCAAGCTCTATTTTGCTGTAGGCGTTTTGCGAGATGCTTAGCTTGGCTGCTAAATATTCCTGTGTGTAATGCAACTGCTCGCGTAATCTTCTGATATTTGCGGCTACCATCTTAATTTTGGCAGTAATATTCTGCTTCATAAATAACTTAGTTCAAAGGGCTTATTGACACAATAACTAATAATTTACGAAGTACGCGTTTAAACAGATTTTGTTTAAACACCGTAGCAGAAATATTTATTCGGTTTTTAGCTCATAGCTCACCACCACGGCAGGCAACAGGGTAACCATATCCAGCGGTACCTGGTCATAAGAAATTACCGGCTTACGGTTGATGGCATAATTATAAGCCGCTTTTTGAGCACTGGCCACACTGCCACCGGCCGGTGCGGTATAGGTAATAGTTACCGGCAGCAAAAAATCATGCAGTTTTTCACCATCAGGTATAATCCATTTCCGGTCTGATTGCTTTATGGCATCAATCAGCGGCTGCACCAGGGTCAGATCATCAGCGTAATACACAATAACTTTTTTAATGGCGCCTTTATCATCAGCCGTAAACTTAAATACTACCGCTCCGGAGGCCGCCTTTTTGTTCAATTCCTGCGGTATGGTAATGTGGCCTTTAAAATAGTTCATCATTACCTGCTTGCCACCCTGAAACGGGAAAGCCAGCCCTTGCTGCGCTTTTACGTATACTGCAGATAATATCAGCAGCATCAATATCAAACTTTTCTTCATCTTAATCTTCTTTGGGTTCTCTTTTGCTGCCCTGATACAGATCATATTCCAACAGGCGACAGTCGAGCTTACCGTTATAAAATTCAATGCGGCGGGCGGCTTTCAGGCCTATCCGCTTAGCCAGGTCGGGGTTACCGGTAAAAACATAACCCCGGTAGCCTCCGCATTTCTGCTTTAAAAAATCGCCGATACGGGCATAAGTGGCTTCCAGCTTACTGTGCGTACCCAAACGTTCGCCGTATTCGGGGTTGAACATGATAACGCCAGGCGTTTCCGGCACTTCTGTATCGGCAAAATCAGCAACAGCAAAATCAATCAAATGTTCTACACCCGCAGTACGGGCATTGCGCTGTGCAATATCTATGGCCTCCGGCGCCAAATCGGTGGCGATGATTTTAAAGCCGGTTTCTTTTTTCCCCTTATCTTTTAATTTGCGGCGTTCGGCAAAAAACACCTGCTCATCATAACCCAGCAAGTGCATAAAGCCGTAATTCATCCTGAAAAAGCCGGGGCTTTTATCAGTAGCCAGCAAGGCGGCCTCAATAGCCAGTGTGCCCGAGCCGCACATGGGGTTAACAAACGTACTGTTGCGGTCCCAGCCTGTGGCCATTATGGTAGCGGCCGCCAGTGCTTCCAGCATCGGCGCTTTGCCCGGCAGTTTACGGTAACTGTGCTTGGCCAGTGTTTCGCCGGAGGTATCAGCAAACACATCGGCCTTATCATCCTGCCAGTATAAATGGATAACGGTTTTATTCTGCTCCGGGCCCGAGTTGGGGCGTATGCCTTTAATGGATTTAATGCGGTCGGCAATGGCATCCTTTACCTTTACATTGGCAAACAGCGGCGTGCGGATGTGCTCATTATTTACATTGGAGGTAATGGAAAAATAACCGCTGAAATCAATCAGGTTCTCCCACTCTATGGTTACCAGCTCTTTATATAACTCGTCCGGATCGGCTGCGGTAAAACTTTTAAGCGAATACAGTACCTGGCTGGCGCAGCGTAAATTAAGGTTGAGGGTAATGCAGTCATTCACTGTTCCGTTCAGCTCAATGCCGGTAGAAAATACCCGCTCCGGCACAAAGCCCAGCGCTTCTACCTCTTGCTGCAGGTAAGGTGAGAGCCTTTTGTTGCAGGTAATTATTATCCTGCTTTTATGTTGAAAAATATCCATTTTGACCCGCAAATTTATGATTAAATAATGCCTCATTTACAATTTAATGCATTATCTTTACTTTTGATAAACGTAAATCACTATGGAGATTAAAGGAAAAGTACATGAAGTATCGCCCACCCAACAGGTGACCGATAGTTTAAAAAAGAGAGAGCTTATACTCGAATATATTGAAAATCCGCAGTATCCTGAATACCTGAAGTTTGAGGCTATTCAAGACCGCTGTAGCCTGCTGGATAACGTACGTGTAGGTGATGATGTAGATGTATCATTTAACCTGAAAGGCCGGCCCTGGACGGATAAAACCGGTAAGAAAACCTATTTCAACTCGCTTCAGCTTTGGAAGGTAAGTGTTTTGAGCGGCGCCAACAATAACACCACGCCTGAATATGCCCCGCCGGTTGACCTGAGCTCGGCACCTGATGATGATGATTTGCCATTCTGATCTGATAAAGATCCAATAGTATACGAAGAGGCCCTGCTTTTACCCAAGCAGGGCCTTTTTTAGGCTTTTGCCATTCCTGCAAATTCTGAATGGTGGCTATAACTGCGGTATTGTGTTAAAAGCACGAAAAAAGGCAGCGCTTTTGTGCGCTGCCTTGTTAAAAATGATAAATTTAGGTGAAGAGGTATAGGTTATACAGTAAGTAGCTTTATAATAGTTGTTACAAATTTATTGTTAATACAGATTCCAGTTAGTTTGAATCCACTCTTTAACGGCAATCAGGCTTTCTAAATCATTTGGATACCACATGATCATCTTTTCAATTTTCTGGCCGCTTTTCCGTTGCTTAAGCCCCCAGGCTGCCATTAGTTTATGTATTACGTACAGCACCTCATAACCCTCATTCCGGTTAAGCAGGCTGCTATCAGGGCCGCTGTTGAGTTTAGCATTGTCTTTTTTGTTGTATTGCCAGTTGTAATTATATAATAAATCGGCTTTGGTAAATAACATATATATTGCTTACAAGGTTGGTTAAGTATAAAATCAGCGTTCCCATTTACACAGGGTCTTTCCTTCTTTCTCTGCTTCTGCCTTTGTGGTTTTAATTACCTGGTACGTACAATGGTTTAGCGCCGGGCATGTTGAACGGTAATGATACCGCGTTGCATTCCCGCTGCCGCATACATAAACGGTTTTTGCATTGGTGCAATGCAACTGTACCATTAGTGAAACCCAAAGCAAGGTTAATTTTACGCCCCGCTGTAGTTTCTGCATGTTAAACCCTTACTGCCATTAACCGCTTAAGCTACCGGCAAAGTGCAAAGCCTGCATTCGGGCAGTTGCAGCCAGCAGCAGCATTCTTCATTAATTATATAGCTGCCATTGTACTGCACTTTCGGGTATATAAAATATTCCTTCAGCATCTTAGCCAGCTTTAATGACATCCAAAGCTAAACTGAGGCAAGCAGTATAAATTACGGGAAACCGTAAAAGCTGATTATTTTTAATAAAAAATCACAGTTATACGTTCCGGGCAGCTTTTTCGGGTTCTTTACGGGGGATTGAAACTGTAAGTAATATTATGGATTGGCTTGCAGAAAAATTAAATTATACCGTTGTCTTTGCAAAAGGCAACCAGCTGTTCATTCTTGGAAAAGCCGAAAGTTTCTTTCATTATATTTAGCCGCTTCTCAATACTGCTTAAGCCGGATGGCTTAATATGGCGGGCCTGCAGGTAAGCCGGTAAATTTTTTTGCAGTTGTCCCTGCGCCAGCTGCGAAATGATGGTGATATCAAAATCTGTAAACTGATGCGCATTCTTTTGCTGTATCTGTTGCCGCAAATGACCCGGAAAATGTTGCCGCTGCTGATCTATCATTTTTATGGCCAGCTTAAGTTCCTGCGCATCGTAACGGGCCTTGCGTACATAACCATTGATGCTTAAGTCAGTAAACAGCAAATCAATCACTTTTGGTTTATTTTCTGCCGAAAACACCAGCACATTTAACTGGGGCTGCGCCTGCCGTGCTGCGGTAATCAGGGCAGCGCCTCCGCTAAGCTGCTGCACCTGGCTATCCTCCTCAAAGTGAAGATCAGTAATCAGCAGGTCATAGGGTTTATCTTCTGCCAGTGCCTTACGGATGCGAAGCAAAGCATCATCACAGTAATAGGCATAATCAATAGCGGTAACGCCCAAGTCTTCGAGCGTTTTACGTACAGAAATACTTGCACTCTCCTGATCCTCGGCAATCAATACATGTTTAAGCATCATATTCAGATTAAGTTAAGCAACAGGAAATTTAAGCCCTACCTGTAAGCCATTAATTTTGCTGCTGTCAAAAATAACACTACCGCTAATAGCTTTTATACGGTTTTCCGTATTGGTTAAACCTGTACCCAACTTTACCTGTTCCGGAAAGCCAACACCGTTATCCTGATACTTAATATCAACCTGATGGCCCTGCCGCTGAAATTTTATGGTAACCACACTCGCCTTGCTGTGCTTTTTCATGTTCACCATTAGTTCCTGTAATATATGCTCAACTTCGTACCGCACTTCTTCACTTATATTTTGCCATATCGCTTCGCTGTTTCCGATAACCGCTATGCGTGTGGCAGCATCGCCAAAAGAAGTTATCAGCTCTCCCAGCTTTTGCGAAAACTCAATGGTTTGGCGGGCAGGTTCATACGTAATATCCCTCGACTGGTGGTACAGCATCTCTATCCGGTCCAGCAGTTGTTCTTTGCTCAGCATTGCCCGGTGCTCAATTTCCGCCATAATGCGATACAACCCATTGGCTACCACATCATGCACTTTTTTAGAGGTTTTAAGCTGATGCTCACGTACAGTATTCCGTGCTTCCAGCTTCAGGCGCTGCTCCCTTTTCTGATACCAGAACAAGCCGGTAATACCGGCCAGTACAAACAGGAGCACAACGCCGCTTAACAGAAACCGCTGTCTTACAATCTGGTATTTGTTTTCTGTATTGTCTTTCTGCAGCTTGAGGTTATCCGCTTTATTTCTTTCCGAATTATATCTGATCAGCGCAAACTGGTTTTTAGCAGCATTCCGGGCGGTTTGCACACTGTCGCTGAGTAGCTGATATTGTTTGAAATAACTTTTACTGTAGATGTCCGGGCTTAACCTGATCAGTTTTTGCAAAGCCTCAAGTTGATCATCTGCGCTGTGAAGCGTTATTGCTGTTGCATACATTTTTTTTGCATAAAAAAATGCAGAGTCTGGCTTTGATCGGGTATAAAAGTCAGCCAGGTAGGCATAGCTGGAATTTTGGCCCCATCCATCATTAATTTGTTGCCGCAACTGCAAGCTCTTAACCAACCCGGGGGCTGCATTGTAGGCGTTATTACTGAGCCACCTGGTGAAACTCTTATTTGCTAACAACCGGGCATAATTTTCTTTAGATTGTTTGTGTTCCGCCATCATACTATCATAAAGCTGTATAGCATAACTATACTCGCGCTTTTGTTGGTAGGCATTAGCCATATTATTGGTAATTACAGGAATGTAGCTGCTATCGACAGAAAGTTGCAATGCTTTGCGATAAAAGTCAATCGCTTCATCATAATTTTTTAAATTATAGCTGGCTAATCCTAACTCATTGTAATTGGTAGATAAAGCTGCCCTGTTTGCCTGTTCATTTACTTCCAAAAATCGTAATGAAGATGTCAGGCTCTCCTGGCAGCCAAAATAATCACCTGCATCGGCCTGCAATATGGCCATACTGGTGTAGGCCATGGCTATTTGCTGATGGTCTTTAGCGGTAGTAACTACTCTATTAAAATAGTAGAATGCGGAATCTGTATTGTGATTTAAAAAGCTATAAGCTTTACGGTAATCCCGCCAGGTATCTGTTACTGGTAACGACACCTTTTTCTTGCATGAACACAGAAGGCAAAAAATAAAGAGGATAAGATAAAACTGCTTTTTCAAGAAATTTTTAGTCCAATATAGATATTACTAAAAACTTCGGCCGGATTATTTTAAAAAGCAGAAGCATGCTTAAACATGCTTCTGCCAAACAGATAGTTAAGGACGAGGTGGCGGCGGTGGCGGCGGTGACGGCAAGTGGCCGTTTTGTCCGCCGGTGTCGTCATCACCGCCACCAAGGCTTTGTGTCATTACCGTTCCGTTACTACTCTTAATCAAATCCGGAGGCACAGGGCACCCGGTTGCCAGTAAAATGGCAATAATCAATTCCAACATGTGTTTCAATTTTAAAGGTTACTGAATGCTGCAGCCACCCCGGGCCTGGCCCGGAGCAGTACTGCAAATCAGGTAAGCCACTGCTTACCACACTGGGAAGTGTAAGCAGAGATCACAACAGCGGGTTATAGCTTCCCAGGCCTGCAACCAGCTCTTGTGCGCTCTGCTTATGTTGGAACCTGTTGGGTGCACCTGCCCCGTTAGCTACCGGGGGTTTCAACCGATTCCGAAAGCGAAGGTAGACCGCAATAAACTGCCCGGTGGCAGCCGATTCCGGCAATTCCTATCATTCCGGAAATGCAGCTGGTGTTGCATTAAATCCCTTAGTTTTACCCTTAATATTTTAGCGGATGTTTGCGGATTATCAGGCACAGGTGTTGGAGGAGTACCGGAAACGGTTAGTGATGGGGCAGCTATCTTTGCGGCTAACTGTGCCTACGGCTGCCAAATTGAAAGCCGAGTGCCTGGCGGTATGTGAAGAAAAGTATCAGAAAAAAGATGAACAGCTATTGCGGCTGTTCTTCGGAGTGCGGGAAGGGCAGGCAGGCTACCTGCAAGCCATTAAGATATGTGAAGCCGATAAATTTAAGCCACTGATCAATTTTTTAAGGAAGGCAACCGCTGCTACCGATGAAAAGAATATTGAACTGCTGGCGTGGCTGATCGGCTTTGAACCCCGGCCCTACCAGATTGGTTTTGTAGCCGTAGCATCAAACCACAATGATCTGTTTCCTGCCGCTGATAATAATACTGATGAACAGCCAACGCCTCCGGCACAAGCCCTGCAGCCTGATGAGGAAACATCTTCTGTAACCGGTAAAGGGAAAGTAGCGGATTACAAATATGATACAGATGATACCGATGCCCTCAATCAGCCTGTTTTATTTGAGCCGGATGCAGTGTACGAGGTGCCCGCCATTGCAACAAACCGCCGGAAGAAAAGAATTATAGCTATTGGAACTGTACTCCTTACGGCAATTGGTGTCTGCATTTACCTCCTCTGGGGTTACAGGTTTACATCTGTTGGTAATCATAAACTTATGTCTGGCAGTTCAACGCCATGTATGTACTGGGCCGAAACGCATTATCAACAAACCAACTGCAACCAAAAGCATGGGCATACTCCTGTTATTGCGCTCGATACTGCACAACTCGCCCATTTTAAAAGGATTACCGAGCCGGACACCATTACGCCTGCTTCCATCAGAAAAATATGGTATTTTAAAAATAAGGGGCAGCTTGAACTTTACACCTCAGGCGGCTCTCACCCGGTTTACCGGAACCGGCGGCTTTTGCCGGTTACTGCTCATATCTATAAAAAATATATTGCGCCCAAGTAAATGAATCCGTTTATAATGACATGTAGAGTTAAGCCTGCTATCGGTACTTTTAAAGCGCTATAAGCTTTTTCACTGCAAATACATTCGTTTTCTCTTCGGCATTGTAGCAATATCTGCACTCATCTGCAGCCTTTGCAATCAGCAGCAGGCCAAAATGGTCATGCAGTTGTTGTGCATCAGGCAAAGCAGGCAGTTCATGCTCCGTATACGTAAACCTCAAGGTTTGCCGCGCTTCCAGCGTTGCCAGCAGCGTATGCATAATATCGTTTGTTACCTGCAGCACATCGCCGGGCTTGGTAAACCCAGGGTGATGAAGCAGTTTTATAGGTGGCCCCTTATCTGTTTTGGTAATCAGCAGGCCTGTATTGTTTATCTCAATATTGAACTGTACCAGGCCGTTGCCTGTATGTTTAATGGCATTGGTAAGCAGTTCGGTTAAAATAATTTTGGTTTCAAAAAGAAATGTCTCCTGCGCAGGTGCAGGCAGCGTTACCTGCTGCTGCACATAGCGCAGCATTTGCTGCAGCAACGGCACCAACTGTGCCGTGCTTACCTCAAACTCAAATTCCTGCAATGGCATTTTTTGCGTAGTAAAGCAATTTAACTAATGGCCTGAACGGCTTCGGGCAGGGAGGGATATATTTTAAACACTTTATCCAGCCTGATTAATGACATCAGGTTATGAATATCCTTACGCAGGCCAACCAGCACTACTTCTTTCTTTATGCTGATTGCCTGCTTCAATACCGCCACCAGGGCGCCCAGAAAAGAACTGTCGGCGTACTCTACCTGCTGCAACTCTAAAATCAAGTTATTCTGATGCTGGCTGAGCAGGCCGGCAAGCTGCTGCCTTATCATATCCGCGTTGTTCAGGCTGGCTTCTGTAGTATTAATTCTTACCACTAAATATCGGGCGTTTTGTTCTACTAATTCGGTCATGTCTTTAAAATATGGATGATGCTGCTGTCGTCTACCTGCGTGTTTACGGCAGGAACAAAAAGCGTATGTTTCAGGTCAGTAAATGGTATTTGCTGTTGCAGCAACGGCTGCAATTGCTGTGCAAATTGATGATAATCGGTTTTTTTACCTTGGTCAGCGGCAAAGTCGGTCATGCCATCGGTGAAGATCAGCAGGCGATCACCGGTTTGCAAGGTGATGTGCTGCTCATCATAGTTGCCATCGGCAAATAGCCCCAGCAGCAAGCCGGATGAGGCAACCTGTTGGAGTTGCCCGGTATGGGCCTCATATTTCAATAAAGGTAAATCGCCAGCGCCCGAATAGCTGATGCCTCCGGTTTGGCGGTCAATCATCAGCAGCGAGGTGCTGGCCAATATATCCTTCAGCACTTCATCGTGACAAATCACGCTGTTCACTTTTTGTAGTATGCTGGCTGTAGAATAATCGTGGCTAAGTACCCCAAACCGGATGGCCGCACGCAGATAACTGAGAAAACTAAAGGTAAAAAACCAGGCCGTCCACTTTTTACCCATAATATCGCCCAGCACTATAAAAGTATAACGGTGGTCAACTTCAATAAAATCAATAAAATCGCCGCCGGGAATATCCTGGTAAGATTGGTGCCAGAAATCCAGCTCAAAGCCTGCCACCACTGGCGCACCGGCCGGCACGGAGCGCACATTCAACGCTTCGGCCGCTTTTTTTAGTTCCTGGGCGGATAGCTGCCGCTGTGTTTCTACGGTAAGCAGCAGGTTATTCAGTTTACTGATGATGACATTGACCGGTATATTTTTCAGGATGTAATCTACCGCCTGTAAATCCAGCCCTTTCAGCATCACATCCTGATCGGTATCGGAAGTTAGAAACACAAAGGGAATGTCTTTCAGTCTTGTATCCTCCAGCAGGCGCTGCCTGAATTGCAGCCCGTTCATTTCCGGCATCTGGTAGTCGGACAAGATCAGGTCGGGCTGCTCATTGCTTAAATATGCAATCGCCTCCGCTGCCGATACGCAGGTATGGCAATGGATGCCTGCTTGTTGTATGGCCCGACAAAGCATCTTCAGGTAAAGCGGGTTATCATCTACCAGTAACAGTTTACGTACTGCGTTTTGTGCCATGTTATTGCCGCGAGCCTTGCTGTATAATGGCCCTGATGAGCAAATATATACCTGTAAATATTACCAGCAAAGAGATCAGATCCATTAATGTTACTCCATCATCATGATTAAAGTAAAAAATGGTGAACATTTCAAAGTAAGGAGGGGCGGGCATCACAATCATGGCAAAGCCCAGCGTAATCATAATTACACCGATAATACCGGTTATAAAACGCTTGGTTTTTTGCGCCAGCAGGTATTTGTGCGAAGCTTTACTGTCTAACTGATGGGTGGACAGCAGCATACTGAACTCATCCAGCAACTCCTCACGCGAAGCAGCGGATGCACCGTCCACCTGCCGGAAAGCATCAAAGGAATCAACCGAAGTACTATAAGGTATAGCATTTTCTACGGCCTGATTAAACCGCCGCTGCAAATTGCGCACCTTGTCGCTGTTAAGCTTACTGGCCGAAAGCAGGCTGATCAGCTCATCCAGCTTTTGGTCTATCACATGGTCACTATGGGCAATATGCTCAAAAGCGCTAAGGTCTTTTTGTATATTATCGTCAATATTCAATTTAAAATGATATTTTCATCAAACATTTAAGCCCTGTTGCCGTAAGCAAGCACCAATGACCAAGGTTTCAATCATTACGATAAATTTCAATCAAAGTTACGTTACCGAGCAACTTTTGAACTCTGTTGCCGCTACCAACACCTATGCGGACATAGAAATTATTGTGGTTGATAATGCCAGCAAAGTCAATAGCATTCCGGAGTGGCAGGTAAAATACCCCGGCATTAAATTCATCCGCTCTGAAAAAAATCTGGGTTTTGCAGGCGGTAATAACTTAGGTATTGAGGCCGCTACCGGTGAGTATCTGTTTTTAGTGAATAACGATACCGAGTTTACGCCCGGCCTGGTGCAAACGCTGGTGAATATATTAGATAGTAACCCGAAGGTGGGCGCTGTATCACCCAAAATCAATTACTTCGACCAGCCTGATACGCTGCAATATGCCGGCTTCACGCCAATGAACTATTACACCGCCCGTAATTATTGCATCGGGCAGTTTGAAAAGGACAAAGGGCAGTACGATGGCCCGGCGCATGCTACCGGCTATGCGCATGGCGCGGCAATGATGGTAAAGCGCGAAGCTATTGACAAGGCAGGATTGATGGCCGAGCACTTTTTTTTATATTATGAAGAAATGGACTGGTGCGACCATATTAAGCGTGCCGGTTACGAAATATGGTTTGAACCTGCGGCGCTTATCTATCATAAAGAGTCGCTTTCTGTAGGTAAGGCCAGCGGCTTAAAGGAATATTTTATGAACCGCAACCGCATCCTGTTCATCAGGCGCAATGCACCGCTGGTGGCGAGGTTGTTTTTTTACCCTTACTTTGCTGCCGTGGTAGCGCCGCGCAACATCGTCAGCTATGCACGCAAAGGCTATAAAGGTTTCGCCAAACTATTATTTAAGGCTATTGGCTGGAACCTTACCCATAAAAACGACAGTACCGATTTAGGCTACCCTATCAACACATTATGACCTTTTTACTCTGGCTTAGCCTGTTTATTGTTTTTTACGCCTTTTTCGGCTATGGTATATTGCTGTACATTATTATTAAGATTAAACGGGTATTGCGGGGTAAACCTGTTATTCCTGCGGTAAACTTTAATCAGTTGCCCACCTGTACGCTGGTGGTAGCCGCCTACAATGAGGAAAGTTTTATTGCTGAAAAAATCCAGAACAGTTTGGCGCTGAATTACCCGGCAGGTAAGCTGAAACTTATTTTTATTACTGACGGCTCGACCGACCGCACGCCTGAAATTATTGCACAGCATCCGCAGGTTCAATTAATGCACTCGGCCGGCCGCAGCGGTAAAATTGCTGCCGTGCACCGCGCCATGACGCAGGTAAATACCGGGATTGTGGTATTCACCGATGCCAATACTTTTCTGAATGCCGATGCCATTATCAACATCTGCCGCCATTATGCCGACCCTAAGGTGGGTGCCGTAGCCGGCGAGAAGCGGGTACAGGTAGAAGAAACGGCCGATGCTACCGCCGGTGAAGGTTTTTACTGGAAGTATGAATCAAAACTAAAAACTTGGGACTCGGAGCTGTACTCGGTAGTTGGTGCCGCAGGCGAATTGTTTAGCATACGCACCGCGCTGTACCAGCCGGTGCCGCCCGATACCATTTTAGATGATTTCATGATTTCACTATTGGTTGCCGAGGACGGCTATCGCGTAATTTATGAGCCGGAAGCCTATGCCTCCGAAACCTCGTCGGCCAATGTAAAGGAAGAATTAAAACGGAAAATACGCATTGCCGCCGGTGGTATACAATCCATTGTAAGGCTTAAAGGGTTATTAAATCCGTTTAAAATACCAATACTCACCTTTGAGTACATAAGCCACCGCGTATTGCGATGGACGATTGTTCCCTTCCTGATGATTTTGGCATTGATCCTGAATAGCCTCCTGGTAATACAGGGCGCGGGGTTTATTTACCATTTGCTGCTGATAGGGCAGATTGCATTCTATGCCGCCTCCTTGGCCGGCTGGCTGCTCGAGACCCGGCAGGTTAAAGTAAAGCTGCTGTTCATCCCCTATTATTTTTGCATGATGAACTATGCAGTGTTGCGCGGTATATTCCGCTATATGGCCGGCAGCCAGAGCGCCGTTTGGGAAAAGGCCAAGAGGAAGTAAGAGACAGTTATTATAATTAAATAAAAAATATCAACCTGTCATTTCGACCGCAGGGAGAAGTCTTCTAAAACAGCCCGGTCGCGCGAAGAAGATTTCTCCCTGCGGTCGAAATGACGAATCAATAAGTTATAGGCTAATTAAAAGTGCCCGTCACCATGTCAGTAAAAGATACCATTAAAAACAACCCTAAGATAAAGAAGCTGGTGCACCGTATGCTGATCCCGAAGGATGAGGCCCGGCCGCGTGAATGGGTAAAGCTGCTGGTAAATCCTTTTATTCATAGAGTAGGCAAAGGCGCCATCGTACGCAGCCGTACCCGTATGGATGTATTGCCTTTTAACAAATTCGAACTGGGCAGCAAAGCGGTAATTGAGGATTTTTGCACGATTAACAACGGCGTGGGCGATGTATTAATTGGCAGTAATACCCTCATTGGCATGGGCAATGTAATTATTGGCCCAATCACCATCGGCAACAATGTAATACTGGCCCAGAATATTGTAGCCAGCGGCCTCAACCACGAGTACCGGGATATTGATACCCCTATCCATCAGCAGCCCATACTTACCGCGCCTATTACCATTGAGGATGATTGCTGGATAGCGGCTAACTCCGTAATTACAGCCGGGGTAACCATCGGCAAGCACAGCGTAGTAGCTGCCGGGTCGGTGGTAACTAAAGATGTCCCCCCCTATTCAGTAGCCGCAGGCAATCCGGCCAAAATAATTAAACGGTATGATTTTGAGCAAAAGGACTGGGTGCGGGTTTAAAGGTGCAGCGCCGGAGTATAGATTACAAAAATTGGATTGAAATAATACTAACCCGTCATTTCGACCGCAGGGAGAAATCTTCTGCCGCAGACCGGCTGCTTGAAGAAGATTTCTCCCTGCGGTCGAAATGACTGCGAGGAGGGATTTATGATTAAACAAGTTGTTTATTTTTAACAATCGCCTATATAACAAAACACCCCACACTTTAAAAGTGCGGGGTGTTTTGTTATGTAGTATACTTATCAACAACAGCGAGCGGCCTATTTAGTGTACCGGTTGATAATATCCAGTATCACTTTATTCTTCTGCAACTGGGGCAGATAATCAAACAGGATATAGTGCTTCTCCGGGTCGGCAGTGAGCGCCTGTTCCAGATTGGTCAGCGCCTCATTGTAATCTCCTTTAGCAAACAGGTAAGCCACTATCCGATAATACAGTTCAGCAGCATCCGGGTTGTTCTTAATGGCCTGTGCCATTACTTCAATGGCATCAACCAGGCGGTCCTGCTCATAAAGTATAGACGAATAATCAAGCCAGGCATCCACATCCAACGGGTTCAGTTCAGACACTTTTTCGTATGCTTTTTCAGCTTCGTCCAAATGGCCAAGTTTATATTCGGCATCGGCAATGGCAAACCAGTAGTCGGCATTGGCCGCATCCAGATCCAGCGCCTTTTTATAAAAGTGCAGGGCCTCAAAATAACGCTCCTCAAAATCAAGCGTTACGCCAATGCCAAACCAGGCATCCGCCAGCTTGGAATCCATCCGCACCGATTTCTTATAAAACGAGCGGGCTTCGTCCATCTGCTCCAGTTTCTCGTAGCACTCGCCTATCGCACAATACGTATCGGCATTAGGCGGTTCGTATTCAAAAGTCTGGCGGTACACCTCAATGGCTTCGGCATACTTTTCCAGGTTCACCAGCGCATTACCTTTATTAAAGTAGGCCGATGCAAAGTTGTCCTTAATCAGTATCGCATAGTCATACGCATCAATGGCTTTTTCAAACAGGCTCATTTTGGTATAGGCATTGCCTAAATTATACCAGGCGGCGTAACTGTACGGCTCGGTATCAATATACTGCTGGTAAAACTGGATGCTTTCCTCCTGGTTATCCAATACATCGTAACAAAAGGCCAGTTCGTACAAAGCATCCTGATTTTCCATGTTCTGCTTCAGGCACTGCTTCAGGTACTTTACAGCGGCCTGGTAATCGCCCATGTTCTGGTGTACATAGGCAATATGCAGCAGAATATCATCCGTTTCCTCGGCCATGCCTAACGCCTTCTCATAATTTTCCAGCGCCTCGGTATAGCGCTCCATGCTCTCGTACAGATTACCGCGAATTATGTAAATATCAGCATCAGAAGCTTCCAGCAGGGCTGCTTTATCCAGTGCGGCAAATGCCTCGGATACCCTATTGGTAACCACCAGTAACTGGGCCTGCTTAATCAGAAAAACAGCGGCGTAAGGGTGCTGATTGCGGGCATATTCCGCTACCTGCAATGCCCGCGCCGGGTCATTCTTCTCAATGTAATAATCAATGATATTTTCAAATGCAGAGGCATCGAAAAAATACTGATCATGATTGCGGAGCATCTCCTCGTAGCGCTCTACCGAGAACTTCGGATCTTCGGTAAAACCATATTCAAAATCATCTTCTTCCATTCAATCTGCTTTTTCTAAATGAATTAATATCAAGATACAACAATTGCTGTTGTTTTGCAAGTAAACACATGCTAATAAGGTGCCAAAGCGCCTCGAATTTATTAACAATGGGCGGCGCTTTTTCCACAGCTTTGGTAACTTGCTGATACTTAATTCTTCACCATAACGTTACAGAAAGAACATCTGTAACAAGGATATTTATATCCTCAAAATTTTACATTTGCCGTATCATTGCCCCGCTATGCATTTCAACATCCCATCGGTTTTACAGCAGTTAGACATCTGGCCTGAAAATGAAGCCTGCAGCACCGGGCTTAATCATTCAAGCAGCGCCGGTACGATACTTAAAGACATCTGCTCGCCAGTAGACGGCAGCCGGATTGCGGCGGTACGCATGGCCACCGAAGCTGACCACAGCCAGGTAATTGCACAGGCGCAGCAGGCCTTTTTACAGTGGCGGCAATGGCCTTCACCAAAGCGTGGCGAAATTGTGAGGCAGATAGGCCAGGCGCTGCGCGAGCGCAAAGATGCATTGGGCCAGTTGGTATCTTATGAGATGGGCAAGAGTTTGCAGGAAGGCTGGGGCGAGGTGCAGGAAATGATTGACATTTGCGATTTTGCCACCGGCCTGAGCCGGCAGCTCAATGGCGCTACCCTGCACTCGGAGCGGCCCGAGCACCGCATGTATGACCAGTATCACCCGCTGGGTGTAGTAGGCATTATATCCGCCTTTAATTTCCCGGTAGCGGTATGGAGCTGGAATGCCATGCTGGCCTGGGTATGCGGCAATGTATGCGTTTGGAAGCCTTCGGAAAAAACACCGCTCACGGCCTGGGCCTGCCAGCATATTGTGCAGCGGGTGTTTGAGCAGAACGAGGTGCCCGAAGGCGTATCCTGCCTGATAGTTGGCGACCGAACCATTGGCGAACTGATGGCGCATGACAACCGCCTGCCGTTGCTTTCGGCCACCGGCTCTACCCGTATGGGTAAGGCGGTAGGTGCAGCTGTGGGCGCCCGCTTAGGCCGCAGCTTACTGGAACTGGGCGGCAACAATGCGATTATTATTACGGAAAATGCCGATTTGGATATGGCGCTCATTGGTGCGGTATTCGGTGCTGTAGGCACTGCCGGTCAGCGCTGCACCACTACCCGCAGGCTCATCATCCACGAAAGCGTGTATGAGAATTTTAAACAAAAGCTGATAAGCGCCTATGGGCAGCTTAAAATAGGTAACCCTTTAGATGAACACAATCACATGGGCCCGCTCATTGATCAGGATGCGGTAGCGGCTTATCTGAAAGCCATTGAAGATGGCAAAGCGCAGGGATGCAAGTTTGTGGTAGAAGGCGGGGTTTTACAGGGGGAAGCTTATGCCTCCGGCTGTTATGTGAAGCCCTGCATCGCCGAAGCGGAGAACCATTACGCTATTGTGCAGCACGAAACCTTTGCGCCGATACTATACTTAATGAAATACAGCACGCTGGAAGAAGCCATTGCCCTGCAGAATGGCGTACCACAGGGCCTATCTTCTGCTATCATGACACAAAATTTGCGCGAGGCAGAACATTTTTTATCGGCCCGGGGTTCTGATTGCGGCATTGCCAACGTGAACATCGGCACTTCGGGCGCAGAGATTGGCGGGGCGTTTGGCGGCGAAAAAGAAACCGGCGGCGGCCGCGAGTCGGGCTCGGATGCCTGGAAGGTGTATATGCGGCGGCAAACCAATACCATTAATTATTCTGCCCGGCTGCCCCTGGCACAGGGCATTCACTTTGAATTATAAACCATACTAAATATATCTCCTTTAATATTCTGATGAACAAATTTTATTGTTGCTTAACAGGTTTAGCCGCAGGCGCCCTGTTCACTTATCAGCAGGCGGCAGCCCAGGCTATGCCCGCCCCCACACCTGAACCGCCTAAAAACTGGCATACTATGGATTTAAAGGCCGATGGCTTTTACGGCATCAGCCTTAACCAGGCTTACCAGGCGCTTAAAGGCAAAAAAAGCAAGACCGTAGTTATCGCTACCATTGACAGCGGGATTGATACTGCCCAGCGCGATTTAAAAAGCATCCTTTGGGTAAACCCTAAAGAAAAGCCCGGCAACGGTAAAGATGATGACGGCAACGGTTATGTAGATGACCTGCATGGCTGGAACTTTTTGGGCGGCCCCGGCGGCAAGTGCGATTACACCGAAACCACCGAGGAAGTGCGCGAGTATGCCAGGCTGCAAAGCAAATATAGCAGCGTAACCAGCGCCCCTGCCGGTCAGGAAAAGGAATATGCCTATTGGCGGAAGGTAAAGGCTACCCGCGATTCTACCGTAGCTAAATCATCAGCCGAGATACAGCAGCTTACCCCGGTAATGAATGTGCTGATGACCACCAGCGGCTACATTAAACGCGGCCTGCGCCTGGGTGGCGACGGCACCTTTACCAGTGCCGATTTAAGCCGCTTACCAAAAGGCAATGATACCCTGGCACAAAGCAAGAATGTGTGGACCATGCTGTTCCAGCAGGAAGGCGGCAACGCCAGCAATGCAAAAGTTATCAAGGAGCTGAGCGAATATATCACCAAGCTAAATAATGATGTAACCCCTGACTTAACCGCACGCCAGCGTATTGTAGGTGATAACCCCGATGTACGCGACGGCAAGCCTTATGGCAGTAACCTCGTTAAGTTTGAAGATGCATCGCACGGTACCGGCGTGGCCGGCTTAATTGGAGCTGTGCATAATAATGGCTACGGCATCAACGGCGTGGCCGATAACGTACGGATTATGGCTATTAAAGCCGTACCCAATGGTGATGAGTATGACAAGGACATTGCCAATGCCATCCACTATGCGGTGGATAACGGCGCTAAGGTGGTGAACATGAGTTTCGGCAAGAAGATATCGCCGCACAAAGAGTGGGTGGACGAGGCCTTTAAGTATGCCGCCGCCCATGATGTACTGCTGGTACAGGCTGCCGGTAACGACAACCAGGACGTGGATGCCAAGCCCGAGTACCCGAATGATATGTTTGCTGATGGCTCGGGCACCGATGCGGATAATGTAATCAGCGTAGGCGCATCAGGCCCTAAGCCGGACAGTAAGCTGGCCGCCAGTTTCAGCAACTATGGCAAAAAGAACGTGGATGTGTTTGCACCGGGTGTAAAGGTAACTTCAATAGATAAGGATGCCGAATTTAACACCGCCGATGGCACCAGTTTTGCTTCGCCCATTACGGCCGGTGTAGCTGCATTGCTGCTGGAGTATTATCCGGACTTAAGCGCTAAGCAGTTAAAGCAGATCATCCTGCAATCGGCCAAACCGCTTAACGGCACTATGGTAATTAAGCCTGGCGATAAGGAAGGCGCTGCTGCGGTAGATTTTGCCACCCTGAGCAAAACCGGTGGCATTGTGAATGCCTATCAGGCGGTAATCATTGCTTCTAAGATGAAGGGTGAACGCAAGAAATCGTAACGATAATATATTTTTATTTATAACAAATAAGGCGGAGCTCCAAGTCCGCCTTATTTGTTATAGTTAAGTATTCACCTCAGTCTTTCTTCTTGATCAGGTACAACCCTTTGGCATAAGTGGCCTTCAAGGTATGGTCGCTGTACTGGTCGAACCTGAATTCGTTTAAACTTAGGGCAATTTTATAATGGGGCGTTTCTTTCACTACAGATAGCACTTCTGGCCGGGCAAAGTAATTGCTGTAGGTTGGTTGTTGGTTTGCCGTATCAGGCTTCAACTGCGCTGTACTGATTTTTCCTTTTATCAAAAAGCTGCCGGCAAATTGGTTCATGTCAAAACCTGCGCTTTCGCCATTTACAATAATCATAAGCCGGCTGCCGTTTTCTTTGGTGGCAATGGTAATTCCATCTATTTTCTCCTCAAGGGTATAAGTGCCCTCTGTATAAAAAGAGCTGTTAACGGCGTTGAGCACGTAATCATATCCGCTTACCTTGGTGGCTTCGCTGTACCCCGTTTGCAGAAGGTAGCTGGTTTCAATCTGCAGTTCATTATTGGCATCGTAGGCGGCAAGCCCCAATCTTTTTGAAGCCCATAAAAGCTGTTGCCGGCTTAACTCCTCGTTTTTACGGTAAACGTAGGTGTTGGCTGTATCAATTTTGGTGTACATCGAGTCATTTACGGCTTGCAAATCGGTTTTAAAGTAAGGCTGCAGGGCCGTAAGCTGCGCATTGTCGGTTAAAAAGGTAAGTTCGTCCAGCGCATTGCGACCATCCTTTTTACTGGCTTTCTTTTGCATTAACGGGGTAAACTTTCCATCGGCTAAAGCGCTGTATTTTTTAAAAATCTGTATCAAGCGGTGGCTCTGCGAGTATACAGACACCGCCAAAGCGCTTTGCGGCCCATACAAGGACAGCAAAGCCAGTAGGGCCAGTGAAACCGGTATCACTTTAATACTCTGCTGCTTCGATAATAAAAAATACCCGGTAATAAGGGCAAGCCATACGCCCAGCATTAAAAGGAAGTAACGCTGCGGTGTAATGCCATAAGGTAAGATACGGGCCCAAACCGCGATAAAAAGAAGCACAATCAGCGGAATAAGCAAAAAGTAAAAGCTGCGCGAAAACGCCCTTATCCATTTGCTGTCTTCATGATTGCGAATAGGATAGACCAGCAGGATAGACAGGATGCCAAACACCGCGTAACCTAAAATAAGGCTGGACACCAGGCCCTTGGGCAGGTTCCATTCCAGCAGTATCTTGCCCTCATAACTGAGCAGGATAAGCACGTAGATAACCGCCAGCGGGATGAGCACGTACTGCGTAAACAATTTGAGCGCTGAAGGATAACCGGCTTCCCCCTCCCGGCGGCTGGCTGCCGGATGCGGAACGCCTGCTAAAAAGAACAGGGTATTAAACATACCGCCGATAACCGCTCCTAACCTCAAATAGATATTGCCGTCTATTTTTAAACCAAAAAGAAAGTTGGCCGAACCTACAGCTGCACACAACCCGGCATAAAGCACACCGCTATACAAAACCGTAGTTAAAAAACGCAGAAATATACTTTTGTTAAACTGCCAGAATTCGATCACCTGCCCTTTTACGGTATAACCCGCAAAGGCCACCACCAAATGCAAAGCGAAGGACAGCGTAAAAAAGCGAACAGCATCAAACCCGCGCAGCTCGGGATTAAGCAACCATAGGGTGCCGAGCCCCAAAAGTGCTGCAACAAGCTTAATGATAAGCCTGGACACCCCGGTTATACCTTTACTTTCAGTATATAAGGTAGCCGCCAGGCTTAGCAGCAGGCCAAGATTAGCCATCATTATCAGCCTTACATATAAGCCCTCGTTCGAAGGCCCGTAATACACCCGTTTGGTATCAATCAAAAGCCAGGCAGCTACTGTTCCGCAAAGGGCAAACAAAGTTTCGAAAGGAAAACGCCTGATTACAGCTATAATATTTTTACCCAGTACCTGGAGCGACGGCAATTTTAAACGCATCATATAACCATTTGAAATTTGTGAACTAAATTAGCAACTGTTCAGCACTTTACACTACGGGAACCTGTATATTAAACTCACGCCTCCGGCTACCGAGGTATAAACAGTTCCGGAGCTTTCGCCGCCATCAATAGTATTATAGTTATAACTGTAATTACCAAACACATTATAGCGGGCCTGTAAGCCTAACTGCACATCTTCGGTCAGCGTAAAATTTATGCCTATACGGGGCGCTATATAAAACTGAGATTCAGTAAGGTTAAAGTTGCCGTAGTCGGTATAACTGCCATAACCGCCTTGAAATGTATCTGCATAATCTATACTAAAGTGGCTAAAGTAATTGCCTAAATTAAGGCCGGCTTGTAAGTTGGCCCCGCTGCCTAAACCTAACTGGTATACTGCGCTGGTATAAATAGCAATACTGGTATACTTACTTAAATGAGAAGTGCCGTACACCTGCCCGGTTTGCTCGTCATAATCCTGAAATGCGCTTTGCTTCGGCTTAAAAGCGCGGTAGCCGCCATGTAAGCCTATAATGAAATTGCCGAAATGCCTTAACAAACCTGCCTCGAAACCTGGTGAGGCTTTATAGGCATCATTCAGGTTGTGCAAGGGAGCATCAACCACTACGCCTGCTGTAAAGGCATAGTCTGACCGGGAGCCGCCGCCATAATTCATGCGCATGGTATTGTATTGGGCCGACGCATTAGTAAAGGCCAACAGGCTGCCAACAACAAATAACAACCGGAAATTTTGTAAGATACTAAACTTAATGCGGGTTAGGCACTGTAAAGAACGGCAGATAAACGCCGGGCAAGGTTTAAAAAGCATTGTGATAACTGATAGGAAAGCTAAAAATAAAAAAATTAAGCAGTTTCTGGATAAATTTAAGACTTTCCTGATATTCATCACCTTTTTTGCTCCGCCGGTAAAATTTTTTACCCAAACTGCTCACCCGTTGTTTTTCACATTCCATTACCTATATTTGCGTGCAAAAATTTTCATTTTTAAACAGATAATGAGAGAACTACAGTTCAGAGAAGCGCTTCGTGAAGCCATGAGCGAAGAGATGCGCAAGGATGAGAAAATATACCTGATGGGTGAGGAAGTAGCCGAATATAACGGCGCTTATAAAGTAAGTCAGGGCATGCTGGATGAATTTAGCGCCAAGCGGGTAATTGATACGCCGATCTCTGAACTGGGTTTTGCCGGTATCGGCATCGGCTCAGCCATGAACGGCCTGCGCCCCATCATCGAGTTCATGACCTTTAACTTCTCGCTGGTGGCTATTGACCAGATCATCAACGGTGCGGCCAAAATCATGTCGATGAGCGGCGGGCAGTTCTCGGTGCCTATCGTATTTCGCGGCCCTACCGGTAACGCCGGTATGCTAAGCTCGCAGCACAGCCAGTGTTTTGAAAACTGGTATGCCAACTGCCCAGGCTTAAAGGTAGTAGTACCCTCCAACCCGGCCGATGCCAAGGGTTTGTTAAAGCAATCTATCATCGACCCGGATCCTGTTATCTTCATGGAATCGGAACTGATGTATGGCGATAAAGGCGAAGTGCCTGATGGCGAATACTATATTGAACTGGGTAAAGCCAAAATAACCAAAGAGGGTACCGATGTAACCTTGGTAAGTTTCGGTAAAATTATGAAAGTGGTACATGCCGCTGCTGCCGAATTAGCTAAAGAAGGCATCAATGCCGAAGTAATTGACCTGCGCACCGTGCGCCCGATTGACTACGCTACCGTAATAGAATCGGTAAAGAAAACCAACCGTTTGGTAATTATTGAAGAAAGCTGGCCTTTGGGCTCTATTGCTACCGAGGTTGCCTTTAAGGTACAAAAAGATGCCTTTGATTACCTGGATGCGCCTATCCTGCGCATTATGGGCGGCGATGTGCCGTTGCCTTACGCACCAACGCTGATCCAGGAATACCTGCCAAACCCCGAGCGGGTAATTAAGGCGGTAAAAGAGGTAATGTACGTTAGAAAGTAAGCTAACTGCTGATATAACAGAAAAAGCCGGTCACGATAAATGACCGGCTTTTTTTAATTTGCAGGCGGTGCACTCTAACAGTCGTCAACTTGTCATTCCACCCGTAGAGAGAAATCTGCTGCTGCAGACCGGCTACCTCAAGAGGATTTCTCCTTGCAGTCGAAATGACCAACAAATTGATTCTTATCAGCTTCTTAGTCTTTCTTTTTAGCAGACTTTTTCACACAATTCGGTACTGTTTTACCGTCTTTCTTCTTGGTTCCTTCTTTTTCATAACCTGACCAGCAGGTGCTTTTCTTGGTAGTTTCCATAGGGATAGATGTTTTAGTTATTGAGGTAAGGCAATTACCGTTCCGTAATAACATTATACCTTTTTGCAATGCATAAATAAGATAATGCGCACGTGTGATGCTTGTTCAATTTAAGTACGCTAAGGTTACATATTGAACCGTTAAATTATACTTTCTCAATTTGTATTGCCCTTATTAGTCCACTTTAAGCTTCGCCCAAAAGCAACACTACTAACAACCAACATTACCACTGATAACATAGAAGCGTAAATGCAGTATCTGATCAAATCAGGCAGGAAAGAAATGTTTCCCCAAAGTATCCAGTCGGCAGTATCAGGATATGTATTTGGCAGGGCTGATAAAGGTGGGTAAACAGTCCATCCCTGTTTATGGGCAGGAAACAACAAATCCATTATAAACAATGGATAGATCATAATTAAAATAACAAAGATGAAGTTAGCTGCTGCGAAGATTCCGTTTTGTAAGATTCTGCGGTAAGCATAAAATGCTTCTTTAATAAAATAAATAATTGCGACTAAAAAGCTATACGGAATTGTTATCAGTTTCCAGCTAAGCGGATAAATAAAATAAGTATCATGCAAATTAATTTCCAAGCGTAGATGAGTAATCTGAACCGAATGCGTGAACCTGAACAATACATACCAGTAAAATGCAAAAACAATTACCAGAATGCTAAACTCAACAAGCAGGGTTTTAGGTTTCATCCTCCTAAGATATTAAGTTTGCTGCTATCATAATTCTTATTACCCATAGTTTGTTTAACTTGTTACAATTGCACCTGCAAAACATCTAAATTGTACCAGCACATTTTATACATGAACAAAATCATCCGCTTAGGCTTACTTTCAGTTGCAATTGGTGCAAGCCAGTTATCGCTTCAAACACAGGCACAAACCACCTCCGGCAATAGCAAAGCATGGGTAACCAAATCCAACCGCTATACCCAACTGCTGATCGATCTGGACAAGAAGTATTCGCCCGAGTATGGCTCTTCGGAGGGGCTGGCCGAATACGATACCCGGATTGCAGTACCTACATTAGCCAATCAGCTGGCCGAACGGCGGGATGAAGAGGCGCTGGTGAAACGCTATCAAACCATTTTAAACAGCGAACACGATGCATCGGTGCAACAGGATTTGCAAATATTGATTGACCATTTACGCTTAGGTTTCCGCCAGCAGGATTTTAGCCTTCAGCACCAGGTTCCTTTTTTAAATGCCGCCGAAATAATTTATGGCGGACTGGAAATTTTACTGGACGACCAAACCCTTGCCGCCCGACGTAAAGCTGCTATCATAAGGATGCGTAAGTATGCAGGTATGGAAAAAGGCTACCGGCCGCTCACCGCTATTTTGCAGGAGCGCGTGGCTGCACAAATGGCTAAAAAAAACGTCATCTACCCATCGCGGCAGCAAATGGAGGTAGCCTTATCGCGCAATGCCAGTATTGTAGAAGGTATTGCCGAACTGTGCAAAAAATACAAATTAGGTGGATGGGAGCAGCCTTACGCCCGCTTAAAGCAGCAGGTAACTGCTTATGATGCCTGGTTACGTGCGCAGGTATTACCCAAAGCCCGTACCGATTTCCGGCTGCCACCAGCCGAATATGCTTTGGCTTTAGAAGGCTATGGCATCACTATCCCCCCCGCCGAATTAGCGGGCATGGCACATGCAGCTTTCATCGATCTACAAAACCAGATGAAGCCTATTGCTGCGCAGATTGCTAAGCAGCGCGGCCTGCCTTCGGCCGACTACCGCGACGTTATACATGAATTAAAGAAAGCGCAGGTACATGGCGATTCCATTATTCCGCTGTATGAGCGCCACCTGAAGGATATTGAAGAGATCATCCGCCAGCACCAATTGGTTAGCCTGCCTAACCGGCCGGCCATTATCCGCCTGGCTACCGCGGCAGAAACCGCGCAAACCCCTGCCCCGCACATGGTGCCGCCACCATTTTTGAACAACACCGGCCAGCGCGGCGTGTTTGTACTGCCGCTGAACATGCCGCCTGCACCCGGCGAAAAGAAGGCCAACCAATATGATGATTTTACCTTTGATGCCGCCTCATGGACCATTATTGCGCATGAAGCCCGCCCCGGCCATGAACTGCAGTTTGATAAAATGGTAGAAGAAGGCGTATCGAAAGCCCGCTCCTTGTATGCCTTTAACTCCACCAATGCCGAAGGCTGGGGCTTGTACTCAGAATCTATGATATTGCCTTATATGCCGCTGGAAGGCCAGCTGATCTCCTTAGACTACCGCCTGCTGCGTGCCGCCCGTGCCTTTTTAGATCCTGAACTGCAGGCCGGCACAATCACCCCGCAGCAGGCGATGGATATACTCACCAAAGATGTGGTACAATCCACCGCTATGGCGCAGCAGGAAGTAGAACGGTATACGCTGCGGGCGCCCGGCCAGGCCAACAGCTACTTTTTTGGCTACACCAAAATGCTTGCCTTGCGAAAAGAAGCCGAGCAGGCGCTGGGCAATAAATTTAACGCCCTGCACTTTCATGATTTTATTCTTTCGCAGGGTTTGCTGCCGCCAACTTTAGTACGGCAGGCAGTGCTGAAGGAGTTTATCCCGGCGGAACTGAAAAAGTAATACGCCTTCCTCCAATTTGTCATCCTGAGTGATAGCGAAGCACCTGTGCAACAGCAGAGCCAAGTGTACAGGTTCTTCGCTATCACTCAGGATGACACCCGTCATATAAATCGATACTGCATCTTATCTCCACCTCATTTTTCTTACCAATCCGTTTCCATCTCTGCTTAAACTACCCCACCTTTGCAGTCCCTGGAAATTGACTTACATGACTGATCATTATATTCAAATAGCCCAAGAACTTTCTGTTTCCTCGAAACAGGTAACAGCTACGGTGAACCTGCTGGACGAGGGCGCTACCGTACCTTTTATTTCCCGCTACCGCAAGGAGATGACCGGCAGTTTGGACGAAGTGCAGATTGCCGCCATACGCGACCGTATGCAGCAGCTGCGCGATCTGGACAAGCGCCGCGAAGCCATCCTGAAATCGTTAACCGACATGGGCAAGCTAACGCCCGAACTGGAGCAGCAGCTGCGCGATGCCGAAACCATGCTGGCACTGGAAGATTTGTACCTGCCCTATCGCCCCAAACGTAAAACCCGCGCCACCACCGCACGTGATAAGGGCCTGCAGCCACTGGCCGACCTCGTACTCACCCAAAATAAGGTTGACTTACAGGTTGAGGCAGAAAAATATATCAGTACCGAAAGAGGCGTAAACAGCATTGAAGAAGCGCTGGCCGGTGCCCGCGATATTATTGCCGAAACCATCAGCGAGAATGCCGAGATCCGCACCCAGCTGCGCGAACTGTTTACCCAAAAAGGTGAATTTGTATCGAAGGTTGCGCCGGGCAAAGAAGAAAGCGGGATTAAGTATAAAGATTATTTTGACTGGGCGGAACCGGTTAAAAGCGCACCCTCGCACCGCATTTTGGCCATGCGCCGCGGTGAGAAGGAAGAAATCTTGTACCTGGATATTGTACCGCCCGAAGATGAGGCCGTGGTATTGATTGACCGTATGTTTGTAACGGCTAACAATGCCTCATCAGACCAGATACGCCTGGCTATTGCCGATGGCTATAAGCGCCTGCTAAAACCCTCGATAGAAACCGAAGTGCGCCTGCTCACCAAAAAGGCAGCTGATGAAGAAGCTATACGCGTGTTTGCCGAGAATGCAAGGCAATTATTGCTGGCCGCTCCACTGGGGCAGCGCCGGGTAATGGCTATTGATCCCGGCTTCCGTACCGGCTGCAAGGTGGTTTGTCTTAACGAACAGGGCAAACTGCTGGAAAACACCACCATTTATCCGCATACTGGTGCGGGGCAAGCCAAAGAAGCCGAAAAGACCGTTAAGCAGTTAGCCGAAAGGTATACTATTGAAGCCATTGCCATCGGCAACGGCACCGCCGGGCGCGAAACGGAACTGTTTGTGCGTAACCTGAACTTGCCGGGCGTTACTATAGTGATGGTGAATGAAAGTGGCGCTTCCATCTATTCAGCATCCGAAGTGGCACGGGAGGAGTTCCCGGATAAGGATGTAACCGTACGGGGGGCCGTATCTATCGGTCGCCGGTTGATGGACCCGCTGGCCGAGTTGGTTAAGATTGACCCGAAATCCATCGGCGTTGGGCAGTACCAGCACGATGTAGATCAGAACAAACTGCAAACCTCACTGGATGATACCGTCATTAGTGCAGTAAATGCGGTAGGTGTAGAACTCAATACGGCCAGCAAGCAGATTTTAGCCTATGTATCGGGCTTAGGTCCGCAACTGGCGCAGAACATTGTAGATTACCGTAACCAGCACGGCGCCTTTAAACGCCGTGAGCAACTGCGCAAGGTAGCCCGGCTGGGCGAAAAGGCCTATGAGCAGGCAGCCGGCTTTCTGCGTATTCGCGGCGGCGAAAACCTGTTGGATGCCAGCGGTGTGCACCCGGAGCGCTATGCACTGGTAGAGCGTATGGCTAAAGATGCCGGGCACACTATAACTGAGCTGGTGCACCAAGAAAAACTGCGCAAAGCCATTCCCCTGCAAAAATATGTAACCGATACGGTGGGGTTACCTACCCTGAACGATATTATGGCCGAACTGGCAAAACCCGGCCGCGACCCGCGCGAGCAGTTTGAAGCCTTTAGTTTTACTGAAGGGGTGAATACCATTAATGATTTAAAGGCAGGCATGAAGCTGCCTGGCATTGTAACCAACATTACCAACTTTGGCGCTTTTGTAGATATTGGTGTGCACCAGGACGGCTTGGTGCACCTCAGCCAGATCACCAACCGCTATATCAAAGACCCTAACGAAGTACTAAAAGTGCAGCAGCGGGTAGAGGTAACCGTTACCGAAGTGGATGCCGCCCGCAAGCGCATTTCCCTGTCGATGAAGGAAGCCGCCGCTGATAAGAAACCGGACATAAAAAAACCAAGCCAGCCCATGCAAAAAAACAATGTATCGGGCAACCGCCCACAAAGGCAACCCGAAACAGATATGCAGGCCAAGCTGGCAGCCCTGAAGGCAAAGTTCAAGTAGAGTTTTATTCCGATAATGTAATCTGGCGTTTAATACTTTCTTCCAATGAAATAAATGTTTCGGTACGTTGTATGCCGGGTACGCTTTGGATGCGCTCGTTTAACACTTCGCGCAGGTGGCTGGTATCATGGCATACAATTTTGGCAAAAATGCTCCAGCTTCCGGTGGTATAATATAATTCCGTTATTTCCTTAACCTCCTTTAAGGCAGCTACGGCATCATTATACTGCGAGCCTTTTTCGAGGTAGATTCCCAGGAAAGCGGTAATATCAAATCCCAGCTTTTGGGCATCTACCTCTAAACTGGCACCTTTAATAATACCCATCTCCTCCAGCTTTTTCATCCGCACGTGTATGGTGCCGCCCGAAACAATCAGATCTTTTGCAATCTCGGTATACGGCGTAGTGGCGTTTTTCATCAGGATCGATAAAATCTGAATATCCAGATTATCAATTTCTAAATTATGGGCTTTTTTGTGAGGCATAAATTTTGATTTATTTAGATTAGCACAAGTTTAATTAAAAATCGATTAAAAATAAAAATATTTTGTTGAAATATTTGCAAGAAATCGATAAGCCTATTACATTTGTATCAAGCAACAGCAAATAAGTTGCTTCGTTCCTTAAGAAAAAACAATGTTGGGTGGTGAAATTTTTGGCAGACACACCTCCTTGTCCCGGTGGCGGAGAACAATAGGAAATCCTGAAAGGGACTAACTACTCTGTGGAGGTTCGAATCCTTCCCCAACAGCTCTTCTCATAATTTAGGTTTATAATTGGTTAGTAAAGGCCTCCTGCCCATCAGGAGGCTTTACTTTTTACAGGGGTTTGTAAATATTTAACTATATTCACATATAATAACACAATTACATTTAATCGATATATATTAGTTTTTATAATTACTTTATCATAGTAATACACTTTCATGTAATCATTACATATTATAATGTGGGTAGAAGAAATCACTCTTGAAAATATAAAATGCTTTGAGAAGCAATCAATCCGTTTGGGTTCATCAAAGGCCAAATATCCGTGGATAACATTTTTAGGAGAAAACGGAACAGGAAAAAGCACTATCTTACAAGCATTGTCTTTATTGTTATCCGGTCCTGAAGGAGCAAAACAATTGTTAACCCGACCTGAAGGCTGGTTAAAAAATGAGGTAATTCCAGGAAAAATTTCTGTTAAAATTCATAAGAATGACCATGACCCGTCAACATACGGTGAAAAAAAAGAGCGTAAACAATTCAGTTATACATTTTATGTAACCGGAAATCAAAAACTCACAATAAATAACAAGGTATTTACCGAGCCGGTTATAGCCGAGGATACTAATAACAGAATCTTACCTTGGCTACGTGAAAATGCGCTTTTACCCAAAGGCAAAGGATGGTTTGGTGCAGGCTATGGAGCTTTTAGGAGATTAACACGGGAAAATAGAATCTTAGTACCCTCTTTGCAAACCCCGTTAAGATACACCAATTTTTTCACTCAATTTAGAGAAGATCAAGCGTTAGAAGCATTCGAAACGTGGATGGTATATTTAGACTACAGAATTTCAAAATCACAAAATGATTTATTGGCTCAAAAGCAAAAGGCTTGGGGCATTAAGGCGATAAACAGTTTATTACCTGAAGGAAATAAATTTGATTCTATTGATGGGGATGGTAGAATTTGGTTTGAGGTACAAGGCTCTAAAGTTTCGACAATAGCATTGTCTGATGGCTTTAGAAGTATTTTGGCCCTTGCAGGAGATTTGATATGGAGACTGATTGAAGCTTTTCCAGAAAGCACCAACCCGCTCTTTGAAGAAGGAACCGTACTAATTGATGAGTTAGATATACACTTACATCCAACTTGGCAGCGTTCAATAGCAACTTTGCTTCGCAAAACATTTCCCAACATTCAATTTATAATGGCTACACATAGTCCACTTATAACAGCCGGAGCAGGTGAAGACGCTGTAACCTATAGGTTCCACAGAGAAAACAATACTGTTAAGATTGACAGGATTAATAACATTCATGCTTGGAACGTTGACAAAATATTACAAAGCGAAGCCTTTGGATTAGTGTCAACATTTTCTCCTGAAACACAAGAGAAAATTGATACCTATTACACGCTAAAAAAGAAGAAGCACCTGAATAATGATGAGGAAAACGAACTGCAAACTACAATTCCTTTTGTGAAAGAAGCCTTCGCAGAGCTGCCCAATGAAAATTCATTAGATTACAAAATACAGGAGTTCTTAGATGAACAGCTAAGTGGATGATAAAAATTAATCGACTACCTAAGCCGAATATTCTAATTAAAAAGGAAGCTGCTTGGCTAACAGCAATAAAGAATGCTACGAACAAAAAAGACCGTGAAGAGGCAATTAAAAAATATCAAAACAAGAAGATTAAAAGTACATTAATTGCAATGTTTTATGGTAAATGTGCTTTCTGCGAATCTTATATTGAAAATGTTGATTATGGGGACATTGAGCATTTTAAACCAAAATCATTATTCCCGGAAGAAGCAATAAATTGGGATAATTTGTTACTTTCTTGTAAAAAGTGTAATGGCGCTGGTCAGAAAGGAGATGCTTGGCCATTAAATAACGAAGGAGGGCCTTTAATTAATCCATGCACTGAAAATCCTAATGACTATTTTAATTTTGAGTTTGATACAGAGACAGACGTAGCAATAGTTAAACCCAAAAATGTTCGGGGTGAAGTTTCTGAAAAACTATATGGCTTAAACAAATTATCTTTAGTCAAAGACAGAAATATTACGATCAAAAGGTTAGTTGCTTTGGCGCAATTTTACAATTCTAATGATAAAGCAAAAAGATATTTAGATGAAGCTGCTCTTGACTCTGGTGAGTACGCTGCATTTGCCAGAATGATTAGGGCAAATTTCGTTAAATAAATTGCTACTTGCCTACCCTGCGCTTATAACCTTTCTTCTTTGCCACCTCCGGCTTTTCCTCCGGGGCATCGTCAAAGGTATCGTACTGGCGGGCCATACGAGCCACGCGGTCATCGAGGCTTTCGGTGGTGAGGTTCTCGCGCAGGCGGTCTACCATAATGGGGAAGGCAAAGGGGGTAGGCCGGGCAATCTTTTTCAGGATGACGCTTTGGGTGCTGATGCGCTGTAGTGCGGCACGCAACCTGAACTCCTCTAACTGGTAAGCCATCGCCTCATTATAGGCCTGCCTTACCAGCAGGTTATTAGGTTCATACTCGCTGAATACATCAAACAGCAGGGAAGTGGAGGCCTGCAAATGCCGGTTTTTAATGGGCTGGCCCGGGTAGCCGTTAAACACCAGTCCGCCAATATTGGCAATATCCCGGAAACGGCGGCGGGCCATTTCATTTGCATTTAAGCTATGCTGAATATCATCCATCAGGTTATGAATGGTGAACAGATCATCCGTTTCCAGCGCCTGTTCTATGGCAACCTCATCATCGGTTAGCAGTTCAAAGCCATAATCATTCATGGCGATGCTGAAGGTGGCGGGTTTGATTTTGGCAATGCGATAGGCAATCAGCGAAGCCATGCCCTCATGCACCAGCCGCCCCTCGAAAGGGTAAAACAGCAGGTGGTGCCCGTCGCGGCTTTCAAAGGCTTCAATTAAAAACTCGTTCTTTTTGGGCAGATGTGATAAGGCCTGCTGCAACCTGAACAATGGCTTTAAGGCAATTACCTCCGCATCCCGCTCCTGCCCATGTGCTACCTCGTCCAGCTTTTGCCTGAATACTTCCGACAATTGCGACGACAGCGGCATCCGCCCGCCCGCCCAGCTGGGGATTAATCCTTTAGTGGCGTTTGATTTTTTCACGAAGGCCGTCATCTCTTTTACCTGCACAAACTCCAGGCTGCGGCCGGCAAACCAGAATTTATCGCCGGGTTTCAGGCGCGATACAAAGCCTTCCTCAATGGTGCCCAAACTGCCGCCGTGCAGCAGCTTTACCCGCACGCTTAACGAACTGGTAATGGTACCAATGCTCATGCGGTGCCGCATGGCTACCCGGCGACTATTTACCTTATACAGGCCATCTTCTATCTCTACCTTTAAAAACTCATCGTATTGCGACAGCGTTTGGCCGCCGGTGGTAATAAAATCCAGCAGTTCGCCAAACTCCTCCTCGCGCAGATCGGCAAAGGCATACGTGCTTTTCAGCTCTTTGAACAGTTCATTGGCCCGAAAGCCGTCTGATACCGCTAAAGTTACCATGTATTGAATCAGTACATCTATCGCCAGCAGTACGGGGTCGCGGCTTTCCATGTGGCCGGTAGTAATGGCTTCTTTAAGGGCTGCACCTTCTAAAAGCTCTAACGAGTGCGTAGGAATAAAATACGCTTTGGACGTAGCGCCGGGGTGGTGCCCGCTACGGCCCGCCCGCTGCATAAACCGGGCTACCCCTTTGGGGCTGCCCACCTGAATAACGGTATCCACCGGCCTGAAATCGACCCCTAAATCCAGACTGGAGGTACATACCACCAGTTTCAGCATTTCGTTGTGCAGGGCCATCTCCACCCAGTTGCGCAGGTCGTTATCCAGCGAGCCGTGGTGCATGGCCATGATGCCGGCATAGTCGGGATAATTATCCAGTATGGCATGGTACCATATTTCGGCCTGGGCACGGGTGTTGGTAAAAATGAGGGTGGTTTTACTGGCCGCTACAATCTCCATCACCTCGGGCAACAGGCGCAAACCAATATGGCCCGTCCAGGAGTAATTTTCCACATCCTGCGGAATCACGGATTGAATATCCAGCTTTTTTTCAATCTGCGCCTTTATCAGCCGGGTACGCTCTTTCGGGAAGCTGTTACCCAACAGCACCTCGGCACCTTGTTCTAAGTTGCCAATAGTCGCGCTGATACCCCAAATGCGCACCCCACCCCGGCCCTCCCCGAAGGGGAGGAAGGTATTGTCCTGCTGGTTAAGATGATTGATGATTTGAGTTATAACTTTATTGGCATCACTAAGTACTTCATTATTGGTAAAACGCAGTACCTGATAACCGTTTTGCTTTAAGTAATCAGTACGTTCTTTATCTAACAACTGCTGTTCAGGATCGTTGTGATAGCCCCCATCTACCTCAATTATTAATTTTTTTTCCAGACACATAAAGTCTGGTATATAATTAAATACCGGATGCTGCCTTCTGAATTTAAACCCTGTTCTTTTTGCCCGCAGATGCTGCCACAATAAATGTTCTGCCTCGGTAGGCTGATGCCGCATCTCCTTTGCATGCTCAATCGACGTTTGCCATGTCAACGCATCAGTGGTATGAAAGCGAGGAAATGAATTATTATCCTGTTCTGCATCTTCCATTTTACCTCCCTCTCCTTCGGAGAGGGCCGGGGAGAGGTGTCTTAACCTGCTCAACCCCAGCTCCACCTGTACCCCGCGCTTGGTGCCCAGCAGCTCATGCCACTCGTCGATCACCACCACTTCAAGGCTTTTGAAAATTTTGGGGTAATCCTTTTGCGCCAGCATCAGGTGCAGGCTTTCGGGTGTGGTGAGCAATACTTCGGGCAGCTTTTTTTTGAGGGCGGCCTTTTCGGCGGCCGAGGTATCTCCGGTGCGGGTGCCTACCCGCCAGGGCAGGCCCAGTTCATCGCACACCTGCTGCATCGCCTTGCGGATATCATTAGTAAGCGCCCGCAGCGGCGTAATCCACAGCATTAGCAGGCCATTATTCTTTCGGGTTTGGTAGGTATCGGGGTACTGGTTAATATAGCCCACCAAAAAAGGCATAAACAAGGCAAAGGTTTTGCCGCTGCCGGTAGGTGCATTCAGCAAACCGGAATGGCCCGACAGGTAAGCCTCCTCCATTTCTTTTTGAAACGGAAACTGCTTCCACTTTTTCTGCTTAAACCATTCGCTGATGATGCGCTGCCCTTTATTCATATCCTGTTTACATAAACTAATTAGCGGCGAAGATGTTATCCCTTTGCTTATAAATCACCACCCCTTATGAAAAAGCTGGCAACAATTGCACTACTTTCAGTTACCCTTATGGCCTGTAACCAAGCCTCTAAAAACGGAGCCAATAAAACAGACACCGCCGTTACTCCTGCTACCGATACCTCAGCCAGCAGCAAATTAAAAAATTATACCGACCCTGCCCAGGAACAGCGCCTGCGCGAAGTATCGCCTGATTCTACCAAAAAGAGCACGAAATAATTTATGCATTTAAAGTACCTAAAGGGTTGGTTCAGCCTGTTCATTATTGCTGTATCAGGGGCTTCCTGCACTTCAAAACCTGCACAAAATAAAAACGTTGCAGCACAGGGCAGCACCACTGCCAAGCCTGCCCGTTTGCCTTCCGCAAAGGCAAACCCTATGGCGAAAAAAGATTTGGTAAGCGTTACTGCCAATCAACTGATTATTCCGGGTAAGGCGATTGGCGAAACTTATATTGGCGAAGACATGAAAGCAGTATTTGAGCGTTTGGGCAAGCCAGATGCCGGCGATGCAGCCATGGGTAAAAGTATGTGCACCTGGTATGCCCGGCATGATGCCGGGGGCTATCAAACCTCTGTATTTGCCAGCCGCGATATGGGTAAGCCTGATGAAACCACCAGCCGGGCGCAGCAAATTCTGGTAACCTCCCCCTTTTTTAAAACCGCCGATGGCATACAAACGGGAGTAAGCTACAGGCAGATCAGCACCCGGTATACCTTGAAGAAAGCCAGTACCTTTGCTAAAGGTGCGCGCCGGCTTACCGTTTATGATGATAAAGCCAAGGGCATCGCTTTTGAGTTTAACCCCGAACGCTTATGCAGCGGCATCATTGTTCACAAGCCGGGTGCTGATGGCGGTGTAGCCTATTCAGCGTTTCACCCGGAGACCCCTCCCAACCCTCCCCGAGGGGGAGGGCTTTAAAAGACAGTCTTCTTTACTTCACCACTTATACATTGTCCCTCCCTCGGGAGAGTTGGGAGGGATTTACACGCTATACTATTTTTATACCTGATGATGAACTCACGTAGATACCCCTCCCTACCCTCCCGAGGGAGGAAAAACACATAATTGATATTAGCCCTCCCCTTCGGGGAGGGTTGGGAGGGGTTTATATCTTAATCATAATCTTCCTGCGGTACAGCGGCAATAAAATCAGCCATATGATCAGCACCAATAGTATAGCGCCGGCCAGCGAAGCAGTTTTGGGTGACAGATATGGGTTGAAAAGATGTTCGCTAAAAAAGCGCATTGCCCCTACCGATCTACCGTTAAAGGGCAGCTTTATCATATTAATCAGCCCCGGCAGTAAATCGCTTAAAAAGTAGGCAACAATGGCATTGGTACCGAACACGGCAAAAAAACCGGTAAAACGGCGGTGGCCATGCGTATCAATAAGCCAGTAAGCTACAGCCAGGCCAACGGTAGCCAGGCCGCCGGTAAGCAGCACAAAAGAACTGGTCCACAATTTTTTGTTGATAGGGAAAAACCAGTTCCAGATAAGGGCCAGCACTACAGCGAATACGCCGTAGGTGAGCATCCAGCTTACCTTTACGCTGGCCTCGCGGTCGGTACGTTTAAGCCAGGTGCCTACGGCGATGCCAAACAAACAGGTACCAATGGCAGGAAGTGTACTTAGCAGTCCTTCCGGGTCCCAGGTTTTTGACTGGTCCCAAAGGTGGCTGGTGGTAAATACCAGCCTGTCTAACCAGGCACCTAAGTTGGTAGCAGGTTCCAGGTTGGCCGGGCCGTAACCGGGCACCGGCACCAGTGTCATGATCAAATAATACCCTATCAACACCAATCCGAAAATCCAATACCGCGCCCGGTCAGAAGTAAGCGTATACAGTACCGAGCAGAGGAAATACACCACCGCAATGCGCTGCAGCACGCCCGGAATGCGGATGGTAGACAAATCATGGTGATAGATAAACCGTACCAGCATACTCAGGAACAGCAGGATCAGCATCCGCTTGAACGCCTTCCAGATCAGGTTGCCTCGGTTTGCCGGGTCGGCCTTCTTGCTTTGCATGGCAAACACAATAGATACGCCTACCATGAATAAAAAGAAGGGGAATATCAGGTCGGTGGGTGTCCAGCCGTGCCATTCGGCGTGGTCAAGCGGCTCATATATATTTTTCCAGTCGCCGGGATTGTTTACCAGTATCATGGCGGCCATGGTAATGCCACGGAATACATCGAGCGAAAGCAGCCTTTGCCTGGGCTGCACTAAAAGTTCAGACATACGTTAAGGGATTATAATCAGGTTTTTAAATATAGCCCGATTTTTTACAAAGTAGGCGCTTATTCAAATTACTTTTCAATTTTATACCTTTAGCCATGCCTGCGCTCAATGCCAACCTGCAAAAGTTATTTACCATCGCACAAAAACCGGAACGGGTAGCTATCGGCCTCATGTCGGGCACCTCACTCGACGGACTGGATATCGCGCTATGCCATTTTAAGGGTAACGGCCTGCAAACACAATATGAACTGCTGCAATTTATCACCGTGCCTTATACGGATGATTTCAGGGCGCAGGTAAAGGAAGTATTTGCCAGCCGCTATGCCGATTTAGAGCAGGTATGCCTGTTAAACGCAGCTATTGGCCGGCTGCATGCCGGTATGGTGCTTGATGCGTTAAAGGAATGGAACATTAATGCAGCACATATTGATTTTATTGCCAGCCACGGTCAAACCATCTACCATGCCCCAACACGGCTGCATGGCCGTACAGCCTACCCGAATGCTACCTTGCAGATTGGCGACGGCGACCACATTGCGGTGCAAACCGGCATTATTACCATCAGCGATTTCAGGCAAAAACACATAGCCGCCGGGGGCGAAGGCGCACCGCTGGCATTATATGGCGATGTGATCTTAGGCAGCAAACCCGGCGAAAACCGCATCCTGCTCAACCTGGGCGGCATAGCCAACCTCACCTATCTGCCTGCCGATGGCGATACAACCAAAATAATCTGTACCGACATTGGCCCCGGCAACACCCTGATTGACGCGGCCTGCCAACGCTACTTTAACCGGCCTTATGATGAGGGCGGACAGATGGCCGCTTCAGGGCAAATTAATACTGCCTTACTGAACGCCCTGCTGCAGCATCCTTTCTTCACCGAAGCTGCCCCCAAAACTACCGGGCCCGAACTGTTTAGTTTAAGTTATTTAGATGCAGCCATGGCGCAGCTTCCGGAAGCTATATCTCCTTTAAACATTATCAGCACCTTAACTGCCTTTACGGCCCGTACCGTTGCTGATTTTGTGCAAACCTGTATCGCTGCAACAAATATCAAGCTGATAGTTAGCGGCGGCGGCGCACATAACCAATTTTTACAGCAGTTGTTAGCCGCTTATTTGCCGCAGGCAGCTATTGGCAGCAGCAATGAAATCAACCTGAACCCCGATGCCAAAGAGGCGATACTATTTGCCGTTTTAGGTAACGAGGCGCTGGTGGGTGAACCTTTGCTAATTGGTGGGGCACCGCAGGTGCTGCTAGGGAAGTTGAGCTTTCCGGGGTGATGATTAAAGTGGTGCGGTGATAACACCACAGGTGTTCGGGAGATAAAAAATGCGGTCATGCTGAACTTGTTTCAGCATCCCTCAGGACAAGTATACCATTGCGCTGGCCGTGTGGCTACCTTACTATTCACTCTGCCGGTGGGATACTGAAACAAGTTCAGCATGACGTGGAGACGGTTATCTGAATTTGAAAAAATCTGCCGAACACCAATGGTGAAAACACCGCCCACAGGCAGGAAGCATGGTTATTTATGTTGTATACAGTGATCGCAGACCACCGGGATAAGATTATGGCATAAAAAAAATCCCTGTACTGGTCTAAGTTTAGCGCAGCGTAACTTAAGACCCCAAATGTAGTAAGCTTTCAGCTTACCTATCCGCCCGGTTAACATAGCGCTCAGTAAAGTAAAGATATTGAATATTCCCGCAAGCTGAAAGCTTACACGATGACAGGTCTAAGTTACGCTATGCTAAACTTAGACCAGTGAAGTGAGAAGATTCAAATACCAGCAATTAATACATTATATATTAGATACACTTTATTCAATAACCAAGAGGTTTATCCCATCTCAAGGTTATTGAATTGAATTGAACCCGTACTCTGCACTTCGAATCCAGTAAGGCAATGTTCAAAGAGGGCATCTTTAAGGCGTTCACTTATAAAATAATTAATTCCAAAAGGGGCTTTGAAAAAATCTAAGGTACTATCAAAGTTTGAAGTAAAATAAATTGTTGAAGCTTGAATTGAAGTAAAAATGTCATCTGATTTCGCTCGCTGCTGTAGTTCTATAACTTTAGACAGATAATTATTTTTTGAAGTTAATGCAATAGTTTGTAATGGTTTCAGTGCAATGTCTGCAATATAAAATGAGGACCTGCTATAATCGATGTCATCTAGATAATCTTCAAAATGCTTAGATAGCAAATGAATCAGAAAATATTCTATAGGTTCTTTTTTTTTATGAGAAATCTTTACTGGATAAAAACGATGGGGCGGGAAAACGAAATCCTCAAAAACATTTTTCATCTGTTTGCTGACGATATAGCCAATGGAAAATCCAGAGCTGATTAAATCAGTAAATTTGGCACGGCTATGTAATATTAATGTGTTTAAGTCTGGCTCAAAATCAGGAAAGTGTTCGCCCTTATTTGAAGCTTTATAATAAGCATCATATGAATCAGCTTTCGTCTCATCATAGCCGGGTTTCCACCTTTGAATTTGTGGAAACTCGGGTCCGGTCTCGACAGATGCACAGGCCTCATTGAAAAGATAATATCGGGTATGCTTTTTCATTTCCGTAATAGTAATAATTTTAAGCCTGAAAGGTACTCCCTGTACTGGTCTAAGTTTAGCGCAGCGTAACTTAGACTCCAAATGTAGTAAGCTTTCAGCTTACCTGTCCGCCCGGTTAACATAGCGCTCAGTAAAGTAAAGATATTGAATATTCCCGCAAGCTGAAAGCTTGCATGATAGGTCTAAGTTACGCTATGCTAAACTTAGACCAGTGAAGGGGAAGCCCTATGTGCGTAGTTTGCAACTACAGTTTTGATGCATAATATTACGTTAACAGCACTATCTATATTCAGTAAGATGCTGGCCGGATCAATTTCAGACCACGGGTTAACTCTCCGCCTAAGTTAGGCGAATGGTTTTACGCTTCATCAATTAACGGCCTGCAAAACTAACAACCACGTTTCTTAGTTTAGCCTTGCAACCTGGCTATCAGGCGCTGGCCCCATGAAGAAACTTATCCAAACCCGGTGGGCAATCACCCCCGAAGCTATTGTAATACAACCGTATGGTGCTTATTATATGGTGTTTACCCTTTTTAGCGTCGTTTTTGCAATATGGCTATGGCTTTTTACGAATGCATTGAAAATATCACTGCTTCAAACGCTTAGCATACTATGGCCGGTTGCTGCAATCTTTTTACTGGCTATCCTTTTCTTTGGCCTCTTTGCACGCACCAAAATTGTTTTTGACAACTATAACCGCATAATGTACCAGCTTACCTTTGGCTTCTGGAAAACAACAGCCCTGCCCTTTGCTGATGTTTTGAGCATTATGCTGATGCCGGCCGCCAGAGGGACCTCCCGTTATTACGCCCTTCACAAAAACGCCAAATGGTGGAATGCCGGTACGGTTATATCCTCGGCTGTACCCAACGATCATAGCCTGCATGCCCGGGCGCTGCAAGCTGAATTACTGCCGGCTATTCAGCAATGCTTACATCAGCATAAAGGCGCAAGCGCCACACGGCATCTAAGAAAATAGGCTGATGATAATATGCAAAATGAGCGTTCCTGATCAGGCCCGAATATTTTTCATTCAGGCTCTCCGAAGCTTGCGACTTCGAAGCCTTATGCCTATAATCTGCACTTACTGACAACAACCTGTCAGCGTTCACGGGTGTTCACAGGTGTTCACACCACCGTGAACGTGAACACCTCTTGCCGACGTTTTGCGGTATATAACCTATAGTCGGGCAGGCTAAAAATTGCTGTTTATAGCCGTTTATGAGCGCTTAATGGCTGAATATGCACAGTTTATTATCAGTAACAGGCTGCATTTATTAAAAATTGTTACAATTCCTTGCGCAGCACCGGCCAAACATTACCCGCCAATATCTTTGCTCCCTCAGCCGTCGGGTGAATGCCGTCGGCCTGGTTAAGCCTGGGCACGCCGCCTACCCCCTGCAGCAGGAAGGGTACCAGCGGCAGTTGATTTTTGGCGGCCAGTTGCGGAAATATACCTTTAAAGCTGGCTGTATAAGCCGTACCCATGCTGGGCGGTACCTGCATACCCAACAGCATACGTTTGGCATTGGGATATTTAGCCTTTACCCTATCCAGAATAGCCTGCAGGTTGCGGGTAGTTTCGGCGGTGGGTATGCCGCGTAGCCCGTCGTTAGAACCTAAAGCCAGCACAAATACATCTACCTTCTGCTTTAATGCCCAGTCGATGCGTCCCTTACCGCCTGCCGAGGTTTCGCCGCTTACCCCGGCATTCACCACGTGATACGGCAATTTGGCCGAATCAATTTTTTGCTGCAATACCGCCGGGTAAGCCTCGTTGTCGGGATCGTCCAGCCCGTAACCGGCGGTCAGACTATCGCCAAAAACCAATACTATTTTGGAGCTGTCGGTTGACGCAGGTGTGGCTGAGGCACTTTGCGTAGTATCGGCGGTAGTATTTTGGGGGGTGCTGTTACAGGCAGCTAACAGCAGGGCTATAGTAAGGGCAGATAAGTATTTGTGCATAAATCATTTCTTAATAGTTGTCATCCTGAGCAATAGCGGAGGACCTGTAAAGTAGCAGAGCACGTGTACAGAGTCTTCGCTGCTGCTCAGGATGATAAAAGGTGTACTATGTAGAACGTAAAATTTCCAGCGGTGGTTTGTTCAGGGCACCGCGGCTGTTCAATAAACCGATGATAATGGTTAATGCCGCTACTCCGATGAGCAGCCATACCGCCGGCATATAGTTAAGGGCAAACGGTATATCAAAGCTGTATTTAGCCAGCAGCGTACTGCCTGCCACGGCGATAACGATGCCGGTAAGCGCCGAAAGGCTACCTAAAAACAAGTATTCCAACGCGGTAATGGTAAATATCTGCCTGCGGCTGGCGCCCAGCGTGCGCAGCAGCACGCTCTCACGCATACGCTGGTACTTACTGATGCGCACTGAGGAGGTGAGCACCACCAAACCGGTAATCATGCTAAAGCCGCTCATAAAACGGATGATGTAGCCAATCTTGTCCAGCAGTTCATCCAACACCGTAAGCACCAGGCCCAGATCAATAATCGATACATTAGGGAACTGCTGCACTACCGTTTGCTGAAACTTTGCCGACACCGCAGTGGAAGGCACATGGGTAAGCAATACATAAAACTGCGGTGCATCCTCCAGCACCCCTACCGGGAATACCACCTGAAAATTGGTTTGTATCTTACTCCAGTTTACCTTACGCAAACTGCCCACAACAGCCTTAATGCGGGTACCCTGCACATTAAACGTTAAATGATCGCCCACTTTGGCGTTAATGCGCCTGGCCATGCGCTCATCCAATGATACCGGCACGTTTTCGGTGGAAGTTACCTTACCCGTCCAGGTACCGGCGCTTATTTTTTCGGTAGAAGTCAACTGGTTGCGGTAAGTTACCCGGTACTCGTAGGCCAGCGCACGTCGCAAGCCGTTCTGTGATGTATCTTTCTTCAGCTTGGCTGCCGTAATGCCGTTTACCTCCTCTAATCGTATGGTTACAATAGGCACCTGCTGCACTACCGGCAGGTGCTGCTGCTGAGTTAGCTTTACCACGCCGTTCTTTTGTGCCGCCTGAATATCGAATAATATCATATTGGGCTGGTTACCGCTGGCCGATAAGGAAACCTGCTGTATCAGCATGGATTGAATGAAGATCAGCGTAGAAATAAACGCTGTACTCAGGCCAATGGATACCATCAGGATGATGGTCTGGTTATTGGGCCGGTACAGATTGGCAAAGCCCTGTCGCACCAGGTAACTCCAGGAGTTGCGAACCAACAGCTTTACCAGCCGCATGAGCAGCCAGGCTACCAAACTTAAAATACCGAAAGCCACCAAAATTCCAACGGTAAAAGCAATACTGGCTACCCAGTCTTTCAGTTGTAAATAAGTAAAGGAAGCAATAAAGGCCAGTATCAGCGCATACACCAGCCAGCGCAGCGGGTCGCGGGTGGTATTGGCCGCCTCATCGCTAACCCGCAGGGTGTTCAGCGGAGATATATTGCGGATAGACAGCAACGGCAGCAAAGCAAACAGCACCGAAATAATTACGCCCAGCGCAATGCCCTGCCCAAAAGCCGTCCACGAAATAGCTGACGACATGGTAAAGGGCAAAAAATCCTTCAGCACCATTGGCAACAGTTGCTGTACCAGCGTACCCAGCGCCGCGCCGATGATGGAGCCTATCAAACCGATGCCTACAATCTGTATCAGGAAAATCAAAAATGCTTCCCAGGCCTTTACGCCCAGGCAGCGCATAATGGCAATGGAAGGTATCTTTTCGCGGATGTAAATATTGGTGGCACTGGCTACGCCTACGCAGCCCAGCAGTAGGGCAATAAAACCCACTAGCGACAGGAACCGGGCCAGATCACCAAAGGAGCGGCCGGTATTTTCTTTGCGCGTGGCAATGGTTTCGTAATGCAGCCCTTCCTTATCCAGCCGGCTATCAATAGATTCGGCCAGCTTGTCGGCGTTGGTTTTTGAGCTGAGTTTATAATAGTAATTAACGTTAATTCGGCTGCCCTTATCCACCAGTCCGGTCTTTTCGAGATACTGCAACGGGATATACACAATGGGCGCCACGCTGGCCCCTACGCCGGTTTGGCCGGGCGCTTCGTTCAGGGTACCGGCAATTAAAAAGGTTAGTTTTCCTACCTTTACCGAATCGTTTACTCTTACTTTAAATTGCTGCATCAGCGTTTTATCCACCAGGGCATGTTTACCCTGCCTGAAACTGCGGCCTGCCTGCTGCGGCGTGGTTTCGATACTGCCATAATAAGGAAAGTTACCCTCTAATGCGCGTATCTGCACCAGCCGCGTACCGCCGCCTTTCGGGAAGTAAATCATCGAGGCAAAGCTGCGTTCCTGCGAGCGTTCATCGCCTAAGCTATCCAGCAGGGGTGCAATGGTTTTGCTGGCAGGCTTATTACCGGCGATGGTTAAATCGGCCCCGATCAATTGCCCAGCCTGCTCATCAATATCCCTTTGCAGATTATAGCTGAAGGAATAAATACCCACCAGCGCCGCAATGCCAAACACAATAGAAGAGATAAACAGCAGCAGGCGCGAGCGGTTGCGGCGGCTGTCGCGCCAGGCCATCTGAAACAGCCACCCTAAACTGCGGCCCGGTGAAGAAGTTTGATTTTGCATCATTACAGGCACAGGTTAAGCTTGGGTAAGTTCATCGGCAATTAGCTTACCGCCTTTAATTTTCAGGATGCGCTGCGTTTTGGAGGCCAGGTCCAGATCATGCGTAACTACCACCAGCGTGGTACCGGCATCGCGGTTGAGCTCAAACAGCAGTTTGATCACCTTTTCGCTGGTTTCGGCATCCAGGTTACCGGTAGGCTCATCGGCAAACAGTATTTTGGGCTGATTGGAAAAGGCCCTTGCCAGTGATACGCGCTGCTGCTCGCCGCCTGATAGCTGCGAAGGATAATGGTGCCCCCGGCTGGCCAGCCCTACTTTATCCAATAAATCCAGTGCCCGGCTTTTGATATTGCGTTCGCCGCGCAGCTCCAGCGGTACCATTACATTCTCCAGTGCGGTAAGCGTAGGCAGTAACTGAAAGTTTTGAAAGATAAAACCCACATACTGGTTGCGCACCTGCGCCCGCTTGTCCTCGTTCAGTTCGCTCAGGTTAATTTGGTTCAGCTCTACCCGGCCGGCGCTGGAACGGTCGAGCCCGGCGCACAAGCCCAGCAGCGTGGTTTTTCCGCTCCCCGAAGGGCCTACAATGGCGTTGGTAGAACCCGCAGTGATAGAAAAATTAATATCTTCCAGCACAGTTAAAGTGTTGCCGGCGCTCTGGTAAGTTTTGCTCAGGCTGGTTATGTTGAGTATGGTATCCACAATCGGGTGTAATTAATTAAGTATAAAAGCAGCTATGGCCGCACTTCACAAACAGAATAACGCACTGGCTGTTTGAGAATTATAGGACTGCATGGTCTGTTTACATTGAGATAGCAATATGCAACAGTTGTTACAGGTAAGGGGATAAAGATTAAACACTTTCGGCTTATGAAATCAGCATCAAAGTTTTCGCGGCGTAATTTTTTGCATTACGGGCTGGCAGGAGCCGGCGCAATGGCCTTGGCACCAACATTATCGGCACTGGCCGCCTGCTCACCGGCACCTGATAAAAAAATGGGCATTGCCCTGGTGGGTTTGGGCGGCTACAGCAACGGGCAGTTAGCCCCGGCGTTACAGCAAACCAACAACTGTTACCTGGCAGGCATAGTAACCGGCACCCCTGATAAAGCCACCAAATGGGCGCAGCAGTACAATATACCGCAAAAGAACATTTACAATTACCAGAACTTCGACCAGATTGTGGATAATAAGGATATAGACATCATATACATTGTATTACCAGTAGCGCTACATAAAGAATACACCATCAGGGCTGCGCAGGCCGGAAAGCATGTGATTTGCGAAAAACCAATGGCCCTGAACGCCCGTGACTGTGAAGACATGATTGCCGCCTGCAAAAAAGCCAACCGTATGCTGTCCATCGGTTACCGGCTGCACTTTGAGCCACACAATATGGAAGTAATGCGATTGGGGCAAAAGCAGGTATTCGGCAAGGTAACACAATTGGAAAATGCCAATGGCTTTGTATACGGCGGCAACCCGAATGCCTGGCGGCTTAAAAAAGCGTTATCGGGCGGCGGTGCGCTGATGGATATGGGCATATACGCCATACAGGGCGCCCGTTACACCTTAGGGCAGGAACCCATTGCCGTAATGGCGAGGCAGGAGAAAACCAAACCCGACCTGTTTAAAGAAGTAGACGAAACCATTTACTGGGAACTGGAATTTCCGGGCGGTTTTAAATCGCAGGGCAAATCGAGCTATAATAACAACTGGAGTTATTTAAAGGCGAAGACCGAAAAAGGCAGTTTTGAACTGGAACCGGCTTACGGCTATGGCGGCATTCAGGGTAAAACCCCAAACGGCGTTATGCCTTTTCCGCAAATTAACCAGCAGGCCGCACAAATGGATGATTTTGCCCGGTGTGTACTCACCAGCAAGCCTACACGTGTGCCCGGCGAGGAAGGCCTGAAGGACATGAAGGTGGTGGATGCCATTTACCGCAGTCTGGTATCCGGCAAACAGGAGCGCATTGTATAAACTAATCAGCTACTGCTGTACCTTCAGCAATAATATAAGCAGCGGGTACAGCATCAGTGAGCCAGACGCCATTGGCCGACAGGTAAAACTGATAACCGTCCTGCTGCATGCGGCCGGCATCAACCACCAGCACCTGCGGCTTGCCATGCCGCCAGCCCACCTGCAAGGCGGTGGCTTTATCAGCACTTAAATGTACATGATGGCGGCTGCGCTTTTCCAATCCTTGCTGCAGAATAGCGGCCACATTAACTACTGCGGTTCCGTGATATAGTACTGCAGGAGGCAATGTTGGCTGATAATCCAAATCTACCTCAACGGAATGCCCCTGGCTGGCCCGGATGTGCAGGCCATCTTCACTAAACTCAAATCGCTTTTTACTATTGGTATCCACTACGTGCTGTAATTGCTCCGGTGTTATGGAGTGCCCATGTGCAATCATTTGCTCAAACAGGCGGTCAACGGGTGCCCAGCCGTTGGCATCCAGTTGCAGGCCGATGGTTTCGGGTTGGTGGCGCAGCACCAGGCTTAAGAATTTGCTTAGCTTTGTGGTTTCCTTTTCCGTCATTACTATCGCTTTTAAACCATTTCAAAGCTAATTGATTATTTTAAAACAGCAGTATAACCAACCGTATGGAAGAGCAGGAAAAGTTAAACCGCATTATTGAAGCCCGTTTAAAGCTCAAGGCCCGGTTTGAGGAGCAGATGCGGCAAACGCCATCCGTAGCGGATGATACGCCGCAGGGGCACGGCCAGCCTAACCGGCATGGGATGCCGGGCATCCCGGCAGGGCAAACGGTAATTTCCAAATGGCCGGTGCTGGATTTAGGCTATCACCCCAAAATTTCTACCGGCCGCTGGCGGCTCACCATTGACGGCGCGGTACAATACCCACTATGCCTTACCTATAAGCAGTTTCTTTCCCTGCCGCAAACTAAAGATACTTCTGATTTCCACTATGTAACCACCTGGTCTAAACTGAATATGCACTGGAAAGGCGTAAGCCTGCTGGATTTGGCGGCACTGGTGCAGCCCCTGCTAGAAGCCACCCACCTTATCTGCTATGGTTATGATACCTACTCCACCAACCTACCGCTTACTGAAGCGCTGAAGCCGGACGTTTTGTTAGTACATACTTATGAAGGGCAACCTCTGCCCATAGAACATGGCGGCCCGGTGCGGATGATTACTCCGCAACTTTATGCCTGAAAGGGGGCAAAGTGGATTAAGCGTATTGAATTTTTAACCGCTGATAAGCCCGGTTTCTGGGAAGAGCGCGGCTACTCCAACACCGCCTATCCCTGGCGTAACGACCGTTACAGCGAAGACTGACACTGGTAGTAAGCGGTTCAGCATAATCACATTACCCAGCTGTGGCAACTATTTTCAAAAAAAATTTTATGAACTCAAAAAACACACTACATTTGCAGTCCCCAATGGGATGGTATCATAGCTCAGTTGGTAGAGCAAAGGACTGAAAATCCTTGTGTCGCTGGTTCGATTCCAGCTGATACCACAGCATCAAAAAGGTCATTTTCAGTCGAAAATGGCCTTTTTTGTTGAAATAAGGCGTAATTCTACGTCATCTCTTCTAAGTATGCTCAATCGAGTGATTAGCAATTGGACAAGTTTTATTGTTGAATCGGCCAGAAAAACTTACGAATTACTTGCGAATTTTTTGAGGCCACAATTTGAAAGCACCTATGGCTACTGTAAGAGAAGTAATTATTCCAGCGGAGAGGAAAAAAGACGGAACCTGGAACGTCAAAATCAGATTCATTCACAAAGGAAAAAGCCTTAATTTGAAAACCGAGCACTTTGTGACAGCAAAGCAGCTCCGCAAGGATTTTTCTATCAAGGATCAGTTCCTGCTTGATTTGCTACACCCGGTTCTCAGGGAATATCGCACGAAGATCAGTGCATTGGGCACTAAAGTCGAACTGTTTGATGTCGGCCGATTAGTAAGCAGGCTCTCACAGAGAGATCTGTCGGCCGAAGAAATCAATATTATCGAATTCGGCAAAATGCGTATCGAAGAATTGAAGGGCGCAGAAAGAAATGCAAGCGCTGCGAACATGACCACCGTGGTGAATAGTTTGATTAACTATTTCAAGAGTGAGGTTGTACCGGTGACCGAGATTCGCTCTAAAATGTTGTTTGAATACGAGAAATACCTTCGCTCGACAAGGAAGATCACCCGCCTCGATCAGTTTAATAAGCCTTATCAACGTACGGTGCAAGGCTTGAGCGACAACGGCTTGCACAATCACATGCGTGACCTGAGAATTTTATTTAACGCCGTAAAAAATCATTACAATGACGAAGATTTGGATATCACGGTGATCAGGCATTACCCTTTCAAGAAGTATAAGCTGGTCAATGTAACCGAAAACACGAAACCTAAGTTAACGATCCTGCAAGTCAGGGCTGTAAAGGAATTCGTCAGTCCGGAGAACAGCCGTATGGAACTGGCGCACGACCTGTTTCTGCTTAGCTTCTATCTTTGCGGTATGAATGCCGTTGATCTTTATCAGTTGCAAGCGCCTGGTATAATGAATGAAAGGATCGATTATAACCGCTCAAAGACCAGATCGAGAAGGCGTGACCGTGCCTTTATCAGCGTTAATGTTCCGGAACCTGCTATCCCGTATTTTAACAAATACGCCGGTCAACTTCAGGTTCGTTATGCATCTCACGTTTCTTTAGATCGTGCGTTAAGCATTGGCATGCGGGCGATTGGTAAAAAATTGGGTATCCCTGATTTAGAATTTTATGATGCCCGGCATGCCTTTGGAGATTGGGCGAGGAATATTTGCAGGTTCAGCAAGGACGATGTTGCGCTAGCGCTGAACCATAAAGATCAAACCCGGTCGGTAACGGATACCTACATTTCCAAGAATTGGGATATCATCGATGAAGTACAAGCTGCAGTGATTTGCTTGTTGTCGAATATCGATGAGGAGTGTTCTTAAAGTTTTGGTGTCTGCCGGACAAATGTCGACAAACTGAAGTCTGATTTTGAATTACTACAACTGATACTTCATCAATGATTTTAATACATCCTGTATTACAATATGCTTAGGGCCGATCGTCAAGTTTTAAGCGAATATTTGCGGATTATTGGGGTGGACTCGTACGTCGAATTACTCAGGAATCGAATCAATCTTGAACGGAACAGCGACGGTTCTCCGTTTTTTAAGCCAAAACCTGAAGCGTTGGATTATGAACGAACAAGGCAGGATTCGTCTTATTTTTAGAGGTTTGAAATCACAGCCTAATACCATAGGATATTCACATGTAAAGGCAAGTGTTCAAGGCAAAATAAACGGTATCCAAAAACCGGTAGCCGCGCGTACCCAGTCAGGGCATGGCGGTCCTGGTATCGTTATCAAAGAAAGTATAGATGATTTGTCGATGGCCATCCGTACAGAAAAGGATGAAGATATGTTTAGTACCGGCTTCAAAGCTATCAAAAATTAGTTCAAACCGTTTTATGGTTATTGGTAAAGCCGCGATAAGCGGCTTTTTTAGTTCATGACTGCTCATGAATCTGAATCTTAGGCTGGAAATGTAATAAGAAGATGAACATATGCCTGCAACCTGTTGAGGTTATTCAAGCGTAATGCCTCTGTTAACCTAATTTAGAAAGCCGTGTCATGTTTTTTTTATTCATCCAGCTTTGGAAATCAATCAGAGAATTACTGTAAGCAAAAAGTGTGACTTTAACCATGATTCAATGATATTAAAAGCATCGTTAGCCCTGTAGTATCGCAATCAGATCGCTGTTGATATAGTAGACTTCCTTGCCGTCTTTTGCGGGATGCAACAGACCGGCCTCGACCATTTCGTTGAAGTATTTTCCAAGGGTGGTACGGGAGCTGATGTTTAACAGATTACCAACCATTCGTGGTTTGATGTAGGGCTGGCTGAACAGCAGTTCATTAACCTCTTTATTATACCATTTTATTTTGGTGCGGGCATGTTCGAGTGTAGCTTCCATTTGTTCAAGTATGCTGCTGATCAGCTGACTGGTCAGTGATGATGTCTTTTCAACGGCATCCAGCATATACATGATCCAGGGTTTCCATGAACCACGCTGGGTGACTGCACCCAAATGATAATAATAATCCTCTTTATTGACAATGATATACTTCGACAGATAAAGTACCGGCTGATCGAGCAACCCTTTCTGCACCAAATACAGGAGGTTGATGATTCGCCCTGTCCGGCCATTGCCATCGGCGAATGGATGTATTGCTTCGAACTGGTAATGTGCAACACACATTTTGATCAGCGGGTCGGCCGTATACTTGTCGTCATTGTTCAGGTAGTCGAGCATGTTTTCCACCAGTCGTTCAAGTAGCCCTGCTCCCCGCGGCGGCGTATAGATCACTTCGCCTGAACGAAACTCACTTTGTCCCCGGCGTATCGTCGTCAGGGATTGGGGGGCGCGTATGCCTGCGGTTGAGTTCTTGATCTGCCGGAATATGGCAATTACCGCATCCAGTTCCAAGCGACCCCGCCCGGCAATCTGCTTGAAGCCGGTCCATAAAGCTTCCCGGTAGCGTAATACTTCTTTTGTTCCGGCATTGGCTTGGTCTTCTTTGATGGTATCCGATACCGCCTTGTAAAGGTCGTCTTCTGTGGTAAAAATATTTTCGATGGCCGTCGATGTCTTGGCCTCCTGCAAAGCGACGGTGTTAATCAGCATGTAAGGATTCGGCAGGCGTTTCACATTACTGTTAGCCCCGGCTAGTGCGCGTGAGGCCGTAACCAGTTTTCTAAGGATTTCTATATCTTCCACATCCTGCACAGGGGGGAGCAAGGGCAGATCATTAAACGGGTGATTGCGATCGTACGGCATAGCGTGTCCAGTTTTAAATTAGTAATTGGACATAACGCGAAATTACGTATAGAATTTGAACAAAATAATTAACATGTCCATAATTTTTAAAATAATGAACATGTAGTCCTTAGGTGTTCATATGAGGCGACTAAAAAAGAGATAAGTCTATCGTGAACGGGAAATTGGACGTAACAATTATAGCTGAATGATAAAAGTGCACATACTTACGCATCTGAGCGCAAGAGAGCAGTTTTGCTGACTTATTATTAGGTCATGTATAGCCTGTGAACCCGCTGATTATCGTCTTTAAAAGATAAATTTTCTATGTTTTTAATCCAAGGTACTTGTCAGTGCACCTTCAAAGGCAATAAAAATAAATACCTCTATTGTTGAATGTCGTATTTTTCAGGTTGCAAACCGTTCAATAGCTGTATGGGCAGCTGCAAATTTCTTACTGGCGTTCCATCAGCCGGTGATAAGTCATCCCTTCCGTATTCGCTAGAATAACAAATGATCTGACCACTTCCTCCCGCGTCTTCCAGAGGAACCGGCACATTACAGGTTCGGCCCTGCAGCTTCACGCTCAAAGGAATCGGCAGACGGTGTCGGTGCGCTTCCTGCAAGCGTACGATGCGGTTGCAGGCTTCGTGACAGGCTGCATCATTTTCGTCCAACCCTTGGCAGGAGATGAGCCGGTTTTTGAAGCTGGCAACGGCGCAGGTCTGTAACAGGCTTAGATTTTTCCGTTTGGTCTTTACTGAATTCCGGGTAAGATCAAGGTCTAACTGGCATTCCGCATACTCCAGACAATGCGCCCTGATCTCCGCCAGTGCAAAAAGCGGTTTCTTCCGGTAGATGCGCCTGACGAGGTTGCGGCGGCAGTCGGCGGACAGCCTTATCTTTTTCTCCAGCCAGGCTTTGGTAAGGTCAGGCGGTGCCTCACCGGGATTTTCCGCCATTGAGCTGTATAAACAGCGCAGGGCGACGACCACCGCCTTGCGGTTGTTACTGCTGTGGGGTAGCTAATGCCTGTCCTAATTCACTGGGGATAAACTGCAGCGAGCCGGTCGTCAGCAGGTCAACCAACCGCAATTTCCAATAATCAATAGCCTCCGTCAGTGCTTCCATATCTCGGTGTGTATAAAAACGTAGCTGCGCGGCGGGTACACGGTCTGCGGCTTATCATTAGATTCAACCTGGCCGTATGCCTTGCGCGGCAATGCGTCCATGTGCTCAAAATGCAGACGTTCCTGCGGCGACATCACGTATCCTTTTCGGATCTTGACCATTACCTACAGGTTAACGGTTTCTGTTTCTGAGCCATTCGTCCATCAGGTTTTCGCGTGTCCTGCGCTCGGCAGCGCGTTTGTTCCTGCGGTGCCAGGCCCAAAAGAACAGTACTACAGCAGTATAAGTTATAGTTAATCGAATAAATTGTTCAAATATTTTGCAACATTATTGCATTTATAAATTATTGTTTATTATTGCAACAACGTTGCAATGTTGAGGGTAAGCCGAAAACCTCGATCAGAGTAGGCATAAAAATCATTTAACTATTACTTCCATGACTAATGCATCAAAAGCAGCATTAATTGCAGAAATTCTGACTAAAAGACTGGCCTCAACTTCACACTGTACCAACTGTGGCCACTGCTCAAGCTCACTGTAATTAATATTGCAGCGGAAGCCTGCAATGGTTTCCGCTGCATACTTAACAGTAAACCCTATGACCCAGCAACAATTAGAAGCTATACTTGCCTATAAAAACGACGATGTCATCTCCCGCTTTACAGACCAGTTCAATGTAACAGACAACGAAGCGGAAGACATTTTTATTGAAACCAAAAAGTTTCTTTACCTGTGCCAACTACCCGGCATCTTCATTCCGGATGAACTGCTGATTGTGGACGAAATGTGGCATAACTTCATTCTGTTCACCAAAGTCTACCACCAGTTTTGTCAGGAACATTTTGGCCGCTATTTTCATCATCTGCCAGCCTCAAAGGTGGAAAAAGTACAGCAAAAGCTTTATACAGCAGCTGATCCTGAAAAAGTAAGAAATGAATTTAATGAGAAGTTGAGCCAGGTTATTGGCAGCGCTTACGATCACCTGGGAGCCGATACCGTGGTAAAATGGTTCAAGATTTATCCTCAGCAGTATTCAAAACCGGCAATCACAGCCCTGCGAAAATATTAGATGAGTATCTTTCCGAAAAGAACAATCCGGGGCACAACGGTTACTATTCACTGGAACTATAACACCGCCCATCTTACTGATACGGCAATCTGTCCGCTGGTACGCATTGGTGTTGTTGATCCAATGGGTAAAATCAGCATGCTAATAGAAAAGCACCTGCTGGCGCTGCCTGCCGTTCAACAGGAGAGTTTGCGTACGCCGGGGCAGTTTCTGCACCTGAACAAGAATTTGCCACTACTTGTTGTTGCTGATTATTTAAGCGGTAAACACAGTAAAGAAGCGCTGGTGGGTATTTTGCAGAACATCCAAGCTGGCCGTCACTTTTATTTTACCTTTCTTGTGGTTGCCAATGCCCCGCTGGGTAAATATACCCTGATCTCGGAAGTGATTAGCGGCGGACAAGTAAGGCACTCGAAGACCGCTGCAGATGATTTCTTTTTTGTAGAGGAAATTAAGGTTGAACCTGCAGAACAAAATGAGGCAAATTTTAAATCAATTATTACCAATTTATCACCGGAACCTATTCCAGTAAAGATTATTGATTATCCTCTTTATAAGGAAATTTTACCAACTCAGGTACAAGCATTTGAACTGGGCGCCGGCATGAGTTATACTGCAGTAACGCAAAGCCGCCACGCCTATGTAAGCTACGGTGAGGAGCGTGAATTGTTGCCATTGCACCGGCCCGAACCGGTGGTCTGCATCCGCAATCCATATATGCTTGAGTTACATAAAACCGAAGCTGATATCCTGTACCTCATGCACCGGCAAACCGAAGATGCCTTTACGCTTTCCGCACAGCAAAAAGTATTGTGGTTAATGGCAGATGGTATGCATAGCCCGGCAGAACTGCAGGAGGTTTCGGCTGATGATTATGCCGAAATGCAACAGTCAGGATTAATTCAGGAAATTATTTTGTAGCACCTGATTATTATGCTATATTGCAACATAATTGCATTAATGAAAGTAAAGAAACAGTTTCAAACCCTGCTTAGGAACATTTCGCTGTTACTAGCCATGCTTATATTATGCATACAAGTGGCTGAAGCTTTTCATCATCATGCACGCACAGGCGTAAAAAGCCAAAAGCATGTTTCGGGCATTCAGCAAAAGGTGTACAGCTCAGAAAAGTGTGCACTATGCCACTATCTTTTTCAAAATCACGCACCTGCTATTAACCCAATAATTAGTTACCTGATCACTGCAGGCATGCTCCTCCTAATTGCCGGTTGCCGTTTCAAAACACAGCCAATATGTGGGTACCGTACATCTTCCGGCAATAAAGGTCCCCCTGTTCTTTCTCTGTAATCCTTCTGCCGCTTGACAGCTATCTACTGATAGCCATTCTGTTTCCTTTTTATTTTTAACTAAGTGAATTATACTCTTAAGCTGAGTTTATGGTTTTGTACCATAATTGGCTTACCCTGTTTTACTTATGCCCAAAGTTCGGTAACCGGGTTGGTAACCGGCTACAACGATATGCCTTTGCCTTTAGTAACTGTGCGCATTGCACAAACAAATAGGCATACGTTAACCGATTCTGCCGGCAGGTTCGCCTTTGCGAACCTCGCTGCAAGAAAGTACACCCTCAATATTACGGCTTCAGGCTATCACGTAGCAAGCAAAAACCTGTACCTGCTTATAGGAGTGTCTACCAGCCTTACTATCCGGCTCAAAACGGCAGTTAATGAACTTTCTACGGTATCAGTTACAGGTAAGAGCAATGCAGCACTGGTACGCGAACAGCCGCAAAATTTAACGGTAATTGATACTAAACCATATTTTAACCGCCCTGAAGGTGCGATAAGTTTAATTAACAGAGCCGCAGGGGTGAAAGTAAGGCAATCGGGCGGTTTAGGGAGTAACGCCAATTTTTACTTGAATGGACTGTCTGGCAAGCAAGTTAAATTTTTTATTGACGGCATACCGCTGGACTACCTCGGTGCTGGCTTGAATTTCAACATATTACCAGTTAATGTTATCGACCGCATTGAAATTTACAAGGGCGTAGTGCCCATCAGCTTAGGCGCCGATGCATTGGGCGGTGCCATTGATATCATCAGTCGGCGCAATAAGGCCGACTATCTGGATGCTGCCTATACCATTAGTTCCTCTAATACGCACCGGGCATCGCTCAATTTGCGCAAAAACATCAGCCGCAACTGGTATGCAGAAGGTACTGGCTTTTATAATGCATCCGACAACAACTATAAGATTGATGTTGAGATTCCAAATGCAAACGGCAACATTGAAAGGGCTACGGTAAGGCGTTTTCATGACCGCTTTGGTAATACCTATGGCCGCCTCGCTGTTGGTTTACAAGACCAGAAATGGGCCGATGACCTGAGTATATTCTCTGCAATTTCAAACACACATCAGCAACTGCAAAACAACCTGCTGATGACGCAGCCCTACGCCCATGTTACGTATAACGAAGAGGCCTGGAATAATGGTTTGCGTTATGCAAAATCTACAAACCGTTGGGGCATTCGCCTTTATGCAGGAGTTAATTACATTACAGGGCATTTTATTGATACTTCACTTAACACATATAACTGGTACGGCCAGGCGGTAGCCCGGCGTAACAGTGGTGGCGAAAGCTTCGGCCCGGCAATTGACCTGGTTACCAAACGCACACAACAGTTGGCACGCCTCAATGCTTATTATCAATTAAACACCCGGGCCAAACTTGAGGCTGCGGTATTAGGTGCCCGGTATATACAGCGGGAGAACAATCCGGCTACGGCTGCCTACCCGGTAAATTTGGGGCAATGGATTGCAGGCCTTGCACTCAACTACGAGTTTCCTGCTCATCATATAACCAGCATTACTTCTGTTAAATATTATAATTATAACAATCAGGGCTATGCCGTTAATAGTGGAGGCGATTATTCAACAGCCTTTGCCCAAAAGTCGCGCTTAGGGTGGAACGAGGCTTTGCGGTGGGCAATTACAAGTAAAATTTCTGCTAAAGCCTCTTATGAACTCGCTACCCGTTTGCCCGACCAATCTGAACTTTTCGGTCAATACCAGCAGCTCACCCGGCCAAATCCAAACCTGAACCCTGAAACCAGCCACAATATCAACGGTGGCCTGCAGTATACTTCCTTAACCACCCAAGCCTCCGTAAATACATTTTATCGGCTGGCGGATCATATAATTTATGCGCCGCCTTCTGCCTTTTACCTGCTCTATCAAAACCTTCTGAAGGCACAGTTTTCAGGTATAGAGGCAGACTACAGTTTAAAATTTGCCAAAGGGTTTGTGCTCAACTTAAACGGCACCTATCAGCACATTATCAGCCGGTCGGGTGCAATTCAATCGGGAGTTACCGATGACAGCTACTACGGGCAGCGCCTGCCCAATATTCCGTTTCTGTTTGGCAACGGCGAATTAATGTGGAACCGTGACGGTGCTTTTGGCAAGTATAACCGCTTTTCTGCCTGGTTCGGTAGCAGCTACGTGCATTGGTATTATCTGTATTGGGCCAAAGATGGCGATGCAGCCAGCAAGGCCATCATTCCTACCCAATGGGTACACCGGGCCGGCATAAGTTATACGCTGAAGCGTAACCGCTATGCCATCAGCCTGGAATCTCAAAATTTAACCGACGCCAAAGTTTACGATAACTACCGGGCACAACTGCCGGGGCGTTCATTTCACTTAAAATTTAGAACCTATTTTCAATAATAATTTAAACACCATGAACATGTTTACCAACATCTCTTTTAAGAAGTTCTCCCGCTATATGCTATACATATCAGCGGCTTTTGTTACCTCCTGCTCATCGCACAAAGATGAACCGGCTCCTGATAATGGCACCGGCAATGTAACCGTTAACTACGCCATCTCGAACGTAGGCGGCGCCTACCCAAGCCAAACTACCTATGTGCAGGGCGTGACAGATTTAAATCTTACCACCCTGAACAACAGCAAGGCTGCGGAGTTGCCCAGTTTTGCCTCGCAGTGGTCGTACAAGGGTGCAGTGTACCTAACATCTTTCGGGGCTCCAGCTACCGTGACGAAATATGCCTTTGATGCCACCGGTAAAGCCGTAGTAGCTGGTAAGCTGGTAGTTCCGGGAGCTAACACTTTCTCCTCCGTTGAGTTTGTGAGTGAAACCGAGGCCTACGCCTCAGTGGGTGGCGGCCTTGCCCGGGTAATAAAGTTTAACCCCACCGCTTTGCAAACAACCGGGGAAATTGACCTGACCAGTAAAGTGGTAAAGGCGGCTGCCAAATCTACCTACTACCTAGGCATGAAGGCCCGCGATGGCAAACTGTTTTTGGGTGTACAATATTTTGATGCCAGCTTTAATCCGCTGGATAACAATGCATACATAGCAGTAATTGATCTGGCAACAGCAAAGGTAGATAAGCTAATTTCGGATAGCCGTACCAGCAATATCTTCCTGGCCGGGTCATCAGTTAGCGGATTTGCGCTTGATGCCAGCGGCGACCTATATATACAAGGTCAGGGATCAGGTAATACGCCGAGCGGTATATTAAGAATCAAAAAAGGCGCAACCGACTTTGATGCCTCCTACTTTTTCAACCTGAAAGCAGCCACCGGTAAGGATTGCTCATCCCTATATATCTTGAACGGGCAGGCATTTACCACACAGCTTCAGGATGCCAATGACGCTTATGAATTTAACGGCCCCCAATTCAGATATTACAAAGTTGACTTAGCGGCTAAAACCTCATTAGGACAATTATCCACTTCGTTGCCCAACATCTATGGTTCCAGCACATCCATTATGCGGGCGTTTGATGCACAGAACATTACGTTTGTGGTTTCCTCAACCAGTGAGAACAGCATCTACAATTACAATGTAGCAACTGGCGCAGTAACCAAAAAAGTTGCGCTTGCCAGCGGCGTTTGCACCGGCTTAGATAAAATCAATTAACCCATATTGCGGCTGCCAGAAGCGGTAGCCGCATCTTTAATACGTCTATGCTTAGTATTAATAATCTGCAAAAGAGCTATGGGTTACACCAAGCACTCAAAAGCATTTCACTACAGGTGAATGCCGGTGAAATCTATTGCCTGCTGGGGGCTAATGGTGCTGGCAAATCAACTACGCTGAATATTTTGCTGCAATTTACCCAGTTTGATGAAGGGCAGGTGCTGATCGGCAATCAGGATATATTGTCGCGTTCACAGGAAGCCCGGCAGCAGATTGCTTATATCCCGGAGATCGTGATGCTGTATCCCCTACTTGACGGGATTGAAAATCTCAACTTTTTCAGCAAACTGGCCGGCTACCGGTACACGGTAAATGAACTACAGGATTTACTGCTCAGGTGCGGCTTGCAGGCAGAAGCCCATCATCAGCGGGTACAGCAATATTCGAAAGGGATGCGGCAAAAGGTAGGCATTGCCATTGCCCTAGCTAAGAAAGCCGGCCTGATTATTATGGATGAACCTACCAGCGGACTCGACCCTCGGGCCGTAGAAGATTTCAGTTCGCAGGTAAAAAACTATGCTGCCGGTGGTGGCGCTGTGCTGATGGCCACGCACGATATTTTTAATGCGGTTGCTTTAGGCACCCACATTGGTATTATGCGCCGTGGTGAACTGGTGCATACGCTGCCGGCGAATTCTGTGACTGCTATCGATTTGCAGAAAATTTACCTCGAAACCATTGAGTAATGATAAAACCCGTCTTTTATCTGATATGCGGCGCTGTTGCAGGCGCAGCACTTACCTCAGCTGCCAGCCGGTTAACAGCCGATAGTAGCCAATCCTCTAAGGCCCCGGCCACAGCAAGATTACCGGTACAGGCGGTTTTGCACCGGCTGCGAATCAATACAGCTCAAATGCCGGTATATCAGGATTGGGTGAACTGGCATGAACGTGAATATGGCCCGGTGGTGGCTACCATGGAGCGGGAGCAAATGTATGCGGAAGCCGTTTTCAGGGATACGCTGCATGAGCCTGATTTTATCTACTGGCTGGAACTCAAAGGCCCGGACGGTGCACATTATGATAGTTCACCGCTGCCTGCCGACCGTAAACATGCCGAATATATGAGGCAAATACTTGTGAAAGGCACGCATACTCAATTAAAGACTGAATTTTTAATGCTTCCGTCTTTTGTAGAGCACAGTATCGGCCGGCATCAGGCTAAAAATCATTAGTAACAGATGAACAGTACTCACCCTGTAATTACGTTCAGCGCCAGCTTGTGGTTTAAGCTGTTTATCATGATGCTTTCTGGCAGTGTTTTACTGTCTGAAACAGTAGAAGCACAACAGTATGGCTTGTCCGGCAGGGTAACCGATCAAAGAAAACGAGCGTTGCAGGGCGTTACCATAAAGATTTTCGCCCTGCCTGATACGCTGCCCAAACAAATAACCGCAACATACAGGGAAGGCAGGTTCTTAATCAAACCTCTACCCGCGGGTAATTATCGCTTACAAGCCAACTCGGTAGGGTACATTATTTACAACAGGGAATTTCGTATATCATATGGAACACCGGCACAACTACCTGATGTCATTCTTGCCGAAAGTAACCGCGTCTTAGCCGAGGTACAGGTAAACGGCAAATCTAATCCGCTTAGCTTGAGTAAGGGAAAGCTCACTTACAATGTTGAGCAAAGCATCGCTGCTTCGGGCAGTACAGCGTTGGAAGTGCTACGGCGGATGCCCGGTATCAGCATTGATGCTACAGGTAACGTTCAGCTTAAAGGCTCCGCCGCCGTTAATGTAATGCTGGATGGTAAAATGACCTACCTTTCCGGCCAGCAGCTGGCGCAGTTACTGGAAGGTATGCCTTCCTCAAGCATCAACAAAATAGAGATAATCAATACGCCCGGCGCTCAGTATGATGCTTCGGGCAATGCAGGCATCATCAACATTGTAAGCCGCAAATCTGCTAAATTGGGTTATGCGGCCAATATCAACGCCGGCCTTACCGTGGGCCGTTACCTGGTGCACAATGAAAGCTTTACCGGCAACATCCGCACCAGCAAGTTCAATTTTTTTGGTGGCTTTGGCTTTAGTTACCGCAACAACTTTCAGCATGAAACCAGCCGGCAGTTTACCCCGGCAGCTTTAGGCAGCGGTACTTTCTTCGACCGTGATGGCATCAGCAGAACAAAAACAAATTACTATAGCTTTAAGGCCGGAGTTGATTTATACCTGAAACCTAAACATACTTTAGGTTTCGTTTATACTGGCATCATTGACGATTGGAGTAAGGAAATAGCCGGCACCGCCCTTATCCGGCAGGGCAACAGTGTGCTTCAAAGCAAGTTGCTTAGTAACACTCAAATTGCAGAGCCGTATTATAACGATGCTTATAACCTCAATTATCAGTTTAAAATAGATACAACAGGCACACTGCTTACCGCTGATGCCGATTATATTGATTACAGCAATAACTCTGACGGATTTTCGAGCAGTAACAATTACAGTTTACAGGGCCTGCTACTTGAGCCTTACCAGCAGCTCAACTTTCATCAGCCTACTGAAATCCATGTTAAATCACTCAAAATAGATTTCATCAAACCGCTTAAACAGTATATCTTAAAGGCAGGCCTTAAATATGCCAGTGCCCGCGTAAACAGCAATTTCAGGTACGATTCGCTGATCAATCAGCAACTGGTATATGCGGCTTCGTTGAGCAATCATTTTATATATACTGAAAATGTACCAGCTGCTTATTTCAACATAGGTCGGGAATGGAAAACCACAAGTGCTGAGGTGGGGCTGCGCGGCGAATACACGGACGCTAAAGCGGCTTCTATCAGCACAAATCAGCAACGCATTTACAATTACCTAACGCTGTTTCCCACCTTAAACTTAACGCACACATTCAACACGGATCACAAGCTTGATCTTTCGGCCAGCAGGCGTATAAACCGTCCATATTATAACGACATCAATCCAGCCCGGCATTTTCTTGACCGTTATGCTGTTTATCAGGGCAACCCCAACCTGATTGCCGAAACTTCGTGGATAGCATCGCTGGGCTACACCTGGAAGCAGAAATATATATTAAGCCTTAACTATAACCGCGATCAGAACTTTATCAGCCGGTATGCCATTGTTGACCCGGCTACACAGGTGCTGACTACGAACCTTGCCAATTTTCCGCACCGCGACCGGTTGGAACTACAAGCGATTGTACCTTACAGTCCACTGTCTTTCTGGGATATTAATTCAAGCGTCACACTGAGCTATACCAGCTACCCGCTGCAACAGATGGATGGTGACATGCAGGCCAGAAAAGTAAATTTAGATCTCTCGATTAATCAAACATTCCGGCTACCCGGCAATATAGCAGCCGAACTGCTTACCCGCTACACCACGCCCGAACTGATAGGTGTGTATGTAGCCCGGTATTACCTGAACCTGAGCGGCGGATTTAAAAAGAGTTTCCTAAATAATAAACTGGATACACGTTTTGCCTTTGCCGACCTGCTGCACACCGGCTGGTTTTGGGGATACTCCATCAGCAACACCGCTGCATATTCCTATAAAAACACGCCCGACAGCCGGCGCTTCAGTCTTACGTTCACCTACCGGCTAGGCGGCAAATTAAATACAGGCAAGCCCCACCGTACAGAGGAGCAAAACAGGCTATAAACAGCGATATAGAGATGAATGCCATTACTACCGTAGCACAAAAAGAAATCATCTCCGGTTTCCGTAACCGGAGCTACCTGACCATCGCAGTTGTACTGATGCTGATTACCGCTTTGGCGCTGATTGCCGGTGCCCGTAAATTTAAGCAGGCTGATGCAGAGCGGCAGCAGGCCATAACCGAACAACGTGACCGATGGCTGCATCAGGACCCTAAGCACCCGCACATTGCTGCCCATTTTGGCAATTTTGCCTACATGCCGAAGCCTGCCCTGAGCATCTTCGACTCGGGACTGGATGATTTTACCGGCACTGTTGCCTATCTGGAACCTCACCGGCAAAACGAATTTGCCTTTAAGCCGGCTGAAGATGGAGATGTCTCAGTAAGATTCGGTACGCTTTCAGTAGCGCTGATTCTGCAAATGGTAATGCCGTTGGTGGCTATATTTTTATCCTTTTCAGCATTCAGCCAGGAAATGGAGCAGCAAACGATAGCACTTCTATATGCACAGGGTTTAACCTTCAGGCAGTTATATACCGGTAAATTTCTGGGGTTGAGTACCTTATTGCTGCTACTGCTTATACCTGTATTGGTGCTATGGATGGCCGTACAATTATGGTCGGCCGGCCCAGCTCCGTTACCGTGGGTACGGTTACTGTTATTATGCGCCTTATATGCAGGGTATATGCTGATCTACATTGCTGCGGCTTTGTTAATATCGGCTCACAGGCGTAATTCTAAAAAATCCTTGTTGCTGTTGCTGGGCATATATGTATTTGCCGTGATATTGATGCCTAAGTGGGCTGCCAGTACCGGGAACCACCGGTATACCCTTCCCTCGAAATATGAATTCACTGCCGCCCTGCAAGCCGACATTGCACAGGGTATTGACGGCCACAACCCATCAGGGAAACGTGCCGACAGGCTGAAAGATGCCCTGCTTAAGCAGTACCATGTAGACACCATTGCAAAACTACCGTTCAACTTCGAAGGCTATGTGATGCAGGCGGGCGAAACTTATAGCAGCAAGGTTTACGATAAGCATTTTGACAAACTGCAGCACATCCTGATCAGCCAAAACCGCTTATCGCAATGGTGCAGCTACATCGACCCCTACATTGCCGTTTATGGGCTGTCGATGGCTTTTGCTGGTACAGACTATTATACCCATCTCGACTTTCAGCACCAGGCAGAATTTTACCGCCGCAGCTTTGTACAACAGATGAATTTAGAGATGCAAAATAAATCGAAGCTTGGCGATTGGGAATATAAAGCAAACCGAGCATCGTTTGCACAAGTGCCTGCCTTTGCTTACCAAGTCCCGGGTTTGGTGCAGAGCTTACGCCCCTACCTGCCAGGACTGCTATCCTTACTGTTGTGGATGGGCATCATCTTGTTTTATGTTTACCGCTACCCTGTGTATTTGTTTTAATTATGACCTCGACCTTAACATCAGTTTTCAAAGCAGAGTGGCTACAGCTTTCGCGCAACCGCTGGTACATATCGGCCTTAGTAATTTTTATGCTGTTTGGATGCTATTCCATTTATTACGGGCATACTATAATTGGTATACAACAACATAAGATAAACCAGGCAACAGATTCAGCACAATATGCCCAAGCACTTCATCAGCAACAGCTACAGGCCGATACCGCTACCGCTAAAGGGAAAAGTGATTTTGAAAATGCCGCACTACCCTCGCTTATTCGTTTTAAATATAATTTTATCGCTGCACACCGCCCAGCACCGCTTGCTGAACTGGCTATGGGCTTATACGACCTCTATCCCACCTATTACCTCCTCAACGCCCAAAGCCTGTATGTACAGACTCTGAAAGGTGAAATTTACAACCCGCTGCAATTGGCGGCCGGTAATTTCGATTTGAGTTTTTTGATTGTTTATCTACTACCTCTGCTAATCATTACCCTGAGCTATGATTTAATGGCCGCTGAGCGTGAGCAAGGGACAGAGAAGCTGTTACGCAGTACAGGTATACCACTAAGAGCTGTACTCTGGTACCGGTTGCTATTTAGGCTTTCACTGGTGGCACTAATGATAAATGTCTTGTGCGTTGCAGCCTTTATAGTTGCAGACGCACACCAGTTAATGCCTAACATCCTGTGGCTGTTGGTTACCTGTTGCTATGTTGCACTTTGGTTCAGCATTATGTACCTGCTTAATGCGTTTCGCAAAGCCTCCGCCTTTAATGCCATCTGTGCGCTATCCATTTGGATTACGCTGTTGCTGATCATCCCAGCAGGTTTGGGTTTGCTGCTTAGTAACCAGCAAAGGCACAGTATGCAGCTGGCTGCCTTAATGCGTAGCCGCAATATGCCCGAAACTGATGAAGCAATGTACTCGGCTCTGGCTGCATTTTACCAAAACCATCCTGAACTAAAACCGGCAGATACAACACGTGCACCATACTTTTACTTTCAGGGATATTCTGCCTTTTTGCACGAGGGCGACAGGAAAGCCACGGCTTTGGTGAAACACTATCAGCATCAGGCGCAGCTGCACAGCAAAAAATACCAACTATTTAATCCTGTAAATCCAGCTGTAAATGTGCAGCAATTATTCAACGAGTTGGCAGCTACAGACTTAGGCGGGGAACTTGCCTTCAAGGAAGCCGTCCGTACCTTTCATGAACAGATTTTTTGGTTTTCCAATCAGCCGCTGTTCAACAACCGGGCAATGAACATGGACGATTACCGCCAGCAGCCACAATTTATTTTATCAAATCAACAGATGAATTATGTCAATTGGCTGATCAACCTGAGTTTACTGCCCATCAGTATAGCCTGTCTGTTAATCATAGCGCATCACCGCCTTAAAGAAAAATTTCTGATTGACTAATACATATACCTTATGCAGCGGGAGAAGCTACTTACAGAAAATTTATGGCGACTGATGCTGCGAATGTCGGTGCCGGGCATTATCAGCATGGTAGTGGTTTCCATTAATTCACTGGTCGATGCTTTCTTTATTGCTCATTTGGTTGGGCCAGCTGCATTCACAGGCATAACTTTCACGCTACCACTACTTACCCTTAATTCAGCAATTGTTGGCCTGCTTAGCGCAGGTACTTCGGCCATTTATAGCAGAGCCATCGGCAATAGTAATGAACCAGTAAAAAACAAACTGTTTGTTAACCTTACTTTGTTAGTAATAGGCTGCGCTGCTTTGCTGATAATATTGGGGTTTGCCTTTGGTAACCAAGTGTTGCAACTGCTCGGACCTACAGCCGAACAGTTAAAATACGGATGGTTGTTTTACCAGACTTCCCTTTCAGGTGCTGTCACCTCCATTTTTGGCATGTGCTTGTCGGGCTTGATCAGGGCAGAAGGCAACCCGCGCACTGCGATGTATATTACCGGCCTGGCTATGGCTTTAAACGTTGTCATCAATCCACTCCTTATCAAATATGCTGGTTTAGGTGTACAGGGGTCTGCTTTGGCCAGCATTATAGCGATGTGCGTTTATAGCGGTATAGCCTATCATTATTTTTATTCAGGTAAAGGTCAACTCCGTATTAACTGGGTTTTTGAACCGGACCTGCGCTTCATGCAAGAGATTTTAAGCACTGGTTTGCCTTCATTTTACATGCAGCTTAACGGCATCCTTCGGCAGTTTGTATTGTTTAAACTAATGGCCTATAGCAGCGCTTCCCCGAACGATACCATTGCATTTTCAGCGATTTACCGTTTGTTTTCGTTTGCAGCCATTCCTATGTTTGGTATGCTTCAAGCGTTTGCTCCAATTATCGGCGTTAATTTTGGCGCAGGCAACCTGACACGTGTACGTACTGTCATAACTGTATTCAGGTACGGCATTGTTACCTTAATGCTGCTCATGGCCTTGCCTTGTTTACTGTTTCCAAAACTTATTTTAAGCTTGTTGCTGAGTTTGCCAGCACTTACGAAAACAGCTGTATATCATTTTAGAGTAATTGCTGGTATATTGCTGCTAATGCCATTGGCTTCAACCAGCATTGTCTATCTACAAGCTACAAAAAAGCCGCATATTGCGTCGCGCTTCACACTTAGTCGTGAATTGCTGCTATTTCTACCAGTGTTGTGGTTAAGCGTATATGCATGGGGAAATGATGGTGTATACTATGGGCTGCTGATAGAAAATATAATATATATTAGCATAACAACTGTTGTAACCGCAGGTATTATGAAGAACGATTTGCTTTACAGCTTTAAAGCTGCCACGTGATATACATGCCAGTGTTTGGGTATTCCTCCCAACGTTTTTCCATCCCGTTCAGTTTCTTCAAACCATTTGATATCAAAGCCACTAAACAATTCGTCGAGCTTTACCTTGTCAAAGAAGGTCATATTTGTACGGTTAGTCCATGAATCTTTGAATCCGAAGAAATGACCGCTAAAACCGCCTCCCTCTTGGAGTGTGTTAACAATAGTAGTCCAGCACTGATCGAAATTTTCGGGTTTACAAAAAGGTAACGCAAAACTGGCATTAATTAATTGAGCTGATGGCAACTGCAATTCTTCAAATGTTTGACATGAAGTAGTGAGTTGTTTATCGGATTGTATTTGCCTGAGTGCTTTCAACGCATCAGAGCTTTGATCGATAGCCATTACCTGCCAGCCTTGCTCCAAAAGGTATAATGTATCTATTCCAGCACCGCATCCCAAATCAACAGCCGTTTTAGATGCCGTTTCCTGCAGGTAAGGTAAAAGGAAGGTAAGGCTTTTTGCCGGCGGCAGGGATTGGTTAGCCACTACCTGATGGTGTTTCGAAAAATTATGCTTTCCAGTCATATTAGTAAACAAGCCACCTTAATTAATTATCCATTTTGTTGCATTGTGCACAGGTGCCGGAAATCAGTAGGTTAATTGATTGTGACTTAAAACCGGCAGGCATTTGAAACGGCGGAAAATGGAAATCGTTCATACAATACAACTGATGGCATTGGGTACAATTAAAATGAAAATGCTCGTCGTGATGGTGTCCTGCCGTACAATTGTCCGAGCACATGGCATAGTTTGCCGTTCCATTCAAATCAATAACTTTATGTAAAATGCCTTTTTCCTCAAAAGTACGTAGGGTGCGATAAAGCGTTACTCGGTCAATTTCTTTGTTAATGTTCTTTTCCAGATAGGGCTGGGAGGTAGCCGCGTTGCGTGAAGCGATAAGTTCTAACACACTTAACCGTGTGGCAGTAACTTTAAGTTGATTTTGTTGTAATATATTCTGAAAATTCTGTTCCATGCGTTTACAAATATATGTAATTGCACCTCAGTTGCATTTTTAACTTATGCGGGATTATGCCATGCAGCACTTACTGCTGCGCCAGTTGAGCAGATGAGCCGCAGCAATCAGTATTCCGCCTAAACTCAGCAAATAGATTTCCTATACAGATGGCAATTGGTACCCTATAATAATGCAGCCAAGACCTATAACAGCTATCATTATTGGTAATAGGTTTCTATGATTTTGATAGGACTTCAATAATGAACAACAAGCGATAATTATTGACAAACAAATTAAGCTAAATTCAACAACCTTACCAGTGAACATTTTAAATCCCACGAGAGGTGCAAAGCTAATCAATACAGGTAATATTGTACAATGTACGGCACAAGTAATTGAAACTCCTATACCATACTTGTCTAAAAGAGAACTTTCTTTACTTGCCATCCAGCAAATATACAACAAATGAAACAATGCTGCATTTGATAAGAAGATGTTGGTGCCTTATATATTAATGTTAAGGACTATGCTACAGCTAACTTTCTTATAAGTTCATTCAATCATCCTTCTACACAAATTAGAATACAATTGGATCCTATTGATGAGATATAATTGGATAAAATCATTGAAATGCAAAAGACCATTAATTAAACACGTATGGTCGAGTGAACTTAATCAATCGTTAAATTAATACCACATCTCTCCTTTGAATTAACAATAGCATTTAGCGACAATATTAAATTGTTATAATACTCCCAACTTGAGTATTATGTGCGAATGCGAATTAAAATAATTCTAAGAGCATGTTGGTCATACCAAATCAAAGGTATCGTCCGAAATATGTCCGAAAAAGAAAATACCCACTTGTAAATAATTGATTTACAAGCGAATATAATTTTAATTGGTAGCCCGTAGGGGAATCGAACTTCTATTCCAATAAGTTATAACTATTTGTTGTTTAAAGCTCCGTTTCCTAGTAGTTAATCACAAATTGAAATGTAACAATTAAGAGCCTGTTTAAATTTTATTCAACAATAATTTTATAGCGGAAAGTTTGACCATATCTTCTGCGGTTTCCAACAGCAGTTCATAGTTTCTGCACAATCTTCTGTCATTATCCATCAAAGCAAACGAGCGTTCGATTACCCATCTTTGTGGAATGGGTTTGAAAGAGGCACCCTGCTCATCAGAACGCATCACGATCTGTATCAGGCAGCCAAATGCTCTTTTGACTTGCTCTATGATAATGCCACGGTAGCCGCCGTCTGCCAGCAGCACCCTCAGCCGAAGGCTCAAACCCTTCAGCACCCGCATGAGTAAGATAACCGCTTTGCTGTCATGTACCCTTGCTATGGTAACCATCACGGCCAGCAGAAAGCCGTTCTTGTCCACAATGACATGCCGCTTGATACCTTTTACTTTCTTGTTGCCGTCATAACCGTTCAGTGCCCGGTTGTTACCCCACTTTACACTCTGGCTGTCCATGATGCCCAAGGTAGGCTCAGGGTTTTGCTTCATCTTTAACCGTACCTTTTCTCTAAGTTTGGACAGTAACAGGTCAAACCATTCCAGCACAGCCCATTTACTGTAATAATAGTAAACTAACTGCCATTTAGGGAAATCCTTAGGCAGCATCCGCCACTGGCAGCCCGTCTTCACTAAATACAGAATGGCATTCCATATCTCGCGCAAGCTGCGTGTTCGCTTTCTTTCAGCTAACATTAACGTTTTCTTTATAAATTGCCACTGGGCATCTGTTACATCCGTTGAATACATCTTTCTTGAAGTTTGGTCACAACAATTAAATGTAATCCTAACCCCTGTACAGATGACCTTAGTATTTATTCCCGCTGAAATTTAAACAGGCTCTAACTATGTAAGAATTAATCATAATCCAGATCTACAAGATGAAATATACAGTTTGCCTTTTACATTGAAAAGTTAACACAACAACAGATTAGTAATAGCTATACATACCCACTGGGCAATAAACAGTGTTCAGTTCCCAGTGCTAAAATTTTGTCAAGGGCATAAATACCGCTACCATTACAAAATTCATAAAGGCACTCAATATATTGAACATCAATCAATTTTTTGAATGTCTTGATTGCTGATGCTACTAAAATATTACAATATTTAATTTGCGAAATACTTACGAAAATGTATATTTACTTTATAAATCACTGATTGCCAACACATTGAAGGGGTATATCATATGACTAAAATCCTTGTGTCGCTGGTTCGATTCCAGCTGATACCACTTTAAGCGTACCAGCTTATCCCCCCCTAAATGGCATCATTTAGGGGGTTTTTTGTTTTTATCGGTACTTTCGCTCGTTTTTAATCATAAATGTTGGAAAGACAAGAACATAGTAAACACACTCCTTATTAAAGTTATTACTGTAAGCACTGGCCAGCATTTATGCCCACAGGTGTGTGTTTCTAAAGCATACAATGCCTTTCCAACACTTGTAGTTTAAAACGGAGCCGCTTAATTTTTTCCGGCGTTTGCAACGCCTATTTCACTGCATATCACTCAACTCATTCACAATGCACATGTAACGCTTTGCCATTGATGAGATGACTTCTACTTAGCTGTATGCTTTGGAAGTATACCCGGTTAGCCAGTACCTGAATTTGCCTGCTGTGATACCCCATTGAAATAGCGCATTCAATTGACTAAATATCTGTTTTCAGCAAACTAATTGCCGGATTGGGCTGTTGACCATTTCTTGTCTGTTCTTCAGATACTATTTTCAATGAAAAATATTTACCTGTTGCTGGGTTTACTGCTGGTGCTTGCCGGATGCAAGCCAAAAGAAGATAACCGGTCTGATGCCGAAGCATCGGCCGTTGCACCGGTTAGCGTGATTAAACTGGCACCCACAGAAAAAAATCAAACTTTAAATTTAAGCGGAACCATACAGTCTGAAAAAACAGCGCAGGTAACCTTTTCTGTTCAGGGGCGGGTAACTTCGGTGCTGGTGGATGAGGGGCAGGCTGTTAAAAAAGGGCAGTTGCTGGCCACGCTTGACCCTCGCGATTACCAGTATCAGCTGCAGCAGGCAGATGCCAACCTGCTGCAGGCAAAGGATACCTATCTGCGCAGCAAAGAACTGTATCAGAAAGGCAGCCTTACACCCAAAGATTTTGTTACTGCCGAATCTCAATATTTTACCGCACTTGCCAACCGCAAAGCGGCAGCCAAACAGTTAAGCGATACCCGGCTGTATGCGCCTATCAGCGGTACTGTAACCGGCAAAATGACCGAGGTAGGTAACCAGATTTCACCCAGCGCGCAGGCCTTCATGATTGATGCCATAGATCATGTGAACGCTACCATGACCGTTCCAGAAACAGAGATAGGCAATATCATGCGCAACAATACGGCTCAGGTAAATATTCCTACGCTTAACCAGGCATTCACAGGCAAAGTAACCAGCATTAATCCCCAAGCCGACAGGAACAGCAATACTTTCCGTACTAAAATAAGGCTTGACAATGCCCGCCACCGGCTGCTGCCCGGCATGATTGCGGAAATTAACCTCCAAACCAATAACAGGGTGAATTACATCACCATTCCGCCCAAAGCGGTGGTGCATGATCAGGATGGCCTTTCTTATGTATTTTTGGTGGATTCGGCCCGGCGGAAGCACATCACCATACGCCGCCGCATTACCACCGGCCAGGCCGTAGGCGATGAGATTTCAGTAACTGATGGCCTTAAAAACGGGGACCTATTGGTCATTGAGGGGCAGTATCGCCTGAAGGACGGGCAGGCCGTTGCCATCAAACAATAACTTCCAGCTAAACAGCGCACATACTTATGGCCGAAAACAAGAAAAACTTCAACCTGATTGAAGCCTCCATGCGCTACCGCACCGTATCATTTACCATAGCGGTAATGCTGGTGCTGGTGGGCATTTTATCACTGCTGCAAATGTCGCGCAGTGAAAACCCGGAGTTTACGGTAAGGCAGGCGCTTATTTATGCCGCTTATCCGGGCGCCAGCGAGCAACAGGTTGAAAATGAACTGACCAAGCCTATGGAGCAGTTTCTTTTTTCCTTTAAGGAGGTGAGACGTGAAAAAACGTATTCTACCAGCAAAGAAGGTATCGTTTATATCAACATTGAACTGAACGAATGGGTTAAGGACGCCGACCGGGTTTGGGCTACGCTGCAGCATGGGCTTAATGGTTTCAAGGCACAAAACCTGCCTCAAAATGTACAAGGCCCTGTTGTGAACAGCAATTTTGGCGAAACCATTGCCATGCTGGTATCCATATCCTCTCCAAAGCGCAGCTACGCGGAACTGGACAAACTGATGGACCGCATAGAGGATAATGTTAAGGTCAACAAAAAGGTTTCGCGGCTCACACGGGTTGGCGGTTTGCCGCAGCAGATACTGGTAAAAGTGGATGACCAAAAGCTGAGCCAGTACAATGTTGACTTTAACCAGGTGGCTGATGTGCTGAAAAATCAAAATCAAACCAGCGGCGGCGGCGAGGTAAAGCTCTCGCAGAATAATGTGCCCCTGTTTGGCAACAATCAGTTTAAGAGCATCAATGATGTCGGCAATCAAATCATATATACTGACTCGGCGGCTAATATTGTGCGCCTGCGCGATGTAGCCACCATCAGCCGCAGTTATCAGGATACGGTGCAGAGCATACAGATGAGTAACCTGCCCGTAATTATGCTCAGCATCGAGATGCAAAAAGGTAATAATATGACGGAGTTTGGTAAGGAGATAGATAAGCAGCTCATTCTGGCCAAAAAACAATTGCCGCCCGATGTAAAAGTTACTACCATTGTCAATCAGCCTGAAGTAGTAGCCGAAAGCATCAAGCACTTTCTGATTGAATTTGCCATTGCCATTGTTTCGGTAATTGTAGTGGTGATTATACTTCTTCCCTTCCGTATTGCGTTAATATCAGCCATATCCTGCCCACTGTCCATCATGGTAACTTTTGCTATCAGCAACATCATGGGCCTGCAGCTGCATCAGGTCACGCTGGCAGGTTTAATCATTGTATTAGGTATGGTGGTAGATGATGCCATTGTGGTGGTTGATAATTATATAGAGCGCCTGGATCATGGCATCAAGCCCTGGGAGGCGGCCTGGAAAAGTGCTACGCAATTATTTATACCGGTACTTACGGCTACCATATCCATTGTTTTTGCTTTTGCGCCTTTGGCCATATTCCTTCCGGGGATGCAGAAAGAGTTTGTAGGCTCACTGCCGATTATTATTGGCATTGCATTAAGCACCTCTTTTGTAGTAGCCATGTTGATTGTACCTGCAATAGCTTTCTTATCCATTAAAAAAGGCCTGAAGAAAGATGACGATAAAGAAGAGAAGGAACAGAAAAAGTCTATCCTCGACCGGGTGCAGGAAAAGTATGATAAAGCGGTGGAATGGGCTTTCGAACATACTACCCTGATCATCAGCCTGGGCATAGCCGCTGTTTTTTTAGGTGTATTTTTGATGACCAAGGTAAAGCAGCAATTTTTGCCCATTGCCGAACGCGATCAGTTTAACCTGGAAATATGGCTGCCGCCAGGTACACCTTATAAACAAACCGCCGCCGCCGTAAAAAAGGTAGAAGCTGCCATTAAAGGCGATAAGCGCATTACGCGGGTGGCCAGCTTTATCGGCACCAGTTCACCCCGGTTTTATACCACTTACGCGCCCGAAAATCCACGTGAAAACTACGCCCAGATTTTTATTAATACTACTGATAACGGCACCACGGATGAACTTTCTACCGAATACATCACCAAATTTCACAACTTTTTGCCCGAAGGCTTTGTTCGGGTGCACCGCCTCACGTTCCTGAATGCAAAGGCGCCGCTTGAAGTACGCATCATCAGCGAAAACTTTGATGACTTGCGGAAGGTAGGTGATACCGTTAAAGCCATGATAAGCCATTTGAAAGGTACCAACTGGGTGCGAGATGATTTTGAGGAAGATTATGCCGCCATCGGCGCTCACATCAAACAAGACCAGGCCCGCAGGCTAAATCTTACCAGCACCCAGATTACGCAAACCATAGGTGGCGGCCTGCAGGGGGTGCCGGTATCTACTTTGTATGAGGGCAAAACTCCGCTATCCATTGTGCTAAGATATGATGACCGTTACCGCAAAAACTTCGACCGGCTGCGCACTGTACACATCAGCAACCAGCAGGGGCGCAAGATACAGCTTACAGACGTGGCCGATTTTACGCCGGAGTGGCATATTGGCAATATCATGCACCGCAACGGGCTGCGTATGCTTACCGTACTTTCAGAAGCGCAGAACGGCGTGGTGGCAGCTGATATGCTGAAGGAAATCAAACCGCAAATTGAAAAAATGAAATTGCCCTACGGCGTGCACATCCAATACGGCGGCGACCAGGAAGCTACCGATGAAAACACGCCCGGATTAGGCAAATCATTACTATGTAGTATCGTGCTTATTTTCCTGACGATGCTGATACAGTTCAGGAGCCTGAAAAAGACCTTTATCATCCTGTGCACCTTCCCGCTAAGCTTGCTGGGCGCCGCCACCGGGCTGCTGGTTACCGGCAACGCCTTTAGCTTCACCGCCTTTATGGGCATCATCAGCCTGATTGGTATCGTGGTAAGGAATGGTATCATCTTAGTTGATTTTGCTGATGAAATGGGCCGCGATGAAGGACTGGATATTAAAGAATCGGCCATACATGCAGCAAAACGCCGTATGCGCCCCATATTTTTAACCACCGCAGCGGCAGCTGTGGGCGTTACGCCCATGATTGTGGGCGGTTCGCCGCTATGGGCGCCGCTGGGCAGTTCGTTGGCTTTTGGTTTAATTGTATCTATGTTCTTCACGCTGTTTATTATTCCTATCCTTTACTTCAAGCTAATTAAGCCTGAACAGGAAAAGCCGGAGGAGCGGGATGAGGAGGAAAAGGAAGATGCAAAGCAGCCGCAACCGGCAGTGTAAAACAATATAGTTAAGTTTTTAATCAATGACCTTACAATCGTTATTCCATTATAAAAGCAAGCTGTACTGCCTCGGTTTGTTACTGGCCTTGCTTACCCAGGCGGCCTCTGCCCAGCAGCGGCTCACTTTAGAGCAAAGCCGGCAACTGGCCCTGAAACAAAATAATCAGATCAATATTCAGAAAGATTCCATAGCGATAGCCAAATTGGGAGTTGACCGTGCTAAAACCAATGCCCTGCCTTCGGTAGATGCATCGGCAACCGGCTTGTATTTCGGCAAACCCTTAAGCAAATACCTGCCCGAGCGAACCGCTTCGGCTTCAGGCACAGTTACCGAACTAATTTACAACGGCGGCAAAGTACGCAACGGCATAAAAGCAGCCAGCCTGAATGCAGATGTACAGCAGCTGCAACAGGTACGAACCCGGGCAGACATTATTGTAAGAACAGACAGCGCCTACTGGCAGGTGGTTTCTCTTAAAGAGCAGATTATTGCCCTGAAAAAATCAAAGCAGTATTTGAATGGTGCACTCAACGATATAAACAACGCCTACCGTGCCGGCACCCGGTTTAAAAATGATGTGCTGCAGGTACAGGTGCAGTATAACCAGAACGAATTACAACTGCTAAAGGCGGAAAACGGCTTAAAGCTGGCCAAACTTAATTTGCTGCAAGTTACCGGCTTAGGTTTGCAGCATCAGATTGATGTGCTGGATACCGTTCCTTACAACCCGGTTGTACTGCCGCCCGACTCTGCCTTTGACAATAATGCAGCTAAAAGGCCGGAGTTGCAGTTACTGCAAAAGCAGGTAGCAGCAGCAGAAATACAAACCAAACTGGCAGCAGCTAATCAGCTGCCGCAGGTAGCTGTTGCAGTATATGGTTTTTACACCAACTCCAGCACACCAGGCGCCGTTGGCCTTATTGGTTCTTATCTGGGAGAAAATCAGGCACCTATCAGTATAGGTAACAGCTCGGCAGCATGGCTGGCTTTGCTAAGTGTGCGGGTGCCGGTTTTTCATTGGGGCAACTACCGCAAGGCGGTAAAGCAGCAGGAAATCAGAACACAGGCCCGGCGTTACCAGTTGAATGAGGGCCGTGAGAAAATCACATTAGACATCAGGCGCAATTATAACAACCTTACCGAGGCCGAAAAGAACGTGGCGTTAAACGCTTTATCCCTGCAGCAAGCCACAGAAAACCTGCGCCTGGCCAATGACCGCCTGAAAGCAGGCACCATTACCGCTACCGACTGGCTGCAGGCACAATCCCTGTGGCAGCAGAGTTATACCCAGCTGGTAACCGCCAAGGTGGATTACAACAATTATGTAACTCAGTTTAAAAAGGCAATAGGAGAACTGGGGTAGGCGTGTCGGCTTATATCAAAGGTTGAGTTTGCAGCACAGGATTTACAATGATCTTAAGCATACTTTAATATCGAGTGGCTGCATCAGGCCGTTGGCTTGCCGCCTGAACCGGCATTACCGCTGGAGGGATTAAAACAATCTATCTTTCCGGCTTTAATCTTAAGCGTTGCTGAGCCCGTTAAATCTCGGCTTTAAAATTGCTTTAAAGCCGAGATTTAGGCGATATAAGCAAGCAAATTGAGCCGTTTGGAAAAAATCAGTTAAAGGAATATATCACTTTTGTACCACTTAAGAAATTTACATAGCTGAAAACAAGAGAAAAAGCCCTTTGGGCAATAATATCCCCCCGGGGCTGACTCCAGTTTGCGCTATATGCACATACCATCCGTTTAGGGAAGTCAACCAACGATGAAAAAGCAAGTGTAATCAACATTCATTTCGCCCTGAATAACGGCATTATGTTCTTGAGCACAAGAAGTTTTTATGGTGCCGCCCACACTGCAGTGTGGACGGCAAAGCTCAAAGTCCGAAGAAAAGATGCTTTTGTTAGCGTCAAGTTTAGGACAATCTTTCATAATACCAATGGATTAGTGATGAAATTGCAGTAAGGCTATTAAAATTGCAATCGGGCCTCTACAAAGCCAATATAGTGCGGCAACTGGCAGGTATGTTGTCAACGTTGAAAAGCACGGCCAATTAAGTACAGCAAAGAAAAGTCGTAAAGCTAAATTTTCATTATTTTAAGCGGAAACATATCATTGCTGAAAAGGATTTCAATAATACGTTAATGATAATTAATTACTCAAATGTGATGGTGGAACAATGAATGAATAATTCGCAAATGCAGAAGTTATTGGCGCACTTGCTAAATGAGCGCATCTTCAAAGTGCACTTTTAAAAGATTTGAATAGGCGAAAGGTATTCCCTGATTTAATCGACCTTCACAAAAGATAGTGCTTAATTTGGCCTGTAGCTTGAACACGCTTGGTAAAACCCCCCTTGTTATGGAGCTTACTTAATAATCTAAATTTTGATACAGCAAGCGATAATTTTTATTCGGTTCAAAGTATTGAATCAACTTTGCTATTTTCTATATATTAAGCGGTCTTCCAACCTGGATTACAAAGAGACGTAGTATTTGTTTTCATTTTTTACCTAAATGAATATATATTAACTTTTTTTGTTGAATCACTTGCAGGATGAAATAGCTGTTTTATCTTTAACCTATATGCTGCCCAAAAACGTCTACATCACGGCCTCAGGTTCTTTTTTACCTAACCATCCTGTTGAAAATGAAGAAATGGAAAACTATTTGGGCATGATTGATGGAATACCATCGCGGATGAAGGCTGTTTTTCTACGTAAGAACGGCATTAAGCGGCGGTATTATGCTTTGGATACAGAGCAGAATACCACTCATCAGGCTTATCAAATGGCAGCACTGGCGGTGAAAAACTGCATCGGCGGTAGTTCGGTCAGCAGCCATGATGTGAATTTGCTGAGCGCGGCCACTACACAAAGCGATTTGCCGGTTCCGGGTTTTGCCAGTATGGTACATGCCGAATCGGGGATTGGCAAGTGCGCTTTGGTGTCGCATCAGAGTGTGTGTGCAGCAGGTATGATGGCTATACAAAGCGCTTTTATGCAGGTGCAGGCGGGCATGGCTCGTAATGCCGTTTGCTGCGCGGCCGAACTTCCCAGCCGTATGTTTAAAGCCAAGCGCTTTGAAGGCCAGCATGAACTGAATGAAAATGGGGGTACCTTACCGGCCGATACTGATTTTTTGCGGTGGATGCTGAGCGATGGCGCGGGTGCATTGCTGTTGCAACAGGAACCGTCTTCCTTGGGCATTTCGCTTAAAGTTGAATGGATCGAACTGCAATCCTATGCGCATGCTTATGAACTTTGCATGTATGCCGGCACGCATAAGGAAGCTAATGGTACAATTGGCAAAACATGGCTCGATTATGACAACCTAACCGAGGCCAATGCCTGCGGAGCTGTTAATCTGAAGCAGGATATGCAACTGGTGGATAATATGGTTAAACTGGGAATTCAGCATTTTTTCGAACTGGTGGATAAGGGAGTAGTTAAGCCGGAGGCGATTGACTGGCTGGTTTGTCATTATTCCTCACATCATTTTAAACCGCAGATTATGGATTTGCTCCGCAAAGGCGGTGCTGCCATACCGGCCGAAAAATGGTTTACCAACCTGTATACAGTAGGTAACATCGGTTCTGCCTCAGTTTATGTTATGCTGCATGAACTCCTGAATAGCGGCAAGCTTAAACACGGGCAGCAAATTTTATGCATGGTGCCCGAAAGCGGTCGTTTTTTGTCCAGTTATATGCTGCTTACGGTGCAACAGGCAGGAGGCGTACTTGCCGGTTTCCATGCGAACGAAGATATTGCTGCCATACTGCCGCCTCAGATCAATGTACAGCAAAAGCCGGTACAGGAGTGGCTGGTAAGGCAGTTAACCGGTTTATGGTTTGATTTTGAGCGCGGCCTGCAACAGGTGCCGGTGGTACAAAAAATATTTAACGGAACGCTTACCCTTGAGCAGTATAAGCGCCTGCTGGTTAACTTAAGGCAGCAGGTTATTGACGGGTCGCAATGGATAGCCCGCGCGGCTTCTAACGTAAGTATGGAGTATTTCGAAGTACGGTCGGCCTTTATCCGCCACTCGTCTGACGAGCACCGCGATTACCAGCTGCTGGAAAAAAACTACCTGCAATGCGGCGGCCAGCTTGAGGACATTCAAACCGGCAGTAAAAACATAGGCAGCGAGGCGCTGAGCGCTTATATGTTTCACCGGGCCAGCCAGCCCAATCCGTTTGATCTGCTGGGCGGCATGTTTGTGATCGAAGGTTTGGGCAACCGGGTATCGGGCAAGTGGGGCCGTGCTATACAACAACAGCTCAGCCTGAACACAGAACAGGTATCGTTCTTCTTATACCACGAAACCAGTGATAGTAACGATAACCATTTTGAACGTTTCGAGAACGCTATACAATCAGATCTGTTAACACAGTTTATGGCCGAAAAAATTGTAAAGACGGCCAAAACCGTAGCCCGGTTATATACCCTGCAACTCGAAGAACTGGATAACTTTTAAAAATACCACCGCAATGCTGCATACCCGAGAATATTATGACAACATGGTTCATGAACCGCGCAACCCCAGCCACTGGCATGCGCTATTCTTGGATAAGAGCGTTCCCTTTAACGCCGATGCCAAGGCCGCATTTTTATATGACTCTTCTACACGAAGCCGGCAGTTTTTGTATCCGGTTGCCAAAGTGCTGGCCCGCTTGGCCATTATACTGATGCAACTGTTTAAAATTGTGGTGCCCAATTTAATTAATGCGCCCAAAACACTGCACAAATGCCTGTACATCGGCATGAAGTATTTTATAACGCCCGAAGCCAATTTCCTAATCCTGCGGCATTTTTACCTAGGGTCTGAAATTTTGAGATTTATTAAAGACAATGTTGACGGTGCAGAGCACATACCCATGAATCCGTTAAAGCCGCTGGAAGTGGCCGACGTGCAAGACAATATATTTCTGGAACATGACCTGAACCTTTATAATTTCATCATCAACCTGAACAAAGCGGTTGCTGATAAAAAAGTACGGATTGAAAAAAAAGACAATCCTGATTTCAGCGCTATTGGTAGCGGTGAAATTCCTTTTGCCGCTTTCAGGGACAAGTGGACAAACGTGATAGACCTGGCAACAGCCATTGAACTCTTTACCCCCGCCTATCAGTTTTACCTTACAGATAATGATTTTTGGCGGGCCACCAATTCGTTACAACTGGATGAGGTAATCGGCATTTATGCCAGTACCATTATGGATTGCCCTGAAAAATTGACAGCCTTAAACAACAAGCACCCTATGATTCCGCTGCCTACTTATGGTGCAGCGTTTAGGCTGCTGTTACACGGCTTTTCTACTGAGGTGCTGCATGCCATGCTGGTACAAGCTAAAAAGGCTGTTTAGCAAAAATGGAGCTTTAAAGGCACTTAAATGTCTGTTTTTAATTGCGATTTTATATAAGAAAACTTTTGTGTTAACTTATACAGGCCGATGCAATTTTAACAAACCATAAACCCAGGCGCCGGCAATGGCGCTCAGCAGTGTAACAGTGATAACCAGGTAGCCACTACCAACCAAGGCATATAACGGCCCCGGACAAGCGCCGGTTATGGCCCAGCCCAAACCAAAAATCAATCCGCCATATACATTTCCCCAGTGAAACTTTTTCTTAGGAATTACCACCGGCTCACCCTGTATTGTGTTTAATTTGAACTTCTTGATTAGCTGAATAGAAATCATACCGGTGATGATGGCACTGCCGATAATGCCATACATATGGAATGCCTGTAAGCGGAACATTTCCTGTATTCTGAACCAGGATAGGACCTGCGATTTAACCAGTACAATACCGAATATAAGGCCCAATAGTAAGAATTTTATATTCTTCATAGCTGTAAAAGATAAGGTAAAATGAACCAGGTCATGACGAAGCCGCCAATCATGAAACAGGCGGTAGCCACCACCGACGGCCATTGCAGCGAAGATAGCCCCATGATGGCATGGCCGGAAGTACAGCCCCCCGCATAACGGGTACCAAACCCAACCAGGAAACCACCAACAACCGTGAAAATAAACCCTCTAACGGTGAATAGTTGGCTAATGCTGAAAATATCCTGAGGCAACATACCGTTAAAATCCTTAACCCCTTCTTGCCGGAGCACGGCGGTGGTAGCGGCACTGATGTTCACCTGCCCCGGAGCGGAAAGAAAATAGGTAGCGATGAAGCCACCGATGATGATACCGGCCGCAAAGTAAAGGTTCCAGCTGTCTTTTTTCCAATCGTACCGAAAGAAGGTAATATTAGCCGGAATGCAGGCCGCGCAAACCTGCTGCAGCGTAGCGGATATACCAAACACTTTATTGCCCAATAACAATAAGACGGGCACCATAAGGCCGATTAATGGCCCTGCTACATACCAAGTCCAGGGATTTAACAGGATATTCATATTTTTAATTATACATTGTGGTAAACAGCACAAACAGCCCCATGAGCAGTACAAACCACCCAAACGCGGGCTTTAATTTAGCCTCATTAATAAATGCACGCAAATAGTCCCTAAAAATGATGCCTGCAGTTGCAAAAGAGCCAATGCTAAAAAGATGTTGCGGCATGGTGGGCATTACCCTTCTGTGCATCACAAATACGGCAATCTGGGCAGGCGTACCAAACAGGAAAGCTATCCTCAAATTAACATCTCCTTTTTGATAAAAACTGGCAGCCCCCGCGGCACTGGTTATATCCACTGCTAAAAGTGAGCAGGTAGTTGCCATAACCGGGGCTATGCTAAAAATACAAACCAATACCGCAACGGTGAGGATAGATACGCCGCTGAACAGGCCTAAGAATAAACCAATAAACAGCGCTGATACGTATCCTGTTACTTCCATTTTTGTTTGCTGAAACAAAAGTAGCCGTTGGTAAACCAGTAGTTGGTAACCTATGTTACAGAGGAATACATAAAATGATTTTATTTCGGGAAAGCTTAATGAGTTGCTGTTGCTCCATTTGTTTGAGCAGCCTGGATATTACTTCACGAGTGGTACCTAACTCCTCGGCCAGCTGCTGATGCGTAATGGTAAATTCGTTCGATGCATAAACGGCTGCCTTTCTTTTTAAAAGCGTAATGATTCGGTCATCTAATTTTTGAAAGGCAACTTCGTTGATAACATCAAGCAGTTCTTCGAAACGCTTATGATAAAGCTTAAAAATAAAATCGGCCCATTCCGGATAAATCCTGATCCACTCACTGGCCTTCGCAACAGGCAGCATCAGCACTTCCGATTCTTCTTCCACTACCAGTTTAACCTTACTGGTGTCATCATGTATACCGGCTAAAAAAGACATGATACAGCTTTCGCCGGTTTTAATGTAATAGAGTAAAATTTCTTTACCCTCATCATCCTGGCGCATTACCCGCAGGCTGCCATTGAGCACCACTGGTATATAACGGATATAGCTGTTAGCTTGCATGACTACCGCTCCGGCAGGAAGCGTTTTACGCAGACTGCTGGCATAAAGTTCTGCTTCTAATACCGCTCCAAAAAGTTTCATCCGGTAAATCTATCTACAATTGTCTGTTGATCCGTTCGGTAGAAGCTCTATAAACCAAGGCTGAGGCCAAGTAAATTGTTCTGTTAATGGCAGACGCATTTTTGATTTTTTCCAGCGCCAGCTCAGCTGCCGCTTCTCCCATTTTAAATAACGGCTGCTCAACCGTTGTTAATTGCGGATGCACAATAGTTGACAGCTCTGTCCCTGAAAAACTGGCAATACCGACCTCTTGGGGAATGCTGATATTTTGTTCAAGCAAATAGTTCATTGCACCTATAGCCAGCGTGTCTGTAAATGCGAAGATAGCATCAAACTTTACGTTCTTACGCATAAGCTCCTGTATTGCTTGTTTTCCACATGCAAATTCCGTTCCCTCAGTTTTCACAATTAACTCCCTGTCATAAATATTGTGCTTCTTCAGACTATTTTTATAGCCCATTGCCCTGTTTCTCGCGTTCTGGATAGAAGATGGCCCCATGATGTGGGCAATTCTCCGCTTGCCGGTTGCAATCAGATGCTCCACCATAAGCGATGCCTTGATATGATCATCTGCAACAACTTTTGAAACGTCTAAATCAACGCGGGGCAGTCTGTCAAAAAATACTAACGGCGTTCCCCGGGCTATGAGCTGCCGGTACAGTCCATCATTCTGGGTTTCGTGGCATAAGTTAATGATAATAGCATCTACATTATAGCCTTCCAACAGCAAAAGGTTCTGCCTTTCAATAACGGGATTTTCATCCGATTGCATGATGATGATCTTGAATCCCTCACTGCCTAAAATGTTTTGGATCCCACGCAAAACAGTTGCCGAAAATGTAGTCACCATTTCCGGGACAACAAGGCCTATATTTTTAGACTGACCATACCTTAAACTCAAAGCAGCAGGATTAGGTCTGTAACCGAGCCGATCTGCAGCTTCCAATACCTTCTTTTTAGTTTCAGGATGTATGTTCTTGTCATTTAGCAACGCCCTTGATACTGTAGACGTTGAGAGCAACAAATGTTTTGACAAATCTTTCAGGGTTATACGCTTTATCATTTCAATGGGTAAAATGCTGAAAATTAAGTACAATCGCCGGGTAATCACCAAAAACTCTTTTCTGGGAACGTTTGCAGATAATTGGTAACGTTCCCAAACCCTTTTCCCTCTTTAAAATTTGCTTAACGATCAGGATTGACTAATTTACTAAACCAATTGGTAAACATCATAAATGAACGTTATTCCTTATAACTACTCACCCGAAGCAATCCGGCTGGGAATTTTGCATATCGGTGTTGGCAACTTTCACAGGGCACACCAGCAGTTTTATATCAACAGGTTGCTGGAAGACAGCGATCAGCAGCACTGGGGCGTCTGCGGCGTATGCCTGCTGCCATCCGATAAAAATGTGGTCGAAAACTTAAGGTCACAAAATCTTGAATATACGCTTACGGTTTGCGGCAGGCATGGCGGGGATGAAGTTTATCAGATAGGTTCGTTACGGGAGTTGATCTGGGGTGTTGAACAGCCCGAAATGGTTATACAAAAAATTGCAGAAGATACTATAAAAATTATTACGCTTACAATTACAGAAGGCGGTTATAACATCAATAAGGAAACCAATGAATTTGATTTTGAAGATGAAAAAATTAAACATGACCTGCATTACAAGGATCAACCCATAACAGTATTCGGGTTTTTAGCGGCGGGGCTTCGAAAACGCAGAGCGGGTAACTGCAGCGGCATTACCATCCTGAGCTGCGATAATTTACAGCACAACGGAGATACGGCGAAAAAAGCTTTTATTTCCTTTATACAAGCTCAGGATAAAGATTTAGCAGAATGGGCAGAAGCCCATGTAACTTTCCCTAACAGTATGGTTGACCGGATAACGCCTGCAACAACTGCTGAAAATATTGCAAAGCTGAATGAGTTAAGCGGTGCGAACGATAAAGCGCCTGTACATTGCGAGGACTTTTGCCAGTGGGTAATAGAAGACCATTTTATAGGTGGCAGGCCGGCTTTAGAAAGAGTTGGCGTAGCGTTTACTGCGGATGTAACTACCTACGAAAACATGAAACTGAGCCTTTTAAATGCCTCCCATACGCTTTTATCCTATCCTGCCTTTCTGAAAGGGTACCGTAAAGTAGATGAAGCGATGCGGGATGATGATATCTGCCGGTACATCCGCGATTTTATGGATATTGACATATCCCCGTATGTGCCGCCTCCGGCTGGTATTGATTTAGAAAAATACAAACAAACACTTTTGGAAAGATTCGCCAACCGGTCTATAAGTGACCAGGTCAGCCGGCTATGCGCCGATGGTATCTCCAAATTCCCGGTGTATATTGTGCCTAACTTAGCCAAAATGATAAAGGATCGGAAAGACCTGACACGCTTGGCCTTCCTGATCGCCGCTTACCGGCATTACCTTAAATATCAGCTGGATGAGCAAGGGCAGGCCTATGACATACTGGAACCAGCAAAATCTGTTGAGGATGAACAATTAATTGAAAGCGATAGTGCAGCAGATTTCCTGAATTTATCGGCTTTTAAGAGTTTAAACCTTAAAACGGCAGAAACCTTTGTACCTGTATACCTGAATTTCGTAAACGCCATTAAAGATAAAGGCATTTCTGAAACGCTGAAATTGCTAACGGCTTAATTTATTGTTTATCCCCTGCTTCACTAAACATGGAAACAAAATCCGGCAACCGTATATTACCCTACGCCATTGTTACATTTATCTACTTCATCGTCGGTTTTTTAACAACCGTTAATGAACAGTTACAAGCGCCCTTAAAATTTGCCTACCTGAATCAGGCCGGAGGCTTAAAGAACACGCTTACCACGCTGATCTCCTTCTTCTTTTTTTTGGGTTATTTGATAAACGGAACATTAGGCAGTAAATGGGTTAATGTGGCAGGGTATAAAAAAACGCTGATACGGGGGCTTTTATTTATCCTGTCCGGCCTGCTGATGTACCTGTGTTCATCGTGGTTTGGGTATACTTACCCGCATCGTGAACTGCATTTTACCAATGTGGTTATACCCTACGGCTTTATTATTTTCCTTGCGGGTTCTTATTTAATGGGCACGTCGGCAGCTGTCATCCAGGTGGTGGTTAATCCTTACGTAGCCTCGTACGATTTAAAAGGCACGCAGCCGGTGCAGCGCCTGAATATCACAACAGGCATTAATTCCATAGGCACCACCTCGGCGCCATTTTTTGTTACGCTTGTTATGTTTAGCGGCATTCCAATCATACACATTCACATCCAGCAGCTATTGCTGCCGCTATCCGTTTTTATTGTTTGCATAATTACCGTTATTTTGATAACCAGCAGCCTTAACATACCCGATATTCCAAACACACGGACAGTTGCAGGTGAAAAACTGGAGCGCAGTATTTGGTCTTTTAAACACTTTGCTTTAGGTGTAATGGCAATTTTCTTTTATGTAGGTACGGAGGTTTCCATTGGGGCCAATATCAATCTTCATGCGTTTGAACTGATGCAGGCAGGGCACCCCATGACCTTTTTTGGTAAAACCAAGCTCATTATCGGCGGACTGAATTTGGGTATACCTGCCTTATTATCTACCTTGTACTGGGGCGGATTTTTAGTGGGCAGAGGCATATCAAGTTTCCTTACCCGTGTTTCGGCGCGAAGGCAGCTAACGGTAACCACCATACTGGCGGCCTTATGTGCGGTTCTGGCAATAGCAACCCAAAATTTATGGTTCCTGGTTGCCATTGGGCTATTGCATTCCTCTATGTGGAGCTGCATCTATTCACTTTCCATCAGGGGGCTTGGTAAATATACCTCAAGGGCATCCGGCGTTTTTGTGTCCGCGGTATTTGGCGGCGCCGTGTTTACGCTTTTGCAGGGCGGTCTGGCAGATATCTTTGGCACCTGGCGGTGGACATGGAGCCTGTCTGTTATCTGTGAGTTGTTGATGCTTTCTTACGCCTTGTTTGGATCACGGCCAAGAGCGCAGGATCTGCTTTTACCTGATTAACATTTTATTACCCGTAATGGGATAAGCGATAAGAAGAAAAGTTTACCGGGAATTGCCGAGTGCAGACCGCTGTTACCATAATTTAATTGATAATAGCTGAAGTGATTGAATACAAGAGCGGCCTTAAAATGGCGGCTTGAAGGCTGCTCTTACTATTGCCCTCCCCTATGTTTATTGGCCAAGCCCTGCTAACAGAAGGAACTGTTCGTTTTTACTGACAGCTACATCATCAGTTAACGCGGCTTTTGCGGGAAACAGCACCTACTGCCAGCATAAGTTTATTTTACCTTTCAGGTGTTCACGTTCACGGTGCGTGAACACTCGTGAACACCTGTGAACACTGACAAGCTCTTGTCAGTATACTGGCTTGTGCTTGTTTATGAATATATATCCGGCATGACTTGAGTGCCGTCTTTTCAACACTTGTATTTCAAAAGATGGGAATGGGAAAGATTTTCTAAAATATTTTTGTAAAGTATAATTGTGTAGCTGCTACTTAAAGCAGATATGATATATTAGATCTGGATTATCCAAAGCCAATATCACAATGCGATTACTGAAAAACCCTTGGATTGACACTTTTAATGATTTAAGCAGCAGTGCAAAATCTTCAATTAAGATTGCTGCACCTTATGTAAAAGCCGGTGTTGTTAGCCGTTTGCTGGATGTTAAACTAAAAAGTGTTAATCTATCCTTAATTACCTCCTTTAAGCTACAAAACTATTACCGTGGAGCCTCTGACCTTAATGCACTATCCAGCATTATAGATACAGGCGGAACAGTAAGTAATTATCAAAAGCTTCACGCTAAAACTTATGTATTTGATGAAAAATTTGCCATTGTAACATCTGCTAATTTAACCAACAATGGCTTGATTCATAATTATGAATACGGCGTATTGATTGATGAACCTGTACTGATCAATCAAATTATAAACGATTATGAAGCATTGCTGAAGGATGAGATTACAGGTGAAATAACAACATTCAAAATTAATCAGGCAAAGGAAATTTTATCGAAAATACCTCCTGCTGAGCGGGTGCACATACCTAATATAGAATCAGAAACTACAACCAACACAACTGACATTTATACAGGCGGCATCAATACAATTACAACTTCACTGAAGGGTTGGCAGTTGGCCGTGTTTGAATGCCTGATGCAGATAAAAGCTACTCAATTTACCATTGTAGACATCAATAGATTTGTTCCTGTGCTTGAAGATAGGTTTCCTAACAATAATCACATAGAAGCCAAAATAAGGCAGCAATTACAATTATTAAGAGATAACGGACTGATTGAGTTTTTAGGCGGAGGCAATTATAAGAAGCTATGGCAGTAAGAAAGAAAAGCGCATCATCCAGCAATGCGAAAACCAGCTTTACATTAGATGAAGTGCGCAAACTGGTGAAGAATGCCTACGAAGTGGGCTTCTGTGACGGCATAGATGATGCGATGAACGATACCGGGGAGTATCGTGGTGCTGATGATTTTTGGGAAAAGAATGTTGACAAATGGTTGAATAACGAAATTACTTATGGTCAATAGTCAATTTGTAAACCAGCCTCACTTTTTCCTTGCCTTAAACGCCGCCTTTATCTCTGCCAGGGTTTTGTTCTGCATGTTGTAGGCCTTGTCGGTCATCAGTTTGCCGGCTTGGTAGGTGCGCAGGTTGTAGGTGTGGGGGGCAGTTCCGGCGGTGTAAATAATGCCGTAGGGTTTGCCTTCAAAATACTGGTACTGGCCCAGGTAGTCGGGCCTGCCACCGGGTTGGAACTGTTCGCTTAGCATGCTTACAAAAAAGGCTTTGTTCAGCGGGCGAAGGGTGAACAGGCTTTGCGCCATCTTGTACAGGAAAGGGCTGCCGTCGTTGCCGTTTTCCTCCCGCCGGGTTTCACGCTCCAGCGCCTGTATATCCTTCACCTGTTCAATATACAGCCTGCCGTTCTTTTCAATATATACCTGCGGGGTCTGGCGGCTAAGTTTGGGCTGGTCGGCCAGCTCATGGTGCAGGTATTCAATGGTGTTATCGGCTTTGCCGTTGCTGTTCAGCACTTCAAGCCGCCTGCCCTGTGCGTTAAACGTAAGGTGCAGTTGGTGGGCGCTCAGCGAGCTTTGCAGCAAATAGCCGCTGGCCTCAGGTGTTACGCGTATAAACTCGCCGTAATGCATGGCAAACAACCCGACCACAAAAAAATCAGTTTTACCGTTTTTTACCGCATGTACCAGTTCGGCCGCAGCACCCTTTATTTCAATGGTGCTTAGTTTTATACCGTTGGTTAATACGCCATTGGTAAAGGTATTGCGGGCATCCAGGGTGGTATAGGCTTCTTCGGTATCCTCACGGGCGGTTACGGTATTGTACTGGTCGTTATAAAGCTGCTCTATTAGTTGCCCGTTTTGGTAAAAGCTGTATATCATCCAGTCCAAGGCTGCGCCGTCCTGCTTAAAAAAGCCGTTGTAGGGCTTGCCTGCCTGGTAATCGCCAATCAGGTAATCGCCATAGGTAGCCGAATGGTAAATATACGGGCGGTTGGCGGCGGTCTTCAGACTATCGGGCAGGTGCAGTTTCATGTTCAGCTCCTTTATCAAATGCTTTGGGGCATCAAACACATTATAGCACTTGGCGTAGCCTTTGGTACGGTCGTAATTATTGCTGCACTGGTAATCGCTTTTTTGCAGGGTAATCTGGTTCCGGGCATTCAGGTGCAGGTCCGCATCCTGGGCATCACTATAGGTTGGCATCAGCAGTAACAGTAAGGTAATGGTAAACAGGGCTCTCATCAGTTGCTGAACCAACAGCAAAAGCAAGGCTTTGTTTATCATCAACCAAACCCGGTACAGGTACAGCTTTAATGACTAAACAGAACGGGGGCCACCTGCGGCGCCAAACAGCCCAATACAAAGCCGCCTATGATACAACCCAGCGACAGGGTAAACATTGGAATAGACAAAAACATTTTGTAGGTGGGCTGGCTTTCCCTTACCTGTACGGAGTACCGGCTGGCATCTGCGGGTTGCCCTGCAAGCCAGTTGAGCGCTGCCGTAATCGCATTGGTTTTTCCCGTGGTCTTATCCACAGATAGCCGGTAGCTGCCGCTTTGTGCCGAAAACTTGTACAACTCCATACGCCCGGTTTTAAACCCGTTCACGTGCGGATTAAATACAGAGGTATGCAGCGGTACCTGCTGCCCGCCGATTTCATGGCTGATGTTGAACCTGTACTGCCCCGGGAAACGGCTCAGCAGTTCCGCATTCAGCCATAAGGCGTACGTACCGCTTACCGGTATGCTGAACGTCGCCGCCTCCTGCGATAATGGAACCTCGGCCAGCACCTGCCCGCTAAGGGTTTTCCTGAGCATACGTATGGTTTGCACCAGCAGGTATATACCCACAGGCACCAGGCAAAAGCACAAAATACGGAATGCAGTTACAGACATAACATTATCAATACATCAACCCTTAGCTTTGTTTTGCTGGTATTACCCGGCATTTAATCACAAAGCCAGCCACCAATACGCATAATTTACAACTTGTTTTATTGCAGTTTGTTACCTAAAGCAGCTCACTTACCATCCGGTTCAGCGTCATGAGGTTTTTAACCGCCTCGCCCATGGTGTTGTTAAAGTAGGCGTATACCTCTTTGCCGTCCTGCATCCATTCGCGGATGTATTGGGCATATTCGTACAAAAAATCGTCACTGTAACTGCCACGGTAGCCGCCCTGCGGGCCGTGGAAGCGCAGGTAGATAAAATCGGTATCGCTATCAGGCATGGGCGCGGCGGAGGCCGGCAAATCGTGCCATACCATAGCCGCCCGGTGCTGGTCTAATAGCTCATACACCTCCTCCTGGTACCAGGAGCGGTTACGGAACTCTACGGCTATCTTCCACTGCCGGGCCTCGTTGGCCTGATTGATTTCCGATAGCAGATCATGCAGCCGGGGTGGGTTAAGGGCGGTAGAGGGCGGCAACTGCACCAGCAGGCAACCTTTCTTAGGGCCGGCCTGGTTAATTACACTGATAAACTGCGGAATTAAATCCGGATCGAAATTAAAACCCTTTTGGTGGGTGATTTCCTGCCATAGCTTAAACGTGAACCTGAAATCATTGGGCACTTCGCCAGCCCATTTGGCTACCGTTTTAGCCATAGGCAACTTGTAAAAGGTACTGTTCACCTCCACGCTATTAAACAGGGAGCCATAATAAGTCAGCCGGCTCTTATCCTGAAAATCGGACGGGTAGGCCTGTTTGTTTTTGGCAGGTACGACGATGTTGCTGGTGCCGGAGAAGAAGGGAGACATTTGGTATTAATAATGTATTATGTACATTAGTACTACCAGTAAGTTTTAAAATTTGAAAAGCTGTTTAGAAATGAAACCTGTTGTCATTTCGACCGCAGGGAGAAATCTTCTTAAAGCAGCCTGTGTGTAGCAGAAGATTTCTCCCTGCGGTCGAAATGACATGGTGAACCTTTTATGCTGTTGAATTTGTTCTACGTAACTTCTTTTAGCACAGCATTTGAAACAGCACCTGCTTTACCGCAGCTACTTCTTGTATATTTAACCGGCCTAATGAGATGCCAATCCTTTGCTTGTCTACCGTTCTGATCTGATCCAGCATTATAGCGCCCTGCTCCTCATTCACCTTACATATTACACGGGTAGGATAATCTTTCAGTATGTGGATTAAAGGTGCAATAATTAAGGTTCTGAGGTAACGGTTCATTTCATCAGGCGATATGATTACGCAGGGCCGGGTTTTGCTTATCTCGCTGCCCTGGGTAGGGTCGAGGTTAATCCAATGGATGGCGTACTGTTTTATTTCCATGTCCAGTCGCTGGTATCTTCATCCTCAAAAGTGTCAGGCAAAGCCTGCTCATCATCGCCGTTCGCTGCCATAGCCTGAAATGCTTCGGCCCAGCCTTTCCATTTATCTTCGGCAGGCGTAATAACAATTGAGTTTTCCTTGACTTCAATGTTTACCTCATTTTCAATATAACATTGCTTTAATAATTGCTGTGGCAAGATGATGCCTTTAGAGTTGCCGATATTTCTTAAAGTGGAACGCATAACTAAAGTTATAACATGATGCAATTTATAAGAAACTAAAACGCCTCACCCACATCAATAAACAACCCTTTCGATCCCTGCCGGCCGAAGCCGTAATCAATAGCCACATTGGTACGCGAGGTTTTATTGAGTTTGATGCGCAGGCCGGGGCCAATGGCGGGCTGAATGGATTGCAGCCTGGTGCCCGGCGCGGCCGACAGCGTTTGGGCGTTTACAAAGATAACGCCGCCCAGCAGCCCGTTACGGGTGAGCTGAAAGCGGTACTCACTTTCTAAATACAGCATCTGTGCACCACGAAAACGGCCCTGTATATAGCCGCGGCCGGTAGCCGAGTTTTGGTCCCATGAGGTACTGGGCAGGTCGAGATAACCGGGGCGCCCGGTGAGTACCAGCCAGTCATACGTCCAGAAGGCCAGTACATTGTTAGAGCTTTCGGGGAAATGGAAATACCGCCTTGCATCTATCAATAATGATGACCAGTGCGTGGTGCTGCCCAGAAAGCGGTCGGCCCGGCGATACATCACACTGGCGAGCCAGCCGGTTGAGGGATTAATGGAAAAATCACGTGAATCATACACCGCATTCAGGGTATTGCCCGAAGAAATGGTATGGCTGCGTGTGCCGTAGTTGCGGTAATCATTACGAGCGCCATTAAGCGGCCCTTCGTCCGAAATATTCCAGTGCGTATCTACAATGTAACCGGCACCCGCATACAGGTTACCTGTAATATGGTGCAGGGCGGTTTCATAAAAACGCGCGAAATTAAAATCCATCGGGTTTTCATCCCTGATATTGGTATTACTGCCCAACCCGTAGGTAGGTTGGGGATAGGTATAAAAGCGGTAATCGCCCAAAAAATTCCAGTTATTATCTTTGCTCCAGATGCTGGTTTGAATGGGAATGGTGAACTGCTTGTTCTGCGTGTAATCGGCACTGGCAATGATGGTGGAAATGCGCGATTGCGGCCCTCTGCGCCAGGCTATGTTACCCGACAGTACAATAGCAAACCTTGATACCAGCGTATAGCCAATGGCCGGCACTACAGAAATTTCGGGTTTTGAGGTAACAGAATCTATGCCTGCCGCAGGCGGACGGTGAAACAGCCGGCGCAGCACATCGCCAAAATCCTTCTGCGTTATGCCTTTATCATTCTTGATAATGGTATCTTTTTGCGGTGTACTGTTCTTTCCTGCCGGGATGATAGATGGGATTGGGATAGATTTAGTATCCTGCGCCATAGCCAGCACCGGGGTGCCACACATCAGCAACAACAAAAAGTAAAGGCGAACTTTCATTTTAGAATCTACCCCTTGATGCTAAAGAGTTATATCAAGAGCCTGCAATTGCAAACATAGCAATTAGCGGTTGAAGTAGCACAAATGTTACACAAGGAACTAAATCGAATCTGTTTCATTAAACTTATTACTTCTCCCCTCTTTCGGTTGCCGTTTGCAGCCATAGCTTTAAACAAAACCGCCGCTTTACCTTTCAACAGGTAAAGCGGCGGTTGGCGGGTTTATATCTTGCTGATTTAGTTAACCGCAGCTACGGTATTAACCTTGCGCCTGGTGCGGCGGTTCATATCCTCAACCGTCAGGTTAATCATACGCCCTACAGGCTCTTTACCCTTATAGGTAATCACCCGCATTTGAAAGGCATCTTTAGGTACAATCAGTGTTTGGCTGTACTTTTTACCAAATCGGTCGGGAAAGGTATTATCAAAACTGTAATAAATATCCAGCCCGGTTATTTCGGTAGATAAGCCCACCTGCAACTCATTGGCGGCATTTACAGTTACATTGAAGATAGGGTCATACACCGCAGGGGAATAATTAATCTCGGCAGCATCCAGCCGCTTAAACTGCTGCTGCACCCGGCTGGCAAAATCGGGCCAGCTTTTGTTCGCCTTAGGGGACCATACTGATTCGGAGATAGCCAGCGCGCGGGGATAAGTCATGTATTCGGCATGGCGCATGTTGTATACCTGCTCCGTCCACAAATTAGCCTGGCCGCCTTTAATATAACGGGCATCCACGCTATCGGGCACCGGCTCAAACTGGTAAGCTTTGTTGAGGCGCAGTGTAGCATATACTTTAGGCTCAATGGCCTGGTCGCCCTGCATATAATCAATATAGGCAAAATCGGTAGGGCTCATTACTACATCATGCTTCATTTTGGCAGCAGCAATACCGCCCTTCATGCCCCGCCAGCTCATCACGGCAGCGTTAGGCGCCAGGCCGCCCTCTAAAATTTCATCCCAGCCCATAAAACGCTTGCCTTTAGATTCTACAATCTTTTCCAGCCGTTTTTCAAAGTAGGACTGTACTTCTTCCTGTGTTTTCAGGTTTTCGCGCTGCATCAGGGCTTTAACGGCATCGCTTTTCTCCCAAAAGTTTTTAGGGCACTCATCGCCACCCACATGAATATACTGGAACGGAAACAACTGGGCAACTTCGGTCATCACCTTGTCCAAAAATACATATACGTTCTCGTTCGCCGGACAAAGGGTATTATCAATCAACGCTTCGGGCGGGCGCTTGCTCCAGTCCATAATTACTTCGCCAGAGCGTACCTGGTACTTATCAGCCCCCGGTGTGCAGGAAAGTTCAGGGTAAGAGGCTACCGCGGCCAGGCTATGACCGGGTACATCTATTTCGGGCATAATGTTTACAAAACGGGCCTGTGCGTATTTAACCAGCTCGCGTATATCATCCTGCGTATAAAACCCGCCATAATTGCGGGGCTCATTAGGTGCAGCAGGCGAGAAAGTGCCAAAGTAACCTTCTTTTTTTACGCTGTAAGCGCCTACCTGGGTAAGCTTAGGCAGGCTCTTAATTTCAATGCGCCAGCCTTCATCATCAGCCAGGTGCAGGTGCAGTATGTTAAATTTATAGCGCACCATGTCATCAATATAATGCTTTACTTCTTCTTTGGTGAAAAAGTGGCGGGCCACGTCAAACATCAGTCCGCGCCACTCAAAGCGGGGATAATCCACAATCTGCACACATGGCGCTTTCCAGGCCACAGTTGCCATTTTACTTTTACTCTCTATGGCCGGCGGAAACAATTGCAACAGCGTTTGCACGCCATAAAATAACCCGGCCGGTGTATTGGCCGTAATTACAATACGTTTAGGCATTACTGATAACTGGTAACCCTCTTTACCCAAGCCTGCATTTTCAGCCGTGTTCAGCAACAAACTGATGGTTGAAGTAAGGCTGTGCTGTAAGGTAACCGTTGAACCGGCAGCAGTAGTCAGCCTGTTTTTCAGGGTAGTTACCGCAACGGCCAGTTCGGGGGTGGCAGGTGCATCAATGGTTACGCTTTTAGGCAGGGTGAAATAACCTGTCATGCGCGTAGCTTTAACCGGTACAGGCACTACGTTAATGTCATTAATAACTGTGGTTTGCGCAGTGGCTGTGGCACAAAGCAATGCGCAGCAGCAAAGCAAAGCCAATGTTTTTCTCATAAGATAAAGCAGTTAAGTAGTATAAAGGTAGGGCAAGGTAACAGATTAATTGCTAAGCTGCAAAGTAAAATAATGAAGTACAGCGATTAAGCTTGCACTTTACAGCCTGGCATGCTTTACAACTCTTTCATAAATGCCAGCACCGCATCGGCAAATTCCTGCGTACTGTAGGCATGATTATGATCGCCGGGAGTGTACTGCAACCGGGCGCCGGGAATGTAGCTTTGCAATACCATCTCCGAGCCATTATCCACATCGTTGCTGCCGCGCAGCACCATTACCGGGATATGAATGCGCCCAAGCTCCTGTGGTGTGGTTACCGGCTGGTATTTTTGCTGGTAAGCCAAAGCCATACGGTTAAAGTGCATCTTGTCGATATAATCAAGCGTACCCTGCATACCATACTTGTTGCGCGCAGTAGTATCGCCGCTCAGTACCTGGTAAAAACGCCTGGGCACTTCCCAGTTGGGGTTGGTAAAGGCATCGCCCATACCGCCAAGTATGGCTTTACGGATGTGGGTAGAATCTAATACCAGCAACCGGGCGGCCACAATGGCGCCGCGCGAGTAACCTACCACATCATATTTTGTGATACCCAGGCTGCTTAACAGCCCGGCAATGTCTTTTACCTGTGCATCATTGGCATACCCCTGCTCATTGGGCATGGCCGACTGGCCGTTGCCCCGCATATCAGGCACAATTACCCGGTAACCGGCTTTTACCAATGTAGCATAAGCAGGTGTTTTCAGCCAGTTGGCGCTGGTATTAGCAAAACCGTGCAGCAAAACTACCGGGTAACCCTTTCCGGCAGAGGCATAATAAATTTTAGCCCCATCGAACGAAGTGTAGGTGCTGCCCTGCTGGTTTTGGGCATATCCTGCAGCAGTTAGCCACAGCAGCAATAAAGTAATGTAATAACGCATTTGTATAATAATGAATATTGAACTGACTATAATTACTCCGGTATTTGGCTATTCAACATTCATTATTCAATATTGATTTAAAAGTTATTCAGCAGGCTCCACATAACTGCCTACCTGCCCGTGGTGCCGCTCATAAGCAATATGCGCATCGGGTCCGAAAGGGTGCCCGCCAAAGCCGTTTCGCATCATGGCGATGGATTTAGGCGAAATGTTTTCGCTGTCGCGTGAAGCGATTAACTGCATTACCGATTGTGCAATTACCGGAATAGAAACCTCCATCTTCATGGCATCGGTAACCAGCCAGTTTACCTCACCGGTATCATCCACGTAGGAAGGTACATTGAAGCCTTTCTTCTCGTCATACAACTGCTTCATCAGTTCCACCAGCCACGAGCGTACTACCGAGCCGTGGTTCCAGGTGTGCAATATTTCACTGATATTCAGTTGCTCGCGGTAGCGGGCCAGCAGGGCCATGCCTTCGCCAATGGCCTGTAACATACCAAACTCAATACCGTTGTGTACCAGCTTTACAAAATGGCCCGAACCCGATGCGCCGGTGCAGGTGTAACCTTCAGGTACCGCCAAAGCCTTCAGTAAACCTGCTATTTGCTCCACCGCTTCTTTTGCGCCGCCTACCATAAAGCAGGCACCGTTACGGGCACCACTGATGCCGCCGCTGGTACCGCAGTCAATCAGAAACAAACCCTGCTCCTGCAACGCCTGGGCGCGGCGGATGCTGTCGCCCCAGTAAGAGTTACCGCCGTCAATTAATATATCGCCCTCGCTTAGCAGCGGTGTAATCTCTGCAATTAAATCATCCACCGCTTTACCGGCAGGGATATACATAAAGATTTTGCGCGGTGTTTGCAGGCTGTTTACCATGCCAGCCAGACTATCGGCCAGGCGGATGTTTTCATGCTGTAGAAAGTCAGGATTGGCAAAGCGGTCGTAACCGGCTATGGCATAGCCCTTTTCGGCCGCCTGCAGTGCCAGGTTACCGCCCATTTTACCAAGGCCGATGATGCCGTATGCTTGTTTTTCCATAGTTGTTAATGTTATATTGGTGCTGTTGTACTTTATGTGATATAACAACACATCAGATTACTTTATTTCTTAAAAAAGTTTGTCATTCTGAGCGTCAGCGAAGAACCTGTACTGTTGCAGAACAAAGCGTACAGGTTCTTCGCTGACGCTCAGGATGACATATTTATTTTAATCCACTTTTCTATCACTCAATCCTTCTGTTATTCGCTCATTCGTTTGGGGGCGTTGCCTTGCGGCCCGCGCTTTACGCTGCAAATCCTCGCTCGTACCTCGCTGCGGGTTTTCCGCTGCAATCGCTAACGCAACTTTATTCATTTACCTTCTGCTCAAATAAATGCATTGATCAGCATTACCCCTGCCAGCCCGAACACTGCCACCAGCGACTCCATTACCGACCACGAGCGCAGCGTGTCTTTAATATTCAGGTTAAAATACTCCTTAAACAGCCAGAAGCCACTATCGTTAAAGTGCGAAAAAGCCAGGCTGCCCGCACCTATAGCTAATACCATCAGGTTGGCATCAGCCCTGCCGGGGCCTACCAGCCCTACCACCATGCTGGCCGCCGTAAGCCCTGCCACTGTGCTTGAACCCAGGCAAACACGGATAGCCGCCGCAATGAGCCACCCTGCCACCAGCGGGTGCACCGGCAAATGCTGTAACGAGGCGGCAATGCTGCTGCTCACACCGCTATCGGTAAGTACCTGTTTAAAGGCCCCTGCCCCTGCAATAATAAGCAGCACCAGGGCAATGTCCTTTACCGCTTCGGCATATATAGAATTAATTTGCGGCATGGTTTTGCCCTGCCTGATGCCTAAAGTAAACGTAGCTACGATAAGCGCAATGAGCATTACCACCGAGCCATCGCCAAAAAAGGAGATGATTTTGGTGAGCGGTGAGGCAGCATCCGGTTTAGCAAACTGAAAATATAGTGTATTCAGCATAATAAGCAGTACCGGCAGCAGCGCCGCCATAAAGCTGCTAAAGGCGCCGGGCAGTTTGTCTGCAGCAATTTCTTTGGGCCGGAAGGCATCCAATGGCTCCGCCGTGATACCTTTTAAGGTAGAGGCAAATACCGGCCCGGCCAATATAATGGTGGGTACGGCAATGATAAGGCCATACAGCAGCGTATGCCCTATATCAGCATGAAACTGCCCGATGAGCGCCACCGGCGAAGGATGCGGCGGCAAAAAACCATGCGTTACCGACAGGGCCGTTACCATAGGTAGCCCGGTATATACGGCCGGCAGCTTGTATTTATAGGTAACCGAAAAAATGAGCGGCACCACCAGCACAAAGCCGATACCGTAAAACAGGGTAAGGCCGGTAATAAAGCCGGTAGCCATCAGTCCCCATTGAATATATTTTTCACCGGTAATGCCAATCAGCACCTCCGCTATTTTTTGCGCCGCACCACTTTCCGCAATCAGTTTGCCCAGCATGGCGCCCAGGCACACAATGATGGCCAGTTGCCCCAACGTATCGCCTAACCCTTTCTGCACGGAGGCCGTTACCCTGGGCAGCGGCATCCCCAGCAACAACCCGGCCGTAACCGAAGCCAGTAAAAAAGCCAGGAAAGGGTTAACCTTCAGCCAGCTTACCAGCAGAATGAGCAGCAGAATGCAAAACAGTATGGTAACAACAGGCATAAGCAGTTACGGGTAGAGAATGTGCAGCCAATATAGGATTATTCGTTTTTAAACGACTAAAGGTAAATTGTACAGACGCTTACTATATAGCAAAAGCAGCTGTCGCTGAGAATGACATTCAATTTTTTACTTCTTCACATATTTCGCTGTACGGGCATCTTTGATTACGCCTTTCCAGTTTAGGCCGTAGCCAAAATCATAGGTGTGCCCCTGGCTATCTTTATAGCACTTCATGTCCAGCGGTACATCTTCGTCCTGCTTTTCCACGGTTTTCATATCGGCCGGCATTTGCATAGGCAGCAGGGCCGAAGGTTCGCGGGCACCGGTGATAATATCCAGCAGGGCCTGGTCCTGCACACTGAAATGGGCCAGGATAGCGTTAGCACTGGTTTCAAACTCCGCAAATACCAAAGGGTTATTCACCAGTACGGATACAATTACCGGCTTGCCCTTCATTTTGACGTAGGTATCGGTTACCATAGCTAAATCTGTAGTGTTGGTAGCGGTTGCACTTTTGCCTTTGTAGCTGCGGTTGGTGAAGGTTTCGAGCGGGTCGCCGCCTGCAATGCTTTCGGCACGGGCATCGGTTGCGGTATAGGGTTTATATTGCAGCGGTATAGGCAGATAACCGTTGCCGCCGTTTTTAGCATCATCGGCACTGTAACCACCTCCACTGGCCGGGCTGTTAATAAACACCAGCGCATAATCTGCCTCCTCCGGGTTATCGGTTACCTTAAAGTATTTTTTAACTACATTGATGCTTACCGGGTAATCCAGTTTTTCGGGCGTAGCCATACCCAAAAAATTGATACCGGCCGGGGTAAACTGCTTAGGTACGTATACTGTTTTTTGCTTTTGCAGGGGCAGTACCTGGTTTTGGTTCTTCAGCATCACGATGGATTTCAGCTGCGCCTCGTAACCGGCCTTCATATATTCGGGCTTACCTACGGTAGCCTGCGATACCTGCGGATCGAGGTAAGGATTTTCAAACAGTCCCACCTGGAATATATTTTTGAGCAACCGTACAGCCGACTGCTCGAAACGCTTGCGCATAAACAATTCGCCATACTCTTTAGCACCCATATTATATGCTTCTATAACCGGAGCGGCCTCATTATTACCGCCGAACTGATCTACGCCTGCCATTAATGCTTTATAATGGCGCTGGGCAACGGTAAGTTTTTCTACGCCCCACGATTTACCGCTTAAAAATACGTTGATGGCGGTTTCATTGGCCGTTACCAGCCAGTCGGTACATACCACGCCGTTATAATGGTATTTATTACGCAGCAAATCGGTAATGATGTATTTGTTGTAGTTGTTGCCTACGTTCTCACCGTTTTTGGTGTCTTGCCCGTACGATATGGTATAATAAGGCATTACTGCCGAAGCTACGCCGGTTTTGCCCTTCAGCTTGAAAGCGCCTTCGGTAAAAGGCATCATATTTTTGGCAAAATGCTTACCCGGGTAAACGGCATACTTGCCAAAGCCATAATGCGCATCGCGCCCGCCCTCGCCCGAGCCGCCGCCCGGCCAGTGCTTTACCATCGCGTTCACGCTGGTATATCCCCAGCCGCCGGCAATTTCTTTGCTGCCGGCGGAGGTTTGAAAGCCATCAATATAAGCCCTACCCATATCGGTAGCCAGCAACGGCCCCTCGCCGAAGGTGCCGCTCGCCCGGTTCCAGCGGGGCTCGGTCGCTAAATCCACCTGCGGCGAAAGTGCGGTGGCAATACCCAGCGCCCGGTATTCGGCAGCGGCAATATGGCCAAACTGCTCTACCACAGCCGGGTCAAAGGTGGCGGCCATGCCCAAAGAGCCGGGCCACATAGAAATCTGCCCGCCTGCCCCGGCGTTAAACTCGGCAAAGGCTACAGTACCATGCCGGGGATCGGAACTGATGTTGACCGGGATACCCAGCCCTGTACCTTCGGCCAAAGCCTGCATATTATTATTCCATTCGGCAGCCACGGCCGGACTTTTTACCGAGGTAACCAGCACATGGCGTACATTATCCTTCGTTAAAAACTCCTTTTGCTGGTCAGAAAGGTCGGAGGGCTGTGCACCGCTCTCGGTAAAAACCTTACCATTATAGGTACCGGCAAAGGGCCCGCCTGCCGCAGCAGGTACCGGCTGGTGCCTGCTGTATAGCATCAGCCCGGCAATTTGCGGCAGCGAAAGTTTGGAGGCTAAATCGCGTGCGCGCACCTCCGCGGGCAAACGCCAGTCTTCATACACATCAAGTTTACCGTTCTTATTTAAATCTTTAAACGAAAGCTTACCTTGCTTAATAAGGTGCAGGCCTGACGCTGATGAATACCGGAGCATACGGCCACCCGGATTTTGTATGGTTATGATTTGCCCTTTAGCAGGCAGCGAAGAATTATGATAAGCAGCTGCCCCGCATAGCACACCTATAGTTAGCAGGGATAATGGGGTATGAATTTTCATAAAAAGCAATAATTGGTGCAGGCAATATACTTATTAATACAGTGAAATAGCAGCGCCCTCAACAAAGTGTATTTTTACAGAAAGAAAATTAATCTGGATGCTCATGCTTACCAGCGTAACGCCGGCGCGAAGCCATTACCTGCGGCATATAGGTAGCCGCCCATTTGGTAAGGCCCTCAATGGCAGGCAGCAGGGTGGTACCCAGTTCAGTTAAGGTATACTCTACCCGGGGCGGCACCTGCGGGTACAGTTTTCGGGAGATCAGCCCGTCGGCCTCCAGTGTTTTGAGGGTAACCGTAAGCATCTTTTGCGATATATTGCCCACAATGTGGTTCAGCTCGTTAAACCGCAGGGTGCCGTACTCGCCCAAAACAGATATAATGAGTATCGACCACTTGTCGCCCACCCGGTCCAGCACGTTACGCACCGGGCAGGTATCAATGTCCTGATATTTTTTCAAAATTTCTTTTAGCATAAACTGTTGACTATGAATATTAGTTACTTCCGGGTAAGTTACAGGTGGCGCAGTGCCTTCTTGCAATTTGCTAAATCCCTGTATACCTTTACACTCTCCAAAAGTAACTAAATATATTTTGGTTTGTAAAAAATAACAAATGAGTACGATATTAATTACCGGTGCTACCGGGCAACTCGGGGCTGCTGTAGCAGATGCCCTGCTAAAAAAAACCAATGCCGCCAACCTGAAGGTTTTAGTGCGCGATAAGGCTAAAGCCGCCGTACTGCAGAAAAAAGGCGTAAAGATAGCAGAAGGTGATTATAACGATTATGATTCGCTGGTAGCTGCGTTTACAGGGGCGGATAAGATCTATTTTGTATCCGGCAACGACCTCCCTACCCGGGGCGAGCAGCACAGCAATGTAGTTAAAGCTGCAATACAAGCCGGTGTAAAGCACGTGGTATACACCAGCACCCAGCGCAAAAATGAAACCGGCACCTCGCCCATCGCATTTGTAGCGCAAAGCCATTTAAGCACAGAGCAGGCTTTGAAAGAATCCGGCTTAACCTATACCATCCTGCAGCATACCTTGTATGAAGATTTAATTCCATTATGGGCCGGGCCGCAGGTACTGGACAATAAAACCATTTACTTTCCGGCCGGTGAAGGCAAAGCCGCCTTTGCCCTGCGCACGGACATGGCCGAAGCTGCCGCAATAATTTTACTGGACGAATCGGAAAAATATCATAATAAAGCTATTGAAATCAGCGGAGCGGAAGCGGTATCATGGCAGCAGATAGCGGATGACATTTCGGCCATCACCGGGCAACCCATAAGCTATGTTTCACCTTCGGCAGAAGAATTTACTGCGGCACTGCAACAGGCAGGGGTACCCGAAGAAATTATCCAGATGTCGGCTGGTTTTGCCAAAGCTATCGAAGAAGGCGAGTTTAGCAACGTAAACCCTGCGTTAGAAGAAATACTGGGCCGTAAACCGGTAACGGTAAAGGCGTATTTGCAGGGCGTTTACGGAAAATAACCCCTATTACTTATCACGGAAGGGAGTACTTTTAACTGTCATTCTGAGCGATAGCGAAGAACCTGTACTTAGGCTAACAAGTGTACAGGTTCTTCGCTATCGCTCAGAATGACAGTAATTATTTATAAATTATTTATATACTTTGTCTCTTTACCTCTTTGCTTCCTGTGCTGCTTTACGTATCACCTGCCAGGTAGATGCATCAGAGAAGAACACGGAGTTTAGCCCCTGCTCCTCCTGGCCGGGGTCTGAGGTAAAATCGTCGCCCTTGCGCCAGTTGTGGCGCTGGGTGTCAATTTTACCGTAACCGCCCAGGCCCCAGAAGTTGACACCCGCTACCGGGCCGTTATGCTGTTTGCTTTGTTCCAGGTAATTAAATACAAACTGGTAGTAAGTATTACGTGCACCGGTAGTGCTGCCCAGTAAAAAGGAGTGGTTATCGCGCGGCAAGCCAAATTCTTCTATCACTAGCGGCTTGTTCAGCCTTTGCGCTACCGCAATATGCTTGTCAATGTAATCGCCTGTATTCTTTTTAATCTGCTCCATACCGGCGGTAATGGAAGTATCTTTAAACCAACCCCAGTTCTTGGGCCAGATGTGTATCGTCAGGTAATCAATACCAGGCGTGGCATGGGTTTGCTCAAACAAGTCTAAACGGCCTTCGGTACCCATAGTACCCTCGCTGCCGGTAGTTACCAGGTGGTTTTTATCAATGGTTTTGATGTAGGCCGAAGTAGCCGCAATCCATTTATGGTAGGCATCAATACTGGATGACCGCATCGGGCGCGGCTCGTTGGCCAGTTCCCAGGCCATTACCGCCGGATCGTTTTTATAGAGCAGGCCGCTTACGGTATTCTTGCGGTTCAATATGAATTTAATGTGCTGATTTAAATCCGCCATGCAGGCATCACAGGTGTAGAACTGACTTACGTATTTGATATAATCCTGGTAGTAGTTGCCGCCGCCGGTGGCGCCATAGCCTACGCCGCCCGGTACGGGGGGCTGCCCGTAGCCGTTCCAGCTCAGGTATTGCGCCATACCGCCGCTCCAGTCCCAGTTATTGGTAAAATACAGAATGGCTTTGATTTGATACTTACTTAATTGTGCCAGAAAATAATCCAGGCTGGCCAGCAGGTTTTGATCATACTGCCCCTTTTTGGGTTGCATAATGTAAGGCAGTTGCTGGTCATTAGCTGATACGCCTTCGGCGCCAATCAGCACCCGTACATTGGTAATGCCCTGCTTCTGCATTTCGGCCAGCTCGCGGTTAAGCCGCTGTTTGCCGGCTTCGCCCTTTACCCCGGCCAGCAAACCGCCATACCAGTAATTGGTGCCGATATAATAATAAGGCTTACCGTTAAGTGTAAACTGCTGCCCATTGGTTTTTACAAAGCCGCTTTGTGCAAAGGCAGAGGTAAATGCCAGCATGGCACTAATGATGAGCAGGTGCCTCATGTGCTTATAAACACGATACATAGGTGATATAATTTCCGGTAAAGGTACTTTTTTATCAATGCAAAAAAGGGTTGACAAAGGTTTACATAATTAACATTTTATTTTTACAACAAATTGGTAATCATGTGCTTATAAAAACACAAGGTCTACACTTTTTGGATCGGCTTTTTTCTGCCTGTTGGCAAAGCTTCAGTTATTCTGAAGACTGGTGTAATGCACTGCACCGGTTATTTTAAAGTAAACCCGGTGCGGCCCATCGTATAGCCGTCGGCATACATCAGCACAGTATAATCGCCTTTCTGAAAGGTGGCAGGGTTTACCCAATCAATGGTGTAGGTAGCGCCATCATCCTTAAAGTCGATAGAGGTTTTATAGGTGTACTGTAAATCCTGCCCATCGGTAGTAAAGGTGCCTGCATCGGTTCCGGTAATCAGGTTGCCGGTAGGGTCAATAATACGCAGGTAAATATCGTGCAGCCCTTTTTCGGCAACGGCATTGGCGGCAACGGTAAAGTTCAGCTTGATCTTTTTGGCGGTGCGGGCCTTGGTAACATCGGTTTCTTTGCCATTGCCTTTAATTTTGTAAGCGGTAACCCCGGCGCTTGCCGTTTTCAGGGCGGAGGCAATTTTTACTTTGGTATTCAGCTCCTCGTTCTGCTTTTGCAGGGTGGTTGCTTTGGTAACTACGGTAGCCAGGTTGCTTTTCAGCGTATCGTTTTCCACTGCCAGGCTGGCTTTCTGGTTTTTCAGGTCCTCAATATCGGCAGTGTACTTGGTTACAAAATAGCGCAACTGCTTAATGTCTTCCAATGCGTTTTTAAGTTCACCGGTAGTAAGCTTACCTTTAGCCAGCTGCATACGCAGCATCCTGATTTTGGCCTGCAATGATTCGGTGCGGGCCTGCATGGCGGCCGTTAATTTGGTTTTGCTGGCACCGGCCTGCTGCACCTGGGTTTCCAGTTGCGCTTCCAGGCTGTCCAGTTCTGTTTTTAAACGGCTCTTTTCATCTTCGGTTTGCGTGGTAATGCTGCGTACCTCCTGCTTTTTTTGCATATACAGGTATACATTGGTACCTAACAACGCCACCAGCACCACAATTAAAAAGTAAACTACGTTTGAGTTTTTTTTGGGGTTTTGCTGAGATTGTATTTCCATTCGTAATAAAAATAAATAATAAATAGGCAGCGGCCGTTAATATCAATTTAGGGCTTATTGCCGCCGGGCATCTGCCACCGTTTGCAGCGTCTGCCTGTTACTGCTCAGGTTTAAATTACAGAATGTTAAGTATTTAACTTTTTAAACAACGCTTAAGTATCTTACCGTTAAAAAAACTTGGTTTCAGCTGTTAAAATATGCCCTGCAACAGGCCCCAAAATAAGTACAATAGCTTTAAAAATCAAACCCGGATACAGTTTAAAGTAATAAAGCAGGGGTGCAAGGAGTTTGTATATCTTTGCAACTCTTTTAAAAATACCGGGTTATACAAAAATGTGTTTATATAAAAAATGGGTGCTGCTGGCGGCGGTATTATTAACAGGACTAACCTTAAAAGCGCAAACCGATACCATTAAACAGCTGCAGCCCACCTCTAAACGCGAGTTCAGGGGCGTATGGATTGCCACCGTGGTAAATATTGACTGGCCCCTGAACGCCCGTGCCGGGGCAGAGCGGCAGCAGCAGGAACTTACCAACTTATTGGAATTTCATCACCAAACCGGCATTAATGCGGTAATGCTGCAGGTAAGGCCCGCAGCCGATGCCCTGTATGCCAAAAGCCGCGAGCCCTGGTCAAAATACCTTACCGGCAAGCAGGGGCAGGATCCCGGCTATGACCCGCTGGAACTGGCCGTAACCGAGGCCCACAAACGCGGCATGGAGCTGCATGCCTGGTTTAACCCCTACCGGGCTACCTTTGATGCCAACTTTGCCAGCCTTAGCGCCCAGCATATCACCAAACTGCACCCCGACTGGTTTTTTACCTATGGCCGCATCAAGCTGTTTAACCCCGGCCTGCCCGATGTGCGCGAATACATTGTACAGGTAATTTTAGATGTGGTGAAGAACTACGATGTGGACGGCATCCACATGGATGATTACTTTTACCCCTACCCCATTGCCGGGCAGCGCATTAACGATGCGGAGGCTTACCAGAAGTACGGCGGGGATTTTACCGACATCCGTGCCTGGAGGCGCAATAACGTGGACGTGCTGATTAAAATGATGGCCGACAGCATCCATAAGTATAAACCCCGGATGAAGTTTGGCATCAGCCCCTTTGGTATCTGGAAAAATGCCAGTCAGGGGGCCGACGGCTCGGCTACCAATGGCGGCGCTTCTTATGTAGAGCAGTTTGCCGATACCCGCAGGTGGATAAACGAAGGCTGGATTGATTACATCAGTCCGCAATTGTACTGGCCTTTTAATAACCGTTCGGCGGCTTTTGAAAAACTGGTAGACTGGTGGAGTTTGCAAACCAACGGGCATCACCTGTACATAGGCCAGGCAGCTTACCGTATCAATGAGCCGCGTTCGCCCGGCTTTAAACTGCCCGACCAGTTACCGGCACAGATACGGTATATGCGCAACAATCCGCGGGTGCAGGGCAGTATCTTCTTTAGTTCAGCTTCTTTGAAAAGTAACCGGCTGGGTTTTACCGATTCATTGCGCAGCCATTATTACCGGTACAAGGCGTTGCCGCCGGTAATGCTCTGGCTGGATTCGATAGCTCCCAATACACCCCGGCAATTAGCTGCACACACCGAGCGCAACAAAGTATTGCTGCACTGGGAAGCGCCGCTGCCTGCGCATGACAAAGAGCCGGTATATGGCTATGTAGTGTACCGTTTTAATGAAGAGGATAAACTGGATTTCAGTAACCCGGCCAACATTATCAGCATTCAGTACAACGCTGCGCTTTCGGCTGAAGATGATACGGCACAGCCAGGCAAAAGGTATATTTATGCGGTAACCGCCATCGACCGTTTAAAGAATGAAAGTGAGCACTCGGTACCATTCACCATAACCGCGCGGTGATTTTTGGAACCAGGAATCAAGAGCCAAGACAAGTACGTAAAAACATCCTTAATCTTGATTCTTGCTTCTTGCTTCTATCCTCAACTGTTCATCACCGCCCCGCAATTAATATCCAGTGCCTGGCCGGTGATGGAACGCTGGCTGAGCAGGTAACTTACCAACTGGGCAATTTCTTCGGGCTGGCTCATGCGGCGCAACGGAACGCTTTGCATGGCAATATCATAAAACTCCTGCTTACTGATACCGATGCCATCGGCAATGCCCTGCAATCCCTCCTGCGACATCTGGGTATCTACCCAGCCGGGGCAAATGGCGTTTACCAGTATCTGCTCCGGCGCCAGCTGCACCGCCCACGAGCGCATCAGCCCTAACAACCCCGCCTTAGAGGCGCAATAGGCCGAATAGTTAGCCACGCCCAAACGCGCCAGTACGGATGAGGTAATTACAATATGCTTTTCATTATCGGCCTTGCGCAGTTGCGGCAAAAAGGTATTTACAAAATTATAGGTGCCGGTAAGGTTGGTGCTGATGATATCGCCCCAGCGGTCATCATTATCCCAATAATTTTCGCCGCCGATACCGGCGTTGGCTATCAGGCCATTAATGGAAATATGGCTTAGCTGATAAGCGGCCATGCGCAGGCTTTCGGTGTCGCGTATATCGGCGCTGATTACCTGGTGGGCGGTACCCTGCAAAATATGCAGGGTATGTGTTAACGCGTCGGTATGCCGGCCCAGCAGCAGGCACTGGTGCCCGGCGGCGGCTAACTGTTTGGTAATGGCCCGGCCAATGCCACTGCCTGCACCACTAATGAGGTAGGCTTTACGGTTACTCATGAATATGAAGCTGCTGCTTTTGCTGCAACGATGACAAATATAAATCCAACTCGCAGTCGCCCATACCATAAATAGGGTATTGCCGCCAGAAACGGTTGTACAATTCCTGCTTTTGTGCTACGCCGCTCTGATAAATACTCAATAATGCCTGCTCCACGCTGTTCAGCCCGGCAGCATCCGCAGTGCGGCGGTTCACGTGGGCCAGCAGGGCGGCCTGCAGCCAGTGCAGGTTGCCCCAGTACTTATGGGCATCGGTCCATTGCTTCAGCTCCATCAGGTTATTGTTTACCAAAAGTTTCCAGGCAATATCGGCTACATAAAAATCTACTTCACTGATACCGAGGCGGCCATCATATAAATCTTCCAGCTGATTGCCGTTGAGCTGGCCCATCCCCCTAAAATCGGTTACCTCCGGGTAATCATCAGGGCTGATGAGATAAATTTTAGGCTGCGACAGATCGACCTGGCGTTTCAGCAGTTGCATTACGCCCAGTAAGTTGATCTGGCAATGCAGGTCGAACTCGAACCAAAGGTTAATCTCTTCATACGGCTCATTCAGTTTGGCAAGTTCGGCTATCACTTTCCGGTCGTAGTTTTCTGCGCTGTCATCAAACGCCTGTATGACCCACTGCTTACGCTCGTTCCAGAAACCGGCGGCCGTAATATCAGCGCTGAGCGGCCCTTCGGATAATACTTCACGCCAGATAATTATATCCCCTTCCAGTCCGGTTTGTTCAAAACTGTGCAGGGTAGCATCGCCGTTCAAAATGTGGAGGATAGCACTCATAGACTTTCTATAACTTCTCAAACATCATTTTGCTTTACCAAAAATCAGCAGTCTTTTCTGCGCTTTAACATTGAGCGGCAATTACTTGCTTAAATTAGTAAAAGAAAATCCGTTATTGAATGTAGCTATAAGATAAAATTATCAAATAGTTTATATCTATAACATTAACAATCTATATACAAAAACACCTGTTGCTCTACTGTAGTTGTATGGCAACAGGCATTTTTATCATGTTAAAATTTACAGTGCCCACTCCGGCCGCTCGTAGTGGCAGGTGTAGCCGTACGGGTGTTTCTGCAGGTAATCCTGGTGCTCTTCCTCGGCATCCCAGAAATCGCCTGCGGGTACCACTTCGGTAACAATTTTACCGGGCCATTTGCCGGAGGCTTCCATTTCTGCAATTAACTGTTCTGCCGTTTGCTTTTGCGCATCGTTCAGGTAAAAGATAGCCGAACGGTAGGAGGCGCCCACATCATTGCCCTGCCGGTTGCGGGTAGTAGGGTTATGTATCTGGAAAAAATATTCCAGCAGCTTGCGGTAAGAAATCTGGTCCGGGTCGAACTCAATGGCAATGCCCTCGGCATGGGTGCCGTGGTTGCGGTAGGTGGCGTTCGGTACTTCGCCGCCGGTATAGCCCACCCGTGTTGATAGTACGCCCGGCTGCTGCCTGAACAATTCCTCTACACCCCAAAAGCAACCGCCTGCCAAAATGGCTTTTTCTGTGCTCATATAATTTTGCTTAATTAATTTCGTGTCTGTTACTTGCTATACAAATAACGGTTACAACGCTATATGGTTCATTATAGGCTCATTTCTTTCCATAAAGAACCTGATATTTTACATAGAAGCGATAGTTTGTTATCTATCTTTAAACATGATAAACCCACAAAAAACCGCGCTGATTTTAATTGATATACAAAAAGCATTTGATGACATTGCTTATTGGGGAGGTGAAAGAAACAATCCTGATGCTGAAGATAACAGTAAGCTTTTACTTGATTATTTCAGGGCACATCATCTGTTTCTGGTTCATATCCAGCATTGTTCAGTTAGCCCGGAAGCGCTTCATGCAGAGGGCAATCCGGGAAACGCTTTTAAAGAGATTACAGCTCCGTCAGGTGATGAATTGATCATTAAAAAATCGGTCAACAGTTCGTTTATTGGAACCAACCTAAATGAAGTGCTTGATGAAAAAGGTATCCGGCATGTAATTATTGTGGGGCTTACTACAGATCATTGCGTTTCAACCACCACCCGAATGGCAGGTAATTATGGCTATTATACCTATCTGATTTCGGATGCAACGGCAACATTCGCTAAAACAGGCATTAATGGCGAACAGTACAACGCAGAAACCATGCACTTAACGGCACTTGCCCAGCTCAACAATGAGTTTGCTACAGTATTAACTACCGGGGAGATGATAGCGTTGCTGAATAAGAATACTATATAAGTAAATTGTTTTTATACAGTTGTGTGAAACTGGAAGCTTTGTACAATATTGGTATTTCTGTAGTTGCAAACTACAGGCATAGCGGTGCGAAGTTGGAAACTCAGCACAACGGATATATAAACCTGATAATGCGATGTGTCTTTATCAAAGGGTCAACAACTGCTATTTCTTTGCTTTGGAGAGGGTTACCTTGGCTTTAAAAGTGTATTAAGCTTAAACCGATATATCAAACAGGTGAAAAAACTGCTTAAAGTTATCATGTACACAGTGCTAAGCCTGATCGGGTTTGTGGCTGTTTACTTAATTGCTGCCTTTACCATACCAGCAATCAGCGTACCTGCGGAAGCGGGATCAAACAAAAACATTACTATCTACATCCTTACCAACGGTGTGCACACAGATATAGTGGTTCCATTAAAATCAGCAGATAAAGACTGGAGCCGGGAAATTAGCTTTAACAATGTAATCAGGCCCGATACCAATGCAAAACTGGTGGCCTTTGGCTGGGGCGATAAGGGTTTTTATCTGAACACACCCACCTGGGCACAGCTAAAATTCAGCGTTGCTTTTAAGGCAGCCTTTGGTTTAAGCACTTCGGCCATACACGCAACGTTTCATAACAGATTGCGCGAAGGTTCATCATGTAAAAAGATCGACATCAGCAGGGAACAATATTTAAGGCTGATTGGGTATATTGAAAGCAGCCTGCAAACGAATGCAAACGGCAACGTGATCAACATAAAGACCACCGCCAATTATGATGACCACGATGCTTTTTATGAGGCCAAAAGAAGATATAACCTATTTTACACCTGTAACACCTGGGCCAATAACGCGCTAAAAGCCTGCGGGCAAAAAGCGTGTATATGGACACCAAGGGACAAGCCCATATTTGATAAATACTAAACTATGCATCTCAGGCATAGGGGTGCGAAATTGGAAATTTCGCGAAAGAAAGAATTAAATCATTTCTTTGGGAAATTTACCGCCCAATTCATTGAACCTGCTTTCATACTCCACTTTAAGTTTAGCATAAGCTTTACCTTTCAACTGCCCGTTTTGCTTATACCATATAAACTCTTCAAGTGCTCGCAAAGCTTGATCGGGGCGGTGCAAGGCGATTGATTTATTATACTGGCTCATCCAATACGAAGGGTTCCGAGATAAAAATCGGGTGCGTAAGGCCGATACATCTGCAACCAATGCAATAAAAGCACAAAGCAGAAAGAATTGTATGAGGCCAGCAATAAACATTATTGTTTGTAAATCCTTAATTGCGTTATCCATTTTGAAAATATTAATTATAAAATTAGGCTGTAATATATTAATTTGCCATAAAATTTGATGAGAAATCTTTTGATTGCGAGATACATAATAGTGTTATCATTTAGGTTTCTTACATAAAAGAATAAAATATTACCTATATGTTTTCTGTTAAAGCCATTAAAGTCTCCATTTCTAAAATTCTTATTGCTTTTTTATTCAGTATTATATGTATTTTATCGGCAAAACAAATTAATGCCCAAGTTAAAGTATTTTCTCCTTCAGGGCATAGGCTTAATTTTGATACTGTAAAAACATACGGTCAAATAAGAAAATCTTTTGGTGAGACAACGCGTACCTATATTGTGGGTAATAAGAATAATTTACATACAGTTTATTATATACCTTTAAAACACCAAGCTGTAGCGGTTGAAAGTAATGATTCCATAAGTGCCCTAAAAGATATTTATAATTTTAATCATATTAAATATTATCGCACTGGCACATTCGACTATGATTTTGATCATTTGAAGGAAATGTCGAATGTAGATACGTTAATGATTAAAAGTTTGTTGGGTACTCCTGACAATGAGTTTGATAATGAATCTTTATACAAGGGTAAAACTTTTTTCTATGCTAAGGGTCAATTTCAATTGCATTTTGAAAATGGTCTTTTAAACGATTATACGTTTTTAAACTTTGACGGTCCTCGAAAATTACAATTAGGTATTTCAGATTTTAAAATAAATTTATCTGAGTCATCTTCTGATTATGTTACAGGGTTCAAAATCAGTTTCTTTAATTTCTCCAAGAAAAGGATAAAGTATATATACATTACAGTTAAAGCATTAAATGCTGTCAATGACTTAATATCAACAAAAACAGTTAGGGCTATAGGCCCAATCGATGTAAGTGATGCAGGTAGTTATGATTGGACAGATCTTTACTTCTCTTCAATAATTGAAACAGTAAAAGTAAATTCAATAAAAGTTCAGTATTTTGATGGAACGGTAAAAATTTATCCGGCTTCAGTCGTCAATCAATTATTTATTAAATAGATTTAGAGCTTCTAATATCTCCGTTGTGCGAAGTTTCCAACTTCACACCCCTGCGCACGTAGTTTCCAGCCACTCTCTACTCCCCCAGCAACGCCCGTAAACTCTCAATTGTGTCCGCTTCCTCCTTTGGCTTATCATGCCGCCAGCGCAGGATGCGGGGGAAGCGCAGGGCTACGCCCGATTTATGGCGGGTAGATTTGTTGATGCCCTCGAAGCCAATCTCAAACACCAGCTCGGGTTTTACAGTGCGTACCGGGCCAAATTTTTCGATGGTGTTGCGCTTCACAAAGGCATCTACCTTGTTAATTTCCGTATCAGTAAGGCCGGAGTAGGCTTTGGCGAAGGGCACCAGGCGGTCGCCGTCCCATACGGCAAAGGTATAGTCGGTATACAGGTCGGCGCGGCGGCCGTGGCCTTTCTGGGCGTAAATCATTACGGCATCTACCGACAAGGGGTCGATCTTCCACTTCCACCAGTCGCCCCGGCGGCGGCCTACCTGGTAGTGGGCGCTCTTGCGCTTCAGCATCAGCCCCTCGGCAATCATTGCGCGCGATTGGTCGCGCACGCCAGCCAAATCTTCCCAGCTATCAAACTCAATCAGTTGCGAAATGCGGAACAGTTCAGGATGCGTAGTCGCCGCCTGTAAACCTTCCAGCAATTTGCGCCGCTCGGTTTGCGTTTTGTAGCGGATATCCTCGCCATCATATTCCAGGCAGTCATAGGCAATTACTGCAACAGGGCTTTCCTCCAATGCCTTCTTCGTCAAATTTTTGCGGCCAATGCGGGTTTGCAGAAAGTTAAAGGATAACGGCTGCCCATCCTTAAAGCTCAGCAGTTCGCCGTCAATCACGGTACCGTTGGGCAGCTCCTGCAAAAAGGCATGCAGCTCCGGGAACTTATCCGTTGCCAGATCCTCGCCCCGGCTCCAGATGAAAATCTGGTCGTCGCGCTTAATCAGTTGGGCACGTATGCCGTCCCATTTCCATTCGGCCTGCCACTCGCAGGCATCGCCTAAAGCAGTTTGCAGATCCTCATGGGTCTTTTGCCGCTCCGAGGTTTCCTGTATGGGGTAAGCCAGAAAGAAGGGGTAGGGGCGCGATACATCATCCAGCGCACCGCCGGGTTCCACCAGTTCGGTGTACTGGTATACCTCCGGCTTCCAGTTGCCCATTACCCGGTGGGTAAGCACCGAGGCCTCCATGCCCGTTATCTCGGCCAGCGCCTTGATCACCAGGTTTTGCGATACCCCTACCCGGAAACTGCCGGTTAATAACTTGTTAAACACAAAGCGTTCCTGTGCATCCAGCGTGGCCCAAGCCTCCAGCAGCCAGGCCTTGCGCATTTCTTCAGGCAGGGTGCCCAGGGATGTGATCTCGCCCATCCATTCGGTGAGGGTTTTATTGCTGCTTTGGTTATGCTGGGGCAGCAGCAGGGCAATGGTTTCGGCCAGATCGCCTACCACATGGTAGCTCTCCTCAAACAGCCATGCCGGTATGTGCGAGGCCTCGATGGCCCAGTTACGTATCTGCGTGGCGTTGATCTGCCGCTTGGGGTTGCGGCCGGTAAACAGCGCCAGCATATACATCTTATCCGTATCGGGTACGCATTCAAAGTATTCCTTAATTACGCGTACCTTCTCGTTGGTCTTGTTCGTTTCGTCTAACGAGGTAAAGAGTTGGGCAAAGCTTCTCATATCACCCCTCCAACCACCCCGAGGGGGAGGCTTTCTATTGATTTACTATCAGGTTCACCAATACTCCCCTCCCCTTCGGGGAGGATGGGTGGGGTTTCTTCATCGTTACCATACAGCGTATGCACCTCATGTGCATCAAAGCCGATGCCGCTCAGGTAGCGGGCAAAGCTGGCCGTGTAGCCGTGGGTGAGATACACCTTTTCGCAGCCGGTGGCATCAATGGCGCTTATCAGACCGTCCCAGTCGGCATGGTCGGAAAGGACAAAGCCCCTATCCGCCGCACGGCGACGCTTGGCCCCGCGCAGGGCCATCCAGCCGGAGCAGTAACCGAAACTATACGGTTGAAACTTGCGCATCCAGGGCGTACCTACCGAGGAGGGCGGCGCAATGATGATACCTTTACGTACTTCTTCCTTATTACTTTCGGGCGTAATGCGCTCGGTAGGGTTCAGAATGATGCCATTGCGGCGCAGGGCCTCGTTGGTATTTTCAATTACGCCGTGCGTATATACTTTACCGATGGATAAATCGAGATTTTGCAGTATGCGCTGCGCCTTGCCCAGCGAGTAACCTACCACTACCGTAGCCAGGTTATGCTCCACATTATAGCGCCACCAGTTATTCATGGTTTCAAACAACTGGCTTTGCGGCGCCCACTTGTACACGGGCATCCCAAAGGTACATTCCGAAATAAAATGATGGCAACGCACCGGCTCAAAAGGTGCGCAAACACCATCATCCTCTACCTTATAATCGCCTGAAACCACCCAAATTTCACCCTGACTTTCCACCCTGATTTGTGCCGAACCGATGACATGCCCTGCCGGGTACATGGTGATCTGCACGCCGTTCTTGTTCACCGTTTCGCCGTATTCTATAGTTTGCAGGTTGATGTCGCCCAGGCGGTATTTCATTACCTCGCGTGACAGGTGGTGGGCCAGGTAATGTTTGTGGCCTGCATAAGAATGGTCGGCATGGGCGTGGGTAATTACAGCATCATCCACCGGCAGCCAGGGATCGATATAGAATTTACCTTTTTTACAGTAAATGCCTTTGTCCGTAAATTCAAGAAGGGGTGTTTTAGTCATGAGTACAGATAACCCGCAGGTAATACATTTGGTTTTAAATGCAAACATCCCGGCCTTGCGGGGCCGGGATGTTTATATGGTATCGCACTGAGGCAGAATTTAATTGCTACCCGTTACATTGGTTAAGTTATTGGCTTTACCTAAAGAAATATAATCTGTCAGGATTTGCCCGGCTTCTATCTTCAAAAAGTCCAGATCTTCATTTTTAGGGCGTGCCTGGCCTTTTTTAAGCGGCGATAAGCCTAAAGCTGCACGGCGCAGATTATCGCGTTCAGTCGAGCGTTTATCATCGGCATCGCGCTGTTGCTTTAATTGATCTTCATTCAGGGTAATGCTCTTTTCGGCATCGCGCTTTTTAAATTCCTGCAAATCATCCAGCAGGTATTTATAGTTCACATTATTGGCCATACGCTGCTGGTGCAGTTGGGTAAGTTGCGGCACCACGCCGGTAAAATCGCCCACCTTAGTGTAATTGCTGCGCTGTATCACATCAAAAGGCAGGGCAGACGGCTCGGTATCCTCGCCGTACTTATCTAATGGTATAACCGATGGAAATGCAACATCGGGCATTACCCCTTTGTGCTGGGTAGAGCTGCCGCTGATGCGGTAAAATTTAGCCATTGTTAAATTTAACTGGCCAAATTTTGGCTGGCTGCCCGAAGCTGTGCTCTTGCTGCCTAATTTACCACCGGTCATGTTTGACAGCATATCGCGCACCGAAGGGCTGATTACCTTATCCAAATCAATGGCGCTTTGCACCGTACCCTTACCGTAGGTTTGCGAACCGATGATCAAACCGCGGCCATAATCCTGTATAGCACCTGCAAAAATCTCTGAGGCTGAGGCGCTGAAACGGTCTACCAGTACCGCCATCGGGCCGGTCCAGGCAATGCCCTGGTCTTCATCTTCGTCTACCTCTATACGGTTACGGGTATCACGTACCTGTACCACCGGGCCGCTTTTAATAAATAAACCGGTCAGCTCAATAGCTTCCATCAGCGATCCCCCGCCGTTCTGGCGCAAATCCAGCACCACGCCGTCTACATTCTCACGTTTCAGGGTATCTAAAATCTTGCGTACATCGCGGGTGGTGCTTTGGTAGTTAGGGTCGTTAGCGCGGTAAGCGTTAAAATCCAGGTAAAATGCAGGTACATTGATGATCCCCACCTTTACGGTTTTGCCATTTAGGTTATATGTACGAATTTCTTTCTTGGCTAATTGGTCCTTCAATACAATCTTTTCCCGAACCATCTGTACAATCTTGGGCTGGTCAGAAGCGCCTTTGCCTTTGGGCAGCAACTTTAAGCGTACTATGGTGCCTTTGGCACCGCGTATCAGCGTTATGGCATTATCGGTACGCCAGCCTACAATATCCTGAAATTCGCCATTGGTACCTTGCGCTACGCCCACAATGCGGTCGTCAATATTAATCTGGTGACTTTTATCGGCCGGGCCGCCAGCCACGACAGATTTAATGGTGACATACTCATTATCCGACAGCAGTGAAGCGCCAATACCTTCCAGCGAGCGCGACATCTCGATATTAAACTGCGCTGCGTTAGCCGGGTTAAAGTAATTGGTATGCGGATCGATGGCCTCGGTAAAGGCATTCATAAAGGCCTGGAACACATCCTGGTTAGACAGCTTACCGGCCTGCGACAATAAGTTCTCGTAACGCTTCTTCAGCGTTTGACGATCTTTAGCCAGATCCGGCGTAGCCAGTTTCAGGTTGAGTAAATCATATTTCACCCGCTTGCTCCACAGCTCGTTCATCTCACTCTCCGAAGCTACCCAGGGCAGGTTGTCCCGGTCATAGGTAAACGTTTCGTTGCTGTTAAAATCAAAATTTTTATTCAACTGGGTAAGCGAATAGCGCACCCGCTCCATGTACCGCTTCTGGTACACATTGAACATGTAGAACACATTGTTCAGGTTACCGGCCTTCAGGTCGTCATCCAGTACAGTACGGTATTTATTAAAATCCTTGATATCCGAGGCCAGCAGATAGTTATGGTTCTCATCCATTGCCTTCACATAACGGTCAAATATAACGCCCGAAATGGAATCATTAAGCGTTACCTTCTTATAGTTGTAGGTAGATATCATGGAGGCCACTTCCTTTGCTACCACACTCTGCTGCTGGTCGGGCTGCAAATCATTGGAGCCATTTACCTTTTTTGGCGTTGAGGGGGATGCCTTGCAGGCCAGTGCAGCGCCTACCAGCATCGTTATATATACGTTTCTAAACATTTGCTTTACTGCTTTTAATTCAGGATAATAAATCAACATCAATACCTATGCCTATATTGTTAAAGTAGCTCGTGTAAAATACGGGGCAACTGTGCGTCTGCCTCCGGCTTAATAGAATAGCAATACTGTAAATAATGTTTTATTGCTGCTCATTATAATAACCGCACCAACGCAGTTGATAAGGCACTGTTTACAAACGGCAAACAGTGCCTTACATATATAATAAAATCATCATCGGATTGACACATTTTTACCGGCTTTCCAAACCTTTGATATTGCTATATGATACTGCCTGTTGGTGGCTGCATATTACTCATTATTGTTCATTGTTAACAGCACCAAAAGCTACGTAACAACGATGTTTCAAAAAGCATTTTTTTGAGTAAGTTTGAGGCTGTAGAGATGATGAACACAAAGTTATTACCCGTAAAAAAAGCAGCTTACCTGTTGGCTGCCGGCGCACTTTCCTTATGCGCCTATACCTTCCATATACTGCACCCCGACCCGGTTTATGATAATTTAGATACCTCGGTAAAGCCGCAGGACGATTTTTTCAGCTATGCCAACGGCGGGTGGCTGAAGCGCAACCCGATACCGGCCGCCTATTCCAGCTGGGGTATTGGTAACGTGGTGGGCGAAGACATACGCCAGCGTTTAAGAAAACTGAACGAAGACGCCCTGAACGCCCATGCGGCGCAAGGCACAGCCACGCAAAAGATAGGCGATTTTTATTACAGCGGGCTGGACAGCGCCGGTATAGAAAAGCAGGGCCTGGCCCCGGTGCAGCCGCAGCTAAATGCCATTGAGGCGGCTAAGGATATTAACGGGCTGCTGCAGGCTGCGGCTTATTTAACTACCCGGGGCTCACGCAACTTCATTAATGCCGGTGTGGGGCAGGATGATAAGAACAGCTCGAAGATGATTGTGGAGATGCGCCAGGGCGGCCTGGGCCTGCCCAACCGCGATTACTATTTTAAAACGGATGCCCGCACCACCCGCATCCGTAACGATTACCAGAACCAGTACCTGCCCGCTATGATGCAGCTCTCCGGCCTGAACCGGGAAGCAGCTGCCAATGCCGCCGGCAGTGTATATAAGATTGAACACTTTCTGGCCGACAGCAACCGCAAGCTGGAAGAAATGCGCGACCCCTACCGCAACTACAATAAAATGCCGGTAGCCCGCCTTAACCAGCTAACGCCGTTAATTAACTGGCATACGGTTTTCAGCAATTTAGAATTAAAGGGCGTAGATACCGTAATTGTAGGGCAGCCCGAATATTACCGGGCAGTGAATACCGCCCTGAAAACCTTCAGCCTGGCCGACTGGAAGGCCTACCTGCGCTGGAAGGTGCTGACGGCGAATGCCCAGTACCTGACACAGGCGCTGAATGATGAGAACTTTAGGTTTACCGGTACGGTGCTGGCCGGCCGCAAGGAGCAGTTACCACGCTGGAAACGGGTGCTGGATACCGAAAACAGCCTGATGGGCGAACTGCTGGGGCAACTGTTTGTAAAAGAATACTTTCCGGCGCAAACCAAGCAGCGCTATGCCAGTATGGTGGAGAACATGCGACAGGCGTACAGCGAGCACATACAGAAACTCAACTGGATGAGCCCTGCCACCAAGCAAAAAGCGCTGGTTAAACTGAATGCTATTCATCCCAAAGTGGGTTACCCCGACCGGTGGAAGGACTTTTCAACGCTCAGCATCAGCCGCGCCTCCTATGCCGGTAATGTGATACAGGCCAGGCACTGGGCCTACCTGAATAATGCGGCCAAATTAGGCAAGCCGGTGGAGCATTGGGAATGGGGCATGACGCCGCAAACCTATAACGCCAGCTATAGCCCGTCCAATAACGAAATTACCCTGCCTGCGGCCCAGTTTATGATTCCGGGGGTAAAGGATAGCGAGGTGGATGATGCCGTGGTGTATGGCTATGCCGCCGCCTCTACCATCGGCCATGAAATTACGCATGGCTTTGATGACCAGGGCCGGCAGTATGATGCCAAAGGCAACCTGAAAGGCTGGTGGACCGCGCAGGACTCTGCTAAATTTACCGCCCGTGCGCAAATGCTGGTAAACCAGTTTAACAATTATGTAGTGCTGGACAGCCTGCACATTAACGGCAAGGCCACACTGGGCGAAAACATTGCCGATCTGGGCGGCATTGCCATTGGCTTAACCGCCTTTGAAAAAACGGCGCAGTATAAAGCCGGTAAAAGCATTAATGGCCTAACACCGTTACAGCGGTTCTTTTTGGGCTACGCGCTTGGCTGGCTGGGCCAAACCCGTAATGAATCACTTGCTAACCAGATTTTAACAGACGTACACTCACCCGGCTTTCTACGCGTGAACGGCCCGTTTATGGATACGCCCGAATTTTATAAAGCCTTTAATGTAAAGCCCGGCGATAAAATGTATTTAGCGCCCGATAAGCGGGTGATCATCTGGTAAGCAAATGTATTGGATGTGCGGATATGCAAATGTGCAGATGATTAGTACACATAAAATATCTGGGTTTAAGCTTTGAGATTGCTAAAATGATTGATATTTTAATCTGCACACTTGCACATCTGCCTATCTGTACATTAAGTTTCTCTTCCTGGCTGCAACAGCAAAGCAGTTTAGAACTGACCGGGGTAGTAACCGGTCTGCTCTGTGTGTACCTGGCAGCCATTAACAATATCTGGAACTGGCCTTTTGCCATCATCAGTACCGGCATCTACGTTTATATATTCAGGGAACAGGCGCTGTATGCTGATATGGGGCAGAACATCTACCTGTTCGGTATCAACATTTATGGCTGGTATTACTGGAGCCGCAGGCCGGCCAATGCCCCTAAAGTGCCGGTGCAGCGCATCAGCCGGGCGCAGGTAATTACTTTTATATTAATTACCTCACTGGTAACGCCGCTATTAGGTTATGCGCTGGTGAGCCTGGCGCCGGTGCTGCACTACAAACCCGCTGCTTTCCCCTATCTCGATAGCTTTTGTACCGTTTGCAGTTTAATAGCGCAGGTGCTGATGGCCCGTAAAGTGGCAGAAAACTGGCTGATCTGGATTTTTGTAGATATCATCTACACGGGCGTTTACCTGGCCAAGCACCTGCAGCCTACCGCCTTTATGTTCGGCATCTATACCTTACTTGCACTAAAGGGATTTGTGGACTGGCGGAGGGATTACCGGCAGCAGCTTGCACAAAGCTAAACTGTCATCCTGAGCGCTCACAAAAAAAGCCGCCTGAATTATCAGGCGGCTTCCAAATAAGATGCAAACAGCTTAGGCTGCTTTGTCTTTGGCCTCAGCAGCCATCTTGCTCATTTTTTTGCAGCATGATTTTCCTGAAGCGCATTTTTCTTCTTTTTTCGCTTTAACGCCCTTGTCTTTGTCGCCGGCGAAAGAATGAACTGAAGCTACTGACATGGCCAGCGCCATCATAAAAGCTAATTTTTTCATTTGTTTAGTTTATAAGGGTTTAAAATAATAGTTTATAAAGTAGCATTAGTACCGTCAGGCAGTTCGGCCAGTATGGTGCGGCCGCCTTTTACCTTTTCGCCCAAACCTACCAGCACCTTTGAGCCTAAAGGTAAAAAAATATCCACACGCGAACCAAATTTAATAAAGCCAAATTGCTGGCCCTGCGCTACTTCTTCGCCCTCCTTTACGTACCATACAATACGGCGGGCCAGCGCACCGGCAATTTGCCTGAACAGCACGGTAAAGCCGGTCTTGCTCTCTACCGCAATAGTGGTACGCTCATTTTCGGTAGAGGACTTTGGATGCCAGGCCACCAGGTATTTACCCGGATGGTATTTGAAATATTTTACCACACCCGCAACAGGGTTACGGTTGACGTGCACGTTTACCGGCGACATAAATACCGAAACTTGAATACGCTTGTCGTTCAGGTACTCCGTTTCCTCAGTTTCCTCAATCACCACCACCTTACCATCGGCAGGGCAAACTACCTGCTGGTCGCCGGTGGCCGCCTCAAAGCGCGGACTGCGGAAGAATTGCAGCACAATCACAAACAGCAGGAAAGAAAGGAGGTAGACAAACCACCGCAGGCCTTGCACATCGGGGTAAAAAAAATGCACCAGCGCATTCAGCACAAAAATGAACAGGATGCAAAGGGCAATGGAGGTGTAACCTTCTTTATGTATGGTCATGCAGTGTTAAACTAAGTATTTAATTTAGCAAATTTATAAATTAAAGATAAAATACAGGTAAGTAAATACAACCGGTGCTGCTAAAAGCAGGCCGTCAAAGCGGTCGAGCAGGCCGCCGTGGCCGGGCAGCAGGTTGCCGGAATCTTTAATATTAAGACTGCGCTTCAGCATGGATTCCGTTAAATCGCCTAAGGTACCAAAGCAGCCGATAAGTACGGCCACCGATACCCATTGCCGCCACTGCAGTTCAGGAAAAAAGCGGCTGATCACAAAAGCCGCCAGCGCACTGATGGCTACTCCGCCAAAAAAGCCCTCCCAGGTTTTTTTAGGCGAATGCCGCTCGAACAGCTTGGTGCGGCCCAGAAAGCGGCCCACCAGGTAAGCGCCGGTATCATTAGCCCACAGCATGATAAAAAAGGCCAGCGGGAAATGAAAGTTGAATGCCCCGTGCTGCACAAAGGCCAGCGCATGGAAAAAGCAAAAGGGCATGATGGCAAAAATCAGCCCTAAATAAGTATAGGCAATATCGGTAAACGGTGCAGGCGAAAATTTAAATAACTGCTGCACAAAAATACTGATAAGCACCACCGGCAGCAGCGCCACCAGGATATAGCCGTTGCTGACATAACCTAACGCGGCAAAAGCCAGGTATATAAAGCCGCCTGCAAATAAACCGGCACTGCTGTTGGGTTGTACACCGCCATGCTTTATTAAATTATAAAATTCCTGCAGGCAAAGCACACTGAGCAGCAGGTAAAATATACTGAACACATAGTTATTGACCAGCATAGAGCCAATCATCACTACAATAAAGAATAAGCCCGTAATGGCGCGTGTTTTCATAAGGCAATCTGGTTGGCAATCAGCAGCTCGACGGCCTGGCCAAAATCTTCGCGGTGTATATAAACTTCAATGTGGCCAAAAGTGCGGTGCGATGAATCCTGCTTGTTGAGCAATACGGCATCAATCTGGTGTTCAACCAGCACCTGCTTTACAATTTCAGACTGTATATAATTAGTGGAGGTATATATCTTGGTCCAGTTTTTTTCCATTAGCTGTGGCGTTCCTGATAACCTTTCCTGGCAGTGGCCCGGTAGGTATACAGCAAAAATACGGTAATTATAATACTTAACACATAGCCCTTATAATCAAACACATGCTGATTTTCCGGGTTAATGTCAATTTTTTTATGCTGAAACAGGTAAGTAACTACTACAGCCGTTCCGTTATTGATGAAATGCGCCCAAACCGACGTCCAGATACTGCCGCTCCAGTATACAAAATAACCAAACAGGATGCCGAGCATCAGCCGGGGCAAAAAGCCGTAAAACTCCATGTGGAAGGCGCTGAACAGGGCAGCCGTAATCCATATCGCCGTGTGCGGGTTGCGGGTCCACCGGGTAAAAATAGTTTGCAGTACCCCCCTGAACATTAGTTCTTCGGCTACAGCGGTAAACAAGCCTACCAATAATAATGCCTTAATGAGATCTCCGATGCTGTCCATTTTTAGCAGCAGGTTGGTGGCTTTTTGTGCCGCTCTCTCAGAATTGCGCATCCAGTCCTCTAAGCCTTTAAGCGCAGGCGGCAGTATCAAGCGTTGGTTAATGTTACTGAGCACCTCTATTACCGGCGAGGAAAACAGCATGATAGAAAAAACAAGCACTAACAGCATCGGCGGAAAATCAAAGGTTTCTTTCAGATAACTGTGCGGCTCGCGCACAATCCACTGGGCAAATACCAGCGGTATCAGCAGCAATGGTACACTGGTGCTTATTACCTGCAATACCCACAAGGCCTGTACCTCTGCCGGTGTGGTTATGTTCATCTGGCTTACATGCGTAAATACATCAGCGCCGTATACCAGCCGGATAATGCCGAAGGCAAGCAGTCCGCCTGCTACAATTAGCCCTATGGTAAGCGCAATAAAAACTAAAAACTGGATGCCCGGACGCATCTGGGTTTGCGGGTGTACTGTAGCCATGGTTACGCTGTAAATTTTGTATTTTTGCAGCCGTTAAAGATAATCATGTCTGTACAAATAGGAAATATTGATTTAGGGGAGTTTCCGCTGCTGCTGGCGCCGATGGAGGATGTAAGTGATCCGCCTTTCAGGTACGTGTGCAAGCAGAATGGGGCCGATATGATGTATACCGAGTTTATTTCTTCGGAAGGCCTGATACGCGATGCCGCCAAGAGCCGCCAGAAGCTCGATATTTTTGAATACGAGCGGCCTGTCGGCATCCAGATCTTTGGCAGCGATATCAACAGTATGCGTGAGGCCACCGAGATAGCTACCCTTGCCGGCCCCGACCTGATGGACATCAACTACGGCTGCCCCGTAAAGCAGGTAGCCTGCCGGGGTGCCGGTGCCAGTTTATTGCAGGATATTGATAAAATGGTAGCCATGACAAAGGCGGTAGTAAATGCCACCCACCTGCCGGTTACGGTAAAAACCCGCCTGGGCTGGGATGATAATACCAAGAATGTTTACGAAGTTGCCGAGCGCCTGCAGGACATTGGCATTAAGGCCTTAACTATACATGGCCGTACCCGCGCCCAGATGTATAAAGGCGTGGCCGACTGGACATTGATCCGTGAAATTAAAAAGAACCCGCGCATCCAAATCCCCATCTTCGGTAATGGTGATATCGACTCGCCGGAGAAAGCGGCCAACTGGCGGCTGGAATATGGGGTGGATGGCATGATGATTGGCCGGGCCGCTATTGGCTACCCCTGGATATTTCGCGAAGTGAAGCACTTTTTTGCTACCGGCCAGCACATGGACGGGCCAACTATTGAGGAACGTATTGAGGTATGCCGTACGCATTTGCAAAAATCCATTGAGTGGAAGGGGCCAAAAACGGGTATCTTCGAGATGCGCCGCCATTACAGCAATTACTTTAAAGGCATCGATCATTTTAAGGAATACCGTATGCGGCTGGTTACCGCCGGCAGCCTGGAAGAACTGGACGAAATATTAGCCGGGGTGCGCGAAAAATATTCGCCCGAAATGGCTTGATTGTTGTTTGGCAGGTTAATATATTTGATTTACCAAAAACATCCGCAAAATGGTGACTACAATTACCGAAGGCGTTAAAGTTTCAGTAGAAACGCAGTACCAGCCGGAATATTCCAATCCGGCCGGTGAGCACTTTATGTTTGCCTACAAAATTAACATTGAAAACTTAAGCGATTTCGGGGTGCAGTTATTACGCAGGCACTGGCGCATTTTTGACTCCAACGGCAGCTACAAGGATGTGGAGGGTGAAGGCGTGGTAGGCCAGCAGCCGGTAATTGAGCCCGGCCAGTCGCACGAATATATTTCGGGCTGTAACCTGAAAACCGATATGGGCACCATGAAAGGCGAATACCAGATGATACGCCTGGTAGATAACACCCTGTTTGATGTGCAGATACCGGAGTTTTACCTGATTGCTCCTTATAAGATGAATTAAGCTGATTGCATATAATAAAAACGCCTGCTTAAATAAGCGGGCGTTTTTATTATATCTTATTGGATAATCAGATTTTTGCCGGTTGTAGTAACAAATACATCTCAAGGTTTAACTTTTCCACATACAGTTAAATCAGCTACAAAACAATAAATCATTAAATCTACTTACTAAGGAATGAAATTAGCCGTTTTAGGAGCTACCGGCCTTACCGGCCGGGAATTGGTAAAACAAGCAATAGCCAGAAATTACCAAACAACTGCCTTAGTAAGGCATGCCGCTGATTTATCGGGGGATGATTTAACCATTATTGAAGGGAATATCCTTGACCCGGATACAATCAGGAAGGCTATTGTAAATTGCGATGCTGTTATTTCTGTGCTGGGCTTTACACCTAAGTTATTTGGTAAAAAATCAACTGATTTGTATTCGAAATGCGCTGCGGTACTGGTAAGTTCAATGGCAGCATTGAAAATAAAGAAACTTATCTTTTGTACTTCTGCAGGTGTAGTGGATGACCCTAACGAAGTATGGCTATATAAGCATATACTGAAGCCGTTAGTATTAAAACAGGGATATGATGATATGTTAAAAGCCGAGGGAATAATTGCAGCATCCGGTTTGGATTGGGTTGTAGTCAGGCCCTCGCGGTTAACCAACGGCCCGCTCACTAAGCAATTCCGGGTATCGCCAAAGTTCAGGTCAAAAGGCGGCAGCGCCATTTCCCGGGCTGATGTAGCCTATTTTATTTTAGATCAGGTTACCAGTAACGAATGGGTGCATCAAACACCTACGTTAACACATTAAGCATGCCCAAACTAATTTCCGGTTTCTCAGCATAAGATTACTGTCTGTTCAATAAGAAAGGTATCATCACATCAAACTTGTGCATCAGGCAGATGTTGATACTTGTACCATTCATTTAACCATATGCCCAACATCATCGAACTCTCTGAAGCGCCCGATAACCGCAAGATCTATTTCAATGCTGACCATATTCAGTATTTTTATGAAGTTGCCGACTTTGACGGCAACATTACCAAAGTGTTCGTAGCCGACAGCAACTTTGATGTTATTGAGTCTGCTGATACTATCCGGCAGCTGTTGAACGGCTAAACTATCGATTTATCTTACCGGCTTCGGAAACACGGGCAGGCTTTCGTGCCCTTCTGCATCTACCGCCTGTACGGCAAAAAAGTAATTGTCTTTTGAATACTCCAGCGTAGCTTCGGTACCGGTTACAAAAAACTTCTTTTCCCAGTAGGGGCTGATGGTTTCGCGCATTAAAATGTAATAGCCGGCCGGTTTACCCGCCTTAGGCGCTGCCCATTTCAGGGTGGTGCGGTTGGTGAGGCCGCTGGTGCTGATGCCCACATTCTGCGGCTCGGCGGGGGCCATTGCCAGGTTGGCCAAAGTAGAGAGGTTGGCCCGTGTTACCTTTTGTATGTAATCATAATCGGCGTACTCGGGCAGGTCGCCGTATTTAATGTTATCCGCTGTGCGCAAGTCTTGATGCTGGCGGTTAAAATCCTCGTTCATTTCGGTAAACCTGATGGCGCTGAAGCCCTGCTGCAAAAAGGGCACATGGTCGCCGCTGCGCAGAAAGCGGTCGCGGCGGTAAATCATTTTGATATCCAGCTGGTCTACATACCGCTCGGCCACCTCTTTAATATAGCGGGCCAGTTCGCGCGATGGACTATCTGATTCTCCGCCGTTGCCCACCAAACTGCTTACAGCCTGCGCCATGCGGCGCAGGCTCACGCTATCGCGGCCGCCCACCACAACGGAGGGTATGCCATCGCTGAATATGCGCAGGCTGCGGTTATCTTTCAGGCCGGTTTCCATACCATAGGTGTTACCTACAATATCATTGTTCAGCATGGCATCAATGTTCCAGCCCTCGGTTTTGGCCCGTTGCGCCACGTGTCCCGAGCCGCTCAGCCCCTGCTCCTCGCCGGGCACCGCCATAAAGATAATGGTAGCCGGAAACTTGCGTTTGGCCATCACCCTGGCCATCTCCATAGACACCGCCGTGCCTGAGGCATCGTCCACCGCGCCGGGCGCGTCTGATTTGCGGTTCATTATATCCGTAACCCGCGAATCATAATGGCCCGATACCATGTAGATGCGGTTATCGTTCGGATCTGTGCCTTTTAATACCGCTAATACGCTTTTCAGCACCGTAGGCTGGTCATACCGGCCATCGGGCTGCTGGGTATAGGTATCAAATTCCACCTTCATGCGCCCGCCCGATTCCCTGGCGTAGCGCTCATACTCCGCCTTTATCCAGTTGCGCGCCGCGCCGATGCCTTCAGTTTTGCTAAGGGTATCGCTCATGGTATGGCGGGTTTTAAAACTCACCAGTTTGCGTACAATAGCTTCAATATTTTTGACAGATACCTCGTTATTCATCTGCTCAATGGCAGCATCACGCTTTATCAGGGTAGTTTGCGCTATAGCAGGCAAGCCAAATAAGGCAAAAGGGAGTAAAAGTTTATATTTCATAGCAAACAGGTGGCAGTTAATGCCTTAAATATAAGCCGATGAAACGAAAACCCGAATTTTGGCAGTGATTTGTTACACTTTTAATAAGCTGATAAGATTTAAAGCCATCATTCTTTAAGTCTTGACCCTGTTTTCCTGTGCCTTTCTTCTAAACCGCCTGGCCTACATCCGCTCTAATGGCCTGCTCGGCCTGCAATACTGCATTGGCGGCGTTACTAACAGAAGGGTCGATTGGGGTAAGCACCCGGAAAATCAAATGCTCAAATGTGCTGAGCGGAAATATACCGTAGCGTACCACTTTCCATGAGTTTTGGATAGCCACCGGTACCAGCAGCGCTTCGGGGCACTTTTTGAGCAGGGTAGCCACCCCTGCCGATTGGAAGGTGCGCACCAAACCATCGGCAGAGCGGGTACCTTCGGGAAATATAATGGCGCCCCAGCGGTTCTCCTTCATGCGGGTGCCAAACTTTACCAGTTCCTGAATAGACTGGCGCGGATCTTTACGGTCGATATTGGCGCCGCCGCCTACCCTTAAATTATAAGAGATGGAGGGGATGCCTTTGGTGAGTTCGATCTTAGAGATAAACTTGGCATGATAGGCCCGCAGGTGGTAAATGAGCGGCGGAATATCGTATAAACTCTGGTGGTTAGCTACAAAAATGAGGGGGCGGCCCAGCGGTAACTGCTGGCGGTTGGTAAAGGTAACCCTGTTGCCCAGCAGGAGGTAATTGGCGGTAATGAGGCCGTTCAAGACATCAACCACGCGCTTGTGGGCTTTATAGCCCAGCCAGTTATAGCATACCCATTGCACCGGCTGAAATACTGCCAGCATCAACCCAAACACAATGTAATGAAAAGGTGATAAAATATAGCCGAAAAACTTTCTCATAAAGTCGGCCCTAAAGATAACGGTTTTTGCTGATTTTGTAAAGACCGTTTGTTAAGGCAGGCGGCTTTCCAGCAACATGAGCTGCACTTGCAGAATGCCGGCCACACTCATGCTGTCGGTAATCTCATGGCGGCAAACCATGCCGTAAGCCTCACTGAAAGGCACTTTTTTGATGATGAGTTGTTCCGTTTCCTCCGGCTCAGCCTCATGCTGCTGCAGGCCGCGGGCCAGGTAAATCTCGCTCACCTCATCGCTAACGGAGTTGGACAAATCCATTTTTTGTATCAGTGCCCAGGTATCCGCCTTTAAGCCGGTTTCCTCTAACAACTCACGCTGTGCAGTTTCCAGCGGCGCAGTACCCACCGGGCAGCCGCCGGCCGGTATTTCCCAGTTGTAGCGGTTCAGGGTAAAGCGGTACTGGCCCACCAGGTAGGTATTCAGCTCTTCGTCCAGCGGGATGATGCCTACCGCTATATTTTTGAAGTGCACCTTACCATAAATACCCGGCTTGCCCGAAGGGTTGATGACCTGGTATTCTGTAAGCCCGATCCAGGGGTTATCATATACGGGCTGTTCGCTGATAATTTGCCAGGGGTTGTCTTCGGGAGATTGCATGGATGGTAATGTAAACAGAAAAAGCAGGGAACAACAAATTAAATTAAGCCGTAATTTCGACCGCAGGGAAAAATCTTCTTCGGGCGACTGGTCTGCGGCAGAGGATTTCTCCCTGCGGTCGAAATGACAGGATTAGATTTTATCAAGCGTCATGCATTTTCCTTTTGGTATAAACGGTTCTATCCATGCGCTGGCCGGGACTTAAGGAGAACTTAACGAATTTGGTTACTGCTGCAATACGTTCTTGAGGCGGCCGGGATAACCAATATCGCAGATTCTCCAGTTCTTCGGCTGTATCTTTCAGGGCTATTCTTTTTACTACCGGTTCAATTTTCATAAGCTGTTGCGGGTACTATATACCTAAAATAGAAACTTTTACAACCCCGCGCCGTTCTTAAACTGTGCATTTACGGTTACCGGCAAACGGCCGGTGGGTTTCAGCTGGCCGGTAATTACTTTTACAGCGGCCTGCTGCATAGCCTCATCCTTTTGGTAGCACTCCAGCAGAGCGCCCGCCTTTTCTATGCCGGGCAGGCTGGTAATGGTGTAGGGGTTGGCAAACAGGCTGATCACCGTATTTTTATGGCCGGCCACCTCGGTAATCAACTGCTTTACCAGGTCGGTATAATTCAGCTGGCTTTGCGGGCGGGTGCGGGTATCGTGTATGCCGGCAATCACCTGGTCGTAATCCTTCAGGTTGGCCAGCATCTGGTTCAGTTCATCGGTGGTAATATCTTTATCTACCAAAAAATAAGTGCTGTTGGCGTATGTTTTCTTCAACTCCTGCTGAAAAACAGTAGGCGTTTTTATGCCCATGCTGATGATGGCCGTTTTTTTGGCCGGGTTAAGCATACGCAGTAGAGTGTCGCCTTTCAGCAACGTTACGGCTGCATCACTTAACTGCTGCACCAGTGCGGTGGCCGCAGGCCGGTTCAGGTCGGCAGGCATGCCTTCGGTACTTACGGGCTGATACCGGTTCAGGCCCGCCCAGTATTTTGCGGTAAGCACTTTCTTTACCCGCAAATCCAGGTCTTCTTTGCTCACTTTACCCTTGCGCACGGCTTTGCGCATCAGCTTGATGGCCCGCTCCGAGTTTTGCGACAACTCCAGCACATCATTCCCGGCCACAAAGGCCCTTACATCGGCTTCGCCCTCCGGGAAAAATTTGACCACACCCTTCATATCCATCGCATCTGAAATCACCAGCCCCTTAAAGCCCAGTGTATTTTTGAGCAGGCCGGTAATAATAGGGGGTGATAGTGTGGAAGGTAAATGCCGGGTGGTATCCAGTGCCGGTATGTTCATGTGGGCCACCATAATGCCGCTGATACCGGCCTGAATGGCCTGCTTGAACGGATATTCTTCCAGCGTGTCTAACCGCTCGCGCGTAAAGGGTAACTGGGGCAAATCCTGGTGCGAATCTACATTGGTATCGCCGTGGCCGGGGAAATGCTTGGCCGTGGTCAGTATCTGTCCGCTTTGCATACCCTGCATGTAGGCAATGCCTTTTTGGGCTACCTTGTATTTATCATCGCCAAAGGAGCGGTAATTAATTACCGGGTTGGCCGGGTTATTATTAATGTCCATATCGGGCGCAAAGTTCATCTGTAAACCAATCCGCCTTAAATCATAAGCCACGTACTGGCCCATTTTATAGATCAGGCTGTTATCCTGTATGGCGCCCAGGGCCATCTCGTAAGGGTAGGCAATGGTAGAGTCCAGCCGCATACCCAGGCCCCATTCGGCATCCAGGGCAATGAGCAGTGGTATTTGCGATAGCTGCTGGTAACGGTTGGCCAGCTGTGCCTGCCGCACCGGCCCGCCCTGAAAAAATACCAGGCCGCCAATGTGCTGGTCCTCAATCAGCGTAGCTATCGAATCTTCATAAATCTGTCCTTTATTGGAATAAGCCCTTACCATCAGCAGCTGCGCTACCTTTTGCTTGCGGTTCAGCTTATTGAAAACCGAATCTACCCAGGGGTTCTGGCGGCCCAACAGCTCAATATAAGAGGGTTGCTGCGCGAAGGCCGAAAAGGTGCAGGTAAGCAGCAGTACAGCAAGAAGTTGTAATTTCTTTATCATAAAAATGCGCACAAAGGTAAACGATTTCAAGCGAATGCCGCAGCACCGCAAGCAAAGGTTCCCTTCGTTTTGTGGTTGGTGATAACCGGCAACCGGGCCGCAATGTTTGCACTGCAGGGTAAAGATGGCAAACCCGACGAATTGGCAGAACCCGGCCTGCAAAGCGCGTTTTTACTGCTGCGGAATACTTTTTGAAGTAGTAGTTTAAATTAATTTGAACTACATGCAATTACAATTAATAACCGCTTTAATAGTGGGCGGCGGCCTGAACTCCGCCTGGCTGCTGATGATTGTGGTCGCCATTATCAGCTTCGGGGTGCAGTGGCGCTTTAAAAGTAAGTTTAAGGAATACTCGGAAGAGGGCTTGCTATCGGGCCTTTCAGGAGCCGAAGTAGCGGAGCGGATGCTGCACGATAACGGCATTACTAATGTAAAGGTAATTTCGGTTGAAGGGCAACTGACCGACCACTACAACCCCGAGAACCGCACGGTAAATTTAAGCCCCGATGTATACCATAGCCGCAGTGTAGCCGCTGCTGCGGTAGCCGCGCACGAGTGCGGCCATGCCGTGCAACATGCTGAAGCCTATAGCTGGCTCAGTTTGCGCTCGGCGATGGTGCCGGTGATCGGCATTGCCTCTACCGTTACGCAATGGACGCTGATGATCGGCGTAATGCTGCTTTTCTTTTCGGGCAACCCGTTCATTCTGACCATTGGCGTGGCCGCGCTGGCGCTGGTAACCATCTTTAGCTTTGTTACCCTGCCGGTAGAGTTTGATGCCAGCCGCCGGGCGCTGGCCTGGCTGAATAACAACTACAGCGTAATGCAAACCCAACAGGAACACGAGCAGGCTAAAGATGCCCTGTGGTGGGCCGCCATGACTTATGTGGTAGCGGCGTTAGGCTCTCTGGCTACGCTGCTATACTATGCTTCGCTGCTGAGCGGCAGCCGCAGGAATTGATAACAATAAATGCTACAAATCCTCAAAACAAAAGGGCATCTTTCTTAATGGAATTTGCCCTTTTTAATGACTAAAGTATTGTCTAAAAAACTGTAAGGGTTGATTTATCATTGCGTTTCAACTAAAAAGCTGTTTAAAAACAAGTGAACTATACTACTTGTCATTGCGAGGTACGAAGCAATCTCGTCGTAAACTAAGCGAACAAGCATAGCTACGAGATTGCTTCGTACCTCGCAATGACACTATTTGTGGTTTGCCCTTGCTACCGGCTTACTTAGCCACAGGCTTTTGCAGCGCCTGATAAGGCTTCCCATCCAAAATGGCCTCAATGGCTTCCGCAATTTCGTAAACGTTATTTTGCCGCTGGTTGGTGAGCAGGATGATGGTGCGGCCTTTAGGGGCATTGGTTTTTAACAGGGCCTGGTAGCGCATGGTTACCCCGTCATGCACGTGGGTAATTACCTGATTGCCTGCCATACTGCCGCCGCCTAAACCGGCTTGTTTGCCCGGTGCAAACGGCGTAATAATTTCGCGGGTGGAAGCCGGGTTGATGATGCAGAACTTGTTGATGCATTGCCCCCATTTGTAAAAATCTTCGAGGTTTAAACACGTCCAGCCGGATATGGGCACAGTGAGCCCGTCCTGTTTAAAATCATCGTTAAATGATCTGGCGACTAAAGCATCCTTCTCGGTTGGATCCATGATGCCGTTTTTTATGCCTGCCGGCTTTAACAGGTAGCGCACCACAAAATCGTTGAAGCTTAAGCCTGATACTTTTTCAATAATCCGCCGCCGCAGGAAGGTGTTGCTGTTTTTGTAGGCATAAGTACTGCCCGGCTCAAAGTCGAGCGTGGTTAGGGCCTGTAAATCCTTCCAGTTATCGGCATCACTGTGCACCGTTTTCCATTTTACCTCGGGTATGCCGCTGGTGTATTGCAGCAGGTTTTTTACGCTTACCTTTTCGGCCCAGGCCGGCAGGTTGGGGAAAAACTTCGATACCTTATCATTCAGGTTCAGCTTGCCCTGTTCCTGTAAAAGCATGATGCCAACTGCATCAAATTCTTTGGCTATGGAGCCGATATGAAAACGGTATGCTGTGGTCAGCATAACCTGTCTGGAAGTATCGGCATACCCTATCGCTTCCTTAATGACTGCCTTATTATGGTCGGTTACTAAAACGTTGCCGTTAAATAATCCTGCCGTATGCGCCTGTTGCAGGTAGGCATCAATCTGCGCGGCTTTGTTTTGGGCGGCTGCCGGCCGGGTAACTAAGCTGATGCCCGCTATTGCCAGGGCGAAGCAGCTATCTTTGAAGGATAACCGCATTACTTTACGCTCCGTTTCTGCACAATAAAGAAGCCGATAATGAAGACCACAGCGGCAATGATTAAACCGGCCACAACGTCTTTGGTAAAGTATTCCAGCGCAAATGCAGCGGTTTTGGCTTTCTTGCCTGATGAGCTGCCTAAGCTTAAAGCCAATGCCGGGTGGGCATACGGAAACAGGTAAGCGTACTCCCATTTATTAACTGCCATAATTACACCTATAATGGTACCTGCAAAGCCAATACCCATAGGCTTTAGAAAATCTTTCCAAAGTAAACTGAGTAAGAACTGAATAGCCAATATACCTTGTGATGCCAAAAACAGCTTAGTGTAAATCTGAAAAAGCGGCGATGCAAAGCTGTAAGAAGAAAACCTGAGCGCAGGTTTCAGCACACTTAGCAGCAAACCACTGCAAACAGTGAACGATGCAAACAGTGCCAGGCATAGAGCCACTAAAAACATAGCATACAAATATTTGGAACTATAGATTGCCCACTTGGATATTGGAAGACTAAACAGTGTTTTCCAGGTATCTGCCTTGTGTTCTACACTATTTACCGAATAGGTAACAAAAACAATATATATAGGTAACAGCAGCGTACCCATTATGCCCAAAATAGCAAAGGAATACTGTATCCATAACATTTGCGGCGGCAGTTTCTCAAATTTTGCGCTGTTACTATAAAATGCAATAAATAACAGCGCAACAATCAGTAGCGGCAACACAACAGCGCACCAAAAGCCCAGCGTTTTGCGGCTTTTGTAAAATTCAGATTGCAGGGAGAGTAAAAATCCTTTCATGATAGGGTTCAGGCGGTTTGGGTAATGGATAAGAACAGGGCTTCCAGATCCTGCTGTACTTTGTGAATGCTGTACACCGTTTGGCCGTTCTGGTTCAGCAGCGTATTAATTTCGCCCATCTGGGCTTTGCCGGTATAAGGTACGCTCAGCTGCGCATCGTTTACCTGCGTAACGGTGATGCCCTTGCGGTTAAGCAGGTTGGCCGCATCCAGCGTATTTTCGGCCTCAATTAAAATGGCAGGCTGGTTAACCGATTGCAGTTCCTCAATACTGCCCTGAAACATCAGCTGCCCGTGGTTAATTATGCCTACATGGGTAGCCATACGTTCCACCTCGGAGAGCAGGTGGCTGGATACGAATACCGTTTTGTTCTGCTCACGGGTCAGCTTAATCAGCAGCTCGCGCATCTCGATGATGCCGTTCGGGTCTAACCCGTTGGTCGGCTCATCTAAAATCAGCAGTTCGGGGTTGGGCAGCAGGGCCAGGGCGATACCCAGGCGTTGCTTCATGCCCAGGGAATAGTTGCCTGCTTTTTTACCGGCGGCATCCTGCAGGTGCACCAGTTTCAGCATCTCCTCTACCCTGCTTTTGGGCGCCTGTAACAGCATGGCCCGGTTATACAGGTTTTCGCGCCCGGTAAGGTGTGCGTAAATGGCCGGCTGCTCAATCAGCGATCCTATTTTACGCAGGATGCTGATGCGGTTGCGCTGCAGCTCCTGCCCGAATATCTCGATGCTGCCCTGCTGTGTTTGCAGCAGGTTAAGCAGCAGTTTGATAGTGGTGGTTTTACCGGCGCCGTTTGGCCCTAAAAAGCCATAGATACTGCCGGCCGGTACAGCCAGTGATAAGTTTTTAACTACAGCCTGGCTGCCGAAGTTAAAGTTCAGGTTGTGGGTTGAAATTACCATACGTTATCTTTGGTAAGTGCGCAAACGGTTTTAACCAGTTCAATGCCCTTATAAAAAAGTGGAACAGTTTGTTCGGTTACCTGCAGGTGGGCAATGGCCTGCTGCTGCTGGTGAAACTCGTAGCTGATACCCATTACAACGGCGCACAATACAGGCACCAGTAATAATACAAAAGGGTTTAACACGTCGCTGAGCTTTTTCATGATTGTGAGTGATTTGATGAAACAAAGTAACCTGATAATTTTCACCTGCTAAAAAGATTTAGACCAACCGCCTGCACTCATAGATGAACCCGTTTATGGCATTTTATCGCCTTTTATGGCTGTTTATCGGTAATTATCGGGCGTTCATCGCAAAAAACAGGCGGGTTATATAAATAAAACAAGGTTTACCGTTGCAACACTTAATTTAGGACGATGAAAAAAAGCTGGAAAATATTTTGCCATGTGCTGTTTTGGGTAGTTTCCATCGCCTTTTTTGTGTACATCGCCTACGCCAATACCAAGCTGCCGCCGGCGGCTATACTGCTCACTTTTGTAGGCTATGGCGCAGTCAATATCAGCCTGTTCTATTTTAACTACTTGTTTCTTATTCCGCGTTTTTTAGACCGCAACCAATACCGCAAATATGGCCTGGCCATTACGGTAACGGTAGTTATGTATGCACTTACCAAATATGCCATTGCCCTCTGCTTTCGCTCTATTGCCTTAACGCATGAGAACGGGAGGGCAACCACTTTTGGCGAGTATTTTACAAGTGCGCTGGTTACCAGTTCTATCTTTGTGTTCTTAAGTACGGCGCTTAAGTTCACCGTAGACTGGTTTAATAATGAACGGGTGCAGCGCGATCTGGAGAACCAGCGCCTCAGCGCCGAACTGGCTTTTTTGAAATCGCAGATTAATCCGCATTTTTTATTTAATTCGCTCAACAGCATTTATTCGCTGGCTTACCAGCGTTCCGAAACCACGCCCGAAGCAATTCTGAAACTGGCCGAGATCATGCGTTATATGCTGTATGAGTGTAATGATGCCAAAGTAGATTTAGCCAAAGAATTACAGTACCTGCAAAGCTATATCGACATGCAGAAGATACGGTATGACGGGCAGGTATTTGTTAACTTTTGTGTGCACGGCAAAACAGATAAACAGCAAATTGCACCATTATTGCTGATTGCCTTTATTGAAAATGCCTTTAAGCACGGGGTAGCCAACGATCCTAAACAACCTATTTTGCTGCAGGTGCATATCAAGGAGGATGAGCTGTACTTTTATCTGCACAATAAAAAGCATCACCACAACCGCGATGCCGGGGGCGGTATCGGCATGCATAATGTAAAGCGCCGCTTGCAACTGCTTTATCCGGGCCAGTATATCATGAAGGTTAAGGACGAAAAAGAAGATTACAGCTGTGAGTTAACCTTGCAGGTATAGGCCCCCTAACCCCCTGAAGGGGGAACAGAAGATTGAAATTTATATTATAATTTTGAATGATGAATGCCGAACACCGAATAATGAACGGCTTAGGCCAGTGTGCTTCTGTTTCGCCACTTTGTATTCATCATTCGATATTGGAAGCCCAAATTCTGTTTCCCCCTTCAGGGGGTTAGGGGGCGGGCATTTAAAAAACTCTTATTACCTTTATGCACATGATCAGATGCCTGGTAGTTGATGATGAGCCGCTGGCTTTACACGTGTTGGAAGACTATGTGGCCAAGGTGCCGTTCCTGCAATTGGTAAAGGCCACCACCAACCCCATTGAGGCGCTTACTTTGGTGCAACAGGGCGCTGCCGACCTGGTGCTGCTGGATGTACAGATGCCGGAGCTTACCGGACTACAGTTTTTGCGCATTGTAAACGGCCGCACCAAGGTGATATTAACTACCGCCTACCCGCAATACGCGCTGGAAGGCTACGATTTGGATGTGGTGGATTACCTGCTGAAACCCATTGCGTTTGACCGGTTTTTCCGTGCGGTGCAAAAGGTGCAGGGCATATTGGAGCCGGCCGCAAAGCCGGTTATTAAGGATGAAGCTGCCCCTGCTATAGCCGCCTATGATGATTTTTTAAGTGATTTTATCTTTGTAAAAACCGAGCATAAAATACAGAAGGTATACCTCAACGATATCCGGTTTATTGAGGGGCTGAAGGACTACATCTCCATTTTTACACCCGCCGAACGCATTATTACCCTGCAGGGCATGAAGAAGATGGAAGAAGCCCTGCCCGAGCGGCACTTCATCCGGGTGCATAAATCCTATATTGTTGCGGTAAGCAAGATTGACAGTATCGAGCGCAGCCGAATCTTCATCGGCGAAAAGATCATCCCGATAGGCGATACGTACCGCGATGTGTTTTTTAACATGATTGAGGATAAGAACATCAATTAACGCACTGCCTTACCATAAAGGCTTTATTTAGCTGCGGTTGTAAAGCTGATCAGGTACGGCTTCAGTGCCAAACCGTCTGTATTCCTGAAACCATCGCCTGCTACAATCTGTTAGGGTTGGCCGGGTTGCAGCTCTACTTCTAAGGTAAGTGATTTTCCGTCTGCTGAAAATATTGCAGGGCTTTTTATCTTTAGCAGGTGGTCTTTTCCCAACGGCCCAAGTTCAAAGTTCCTGTACCGGGTATTCATCGGCACAGAAAAGTTGATGGTCAGTTGTTTTAGGTCAGCATCAGCGCTGGTACTGTTATTAGCAAAGGGTGCAATGCCGGTAACTGCCGGCCGCCGGGCTTCATACTTGTCTTTAAGGTTTGCAACCGGCACTGTAAAGTACCCCGACTGGTCTGTAAAATTTTGCAGGGCGGCAGCGTCGTTATAATCCAGCGTAATCATGTCTTTAATTGCCTGCTTTTTGTTTTTAGCCCGGTTATAATAGTTTTTGCAAATGGCATACCCTACATAATAGCCTAAATCTCTTACACCAAATTCGTTTTGGGCATTACTGTACAGCCAAAAACCGTTAGAACGGTTAAACATCTGCTGTGCAAATACCTCTTTAACACGCTCCGCATGGTTATTGCCATAAACTATTGCCTGCAGTGTTGATGGTTGCCCGGTCGCTTTTTCCGCCATAAACTCTGCTACCCCTTCTAAGGTACACTGCGCCAGCAGGTCATCACCTACCGTGGTTTTCTGCTGGGTGTGCACATACTCATGCACATTGGTAAACACCAGGTTGCGTATAGGGCTTGTTTTAATGTAGGCCGCTGTATTTGGCAATGTTTTGCTTAATTCGCTGGTTGTCATCCGCTCATCGGCCATTGCGGTTTCGCTGCCAATTAATACCCGGTTTCCTTGTGTGGTTCCCGGCGACCGGAAGGCCCCCATAACAAAATATATTTCTGCCGGTTTAAGGTCGGGGTACAGCGCTTTTAACCGGTCTACATTGGCGGCAATAGCATTGGCGTAACTTTCAGTCTTGTAAGTGTTCGGCCTTAAGGAGTTCCAAAACAGGGGATAGCTGTTTATGGCCTCTACATAATCTTTGGGGGTATAATCCCTCACCTGCATCATGGCTTTCAAGCCCGGTGTGGCTTTGCTGATAAAATATTGATTCAGGTAATGGTATTGCAGTGCACTGTCTTTAGTACTAACAATACGGTCATAGGCTTTCCAAAAATTGTCAACATCGGTATAAACAAGGGTAATGTTACTTTTTTGGGCATAACCGGCAACAGATATCATTAAGCAGGCAGCAATACAAAACAGAAACTTTTTCATGATATTATAGGACGCTTTAAAAATTGAAACGTGACAGCAAAAATGATATATCATTTAAATAGGGGGAAACTATTCAACACAGTTCGATTCTTATGGCATTTGAGCTAAATTCAGCAAGAACAGGTTAAGTAAAATTTGCACAAGCGTTTTTATCCGAATATAATTATATTTAGAAACATGCCGGTAACCCATAATGCTACTTTAAACCAGTCCCGCTTTAAAGCCGTAATCGGCGGCTCTATCGGTAACCTGGTGGAGTGGTACGACTGGTATGCTTATTCGGTATTTTCGCTTTACTTTGCCGGGGCGTTCTTTCCTAAAGACAGCGAAACGGCGCAACTGCTCAATACCGCCGGTATATTTGCCATCGGTTTTCTCATGCGCCCGGTAGGCGGCTGGCTGATGGGCCGCTACGCCGACCGTAAAGGGCGCAAAGCGGCTTTAACTTTATCCGTATTGCTCATGAGCGCGGGTTCGCTGCTCATTACCTTCGTGCCGGGCTATGCGCAAATTGGCATAGCTGCACCGCTGCTGTTGGTATTGGCCCGTATGCTGCAAGGGCTGAGCATAGGCGGCGAATATGGTACGGCGGCTACCTATCTGAGTGAGATTGCCCCGCCGCACCGGCGCGGCTTATACTCCAGCTTTCAGTATGTTACTTCTATTATGGGGCAACTGATTGCCTTATTATTATTGCTGGCCCTGCAGCGCTGGTGGCTCACGCCACAACAATTAGGGGCATGGGGCTGGCGCATTCCGTTTGGTTTAGGGGCGTTGCTGGCACTATCAGCCATTTATTTGCGCCGCGGTTTAATTGAAACCAGTGCGTTTACCCACGAGGATATCGCTTTACAAAAGCGCGGCACCTTTAAAGAACTGCAAAAATACCGGCGCGAAACCCGGACGATTATCGGCCTTACCCTGGGGCTTACCGTATCTTTTTACACGTTTACCACCTATGTGCAAAAGTTTCTGGTTAACACCGCCGGCTTTTCTAAAAGCGATTCTACGCTGATTACGCTTATTGCCCTTACCGTATTTATGCTGGCCCAGCCTCTGGCCGGCCTGCTGGCCGATTACATCGGGCGCAAGCGTACGCTTATTATTTATGGCGTATTGGCTTCCATTACTACACTACCAATAATGATGTGGTTAAGTACGGTCCACCAGCTTTGGCCGGCCACCTTATTAATTATTTTAACCCTGCTGATTTTAAGCCTCAGCACTTCCGTATCAGCCATTGTAAAGGCCGAACTGTTCCCGGTACATGTGCGTTCATTAGGTGTGAGTTTTCCATATGCCCTGGCGGTAGCTTTGTTTGGGGGCACCGCCGAGTATGTAGCCCTGCTGTGTAAAAATCATGGCCACGCCGGTTGGTTTTACTGGTATCTTACCGCCTGCATCATTATTTCACTGGTGGTAAGTATACGGATGCGTGATACCGAAAAGTATTCGCGAATGAACAGCGAGCAATAGGCTGTTACGCTTCCTGCGTATCTTGTGCAATAACAGAGAGCAGGTTACCGGCCGGGTCTTTGAACCAGGCAATCAGCGGGCCGCCTTTGCGGAAGATGCCTTTTGCATCGGTAGCCATCGGGGTGCCTTCATACTTTTCAAAGGTTACACCCCTGGCGGTAAGTTCATCTACCGCCTGTTCTACATCCGCTACCGGAAAGTTCAGTATGGTAAAAGTAGCCGGCTCGTGGCTGGGTTTAGGATAAATTAACACCGCGTTGCCGCCGGCTAAATGCAAGCGAAGCAGGCCGGGCATCTGCAATTCTTCTACCTGCAACCCTAAGGTTTGTTCGTAAAATGATTTGGCTTTAGCGCTATCATTTACCGAAAATCCGCTGAACGCTTTACTGTTGGTAAGCATAAGGGTGTTTTTTTAAATGAATGGTACCTGAATAGCATTTAAGAGCTCCGTCATTTCGACCGTAGGGAGAAATCTTCTTCAGGCGACTTGTTTGCGGCAGAAGATTTCTCCCTACGGTTGAAATGACAAAGTGGGGAGGTAATATGATTAACACAGATGACATTAAGCCAAAGACAAATCATCCTGCACGATTGCTGTTGCGGAGGTGGCCACTTTGGCTTTTAACCGTTTATGATATAGCAGATAAGCTGCTGCTGCCAGGCCGATAAACACCGGCATTACAGCCCAGTTTGCCACAGGCTGGCCGGAAGCAATAAGGCAATATGTAGCCCCAATCAAATCAAAGGTAAGCCCGGCATAGGCCCACTCCTTAAGGCGCGGATAGCCGGGTACCAAAATAGCCACTACCCCCAGCGCTTTGGCCCCTCCCACAAAAGGAACAAAGTAAGCCGGCAAGCCCAGGCTGGCAAAGCCTTTAACGGCCATAGGCATCACCATAATATCAGGAATGGCCGAGCCGAACATGACAAAGGCGAATAAGCCGGTAACTATCCAGTAAGTTATATTTATCTTCTTCATAACCTTATGATTTTTAAGCAGTAATAGCAGGTTTATAATGCAGCACAATAACCCCGCATTCAAAAGTAGTGGCTTTAACCAGTGTTAATTTCAGCGTTTGCTGCAATTCGCCAAAAATGCGCAACCCATTGCCAATAGCCGCCGGATTGATGAACAGATAATAGCAATCCACTAAATTACGGCTGATGAGCGCCGATGCAAAACCGGCTCCGCCATACGCCATCAGGTCGCCGCCGGGCTGCTGTTTTAATTGGTTGATCTGCTCCGCCAGGTCGCCCTGCATCAGTTCAGTATTTGGCCAGTTGTGGCTGTTCAGCGTTTGGGTAAACACCAGCTTGGGTATGCCGGCCATTTGCTGTGCGCCGGCATCCGTATTTTCAGGGTTGATGGCAGCGGCTTCCCAGTGCGGTATAAAGCCTTCGGCCAGTTTACGGCCCAGCAGCAAGTGATCAACCGAGGCCATAATTTCGGTTACAAAGCTGTTGAGTTCCTCATCCCAGTTCCAAGTCATCCAGTCCATTTCGCCGTTTGGGCCGGCCACAAAGCCGTCCAGCGAAAGCTGCATCTGTAATTTCAGCTTTCTCATATTACTGCTGCCTGTATTTGTCATTGTAGTTCACCATCCAGGTTACCCCGAACTTGTCGGTAAAATGGCCGTATAGATCGCCCCAGAACTGAAGCTCCAGCGGCATAATTATCTGGCCGCCTGCAGAAAGTGCCTCAAAAATACGATGCGCTTCCTCAGCGCTTTCCGGGCTGATCATGATATTTACCTGGTTGCCGGAGGCAAAGCCATCGGCCATTGGCCCTACCACATCCGAGGCCATCAGCATGGTGTGCTGGCCTATGGGCAGGGCAATGTGCACAATCTTGTCCTGATATTCTTCCGGCTGCCGGCCGTCGCCGGGCATATCTTTAAAGCGCATCACCATCGGAAATTCGCCGCCGAAAACAGATTTGTAAAAGTTGAACGCTTCCTCGGCGTTGCCTTTAAAGTTTAAGTAAGGATGCAGTGCTGTCATAGTTTAAGGTTTAAATAGTTTTTTAATCAGGGGGCGGCAAGGCTGCTTGCCGCTTTTTTGCCGGCCTGTAAATTAAAAATTTTTTGCTGTAATTGATGTTTCCAAATTTATGCCGGATGGCTGTTTCGCGGCCGGTGCAAAAACGGCAATCACAGGTGCCGATTACGACAAATGAAATCTATATATTTACTTCATCATGAAGCATATTTCTATCCTGGTTCCGCGCGGGCGCTGCAGTTTGGTCAACCTGGAGGGCACGTATCAGATTTTGCAGGAAGTGAACGGCTTTTGTGCCGCTATGGGCAAGCCGCCCTTATTTGAAGTACAGCTGGTAGGCATTGCCAGCCAGGTAAGCCAGCGCAGCGGCATGTTTACCATCAGGCCGGAGGTACTGATTGAGGAGGTGCTGCAAACCGACCTTATCATTATTCCGGCCCTGCACGGAGAGCAGGAAGTAGCTTTAACACTGAATGAGGAATTTGCCCCCTGGATTGTACAGCATTATCAAAAAGGGGCCGAAGTAGCCACCTACTGTACAGGCGCCTTCTTTTTGGCTTCTACCGGCCTATTAGATGGCAAACAGTGCGCCACGCACTGGAAAATGGCGGCCGAGTTCAGGCAGATGTTTCCGCAGGTACAGCTGGTGGATGATAAGATCATGACCGAGCAGGACCGCCTGTATACCAGCGGCGGCGCTTACTCTTACCTGAACCTGCTGCTGCACCTGGTTGAAAAACATGCAGGCCGCGATATGGCCATACTGGCCGCTAAGGTGTTTATGGTAGATATTAACCGCAGCAGCCAGTCGCCCTTTATTATTTTCCAGGGGCAGAAGGCGCATGATGATGCGCAGGTAAAAAATGCACAGGAATATATTGAGCAGAATTTTAGCGCTAAAATTACCATTGAGCACCTGGCCGACCTGATAGCCGTAGGCCGCCGCAGCCTGGAACGCCGCTTTAAAAAAGCCACCAGCAATACCGTAAATGAGTATATACAGCGTGTAAAGGTGGAGGCGGCCAAAAAGAGCCTGGAGATGAACCGCAAAAACATAAGCGAAGTGATGTACGAAGTAGGCTATACCGACCTGAAGGCCTTTCGTAACATCTTTAAAAAAATAACCGGCCTGTCGCCGGCTGATTACCGGAGCCGCTACAATAAGGAAGCGGTTGCCTGACCGGCAAGCATGTTTTTTCAGCAGATGTTCCGCTTATGCGGCGCTATTGCTTATTTTAAACTTTAACTTTTAAACTATAGTATAATTTCTCACTTTCGCGTGCGTTAGTTTGCATGCATTGTTTATGAGAGTTGTGTATAAAAGTTTACTGTGGGCAGCCATCTGCGTGCTACCGGTATTGTCCTGTTCCAACAAAAAGAAAGAGAGCACTACTGCTGCCAGTATCCCCTTTGATACACGCTCCATACTTTATTATAACCCCAAAACCGCCGACCGCAAGATTGATGATTTTGTGCAGAACCTGCACAAAAAGCACGGTTTTAACGGCAATATCCTGGTGGCAAAGGATGGCAAGATTATTTATGAGAACTCCATCGGCTGGGCCGATTACCTGCGCCGCGACAGCCTGAACATCGATTCGCGCTTTCAGCTGGCTTCCGTAAGCAAGCCCTTTACCGGTATGGCCACGCTGATGCTGTATGAGCAGGGCAAGCTTAAATTAGATGATAGCGTACAGCATTTCTTCCCTGATTTCCCTTATCATGGCATTACCGTACGTATGCTGCTTACCCACCAGAGCGGCCTGAACAATTACCAGTATGCCTTTGAAAAAGTGTGGGACAAGCACAAGCCCATGTATAATGATGATGTGCTGCGGCTGTATGCCCAGTATCACCCCCATTATTACAATAAGCCGGGGCAAACCTTTTTTTACAACAACACCAACTTCATGCTGCTGGGGGCCATTGTTGAAAAAGCCTCAGGTATGCCCTATGCCAAATTCATGAAGGAGAATATTTTTGACCCGCTGGGCATGAAGAATACGGTGGTTTACTCCAAAGCCAAAGACAAGGAGGTACCCACCAACGTATGGGGGTATGACCACATCTGGCGCCGCTCGGTAGTGCCCAATTACCTGGATGGCGTAATTGGCGATAAGGGCGTTTACTCCACCGTAAAGGATATGTACCTGTTTGACCAGGGCCTGCAAAAAGGCAAACTGCTGAAACCCGAAACCATGAAACTGGCCTACACGCCATCGGCACCGGAGCCTAAGCACCACAAGCATTTTAATTACGGCATGGGCTGGCGTTTGTTCACTGAGGACGACGGCAAGGTGGTAATTTACCATACCGGCTGGTGGCACGGTTTTCAGAACATGTTTGTGCGCGACCTGAACAACCATGTAACCATTGTAGTGTTAAGTAATGTATTTAACGGCAGCATTGCCCAGATAGATGACTTGTATAAGATTACCGGTATGCCGGTAATCCGCAAAGGGGCTTATGCCGACTAAGTAAACTTTCAAAAACACTGCAATTATGTTTGATAAATTATTTGAAGCCCAGCAAAAAGCGGGCGAAATGAAGCAGCGCCTGGATGCCATTACCGTAACCGGTACGGCCGAAGGCGGAAAAATCACCGTTACCGCCACCGGCAATAAAGCCATTAAGACCATTAGTATTGACGACAGCTTTTTTAAGGAAGCCGACCGCGAAGAACTGGAGGAATTGCTGGCCGTAGCCGTTAACAAAGCGCTGGAACAGGCCGAAAACCTGAGCCAGAGCGAAACCGCTGCAATGGCGCAGAACATGTTTGGCAACCTGGGCGATTTGGGCGGCATGTTTGGCAAATAAACGCCATACTTATCATTTATAAGCAAGCCACGCTATTTGACTTAGCCGTGGCTTTTTTGTACACACAAAGCTTATCTCCTTCCTGTTAAACCTTCAACTCACAGCTACACAAGTATGGATTTACAACTGAAAGGCAAACGCGCACTCATTACCGGCTCTACGGCCGGTATTGGTTATGCCATTGCACAGCGGCTGGCCGCCGAAGGCGCGCAGGTTTGGGTGAACGGCCGTACACAGGAGCGGGTGAACACTGCTGTTGAAAAGCTGAAAGCAGCTACCGGAAATACTAACATTCTGGCTGCAGTAGCTGACTTTGCCAAGCCCGACCAGATTGAAAACCTGGTGCAGCAGGTAGGCAGCATAGATATTCTGATTAATAACGTAGCCATATTTGAACCCAAAGAATTTGCCGCCATTACAGATGCCGACTGGTTTAATTTTTTTGAGCTGAATGTAATGAGCGGTATCCGCCTTTCACGTGCTTACTTTGATGGCATGCTGCAACGCAACTGGGGCCGCATCATTTTTATATCCAGCGAATCGGCTTTGCAGATTCCGGCCGAAATGATTCATTACGGCGTTACCAAAACGGCGCAGTTAGGCGTGGCACGCGGCCTGGCCGAACTTACTAAAGGTACAGCCGTAACCGTAAATACCGTATTGCCCGGCCCTACCCTGTCTGAAGGGGTGGGCGGCTTTATAGAATCGCTGGCGCAGGGCCAGCAGAAAACTGTACAGCAGGTTGAGGAAGATTTTTTCACCTCCGTGCGCCCTACCTCGCTGCTGCAGCGATTTACCCCCCCCGATGAGATTGCTGCAATGGTAACTTACCTGGCCAGTCCGCTGGCGGCCGCTACCAACGGTGCGGCCATACGTGCCGACGGCGGCGTGATTAAAACCGCTGTATAGCGTAAAGCATAAGTATACATTGAGCTAAACTTAGCGCAATATATACTTATGCTGTTCCTTTAACCATACAACTTTTAGTGCTAAAACATACTGAATGGGCCGTGTATAAGCAGCTTAAGTAACATGGCATGTGAATTGTAAATCAATCCGGTAATTATCAAACACATCTGCTAAAAACAATCACATCATGAGCAATTTACTTTACATCATCGCTGTTATCTTAATCATCGGCTGGGCAATTGGCGCATTCGCTTACTCTGCAGGCGGCTTAATCCACGTATTGCTGGTCATCGCTATTATCGCCCTTATCTTAGGTTTCCTGAGAAGAGGCACAGCGGTATAATTACTGGTGCTTTAACAGCACATTAAAAAGCATAAAAAAAGCTGCCTGTTAAACAGGCAGCTTTTTTTATGCGCTTATGCAGGCAGGGCCATGCAACCCTGCCTGTTGTCATGATTCCATATCATCCAGCTTTTGGTGCAGCTCCTGTATATCCAGCTTCTCCTTCATTTCTTCCAGTTCCTGGTCATGCGGCTGCTCAATGCCTAACTTTTTTTGAATATCATGCAGCATGGCAAGCATTTTTGTAATCTCATTTTCGGCCCTTACGTTTACCTCGAACTCCAGCTGCTGCCGTATCTTTTCAATTTTGCTTTGCCGGTTCTGGCCGATAAGTACGGTAATAGATAAGATAATGGCAAACATGGAAACCGCCATGGTAAGTATCGGGAAAGGAAAAGGGTCGAAAGGCGTAAGATGCGGCAGAAAATCAAGGTTCCAGTCAATCCATACTACAAAAAATATAACAATAAGGCATAAGAAGCCCATACTGCCAAAAGCGCCGATCATGAAATTGGCAATGCGGTGGCTATAGGTTTGGGGGATATCCAGCTTGGCCTTTACCTCTTGTTGTGAATTCTCCTGTTGGGGTTGTGCCATAATACACTTTAACGAATTTATGCGAAAGATACATATACCATTAACGTTATAATGCAGGCAAAAAAATCAACCGCAGGACTGTTTACCAACCCAATGCCCTGTACAACTGCTATAATTTAGTTTACACCTGGCTATTTTAAGCTACAACACTATACACACTTACCTGCATTAACACTTTAAAGTTATTCACAATAGCCACCCTTTACAGCAGCCGGATTGTGGATAAATCAACTACAGGAGGTATGCCATAAAAGCTGGCGCTACGGGCATCATATTTGAACTAACTGGTTATATATCTGATACCTGAATAAAACTATTTTTATGATTTTGCAACTCAATCCCTCCATGCTGGTAGATACACCGCTGGGCCGGGGGCAGGCCCTGTTTATTATTGATTACGGCATGCACCAGAACACCTGCTGGGTAGTGGCGCTGGAAAAAAACGGCGTGGTAAAGCATTTTGACTGTAACGATGTGATTATTACCACCAATTATACCTATCACCTCAATACAGACCGCCATACCAATATCCCGCCGCGGCAAATGGAAGCTGTGTAACAGGTGGTTACTACCAGCAGGTGTAGCATTTTTAATCATATTAACAAACATTACACCGGGGTAAATTGCTTTTTAGCTGCATGAATTATATTGCGGCACCTATGAAATTTACCTATTACGGCCATGCTACCTTCGAACTGGAGGTGAATGGCAAGAAATTATTGTTCGATCCCTTTATTACGCCCAATCCGCTGGCTTCGGCTATTGATATCAGCACCCTCAGACCCGATTACATCCTGCTCTCGCACGGGCACGGCGATCACATAGCCGATTTGTTTGAGATACAGCAAAACAGCGGCGCCAAAGTAATTGCCATTGCTGAAATCGCCGCCTGGCTGGCCGGTAAAGGCATTGCCGATGCACACGGCATGAATTTAGGCGGCGGCTTTAACTTCGATTTTGGCCGAGTAAAAATGGTAACCGCCCTGCACTCCAGCAGTATGCCCGACGGCAGCTACGGTGGTAACCCGGCCGGCTTTATCATTTATGCCGAAGGCAAGAAGTTCTATTTTGCAGGCGATACCGCCCTTACCTTAGACATGAAGCTGCTGGCCGATGAAAACCTGGACTGGGCCGCCCTGCCCATTGGCGACAATTATACGATGGGTGTTGACGATGCCATAAAAGCCGCCGGTTTTATTAACTGTAATAACATCATCGGCGTACACTATGATACATTTCCGCCCATAAAGATTGATGTGGAAGAAGCTAAAGAAAAATTTGTTAAAGCCGGCTTGAACCTGAAGCTGCCTGCCATTGGGGAAACGCTGGCATTATAATATATTAAATTACAAAAAAGGGCATTGCACTTTTAAAATGCAATGCCCTTTTTATAATTTCAGCAGACATGATACTGTAAAAATTATTGCAATACCAAAGCATGGCGGGCCGTTTGCAGGTCATACTCCATCTGCATACCTAAACAGTAGCCGGCGCTTATATTCAAAAGCTTTTCCAGTTTTAAGGCAGTTTTGGCGGATATATGCCGTTTACCTGCAAATATCCCGCTCAGGTGATGCGACAATATCTCCAATGCTGCAGCCACCTCTTTCTTGAGCAAGCCCCGCTCTTCAATTTCTTCCAGCAAAAACTCGCCCGGATGAAAGGCTTCAATCTCCAGTTCCTTACCGTTATGGTCCAATACCTGATTCGTCATAAGATATTAATGGCGCCTCCCTGGCGCATTTTTATAAATAGTACCTTAACTTTTTCATCAAAACAATTATTCGGGTTCCTATTCTTACTTATCAATTATAATCATTTATCGGCTTTTCGTCGGCACATTCTTTTAGTTCATCTATACAGCACTGCATTTGCGGTACCAACGCTGCACCTTTATCTTATTAAACAGTAACCGATAAATTTAACTGATATGGAACGTAAAAATTTTCTAAAAAGCCTGATGATCGGAGCGGCATCGTCCACAGTAATAATGGAAGCTTGTAAAAAAGAGTCTGGTACTACACCTGCTGCAGGCAATACATCCACATCGTCTGCAAGCGCCACCAGCGGCAGCACCTCCGTCAGCGGCTGTAACGTAGTACCTACAGAAACGGAGGGGCCGTTCCCAACCAAAGCCCCGGCCTCTTATGTGCGCAGCGATATTACCGACGGCCGCACCGGCTACAAGTTAACGGTGAACATTACGGTAAATAACAGCAGTTGCAATGCACTCGCTAACGCGCTGGTAGATATATGGCATTGCGATGCCGAGGGCAATTATTCTGAATACGGTGGTAGCGGGATGCAAAGCACCAACTATACCACCGTGCACTTTCTGCGCGGCCGGCAAACCACCAACAGCAACGGGCTGGTTACCTTTACCAGCATCTTTCCGGGTTGGTATAGCGGCCGGGCCACCCACATTCATGTGCACGTTTACAATTCGGCCGGCACTTCGCTCAAGGTAACCCAGATTGCCTTTCCTGAAGGCACCGGGACAGCCATTGCTGCAGTAAACGGTTATAAAAAAGGCCTTACCGGTTATACTTCTAACGCCAGCGATAACGTATTCAGCGATGGTTATAGCCTGGAGCTGGCTACCGTTACCGGTAATACCACCGATGGCTTTGTACTGAACATGGTAATGGCAGTACCTGCATAAATAAAGTTCTGTGTTGATTTATTTGATGAGTAAGGCGTTGCGGGTAAACTTCAACGTCTTATTTTGCTTTATAGCTTATGATTAACCGTAAAATCATACTTTGTTACCGTAAAATTATCAGCGCCGGGGCCGCCAGGTCCTGGGACCAGCTGGTGTTTGACGATTCTTACCTGGAGTTCAGGATGCAGGCGCAAAATTTCACCACCGGTACCCCGTATACCTCCTATGCCGAACTGATGCGCCATATACCTGCTGCCGCCCAGCTTGCAGCACGCATAACGCCTGCAATTTCGGGGTATGTACAGCAGTTGGGTAATTTGATGCCGGACATCATCAGCAATACAGGGCGGCGGTTTATCCGGTTCGATAGCTTCCAGCTCGAAATCATCAACTCGGATATCAACGACAAGAACAAACACCAGATCGGCATAAATTTCTATTCGGTACCGCTGCTGTGGGTAGATACCATTGATAATTACTTACTGGTGGCCGAACCGCCACAGGCCCAGGAAGCGGATGCACCACTGCTTACCCACCTGTTCCAGTTGGTACCTTACCTTACCATCCACTCCCTTAGCTACGTTTAATGATGGAACTGCTATCTCCCGGACAAATTTACCTGGCCGATCAGCGCGGCCTTACCGAAAATTCGGTTTTCAGGCGGTACAGCACCTTTAATTATGAAGATTACCAGCAGGCGCACCGGCAGCCTTTTGGCCCCTTAACCGTTTTTAATGATGAACTGCTGGCTGCCGGCCGGCAGGAGCAAATTACCGTAGCCCGGTCGGGCTATATAATACTACTGCCCGTTACCGGCGAGCTGTTGTATAATGATGATACCACCGTTGATGCAGGGCAACTGTATATCAGCTACGCCAATGCAGGCAGCACCTTTACCCTGACCAACCCTTACGAAGGTAACTGGATTAACTTTCTGTACCTGCATATAGATGCTGAAACCGCATCTGATTCGCTGGAATCAACCCTGCTGGACTTTAATTTCAGACAGCAACCCAATGCGTTGATCAGTATTACCCGGCAGTTGCTGACGCAACTGCCCTTCGCGCTGCACATCGGGCAGTTTGCCGGGCGCACGGATGCGCTGTTTGCCACACGCAACCTCAATGCTAAACTATTTGCCTTTGTTATTGCCGGCGCTTTCGAGTGCCAGGGCCGGCTGCTGCATGAGCGCGACGGCCTGGCCTTGTGGAACCTGCCCGAAGCGGACCTCGAAGCGCTGAGTAACAACGCCGTGCTGTTGTTGTTGGAAATGTAGGTGAGTTTGTGTGCCCATACCTGACTGGCGTATAAACCCCTCCCTGCCCTCCCGATGGAGGGATAAAGTCTTATCTCATTCAAACCCTCAATAAACTTCTTACTCTACTAATCGTTCAATCTCTCATTCAACACTTAGCTCCCTGGCGCACCGGCCCGGCAGAAAAAGCGGGCCATGCGGGGGCTATGTGCGGGGAAGCTTTTTTTCTGCCTTGATGTTATTCGCTATCGCTTATGAGATCACTGTGCTAAGTTTGGTTGCTTTTTGATCAAGCACAAAGCAAACAGGCGAAAACTAAAGCATAAAGCCTACAAAGCGGATAGCATCGCCAAAACAAATCACTACATTAGCTATACCTTATGCTAAAAAAACTACTTACCCTCCTCATCGCCGTTACCTGCGCCTACAGCGGTATGGCACAAAAAATACCTTCGCCTGCCGAATATCTGGGGTACCCGCTGGGCAGCCGCTTCAGTTTGCAGTACCAGGTGGCCGGTTATTTTAACGCCGTAGCCGCCGCTTCTAAAAATGTAAAGCTGGTACCCTATGGCACCACCAACGAGGGCCGCCCGCTGATGGTGATGTTTATCGCCTCGGAGGAGAACATCGCCCGGCTGGAAGAAATACGGCAGCACAATATGGCTCTAACCGGCTTGGGTAAAACCAATGCTGCATTGCCTAACGCGCCGGCCATCGTATGGCTGAGCTACAATGTGCATGGCAACGAGCCCAGTTCCAGCGAGGCGGCTATGCAAACCCTGTATGACCTGGTACGGCCCGACAACACGCAGGCCCGTAGCTGGCTGCGAAACACAGTGGTCGTCATCGACCCCTGCCTGAACCCCGACGGGCGCGACCGCTATGTGAACTTTTACAACCAGGCCAAAGGGGCGGTGCCCGATGCCACCCCTTCGGCACGTGAGCACCAGGAGCCCTGGCCGGGCGGGCGCAGCAACCATTATATGTTCGATATGAACCGCGACTGGGCCTGGCAAACACAGAAGGAGGTGCAGGCCCGTGTGGCCCTATATAACCAGTGGCTGCCGCAGGTGCATGTGGATTTTCATGAGCAGCAGTATAACAACCCCTATTACTTTGCCCCCGCAGCCGAGCCCATGCACAAGGATATTACCCGCTGGCAGCGCGATTTTCAGGTAACCATTGGCAAGAACAACGCGAAATACTTTGACCAGAACGGCTGGCTGTATTTTACCAGGGAAGAGTTTGATTTGCTGTACCCCTCCTATGGCGATACCTACCCGCTGTATAACGGCGCCATCGGTATGACGTATGAGCAGGGCGGCATTGGCGCAGGGCTGGCTGTGCAAACCCGCAGCGGCGATACGCTGACCCTGGCCGACCGTATTGCCCACCACCATTCTAACGGTTTAAGTACGGTAGAAACCGCCTCGGCCAATGCAGACAGGCTGCTGGCCGAGTACAAAAAATACTTTGATGCAGGCCGTACCCAGCCGCCCGGTACGTACAAAGCCTACGTGATAAAAAACACCAATGCCGATAATTTGCAGGCCTTAACTCAACTGCTGGATAAAAACCGCATTCAATACAGTGCGGGTAGTAACCAGCACGTATCAGGCTACAACTACTTTTCGGGCAAGACAGAACCCGTTACGGCAGGCCCGGCAGATGTGGTAATTAACGCTGCGCAGCCTAAAGCCACTTTGCTGAATGTGCTGATGGAGCCTGAAACGCTGCTCACCGACTCTAACACGTATGACATTACCGCCTGGGCTTTGCCTTATGTATACGGCTTAAAAACGTATGGATTAAAACAGGCCCTAACTACCAGTGGGCAGGCGCTGGCCAAAACGGTAGTTACGCCTGTGCCCAACACCCGCGCCTATGCCTATGTGTCTGGCTGGCAATCCCTGCAGGATGCGCGCTTTCTGGCGGCCCTGCTGCAAAGGCACATTAAGGTGCGCTATGCCGAAACGGCCTTTACCGCCGCAGGCAAACCGTTTAATGCCGGCTCGCTCATCATCACCCGCGCCGGTAACAACGAGGCGGATTTCGACCGCATGATTACCGAAACGGCCAAAACCTTTAACCGGCAGCTTACGCCGCTCAGTACCGGCTTTGTAGACAAGGGGGCCGATCTGGGTTCGCGCTTTGTGCATTACCTTAATGCGCCCAGGGTGATGCTGGTTACCGGCGAGGGCACCTCCTCCACAGATGCAGGCGAGGTATGGCACTTTTTTGAGCAGCAGCTAGGCTACCCCATTACCCAGGTGCGCTACCAGGATCTGGGCCGAACCAAACTCAGCAACTTTGATGTAATGGTGATGCCGGATGGCTATTATAACGACATCCCCTCTGACAAGCTGCTGGACTGGGTGCGCGATGGCGGCAAGCTCATTGCCATGGGCAACGCCGCCGGCAGCCTGGTTGGGCGCAAGGGATTTGATTTAAAAACCAAGGAACCGGCGGCTAAAGATAAAGAGCCGAAAAAGCCGGTAGCGGCTAACAACTATGGCGACCGCGAGCGGGAATCCATTAAATCGGGCGTACCGGGCGCTATTTACCGCATTACGCTGGACAATACCCACCCGCTGGGCTACGGTTACCCCAACTATTATTACACGCTGAAGCAGAATGATGATGTATACGAATACCTGGGCAGCAATGGCTGGGATGTGGGCACCATCGGCAAAAACAGCTATATGGCCGGCTTTGTGGGGCAAAAGGCCAAAGCCAAACTGGTGGACGGCACCCTGCTGGGCGTACAGCAGGAAGGCCGCGGCAGCATCATCTACCTGGCCGACGACCCGCTGTTCCGCAGCTTCTGGGAAGGCGGCAAGCTGCTGTTCAGCAATGCGGTATTTATGGTGGGAAATTGAGGAAAATCAGTTTTGGGATATATGTAGGATTATGGCGCAAGGTTCTATGATCCGGTGATTGCGAGGTGGACATCCATAGACCCACATGCTTAAAAGTATCAAGCGTTATCACCGTATAATTACGTCGCAGATAACCCGCTTAAATATATTGATGAAGATGGGCGAGATATAATAGTCCCTAAAGCAGATCGTGCCGCAGTTACTCAATATATAAACTCTCGTGCAGCAGGTACATTTGCTATAAATTCTAAAGGCCATTTATATCAGGTTAGTTCAAAAGGGTCTCCCGGATTTTCAACATATTATCGAGATAAGCTTGTTAAGGGTATAAAAAGTTCTAACAAAATTACAGTAGCGATAGGTCAAACATATACTGATAAAGGCAATCAGAAAAGTGTCGATGCTGATGCTGGTGGCGGAGTTACTATTTCTAGAACTACCACTAAAACAGATCCGTCAACAGGTAAGGTTACTACAGAACGGTCAGCTGATGTGATTATATCAGGTAATCCTAACACTAATATTCAAGATTCTAATGGAAAACCTTTAAATGATAGTCCAGCAGATATTTTAGCTCATGAACTTGTTGGGCATGCTATTCCTCGCACAGGAAAATCCGACACTGGCAATGCCGTAGATAATGAAAATAAAGTCCGAACTGAATTAGGCCCAGGTAATAATGCCCAACGGGCAAAAGAGACTAAACATATAGAATAGATGATATGAGAAAATATTTTTATAGCTCTCTATGCTTGATAGAGTTACTTTTAAGTTCTTTTAGTTGTAATACAAAAGGTGGCAAGACCGGTATTATTAAAGATGTAGATAAGAAAGTAAGAGTTGAGGTGTCTAACAACTTAAAAACGAAAACATTAGAATGTAAATTAATAAATAACGATAAAATCAATTATTATATTCCTGACAATGGCTGGCGCAGCTATTCGCATGATACGTTATATTTAGAAGCTGTTTATAAAAGGCGAAGTGATGATGATAATGTTATTAGTTATAATCAATTTAACCCACCCAAATTTGTAGAGCTAAAATCCGGTTCAATAATTGATAAAAATATCGATTATAAAAGTATTTCAGTAAAAGCACCTACCTATATAGCTGTAAGGGTCTTTAAGAGTAAATATCCTTATGACCCAAAAAAGAATTATGAGAAATATCATTCATTAGATGCTTTTCTTGATTTTGAGAAAACTAATTCATTTTTACTAATTGAAAAAGTCGAAAATATTAAAAGCAGTAAAACAAATAAATAATTAGAAGCCCCTCTGCTGGCGCGAGTTTGCAACTCGTGTCCTTGTCCTTTTAGTTAAAGTATTGTTATTATCTGAATATGGCAAAGAGAGGCACGGGTTACAAACTCGCGCCAGCACAAAGGGTTGGAAACTTTGAAGAACAGGAGAATTCGTAATTTTAATAAACAAAAGACATGCTTAGAATCATAAACAACTTATGGAGATCACACGCAGGTCATTGATACGTTTCCTGGTTGCCGTTCCTGTAACCAGCATTTTGGCAAACGGCGGGACACCGGCCAGTTTGATAACGGATGATGAACTTAAGAAAGTACCAAATAACAACGCTTACAACAAAGAAATGAAACATGTAATTGCCGGCGACCTGGATGTTGCCTACTATGAAACCGGACCGGCAAATGGCGCCCCGGTAATATTGCTGCATGGTTTCCCTTACGATGCGCATACTTACGACGAAGCGGCACGACAGCTTGGGGCATCGGGGTTACGCTGTATTGTTCCATTTCTGCGTGGCTACGGTCAAACACGTTTTCGGTCGGCCGCCACTTTTCGGTCGGGTCAGCAGGCGGCACTCGGAGCAGATTTGCTTGCCCTGATGGATGCCCTTAAAATTCAGCGCGCCGTGCTGGCCGGATATGACTGGGGCGGGCGCGCAGCCTGCGTTGTTGCAGCGTTACATCCCGGGCGCGTAGCGGGGCTTGTTAGCTGTGGAACAGGATACAATATTCAGAATATGTCGATGGCAACCGCACCTTTGTCGCCGGAGAAGGAACATCTTCACTGGTACTGGTTTTACCTGAATTCGGAACGTGGGAAAAACGCGCTTACCAATGAACGCAACACATTGTGCCGCCATCTATGGACAACCTTTTCACCAACCTGGAAATTTAACGATGATATCTTTATGCAAACGGCGGCCTCTTTTCAGAACCCGGATTTTGTTGATGTGGTACTTCATTCGTACCGTTACCGGATAGGCGCTGTTCCCGGCGATCCAAAATTTAACGAAACGGAAGACCGGCTGTCACAACAGCCTGAGATCAGCGTGCCAGCAATTGTTCTTATGGGCGGCGCAGACGGAGTGGACCCTGCGGAGGATACAGACAAGTTCGCCAATCATTTTTCAGCACTCCGCGATTCTATAACGCTAAAAAATATCGGCCATAATCTGCCGCAGGAAGCCCCAAAAGATTTTGCCGCTGCTGTTATGCGCATCACAAGGGAAGGACTGTAGTGGCAGGCTAATGGCGTAAAGCATCGAAGTTGGAAGCTTCGAAGAACAGGTGATGATCCCTACGATCAGAAAATGATTAAAGAGGGTATTAATTATGAAAACCAGAACAACCCATGAAGAAAGTAATATTGCTTACCCTTACCACATTAACCATTATCGTTTTTGGTTGTGACTTAAAAACTAAAAGCGAGAGGCTTATATTGACTAAAAAGAGTTCAATTGGGCAGGTTGTAAAATTCTATTATGTTGAAGTCGGAGCAACGGCCAATGATGTAATGCAACTTAGACAAGTGACTAATGATAGCCATGAAGTTCTTATAAAAGCTTATGAGCATAATCTTTTAAAAGAGGTTAAGTTTACTTCAAAGGATTCTCTCTTTTTTGTATTGTCTGATACTACATCGTTTGGCCTTAGCAAAAACTCAGACACAATAAAAGTCAAAATAAAATAGACATATAGTTCTTCAAAGTTCCACAAAGCAAACAAATAACCGAGCCCCTTGATTGGGGCTTTGCTTTTTACAGTGCAGCCACATTGTTATTGAAAAAATCCTTAAACTTCTTTTTAGTAAGCATGGTATCAATGATCTTAAAAACTACTGTGCGGTCTTCCTCGTCCAATTGATTGATCATATTGATCTGCTCAAAGTTGGGCTTGTCCTGAATGGTCACATCAACCGGCTGAACATCAAAATGTACTACTTGGTCGATGGTCATACCGAAATACCCGGCAAAGCGTTCCAGTTCATCAATAGCGATATCACGGGTATTGTTCTCCACTTTGTTATAGCTGGTATAGGGTATCTTCTCCTTCACTGGTCTAAGTTTAGCGTAGCGTAACTTAGACCTCCCTGCAGTTGCAAACTCGCACTTGTTAAAGGGGGTGTTGATGGCTGTTGTATTATAGCCTGAAAATGCAGCTTTGGCCCCTATACAAAGCAGGGAGGTCTAAGTTACGCTACGCTAAACTTAGGCCAGTGAGGGAGATATATTTACCGCCGGTAATTCTTCGCATTAAAAAAGAATACCCTCCGGCACTCGCTGCCAGAGGGTATCAACCTAAACCTTATCACAAAAGATCATTGCATTACGCAATAATCAGGTGCAAATATGCAATATGTCATAATTAACCGCAAAAAAACGAAGTTAAAATTCGATTAGAATTGCCCGGTTTTCGGCTGTCAGAAAAAATTATGAGCCTCGCCCGGCCGCCGTTGCCCTGTTGCCGGTAACGCCCATGCAATACCCCCCTACCTGCGAAAGTGGGCAGTGCTATCATCATCAATAAGCGTTTAACCAACAAGGGCCGATTATTACCATCAGCCCTTGTTGTTCATATCTCTTTTTATAAAATAGTTGCTACCTATATCAAATGCTTCAACTGTATCACTTCGCTTTCTTCGAGGTAGCGCCAGCGGCCGCGGGGAAGGTCTTTTTTGGTGAGGTTGGCATATATGGTACGGTCCAGCTTTACCACCTCGTAGCCCAGGTGCTCAAATATGCGGCGCACAATGCGGTTCTTACCGCTGTGTATCTGTATGCCGATCTCGCGCTTGGTGCCGCCTTGTACATAGGTTACCGCATCCGGCTTAATCAGTCCGTCCTCCAGCTCCAGCCCGAAGCTGATCTTGTTCAGGTCGCCCTGGGTCAGGTTCTTGCTCAGTTCTACCTGGTAAAGCTTGGTAATGCTGTTGCGCGGGTGCGATAGCTTGTCGGCCAGGTCGCCGTCGTTGGTCATCAGCAGCAGGCCGGTGGTGTTACGGTCTAAGCGGCCAATCGGGTAAATGCGCTCCTTGCTGGCTTTTTCTACCAGGTGCATTACGGTGCGGCGTTCCTGCGGGTCTTCGGTAGTGGTAATATAGTCCTTCGGCTTGTTCAGCAGCACGTATACCATCTTCTCGCGCTTCAGGGTTTCACCGTTGTAGCGGATCACATCCTTACTGGGGTTTATCTTGGCACCCAATTCCGAAACCACCTCGCCGTTTACCGATACCACACCGGCGGCAATCAGCTCATCGGCCTTGCGGCGCGAGCAGATACCGGCATTGGAGATGTAGCGGTTCAGGCGGATCAGGTCATTATCGGCGCCCACCTTTTTATGGGTTCTGGGGCGGGTATCATCACCCTTGTTATTACGGCTGCGCATTACGCGCGCCGGCCGGTCCTCGCTGCTGCGGGGGCGGTCGGTATAGGTACGCTCGCCATCTTTGGGTTTGCTGTATTTGCCTTCGCCGGTGGTGCGGCTTCTTAAAGGCCTGCGGTCTTCACCGGTATCACTGCGCCGGGCATCGGGGCGGGTGCCTTCGCCGCGCGGAGCGAATTTTTTAAACGGGCGGTCGTCCCCGCCTGCGGTTTTACCCCTGCTGCCGGTGCCATAAGGCTTTTTTTCGCCGTTTTCGGCGGAATATCGCCGTTTATCGCTGTTTTCGGATGAATTTCTGTTCTTATCGGTGCTGTCGGCACCGTATTTTCTTGCCGGCTTACTGCCGGTATCGGTTTTTTTAAATTTGGAAAAAGGGCTGCTTTCTTTATAAGAGGATGATTTTTTGAATGATGCTCCACTGCGCGGAGGGCGGCCGGAGGCGCTGGCGGACTTGTCTTCGCGACTGTTCCCTGGTTTTTTAAATGCCATAAATTACTATTGTTTTCTCAAGAGCGAGGGCGCAAAAATACGCAAAATTTAAGTGTGGATAAAAAAAATTTCAATCCGCCGAAAAGTGTGTTTTTAACACTGTAAGGACGGTTTTTTGAGTTGGCTTTTAAGTGCATAACACACTAAGCCATGATAAGTACTTGACAATCTGCATGCTTTTCTTACCTTTGCCACACATCTAAGCCTGTTTGTTAAACTTAAAAGCACCCGAATGATCAAAAAACACTTGGTTACGTGCAGCGTAACAGTAGTGCTGTTTATCGTTTCAAAACTTTTCATCTACAGTACCACAGATGTTAAACCGGCCAATCGTTTTGGCTATACGTCAAGGTTTACCTTCTATGTTGAAAGCGAAACAAAAACGTTGAATTTTGCGCAGGAAGCGCTTCCTTATGATAACTATAAGGTAACCAATAAACTGGCGCACTCCATCCGCAAACGCCGGTTCAATATTTACAAAACCGCCGCCATGCAGCGCCGCGTACAGCGGTTATTCGCCGTAATTGAGCCTATATTAAGGGCTTATGGCATCCCCGAGGATTTTAAGTATATCCCGCTCATTGAGTCGGGTATGCAGAAAGGCGTAAGATCAGCCCGAGGGGCTGCCGGAATATGGCAGTTCATGCCGGGTACCGCGCGCGAATACGGCCTTAAGGTTAACCGCCACCGCGATGACCGGCTTAACCTGCGTAAATCAACCATTGCCGCCTGCAAATACATTAAGGAGTTATATGGTAATTTTGATAACTGGACACTGGCCGCCGCCGCTTACAATTGCGGTTCGCCACGAATAGCCCATGCCATTAATCACCGCAACAAAGGCAATTACTACTTGATGCGCCTTAACCGCGAAACCGGTGTGTATGTATACAACCTGTTAGCCGTTAAAAAGATCATTGGCACCCCCGATGCAGTGATACCTGATGCGCCTGCAGCGTCTAAACCGGGCAGCAGCGTAGGTATTTACGCCTGGATGCTGGCGCAGGCCGGGTAACTATTGTGACATCTATATTATAACCCCTAACTGCAAAGGCTGCGGTTTGCTATGCCATGCCCTGATTTTTAGCTATCTTTGCCATTATTTTTAGCAAGCAATAAGTGGTTCAAACTTAGCGGTATAATTCAGGTTATATCACGGTTGGGCTGATATTTACTATGGCAGAAAAAACAATCGACTTAGGTGAGCAAAGCAACGTAGAGGTTTATGGCGCCCGGGTACATAATTTAAAAAATATAGATGTTTCTTTTCCGCGCAACCAGTTGGTGGTTATTACCGGGCTGAGCGGCAGCGGTAAATCCTCACTGGCGTTTGATACCATTTATGCCGAAGGCCAGCGCCGGTATATGGAAACATTTTCGGCCTATTCGCGCCAGTTTATGGGCGGTTTGGAGCGGCCGGATGTAGACAAGGTATCGGGCCTGAGCCCGGTAATTGCCATTGAGCAAAAAACCACCAGCAAAAACCCGCGCTCTACCGTAGGTACCATTACCGAGATTTACGATTTTATGCGCCTGCTGTTTGCCCGTGCCGGCGAAGCCTACTCGTATGTAAGCGGCGAAAAGATGGAGCGCATGAGCGAAGACCAGATCTTGCGCGCCATCACCGAGCGTTACGACGGGCAGCCGGTGAACATACTGGCCCCCGTGGTAAAAGGCCGTAAAGGGCATTACCGCGAACTGTTTGAGCAGATACGCAAGCAGGGCTACCTGAAGGTGTATGTAGATGGCGCCATTATGGACGTAGCGCCTAAAATGCAGGTAGACCGCTACAAGATACACGATATTGATATTGTGGTAGATCGCCTTTCCATCAGCGAAAAGGACAGCAAGCGCCTGTACACCTCGGTGCAAGCCGCCCTGAAGATTGCCAAGGGCATTATCCGCATTGCGGATAAGGACAATAATGTGTCTTATTTCAGTAAGTACCTGATGGATCCGGTTTCGGGCATCTCTTATGATGAGCCGCAGCCCAACACCTTCTCCTTTAACTCACCCTACGGTGCCTGCGATAACTGTGATGGATTAGGTTATGTGTTTGAAATTGATGAGGCTTCGGTGATTCCTAACCCTAAATTGAGTATCATCAACGGCGGTTTGGCCCCTATAGGCGAGTACCGCGAAACCTGGATATTCCAGGTATTGAAGGCGTTGGGTAAAAAGTATGAGTTTTCGCTTTCGGTACCGCTTGAGAAGATTCCGCGCGAAAAGCTGGATATTATCCTGAATGGTTCGGATGAAATGATCTCGGTAGCGGTAGAGTACAATAAATGGAACGTACAAAATTACCAGATTACCTTTGATGGCCTCATTAAGATGCTGGAAGAGCAGCAGGAGCGCAAGAACGAGGAAATATCTGATGATATGGAAGCGTACCGGGTACTTAAAACCTGCCCGGTTTGCCACGGTGCCCGCCTTAAAAAGGAATCGCTGCACTTTAAGGTAGACCACAAGAATATATTCGAGCTGGCCTGCATGGACATCAATACCCTGCAAGCCTGGTTTGAGGGGCTGGAAGAGCGTTTGAATGAGCGGCAGAATGTAATTGCAAAAGAAATATTAAAAGAAATACGCGCCCGCATCGGCTTCCTGCTGGATGTTGGGCTGACCTATTTAACCTTAGACCGTACAGCCCGTACCTTATCAGGCGGCGAAGCGCAGCGTATCAGGCTGGCTACGCAAATCGGTTCGCAACTCATGAATGTAATGTACATTCTGGATGAGCCCAGCATCGGCCTGCACCAGCGCGATAACGACCGCCTGATTAAAGCCCTTAAAAACCTGCGCGATCTGGGCAATACCGTTTTAGTGGTAGAGCATGACAAGGACATGATCCTGGAAGCCGACCATGTGATTGACATGGGCCCGGCAGCCGGCGTACATGGCGGCGAAGTAGTTGCCCAGGGTACACCACAGCAACTGATGCAGGCACAAATGCTTACTACTTCATACCTGAACGGCAGCCGCGAAATTGCCATACCTGCTGTGCGGCGCAAAGGCAATGGTAAAAATCTGGTACTTAAGAAAGCAACCGGGCATAACCTTAAAAAGGTAACGGCTACCTTTCCGCTGGGTACTTTTATTGGCGTAACCGGCGTATCGGGCAGCGGCAAATCCAGCCTGATTATTGAAACGCTGTATCCCATTCTTAATCATCATTTCTTCAGGGCCAAAAAGCAGCCTTTGCCTTACGGGCAGATTGAAGGTTTGGAGCACATCGACAAAGTTATAGAGATTGACCAGACCCCTATCGGCCGTACGCCCCGGTCTAACCCGGCTACCTATACCGGGGTATTCTCTGATATTCGTAACCTGTATGTGCAGTTGCCGGAAGCCCGGATACGCGGGTACAAGCCGGGCCGCTTCTCCTTTAATGTAAAAGGCGGACGATGCGAAACCTGCCAGGGTGCAGGATTAAAAGTGATAGAGATGAACTTTCTGCCCGATGTGCAGGTGCCTTGCGAGGAATGCGGCGGCCGGCGTTATAACCGCGAAACGCTGGAAGTACGCTACCGGGGTAAATCCATCAGTGATGTGCTGGATATGAGCATTGAGGATGCGGTTGCATTTTTTGAGCCTATACCTTCCATCTACCGCAAAATTAAAACCTTAAATGATGTGGGTTTAGGGTATATCACGCTGGGGCAATCATCGCTTACCCTGTCGGGCGGCGAGGCGCAGCGTGTAAAGCTGGCTACCGAGCTTTCTAAAAAAGATACCGGCAACACCTTTTATATTCTGGACGAGCCTACCACCGGGTTGCATTTTGAGGATATTAATGTGCTGTTAGGCGTATTGCAGCAATTAGTAAATAAAGGCAATACGGTGCTGGTTATTGAGCACAACCTGGATGTAATTAAGGTGGTAGACCATGTAATTGATGTAGGCCCGGAAGGCGGCGCAGGCGGCGGCAAGATCCTTTTCAGCGGCACGCCTGAGGGCTTGTGTAAGGTAAAAGACAGTTTTACGGGTAAGTTTTTGGCAAAGGAGATGCAGCAGGCCAGGCAAATTAGTGCTGTATAGTTGAACGATGAATGCGTATATTTGGTTATGGAAGCTAAAGAGCAGTTGATAGAGGCGCTTAATCCGCAGCAGATTATGATGTTGCGCTTGCTTAAAAATCCGTTACCTGAACCTGATTTTATTCAAATCAGAAAGCTTGCCGTTCAACTTTTGGCTAAACAACTGGATGATAATTTAGCGGATTGGGAAGAACAAAATGGTATCACTTCAGCAACTTATGAAGAATTGAGCAAACATCATTTTCGTTCTTCGGAAAATAATACTTAATGCGGATTGTTCTTGATTCGAACATCCTGCTCGTAGCTATCGGAAGGCAAAGTTTGTACCGGCCCATCTGGAACGCATTCCTTGAAGGAAGATACCAACTCATTGTGACGAAGTGTTGTATGAGTATGAAGAAATACTGCAATCTCATTCTGCCCCTGGCGCCGCAGCTTTAGTGATGGAAATTATGGTGGAGTCGCCGGATGTAATATTTCAAACCATATATTATAACTGGAATGCTATAAAAGCAGACCCGGATGATAACAAGCTTTTTGATATTGCCGTGGCTGCTAATGCTAATTATTCGGTAACCAACGATGCTCACTTTAATACCGTGAAAAAAGAGCGCTTTCCTTTACTGCGCATTATTTCAGCTAATGAGTTTTTAGCCTTATTATAATTAATCTTACTATACCAGGTAAACAAACAGCATGGCTTTAAACTTATTAAAACATGTTATCCTTGCTTACCTCCACCCAGATAAAAGAAGCTGACCAGTATACCATTTCCCATAAATCAATCACCTCGGTTGATTTAATGGAGCGGGCCGCTAAGGCGTTTACCGGCTGGTTTGTTAACCGCTTTGCGGATACGAACCAATCTATTGCTCTATACTGCGGTACCGGCAATAATGGCGGCGATGGGCTGGCCATTGCCCGCTTGCTGCATGAACACGGCTATCAGAAATTAAGCATCAGAATTGCCCGGTTTTCAGCTAAGGCGAGCGAGGACTTTGCCGCCAATCTGCAGCGGTTACAACAAGTTGGGTTAACCTGTACCGAATTAACCCAGGGAGCAGGCCTCCCGGCCGAAGATGCGGCTGTTATTATTGATGCCTTGCTGGGCAGCGGCCTTAATAAACCATTGAGCGGTGATTATGAAAGGCTGGTTAAATACCTCAATGGCTTAAATAAAACCATTGTTGCGGTAGATATTCCTACCGGGTTGCCCGCCGAAGGTGATATTGATACAGAAGCTACCATTTTAAAAGCGGATCTGGTCATCACTTTTCAGCAGCCTAAGCTTAATTTTTTACTGCCGGAGTCGGGTAAGTACATCCATTGCTGGGAAGCCGTAAATATCGGCATCGATGCAAATTTCACCCAGGCGCTGCAATCGCCTTACCAGCTGGCAGAGGAAAGGGATATCAGAAAATTATTAACTCCCCGTAAACGGTTTAGTAATAAAGGTACTTACGGGCATGCCCTCATTGTAGCCGGACAGGCCAAAACTATGGGGGCGGCCTTACTCTGTTCCTCGGCATGTGCCTATGCCGGTGCCGGTTTAACCACTGCCTGCATACCCGAAAGCGGCCTTACAGCGCTTAACACGCATCAGCCCGAGGTAATGGCGGTGGTGAGGCAGGGAAGCCAAAAGCCTGATATCGACTGGGATAAATTTACCACTATAGGCGTTGGCCCGGGCTTAGGAAGGGACGATGAAACATTACAACTGCTGAAAGACATCATCACCAACTATAAAAAGCCAATAGTAATAGATGCAGATGCCTTAAACTTATTAGCCCAGCATCAGGAACTGCTGACTCAACTGCCCGCCGGCAGTGTGCTCACGCCGCATATGAAAGAGTTTGACCGCCTGTTCGGCGAGCATAAAACCTGGTGGCAGCGGCTGCAAACTCAAAGGCAGAAAGCGGCAGAACTTAACATCTGCATCGTACTAAAAAACGATTATACCATTACAGCCACGCCCGGCGGAAAATTATACTTTAATTCTACCAGTAATGCCGCTATGGCCAGCGGGGGCATGGGCGATGTACTTACCGGCATCATCACTGCACTGATCGCACAAAAATATTCGCCCGAAGATGCCTGTATCATCGGCAATTATATTCATGGTAAGGCCGGGGATGAACTGGCGCTGCCAAACCGTATGCGGGTGGTGCTGCCAGGCAAGCTAATAGCGCAATTACCCATAACCATGGCACGGCTGACGGGTTAAATTAAAACGGCTGTAAGTATCTGTACAGCCGCCAACTATTAACTGATTTTATAAAGAACAAGAATACTATGCATGTAGTGGTTAGACCCGTATTAATGATGTTTTGTTACTATTGCAGTTAAAAATACTTAAGTTTTCTACAAGAGCTTACCCTTTAACAGGTTACAGATGTTACAACTCAATGAAATAGAAAAAACCTGCTGGCAGGCGCTGGTTGATGGCAGCCGGCAACCTGCGCACCCTTTCCGGAACTGTACCATTGCCCATGCTGCCAGTGAGGGCACAGCCGTTTATACCGTAGTGTTACGCCATACAGATGAAGCAGTAAAAGAATTGACTTTTTACGCCGATATACGTTCAGAGAAGATAGAACAGCTAAAAGCAGATCCGCACATTAGTGTTCTTTTTTATGATAAGGAAGAACAGTGGCAGATTGTAGTTGCAGGCCAGGCCCGGATAGACCATCAAAATGAAGCGGCTCTGCATGCCTGGCAAAGTTCGGGTTATAAAGGCCGCACCTCTTATTTAGCCGGGCCGCCACCATCAACGCCTGTAGAACAGCCTGCCGACGGACTGGAACATTTAAAAGGAAAGCAATTTGAGCCGGAAGACTTAACCGGTTACGAGAACTTTGCCGTAATTACCATTAAGGCAAATTTGCTTGAACATTTGCAGCTTAATCGTGAACAGGGTAACCGCCGGGCGCGGTTTAAACTGATAGGGCAGAAATGGCAGGGTACCTGGATTATTCCTTAAAGTTCAATAAAAAAGCCTGCAACAGGGAATTGCAGGCTTTACAGTACAGGGTTTAATCAATATTAAGCGGCTACCATTTTTCTTATCTCCGCCTTCTTGGCCGAAAGCAGTTTAATAAACTGATCATTATGGTGCAGGCCGGTATTATTTTTATGAATGATGTACAAGGCCGCTACATCTTTAGCTTGCGCAATGGCTAACCGGGTTTCGCCGGTAATAGCCGGGTCAGGCACGGCTGCTGCTACATCTGTATTCTTGGTTATTTTGCGTTTGGCGGGCTGTTTGTCAGCAACCGGTTCTGTAACTGCAGGTGCATCCCCGGAAACAGCTTCAGCAACGGGTTCAACTGTTAGTGGTTGTTCCGTTGCCTTTGTTGGGGCCGCAGCCGCAGCCGCAGCTTGCTGCTGCCTGGCAATGGCTTGCTTTTCAGTGGGTTCTACAATAGTAGCTTCCACATCAATAAAGCCCATGTCTTCCACATCCTGGGTAAAAAACTCCGATGCGTTGGTAGCTAACAGGATAGCCCCTACAAAAGCGCGTTTCTGCGCCATTTTCTGCATCGTATTTTGCAGGCCTATCAAGTCCGGGTTCTCGGTACGCTCTACCCAGATCCAGCCGCTGCTGCTTTTGCGGAACTTGCCTGAACCCTCGGCCTTCAGGCGATCCTGCGTGGCCTGGTCGGGTTTGGCTTTCTCCATCCAGATATAACGGTATTTAGGCTCGTAGCTGTTCACACTGCCTTCGCACTGGGTTACAATGTGGCCGTCTTTAGCACGTACGGTAGCTTTATAGGTATAAGCGATAAACTTGGTTTGTAAGTCCAGTATTTTATCGGTGCATTCAAATTCAACCGACATAACAAACAGGTTCATCAATTTTTCGGCACCGGGTTTCAGCAGCGTTGGCTTTTGCACTCCGGGTACCACACCATAGTCCTGATCTTTTACCAGTACTTCTCTGGTAAACGCAATCAGTGCATTGCGCATCTGCGCCATGTAAGTAATTGATGATTGCATTTCATCACTAATCATCGTTAATTCCAAAGCTTCCATCGCTGTTGTTTTAATTGTTCTTATTGGTCTTAAATCTAATGTATCGGCTTTCATCTGTTAGTACTTAACAAACCTGATGCCTATCTCCAATAGTGGTCATTTAGGCATAAATTTCGTTAAAGGAAAGTGCAAATATGTCATGTTATTATACTGATATAAATTACACTATCTGTAGCAGGTTATTAACAACTACAATGTAAACTTAGCTAAAAATATTAGTATTTTAAAATAAGTTAAAGTTTTATTTTTAAGTATGATATTCCCATGTCATACCATCATTTCAAAGATGATTCCGGTAAAATAGCAGCGCTGCTGTTTTACCGGAATTGTATTGGTTTAAAGCATAGGTATAATACACTATCGAGCCATGTTAAGGTTGTGCTGATCTGCGGCCTGATTAAGTTTAAAGAAAATTTGAATATTATCCTCCGTATTTACAAAAAACAGGCAGTACACGAACTATTAACTGCTAAGTTTGTCAATACTATCTGGCAGCGCTGCGGCGCTGTTTTATGTTCTCACTACATCAGTTATACGCATGATTAAAACTGTTTTTGTAACCAGCACCGAGCCTAACAGCGGTAAATCCATCGTTTCGCTTGGCTTAATTGACATGTTGCTGGGCAAGGCGCAAAAAATCGGTTATTATAAACCCATCATCAGCGGCAATGCTTTAAACAAACCCGATGATCACATCCAAACGGTACTTAAATACTTTGATCTGCCAGTAAGCTATGAGGATGCCTATGCCTTTACCCGCAGCGATGCCATGCACCACATGGAAGGCGAAGGCCGGGGCGAGATGATTGATACCATTATCCGCAAGTATAAGCAGCTGGAAAGCCAGTATGATTTTACGGTGATTGAAGGCAGCGACTATGAAGGCGAAGGCACTGCCTTTGAATTTGAAATTAACGTGGCCATTGCTAAAAACTTAGGTGCACCGGCCATAATTGTAATACCCGGCGAGAATAAAACCACCGCGCAAATTGTGAACACTGCATTTACCGTAGTGCGCAACTTTGAGGCAAGGGAAATACAGGTACTGGCCCTGATTGTAAATAAGGTGGATAACGCACAGGTTAAAGATGTTTCAGAGCTGTTAAAGGAGCAACTGCCGAAGGATATAACCATCAACATCGTTCCGGCGGAGAAGGGACTGCATGCGCCTACCATGCAGGAAATTTTAGACCAGGTGCAGGGTAAGCTTTTATTCGGGCAGGAACGGCTGAACAACCAGGTGGACAATTTTATTACCGGCGCCATGCAGGTGCCCAATTTTTTGAACTACATTAAAGAGAACGTACTGATTATTACCCCAGGCGACAGGGGCGATATCATCATAGCTGCATTGCAGGCCAACCTGTCTACCAGCTATCCGCAGGTGGCCGGCATTGTGCTTACCGGCGGCGCCGAACCTGAGGAACCTATTAACCGGCTTATTAAAGGCCTGCAAACCGTAGTGCCCATTATTGCCGTAAAAACCGGCACCTTTCAAACCACCACTACCATTGGCGCTATCCGTTCGCGCATTACGCCCGGTAACAAGCTGAAGATACGGCTGGCCATTGATACCTTTAACAAGTATGTGGATGTAAAAACGCTGGATGAACGTATTATTACCTTTAAGGCCGGTAGCGGCATTACACCGCGCATGTTCCAGTACATGATTACCAACTGGGCCAAAAGCGAGCGTAAGCATATTGTACTGCCCGAAGGGAACGATGAGCGCATCCTTAAAGCTGCTGCCCGCCTGGCAGCGCAGGATATTGTGGAACTAACACTGCTGGGTAACGCCGACGATATAACAGCAAACATTAAGCGTATTGGCCTGGAACTGGATTTGAACAAGATACACATCATCAACCCGGCAACCTCCGAACGTTATAATGATTACGTGGAAACGCTGTACGAACTGCGTAAGAACAAGAACGTAAACCTTGAAATGGCGCGCGACCTGATGACCGATGTATCTTACTTCGGTACCATGATGGTGTATAAGGGGCACGCCGATGGCATGGTATCGGGTGCCGTGCATACCACGCAGCATACCATAAGGCCGGCGCTGCAGTTTGTAAAAACCAGGCCGGGCATCTCGGTCGTATCTTCCGTTTTCTTTATGTGCCTGCCCGACCGGGTTTCGGTATTTGGCGATTGTGCTGTAAACCCTAACCCTACCGCCGAGCAGTTGGCTGAAATTGCCATCTCGTCTGCCGAAAGCAGTCAGCGTTTTGGCATTGAGCCGAGAGTGGCAATGCTGTCGTATTCATCAGGTACTTCAGGTGAGGGCGAGGATGTGGAGAAGGTGCGGCGGGCTACCGAACTGGTAAAAGCCAAACGCCCCGATTTAAAGGTGGAAGGCCCGATACAGTATGATGCCGCGGTAGACCCTGTTGTGGGTAACAGCAAACTGCCGGGCTCAGAAGTAGCCGGCCAGGCCAGTGTGCTAATTTTTCCCGACCTGAATACCGGCAACAATACCTATAAAGCCGTACAGCGCGAAACCGGCGCCCTGGCCATTGGCCCCATGCTGCAGGGTTTAAATAAACCGGTAAACGATTTAAGCCGGGGCTGCACGGTGGATGATATTTTTAATACCGTAATTATTACGGCCATACAGGGGCAGGCATCCCTCCCAACACTTCCTTAGGAAGCGTATCTGGAAAGCCTTAACATACCAACATGACTGATAATTTTAAAAGCGATATACAAAGCCCTCTCCCACAAAGAGAATTGGGAGGGGTATTCGTGATCAACTCCGGCAGCAGTTCCATTAAATACCAGCTCTTCAACATGCCCGATGAGCAGCCGGTATGCAGCGGATTGGTTGAGCGAATTGGCATGGAGGATGCCATTATTACCCACAAGGTATTTGCCGGAGAAGGCGAACAGGCGAAACAGCTGGTTCTCCCCATTCTTAACCACCGCGAAGGCTTGCAGCAGGTTGTAAACCTGCTTACCGATGTTGATATAGGCGTAATTGCCAACACGGCTGATATTAAAGTGGTAGGCCACCGGGTGGTACATGGCGGCGAAAAGTTTGCCAACCCGGTAGTTATCACCCCGGCGGTAAAAGAGGAGATTAAAAAGCTGTTCACTTTAGCCCCCTTACATAACCCGGCTGGCTATTTAGGTATTGAAGTAGCCGAAACCCTGTTTACCCATGCCATACAGGTAGCTGTATTTGATACCGCTTTTCACCAAACCATGCCTGAGCATGCCTATCGCTTTGCCATACCTGATGCGCTGTACCGCCAGCACCATATCCGTGTATATGGCTTTCATGGCACCAGCCACCAGTATGTAAGCCGTGAAGCGGCCGCCTACCTGCAAAAGCCGGAGGCTAAACTCATCAGTATTCACCTGGGCAATGGCTGCAGCATGGCGGCGGTACATGCCGGTAAGTGTATAGATACCAGTATGGGCCTGGGGCCGTTAAGCGGTTTGGTAATGGGCACGCGGTCGGGCGATATTGACCCATCCGTTATCTTCTACCTCGTTAGCCAGTTAGGCTATACGCCAGATCAGGTAAGCAGTTTATTGAATAAGCAAAGCGGCATGTTAGGCCTTACCGGTTACAGCGATATGCGCGATATTACTTCCAGCCTGCAACAGGGGGATGCAAACGCCCGGCTTGCCTATGAAATGTACGCGTACCGGATTAAAAAGTACATTGGCGCCTATGCGGCTGCCCTAAACGGATTGGATGCGCTTATATTTACAGCTGGCGTAGGCGAAAATGATGCCCTTACCCGCCGTTTGGCCTGCAAGGATTTATCTTATTTAGGCATTCAGTTGGATGAAGAAGCCAATGGTAAAAGAGAAAAAGGAATACGTGAGCTGCAATCCGCCGAATCCAAAGTGAAAGTTTTGATTGTGCCGACCAATGAGGAACTGGAGATTGCCGGGTTATGCTACCGCCTGATGAATAAAAGATAATAGCATTACCTATTCATCCTTAATAAAATCCAGCCTGGCGTTACGATAGTCTGCTTTCTGCAATTGCGCACGCAGGTTCTTAAAGCTTTGCAGCGGGCCCTGGCTGGCAAACATGTTAGTGAGCCAGGCCGGTACATCTCCGCCGGGATCGGCATGCAGTTCATAATTTATCTTTACCCGGTTGTTGCCAACAGGCGTAATTACCCAGCGGCCGGTGGAATGCTCAATCCGCACTACATCCGTTTTAACCGGCACCAGGCCATTTACACAGGGGGCATCTATAGTAACCACTTTTGTATCAGCATCCTGGCTAACAATCAGGTGGGCTATAAAATCGCGGTTTTGTGCCGGCCAGGGCACGCTTACCTCCGAATAGTAGTATAGTTCTGCCGGTGATACCCGTTTTACCAGCCTGCAGGATTTGGTACGGTAAACCCACTCTGTGCAGGCATTTACATTAAGCAGCAGCGCTACCAATTGCGAAGGCGCAGCCTGCAACTCACACTCAACCTTAATAGCCTTCAAGTTGGAGCTGGCTACCGGGCGGGTATATACTTTAATCCCTTCCTGTTGTGTACTTAATTTCCAGGGCTGCTGTGCCAGGGCGCAAATGGTATACAGGCAAAAAGTAAGGCTGGCTATAATTTTTTTACACATTAAATTTAACGCTTTGCATATACTACTGCCATACTAAGCAGTATCCAATAGACTTGTAAAAGAAGGATTTGCTTAATTATAAAAATTATTTAAAGCAAAAAAATACAGAAAGCCATCCCGGTTTGCCACCAAAATAACTTTCTGTAGATCTTTAATGAGCTGGTGGTTAATGTGCAGCGGCTGTTACAGCTTTGCCATTACCATCATTTCGGTAAGTGTGGGGCTTTGGCTGCCGCCGCGTGGTTCTAATGTTACCGCAAAAGCATCAGCTGCCGCTATTGATTTCATTTCGATCATGCCCTGGTCTGTAGTATCAGTTTGTGCATCAAATACCCCTAAATCAACCGGTTTGCCGTTTACCAATGCCCAAAGCTGATATTGATGCGCCTTATCATTGGCCGGTAAATTCATGTGATTTAAGCTGAGCATCACCTTCTTTTTAGCCGGGCTAAACGCCAGGTTAATACTTGATGCCGGCGACTTTTTTACACCTCTTAAAGTAACCAGCTTATAAGCGTTACTGCGGTATACGTCCAGTTCATCAGCATCATATTTTACAGTGTTGCTGTAGCGCTGGTTTTGTGTTTGCAGCGCAAATAGCTGACCGTTGGCTTTTTGCAGGTTGCTGTACACCATAGCCAGTGCCGCAATGCTTAAGCAAAGCAGCAGGAACGATGCGGCAAATGCGTATTTATAAAATACAGTCTTTCTGCCGGCAGTTATAGCTACAACCTTTCCATTGCTGCTATCATTATGAAACACACCCTTTAAATTATGATCATTGCCCAGATTAGTAATCAGGCTGTTTAAGATACGGCTCTTCAGATTTTCAGACGGCTCTACTCCCTGCTCTTCGGCATAAGTTTGCAGGGCAGCCTCAATAGCCTGCAACTCGCTTCGCACTTCAGGGTGTTTAACGGCCATACGCTCCACTTCCTGCTGCCCGGCAGCGCTCAGGCTGCCCGTTACATACAACTCCAGTATGCCCGACTCTATGTATGTTTTAACAAATTCTTCCACTTTAATTAAAATGTTTTCTTAGCTGCTGTATCGCCATCCGCAAACGGGTCTTAATGGTACCTAACGGTATCTCCAGCTCCTCGGCAGCTTCCACATGCGTGTAACCTTTGAAATATATTAAGTCAAGAATCAGTTTCTGCTCGGGTCTCAGCGTTTCTACCAAATCTTTTAAGCCGAGCAATTCGGGATTGTAAACCGTGTTTTTTCGCTCGTCTATAAAAGTTACGTTATTTTCAAGTTCTTGGTTTTTAGCCTGATTTTTAAAATCTTTTGAGCGTACCTTATCAATAGCCAGGTTGCGGGCAATGTTAATCATCCAGGTAAACAGGCGGCCTTTTTCGGCACTGTATCCTGAAAAAGAATTCCATATTTTGATAAAGGTTTCCTGCAATACATCCTCAGCGGTAGCCTCATCATTCACAATACGTACAATTACCCCGAATAAGGCGGCCGAGTACATATCATACAGTGCTTCGGCTGCAATTTTTTCGCGGCGGCGCAAGGCAGTAATCAGTTCTTCCTCGCTTAAATTTATTTTACGTTGCTTGGTCAAGGCTATGAAGGTAGAAATGATTTTTTAAATATCAAACAAATGCTTTTCGGCATGGTAAGAAGAGCGCACCAGCGGCCCGCTTTCAACATACTTAAAGCCTTTGGCTAAGCCCACTTCCTTATAATATTTAAACTGATCGGGCGTAATCCAATCTATAACCGGGTGGTGGTTGCGGGTAGGCTGCAGGTACTGGCCCAGGGTAAGGATGTGCACACCGGCTTCCAGCAAATCGTCCATCGCCTGCAGTACATCTTCCTCCTGCTCGCCCAGGCCCAGCATAATGCCTGATTTGGTGCGCAGGCCGGCATCAGCTATATGCCTCAGGCACTCCAGACTACGGTCATACTTGGCCTGAATGCGTACCTCGCGGGTGAGCCGGCGTACCGTTTCCAGGTTATGCGATACCACTTCGGGGCGCACCGCCAGTACACGGGCCAGGTTATCCCAGTTACCTCTAAAATCGGGCAACAAGGTTTCCAGTGTGGTTGCAGGGCTTTCGCGGCGGATGGCGTTAATGGTTTCGGCCCAGATAACGGAGCCGCCGTCTTTCAGATCATCACGGTCAACCGAGGTAATTACGCAATGCTTTACCTGCATCAGCCTAACTGAGTTAGCTACCCGGTTAGGCTCATCCATATCTACCGCCAAAGGTCGGCCGGTAGCTACGGCGCAAAAAGAGCAGGAACGGGTACAAATGTTACCCAAAATCATGAAGGTAGCCGTACCGGCGCCCCAGCACTCGCCCATGTTGGGGCAATTGCCGCTCTCGCAAATGGTATGCAGCTTATGGGTATCCACCAAACTGCGTACATGCGCGTATGCTGCACCTACAGGAAGCTTCACCCGCAGCCAGTCCGGCTTGCGCTGTACCTGGTTGGCGGGGATTACCGGCAAATCTATCATATCGCAAAAATAGTCAAAATATTTATACGCTATAAACGCCGGTAAAGTGTTACGTGCAGATGATAATTTCAATAAACAGTATACACCGTATATAAGTAAGCTGTTTATGACAGCGCTTATGCATAAAAAATTTATTTTTAGCTTATGTATTTACTTGACAGCAGGCAGCAGATACCTTTACAGTTGCTAAAGCCAGATGAAACAGCCAGGAACAGCCATTTCAGGGTATACAACTTTACAGGTGATATTACCGATCAGTCTGATCTGTTAGTACCGCACCGGAAAGATTATTACCTGTTGGTATTCATCAGGCGTGCAGGGGGCGTACGGCAATGGGTAGATATGATGCCTTATGCACTTAAAGATAATACCATTTATTTTACGCGGCCCAATCAAATTATTGTAAAGGAAGAGTTTAAGCAATTGTGGAGTACAGGCGTGGCTTTTACCAAAGAGTTTCTGCTGTTTCAGGATAATACCTTGCTGAACAATTTGCCTTTAATCCAAAATTCTCAAAACGGTTACGAGTTATTGCTTACAGCAGATGACATTCCCTTTATTGAAGACTTGTTAAGTAAGATAAATGATGAGTATCAAAAGCCGGGCGAATGGCAGCACCGTATGCTGGCTGCCTACTTAGGTGTACTGCTCACTTACCTGAGCCGCTTGTCTGCAGCGCAGTTTAAAGAAAATGTTACCGAAGATAACCTGTTGCTGAAAAGGTATCAGGCAAAAATTGAAGAATGTTTTCATGAACTGCACGAAGTAGGGGATTATGCTTCGCTGCTGCATATATCTGCCGGGCATTTAAGCGAAGTGGTGAAACGGCAGAGCGGCAAGCCGGCTATTAAGCATATCCATGAGCGGTTGGTGCTTGAAGCCAGGCGTTTACTGTTTCATACCCCAGGCCCGTTAAAAGAGGTTGCCTTTAAACTTGGCTTTACAGAAGCCTCTTATTTTAACCGCTTCTTTAAGCGCGAAACCGGTATAACACCCGCTGAATACCGGGCCAGTATCCGCGAAATGTACCATTAATACTGCCCGATGTGTTACAAAGGGGCATGGTACGCAAGGTAATTTTGTACTGTTAAATTATTAAATATGAAAACAGTATTGATAACAGGAGCCAACAAGAGCATTGGTTTTGAAACCGCCAGGCAATTACTGCAGCAGGGTTACTACGTTTATTTAGGCTGCCGCGACATTAAGAAAGGCGAACAGGCAGTTAATCAGTTACAGGCAGAGGGCCTGAACGAAGTTGAACTGATTGAGATTGATGTAAACAGCATTGAATCGGTTACAGCAGCCCGCAAAGCGCTTGGGCAGAAAACACAAGTACTGGATGTGCTGATCAACAATGCCGGCATTGGCGGCGGCATACCGCAGCCATCGCTGGAAACCGATATTACTTTTTTTAAACAGGTGTTTGAAACCAACCTCTTTGGCGTTATAGAAGTAACGCAGGCATTTACAGACTTGTTAAGGCAGGCGGCAGCACCAAGAATTGTAAACGTAACTTCGGGATTGGGCTCACTCAGTTTGCATAATAACCCGGCATGGAAATATTATCAGATTAAGCCAGCGGCCTATGTTTCCTCAAAAGCCGCATTGAATGCCTATACCATTGTACTGGCTTATGACCTGCGTGATACAGCATTTAAGGTAAATGCTGTTGATCCCGGCTATACCGCCACTGATTTTAACAATCATTCCGGCCCCGGCACTGTGCCTGATGCCGCCGCCAAAGTAGTTAAAGCAGCCACATTAGGCCTAAACGGCCCCACAGGCCAGTTTTTTAGCGATGATAATGCACCGGAAACAGGCATCAGCCCCTGGTAAACATTGAAGCGGAGTATGAGCAGGTATCTGCTTTTAAAGCAAAAAGCGCGTTTCCTGATAAGGGGAACGCGCTTTTGAAATATAAATTACTCAATATAATTACTGTACCATCTCCAGTGTTTCATCAACTGAAATGGCGCCGTGCGATTGATCTAAGATGCACTCACCGCTTTTTATCAGTAATAATTGCGGAGATTCATGCTGCACCTGAAACTCGCGCGCTACCTGGCCGGAAAGGTCGCGGTATTTGATCAGATCTAAAAAGTAAAGCGGGATGCTGTCGGGCAGTTTATCACCGTCCAATTCAAAGCGTTTTTTGGCCATCATACTGATGGAGCAGCGGGTACTGTGCTTAAAAATGATGGCATATCCTTCATGCCCTTTAATTTCGTCCAGCTGCCCGGCCGAATTTAACATAGTCCAGTTTGTCATGGTATTCCTATCAAGTCTGTCCCAAAAGTATAAGTTAAAACACTTGCTTTAAAGGAACAGTTTTGAAAATGACAATTTTATGTTAACGGCCCCGGCGCGGGTAAGAACCATAAGCCGGGCACAATTTATTGGAGCAGGAAGCTAAGCTGCCCAGGGTTAAAGCCAGCAGGCCCATGCAAATCAGTTTTTTCATGTTGTATAAATTCAATCAGGTTATACGCAGGTTATACACTTACAGTTTCAGCTAAATGTGCCATTTTAATAGCGGTTACCGCGGCTTCATCGCCTTTATTGCCATGCTTGCCGCCGGCACGGTCTATGGCTTGCTGCTGGTTATCTGTAGTTAACACGCCAAATATCACCGGCTTATGGTGCTTAATGGAAACATTGCTAACGCCGTTGGCTACAGCCTGGCAGATAAAGTCAAAATGCCTTGTTTCGCCCTGTATCACGCAGCCCAGGCAAATCACTGCATCCAAATCAAGCTTTTGCAGCAAAATATCGGCGCCTGAGGTTAACTCAAAACTGCCGGGTACCGGGTACGTATAAATGTTTTCGGCAACGGCGCCGTAGTTAATAAGGCTGTGGTAAGCGCCCTGGTAAAGCGCGTTGGTAATTTCGGCATTCCACTCCGCTACTACAATGCCGAACCGGTATTTAACAGCATCGGGCACCTGAGTGCCCGAAAAGTCTGAAAGATTTTTTAAGTAAGTGGCCATAAAATGCCCTGGTTGAATTAAGTTATTGTTTAGCTTCTGCGCGGCCTATGTAGGTATCAATATTTTGCGCCTCGGTGCTTTCCGGATAATCAGATTTAATCTTCTTGTAGGCATCCAGTGCATCTTTAGCATTGTTTTCTGCCTCGTATACCAAACCAAGCTTCTTTAAGTACAGCGGTGTTAAAAAGCGGTTCTGCGCTTTGTCGGCTGCCTTTTTAAAGTAAGTTTCGGCCTTGTCATATTCTTTCTTCTGTACATAGGCATCACCGGTGCTGCCCAAAGCTTCTGCGGCAATCATGATGTCATCCCCGCGGTAACTGGTAAGGTTGGTAATGGCCTTACTGTATTCGCCTTTATTTAAATAGGCTACGCCTGAGTAAAAATAAGCCAGGTTAGCGGCTTTGGTATTGCTGTATTTGCTGATGATCTGCTCAAAGCCCGGGTAGCCGGCGCTGCCTTTCAGGGCTTTATCCCAGTTTTTCTGCTGCCAGTCCTGCTGGGCTACGTACATCTGGTTGGTGGCTTCCACTTCACGCGGGGCCAGGTACAATTTCTGATAAGCAATATAGCCTATTACAAGGGCCAGTATGGCCACGCCAATGAATAATAAACTCTTTTGATTATCGCGCACAAAGCTCCCGGTTTGCCCGATGGATTTGGTTGGCTCAGGCTTAGCATTAATATTGGCTTCGGGTTTCAACATCTTTTTTTCTAAAATTAGGAGTGCAAAAATAAGGTTTTCTTCAATTTAAGCAAGTGATTTTTAGTGAAAAACGCACTGATAATCATTACAATAGTGAATTGCGTTTAAGTATACTGTGTTATTGCAGCACAGGCTGCAGGGCTTTAACTTAAAACTGCCCCGGCAGCAGGCTGAAGCAAATCCCACAGATTGCCATACAAATCCTCAAATACCGCTACCCATCCATAAAGCTCCTGCCGGGGCGGGCGGATGAAGTTAATGCCGTTTTCAATCAGTTGATGATAATCGCGCCAAAAATCATGCGTATGCAAAAATAAGGCTACCCGGCCGCCGGTTTGGTTGCCAACGGCTGCCGCCTGCCGCTCATCAGCCGCCCTGGCCAGTAACAGGCTGCAATGGTTTTCGCCGGGCGGCGCTATCCGTACCCAGCGCTTGTGAGCGCTTAAAGGGGTATCTTCCAATAATTTAAAATTTAATTTTTGGGTATAAAATACAATGGCTTCATCGTAATCTTTTACTACTAAGGTAACCAGTGCAATTCTTTGCTGCATTATTGTACATTTACGTTTAAAATTATCAAATGAAACCAGTTGCTGTTGCTGCCATCATCGGGCTTTGTGCCATTATTGCATTTGCTGTTGTAGCCAATGCCTATAAATATCGTTCAAAAACACAAGAAACCATTGTGGTAACCGGCCTGGCCGAAAAAGATTTCGGCAGCAACCTTGTGGTATGGAACGGTTCCTATTCCCGCAAGGCATTCGACCTGAAAAGCGCTTATAGCGAACTGAAGGCCGATGAAAGCACCATTCACGCTTATTTAAATGGCAAGGGCGTAAATAATAGCGAAATCGAGTTTTCGGCCGTAAACATCTCCAAAGATTTTACGCAGAATACCGGTGCCGATGGCCGGGTGGAGAGCCAGGTATTTAACGGTTATACTTTGCAGCAAACGGTTACCATCAAATCTGCCAATGTAAATAAAATCGACCCTATTTCGCGCCAGGCTACGGAGCTGATAGAAAAGGGGATTGAGTTTAGCTCGGCTGTGCCTGCCTTTTACAATACCAACCTGAAAACGGTTAAGATGGAATTGCTGGGCAAAGCCAGTGCCGATGCCAAAGCACGTGCCGAAACCATTGCTGAAAATTCGGGCAGCTCATTGGGTAACCTTAAAAAAGCCACCATGGGCGTGTTCCAGATTACCGGAAAGAACACCAATGAGGATTACAGCTACGGCGGGGCGTTTAATACCTCCAGTAAAAACAAAACCGGCTCTATTACCATCCGTATGGAGTTTGAGGCGGATTGAGGTTAATTTACCTGCTGCCTGCACCACGAGTGTTCGGAAGATTATTTTAAGTTGAGATGCCTGCATTTACAGGATGCCGGGCTGGTTTAGGCATTCCGCCGGCAATACCGGCGCAAAGGCGGGCGTACAGGAAAGCCAGGCGTATATTTACCTGGCGAGGTGCTGAAAAAGGTTCAGCACTGACCTGATTGCTGCCTTTCGGATTAGGGGTGCTGCACCTCCCTGACCAGCCCAGCTAAGGGTTAAAAAAGTGTAAAGGCAAAGTTTACACAATTCAAAAAATATTGCACTTAGCTGGCTGATAATCAGTTAACTATAAAAAGGCAGGGTTTACACTTTTTAGAGCTTTTAGTTGTACCATTTCATGCGGCTTCAGCGCTTCTCAAACACCTATGGCTGGCTGATCATAAAAAGGCGATGCACACGGCAGAGTTGTGGCCTGAAACCAACATTCAGCCCGGTTTTACTTACTGTTGCAACAACGGGGCGTTTCTAAATTTAGAATAACATTATGGCGATTATGTTTTATACAGCAGACTGGCTGTTGTGAAGTTATCTAATTATTATAGTAGAATTATTAACTATAATAAGCAACCATGACAAAGAGATTCTTACTATTTTATATATTCGCTCTATGTGCGTGTAGGCATAGCACTGTTTTGACAACGGTTGCCATACCTGAAGATTACGTTAAATTAGGAGCAATTAAATGGAAAGACAGTTTAGAATATAATTTCATAATTAGAAACTCAGGTGAACACGATCTTTTTCTAAAAAAGATTTCCGCATATTGTGATTGTGCTTCATTTAATTGGTCAAAAGGCCCTATTAAGCCAGGCGCTGTGGGATTTGTTCATTTGAAAATTAATCCTGCAGATTCCAGTATAGGTGTTAAGCATACTAAGCTGGCAGTAAATATGAATACGAAAGAAATGTTTAAAATATTTACAGTAGAATATAATATTAATTAATCTAAATGCGCACAAAATTAGCGGTAATATTAAATAAGCTGAGCAGTAACAATTATCTGCTTGCAGTATATGCTGTACTATTATTTCTTACCGGCTTGCTCTTTACTTTTTTAGGTGGGCTTAATATAAAGTCATGCTTCAACGTTATTGCTTATGCCATAAGTATAATTATCATAGTTGAAAGAACGCCATCTCAAACGCAACGTTTGTTGCGCACCAGCCTATTATTACTTCCGGTTTTAATTGTAGAGGCGCCTATACATATTGTCAATTTTGCAGCTACATTAATCTCCTTGCCTGCCTTCTTAGCCTACTTTTTAGGGGTTGCCTTAGGCTGGCTAACTTTTATGGCCGGTAAAACCTGGCGCCCGTTCTGGTATATCTCAATACTATTAGCAGGGTTTGGCCTGGCTACTACAGGCAATAAGATTTGGCTGGATAAGCTGAATTTTGGCAGTTTTTCCTATCTCGTATCAGAGCCGTTGCCCGAAGCGGTTATATTAAAGAAAGAAACCGGGCAGGTGTTTAACTTTACAGAGCAGCCTGCCCAAACCTTAGTACTCGATTTTTGGACAACCTCCTGCGCAATCTGTTTTACAAAGTTTCCGGTACTCAAGGCTAAGCAGCAGCATTATGCCTCAAATAAGCTTATTGCCTTTTACACAGTTAATACCCCAACTGTTAAAGACAGCATTGGCCAGGGCAACGCAGTAATGCAGGCTCTGCCTTATCACTTTCAAAATCTGACCATTAAGGACATACCTATGGCGCAAAGTTTTGGGGTAACCGCTTACCCTGTAGTGCTTGTGGTGCATAAGGGTCGCATCATTTACCGTGGTGATGCAGAAGGACTGGATGCCTGCTTAGCAAAACTATAAGCTACCCCTTACTAACTAAGTCGGCACTTATTGCTGGCGCGAGTTTGCAACCCTTCATGGTTTTTTTACTTACCGTTGCAACAATCGGGGCGTTTTATACATCTAACGGCTATCATTTAGTTTGCAAACCAACAGCTTAACTTAATTTCGCTCATTATGAAAAAACTTATTCCTTTGATTGTCTTGCTGCTGGCTGCTGTTAGCAGCTATGCACAATCTGCTGAAGGCGCCTGGTATGGCGCGTTACTGGTGCAAGGCACCCCTATACATTTGGTATTTCATATTACCAAAAGCGGCGAGGGCTATACCACCACTCTCGATAGCCCTGACCAGGGGGCCAGCGGTTTAGCTACCGATAAAACCACATTTACAGGTAACCAGCTTGCCATTGAAGCCAGCCAGTTCAAAATTACTTATACAGGTACTTACCAGCCCGACAGTGCTAAAATTACCGGTGTGTTTAAGCAGGGGGTGATGAGTTTGCCATTAAATCTGTTTAAAACCAAACAGCCCGATGCTGCAGCCAAAGCGGTTGTACGCAAGCCGCAGGAGCCCGTTAATTTTCCGTACCGGCAAGAGGAAGTTGCGTTTACCAATGCAAAAGCCGGTAATCAGCTTGCCGGTACGTTAACCTTGCCGCAGGATGGTAAATTTTCAAAGGTAGTGGTATTGATCAGTGGCTCGGGGCCGCAAAACCGTAACGAGGAACTGATGGGGCACCGGCCGTTTCTAATATGGAGCGATTACCTGACCCGCCACGGTATGGCCGTGCTGCGGTATGACGACCGCGGCGTGGGTAAATCAACCGGAAATTTTAAAACCGCTACCTCAGCAGATTTTGCTGATGATGCCGAAGCGGCGGTTAGTTACCTGAAAGCGCGCCCGGATATGAAAGGCGCAGCCATTGGGCTAATGGGCCATAGCGAGGGCGGCATGATTGCACCGATGGTAGCCAGCCGCAATAAAGAGGTAAAATTCATCGTACTGCTGGCCGGCCCCGGTATACCTATTACCCGGCTGATGGCGCAGCAAACGGCCGACCAAACCCGGCTAAGCGGCGCTTCGGCCGATGTGGTGAAGCAGAACGTGGCTACCAACGAAAAGCTGTATGCTGCTGTTAACCAGTACAGCGCCCTGCCGCCCGATGCATTTAAGGTGAAACTGGATACGCTACTGAGGCAGGAGTATCGCAGCCATCCTGCCGGCTCGCTGGGTGATGCCCGGCTGGATGATGTGATCAACCAAACCCTAACGCAGGTAAATACACCCTGGTTCCGTTACTTTATAAGCATCAACCCTGCCGATTACCTGGCCAAAGTAAAATGCCCCGTGCTGGCGCTGAACGGTACCCTGGACATGCAGGTAAACAGCACTGCTAACCTGGCCGGTATTAAAGCCGCCCTGCAAAAGGCAGGCAACAAAAACCACCAGGAAGTGGCACTGCCCGGCCTTAATCACCTGTTTCAGCAAGCTACCACCGGCGCGGTGGATGAATATGGTAAGAGCGAAGAAACGGTAAACCCGGTAGCATTGGAACGGGTATCAACCTGGTTGGGGCAACTGAAATAACCCGTGCTGTACTGGTAACAGAAGAAATTTAAATTACGGCTTGCGCTGACTTACACTGTTATGGGTACCCGCAATGGATACTGCCGGTTTTTTGTTATTGATGGTGTGCACGTAAACCAGCGAGTTGTTCAATTATCGTAAATCACCAACCAAATAAAGGGATGATAACATAGGTTTGGTATTAGCTTTAATCATTATAGCACGGACAGTCTGGCCAGGTCTGTCCAAAATGTCACTTTTATAACTAACCTTGATCTGTCCCTTCTCTCCTGGAGCTAAAGCCTTTTTAGAAATATTAGCTAAAGTGCAGTCACAATCTGATTTAACTTCATAAATTCTTAAGCTATCCTCTCCTTGATTGGTAAAATCGAAGCTGGTCTGCATACCTTCACCTCTTTTAAGTTTAAAGGTTTGCTGCGTTGACTTGAATTTGATAGCTGCGGGTTTCTTATGCTGCTGACAGGCAGAGACGCCTAAGATTAGACTAATTAATAAAAGTTTATTCATTTTCTAATTGATGAGATAGTGCTGTTTGTGCTTGATTGACGTATTGTGCTGACGTAACCGAATATCCGTTAATAGTCTCATAGATATTTCCTTCCTTGTTCAACCTGATTTCTATAGGATAACTGCGGTTATCACCCAAGTATTTCCTCTCAAAATTACCATCACTATCATACAATACAGTAAAAGCATAATGTCCTTTTGCAAATTTAGCCCTGACATCCGCCAGTTTGTTGATCTTGCCATTCACCACATACAAAAATAGATATTGGCTAGTGTCCGGGTACAGTTTGGCCATATTATCAAACGCTATATGCTTATCATTACAAGCTGTGCATTCCAGAAAGCCAAAATCTATAAATGCGAGTTTCCCTTCGTAATACCGTTCTGGTAGCCTCATACCATTCAAAGTTATAAAATCAATTTTGGGCTTAATATTCAGTACATTTTCAAATTTTTGCTGATTAATAGTGCTGGATAGGGTCAACTGATCTATATATAAACCAATAGCGCTTTCTATAAGTAATAACATTATAATCGTTAGATAAGCATAGGTGCGCAGTACTGTGTGATAGTACAGGTAGCCTATAGTAAACCCAATGGCTCCTACGAGACTGTAAAGCGGTGTAAGGTAAGGGTACCAATAATCTGCATCGCTAATAAATGTATTGATTGGTAATAAAATATATGCTATAAAGATTGTGATCGTATACAGCTTGGTACGAACAGAAAAAATTGAATACTGGCAACCTATCAGAACATAGACAAGGCCATAACCGATATAACTCACCAGCCATCCAAAATGAATCCTTAAATGCCCTGGTACCAATATAGGTAACAGGGCAATCATAAAAGCTACTATAAGGCTAAAGCGTGAGATCTTATTCACACTTGCCATCACAGTTGGTAGTTCCCATAATGCCACAACCTGGTGAAGCAGTACAAGTGGCTGCTTTCTCAATACATTGATTATCAGGCAGGCAAGACAAGGTATAATAGCAATTACAAGAACCAGTTCCTGGAGCTACTTTAAGAACTTTGTTGCCACCAGCTGGATGTGTGCTTTTAACCTCTTGCAAAGTAGCTACCTGCCAGAGAGCTTGTGTCTGATATTTACCTGACAAGCTAGGCTCAACGTACCAGCTTTTGTAGAATGCTCTCGCTGTGCTGTCCCCTTTAGGTGTACCCAAACTCTCATACATTTGTACTGTAACGAACTTTTTCAGTTCCAAGATATGTACTTTTAACTCATCCGCTATTTTATTCTTAGAGAGATAATCATCAATGACGTTATTCCAAAAAATCACCTTTTCGCGATTGTTAAGAGTGTTGTAGCCGTTGGTGAAATCGTACTGTGAAAGATTCTTGACCTCATTGATCAAGGATAGATTCACTTAATGCGTCGTTTGTTACAATGCTGTTAGCTTCCTTTTGGCAGGATATGCAAAATAGCATAGAAATGCCTACAGCAACTGTAGTAAAGAAATTTTTCATAATTAACCATTATTAAGTTTTATATTATTCTAAAGTTAAACACAATATTTAATTATACAACTTATAGTAGTGCTTATTTTAAAATAAAATTTTTCCTGCTCTTCAAAGTTTCCACCCCCCTCACTGGTCTAAGTTTAGCGTAGCGTAACTTAGACCTCCCTGCTTTGTATAGGGGTCAAAGCTGCATTTTCAGGCTATAATACAACAGCCATCAACACCCCCTTTAACAAGTGCGAGTCTGCAACTGCAGGGAGGTCTAAGTTACGCTACGCTAAACTTAGACCAGTGTAGGGGCTGTTGATGGATTCATTTCGGCCACTGCCACATTACCTTGACTGGATAAATAACTTATCTGTGTATTCAAAAAATCCCTTATCTCCTGAGTATTGCCGTTAGCCTGCAGATAGTCAAACAGTTCATCGGCCACCTCGGGGTGGCTGTTCAAATAGTCGCGCTTGGCCGGGTCAGTGATGCCCAGGTTGCTGATGAGCACCAGGGCGCTGTTCACCGGCGGCAGCTCGTAGCTTACCCACCCGCCCGGCGAGCAGCCCGGTATCACGGCAATGTTGAACATCTTTTGTGCTTATAATTACTTAGCTTGGCTAAGCGCCCGTCGGTCAATCTTCATGATGTACTTCTCATGGTAACGCTGCAATAAATACCCCCCCTTGAAGAAGGGGCTACTTGTGTAAAAGGGCTGAGTTACCATCTCGGTTTCAACATACAGAAAATCAGATTTGCCAGTCAGCTTTTCACTTAGTGTGAAGTGTTTAGTTTGCGCTGGCACTTTTAATTCATGTGCAGCTGAATCTGCGAGTGATAGTTTAAAAAGTTTGCGCTCATCAAGTAATTTTTCATAAGATGTACTTGCTTGGTTACTAAAGATTTTTAGTTCCGTCCTTTCTTCAGGCCAAATTCCCTCAATTGTAATCTGCAATGTATCCCGAGAGTGCCGCAATTTGGAAAAAAGCATAGCATAACCAATTTCATCTTCTTTAGTAACTAAAGGCACAAACTTTCCGTCAACCAGCACTCCCATTTTAAACTTGTTAGGTTCATATTCATTGCGGTTTAACGTATCTGTATGAAACTTTTCTAATATTACAAGTCCAGGGTCACTATTTTCCTTTAAATTCCTTGCATTTATATATTGGCTGAATATCTTTTCATATTTGAGTCCCAAAGCCGAATTGTAAGACATGTTACTGCGGCAACCTGTAACAACTACCATTAAAATAATGGCAGTTGTTAGTATGAATTTATTGCTTAAAAATATATCTGCAAATTTCATAATTGTCCGTTAATATGCATGGTAATGTGAACTAAGGTTTCAAATGGCCGGTAGCCGCGGTCATGTTGCAGCAACCACCAGTCTGCAAAGCCTGACTTATAACTTTGATATGTTGTTGCATCATGTAAATCCACTCCAAAATGATCATGTATAGTAAAGGTAACATCTGCCCCCCATTTACCGCTTACTAATAAACTGTAATTGTCAATTTGTATCTCTGTATATTCCGTATCGTTAATTAATATTTGTAAACCATGAATCTTGTGGTATGGACTACTAAATGCCAAACGAAATCTGTTATCTATTTTGATCTCACTCACTTTAGATAAGTCGCCATTCACTGCTTGCAACCTATTGGTTAATGTTGCATTAAATATGCCTGCAAAGTTTTTGAATTCATCACTGTCATAAACTTTGCTATTCACTGTATAACTTTCAAAGTTACCACCAGTACTATTGCGGAACTTTTGTACAAACTGGTCAGTAGCCGTTTCTAAATCGTCGATTGAAAAAAAGTGCATCAAATCTGTCATCCCGGTAAACAAATCATTGTTTAATTTAGAAACCTCACTTTGCTTAATCTGATTAATCTGGCTGCTGCTGGCGCCCGTTCCGTAGGTCATGTCCTCGGTGTTGCCCCTATTGGTGGTGCTGCCTATTCTTCGTCCATTAGAAGTGTTACCCAATGAAACCAGTGTAAAGTTGCTTGGCGCCAATAAAGGAGCAGGCGTAGCATTGTTGGGGTCGTTGCTGCTGTAATCAAAAGTGAAGTTGTTATTAAAGTATAAGTTTCTAAAATCTGCAATATCTACCGAAGGATTGCTGTATAAGAAGTTTAGACTCATACTCAAAAAATCCCTTATCTCCTGAGTATTGCCGTTAGCCTGCAGATAGTCAAACAGTTCATCGGCCACCTCTGGGTGGTTGTTCAGGTAGTCGCGCTTGGCCGGGTCGGTGATGCCCAGGTTGCTGATGAGCACCAGGGCGCTGTTCACCGGCGGCAGCTCGTAGCTTACCCACTCGCCCGGCGAGCAGCCCATAATTACGGCAATGTTGCCCTGGTCATCGGTGGTGGTGCAGCCATCGGGGTTGGGGATGTACTTAGATACCCATATCGGCCCGCCCTCATAGGGCTGGCCGGCCGGGTTGCTGCTGCCGGCACCCGGTATAGCGGCGCCAATATCGTACCAGTAGCCGTTGGGCGGGTCATTGCTGCCCTGGCCTACGCCGCTCTGCGAATCATCCACGCCCCCACCTCCGCCGGTACCGCCGCCGCCTACCTCGCCGCCATCGGTGCCACCTGTGCCATCACCGCTGAAAAGGGCGCCTACCCAGCGCACAAAATTACTGAACCAGCCGCTGGTGCGGTCGCACCCGTTGCCCACAGAGCCTACCAGGGCGTAGGGCGTGCCGCCGGTAAGCAGGCACCAGATATCGCCCAGCACATCGCTGCCATCATCAGTACTGGTATGGGGCTTCGAGCGCGGCGCATAAGCCAGCAGTTTGCCCCCCGGCTGTGCAGGTGCGCTTGCCAGGCCCGCCTCACCGGCAAATTCGGCATCCCTCACTTTACGCCCTTTAAGGTAAGCCATGGCCCGCATTTGCCCGCTCTGGAAGGAGTAGGATAGGATATGTCCCGTAAACCCGGGTGTGCCCGGCTGCTTATCTTCAAACTTGTAGGCGTACGCCTGCAGCCTGCCCTCCTGCTTGGTAATAAAAAGGGCGGTATTTGCCTTTAGCGGAATTTTGATAACATGGTGCCGGTCTGCCAGGTTTTGCTGCACCTGGCTCAGCTGCAGGTCGGCCATGTCTTCCTGCGGGATGTGCGCCGAAAGCCATTGATTAATTTCAGCAGGTTGTATCTGCATATCAGCCGGCAGCAAATTATAGTCGAAGGGTTGGCCGGCAGTGGTTGGCACACCATTGCCGGGCATAAAATTGTACTTTTTGCAGCCCGGGGGCAACAGTAAAATTATTGCGGTTAAAAGGATGCCGATCTTCTTAAGATAAGCACCTGCGGCTAAGTGTTTGGTATTCATGATAAGGAAATTGAAGTTAAGTATTTATACTACATTATTTATAAAATAGTTGCAGCTACCGCCCTTTACCTCCCTGCTTTTACCAGCATGTCTGGTAAAGCACGGGTTACAATTAGCATTAGCAAAAGCAGCATGCTGTTAAGGCAGGCGTTGTAAATGTTTGTATACTTAGCTACCACACCGCCCCGTAGCAAAACAACCACCACGATGGCCTGGAGAACGTCCATTCATCTTTTTATAGCTTTAATTGATAATTGCAAGGTAACTATCAGGAAAATCAACTACTTACGGGTTCCCGTAAAATTGAAAACAAATTTGAAACGTATCAGATTTATGGGTTTAAGTTTTCCTGCCTGCTGCTAATGTTTCTGCCATACGGCCTAATGGCTTAAGGCAAAACATTAAGTATTAAATACTTTACTTATTACCCCCGTAGCTGCCTGTAACGTCGCAGCAATATGGCGCTGGATGTCCCGAGTGATGATTTGCTTTTGCAATTGGCTTATAATTAACCCCTTTGGCTAACGCGAATTTGCAACGCGTGCCCTCATTTAATTAAACTTATTTGCTATCGTTAAAAGACACGAGTTGCAAACTTGCATCAACACAAACATAAGCCCGTATGTCAGCATCAACCAGCCTACTTATTTAACACCTTATTTACCAACCCCACGCTCACCTGCAACCGGGCGGCAATCTGGCGTTGGCTCAGGTGCTGGGTATGCAGGGTAAGTATCTGCCCGTGCAGCTGGCTGGCATCTGCATTAAGGGGGCGCAGGTGTTCGCTTTCGGGGGCTTCGTCGGTTACTTCGTAGTGCAGCAGCCCGCCTTCGGGGCTAATCTTGCATACGCATACGTTGTCGGCCCCGTATACTTCGGCGCCGCTGCGCTGCTTTATCTGCTTCAGGTAGCGGTGGCCGGGCAGGGCGTGGCTTTCGCCTATGGCAAAGGCGCTGTCGGCAAAGTTCATCAGCAGCTTGCTGCCATGCAAATCATCACGGGTAAGGGGCTGGTGCGGGCGGCGCTTGGGCGTATGGGCCAGCACCAGTATGCTCAGCTTTTGCTTCAGCTTCAGGCCGTTTAAATACTGCATCAGCGGCAGGGCGCCGCCGGCATAACCGGTATCGCGCTGCAGGCAGGCAATGTTATCAATAATCAGCACGCGGGCGCCGGTTTCCTTCAGCGCGTAGTTAATGCCGGCAACCATGTATTCGTCCATATTCTTAAAGGCGGGCGGCACATCGTGGTAAGATCGCAGCTCGGCGCGGTAAAAGCGCTTGCTGAACAGGCTGCGGTTGTGCGCATCGGGGTAGCGCAGCTCAAACTGCTTGGCCGAAAGCTCAAAATCGAGGTACAGCACGGCGGCATCGTGTACGCCCATGCCAAAGGGGCCGCCCACGGGCTGCCCCCAGCTAATGGCGTTGCCCAGCTGCACGGCCAGCAGGGTTTTGCCCATATTGGTATCGGCAAACAGCAGGCACAGCTCGCCCTCCGCCCAAAACGGGCCGAACAGCTGGCGCGGGGCGGGCACCTGGCGCTGGCCCTCTATCCATTGCTGGCCGGTTTGTATGTGCAGCAGCTTGGCGGCCGAATCAGCGCGGTGCCAGTTCAGTTCGCCCTCCGCCTTGCGGATGCGGTCGTTGGTATCGCGGATGTCCTGCCGCAGTTGCTCAACCCCTGGCGGACGGCTCAGGGGGATGGAAATAGTGGTATACTTGGCCATAATGAGGATAAATGAGGTGTGATGCCGGCCCGGCCTGGTCTGGCGGCGGCGAAGTGTTGTAAGGCAGGCAAGGTAAGTAACCCGGCGGATAAAAGCGGTGACACACCTGTGTCAGTGTTCACGGGTGTTCACGCGCGTTCACACCACCGTGAACGTGAACACCTGCCGCAGGCGGCCTTCGGCACACGGGCGGATAACTGCGCCGTTATTTATTCGCCTTTATTCGCCTTTTATGGCGGTTTATGGAATTTTATCGCCTTCTAATAGCACTATAACGGCCCGATATATCAGCTGCGCATTTGCATATCCGCACACCTGCACTTAAAAAAATCCGTATTTTCGTAGCCCCATGCCCGAGCGTACCCGTATCTATTTTGCCTCCGATTTTCACCTGGGCGCCCCCAGCGAAACCGCCAGCCGCCATCGCGAAGCCCGCCTTGTGCGCTGGCTCGATACCATTAAGGCCGATGCCGCCGAACTGTTTTTAATGGGCGATGTGTTCGATTTCTGGTACGAGTATAAAACGGTGGTACCTAAAGGCTATATCCGTTTCCTGGGCAAGCTGGCCGAACTGGCCGACAGCGGGGTAAAGCTATACTTCTTCCGCGGCAACCACGATATGTGGATGGGCGATTACCTTGAACAGCAGCTGGGTGCGCAAATCATTAGCAATGAGCTGATTATCGAACGCTCCGGCAAAACCTTCTACCTCCACCACGGCGACGGCCTCGGGCCGGGCGATACGTCTTATAAGCTGCTCAAAAAGGTATTCCGCAGTAAAACCTGCCAGTGGCTGCTATCGCGTATCCACCCTAATTTAACGATGGGCGTAGCGGGTTACTGGTCGGGCCATAGCCGCCTGGTGAACGAAGCCCAGGAGAAGCGCAAAGCCGTAGAGCAGGAATGGCTGGTGAGCTACTGCAACGAGGTTCTGCAAAAGCAAGCGCTTGATTACCTGATGTTTGGCCATCGCCATATCCCGATGGAGGTACAGCTCAACCCCAAAAGCCGCTACATTAACTTGGGCGAATGGGTGGTTCACAACAGCTATGCCGTATTTGATGGTACCGATGTACAGCTGTGTTATTTTGAACCGCCAGCCACCGCCTGAATATTTTGACTGTCGGCTTACCGGCGGCTTTTATGCTTCCTGTAAAATGCCATGCCTTTTTTGTATTTTTGCCTGATTATTACTGCACTGCGTATACTAAACCTGATTGCAGCGGAAAGCATTTTAGCGGGCCGGCTGTTGCAGCGTTGGGTAAAAAGCTTGCAGTGTAAAGCAGGGCTGCCGTAACTTATTGACTACTGCACTTGCTTTACCCATCTAAAATATACACAACCCATGTTAGAGAAATTAGAACTGATCAGAGACCGCTGGAAAACCGTTGAAACCGAACTGAGCAGCCCGGATGCCATGGCCGACATGAAGCGCTTTGCCCAACTGAGCAAGGAATATAAGGATTTGACTGCCGTAGTGGAGCAGTACAACATCTACAAGAATATCATGAGTAATATTGACTCGAACAAGGAAATACTGGCTACGGAAAAGGATGATGAATTCAGGGAGATGGCCAAAATGGAACTGGACGAATTACTGGGGCAGCAGGAAGAAAAAGAAGAGGAAATACGCCTGATGCTGATTCCGAAAGATCCGGAAGATGCCCGCCCGGCCATTATCGAAATTCGCGGCGGTACCGGCGGCGACGAGGCCGCCCTTTTTGCCGGCGACTTGTACCGTATGTACATGCGCTACTGCGAGCGCGTAGGCTGGAAAACCGAACTGGTAGATTACACCGAAGGCACCTCGGGCGGCTACAAGGAAATTGTATTCAATGTAAACGCCGAAGATGCCTACGGTACGCTGAAATATGAATCGGGCGTGCACCGCGTGCAGCGTGTACCTGATACTGAAACTGCCGGCCGGGTGCATACCTCGGCCGCCTCGGTAGTAGTATTGCCGGAGGCGGATGAGTTTGATATTGATTTGAAGGTGAGCGATATCCGCAAGGATCTGTTTTGCGCCTCCGGACCGGGCGGGCAGTCAGTAAATACAACCTATTCTGCCGTGCGCTTAACCCACATCCCTACCGGTATAGTGGCCCAGTGCCAGGATCAGAAGTCACAATTAAAGAATTACGATAAGGCTTTGGGGGTGTTGCGTTCGCGCATTTATGAGGTAGAATTGCAGAAGCACCTGGAAGAAACCTCCAAAAAACGCAAAACCATGGTGTCCACCGGCGACCGTTCGGCCAAGGTGCGTACCTACAATTATCCGCAGGGCCGGGTAACTGAGCACCGCATCGGCCTAACGTTATATAACTTACCCAACGTAATGAATGGTGATTTACAGGAGATTATGGAGTCCTTACAATTTGCCGAAAATGCAGAAAAGCTGAAGGAAGGTACAGTAGCCTAACTTTTTTGAAAAAACTTTTGCTGAGTTAAAAGACCTTTATATATTTGCACACCGAAAGGAAGGAGTGGTAGTTCAGCTGGTTAGAATACATGCCTGTCACGCATGGGGTCGCGGGTTCGAGTCCCGTCCATTCCGCCAAAAGCATTTTAAAAATGTTCAAAAGCCTTTAAATCATATGATTTAGAGGCTTTTTGGGTTTTAAGCCCCTCCAAAGCGAACCGAATTATTCAATACTTAAGCGCGTCATTCATGACGTCTTTAAAATTGGAAAAAAGACGTGCTGAAATCGATATAATAAATTGATTGTCAAGATGTTCAAAGATTAAACATCTTGATTTAACGACGCTGCATTTCGACATTTGTTTAACCCTTTAATGTTCGTTATGTTAGAAAAAAGCTTCGGGTTGTTCTTCTTTTTGAAGAAACCCAAAAATGAAAAAGGAAATGCCAGGTACATATACCTGCGTTTAACGGTTGATGGCATATCAAAAGATGTGGCCACTAAAAGGCAATGGGATAATTTGCGCTGGAATGCTTCGGCAGGACGTGCGACCGGCTTAAAAGAAGATGCAAAAGCACTTAACAGTTATTTGGATGTGATGTGCGGTAAAGTGTACCAAGCCAAGAAAATGTTAATGGATGCAGATAAGCTTTTGACTGCAGAAAACCTCAAAAATGTTTTAACTGGTCAAGGTGAAGAAAAGCGAATGATCCTTGCAGCGTTCAAGCACCACAATGAACAGATGAAAACTTTGGTTGGTCAAGAGTTCGCACCTTCTACATTAATGCGTTACAAAACTGCACACGACCACACAGCATCCTTTATAAAATGGAAATATCAAGTGGATGACGTTGATGTCAAAGACCTGGACTATGAATTTGTCTCACAGTTCGCATTTTGGTTGAAAAGCGTTAGAAAGTGCGGCCACAATGCGACGATGAAATACCTTGGAAACTTTAAAAAAATCGTGTTAGAGTGTATTAAAAAAGGATGGTTGCTCAAAGACCCTTTCGCAGGATTTAAGACAAACAGAAAAGAAGTGATCCGTATTGCGCTTACAAAGGAAGAACTAAATGACATTGCAGTTAAAGAATTCGAAACTGACAGATTAAATCATGTTCGTGATATTTTTCTTTTCAGTTGTTACACTGGTTTGGCATATGTAGATGTTTATCAGTTAAGACGCTCCGATGTCGTTACAGGTATAGATGGCGGTAAGTGGATAGTAACCACTCGTCAGAAAACAGAATCGCCAACGAGGCTACCTTTATTACCAGCCGCCCTGAAAATTGCGGCGAAATATGAAGACGATCCTAAATGCGTCAATAAAGGACTGGTATTACCTGTTTTAACGAATCAAAAGATGAACTCCTATCTTAAAGAAATAGCAGACGCATGCCGTATTAATAAAAATCTAACATTTCATATAGCACGACACACTTTCGCCACAACAGTAACATTAAGTAACGGTGTCCCCATAGAAACGGTTTCAAAGATGTTAGGACATAAATCTCTTAAGCAAACACAGCATTATGCTAAGATTGTTGATTTGAAAATTAGCCAAGATATGGATATATTAAAAGCTAAACTTCAACAAGCGGATTCAATCGAAAACAAGTTTTACGGTTTATAGATTGTTTTGAATAATAAAATGTATTTATCACATTAACTAAAATGATCATGGAATTTTGGAAAAATTCAGGTTACTCATTCTACGACTTGACAGAAATAAGCGAAGAAAAACTTCTTACTTTGGTGGATGATATGAGCCGCCAAGATATTATTAAATGGCTAACGTGGAATGACCATAACGGCATTTACGGCGACGAACTTTCAATTAAAGAATTCGGGTCGGTGATGTCAAAAGAAGAAGGATTGGAAATCCTGTTAAGGCAGGTCGGTGAGAATCGTATTATTAAACTTTAACTCTATTTTATGCTTTTTAAAATAAATAATTTAAATGATGTAGAGTTGTTCATGAAACAACTTATAAAAGAAGGTGTAAATGCTCATCCTGATGATGATTTTTCTCAATATGTAAATATCGACACGGGTGAAGATACGTTTACTGCTGATGATGCGGATATCAGAAACAAAATGATGAAAGAATGTTTCGAAGTTTGTGATAATGAAAATGTTGATATTTATAACCTTATGCAGGAGATTTTTTTAAAAGAAACTGGAATGGATAAATTTATACCTCTACCGTCAACAATAGACTTATCAGATAAGTAAAACTTTCTTACTTTTCATTGTTTTAAGCTTTATGGCGGATGTCCACAGCAAAGAAGTCAGAAGTTTTAATATGTCAAGAATCCGGGGAAAAAATACCAGCCCGGAGCTTATTATCAGGAAATTCCTTTTCTCAAAAGGGCTACGTTATAGACTGCATGATAAACGCCTGCCTGGTACTCCAGATCTCGTATTCCCCAAGTTAAAAACAGTCATATTTGTAAATGGATGTTTTTGGCATGGCCATCTCGGCTGTCGTTATTATGTTGTTCCCAAAACAAGGACTGAATTTTGGGTCAACAAAATCAGCGTCAATAAAAATAACGATGCGAAAGCTGAAAAATCGCTTACTGAAGCCAATTGGAAGACAATCATCATATGGGAATGTGCATTGAAAAAAAACGTTATAGATGATACACTCAAAAACCTATTAAAAGAGTTAAAGGAAGACTAAATAAAATAGCAACCTTTTAATTTTTGCTAATTTTATTTGCCAGAAATATTAGTGACAACTAAAATAAATGCTAAAGAATCTGGTTTTTATAATCTTTATTTTATATTTGTTCAAACGAAATATCCCGTATGGCTTCAAATGATGTAATGCTTTTAGAGCAACCTGATGTAAATCAGCCGATAGTTTCAGAAGTAATTAAGGAAGAAGAATGGATTAACAGAGTATTCTCAAATCCTGCGGCTACTGTAAAAATAGGAACACTGTTCAGTGGTATCGGAGCAATAGAAACAGCTTTTAAAAGATTAAAACTCAATCATAAAATAATTTTTGCGGGAGACATTGACCCTCATGTTAAAAAGAGCTATTTGTCAAATTATCCTTTGAATGAAGAAGACTGGCATAATGATGTAACCAAGTTCAATGCTGAAAAATATAAGGGCAAAATTGACCTTTTAGTTGGCGGAAGTCCCTGTCAGGCGTTCTCGATGGTGGGCAAACGTCTTGGGCTTGAAGATATCCGGGGGACCTTATTCTATGATTTTGCCAGGATTGTTTCGCAGACAGAGCCGCAGGTATTTATTTTTGAAAATGTTAAGGGTTTGGTTAATCATGATGGCGGCAGGACTTGGCAGGTAGTGCAGGATGTTTTCCACGATCTGGGTTATAAGATTCACCCTAAGATTCTAAATAGTAAGGATTTTGGTATCCCACAGCACAGAGAACGGATTTTTGTGGTTGGATTCAAGGATACAAATGTGAATTTTGAATTTCCGGCTAAGATAAGACTGGAGCATACTATGCAAGATTTTTTGGAGGACTTTATCGATTCAAAGTACTATCTGAAAGAAAAAGGGGTAAAATTTGTTACCAGCTCTAAAAACCGAAACAAACGTTACACGCAGATAAACGGCAATATTGCGCTCTGCCAAAAGGCGAACCAACAGTTTAACTGGCATGGAGATTTTGTGTTTGAGCCCCTAACCGAAGAAATAAATTATGACGAATTTGTTTTTAATGTGAATGAGGTTGAGGAGAAATATTATCTTTCTGACAAGGTACGAGACTATGTTCTCGCAGGAGGAACAAAAAATTTCCGGACAAGCACCAAAACTGATCTGCAAATAGCGAGACCACTTTTGCAGACAATGCACAAAATGCATCGCGCAGGGGTAGATAATTATGTTACTCATAACAAGGGACGTATCAGGAAACTTACACCAAGAGAATGTCTGCGCCTTATGGGATTTCCCGATGATTTCAAGATAGAAGTAAGTGATACCCAAATGTACCGGCAGGCCGGAAACAGCATAGTAGTAGATGTTCTTATTGCCCTACTAAGACAGATAGATATTACAAGCTATATAAATCAGAGTCGCCGTTAATTTGCATTCTATATAACTCTTTTTTTATTACAGTTTGCATTTGGTAAATTGCCGTGCTTAAATTATATCGCATAGCATGGTTATTAAAATTGATCGTATTGCCGAAAGTTTTGTTAGAAGACCTGTAAAATTCAAAGGAACAACCAGTTCAGGTGAAGGTAAACTGTATATTGCTTCAAAGAATGAGAAAGCAAGGATAGATAAATTTTTCAACTCCTTCCAGTCTGGAAACAAGTATCGTTTTGATCGTCAAAATTTTTTAGAGTATCTCTTCAGCGTTGAATTTGAATATACCTATAATATTTTCCATCAATATAATGATGCTGACAGAGCTTATTGGGAAGCTGCGGTAAAAACCATCAGGGGGCTAAAGGATTTTTATTTTGACGCAGGTCTTTTTGAAGATACCAGTCGTCTATACATCGAAAACAACGCGAGAGATAATATTTTTTATAAGTATTTCCGGGAATACGTGCTGCCTGATATTACCAAAGTCGAAATAGAAGATGACGGAGTAAAATCTGACGAATTTATATTCAAGATTTTTCTTAAAAGCGACCTGAGGGCAAGAGTGGAAATCGCCGAATCAGAACCCGGTGATTTGGATAGTTTTGATTTTAATCGGATCGTTTATGGTGCACCAGGCACAGGCAAAAGCTATAAAATCGAAGCCGATTCCCGTTTATTCGGTAATAACCGATTACGCGTGACATTTTATCCCGATTACTCATATGCGAAATTTGTTGGAAGTTATAAACCTTCTACTTATTATAAGCAAAATGTAGGTTCTTCGGCAGATAAAAGCCTTTATTTTGATAGCAAAAGTTCAACACATGAAAATTCCGCGATCCGAAGTGAACCTGTTATCGATTATGTATTTACACCAGGGCCATTTCTTCAAGCCCTTTTACAATCTTTAAAAGCCCCTGAACCATTCTTACTGATGATTGAAGAAATAAACCGGGCAAACGCTGCCTCGGTATTCGGTGAGATATTTCAACTACTTGACAGAACAGATGGGAAAAGTTCTTATACTGTAACTTTGTCCAATGAAGCAATGCTTTATCTTCAAGACCAACTTATAGGAACAGATGTTGATATAGCAATGGAGTTTTTCTCCCGGATAACCTTTATATCTGGGCTACTATGAACAGTGCAGACCAGGGTGTATTCCAAATGGACGCCGCATTTAAAAGGCGTTGGAGTTTTGAATATATCCCTTTAAATGAAAATGAAGCAGCCCTTGCAGATGCTGAGATATTTTTCGGAACTAAAAAATACAACTGGAACCTCTTCAGAAAAGCTGTTAATAGCTTTCTTATAAGTAAAAAAATACCCGAGGACAGACTTATTGGTCCGTTCTTTATGAGTGCAAATGAACTTACAGACAGTCAATCCATTAAAAACAAACTGCTTCTTTATCTCCGTGAAGATGTTCTGCGGCACAATCATAGACAATTTTTCGTTTATGATACATTCAGTGAGATAACAGAACATTATAACGATGATTCGGGCATTTTAACACCGGAATTACAACAGTCACTCAATGAAATCGAATTAATATAAGATATGTTCATTGGGGAAAACGGCATTTTATATCTGATAGAACAAGTGGAGGATTATGAGATTGATTTTTTGAAGATCAGGCTCGGAAATCTTTTTGATGTTTTTCTTCAGTCAGGCTTTATGTACACGAATAAAAACGTGGTAAATTTCAGTTATGTTGGTGTTGCCTCGAATGCCAACGGTGTAATATGTGTACTGCCCAAATATTTACATGGACTTTTAAATAATTCAGAAGCGTACAGTAGAGAATCAAGGAAACTTGTTCAGATACTTAAGCAATATGAACTTAACATCTCGAATGCAAACAGTCAGCATGGATTTTATGGCTCTTCGACTATCTCAGAGACAAATGAGATAGCATTGGCCGATTTTATACTAAATGATTATTTGAGAAATGGGATATGGAGTTACCGGAATAAATATATCACCACAGAGGAAAGTAATGAAGTGTTATGGGACTACACTGTAGACCGGTCGACTCCCGTTATATCCAAATACCCATATTATTTCGATATTTATTCTGAAGCTTACGAAAAAGTTTCAAACACAATTATCAGCAAGATCCATCTTTGGGCCGTTCAATATTCTTCGGAAAGGTATGCAGACCTTCTTGATGTTGATATTTTTGTAGAAGGATATGAGGCGGTTTTATTAGATGAAGTTGGTGAGGCCGATTATCTAATAGCTTTACTCAACAATGAGTTACGGATAACTTTTAACGACAGGAATATTTCATTGCTAAAAGCGCTTACTGAACTTATTAAAATGGGATCGAGCAGCGTCAACAATGATTATAGCCTTTACGGAAAAAATAAATTTGAACATATATGGGAAGATGCTATATCTTACAACTTTAAAAATGAATACAAAAAGTATTCAGAACATATTTCAAAACCTATATGGCGCGATGCCGAAACAGGACTCATTACAGAAAAGCATACTTTAGCGCCCGATGTGATTCGCTGGATCAAGGATGAAACCAATTCCTTAGTGTTAATTATTGACGCGAAATACTATCTTTTCAGATTTAACACAATAAATATAAAAGCTGAAAATAATCCGGGAGTAAGCGATATCGTAAAGCAGTATTTCTACGAACTTGTATTAAACCGTCCAAGCTCTTCTGCTCCCTGGCTAAAATTTGAAACTACGTTTATAAATATTTTAATGTACCCTGGTACTGACGCTGAAAAGAGTCCGATAGAAAATATCGGGTCGGTGTCGTTAGATAATTCAGGTATAAAAAAACCGATTCTTAATTTTCATATAAACCCACACATCATTTTTGAAAATTATATTAAAAGAAAACCATTTTCTGATCCGGAGATAGCCCAGTTGTATCATTATTAGCTCACTAACATGGTTTTTATTTAAAAAAATAGTCAAACAATATTTTTAAATTTGATTGGCTTCAGCGCTTTGGCTATTATATTGATAATAACTCAACTGTAAAGCACATCGGCCACACAAAAAAATGAAAAGCATCTTAATAAATAATAAACTTTATTCAGTTCAGGATACCAGGTCGAAAATCACAATTGCAGATTCATTCGTTCTCGGTCCGAATAAGATCGGAGACGGGAATGGAGAAGCAAAATTGTATGTGGGTTACGACAATGATGAGCTTCTGGGCTTTTTCGGTCAACGGGGCTTTGAAATAAGATGCTTTTTATTGAAAAATGATCTTAATGTCTACCTCGATGAGGCCAGAACCGAATATTTATATCCCACCCAAGATTACAGGCATAAAGATCAGCTTCTTGAATTCTGGGACGAACGAAAGGCGCAGATCAACGAATTAAATTCGCCTTTATTTTTTAAGGTAAAAGATCAAAATCAGATAGTAGGTCCCCGTGTCTACGTCAATTCTTCTGATCCCGGATATAAATTGATAAGAGAAATTTCTCTTCCTGTCATATCATATTTGAATATCAGTAAACTTGAATCTTCCGATCGAGACGTTATTTATTATTTTCAACTTTTTTCAGATTATAGTGACGAGGCAGTAGACGAAGAAGACGAGATTAGCCCAAACAACGATGAGTTCGTGCCTTTTGATCCGATGAAAATCTCAATTGACACCAAAACTATATCGATGGATACAATCTTGAGAAGGATAAAGCAAGGGACTATAAATCTCAACCCGGATTTTCAACGAAATGAGGTTTGGACTGACGAAAAAAAATGCAGGCTTATCGAAAGTCTTATGCTTAAAATTCCACTTCCGATGTTTTACGTTTCTATTGATGTCGAAGGTAATTTTAATGTTGTTGACGGGCTTCAGAGGCTCAGCACAATACGGGATTTTGTGCTCGGTAAAAACTATCTTGAAACACGTGACGAAGCAACAAGTGGTTATGGGATAAAACTTAGAAATTTGGAATTTTGGGGGGCCAGTTTTAATAACCTTCAGTTCAAAGATCTGCCCGTCCATATTCAGAACAGAATTATGGAAACTGAGTTTTCGTTTACTATAATAAATCCAGGTACACCCGAAGATGTCAAAAGGAACATCTTTAAGCGTATTAACACAGGAGGCGTTCCACTAACTGACCAGGAGATCCGGCATGCACTCTATGTCGGGCATTCTACAGATTTGCTTAAAAGGCTTTCGACCAAGCAAGCATTTCAGAATGCGACCGATAATAAACTCAAAGCCAATAGAATGGTAGACCGCGAATTTATTCTTCGATGTATCGCATTTATTATCAGAGATTACAATAAATATCCGAGAAGCGGCGATGTCGATACATTTCTAAGTGACACAATGCGAATAATAAATGCTATGCCCGATTTTTCGCTCACCATCACAAGAAAGTTGTTTAATGACAGAATTCAGCGGTCTGATATTCTAATTGAATCCGTGAAAATGATTGAAGCCATGTTTCTTTCTGCTATGAACCGGACCCAACTTATATTCGGAGAACATAACTTCAGAACAAGTTATCATGGTCAAAGGAAGACACCAATCAACAAAGCACTCTTCGAAACTTGGGGCGCGATCTTTTCGAAATTGTCAGGTGAGGACTTTCAGATTCTGAAAGACAATAAAAAAGCATTTTTAGACGACTACAACAGTAATTTTCTTTCTAAAGACAGTTTTAAACAGATCGTTTCGAGAAATGCATTAAAGCAGGCGTCAGTGGTTGAAAGGCATTCCACACTCAATAATCTCGTTCAAAAATATTTAATATGATAAAATCCATTCAACTAAAGGGATTCAAATCTTTTTTAGACAGGGACATAAATTTCAGCCCCCTCACCGTGTTGACTGGCCTGAACAGCAGTGGTAAAAGCACCGTAATACAGGCTTTGCTGATGCTTGAAAAAGCTGCAAAAAATGAAAAAAGTGTTCTCCTCACTGGGCATGGTACCGCAAAAGAACTAAAAAATCCAAATTCGGCAGATGATATCGGTCTTTCAGTAGAAATCGAAGACAACTTTTTTGCGATTGAAATCCCAGTAGAAAAAACCGATATGGATTATAAGATTACAAGTGAGGGTTTTAAAGGTGAATTTCCCGAGATCATATATGTATCAGCGGACAGGTTTGGGCCGAGGGTGGGCATTGAGATCTATAATGATTCAAATATGATCTACAAGATCGGGCCTAATGGTGAGAACGTTCTGCAATGTATAAAGCATTATGAATATGATCATCTAAACGAAAACCTTTTTTTGAAGGAGGCTGAGAGCGATCAGTTTATTTTTGTCCTCAGCGCATGGCTAAACAGAATTTCCCCGAATACAAAATTCAATTATGAACTGGTAGAAGTAAGCGATAGCTCATACACCATATTTAATGAACATCGTTCAACAAATGTGGGATTTGGACTAAGCTATATTCTCCCTGTTATAACGGCATTGCTTGTCGGAACATTAACGCCCCGCAGCATTGTCATAATAGAAAATCCCGAAGCTCATTTGCATCCAAAAGGGCAGACAGAAATTGCCAAACTTATAGCTTTGTGTGTGAAGTCAGGAACCCAGGTTTTGATTGAAACTCACAGCGACCATATTTTTGACGGTATACGTATTGCAGCAAAACAGTTTGGAGATTTTGGGGATAACGTTCAGTTCCACTGGTTCGAACTGGACGCAGACCAGTTAACAGACGTGACATCTCCGATTATGGACGATGCCGGTAGACTTGATGAATGGCCCACAAACTTTTTTGATCAGTTCGAAATAAATTCCTCTGAACTTCTCTAATGAATCTTTTTTATTTTAATCCCTGTGTACCAACTGATAAAAGTGATGAACTTATCATCACTGCGTTTTCTGATACGTACCGTGAATACGACGTTTTAAAAAAGAAATTTGGAGATGAAGTTGATGGAATTGTAACAGAGAATAGTGCTCATGAATTATTTTTAGCTCCCGAAAGACTTTCTCTTGCGCAGTGCATCGAGTCGTTAGAAAGGGCAATGAAAATAGGCGCTTATAGTTACTTTACCAAGTTTCCCGTCAAGGAGCATTTTACTGAAATAGATGTAGACGGGATGGTACTTAATGAATATAAGCTTACGGTTAATGGCAAAGACGAGGAGGCCTATTACCTAAAAGTTGTAGCTGACAATTCCGGATTTGCTTTTACTTTAGGTCTCAGCGACGATTTGAAAGTGCATCCGTTAATAATTTCAGGAAATGACGGAAGTGAAACCAATCTCAATAATCTTTTTGGAGTTAAGGCAAACACGGAAGCTATTGAAGAAATAATTCAACAATCATTAAGAGAAAAACTCGGAAATTTTGACCGACTTATTAATATGGTCGGAGAAAACTTCTACAGTCCTAAATTCAAAAATGGTTTCGAAAAACTTGACTCCAAAGCACAGACCAGCGTAATTGATAGGGTAGATAAAGCGATAAAACGAAAAGGGGCATCTAAGTTTTTCGCTGATAATGATATAGTAAAAGATGTCACTTCAGAAAAAGAGAAGGAAATCCGTGTTTGTGAATTAAGGATATTTGATCCAACGCCATTAAGAGTCTATTTTTATGAAACAGAAACTGAGGTCATTCTTGGCTCTGTCGAAAAAAAACCTACCAAAGAACACAAGACAACCGCTCAGGATAACCAAATAAAAGCGGCAACTTCATTAATTAAACAGACTCTAAAACTAAATAGCAAAAACAAGAAGTAGTATTTTGCATAAATTCTTACCTTATTATTTATGGAGACGGTGGAAAAACAAATACTTAAAACCACGTAGATAGTTTAATTGTAACACACAAATAGCTAACATCTGTTTTACAACTAAGTGATACGAATTAATTTGTGGTTAGTATGAGAGCAAAGTATTTTAAACATCGTCATTGGACTGATTTTTCCAAAGACACCAACGATATAGGCCGCCCTTTGTTTTGGCCAAAAGACAACGAAGACAATCATTTTTTGTACCGGTTATATGATAAGCAGGAAGCAGAGTTTCCTGCCTTTTATCAATACCATCTCGATTATTTTCTAAAGCTTTATCCTGATGCGGACGAAAAAGAGTTCTTTACTCACGTTTGGGAAATAATTGACGATGCCACCGCCGAACTGAAAGTGAAAAACCGCTACACTTCCAGGCACGCAATGGAGTTCAGAAATAAGCAGCATTTAAAAAATTTCTTAGCCTATCTTAAAACCATTGATCAATGGAACACAGGCCGAACTAAAGATGAAATCATTGCAGATAAAGAGGGTGAAATCAGAAGCTTGAAAGAGCAAAATGCCGAGCTGAAAGAAGAACTTAAAGCCGCGAGAAAGTTGGAAACCGAAGACTTTATTAATATTCAGGAGGGCTATCTTTTGACCGTGGTTGACCTTGCCAAGAAGATGCAGGGCTTAGAAATGAATGGTAAGGAACTTGTATTTTCACAAACACAAACCGTCTGGACTAAGATGATCTGTAAGAATTTCAGGCACGGCAATAAGGAAATTAAGTTTGAAACCATAAGGCGATATTTCCCCGGAAACCCTGATGAACCCAGCGGCAGGTCAGCCGCAGTTCCCACAAAATCACAGCTTTTCCAAATAGTTGAAGCGAAAAAGCGAAGTTGATATAGCTCGCTTTTCGCTTTGCCCTTTTGTTTAACACATCTATCATTTTATTGATAATGAGCTGATTGCACAGCGTTACAACTTAACTCAAACCACTCCAATTTAACCACGCGAATCTGCGTGGTAACGAAAAAGTGCATTTTCACTATTCCTTTGAACAAAAATCAAAGGCTATGGAAATATTCAGCACAAGCGCCCTAAGCCAATGCATCAGGGATGCAGTCAGGGCAGAACTACAGGAACACTTTAAAACAAGCGGCAGCCAGCCGCAGCATTCAGAAAAACTTTTATCCAAGCAAGAGCTTGCCGCCGAACTCGGCGTGTCACTGGTAACGCTTACCGATTGGATGAAAAAAGGCTTACCCTATTTGCGCCTGCATAAACGGGTGTACTTCAAAAAAAATGAGGTACTCAATGCCATGCAACAAACTATTAAAGATTAAGGAGGATGAAAGATGAATGTGGAATTGGTCACAAGAGAGGATTTGAGGCGGTTGGAAGATTTATTAAATGAGATCAAACAGATTGTTCAACCGGGACAGAGCCAGCCTAAGAAATGGCTGAAAAGCAGTGAGGTAAGAAAGATGCTGAATATATCACCAGGCACCTTACAGAACCTGCGCATCAACGGGACGTTACGCTTTACCAAAATGGGAAGCATCATGTATTACAAGTTAGAGGACATCAACAAGGTATTGGAGGGGAACGGACAATGATTATCTCAAAAGAATTAAATGGTTACAGCGACATTATTAAACGCATGGGAACGGACGAGCGGGTACTTGCAACCCATGTAAGCTTGTTCACGGCTTTATTTATTTTTTGGCAGCGACATGGATTTGTTAGCCCGTTTTCCATTACCCGAAGGACCGTAATGACATTTTCAAAAATCGCATCCATTGCTACTTATCACAAGTGCATCAGGGAACTGGACGAGTACGGCTATATCCGTTATCAGCCGTCTTTTCACCCGGCAAAAGGAAGCTTGATTTATTGGCCGGATGGCTTAACAGCCACCAGCTTCAAAGCGGTTTGAGCTATGCAGATATACTGACTATTCCCGCTTGCGGGGATAGCGATTTTTTATCCGCTTGTAAGGAGCAAGTTTGTGTTTTTGTTGCCACAAAAACATCCCGGATGCCTGTCGGCACCGGGCAAACTTGCCTTTTGCGCCCGATGGTTGCAAAAGGGAAAAACGAAAGAAAAAGTAAGGAGGTAACCAATGGAAGCAACAGTTAAGACAACTAATAAACAACCGGTAACCCAGCCCAAAAACAAAGGAGGCGCACCAAAGAAAAGGGTTAAACGGGAGGTGATTATCCGTATCAGGATGACAGCGACCGAGCGCTTTTATATTGACAGCAAAGCCAAAACCGCCGGGATGCGGTCAAGCAGTTGGATAAGGGCAGCCGCTAAAAGCGCAAAGATAGTTCCGCGATTAACCGACGATGAGCGGCGCATCCTTTGGATGCTTGCCGAATTGGCCAACAACCTTAATCAGCTAACTAAGCTTGCGCATCAACTTGGGTTATTAACAGTAGCACGGGATTGTAGTAAAATTTTGAATGAGATAGATATTACTTTAAAACATCTAAATAACCATGATAGGGAAAGTGATAACGGGTAGAAGTTTTGGCGGCTGTATCCGATATGTTGTACAAAAAAATGATGCGGTTATCTTGGATGCCGCAGGCGTAAGAATGCAGCAGGTCAACCAGATTATCAATGATTTTAACCTGCAACGAAAGTACAATCCAAATTTAGGAAAGGCGGTTGGCCATATTGCTTTAAGTTGGAGTGCAAATGATGCCGCTAAGTTGAACGATGAGCTAATGGTAAATCTGGCGAAAGAGTATTTGCAAAAAATGAAGATACAGGACACACAGTACCTGATTGTTAAGCACAGGGACAAAGATCATCCGCATATCCACATCGTTTACAACCGGGTAAGCAACAACGGTAAAACCATATCCGATAACTTTCAAAAGCAGCGGAATGTACTGGTAGCGAAGGAACTGACCTTAAAGCATGGACTTTATATCTCACCGGGTAAAGAACGGGTTAACCGCCAACAGCTAAAAGGCGAGGACAAAATCAAATATGAATTATTTGATGCTATCAAAGCTGCCAGCAAAAAAGTGAAAAATATCGATGAGCTAAAGCAGGTATTGGCTAAGCAGGGCATTGTTACCCATTTGAAATACAAAAGCGGCACTACAGAGGTGCAGGGTATTAGTTTCAGCAAAGGCGAATATAAATTTAAAGGATCGGAGATTGACCGTAGTTTAAGTTATGGAAAGCTAAGCCAGGACATAGAGCAACAGCAGGTTAAACCGGAAAAGAGCTTGGCAGATCAGTTAAGGGATGTAATGGAAAACGCAAAACAGCAAAGAGAAAGTCAGGACAAGACCGGACAAACCACCTATTTTAAGCAGGAGCCGGAAACACATTATTTAAGGCAATCACTATCAGCAGGAGCAGATTTATTAGGAGGCTTACTTGGCAATATAGCCGACGATGATGATAGCCCGGAAAGAAAGCGTCGAAAGAAAAATGAACAACAACAAAGCAGAGGAATATCAAGATGAAAGAGATAGATGAATTAAACCAAAGAATGGATAGCAACGACGAGATTGTAGATAACCTGGTGAAAAAGAATACAGAGATGGAAAAGCAGATAACAAGAATCACCGAAAATCCAGTTCCTGATTATTCAATTGCGATAAATACTATACTTGCCGAAGTAAAGGAAATTAAGCAGAATATCAAACAAAACGAGGAATTGACCTTGCTTAAACAGATCTATGAAAAATTGAACAAGATGCCAACATGCATCACTAAACAAATACGGATAGTATTATTTCCAGAAACCAACCAGGGCCAGTACTATAAAATCGTGTTTGGCAGGCTTATCCCTTGGGGTTTATGCTTCGTAGTTTTAACATACCTATATTCTTTAGGTGGCAAAGCAATTGATGCCTACGGCCAGCATAAGCAAAACGAGCAATCAGCCCATTATCAACGGGCTTGGGTTTATTTAAAGCAGATCGCTAAAAAGAGAACTTTATCCGCTATGGATACCGCGTATTCAAAAACAGAAAATAAGTAGGGTTAATTGATTGCAATTAGTCAGAAAAACAAAGTCCCCTTACGCTCGCTGTTTGGGGACTTTAACCTAAACCTTATCACAATCGGACAAAAGAATTGTCCTTTTAGATGTTGGCAATTTAATATTTTTAGACCACTTCTTTATTTCCCTTTTAACAGTTCGTTCTTTTCTTTTTCAGCCTGTAATAAGCGTTCAAGTAAAACTATTTTTTCATTATATAATTCAACGATCTTATCAATTGGATTAAACGATGGTTGGAAATTAATAGCGTTTAACGTTGAAGTATCTTGACTGGTAAAAGTATTTGAGATTATATTCAAAACGGCATCATCATTAAAATTCTTGATAGCATCAGCAGGCACACCCAAAATCTTTGCAATCTTTTCTAAAGCTTCACCGTCAACATCTGCACTTTGCTCAATTTTCGACACAGATTGTTGGCTTATACCCAATTCATGCGCAAGTGTTTCCTGCTTCATTCCTTTTAGTTCACGAATCTTACTGATTTTTCTGCCGATATGTAAGGTTGGTTCTGCCATAAGTCAAATGTATTGTTAAAATGTAAATGTACAAAACAACGGCATTATTGTAAAGTACAATCGCTTATGGTTCGGTACAGTGACGTTTCACTATTCTTTTGTTTTGCCGGTTAATGGAGGCCGGTATAAAAAGAGCATCATGTACAACGGAACTTATGCCCCCTGGGAACATTACCCTAAAAACCTTCGCCATTACGAAGTAGAAAATCCAATGTCTGTAGTAGTCGATTTCTTTAGTGCTGATTCCGTTAAAGGCCACGGAAAACGGCTAAAGGAATGGCGTTATTATGTAGTCAATGACGAGCATTACGATGAAAAGCGACATGGCCCCGGCACCCTGCTTTTTATCTATGACCTTAATTTGAGGATTTTGGAAGCTATGTACCTGCTATTAGTTAGTTACAAGAACTTCTCTTATCAGCGAAAACAGCCTACGGAGGAGCAATTAGAACAAGAAAAGGAGCAATGGAGATACTACCCCAAAAACCTTTCCCTAAAGGAGCAGCTCGAACCCTATAAGGCTGTTAAAAAAGTTTTTAAGAAAATCAAGCCGCAGGAATACCGGGATCAGTTACATGAATGGTCACACGTTGCTCTATACAATAATGCGGATGTCGAATCTTTATATGCAGGTGAGGTTATTACTGTTTATGAAAACTTAATTAAGCTTTATTCGGCGGCATGGTTAATTTGTCAGCGAGAAGGCGGTCGCCCACAGCTAAAGCGAAGTACACTTGAAAATAGCTTGACAGAAACTTCCAACGAACCAATTTTGCTAAGGTCAATAAGCCCCGAACCAACAGCAGCCGAAAAATTGGCGTTAGAAGAAATTAAAAATCTGATTGTAAAACGGTTCCCGCAGGTTCAAATGATTATTCATTTAGGAACACACCCCAAGCCGTTTACGTTTTATCTGCTTATCCTTATTAACGATGATGAAAAAACGCCGGAGCATGAAGTCAGTAATAAGATAGAAGACAATTGCCAATACCTTGCTCATGTACATGCCATAGTCCACAAGGCAAACAGCGCAAAAGAAGCGCTTAATATCGGTAGGCGCTTTTGGTCAACTGTTTTGGAAAAGGGATTTGTTTTATATCAATCCCCTGAATTAATGTTACCCGCGCACCAAGAAATAACAAAGGAGGTATTATTGGAAAGGGCAAAGTTCAATTGGGAACGATGGGGTAAACAGGGTAGCGAGTTTTTAAGAGGTGCAGAATTATATAGAGCAGATAATAATTTGAGGCTTGCAGCATTTCTTTTGCACCAATCCGTTGAAAGCGTTCTTAAAGCTATTATACAAGCCGTTATAGGCTACCGGGTACAGATGCACAATTTATCACGATTGCTAAGATTAACTTTGTTGTTTACAGATGAATTAAAAGATGTTTTTGAGCTAACTACCACAGAGGGAGCGCAACTATACCAATTGCTGCAAAATGCCTATTCACAATCAAGATATAACAGTTCATTTGATCCTGACGGAGATTCAGTAAGAATCCTATCAAAACAAGTAACAAAATTCAATACGGTTGCCGAGAGAGTTTACAAGCAATTTATAGAAGATATTAAGTGTTGACAGCCTCAGCAGTATTGGAAGGCGGGCATTTGATCGCCTTGCCTTGATTTTGAAACTTGTTAACCGTTGAAAATGGAAACTGCTAAGCACCCTAAGTAGCATGTCGGGCGATTGAGTAAGTCGTCCGACCTTGCTGCTGAAAAGCAAACGACACGCACACCCGTTGGAGCCATGCAGCTACGGCAGGTGGCTTCATTGCACCTCGCGCTATCGCGCCGGGTTTCATTGCGCCGTCAGCCTCGCTGCCGCTGGCAGGAGTGAAATTCGTTCCTCATAACACACCTGCCTTTCCCCTCACTCGAAATTATAATCCCATTTCACCGCGTACGGCAAAGTTACCGACCGGCGGGTGAAACGTAAAGGCTATACAAGCGAAGCATTTTAATTTGTTTTTTAGCGGTGCTTCGGCCTTGACATTTCACCCGCCTTGCGCTTTTTGGTGCCTAAGCGTTGAAAATGGGATGGTATGTGGAATGATTTAATAGTAGGACTTCGATTCTGAAAATACTTATCCAAAATTATTATCTATGGTTAGTTGTAGTAAAAGAGATATTATATATCTGTACATTTATAGTAGCCATTAAGTTACTGCAATAATTGGCGTACCAAAATGACCTATCACATTTAAAAGATGTTTATTTCAAAGCTATTTTTAAAGAATTTTCGAAGTTTTAAAGAATGTACCATTGAGTTTTCAAAAGGTAAAAATGTAATAGTTGGGAAAAATAACTGTGGTAAATCCAATGTGGTCAAAGCCCTTGATATGCTAATTGGCGAGAAATTTCCCACGTATTTAAATATTACAGATAATGATTTTTACACTCACGAAATAACCGATGAAGAAACCGGTGAAGTGCATGATTGCATTGAAGACAACTTTTATATAGAAGCAACCTTAATGGATAGGGATATCAATATGCCCTTGATAAACACCATTTTGAAAAATGTTGCTTTCTCTAAATTGGACTCGATTGATTCTATTTATATACAAGACCAAGGTGAAATTAGAGTAAATTTTGATCTGCTTCAAAACCTGGATATAATAGCAGAGAATCCAGCGATAGTGCCGTACAATCAAGATAAAAAGGTCAATTGGCTAAAGGGCGATAGTCTTATTAATTTTCTTCTCGGCTGTTCCGTAATTAAGGTTTTCTATACAAAATCACGTAGTATTGAAGATTCCAGCGGCTATGGTTTAATATTAAAACATGATAATTTTTATTGGATATCGCATTTCATTCCTAAAAAGCTACGCGACTCATTAATCACTTCCACAGTAATTAACGCACTTAGAAGCCCTAAAGAAGATTTGAGAGTTGTTAATTATACTTGGTTTGGTAAGCTGGTTTCTAAAATTTGGCAAGAGAACAAAGACACAAAAGAAGAAGCCGAAGAATTTACTTACATCGAACTAATCTTAGGTCATTCAGAAAAAATTAAAATTCAAGTTGATAAACTGTTTTTCGAGAATACCGAAGAGATAAGGAAAGTAATCAGTCGCGCCATATCTCACCAAAAAGTATCTTTTAAGTTATTCAATGACAATGCACATGATTTGTTTAAGAATGTTCAAATTTTCATACACGATGGCATAGATAGACCGATAACTGAAAAAGGAACAGGAATTCAAAGCGCTGTTATTATTGCGCTATTCTCTTTGTATTGTAATAAGTTTCATACAACCAGTTCTCTATTAATCACCGAAGAGCCGGAAGTGTTTTTGCATCCTCAAGCGAGGCGTATCATATCTGCCGAACTTAATAATTATCTAAATGATAAATCACAAAGACAGTTAATTATAAGTACACACTCACCAGAGTTTTTAAAAGGGGTTGAACCTGAAAATATCATACGAGTATTTAAAAGTGCAGATAATAACTATTCACAGATTGCTCAAATAAAATCAAAAAACAATATCGAAATATCACAAGAAATTAAGCGCTTTCTTTGGAGCAACAACACAGAAATATTCTTTTCTGATGCCGTAGTTATGGTGGAAGGTGGCGAGAACTATTTATTACCATCGATCATAGACAGATTGAAAGGAGCTAAGCAATATTTGGATTACCAAAACGTATCGTTAGCCAGAGTAAATGGTAAGGGGAATTTTCTCACTTACATAAAAATGCTTGATGCATTTAAAATCAAGTGGTTACTAATTGGCGATTTAGATTGCTATAAGGATGAGTTATTAAAGGTTTTGACATGTTTGAAAAAAGATGAGATTATAAACTCGTTAACGAAAATGAAGAGTTTAATGAATGCACCTAAAATTAATTCAAAAGGAGTCGTTGAAAGAATTAAAGGAATTCAAGCCAATTTGGATGCGCAGAAATTGCATGAAGTGTTTGGTAAATTTAATCAAGGGAATATTAATACAGATGACGAGGATTTAGTGGCGATCATAAAATACATGGAACAGAAATATGTTAAAATTGATTTGAGACCGGAAATTATAAATGCTATCGGGGAAGATGAATTTAAAGCAATACAACAATCTTTACATGAGGCGAACATCTATATTTGGTCCTATGGTGATTTGGAAACTTACTACACAAAATTAGCAAAGGGTATTAAAGGAAGTAAAGATATTATGGCTTTAGAATTATCTTATGTTATAGCGGACGAAGCAAATAATGTTAATGATTATATTAAATATATTGACGAATGGCAGGCAGTTTGCGATAAAATTTAACTCAAAAGTTTTTAATTATCCTCGTAATTAGCTATATTTGAATTAAGAAATGTAGCTGCAATCAGTTGTTTTTAAGTTGATTAGAGAGGCTTTCATTTTTAAAATGTCATTGACAAATAGACAATCAATTTTCAATAGAGCGTCATTCGTGACGTCTTTTTTTGAAGAGATATAAAGGGTTGAAAATCAGCTAATTTTAGCTAAGGTTCGAGTCCCGTCCATTCCGCTAAAAGGGTATCAAAACCCACCGAAAGCGCTTAAATCAATGATTTAGGCGCTTTTTTTATGTCAAAAGCGCTCGTTTCAGCCTATATTCTATGGTTCATTCGGTTACCTATTCGGTTACCTGTTTGAATTGCCTAATTTAGGTAACCGAATACTGATGTAAGTTATTGATTTTGAAAGGTTTAATGTGATGCCAAACGGCATCAAAACAGGTCAAAATTAATGAACGAAAACAGCCGGTTTCGGCCACTAAAAACGAGCAATTATGAAAAATTCACAAAGCTTTACCATTCTCATTTGGGCTAACAAAGCCAAAGCCGACAATAACGGCTTGCTGCCTCTATACGCCAGGGTAACGGTAGTTGGGAAAAGAGCGGAGATTTCTTTAAAGAAAAAAGTTAATCCACAGAAGTGGAACGCGCAAAGCGGCTTTATGAAAGGCAGCGGCGAGGAAGTTAAAACGGTTAATAATTACATCAATCAGGTAACCAATGAAATTTTTAAGACTTATCAGGAACTACTGCGGGCAGGTGATTTTGTAACGGCAGATGAAATCAAGCAGCGCTTTACCGGGCAGGCAACTGAGCGCCATACTCTATTGGAAGTGTTCGACCTGCATAATGCGCAGATAAAAGAACTTATAGGTATCGATGTCGTCAAGGCCACATTCACCAAGTACAAGACAGTAAGAAGCAAGGTCGGTAATTACATACAGGATAAGTATAAAAAGAACGACCTGTATCTGGAAACGCTGAACTATGCTTTTGTGACCGGCTTTGAACACTACTTGAAAACCAAAGAAGGCATCGACCACAACACCGCCATGCGATACATCACCAATATGAAGAAGATTATCAACATCGCAGTCAGTAACCAATGGCTGAACAATAATCCTTTTGCTGCTTTTAAATGCACCTCCCGTAAAGTTAACCGAGAGGCGTTAACCGATGAAGAAATTGAGCGCTTAACAGAAAGGCAGTTTTCTATTAAACGACTGGAAGAGGTCAGGGATGTTTTCCTTTTTTGCTGTTATACCGGCTATGCTTTTGTAGATGCGGAGAAACTTTCGCACGACAATATTATTACCGATAAGAACAAAGACCAATGGATTAAAACCAACCGTACCAAAACAGATATACGGTCAAACGTTCCGCTGCTGCCGCAGGCTATGGCTATCATTGACAAATACCGTAATCACGCCGCCTGCCAGGTTAATAACCGGCTGCTGCCGGTAAAAAGCAATCAAAAGATGAATGCCTATTTGAAAGAAATAGCAAACTTATGCGGTATTACCAAGAAGATGTCTATGCACATTGCCCGGCATACCTTTGCCACTACGATAACGCTGGCCAATGGCGTACCGATTGAATCAGTTAGTAAAATGTTAGGCCACACTAAAATCACGACAACGCAGATATATGCCAAAGTACTTGAAGAAAAAGTAGGCGCTGACATGCGGGCGCTAAAGATGAAGTTAACTGCCGTATGAATAATAGCCATCAACTTATTAGGTCATTTCTTAATGGATGACTTGATAAGTTGATTACCTGCTTTGCAAGTATAAAGTGATGTAAGAACTAAACATTTCAATACTTTTCATAACCCATTGATTAATAGTAAAATCACATTATAATTCCTTCCCGAATTTCGACTCCCATATATTTTATACTGATTCCGGTCTATTTGTAACGCCTGCTGCAAACCTAATCACAAAGGAAGCAAGCAAACCAAAGCAAACAAATAGAAATCATGGCAACAGAAATCATTACTAAAGAAGATTTAAACGAGTTTAGGGTAAAACTGCTCGAAGACATCAGTGGCCTGTTAGGCAAATCAACTGATGAACCAAAAAAATGGCTGAAAAGCTACCAGGTTAGAAATCTCCTCAAAATTTCACCCGGCACCTTACAAAATCTGCGGGTCAACGGTACGCTAAGGCATACTCGTATCGGCGGTATCATCTACTACAAATACGAAGACATTACGCAGCTGCTTGACGGCAATGCAGGTAAGGAAAATCATTTAAAAATACAGATTCCGAAAAGGTAACCTGCTCAAACATTCAATAGCCAAAACGAAGTTTTAACAGCCGACCGTAAGGGCGAATACAAACACCCGCGTGTTTGGCAAGATGTACTTTTGTATACACAAAAGGAATCTTGCCCTCCTTTCAGTCGGGGTGGCCGCTGCGAAACTTGCGGCCACGAACCATTTATTATGTACCTGTTATGGGCAGAGTAAGATACAAAAAGGAGGATGAACTACTGAATCATCCGATCATTATCCGGGTCAACGAAGCCGTTTACAACCGGCTCGAAAAACTGCAAACTGACAGCAACTGCCAGTCCATTGGCGAAGTCGCACGTAAAATATTGTCAAGAGAAAAGATACTGGTTTTTCACAAAGACATTTCTATGAACGGCACAATGGAAGAACTGACCAGCATCCGGAAGGAACTCAAAGCCATTGGTGTGAACATTAACCAACTGACCAAAAGTTTCAACGGTGCTGCTACGGAAGCACAGCGCAATTTCTATGTAGTTAAGACAGCAGTCTTGTACAAAGAAGTTGATGCCAAAGTAGAAAGGCTACTAGTTATGGTTTCCCAGCTTACCCAAAAATGGTTGCAAAGATAGTGAACGGCAGAAGCATACGGGGCCTGATGAACTATAATGAAAACAAGGTAAGCGAAGGGCAGGCACAACTGATTATGGCCAGCCGCTTTGGTGGCGACTTAGACCAGTTGAGTTTTAACAACAAACTGGCCCGGTTTGAACATCTTACCTTGATGAACAGCCGTGTCAAGACTAATGCCATGCACATCATGCTCAACTTCGACACGACTGAACAAGTAAGCGTAGCCAAAATGCAGGAAATCACAGCAGCCTATATGGACAAGATAGGTTTCGGCGACCAGCCCTACCTGGTTTACCAGCACCGGGATGCAGCACATCCGCATATCCATGTGGTGACTACTAACATTAAAGCAGATGGCAAGCGCATCAACATCCACAATATCGGCAAAACCCTATCTGAATCAGCACGGAAGGAACTGGAACAAGAGTACAATCTAGTGAAGGCTGAAGGGCATCATATTAAAGAGAGCTTAGGCATCACACCTGCTAACCTTGAAAAGGCGGTGTATGGCAAAACACCTACTAAAAGGGCTATCACTAACGTGGTTACTGCGGTTACCCAGCATTACAAGTTTACCTCGCTTCCTGAACTGAATGCCGTTCTCAAACTATTCAATGTAATAGCCGACCGGGGTAAAGAAGATACCATTATGTTCCAAAAGAAAGGGCTGATTTATTCGATATTGGATGACAAGGGTAAAAAAATAGGTATTCCTTTTAAGGCCAGCGCCCTTGCCGGTAAACCAACTTTGATGAACCTCGAAAAGAAGTTTACCCAGAATGAGGAAAAGCGCAAGCCATTCCGGGAAAATCTTAAAACCAGCATCGACAATGTTCTTATGAACTATGCGCAAATCACTAAAGGCACTTTTGAGAAGGAACTGCAAAAGCAGAATATCTATGCCATATTCCGGCAGAACGAGCAGAGCTACACCTACGGGGTAACCTTCGTCGATAATAACAACAAAACCGTGTTTAACGGCAGCGATTTAGGCAAAGCGTATGGCGCCAAAGCCCTGACCGCACAATTCAATACCGAAGACAAGCCATTAAAGCAATCAGCTAAAAGCTATTTGGGTACGGGCGAACCGAAGCCAACTTACCTAAAGCCAATGGAGCAAACCAGCTACTTAAAAAAAGACGAACCAACAAAAGAATACCTGCAACCCAGCGAGTTTGACAAACTGCTTCAAAATTTGATGGGTAAACAGGAAGCAAACACTGCACCCCTGACTCAGGAACAAAAGCGCAAAAAGAAAAGAGGACAACACTTATAACACACCATCATGCAAACCGGAGAAGATACGCAAGGACTGCGAAAGATTATTGAGTTTACCAGGCTGATCAGCATTTTCATATTAGCCATACATTTCTATTACACCTGCTACCAGGCATTTCATGCTTTTGGCTGGACGGCGCCTATTGTTGATCGTATTGTGCTGAACATTGCCAAAACAGGAATATGCAAAGGGATATGGAGGCCTAAGTTGTATGCGCTGCTTTTTTTGCTGATCTCGTTAGTCGGCGCAAGGGGTAAAAAAGAAGAGAAGATAGATAAACGTGCTATTGCAGCGTACCTGATTACCGGCTGCTTACTATCCTTTATAAGCCAGTTCAGCTTTGATTTCAATACATCGACCACAATTATAGCAGGCTGTTACATAGGACTAACAGTAACTGGCTACCTGCTGATTTTAACCGGAGGCACTTTGCTTTCAAGACTCATTAAGGTCGGTTTACAGGATGATATATTCAATGCGGAAAATGAGACCTTTCCGCAGGAAGAACGGCTATTGGAAAATGAATACTCCATCAATCTGCCTGCATTATATCACCTGAAAGGGAAAGTGCGCAAAAGCTGGATTAACTTTATCAATCCGTTCCGGGGGCTGTTGGTTATCGGTACGCCCGGCGCAGGTAAATCTTATTTTGTTATCCGGCATATCATTACCCAGCACATCAGCAAGGGGTTTACCATGTTCCTGTATGACTTCAAGTATGACGACTTGACCAAGATTGCCTATAATACCCTACTCAAAAACCAAAAGGGTTATAAGATACTGCCCAAGTTTTATATGATAAATTTCGATGACCTGAGCCGGACACACCGGTGTAATCCTTTAGATCCGCACAGCATGGAAGATATAACAGATGCCACCGAAGCGGCCAGGACGATCATGTTAGGACTGAACCGGGACTGGATCAAAAAGCAGGGCGACTTCTTCGTGGAATCACCGATCAACTTTTTAACTGCTATCATCTGGTATTTAAGAAAGTATCAGGATGGCAAGTATTGCACGCTGCCGCATGTCATTGAACTGATGCAGGCGGATTATGACCCGCTGTTTGCTATCCTTTCCGAGCAGGAAGAAATCAAGGTACTCATTAACCCTTTTGTCTCCGCGTTTAAGAATAATGCAAAGGAACAGTTAGAAGGACAGATTGCCAGTGCCAAGATCGGTCTGGCCCGTTTATCATCGCCGCAGCTTTATTACGTGCTTTCCGGTAATGACTTTACGCTGGACGTAAACAATCCGGACAAGCCAAAAATCGTGTGTATCGGCAACAACCCACAGAAACTTCAAATTTACGGTGCGGTACTGTCCTTATACATATCAAGGGTAATTAAGCTGGTAAACCGCAAGAACCAGCAGAAGTGCAGCTTGTTGTTTGATGAGTTTCCAACCATCTACTTCAATAATATCGACAGCCTTATCGCTACGGCCCGTTCCAACAAGGTAGCGACTACATTAGCGGTGCAGGACTACAGCCAGCTAAAGAAGGATTACGGCCATGACCAGGCTGAAGTAATTATGAATATTGTAGGTAACGTAGTGAGTGGCCAGGTATCTGGTGAAACGGCCAAGCAATTATCCGAGCGGTTTGGCAAGATTGTGCAGGAGAGGCAAAGCGTGTCCATTAACAGCGATGATACGTCTACCAGCAAGTCAACGCAACTTGATTATGCCGTACCGGCATCAAAGATCGCTTCGCTGTCATCCGGCCAGTTTGTGGGGATGGTAGCTGATGACCCGGATAATAAAATTGCACTCAAGGTTTTTCATAACGAAATACAGAATGACCATGAGGCGCTTAAGAAGGAAGAGCAAAACTTCAAACCAATGCCTGTTATTAAAAATATGACTACCGAAATTATTGAAGAAAATTACCTGCGGATAAAAGAAGATGTAAGGAAATTGATTGTGGATGAATTGCAAATGATTGAGTCAGCGCAAGCGGATATTGCTGAAACGGAACAGAACCAATCTGATGAATCAACAAGTGTTTCTATGTAGGGTGGCAATTGTTTCATATTAATAAGTTCACAATTATTAACATGAAACGGCTGGCCCTTTAATAATAATAAATTCACTATTCCTTTATTGTTTACTTTTCTCAGATTGATACTTCCACAGTATAGATTTTGGAAGCGGATATTTATAAGTTTTCATTTCAAACCTTTTTGACGACACCCAGCGCTTAAAGTTCTCCAAGTAAACATCATTAAAAATGCGCTTGATTTGAAAAGTGCTCCTTAACCGCTTACCAGAATAATAAACCATAGAACCCTGATCTTTATCGTAAAATTCTGAGCCCTCACTATATAAAGGCGAAAATTCGGCAACCGCAAAGGCTGATTTGCTACGATTCCAGAAAACCAGCCTTTTGTTATTCATAAAATATAACAACTTTTCATGTTCCTTCATCTTAAACTCGCCAACAATCATTCGTGCCGAGTCATAAGGCAATACCCATATTACACCTACATTTACTTCAAAATATGATTCTGATCTGTTAATGATGTCTCTGACATCTGTAGCATCTACTAGCACTTCAATGGCTATTTTACTTTTTTTGCCGATAATAAACACATCTGGCCGACAGCCAAAAAATCCCGTATATTCCAAGTCAACTACGGCACTCTTGGGGGCGTAACGTTCCTTTAACGCATTATAAATTGAGTTTTTATAGAGTACCTGCTCTTCCGATTCACTTCTATTAAACGCGCAATAGCTATCTGGGGCATGTGCAAAATGAGCCACTCTCACCATCCCGTTTTTAAGATACATAGTGCTTCCACATCCTGTACAAACGAACTTATCACCATTTAATGTGTCAGCATTGATAGCCAAAACCTTTTGAGTAGTTCCTTCTATATAAGCAGATTGCATAAGTTTCTAAAATAAAAAAACTAAGCGAAATTTGTTAACTTAACACCCCTTGTTTTTTAATATTTTTAGCCAAAGTTTTCCCTTATAAGTAGATGGCTATAAAAAAATCCGAATTATACAGTTCATTATGGGCTAGTTGTGATGAGTTGCGTGGCGGTATGGACGCTTCTCAATACAAAGACTACGTTCTGACGTTACTTTTTGTAAAGTATATATCTGACAAATATAAAGACCAGCCATTTGGTGCAATCTCCGTTCCGGAAGGTGCGAGCTTTGATGATATGGTATCATTGGTAGGCAAGCCTGGCATCGGAGACCATATCAATAAGAAAATTCTCAATCCTATCAAAGAAGCCAATAAATTAACTGATTTCCCCGATTTTAACGACGAAAATAAGCTAGGGAAAGATAAAGACCTTGTAGACACCCTGAGTAACCTGGTTCTAATATTTAATGACCCCAAATTAAATTTTTCTGGCAACAGTGCCGAGGGCGACGATATTTTAGGGGATGCTTATGAGTTTTTAATGCGCCATTTTGCAACGGAGTCGGGTAAATCTAAAGGGCAGTTCTATACCCCTGCTGAGGTGAGCCGGGTACTGGCTAAAGTAATTGGCATTAATCAGCGGAATTCCAGTATGCAAACCCAGGCCTACGACCCTACGTGCGGATCGGGGTCGCTGTTGCTAAAGGTGATGCATGAAGCCGGTAAAAATATTGAGTTGTACGGCCAGGAAAAGGAAACAGCGACAGCCAACCTTGCACTCATGAACATGATTTTGCACGGGGCCGAAACTGCTAAGATTATAGCTGACAATACATTGAGTAAACCCGCTTACCTCCAAAATGGAGAATTGCAACGGTTTGATTATATTGTGGCAAACCCGCCGTTCTCCCTGTCTAACTGGGGTAACGGGGTTTCTACTGACAGCGATATATATGGCCGGTTTGATTTGGGCGTGCCGCCTGAAAAGAACGGCGATTATTCATTTCTGCTACATATTATTACCTCTCTAAAATCTACAGGGAAAGCAGCAGTTGTTTTACCGCATGGCGTGTTGTTCCGGGGTAATGCCGAAGGTGAAATTCGTAAAAACATCTTAAATAAAGGACTTATTAAAGGCATTATCGGTTTACCTGCAAATTTATTTTATGGCACGGGTATACCGGCATGTATCATCATCTTGGACAAGGAACATGCTTCCGGCCGTGAAAGCATTTTTATGATTGATGCCAGTAAGGGCTTTATTAAGGACGGCAATAAAAACCGGCTTCGGGAGCAGGATATTCGCAAGATAACTGATGTTTTCAGTAATATGGAAGAACTGCCCGGATACAGCCGCATTGTGCCGATGACTGATATAGCTGACCCGAAGAATGACTACAACTTAAATATTCCGAGATATATTGATACGCAGGAAGCAGAAGATATTCAGGATATAACAGCCCATTTACAGGGCGGCATTCCTGCAACTGATGTAGATGCTTTACAAAAATATTGGCTGGTGTATCCGGCGTTGAAAAACCATTTATTCTCTCCGCTACGTCCCGGCTATCTTCAGCTTAATATCCCGGTTGCCGATATAAAAAAGAGCATATTTGAACACCCCGAGTTTATTTCATTTAACGCTACGTTACAAACCCTATTCGATTCCTGGATAGCGGAACAAAGTAAGCAGTGGAAAAATCTGCAACCGGGCATTCACCCAAAAGAAGTACTTGCAAATATGAGCGAATCGTTATTACAATGGTTTGCTGATAATCCGTTGATAGACAAATATGATGTTTATCAGCAATTAATGCAGTACTGGAGCGAGGCAATGCAGGATGATGTGTATAGCGTTGCTTTAGATGGCTGGACAGCCGGTAATGAGTGGGAAAGAACCATTATAAAGGGTAAAAAGGGAAAGGACGGCAAAGCGGCTAAGGATAAGATAATTGAAGGGCTTGAAGGGATAGTAGGCAGAATGATTAGCCCTGACCTGCTTATAAAAATATATTTTCAAGAGGAATGGGAAAGGATAACAACCTTTGAGGCTGAAATTGAAGCGTACAAAACGCAGTTGGAAGAATCGGAACAGGAGAACGAATTAGAAAGTACAGTTTTTGGTGATTTGGAGAAAGTAAACCTGTCAACCGTAAAAAATCTGTTAAAGCAAAAGAAGAAAGAAAAAGCGCCTCAGGAAGAAATTGCGGTAATTGAAAACTACATTAATTTAAATGAGGCTATCAAAAATATAGCAAACCTTATTAAAATAGCCAAGGGGACTATTGAAAAGTCGGTTATTGATTTGTATCCTCGGTTAAGTGAAGACGAAATAAAAAAGCTGGTAATACACGATAAGTGGGAAAGCCAGCTGCAAATGGCCCTACACCAGTTACAGGATAAAATCAGCCAAAATCTGACCCAACGCATTAAGGAACTTGCCTCACGTTATGAAGAAACACTGCCACAACTGGAAAAGGCTGCACTTGATTTTGAGGCAAAGGTGAAAAATCATTTATCGGAAATGGGCTTTGTATGGAACTAAAATTATACGAATCCTTAATTGGCGATATCAAAGCGCGTATCAGGCAAGGGCAGGTAAAAGCTGCTGTAGCTATAAATACCGAACTGATATTCATGTACCATGATATTGGGAAAATGATTGTTAGCCGCCAGCAGAATGAAGGCTGGGGAAATGCGGTTATACCCAAAATTGCCAGAGATATCAAAAACGAACTGTCTGACGTAAAAGGTTTTTCAGAAAGGAACCTGGGTTATATGGTACAATTTGCTAAAGCGTACCCGGATGATGCAATTTTGCAACAGGCTGTTGCAAAATTACCCTGGGGGCATAATATTGTTTTGCTACAGCATCTGAAGGATGCCGGCACCCGAGCATGGTACGCGGCAGAAAGTTTAAAGAACGGATGGGGCAGAGAATTGCTGACACAAAAAATAAAACAGAATTTGATGGTTAAGCAGGGCAATGCCACGAACAACTTTGGAAGCACATTGCCAACCCTCCAATCTGATTTAGCGCAGGAAACCTTAAAAGACCCCTACACATTTGACTTTCTTACCCTGACCGAAACATTTAATGAACGTGAACTGGAAGCCGGCTTGGTAAGCCACATGGAAAAATTCTTACTGGAGCTGGGCAATGGGTTTGCATTTGTAGGTAGGCAATACCAGGTAACTATATCTAACCGCGATTTTTATATTGATTTGCTTTTTTATCATTTAAAACTGCGCTGCTATATTGTGATAGAACTGAAGAAGGGTGAATTTAAACCGGAGTATGCCGGTAAAATGAACTTTTACTGTTCTGCCATAGACGATTTACTGCGGCATAAAGACGACCAGCCAACTATAGGCTTGATACTATGCCAAACAAAAGATAGAATTTTTGCAGAGTATGCTTTAAAAGATATACAAAAGCCAATCGGCATATCCGAATATGAACTAACCCGCTATCTGCCTAATGAACTGGCTGGCAGCTTGCCCAGTATTGATGATTTAGAAAAAGAATTAGAGAATGAGCAGTAACCAGATGAAGCAAACGGAGATTGGGCTCATTCCTGAAGATTGGGAAGTAAAAAGTATAGGTACCTTAGCAGTTAAAATTCTTGGTGGAGGAACTCCACCAAGAGCCATAAAAAGCTACTGGGGGGGCATTATTCCTTGGGTAACGGTAAAAGATTTTAAGTCTTTTACTCCTCTTTCTACACAAGAGTATATTACTGATCAAGGATTAAAAAATAGCTCAACAAGGCTTGTCTCTAAAGGAGAAATTATAATAGCGACCAGAATTGCATTGGGTGAAATAGCTATTTATGATATTGATGTATCTATCAATCAAGACTTAAAATGTATTTATTTAGACAAAGCTGTATCGAAGCGATATTTCTATTACTCATATAAAAATATCGCCACAAAAATTGTAGAAAAAGGTAGTGGAAGCACGGTAATGGGTCTATCCATAAATGATTTAAAAGCATTCCAAATATCCATTCCACAAATATCTGAACAGGAAGCAATTGCAACAGCATTAGATAATGTTGATAAGTGGATAGAAAGCATTGAAAAGCTAATAGCAAAAAAGCGTTTAATAAAAAATGGTGCAATAACAAAGTTATTTACTCACAAGGACGGTTGGTATACAAAGAGACTGTCTGAAATTGCAAAAGTCACTCGGGGAGCTTCGCCCCGCCCAATTGAGAGCCCTGTTTGGTTTGATTATAAATCTAATATTGGATGGGTTCGTATATCAGACGTTACAAAATCAGCTAAATATCTTAAAGAAACAGTGCAAAAACTATCTGATTTAGGAGTTAAAAACAGTCGTTTTGTTAAAAGCAATTCACTGATTATGAGTATATGTGCTACTATTGGAAAACCAATTATTACTAAGATGGATGTTTGCATACATGATGGTTTCGTCGTTTTTACAGATCTAAAAGTCGATCAGGATTTTCTTTATAACTATTTGAAATTCATTGAATTAGATTGGTCAAAAAATGGGCAGACAGGTTCACAAATGAATCTGAACACCTCAATTATCAACAGTACAGAGATTTCATTTCCAAATTCAATTAATGAACAAATCCATATTGCTACAATCCTGTCTAATATAGATTCAGAGATATCTGCACTTGAAAGCAAGCAGCAAATAGCGCGACAATTGAAGCAAGGTGTAATGCAGCAGTTGCTTACAGGTAAAGTAAGGTTAAAAGATTCGACTGACAATCTCAAAGTCCTCTCGCCAAAGCACAATGAACATTTTGAAGATGCTGTTTTAATTGCTTCGTTAGCCCATTGCTTTGCTTCTCCTAATTTCCCTTTAACCCGGTTTAAATACACCAAAGTTTCTTACTTGTTAAAGCGTTACAAAAAGCACCAGGCCGAAGGTTACTTAAAAAAAGTTGCTGGCCCTTACAAACCACAAACCCGGTATGGTGGTGCCGAGAAGATAGCCCTTAGCAAAAGATATATTGCATCTCAAAAAACTGTTTATAAGGGAAAAGAGTATGATGGTTTTGTCCCTGGCGATAACACAGCAGAGGCCTTACATTATTTTAAGGAATGGTATGGCGATGATGCGATAACGTGGATAGAACAGTTTAAGTTCGAGAAAAATGACCATCTGGAATTATGGACTACAATAGATATGGCCGTAGAAGAATTAAAACATGAAAAGAAGATAGTGAACGTAGCGGCTGTAAAACAAATTTTGAAGGCCGATAAGGAATGGAAAGATAAATTAACGCGTCCGGTTTTTTCGGATGATCGTATTCAGCAAGCTATTATTAAATTAGATACTTTATTTGATTAAATATGTCCGCCATAAATCCCATAGAACGTATAACGCAAGAGCGCATCATCGCTTTGTTCACAAAGCAATTAGGCTATGTATATTATGGTATTTGGGAAGAGCGGACAAGCAACAGTAATATTGAGGAGAAATATTTAAAAGCTTTCTTACAAAAACAGGGATACGCTGATATATTAATTTCTAAAGCGATTAATGTATTATCAGATCTGGCCCATACATCCTCTGGTAATTTGTATGACCGCAACAAGGCTTTTTATTCCAAACTGCGATATGGAGTGTCAGAAAAGACAGAATTAGGAGAGCAAAACGAAAGTATTTATCCAATTGACTGGCAAAACCCGCTAAATAACGAATTTGGTATAGCCGAAGAGGTAACGCTCAATGGCAACAAAACGCGGCGCCCGGATTTAGTTCTGTACATTAATGGTATTGCCATTGGCGTCATAGAGTTAAAGCGCGGTACAGTAGATATAGCCGAAAGTATCCGGCAATGTATAAGCAATTGGCGCGAAACTTTTAATGAACAATTTTATACAAGCGTTCAGTTTATTTTTGCCGGCAACAACACCCAGGGGTTACGCTACGGCACTATTGAAACCGGGGAGAAGTATTACCTGGCCTGGAAGGAAGACGAAGACGACAATACAGGCTACAAGCTTGATAAATACCTGAAAAAGATTTGCAGTAAAGAACGGTTTATTGATTTATTATATAACAGCGTAATCTTTGATGCAGGTGTAAAAAAACTCCCCCGGCCGCACCAGTACCATGCGCTGAAAGCTGCCCAGGATTTTGCCCGCCGCAGAGAGGGCGGAATAATCTGGCATACGCAAGGCAGCGGAAAAAGCCTGATGATGGTATTGTTAGGCAAATGGATACTCGAAAATATTGATAATTCCCGCATCGTAATTCTTACAGACCGCACCGAATTGGATGAACAGATAGAACGGGTATTTAGAGAGGTGGGTGAAAAAGATATAGTTCGCTCCCAGTCAGGTCAGGATTTGATGCAGCACTTAACAGCTACTAAGCCCCGTTTAATTTGCTCACTTATACACAAGTTTGGCAACACCGGCGAAGCTGACTATAATACTTTTATTAAAGAACTGCGCGAGAACCCGGTACAAACGCAGGGTGAAATTTTTGTTTTTGTTGACGAATGCCACAGAACGCAAAGCGGCAAACTAAACGAAACCATGCATGCTATTTTAGGCAGTGCGGTATTTATAGGTTTTACAGGTACACCGCTGCTAAAGCAGGATAAGCAAACCACAATGGACGTGTTTGGCCGCTATATACACACTTATAAATTCAATGAGGCTGTTGCAGATGGCGTAGTAAAAGACTTGATGTATGAGGGCCGGAATATTGAACAAAAATTATCGTCGCAAAGCCGGGTAGATGAATGGTTTGAAGCCAAGACCTGGGGCCTGAATGATTTTCAAAAAAACGAACTGAAGAAAAAGTGGGGCACTATGCAACGGGTGCTTAGCAGCAAATCACGCATGGAGAAGATCGTTCAGGATATCCTTTTCGATTTCAATACCAAGCCACGCTTAAACTCGCAAATGGGTAACGCTATACTGGTAGCTTCAAGTATTTACGAAGCTTGTAAGTACTATGCGCTGTTTCAGGAAACTGAATTAAAAGGGAAATCCGCATTAATCACTTCATACAATCCGCAAACCGGAGATATCACCAAAGAAGATACCGGCGCTAATACAGAAACGGATAGGGAATTTATTTTTAAGATATATGAGCAACTGCTTAGAAACGTAATACCCAAAGCAAACAAAACCAAGACAGAAAGCTATGAGGTAGATAGCAAGGAACGCTTCCGCAAAGAGCCGGCTCGTATGAAATTGCTTATTGTGGTATCAAAACTTCTTACCGGTTTTGACGCACCTCCCTGCACCTACATTTATATTGATAAGAAAATGCAGGATCATACCCTGTTTCAAGCAATTTGCCGTGTAAACCGTTTAGATACAGACGATAAAGATTATGGCTATATTGTGGATTACATGGAATTGTTTGGTAATGTTACCGAATCGATTAATCTATACACTTCAGAATTAGACAGTGAAGGTTTTACCAAAGAAGAAGTAGAAATTGTTTTAAAGGATCGCCTGAAGATGGCCAGTGAACGTTTAGAAACCTCCTTAGAAACGTTAGAAGCCATTTGTGAAGCCGTCGAGAATCCTAAAACAGACCTCCAATACATACACTATTTTTGTGGCAATACTGAAATAGAAAGCGACCTTAAAGCCAATGAGTATAAACGTGTAGCATTATACAAGGTTATCGTAGCATATGTTAGGGCTTATACCGGCATTAAATCAGAAATGTTGTTGGCCGGTTATGACGAAAAGCAGATAAAACGTTTTGATCAGCGCCTTGAATTTTACCTGCACTTAAGAGAGGTAATAAGAATAGCCAGTGGAGAGACGCTTGATTTAAAAGCTTATGAAGCAGACATGCGTTTTCTAATCGATCATTATATTCAGGCAGAGGATGCGCATAAAGTTTCTCCTTTTGATGATATATCCTTATTGCAACTGATAGAGGCCGATTTAGACAAAGCGATTGCAAGCTTGCCGGAATCCATTAAGCATAATCAGGAAGCTGTTGCAGAAGCCATCGAAAACAATGTACGCAGTAAACTTATCGAAGCGCACTTACTTGATCCTAAATATTTTGAAAAAATGAGTGCTTTGTTGTTGGAATTGATTGCTGAACGCAAGAGAGGCGTAATTAAATACCAGGAATATCTGCGGAAAATGGTGGAGTTAGTAACATCTGTAAATAAGGGTGGTGGCAAAGACTTGCCGAAGACGCTTAATACCAGAGGGAAAGTGGCTATCTACCATATTCTTGAGGATGAACCACAGACACTTGCTTGCGAGGATGCAATACAATATCATAAGCAAAACGGATTTAGAGAAAGCTTGCCCAAGCAAAACTTGCTGAAAAAGGCGATATATGATGTGGTTAAAGACAAAGAAAAAGTGAACGAAATCTTCCAGATTGTTGAAGCGAATAAAGAAGATTACCGATAATGGATTTGATAAAGATTGGCGATATAAACGTTGAGGTAAGCTTTAAGGACATCAAAAATGTACATTTAAGCGTCCATCCCCCGTTAGGCAGGGTTACTTTGTCAGCGCCGCAGCAAATTAGCCTAGACAAGCTTAAAATATACACAGCCACAAAATTACCTTGGATAAAAACTGAAAGGGCGAAGATTCTTAATCAGGAAAGAGAGCAGGAAAAGGAGTATATAACCAGAGAGAGCCATTTCTTATTGGGCAAGCGGTACCTATTACAAGTGACGGAAGCGAGATCTAATAAAGTATTGATTCATCATTCTAAAATTGAATTGCTGACACCTTCGCCCTGTTCAAAATCTAATAGGCGGGAGATGTTGTATAATTTTTACCGCCGCGAATTACGCAAATTGTTAATCAAGCTTATAAACCAATTTGCGCATGCAATGGGCCTTTCTGTTCCTAAATTCGGTATTAGGGTTATGAAGACAAAATGGGGTAGTTGTGCCGCCACAAACCGAAATTTATGGTTCAATATAGAGTTAGCAAAAAAGCCTTTGGGTTGTATCGAGTATATAGTTGTGCATGAGTTAGTGCATCTTATTGAACGCCATCATAACAAAAATTTCATCTTATTGATGAATCGCTATTTGCCTAATTGGCAGATTCAAAAAAGACTTTTGAACAAACTACCAATCTGACAATTATCATCTTTTGAAGCTTTTTGTGAGCACAAAAGAATATCAGCCAACCGGTACCAGCAATCCCATTTCAATGCTTTCCTTAACACCAACCAACGCTTCATCCTCATATGCAAAAGGATATAGACTTAAGTATAAATCCGCCACTTTCAATGTTTCTTCTACAGAATGAAATTTAGCTATCTGCATGTACAACCAAAAACAGAAATTTCTAAAATCCGAATCAAGATTTGCCTGAAAAGCAATCTCCTTAAGTAGAAGATGAATATTCTGAATTAAATTAATGACGGAGAATACTTGATAACTGAAGTTACCTCTGTTTATTCCCTGCAACATAAACGAGATGCTTAACTTTATCTCCGTGGTATCCCAGATGTTAGTTAGCAATTTTGACATAGTCGCCTCTGTTGTCTTCGTAGGCATGTATTGCATATTTGAGGAATGCCAAAGCACATCCGCATTGTAAATACAGTTGCTAATCAGTCCTAAAATATTTCTCCTGATACCCTCCTCTTTAATTCCTGCAAAGCTTGACAATATGTAATACCAGGTGGCTTCTTTTCCCCTATGATTTGAGTATAAAGATTTTAACCCTTCATAGCAAATATTAGGATTGTCCATATTAGCTAACCATTCCAAACTACGCCCATAATTTTCATAATTAGTGTATTCTTCTTTGTAAGCAATACAATACTGCATGAAAAAGTCAAACGAACTCAACGAAAATTCATTGCTGGTTTCTATTCTGATGGCATGATGATTTTGTTGTAATACCTGAGGATTCCGTTTAAGATAAGCTGTAATATTAACCCAAAATGCCCTTTCTAACTTTGGATCATAGACAATCCCAATTGTTAAATTTATTCCCTGATTCCAATATTTTAGATGTGCTTGGTCCGTTGGTATTTTATATCCGCTATTATCCTTATAAGACGTGCCACTTTTGATTTGTACGTATACACCATAATTGGTTGCCAAGCCATCTTTTACAAACTCAATTAAGCAGTCATTTCCTTGATCATTCTCTCTAGAAAAAGGCTCAAATATGCAATGGTTATCTTGAACAACACCTTGGACATAACGAACACCTTGAAATTCGATTTTGGTATTTGGATTACGACGTGTCATAATTATAAGAATGTAGTACGATTAGCTTTTGCGAATACTTTGTGGTTTTACTTATTACGCCTCATAAAGCGAAAGATATCAAATCAAAAATTTGATACACAATATGTTAGTAAAATACTTCCTTATGTTTAAAATTCACAATTAACTATAAATTAAGCAATTAAACATTAAATATAACAGTTGACAGCTTGAAGCACTTGATTCACTCTTGACAAGCAAACAAAAGTAAGATTATATTTGCTAATAAAATTAGCATTTTGTATTTGGTTTTCCCTGCAAATAGCTGATAAATAATGTATTTACAAAAACACGTTTGCTGGACGTGCTAAATAAGCCCTCCAACAAAGTACCATCTACTTAATACTCAAAAGCTATGTCAACTACTTATTTTGATGAGGCGTATTTGAAGCTTGAAGACGAACTTGAAGTTATCGCCCGTAATGAAAATGATCCACTTAAGAAGATGGATTTGTCTTTAAATGTTATCCGTAATGCATTAAAGACATTAAAAGAGTACATACTTACTCATCCTTTTGAAGACAAAAAAGAAGAAATCCACTTTTTTAAAAAGATAAAGCCTAAATTTTATTGCTTGATGATTTTCGAAATGAAGGTATATCAAATTATAACTAATGTACCGCGCAGCAGTGAGGAACAGGTAAGGAATTATTACTTGGAAGAATTGAAATATATTCGGCGTGCGTTAAATCAAAATCAGTTTCAATACCAGTATTACCGGCTAGGCGCAGATGAGTTGGACACTCTTTATTTTGTGCGGAATATCACTTCAGATAGTGCCTTGGTACCTGAAATACCTGACATTGATCCATCATTTTCTACCAGTTGTGATTACTTATTCTCCAAATTTATGGCTTATGAAATGATTGAATTGCAATTAGAAGCGGTTCTTAATCAGCCCAATGAAGCGCAAAAGAATATTTTTATCCGTCCGGGCCGCAAATTAAAGCCGCTTAAATGGACAGGCGACCCGATCAATATCGTCGAATTAGGTTATGGCATTTGGGTATCCGACCAAATCAACCACGGCAACGCAGAATTAGCAGATATAATGTACTGGCTGGGTGCTTCTTTAAATATTGACCTGACACGTTATACCCGGCGTTTTGAGGAAGTCAAAAATAGAAAGATTATCAGTAAAACCCGGTTCATTGATATGATGTCTGATGCTATACATAGGCATATTGAAAAAAGCCATGCAATCAAGCCCACAACTTTACGTAAAGCTAAACGTAACCTCTCACAATCGGAGGATTAACCTTTTATGTTAGCTTTTAAGAACATTAGCATTCACACTTATAGCTTTTTATTAACGTCTTGATTTTCAAATAGTAATGGACAAAATTACTGCCCATTTTTTAACTCCCATAAAAAAAATGGCTGTAATCCAACCTTTGTTTCGTCGCCTGCCGCAATGGTGCAGCAGGTTTAAAACAAAGCGTTATGTTACATCAAATCACCTGGCAGCAGTACCTGCTGTTTGCAGCAATTATTATGCTGCTCTACTATGCCATCATCTGGCTGGTTTATTTTAGGGGACAGTTCCCAAACTTCTTTGCCAGCAAAGAAAAAGCCGAACCGGTAGACGATAACCTCAACTGGCGTAATGAGGAAGAGTACGAAGAACTGTTAGGCGGCTCCGCCGAAGAAGAAGGCGTAAGCACCATCGAAAGCGAACAGGTCCACTTCAGTCCGAAACCATTTCCGGCAGCCGCTTTACAACAGACGGATGACGAAGAAGAGTTACATGGTACAATCCCGGATGTGCTGGAAGACATCAAAGGGATTATTCGGCAAAGTAGCACTAAAAGCGAGTTTATCGATTCGTTTACGTCTATCCCGGCAAAGTACCCGCAGATAGCAGACAGCCGCCACCTGGAAGCCATCAACGACTTTATCAGCGAACAGGTTCCCTTCGAAATCAGCGAGGAAGAACTGTACCAACTCTGGCTATAAGTCGCAACCCACTCCAAAAAATATGCTATCCATTAATCCGTGTAACCACACAACATGAAAAAGAAATCAATTCAAATAATCAGCGCATACAGTGCTGTATTCAGCCTAAGCCTGCTTGCTTTAGCAGCGTATGCCCAGGACGGCAACGCCGGTATCAACCAGGCCACCAGCCAGGTCAAAAGTTATTTCGATTCCGGCTGTAACCTGATGTATGCGATAGGTGCCGTGGTCGGCATCATCGGCGCCATCAAAGTGTTTAACAAATGGAATGGCGGCGAGCCGGATACCAACAAGGTAGCCGCCGCCTGGTTCGGCTCCTGCGTATTCTTGGTAGTCGTTGCCACCGTACTCAAATCATTCTTCGGGCTTTAAGAAGAGGATTATGTCAAGCATCTATCAGATCAACAAAGGCATCAACAAGGCGATTGAGTTTCACGGCCTGAAGGCGCAGTATATCGGCTACCTGGCCGGTGGAATGGTCGCTTTGCTAATTGCTTACGCTATCCTGTATATCACCGGTGTCAATACGTTTGTCTGCCTGTTCCTGATCGGCGGTTTAGGCACGGCCTTGACCATGACCGTGTTCCGCCTGAGCCATAAGTACGGGCAGTACGGGCTGCTAAAGAAAAACGCCAGACGTGTACTGCCTGGTTACCTGAAGTTCAGTTCAAGGAAATTATTCATCCATCTTAAAAAAGGGGACTAATGGTACACATTGAGAAAATACTGCCCATATACAAAGTAGAAAATGATGCCATCGTATCCATGCAAGGCGATATCACCATCGGTTACGAGGTCATCCTGCCGGAGATATTTACCCTGTCCGACCGGGATTACGAAGCCTATCACCAGGCCTGGGTCAAGGCCATTAAGATATTGCCGCAGCATTCCGTGTTCCATAAGCAGGACTGGTTCACCAAAGCCCGGTACCGGGAAAACATTAACGCTGGACAAGGCTTCTTGTCCCGGTCAAGTGAAGCCTTCTTTAATGGCAGGCCCTACTTGGACCACCGCTGCTATATCTTCCTGACCAAAAAGGTGGAAGGAAGAAAAGCCGCCAGCAGCGGTTATTCCGGCATCATGCGCAAAAGCATCGTCCCTGCGCAAACGACACAGCCGAACCTGCTGCGCGACTTCCTGGAAAAGTCCGGTGCATTCGAGCGAATACTAAAAGATAGCGGCTTCGTCAGCCTGCGCAGGTTGACGGACGATGAACTGGCCGGAACCAAAAGCAAGGCCGGTATTATCGAACAGTATTGCTTTTTGGCAGGCGATAAGGACAAGCCAATGCTGAAAGACGTACACCTGAAAGACGAGCTGCGTATCGGCGACAACCACTGCCAGCTGTTCACCTTATCCGACGTGGAAGAGCTGCCTTCGCTTTGCGGCAGCCGTATCAACTATGACAAGTACAGCACGGACAAAACGAAATTCAGTATCGGCTTCGCTTCACCGCTGGGCCTGCTGCTGGACTGCAATCATATTCTGAACCAGTACATCATCATTGCGGATGCGCAGAAGACGATGAAAGGGCTGGAAAAGAAAAGGCTTCGCCTGCAATCGCTTTCATCCTATTCAAGGGAGAACGCGATAGCGAGGGATGCGACGTCAGACTTCCTCAACGAAGCCATCAGCGAACAGCGGCTGCCAGTCAAGGCGCATTTCAATATACTTGCCTGGACGGAAGATGTAACAGGCAAACAGGAAATACGTAACCAGGTTGGCGCAGCGATGGCGCAGATGGATGCGGTTGCTAAGCAGGAAACGGATGGTGCGCCGCAGATCTGGTGGGCCGGGCTGCCGGGCAACGCCGCCGACTTCCCGATGAACGATACCTTCGATACGTTCCTGGAGCAGGCGACCTGCTTTTTGAACCTGGAAAGCAACTACCGGACATCGCAAAGCGGCCTGGGCATCCGTTTAGGCGACCGCCTTTCCGGCAGACCGGTCCGTGCAGACATATCGGATGAGCCGATGAAGAAAGGGTTTATTACCAACCGCAACAAAATGATCCTGGGGCCAAGCGGCAGCGGCAAGTCCTTTTTTACCAACCATATGGTACATTCCTATTATGAGCAGGGAACGCATATCGTTTTAGTAGACGTAGGCCACAGCTACCAGGGGCTTTGCAAAGCGGTCGGTGGTTACTATTTCACTTACCAGGAAAATAATCCTATCCGTTTCAATCCCTTTTATATTGCCAAAGGCGACGTGCTGGACATTGAAAAGAAGGAAAGCCTAAAAACGCTGTTGCTGGCGCTGTGGAAAAAGGAAGAAGAAGGCTTCGGGCGTTCGGAATATGTGGCCATATCCAACGCGGTATCCATGTACTACGAGCACCTGAAAAAAAACCCGGCTATCTTTCCCGGCTTCAATTCCTTTTATGAGTTCCTGGATGTAGAGTTTACACAGATATTATCGGACAGTAAGGTGAAAGACAAAGACTTTGATATAGCCAACTTCAAATATGTGCTCAAGCCTTACTACCAAGGCGGCGAATTCGACTACCTGCTGAACGCTACCGAAAACTTGGACCTGCTGAAAGAGCGCTTTATCGTATTCGAACTGGATAATGTGAAAGACCATCCCATTTTGTTCCCTGTGGTGACCATCATCATCATGGAAGTATTTATCTCCAAAATGCGCAAACTGCCGAAGAACGTCAGGAAGATGATCCTGATCGAGGAAGCCTGGAAAGCCATCGCTAAGGACGGCATGGCCGAGTACATCAAATACTTGTTCAAAACGGTGCGGAAGTTCTTTGGCGAAGCGATTGTGGTGACGCAGGAAGTGGAAGACATTCTGCATTCACCGATTATTAAGCAGGCCATCGTTAATAACAGCGACTGTAAGATACTGTTGGACCAGTCCAAGTACCAAAACAAGTTCGAGGATGTGCAGCAGCTGTTAGGGCTGACTGATAAGGAAAGGGCGTTAGTCCTGAGCATGAACAAGGCCAACGACCCGGACCGTAACTATAAGGAAGTCTTTATCAGCCTGGGCGGCCAGTACAGTAAAGTGTATGCTACGGAAGTATCGCCCGAAGAATACTTTGCCTATACCACCGAAGCGTCCGAAAAGGCGCTGGTCGAGGAATATGCAGAAAAGTACGGCAGTATCGAAAAGGGCATACAGGCGCTGACCGATGAACAGCGAAAGGCGAAGCTGAAGTAGCGGTAAGGTCAATAACAACTAACAAATTCAATTAAATAAAGACATTGAATCTTCCCCAACGGGAGGATAAAGGAGAGTTTACGAACAATCTTCAAGGGGGCAATTACGCCCATTAAAACCAAATTAAACGTCATGAAAAAATACATGGTTATTATGCCGGCCAGCCTGATCGCACTTTTTGTGTGCCTGCCAGCCGGTCAGGCGACCGCACAGGTGGCGGTGGCCGAGGTCATCAAGGCAGCCGTCACCAAAGTCATCAAGGCGGTAGACCTGCAAATCCAAGCGATGCAGAATAAAACGATATGGCTGCAAAACGCACAGAAATCTATAGAGAACGCTTTATCGCAAAGTCAGCTGGGGCAAATCACCAGCTGGTCGCAGCAGCAGAAAGACCTGTTCGGCAAGTACTACCAAGAACTGTCAACTATCAAGTCTGCCGTAGCGCTCTACCAGCGGCTCCGGGAAACGACGGAAAAGCAGGCGGCATTGGTGAGTACTTATCACCAGACCTGGAACCTGTTGCAGCAGGACAAGCACTTCAGCGCAGAAGAATTGAGCTATATGGGCAAAGTGTATGGCGGCATCCTGGAAGAAAGTGTCAAAAACGTTGACCAGCTCCTGATCGTCGTCAGCGCCTTTAGAACACAGATGGCAGATGCGAAACGCCTGGAGCTGATCAACCAGTCGGCAGACCACATCGATGCGAATTACAACGACCTGAAGCAGTTCAATGTACAAAACGTCCTGTTAAGCCTGGAACGCAGCAAGGACCATAACGAGATCGTAACCATTAAAAAGTATTATGGCATCAATTAATTGGAAGGGCAAAAAACAGGTCTTGCAGGGTAACGCTAATTGGATGAGGCAACTCTTACTGCTGCTGTCGATGCTATCTGCTCGTGTTACACAGGCGCAGACCTGGGACGAATGGTTCAAACAAAAGAAAACGCAGCTCAAATACATGACCCAGCAGATTGCGGCACTGGAAACTTATGGCAGCTATGTGAAAAAGGGCTACGCGATTGCCAGTAAAGGTTTGGGCAATATCAAAGACCTGACTGGCGGTGAACTGGGGCTGCACACAGATTACTACCATTCCTTAAAGGCGGTTAACCCTATGGTTAAGAATAATCCCAAGGCAGCGGCCATAGTTCAGTATTTAGCCGTGATTCCGGGAAAGCTTGACCAGGTCGAAATGTTACCAGGACTAAATCCCGACGGCCAGGCCTACATCAGTAGCGTTACTGCCAAAGTACTGGACGAATGTCAGGCGGATATCGCAGAGCTGGAACTGGTGTTGACTTCCGGCCAGGCGGCAATGACGGACGACGAGCGGCTCAAACGGCTGGATGATCTCTATGGCCGGGTCAAAAACAAATACAGTTTCACGCTTTTCCTTCACAGCCAGGTACGAATGCTGCTGCTGCAAAAAGCCGGGGAACGGCAAAGTTTACAAACCTTAAAGAACTATTATGGAATCCCGGAATAATCGAATAAGGCAAAAAGCAAGAACAAACCGTGTCGTAGTATTCCTGATGGCATTGCTTTCATTATTTGCTTGGAATATAGATGCCGTACGCGCACAATCGCAGGAAGTGCAGCAACTGTTGCTCGATGTGGAAAAGCTGTCGCAGTTTAAAAGCATCCTGTCGGATATGGAAAGGGGTTACGCGCAGTTAAGCCAGGGCTACAATGCCGTGCGGAACGTTACACAGGGTAACTTCAATTTGCACCAGGTCTTTTTAGACGGACTGCTTACCGTCAACCCGAACGTCAAAAAATACCGGCGGGTAGCGGATATCATTGAAGTGGAAAGCAGCATCCTGTCTGAATATAAAAAGGCCTGGAAGCGGTCTAACAGCAGCGGCTCATTCAGCTTAACCGAGCTGAATTATATCAGCAGCGTATATGGCAACCTGACCAGCCAGGCCCTGCGGAACCTCAACGATCTGATAACGGTACTCACCGCTTCGCAGCTGCGCATGAGCGACGATGAACGCCTGCGGGAGATCGACCGCATTTATACGGACATCAGCGATAAGCTTATTTTCCTGCGCAGCTTTAACCGGCAAACGGATATGATGCGCTTGCAGCGCAGCAAAGAACTCAGCGACACCCAAACACTTCAAAAACTTTATATCAAATGAAAATCAAATCATTAATCAAATCCTTTTCCAGCCGGGCGGTTGGGGTCGTACTGCTCCTGCTTCTGCTCCCGGCGTTAAGCCACGCGCAGGGCCTGGCTTCCAGCCTGAAGGGCATGCAGCCCGTATTGGACGATGTGTACAGCCAGATGCTGCCACTGTGCAGCAAGTTGATTGATACAGCACGTGGCATTGCAGGCTTCGGCGCTTTAGCCTTTATCGCTTCCAGGTTATGGCGGCAGATCGCCAGCGCGGAGCCGCTGGAATTCTACCCCTTGCTGCGTCCATTCGCGTTGGGCATGGCTATCATGCTCTTTCCGGGTGTCATCGCGCTAATGAATGGCATATTACAGCCAGTAGTCACCGCCACCGGTAATATGGTGCAGGATTCCAATTCGGCTATCGCCACCCTGCTTAAGCAAAAGGAAAACGCGGTCAAGAACTCCGCTGCCTATCAGATGTATGAAGGGAACGACGGTAACGGTGACCAGGACAAATGGTATAAGTACACCCACCCAAACGACCTGGATGGTGATAACCAAGGGGTATTTGACGGCATCGGCAATGATGTGAAATTCTGGATGGACAAGCAATCCTACAACTTCCGCAACAGCATCAAGCAATGGATGAGCGAAGTACTGGAAGTATTGTATGCCGCTTCCTCCTTGTGCATCAACACAATCAGAACGTTCTTCCTAATCGTGCTGGCCATACTAGGGCCGCTGGTATTCGGGTTATCCGTATTCGACGGCTTTCAGCAAAGCCTGAACCAGTGGATGGCCCGTTATGTCAATATCTTCTTATGGCTGCCCATAGCTAACATATTCGGGAGCATCATCGGCAAGGTGCAGCAGAATATGCTCAAGCTGGACATCTCACAGATACAAAGTTCCGGCGATACTTTTTTCAGCTCGACGGATACGGCCTACCTTATCTTCCTCCTTATCGGCATCATCGGCTACTTTTCCGTACCGACGGTCGCCAACTTCATCGTTCATGCGCATGGCGGCAACGGGATGCTGCAAAGGGTCAACAGCGTTTCTTTCGGTACCGCCAGCTCGACAGTCGGAGCAGGAAGTTCAGCCGCTTCGGCCATCGGCTCCAGGGCCATGAACGGCTTGTCTAACCTTGTTAACGCGCCAAATGATTTTAAAGAAGGATACGATAGGTCCGACAATCCAAAAAACACCTACCAGCAGGATAAACTAAGCGGCAAAACCAATTAACCGATTATTTACTATAACTCCCCTTTAGGGGGATGGGGGCTAATTATGTTCACACAACTCAGAAATATAGACACCGCTTTCAAACACATCAAGCTGTTCAGCTATTTGCTGATACTGGCCTGCGTTTTAATATCGGGTTTCGCCATTTACAAAAGCTACCAGTCTGCCGATAACTACAAGAACCACATTTATATCCTGGCAAACGGCAAGGCGCTGGAAGCGTATGCAGCAGACCGTAAAGACAATATACCGGTAGAACTGCGCGACCATATCAAGATGTTCCACCAGTATTTCTTTACGCTGGACCCGGATGAAAAAGTCATCCAGTCCAATATCACGAAAGCGCTGTACCTGGCTGATGAAAGCGCCAAAACAGCTTATGATAACTTGAAAGAATCCGGTTACTATGCCAACCTGATCAGCGGTAACATCAGCCAGCAGATCGGCGTGGACAGTATCCACCTGGACATCAACCAGTACCCATTCTACTTCAGATGCTTTGCCACGGAAAAACTAATCCGTTCCACTTCGACGGTTAGCCGCAGCTTGGTTACGGAAGGCTACCTGCGGAACGTGTCGCGTTCGGACAATAACCCGCATGGCTTCCTTATCGAGAAATGGGAGACTTTAGAAAACAAGGATATAGCTACAGAAAACAAGTAGATGGAACCATTCGAGAAGCGAAAAATACAGCTGGCCCAGGCCAGGCAGCAGCTAAGCGAACAGGTAAAGGCAAGCATCCTGCACAAGCAGAGAATGATAGCGGATTACTTGGACAGGAAAACGCAGTACTGGAATAAAACTTCCAAGATCATTCTGCTGGTCATCATCATCCTGCTATTAGGCGGAATGAGCCTTTACCTGCTGCTTAAGGCGAACAATTAACAAAATCTATAACGCCTGCTATGGCAGGAAAGAAAATCAAAACATGAAACAACAAATGAATGAAAGCCTGCAACAGGTGAGGTTAAAGAAACTGTTACTGGTATTGCCGCTATTGGTATTACCCTTTATGACGATGGCCTTCTGGGTATTAGGTGGCGGCAGGGGAAATAACGGATTGACCAGCTTTTCACAGAAAGGCATCAACACCCAATTGCCGGAAGCGCAGTTTAAAGGCGAAAAGCCGCAGGACAAGATGAGCCTATATGACCAGGCGCGAAAAGATTCTGCATCCGGCAGCACCCATGCGGCCTTATCTTCTTTAGACGTGCAATCCGCTATTAAAGATTCCGCCTTAAAAGCACAGCTGGCTTTGTCCGGCAGCCGTGCAGCGGATGATAACGAGGCGCAGATCAGCCGCAAGCTGGCCTTGCTCCGGCAGGAAATGAACAAAGCACCGGAACCGCAGCCTATGAATGCCGTAACAGCAAATTATCCCACTACTTCAAATCAGCCTGCAAATACCAGTGAAGATACTGAACGCCTGGAAAAGCTGATGAAGACTATGAGCAGCAAGAATGCCGACGACCCGGAAATGAAGCAATTGGAAGGAATGGTAGACAAGATACTGCAAATACAGCACCCGGAACTGGTGGCGGCACAACTGCAACAGCAGCAAAAGCCGATAGCGGACAGCCTGTATAAGGCCTTTCGTGCGGTAATTGTCGATAACCAGAAAGCCTATCAGGGTTCAGCCATTAAATTGCGGTTACTGGATACGATTCATATTAAGGGCCTCATCATTCCGAAAGGTCAGATGATATTCGGTAGCTGCCAGATCGTTAACCAGCGACTGCTGCTCAATATCAAAACTATCCGCTTAGGTACCTCCATTCTGCCGGTTGACTTGACCGTGTATGATATGGATAGTATGCCGGGGATCAACGTTCCGGATGCGCAGCTACAGGATGCGGTCAGAAGCGGCTCAGACAACGCTATGCAAAACATGCAGTTCCTGCCGGTTGACCAGACCATGACTACCCAGCTGGCCGGTGCAGGCGTGGAAGCCGCCAAAGGATTATTTGCTAAAAAAGTGAAGCGCATCAAAATCAAGCTGACCGCTAATTACCCGGTGCTGCTGCGCAATAACCAGCCAAACAAATAAAATTGAAACATTTAAATCATAAGCGATGAACTTAAATAATCTGGAAGACCTGAAAAAAGAGGTCAAAGACCTTGGATTTAATCCCAAACTGGCAGACCAGCTGGAAAAGCACATGAAAAGCCTGCCGCCCTACTTTACGCTGAAAGACCAGCTGCCGGGCGATAAGGGGCAGGTGGATATGACCCTGCACTTTCGCAAGTCCCACCAGTCGGACTATTACAGTTTCGGCAAGTTCGAGGTTACCGCAGGACAGGTGCCGCCTACGCCGGATAACCAAACCTACATGGTACTAACCGAAAATAAGGATAACAAGGACAAGCCGCTGGTGAAAGAATTCGGAAGCCCAAACGAAGCCATTGATTTCTTTAAAAAGCAGAAAGGCACCAGCGAACTGGCGATAGGTGAAAGCCCGGAAAGCAGGCAGCTTTTAGCCAGTATGGAAAAGGGAAAAGTCAATTTTGTGCATAACGAATTCAGGCAGCCCTTTTACAGCCCGCCGGTTAAGCAGACGTTTTACCTGGATAACGGGCAGGGTTTTACCGCAACGCAGGCCACGAATATGGTGCAGGACCGTACCGTGCACCGAGATAATATGATGACCGCTTTAGGTGATACTTACAAGGCCTGGATACGGCTGGATTTCGATACGCCCAAAGACCAGTACGGTAACCATAAGCTTAAGCAGTATCACGATCCTTCTTATGGTTTCGACCTGGACAAAACGCTAAGCCGCTACGACATCAAGGAACTGAAAGACCCGGCCAAACTGGAACAGTTAAAAGAGGCCATGCGTAACGGCGAGCGGGTGGAAGTAACGGTAACCGCTAAGGACAATAAGGAAATGAAAATCTTTGCCCAGGCGGTTCCGCGTTACGGTAAGCTGGATTTCTTTGATGGTCAGGGACGTTCACAGAAACGGGAGCAGTTTGAGAAAAAGACCGGTGTGGAACAAGCGCAGACCAAAGGGCAAGGTAAGGCTAAAGAGGTGGAAAAAAGCAAAGGTGTAAGTGTACGATAAGTGCCTAAACAAGTAACAATTAATTCATTTATAAATATTTAAAGTTAAGAATCATGGAAAAGTTCAAAGCGTTAAAAGAACTGGTATCAGGTGTCGAAAAGGATGCCGTATCGTTTTATGAAAAGGGGAACAAAGCGGCTGGTACCCGCCTGCGGGGTATAATGCAACAAGTAAAGTCTATTGCAACAGAAATTCGCAAGGAGGTCACGAGATATAAAAATGTGAAAAGCAGTAAAAATTAACATCTAAATTTTGTTGAGACTGTAAAATAAACTGTGTCAAAGCGTAAATAAATACCTTTAACATAGTTTATAATGAAGCAAGAAGAATCGCCCTTAGGGTATGAGCAAATGAAGAAGAAAGCCCTGGAGCAACTCCGTTCGGGCAAGTCGCTGTATGGCAAGGATGGCGCTTTTGCGCCCTTGCTTAAAAGCTTTTTGGATGCAGCTTTGGAAGCTGAACTGGAAAGCCATTTAGATCAAGCAGAGCGCAGTTCCGGCAACCGGAAGAATGGCAAGACCAGTAAAGACGTCCGTACGTCTGATGGGACAATATCTGTCAATACGCCCCGTGACCGTAATTCCAGCTTTGAACCTGAACTGATCCGCAAGCGGGAAACCATACTTGCCGAAAGCCTGGAATCGAAGATCATCGGCATGTATGGGTTAGGGATGAGCCTGCGTGACATCTCCAGGCACATCAGGGATATGTACGATACGGAGATCAGCCACAGCACCTTATCTGCCATTACCGACAAGATCATCCCCGAAGTAAAGGAGTGGCAATCAAGGCCACTGGAAGAGCTTTATACGATCGTTTGGTTGGATGCCATGCACTATAAGGTTAAGGAAGACCACCGGATGGTGTCCCATGCCGTTTACAATATCCTGGGCATTGACCGTCACGGCCACAAAGAACTTTTGGGCATGTATGTCTCTCAGAGCGAAGGGGCTAACTTCTGGCTGTCGGTGCTGACCGACCTGCAGAACCGTGGGGTAAAGGACATCCTGATCGCCTGCATCGATAACCTAAGCGGTTTTCCGCAGGCCATTAATACCGTCTTCCCACAAACAGAGATCCAGACCTGCATTGTCCACCAGATCCGTAACAGCCTGAAATATGTAGCCTCTAAGGATCAGAAGGTATTTATGAAAGACCTGAAGCCGGTTTACCAGGCAGAAACGCTGGAACTGGCTGAGCTGCGCCTGGATCAGCTGGAAGAAAAGTGGGGTAATAAATATGGGAAGGTACTGGAATCATGGCGTAACAACTGGTCAAAGCTAAGCACGTATTTCCGGTATGATGAAGCTGTCCGTAAACTGATCTATACCACTAATACCATCGAAGGCTTCCACCGGCAGGTCAGAAAGGTCACCAAAACAAAAGGCGGCTTTACCTCCGATATGGCCCTGTTAAAACTGATTTATCTGGCCCATAACAACATTAAACAAAAATGGACGATGCCGCTTTCAAACTGGGCCATGACCGCTCAGAAACTGGCCATTTGGTTTCCCGGAAGAATGATATTAGATTTGATGTAGCAATCGCCCCCTGGCAGGCCCCATGGGGCCTGCCAGGGGGTGACACAGTTTATTTTACAGACCCATTTTGTTACAGTAAACGGTCTTGTTAATATATTAAAAGACCGTTTACTTGTTCTTTTATTTCAAAATTCTTTGGTAAACATTAACTTCTTTGTCCCTATCAACTTCAATTGTACTTGTACTTTGTCTCTCATAAAACCTGTCTCCATATTTTACGGGTTCACCATTATTTTCTATTTTTAAAATCAGAACCGTTTTATCGTAGTAATTGAAGTAGTCTATATTTCTAAGTATCTGATCTTTATATTTTGAAGGATAAATTTTTGAAGCTCTTATTTTGGTTTCTATATTTCTTACATAATTTTCATGAGAATTGTACTTGTTCGCTTCACATTGAACACCTGTAACATTGAAATCTTTGTAAGAGATATTTTTACTTTTATAATAGGTGTCATGATGTACTGCTGCATTGCGATTATCCGCAACTCCTAATACCACATAGCCTATGCTGTCTTTACTACCATTTGCAATGGCAGTCAAAGTTTTAAGGATTTTCTCAAAACATTCATCATCAAATTTACCATCCTTATCCATTCTGTGTATTCCTATTTTAAAATCGTAGCTTGCATTTTCAGTTTTCGAACCTCCAAGTAAAGACTCGAGCTTAATCACACCGTTATTAAGGGCAGGGTCATTCTCACGCTTTTTTATAAAAAATTGCTTCATTAAACCTTCTATAACTTCAACACCGTCTTCTCTCTGTTTTGAATATTTGAAATATTCTGCATTAGCTGTTAAGTAATTGTCTCCAATTCCTTCAAGGTGTTTAGCCAATTTAGTGTAATCCAGAATTTTAAGACCTTCTTTAACTAATAAATCATAAAACGCTAAAAAAAATACTTGGAAAGAACGATTAACATACTTAGTTTCTTTTTTAAAAATCAACTTGCTAAACGAACTTCCAGTTGATTCAAATGTCTGGCGTAGTGCGTCAAAAACCGTTTCAAACATTTTTATTATATATTCCTCACCGAGTTTCCTAATCTCATTTTCGACAGTGTTATCACCTGAATAATATCTGTTAAGGTTATTAGATGTTCCTGCTGGACGAGGCTTCACTAGAATAGCGCTCAATAAGTTTGCAACCAATTCTTCATCTCTAGATCCCCTTATATTTTCATTAGTTATGATACCATGCTTTCTCCAAAATATGCCTTCCATATTGATTCCATAACTAAGCTTAGTGTTGTTAATCGATATTTTTTTCATATTGTTAAGAGTAAGTCTATCAGAATGAGAGACATCTCCTCTGATTTTTTCAGATAGTTTACGCACAATACGGCCAAAAGCGTTTGTTGAACCTGCTTGTCTCAACTCTTGGCTTGAAAGATGTTTTCCATTAGAATTAATCCTCTTAAATATATCATCAATGGCAGATTCTTCTTTAAAAACGGATACTGAAAGTGGCAATTGATAACTAGAAGCTATCTCATAAATGAAAGAATGACTTTAAAAGGATCATAGAACAAGCTAAAAGGACAAAGGCTTTAAAGTTTTCCTCATGATACTCGTATCTGACCACCGTTCTGCGGTAATTGAATAACCAGGCAAAGAAGCGCTCTACCTTCCACCTTCGCTTGTACCTTTTCAGTTTTCTGCCATCCTGCGTTTTTTTCTTTTTGCGGTTATCCCGGTGTGGGGCAATAAGGTCAGTGCCTTGTTCTTTCAGCCGCTCGTCCAGCGGGTCTGAGTCATAAGCCTTGTCCCCAATGAGGCGCTCAGGATGCGGAATAATAAAGCGTTCTTCCAGCGTTTTCTCTACCAGTGTTACCTCATGCGGGGAAGCAGAGTGGACTGAGATAGATAATATAATACCAGCAGCGTCTGTGATTGCCATGATCTTGGTGCCTTTACCTTTCTTAGTTTTTCCCACCAGTAGGCCCCCTTTTTTGCCATACAGAAGGTTCCATCTATATAGCATTCACTCAGGTCTACACCGCCACGCTCATACAGGTCAGTGGCCAGCGTCTCGATAATAAGCGTAAACACCCCGCTCTTGACCCAGCCCTGGAACCTGCGGTGGCAGGTCTGGTAAGGCGGATAGCGGTCAGGCAGGTCCTTCCAGGGCGCCCCTGTCCGAAGTATCCATAGCACCCCTTCCATCACTTCACGCTTGTCCCGCCAGGGCCTGCCTTTACCATCTGTTCGCCTGATGCCCTCTGGTACCAGGTCTTTTATCTTCTCCCATTGCTTCTCATTTAGCTCACTCATATGGCAAACTTACTGCTTTGTCATTTATGAGATAACTTCTAGCAATGTTTTTACATAGCTCTCTGTCTAACTTAGGCATTTTTTGTCTCAACAAATTTTTATCCAATAAAAATTTTGTTTCAGCAATGGTTTCAAGATCAAAATAGCGATTATGAAGGGAAAATTCACCTTCAATAAAAGACGTAATGGCGTTTAGTCGTTGCATGCCATCAATAATTTCGATAATAGTATCACCCTTATAAGCAACTTCGGCAACTAAAAATAATGGAACAGGGTAATTCAAAGAAAGTGAATCAATAAATTTTTCCTTTTCTTCCAATGTCCACACTAGTTTTCGTTGATACCTTCTATTAACTAATAACTTTTCCTTTTGATAATAATCAAAGACGGTTTCAACAGTTTCTGGGCGAATGATAAGTTTTTTTGTAACATCCATAACATTAGGTTTAGGAAGTGAATGTAAGAATTTATGAACAATCTTGTATGGCGTTTAGAATTGTAACAGTAAACAAGGAGTAAGCCGTTTCGTCCATTCCGCCATGCTGCACTTCCTCAACCGCTTGCTCCTTGCCAAGGTGAAAGGGTGAAGCCCGTTAGGGCATCACCCTTTTTCTTTTTTCATCCTTTTTCTTTTAAGAGCCATTTATGCCACTGGCCTTTTATAGCAGCAAATTTCTGAGGAGCCGGTCATACCGTCAAGCCCGGGGCCCTACGGGTTTTATAAATAAAATCTTCCTCTCCTTTCTTTGATCGGATGCCTGCGGCGATGTGTTTCGAGAGCGTATTTTTTTTCCAAAAGGCTTGCCGTTATGCCCGGCTCTTTCAGGTGCGGTGCTTAATAAAAAGCCAGCGAGCGTATGCGAGCTGACCTTAACAATTAAGGCACTAAAAAACAAAACGCACCCATTCCATGAAAACGAAACACAGCAGGGCACCGCCACAGAGAAGCTACAATACAAACCCAACCTTACACAACAAATGAATTAAAAAGCAAGAGCATAATATTTATAAACAGTAATCCAAATTAAAAAAGTCATGGAAACCAAAGTAAAAGAAAACAGCGCAGCAGTAAACAACAACACAAACGGCAGACCAGCAAAAGGCGCAGCCTTTGTCAACGGCAACCCGGTGAACAGGGAAGTGGACAAACCCAAAGAGGAAAAGCCAGCTGAACCTGCCAACGGCCAGGTGAAAGCTGAGCAGTCCCAGCCGGAACAACCGGAGCAGCCCAAACCAGCCGAAGCACCGCAGCTGGCACCAGTCAGCATGAAACCGGCTTTAAATTTAGAAAGCACGTTGAAGCTGGTGGAAGAACTGCACCGCCGGAGCATCCAGCGTAACAAGCTGCTGGAAACGATTAACAACTTAGAAGCCTTTGAAGTGGACATTAAGGAAGATGCTGACGAGACAGACGGTAACTATTACCAGGGCTGCACCCTGACCATTGAGGACGACAACAGGCGGAAGTTCGTAACCAAGAACCCGACCATCATCTTTGCCGTCTCGCAGATGGTTAACCGCATGTGCGTAGACAAGTTAGCCGAAATCGAAGCCAACATCACTATCCCGGCATAAGCCACCCCATCAAAGCAAAACAGCCCTGCCGGACAGCGCAGGGCTGTATTTAAATCATATAGTTAACAGGACCAATCAAAGCAAATCCCAATAACCCATGTACGAACTATTTGTAGAGCTAACGAACCAAATCTTTTGGGAAGGTTACGCGCAAACGTTAGCTGCCGAGAACCCGGCAGCCTTTCAGTCGGAACTTACCGAATTTATGAATTCCTATACCGGTTAGAATCTAAAACTTAAGATGATGAAAGACACCGTATTCCTATTTATCAAAGTGGTGATTGAAACCAGCCACAGTAATATAACCGATGCAATGAAAGAACTGGAAACACAAAGCCAGTACAGCATCGGCAGCACACCAAACGTGCAAGTGCTGGAAACCAAAATTATCAGCTTAACAACAGGTCAAGGCAGGCCGAAGCAGTAACTCATTTATTAACTCATTAATTCAAAACTCAAATACTAACACATCATGGCACATAACATCAATTATAACAGTAGCACAGGAAAGCACAGCTTTATGAGCAAATCAGAAAAAGCATGGCACGGCTTAGGACAGATTGTTACTGACTACCCCACCAGCGCACAGGCTATCGAATATGCGGGGCTGGACTACATCGTAGAAAAACGTCCCTTGTTTACTTATGACACCAGCAATCATATAGGAAACAATGAGGAAGCTACACCGGACATAGAAGTAACTGACTACTTTGCTACGGTACGGGCAGACACCGAGCAGGTATTAGGTGTAGTAGGCAAGGATTATGAAGTGGTACAGAACCGCGAAGCGTTTGCCTTCTTTGACAGCATTGTTGGCGGTGGTGATGGTATTCTATATGAAACGGCAGGCGCATTGGGCAAAGGCGAGCGCATCTTTATTACGGCTAAGCTCCCGGATTATATCCGTGTAGGTAAAAACGACTTGATAGAGCAGTACTTGTTTCTTAACACCTCCCACGATGGTTACGGCAGCATCACCGCAGCTTTTACACCGGTAAGGGTAGTTTGTTCCAATACGCTTAACGCAGCTATGCGCAATCATACGAACTGCATTAAAATAAGGCATACCGCCAACGTAAACGAAAGATTGAAACAGGCGCATACCTTGTTGGGCCTAACCAACCAGTTAGCTAACGAACTGGAAGAAGTGTTTAACCACTGGTCTAAAGTCAAAATAACAGATACCGCCGTTAAAAAGCTAATACAGGTATCAATGGCACCGAGCAAGGAAGTGTTGCAAAACCTGCAAAGCGGAAAGGAAACGGAACTGTCCACGACTTACAATAATATGGTCAGCAGTGTAATGGAGTATGCTTTAACCAGCCCCACCCAGCAGGAGGCAACCACCAAAGGAACCTTGTTTGGCGCCTACAACGCAGTAACGGGTTACTTTCAGAACGTAAGAACTTACAAGGACAGCGAAGCCAAGCTGAAATCTATCTTGTTTGGTACAGGACTGCAGCGAAGCCAAACAGCTTTCGACCTTTGCACCAACTTTGCCAAGAACGGCAGCGATGCTTTGAATTTGAATTAGCAGCGGTCATATAAAACACAAGCAAAACAATTAACCAATTATTTAACTAACAGGGGGCCTCAAAACCCCCTAAAATTTTCCGGAAAATGAGCCGATTAAGTGATGAAACGGATAAACAGGTGATACAAATTTTAATAAGGTGCCTTGAAATTTTGGAAGGCACCGACAAATGCCAGGTAACGAAGGTTGATGACGCCGAAATAACGCTGGCAAAAAATAAGCTGAAAAGCGTTATTGAGAACTACGAATAATCATAGCCAACCTTCTTAAAAATGCACTTTAACGTTTGTTAAGGTGCATTTTGTGTTTTGCATGATTGGTATTACCTTTAAACGATTTTTAAACATTAAATAAACAGCATTATAAGATAGAAGAAAGAGCCACTCAACTACATATTAAGGTTTAGCGTTCGCTACGCTCTCGGTAAGGAAAACTGGTAATTTTTAAAGAACGAGATGCAAGCGCAACGCCTGTGCAAAAGCGCGGGCTTGTCTTGTTTCGTTCTATGGGTATACCAGTACCTCCTTGCCGGAACTTGATGATCACCCGCGCTCTTTTTGTATCCGGCAACATGATAAAACAGTTTGATATGGTCATGCACAGCATAAAGAAATTAGCAGTAGTACAACACCTTATTTTACAAGTGCAGCGTACTTGTTATGAAACTGCCAAAGAATTGGAAGAAAAGCAGTGTTGGTACGACATTAAACCTGATTTATGGAAGAGAAGCTTACATGGAAGGCGCTGGGCAAGAATGCTATTTAAGGCACATAAACTAATAGGTGTAATAGAGCATTTTGAAATTCCAAATAGGAAGCTTTACAGTAAAGGATTACGGGTTAGTAAATCAGCAACTGAATTTAAAAGCGTTATGCTGTGTGATAAAAAACCCAATAAATGCCAAGTATTTGATGCCTTCACATATCAGGAAATTGTGGGAATAATACAATTACTAATGGACGATGGCAATCATAGATAATAAATAGTTATCCGTTATTAATTGTTCTTATTATAAATAATTTGCGCAATGCAAAATGCGGTATTCGTATTACAAGAATACTTCTCTGAAGAATTTAAGTAGAAGATTAGTCGATCACCAAACTTCACATGTCTCAGCCATCGATCCAATCATCATGATCAACGGTTGTCTTTAATGATAGGTGATGCCGTAAAGTCCTGAATAATTTTCTTAATTTTTCCGTGGGTTTTGCATTTAAAAAGGACGGTGCGCTTTTATCAATCCAAAACGCATTGTCAGAAAACTCCCTTTTATACGTATCGAACTTTTTGAGCCAAAAACTTTCAAAAAATGGGACAATCATAAATTTATAAAACCCCGCAAAATTCTTCGCATGAAATTTCTCTAACCTTCCGATTATTGACAACTGAAATTCCGCTGCTTCGGCCGCGTTTGACTTAATGGAATAAAGAATATACCCAACCATTATTACTTGATCTAAACTTCCGCCCTTATAGCTGTTGATAAGCTCCTGAAATTGAGTTAGTGATATGTCGCCAAGGAGTACCCGCTCAAAAAGTGTTCTGAAAAAATTAAAGGTTTCGGTATCCGTAACGCGTATCTCTGGATTGTCAAAAATCTCTAAAATAATTTGTTCATAAACATCAGGAGCAATTATGCCTTCTACAATGTCCTGGGCAATTTGAATAAAAATTGGGATAATCACCTCTTCAAAAAATGAAAAATCATTTTTCGTATAATCAACAAGACCAGGCGGCCTGTCTGAGAGCGTCCCATTTCCCTTCACCGGTTCATTTTCCCTTGCTATATAAGCATCTTTGATTTGGTTATACAGATCGATGGCTTTAGAATAGGCCCTGTCCTGTACGATATAGAACAAATTCCGGTACAGCAGCGATGCATATTCAGCAGACTTGAGGTTAAGTGCAATTTCAATTGACTTTAATGCCCATTTCTTGGAGGCCTGGTAATTTCCGTAAAATTCATTAGTCGCTTGATAGATGATACAATTGATGTACCGGCGTTCTTCAAAATAGAATCCACCCTTTAAAACTTTCTCGTCATTGAAGAAAAAAGAGCCCCTGGTCGGTGGAACATAATAGTCATCATTGGAAGTCTTCGCGGGCGGAATACCTTCCATGATCACCTTAGAGATATAGTTTATATTGTGTCCGTTCCTAATGATCGTTACTTTAAAACCGTCACTATTATCATACTCGTTCAACAACATGTCGAATGATTTTTCCAGTGACTTCGTAGCTTCGTAAGGTTTTCCAATCAGAAAATAGGACAACCCTACTTCACCATATAACTTCATTTGCTCAAGTGGGGTATAGTATTCTTTATTGAGCACTAGCCGCAAGCCTTCCACTATATATTGATGCGCTAGTTCTTCGCTTTTGCTACTGATAAGTTCTGAATAAGCGATAAGAAATCCTGGCTTTTCTGTAAAAATCTCTGAAATGGGTTCGTCCGCTACCTTAGAAAGCTCGATAAGTGCATTTTCTTTCTGCCCGGCATATTTATATTGCCTTCCCAACTCATCATAGACTAAAAACTTATAAATATGTACATTCTCAATAAAAGATCCATATTCCTGGATGATGTGCAATATTTTGCTGATGTCTTTTGATGTACAGAATATCAACTGTATCAGATTTCGGATAGCGTAGGCTGCAATCAGGTATAATTTATGATCGATTGCCTTTGCCAGTATAAACATCAGGGTATCTTCCACCCCCGGCCATCTTTCCAATGTAATAGGTGCCAAAAGATTTCTATGCAAAGCAATTCCCGCTAGCATATAACCCTCATTCTGTTCAATATCTATCGATGCTGGGTCAATGCCACTTTTACTGAATGAGATAAACCAGGCCTCGTATTCTTGCTTTGTCTTCAGATTGTAGAACGTTAGCCAGATAACGTCCTTTAATTTTATTATTTCAGAGATTCCAGTTTCTTCGGCCTCATCCATGATCGGTGAAAGTTGCGTAACAGCGTTGATGTAGCTATCCATCGAGCCGACAGGGTTCTTGTCGAGGTTTAGCCTGAAATTCATTAGGCTTACAATTCCCTTTCCAGCATCGCCAATATCTTTGTGCTTGGCAATTTCATTCAGATCGTCAATCAAAAAGGCCGTTTCCCGGTTCTCCATCAAAGACAGGTTGATCTGCATGAACCTGATGTAGAGTTTGGCAAATGGATGCATTGATTCCGGCAACGCGTCATAATACCAGAATAGAGAAAAGCCCCAATTGAAAAAGAGCTTTGGGTTGTCCAAGGATGAGTTCAGTACTTTTATTAAGAGAAAAGCAGCCTGATTGTAGGACTTAGCGCAATCAAAGTAGCGCAACGCTTTAATTGCGGTTGCAGGACTTAAGGGGCTTTGACTGATAATATTATAACCCAAGGCTTTATTAATTGCCTCTGATAATGTCTGGCTAAGATTTTCGCCAAGCCTTTTAACCAGGGCAGATAGCTGAAACTTACCATCTTGTAAAGGCTTTAGCCATAAGCCGGAAAGGCGGATAATCTTTTGGTTCAAGTTCTCTATTACCGGTTCGACGTTGCCGACTACTTGGATTTCGCGTTCCTTAAAAGTCCCGATTATGATCTTAGATCTGAAAAGTAATTGTCGGGACTGCTCGTCTTCCGTAGAGACCAACAGCTTTTCATAGGTTTCTTTGTCCAACTGCTTACCGTATTCATTTTTAAATAAGCTGTCAAGGGTGGCAACATCTATTTTCCAGCTCTGTTCCCGGAGATAGCGGCATACGGCATTAATGATTAGCGGATGTCCGTCAGTGAGTTCAACAATAACTCCTGAAAGTTCATCAATGTCCTCCGTCGCACCATAAGCCAAAAGTACTTCTTTGCACTCATCGTCATCGAACATAGGTATGTTATATTCGATCAGCTCCTCGTCAATCTTTTCTTGTATCGTTTTACCCGGCGAATAGTTGCTGGTCACAATTATTTTTATTCCTTTGGTAATACCTTTTAATATAAATGTACTCAGTGCAGTTTGGATGCGAGATTGTCCTGTAAGATCGGGCAGGTCATTCAATACGATTATCGCGCTATTGGGCAGATGTTGATGGATAAGGTCAGTTGCCTTTGTTGCATCGGTTGGTGCTACAGCCCCAAATACACTGCACATCGTGGTAAGCAAATATTGAAAGGATGAAGCCGCATCAAAATCGCTAAGATCCAACCAAAAATGATCTGAAAAAGTTGATGCTGTTAAATAGCTCAGATGCGTCTTGCCAATACCAACATCGCCCTGCATCCATAGACAGCATTTTGATAGTAGGTAAACCTGACATATTTTAACAACCTTTTCACGTTTAGAAAATGTTTTTAATTCGGGAAAAGTTACACCAGTGGAAAGATCGATTTCCTCAATTGGCTTATCAAACTGTCCGGCTGGTAAAAAATCTCGCGCCATTTTTTCCACCGTTTCTTTGATATAGGCATCAACACTGGTTTTAAGGACTGCCTCCTGAAAAGAATCTAAGTTGAGGATAGGGAGATGGCTTTTAACAAACCAATCGTTCAGTACGGAAATTTTTGTCCCGAAAAAAGCATCGATCTTATCAATGCCCGTTAAAATCCCCAATAAATAGGGGACGTTTTCTTTAACGATGAACAAACCGCTACCAGATGTGCCAGCCATATTTTCCGCAGAAGGCGTATAAAAGCTGTCCAGCCTATTTAAAGAGTTAAGTTGAAATTTTTGAGTATGGCTTTTGATTTCCTCAACAAACTTTGCCTCAAATGGCCGATCCGTTTCATTTTCGGTTAGCTGAGGGAAACCTCTGAAGTGCACGGGATATTTATCGTCATTCTTTTCCACCAACTTGTAGTCCAGTGCATCGCCGATTATTTCAGATATGGCAGCTTTTTTAATAACGATTACCGCAATGTCATCTTCGCTATCGGTCTGGATTACTTCATCGCGGTCAAGGCATTGATATTCTGAAAACAATCCCGTGGACTGATTGAAAATTTTGTCGATAGTTATATCCGTTGTATTAAAAGTTTTGTCAAACTTTTTGCCACAAAGGCAGTGCTTAGCCGTGAATACATAAACAAATGCTGGATTGTTTTCAGGAAAATACAGGACGCCAGAACCTACTTCTCCATTACAGTTAATTCTGACAGCAATCTGCTTTAATATGTTCTCAGTGGCTATGTTCAAGGTCGGGTTGCATTATAGGTTAATTGAAGATAATTATCTCCGTCTTCTGGATATTTTAATTCAAAGTTATGATTTATGGCCGCATGTTCATCAACATCAAAAAGGCTTCGAAGAGCGGTATTGTCTACCACAAACGATAAATTTACAGAGGTTGCAGGTTTTCTTGATTCATGAGTTATTATTCTGGTTAGGACTTCTTTGTCAGGGTGAAAATGGCTTATACCGTTTGCGCTAAAAATATAGTTTGTACAATCGATCAAACTTAAAAGTTCATCATTAGTATTGACCTTACTTCCATGATGTGCCACTTTCACAAAATCTATTTTTAATCTATTTTCGGAAGAATACCCCAAGGATTTTAAGGAGCTGATGATGTCGGAAGGGTGCGAATCGGCCAGAAACAATCCTGAAAAGCGCTTATATCTTAAAATAAAAGCAATGGAACTTCCATTGGGAACATCATCGTCCTCTGCGAAAATGTTAAGTTTAAGTTCGTCAATGGTCTTTCCGTGATCCGATTCTTTTTTTCGGGAAACCTTTGTAGTCCCCTCTTCCAATAACCATTCATCATTAGCCATAGCCCGTTTTTCCGGCAAAGGGCTTAATATTTGGAAGAGGACTTCGTGCAACTGCCTTTCCGTGACTGTCGTATCAATGAAACTTTCTTCAACGATCCCAAGGGTGGCAAGATGTTTCCTCAATTTGATTCCCTGGCTTACGGATATTGCTGATGATTGGTTAGTTGCCTCAAAGTTGGTGTGATTGAACCAAAATGAAAGGACGATGGCTGCTTTGTTTTTTAAACTGGAATCATTTATAAAGGCAAGGATAGCTCCGATGTGATCACCGTCGACATGTGTGATAATCCAAAGATTTACCACTTCCTCCAATTCAATTATTTTATCAATGGCTTTCTTAAAAGCTCCATAGTAACTTTTTACATATCCACCGTCTATTAGGATATTGTGAAATTTGGTTTCGACACCCTTATATCTGATCCAAATGCCATCACCGCCATTTACGTCAAAAAACGTTACCGTGAAATCTTTATCGGTTATCATATTTTATTTATATACATTAAAGTACGATAAATAAATTAAAGTTATGCTGGTCTACAGCAATGCTCGCACTGCCACCTTTGATATTCTGAGAACCAGGGACATTGTTTAAAAACAGTATAAGATTCACCTTTTAGATCAGGTATATTTGTATTTCAACTTAATGCCTATGAACCCATTTTTTGACATTAGCACACAAAGCGATTTGCCAGATGGAGCACATCACCTCGAAAATTTAGGTAGCCAACGGATATTCGCAAGCTTTGGAAAGCGGATCAGGGGTGATTGGGGAAAAAGGGATCAATATCAGAGCAGCCATGTATATACTGAGGTTACGGCAGAGGACTACGACCACCAGTTTGTTTCCCGGTTGCTCCGGGTGAGGCCTTCCTATAAAATTGATGGCCTGATCGATCATCATTTCAATATTTACGTCTCCCTTAATGCCGGAGGTAGAGAACTGTTCCTGGAACACATGAGCTATGAGATACTTCCTGTTAAAAAATCGAAGTACCAATGAGGCCTATATCGAATTATTTGAAAAATGGATTAATGATAAGAAAATGAAACCGGAAGAAAAGCAGAATCAAACCATCAATAATACCATCAATGTAGGCACGGTAAATGCCCCGCTTCAGTTCCAGCAAAACTCCAACCATGCTACCCAGGTTCAACATAACCACCTGCAAAAAGACCAGTTGAAAGACTTCTTTGAAATATTGCGCTATGATCTTCAGGCAATGGATGAAAATATTCGCAAGGATTTTGCGATGGAAATGGACTATGCAGTAGTGCAACTGGAAAGAAACAGGGACGTTCAGCCCCAGCTTACTACAATTGGCAGCCTGATGAAAGCTGTAGGCCTTGGTACGTTCACGAACTTGCTGGCTGCTCCGATTTTTGAGGCCGTAAAACCTTTATTGGGTTTGTAAAATGGAAAAGGGCAAACTTGAACGTCAGGTACTTTTGGGCTACCATAGCGTATACAACGAACCGCTAGACCTTAAATCTACCCTTCCCAAGCTTCCAAAAAATGAAGCGGTCAAATTTATAGCCTATCTCCTGCATTTGTTCAATGTCCGAAAACGTAGCGATGAAATGTTCCAGAGCAATCACCTGATGCAATGGATGATGAAGATGGGCGGTAGCACACAACAAGGGCTATTGGAATTTGTGACCAATAATAGTTCAGTGGTTTTCGACCCTGGATTTAAGGTGTTAGATCGAAGGCCTTGCCTGGATTTGATTCAGCACTTGCTGGTGTACGCTGACGCGGACTGTCGCCGGGAACTTGGTAAAGATGATTTTGGAACACTGTTTCGTTTGTTGCTTACTTTTAACTTCACCAGTATCGCAGACCAAGAGCCGATTTTTAATTGGGATGATACGGGCTCATTCCAGCAGTTTGCCGATGAAATACTAAAGGTGCAACTTAGAAACATCGAAAATGAAAAGTTCAAGGACTATGTGTTGCAATTTCTTAAGGTTTATTATTTCTTTAAATTTTGTGAGACTAATGACGATTATGGTGGTTATCTAAACCTATTTCTGGAAAGCCTGTCCCTTCCATCTTATAAGAGCTATCTATGGAAGCTTATTTCACCATATCTGAATTTGCAAGTTAGCGACGAGCCAACCCCGATTATGCATTTTGAAGGTGACGAACAATTTCTTTCCTTCTATTCCCGGATGGCGATTAACGATAAAGCAACAATAGATAGGGATTACAAATCATTGCGGACATTTCCATTGTTTAGGCTTTCCGAACACAAGTTTCTTTTTTTGGACTTCAGATTCTTTGTGGACAAGCTCTATAACGGCTTTCTGTTTGATTTTTCGGAGCGGGTAGGATTGTCCTTCCCGAAACTAAAGAAAGGTTTGGGCAACCACTTTTCAGAACCTGTTTTGTTTTATTCCATAATGCATAATTGCTTTGAAGGCTATGGCAATATTAATCTGACAGGTGAACAACTGAAAGAAAAGCTTAAAGAGGCCGAGCCGGATTATTATATCAGGCATCGAAATGACATTTTTTTGTTTGAATTTAAGGACATCCTGGTGTCTTCAGATGTTAAATATGCAGATGGTATCGATAAGGTAAAAGATGGCTTGCTGGATAAACTTGAAAAGGATACCAAGGGGAAAAGGAAAGGTATTACCCAACTGCTCAACAGTATCAAACAGATAAAGACTGGTGTCTATGCTGATAGGGAAATTGATTGCTCACCCGCTGACGGTGCATCTGTTTTTCCGATCATCGTACATACAGATATAAGCCTGGAAGCGTACGGGGTTAACTATTTCTTGAATCAGCGAATGAAAGAACTTAAACAAATGGATGGGGTGTTGACAGATGGCATCCAAAACCTGACAATGATTCATTTAGATAACCTTTTGCTGCTGCAAGACCACTTTAAAAGCGGAAAGCTCGAATTGGGAGATTGCCTAAAGTCTTACCATAAGTATATCTCCAGTGGTGATCCGATCAATGATATGATCTCTTTTGACGAGTTTGTTAAATATTATTTTGTTCAGAACAACAAGATAAAAATAGGGCAACCATCTATTTTTAAAGAAATAATTACAGACTTTCAGCGAGCGCGTGCTGTATAAGTGTTTGTTATTGTGTAGCATCCACTTGCACTGGAAATTTTTGGTTGAACTCTTTAAGTATATTGCCGGTTAGCAGCGTGGTTTCCTTAATGAAAGACTCCAAGATTTTTTTGTTCCTGATCCTTATTAGGCCTAAACTTCCGGCCATAACCACATCTTCATTTTTTAAAAAATTGAAATCTTTATGCTTTTCAAGTGTTTTTTGAGCCTTATCCTGCATGATGCCTCCATTGTGAGCCAGGAGGTTTCGCACATTTTGGTAATGGGTCATACGTCCCCAAGTGGCAAGTTCCCTCGATGCTGATGCTATGTTGCCAACAAGGTATAGGTAGCGGGTATATTGCGCCAAAATGCCTTTTCCTGCAATATCGTTCAGTTTAATGTTTATTCCAGGTTGATGTTCCAAGGTTATGGCAACTTTATATAAAAAATGTTCAAAGGAAGCATACAACGTTGCATAGATGGAATTTAAAAACAGCCATTCAATATTGTTTAGATGACTGCCCTCGTCAAGCCAATCATTGCCGGCTTCCTCATTAATCAGCCTTTGCGTAAATTCTTCGTTTTGCTGTTTAAAACTAATCAGGTTATCTTCCGCAAGTTTCAGGTAAAAATTGAGATTCTTAAGATACAGCGTATTGGATAAGGGAAGATTATATCGCATAATTTATTCAATAAGTTTTTGTCCTACTTTACCCATAACATTGATTAACTCTTTGGAGACGGTTTCACTGATAACCCCGCCGATAACCATTTCAGCAGTCTTGCCTAAGAACAATTGGTACCATTTCTTTTTACCGAGTATATAAAAATCCTTCAGCTCCTGAAGTTCAGCTGACAGATCATCGTAAATAATCTGTTGCCCCATTTTTAGCTTTTCCAGTTCCTGAAGAACCTGGTCGAGTTTGGTATCCGCAGTTAACTGTTCCTCTCTGGTAAACTGATCTTCATTGATCGGAATGCCCAGATCATCAAGTTCTTTGGCCAGGAAATAATGGATGGATTCATGTTCATGATTGGTCTGGCACTCTTCTTTATTGGTACACACTAAAAGATGCTTCTGATCATTTGCTTCGAGGATCATGCGTAGAAAAGTGATTTTGTCTAAAGGGCTATTGATATTATATAGCTCAGATTGGGCTTCACTGATTACCTTTTCATGTTCATCTACCTGGTGCGCTATATAATGGCTGACAAATTTATCAGCCCTTTTCTTGATATAGTCCATTGTGGTCATCGTTAAATTGAGATAAAAGATATTTTAATTTTTTGTTGTGTTCTTAAGTAATGATTACCGATTGCCTGTCCTTGGCAACGCAAATACCATCTTTAACGATATAGCATTCAACAAAATGGTTGCCCTTGAAACTGGTCGGCTCCTGATGGGTAGCCCCACCTTCGTTGATTTGTCCTCTGATACAGTTCGATGTAATAGCATGTTCCCCACGGTTTAAGGTTTTCCAATAGATAGCATAGGGTTGTGGTATGTTCACGTTTGTTACGGTAAGGGTAATCCACCTGCCCCGTCCGACCTTGTTGCCCTGGGTTGCCAGGTCATAATGCCGGTGGCCTGTTTTTTTATTCACCCGTCCGGTCAGGCGTACCTTATAGATGGGATTGATTCGAAGCGGAAAGCCAAGCTCCGTAATCTGTTGTTCGGTATTGTTGTAGGAAACCAGGCTTCTGCTGGCAGAATTTTGCTGTTCTTCTGCCTTTGTTTCCGGTTTTTTGAAACACTCCCCGAAGATTTCCTGCCATTTGCCCAGGCTTTTTTCCTTATCGGTTTCCTCAAAGGCTTCCGTGATCTTATCACTGTAATAGATCATCTTGGTTCTGAAAACCGCCCAGCCGTCCTGATTCCAGCGATCCCCAAAGTTTTCGCCCGTTTCTCCCGGATCGGCAATAGTCGGCATATATTCGTGATCCTGGACATAGGCCTTCAGTTTTTTCATGACCGTGTACAATGTCGTGGGAACATCGCTATAGGAATTTTCGTCCTCCAACAGGGCTGCATCATTTACCTGTTCGCCTACAAGCGTATTCAGGATAATGGATTTGATGGCAAAAGTCTGCTTGTAGTCCCGGATATACTTGATCAGGCGAATGACCTTCACGAAGTGGTGCTTGGTGATTCGGTTGCGTTCATCCAGCCATTCTGTATATTTTTCCGGGTCTGTCAGTTCAAAATTGTTCTCATGGCGATTGGTAACGAACTTCTGCCCATGCCGTTCCAAAAATGGAACAACATCGATATGGAAGTCATTGGCGTATTTGATCGTTACGCACCTGGTTTTCCTGCTGACCTTCTCCCGGTAGGTACTGTTGTCCCTGAAAAACTGGTAAAGCTCCTGCACATAGTCCTTTGCTTCCCACTCCGGGTATTCTTTAAGGTTAAGCAATATATCGGCATCAAACTCATGGGTTGCTTTGACCGGCTTGATGATCGTTTTGTGCGCGTATGAGCCTTGTGGGATCACATCGATAAAGTTATCCTTAAATTTATCGCTTTCTCTCAACAGGTCGGTAATGGTTTCCGTCCGGTCGTCCAGGGTCGTAATCCTGGCCGAATTTAAGTTGACTTCATTATCTAGAAAGCTTTTAAAGTAGTTTGTCAATTTCATTTTGAATTTACGGTTAGTGCAGGTTTATAAATGGTTCCGCTACGGTCGTAAACAGTGATCGCCGGTTGTGCATCACGCATCAGGCCACGGCCGCAGGCCAGGGCGGCAGTAACCGGTATAGCCGGAAAAAGATTGATCTGCTTGCAGGACTTATGCGAGATTTCCAGTTGGCTAAGAAACCCGTGATACGTTTTGCTGAAGTTTTCGTAGGAGGCCTTGCTCTTAAGAATATCGCGGTTAGGTGTAGCTTCGATAGGCCTGATCTCGTAGAGATTGCAACTTTCCAAAATCTCTTCCGGCAGTTCGTTTGGATTGATACTCCCGCTCAAAGACAGGATCAGTGCAACATTTTGGGTGGCGTTTTCCTTTAATTTAACCACCTCAAAGGTCTCCGTTTTCGCCTCTTCAGACCACATCCAGGTTTCCTGATCTCCACGGTGTTTCTGATAAAGGGAGGTCGGTATCTTATCGTCCAGTTTGTAGCCGAGGTACACCAATAACGGAATACGGCTCATTGCAAAAACGGAAAGGTGGCGAACCTGTCCTTTATCCACTCCTTCAATAAGCGGGCGCAGGCTCCTGTCGATAATGCCCTGCCCGATAGACCAATACCCTTCCCAATTATCTTCCGGCTCCGGCATCGCCTTCAGGTCTATTTCAATACCGTGTTTGTCAAAACTATTAATGAACATGGCAAATTTGCGTTCACTGTTAAAAACAACATTCCGGGCATGTTCCTTGGATACCTCAACCGTTGCCCCCCTTATACCGCCCAGCATTCTTAAAACCACACTTTCCGAATCTATTTGGAGATCGGTTAGGTGGTGTATCCTTTTTTCATGGTCGGCCTTGTGCTGCATCAAGCGATCCAGTGTAAATTCTTCCAGCAGTTCTTTCGTATCGATGATTTTATGATGGTCTGCACAGAGCAGCATCAGGTTGTCAACCGTATTCCTTGCATCCAAGGCAAGTTCAGCCTCGCCCCTAGGAGATTTGTTTGCCTTGCTCCATCCAACAATATGTGCCATTTCGCCAATGGAAACATCATAGTTGAGGTCAAGCAGGTATTTGTTGCAAATCGCACAACGTCCGCCAGACCGTACCCACAATCTCACTTTGTCCGGTTCTTTGATCGCTGGCCTTGTCTCCACGATATGATCTTCTATTTCTATTTTTTTATTCTTCTTTGCCATGAAGCCTCCGTTTATGAAGGGCTAATTTACTAATTATTTTAGTTCAAACTCTTGTAAGTTGTTAACACGTTGTTGGTTACGCCATGAGGTAAATTATTATGCCGTTGCCTGCGGCCCGCAATATCCGTTGCAAGTCCTCGTTCCGCTATCGCTGCACTGTGGGCTTTCCACTACTATTGCTAACGGGGCAATGCGGCAGATACTAGTTCATCCAATCGCTGCCAAGCGTGCTCATTCTTCCACGCATATCCATCACCGCGCCCATGACCACATCAATTGAACCGGCAACAGGCACGGTAAAAGAGGAAATTGCTTTAAAAAGAGAACGATAAAAATGAAAGCGAAGCTAATGTCCGGCTGCGCCCGCGCAACGATAATGGCTGACGCCACCTTGTAGCACTTATGTTGCTCCTGCACTCCCATGCTTCTTTTGCTTTCTTTTTTATCCTTTTTTTCGTTTGAAAAAAGCTTTGCTGAAGCCGGGACAAGGAAGAAAAAAGTAATAGATTTTTTAATCTCAAAACGGTTTGCCGCAGCCGTGTAAGTGTACCTTTTAACATGAAACACAATTTCAAATAGCGCAAGGCAAACCGAAACATTCGATATAGTTGCCACAAGCATCAACCCCTCATTTAAAGTTCGAAGATTATTCGCCTCGGCTTAAGCGAAGTTTATGGATAATATCGAATTTAGCCCGGAGGAGATTTGAAACCTCATATGTTTAGACTGGGGACAAATTAAGACCATCGTTCCGAACCCCAAAATGGACTCGAATTGGTGTTTAACATGCAAACTGATTCAAGTATAAAAATTGTTAGAATCTTGGAACTATCAAACTGTACACTTCCCGCTATCAATATAGGATAACTGAACATTATCATTTATTGATGTAGCTTTTATCTCTTATACAAAATCATATAAGTCGCGTTTAGGCTAATCCATATTTACCACAATAAAATTTCAGATCGTTTGAAGGTCTTCATCAAGGTTTTACTTTTGACCGGTTGCCTGTTAAAGCGGACATATCTGAATCAACACCATGTGATTTTTTAGCGTTTATCATACAGCTTAAGTAATTAGTAGAAAGGAGCATGCTATAGAATAACGGTTCTCCTTGCAATTAAATTATACCAGATGCAAATGTTTGCTTTTCACCGTATAATAATTAGTATTGTGATTTGAATAGGTAAGAATAATCTAAGCTATAGTCCGTTACTGTCTATTAATTCATTGACCGGAATTCGTTAGGTGTGCGTCCTACCCGTTTTTTAAACAGCCGTACAAAATGCTGCGGATATTTGAAGCCTAGTTCAAATGCTATCTGGCTTACCGTTTTTCCGGTGTCAAATATTTTTTCCTTAGCCATATCAATCAGTTTTGACTGTATGTGCTCCATCGCCGTTTTTCCTGTTTCTTTTTTTAACAAATCGCCGAAATAATTTGGTGATAAATGTAACTTTTCGGCAAAATAAGCTACAGACGGAAGTCCTAACGTTTCCGGCTTTTCGCTGCTAAAATAGTTATTTAAAAGTGTCTCAAATTTTGCTAATACACCTTCGTAAACATGGTCGCGGGTGATAAACTGCCGCTCATAAAAACGGACGCAGTAATCCAGGAACAACTCGATATTAGAAAGAATTAACCTTTTACTGTGTTTATCAATCGCCCGCTCTAACTCATACTCAATTTTCGAAAAGCAGTCCAGCACGATGTTCCTTTCCCGGTCTGACAGATGCAGTGCCTCGTTTGACTGGTAACCAAAAAAGGTATATTCCTGAATGCGGCGGCCCAGATCGGTACCGTGAATAAAATCGGGGTGAAACACCAGCGCATATCCTTTGGGCTGATACATTTCCCCGTTGCTGCTTATGCCTGCTACCTGCCCCGGTGCAATAAATACCAAGGTGCCTTCCTGGTAATCGTAGGTATTACGTCCGTAAACCAGGTCGCCACATTTCACTTCTTTTAAAAAGACCGTGTAGAAACCGAAATACATCTGCGAGCCTTCCCTTGGACCGGCCTTAGACAGATCGACCACACTAACTAACGGATGTTTCGTTTCGTTTTTGTTGAAGAGATTATACTCATTGATTGTATTGAAAGTTCGCGTCGTTTCCATATTCACATCTTCTTATAACCAAATCTATCACTTAAACACCTAACTATTTGCTAATCCATTCTAAATCAGTAAAAGTGGTATAAACAACCGTAAAATGTATACCATTTACGCAGATAAAAGGCCGGACTTTTGTACAAACAAGGCAGCTTAATAATTATACCCTGTTCAATGGCTGCCACCATAAAGCAGGCTTTGTGCAGGACGAAACATAAAATAACAACCATGCAAACAGTAAAATTAAACAACGGCGTTGAAATGCCTATCCTGGGTTTTGGCGTATTCCAGATTGCCGACCAGGCCGAGTGCGAAAGAAGCGTGGCAGATGCCATTGCAACCGGCTACCGGTTGATAGATACAGCACAATCTTACATGAACGAAGAGGCGGTAGGCAAAGCCATTAAAAGCAGCAGCGTAGCCCGCGAAGAACTGTTTATTACGACCAAATTATGGATACAGTCAAACGGCTATGAAGGCGCTAAAAAAGCCTTTGAAAACTCGTTACGAAAACTACAGCTGGATTACCTGGACCTGTACCTCATCCACCAGCCGTTTGGTGATGTGTACGGCGAGTGGCGGGCCATGGAAGAACTGCACAAAGAAGGTAAGATAAGGGCCATCGGCGTAAGCAATTTTCACCCCGACAGGCTGATGGACCTCATTGTAAACAATGAGGTGGTGCCAGCGGTGAACCAGGTAGAAACCCACCCGTTCCACCAGCAGCACGATGCGCAGCAGTTTATGATTGATAATAAAGTACAGATTGAATCGTGGGGGCCGTTTGCCGAAGGCAAGAACGACATCTTTAACAACGAACTGCTGAAAGCCATCGGTGAGAAGTACAATAAGTCCATAGCACAGGTCATCCTGCGCTGGTTAACGCAAAGAGGCGTGGTGGCTATTCCCAAATCGGTCCGCAAGGAACGCATGGCCGAAAACCTGAATAGCCTGGACTTTGAGCTGAGCGCAGATGAAATGGACAAAATCAAAACGCTGGATACCAACGCCAGCAGCTTTTTCGATCACCGCGACCCCGCCATGGTAAAATGGCTGGGCGAGCGTAAACTGGAAAACTAATTTTAAAATCATGAATATTCAACGTACCGGTTCCAAACCCTCAGCAAAAGGACCTGCCGACTATTTTGCCGGCGCTGTACGAATAGACCCCTTAAACGAACCACCCGCACCTGCCCGTGTAGCAATGGCGCTGGTAACGTTTGAGCCGGGTGCCCGTACCGCCTGGCATACCCATCCGCTGGGGCAAACACTGATTGTTAGCGCAGGGGCTGGCTGGATTCAACGCGAGGGCGGCGCCAGAGAAAATATCTTTCCGGGCGATGTGGTTTATTTTGAACCCAATGAAAAGCATTGGCATGGCGCAACGGCTACCACAGCAATGAGCCATATTGCCGTACAGGAAAAAGAAAACGGCTCGGCTGTTAGTTGGATGGAGCAGGTTACGAACGAGCAATACAACAGTTAAAAACAGCAAGCATGAAAAAGAGACCATTAGGAAAAAGCGGCCTGGAAGTATCTGCATTAGGTTTAGGCTGCATGGGACTGAGCTTTGGCTACGGTCCGGCAACGGATAAAAGCGAAGCGATTAAACTATTACACGCAGCGGTAGAAAGAGGTGTCACCTTTTTTGATACGGCAGAAGCCTACGGGCCATTTGCCAACGAAGAACTGCTTGGCGAGGCATTGGCGCCTTACCGCGATAAGGTAGTCATTGCTACTAAATTTGGATTTAAAGAAGGCAAGCCGCCCCTGGGTGCAGATAGCCGCCCGGAAACCATCAAAGCCGTGGCAGAAGCTTCACTTAAGCGTTTAAAAACGGATGTGATTAACCTGTTTTACCAGCACCGCGTTGATCCGAACGTACCTATGGAGGATGTGGCTGGGGCAGTTAAAGAACTGATTGCTGAAGGCAAAGTAAAACACTTCGGCCTTTCGGAAGCTGGAGTAGGTGCCATTCGCACCGCACACGCGGTACAGCCTGTAACGGCGCTGCAAAGTGAGTACTCGCTTTGGTGGCGCGAACCGGAACAGGAGATACTACCCGTTTTAGAAGAACTGGGTATTGGCTTCGTGCCGTTCAGTCCGCTGGGCAAGGGTTTTTTAACCGGGGCCATCAACGAAAACACTACGTTTGCTCAAAACGATTTCCGCAACACCGTTCCGCGTTTTTCGGAAGAGAACCGCAAAGCAAACCAGGCGTTGGTTGATGTGCTGGGCAGCTTGGCCGCCGATAAAAACGCCAGCCCGGCACAGATTGCCCTGGCCTGGCTGCTGGCGCAGAAGCCCTGGATCGTACCTATACCAGGTACTACCAAGCTGCACCGCCTGGAAGAAAACTTGGGTGCGGCCGAAATTGAGTTAACGGAGAACGACCTGACAGAGATCAATAAAGCCGTAGCCGACGTTGAAGTGCAGGGCCACCGTTACAACGAACAAGGACAAAAAATGATAAACCGGTAAGTTATACCTTACCTACACAAGTATCAACTAACTCATCAAATGGAGAAAAAGAGCAACAAATATAATTTGACGTTGAGTTTGAATCAATACGCAAATGGAACAAGCGAACCAGCCAGGCAGCTCAATTTGGATGTTAATAATCACGACGAAATTTTTGGCATCATTGAATGGTTACAGGAGAAAGACCCTTTTAACGATAAACTGCAAGCAGCCCAGTTCTCCCTTGGCCTGAAACTGTTTAGCGAGGTCATGGTGCAAAACAGGAACCATCCGCTGTTTAAGGAGTTAAATGAAGCATTTCCAGCATTTATGAAAAGACTCAAAGGCTTGTAAATATCGCTTATCCAATAAGTAAGTTATTGAAAACCGCTTTTTAATATGATCTCCGCTTTTGGCAAGTGTGCAGCTATCTTGTGCTTGGGCAAATTGTCTTATGCAGAAGCACTTCTGCTACCCAAAACGAGTAAACTAACTCAAAAATTTTGATTAATTAATTCACATATGAACCGTCGTAATCTCCTGAAAACAGGACTAACCATTGCCGGAGGCTCTTTACTGGTATCAAATGCCAGCGCAGGAATAATCATACCCGAAACGGAAGCAGCAAACGCTACGCCCGGTAAGCGCAAACTGGGCGGCAAATTAGAAGTTTCGAGCATTGGCCTGGGTGTACAGAATATGCCCCGAACCTATGAAACCACCATTCCATCCCGGCCAGAGATGATCAAGATCATCCGGGCAGCTTATGACCGGGGCGTTACTTTGTTTGATACCGCCGAAGCCTACGGACCCTTTGAAAGTGAGCGGATACTGGGCGAAGGTATAGCCTCTTTCCGGAACAAGATAGTGATCGAGACAAAGTACGGCTGGAACATCGACCAAAAAACCGGCCAGCGCCTGCCGGGCCTCAACAGCCGCCCCGAACACATTAAAGAGGTAGTAGAAGGTATGCTGAAACGCCTGCGCACCGACCGTATTGATTTGCTGTACCAGCACCGGGTAGACCCTGCCGTACCGATTGAAGATGTGGTGGGAGCCATCAAAGATTTGATTAGCCAGGGAAAAGTGCTGCACTACGGTCTTTCCGAGCCCGGCACACAAACCGTAAGGCGGGCACATGCCATTCACCCGGTTACTGCTATTCAAAACGAATATTCGCTGCTATGGCGCGGGCCCGAAGAGACGATTTTGCCGCTTTGCCAGGAGTTGGGCATCGGCTTTGTATGCTGGAGCCCGCTGGGCATAGGTTTCCTCACCGGTGCTATTGATGTCAATACCAGGTTTGCGCCGGGCGATATACGCGGTACAGAATCCCGCTTCTCTACGGAAAATATAGCGAATAATCTGGCATTGGTAAACTTGGTTAAAAAGTGGGCCGTACAAAAAAATGCAACGCCCGGTCAAATTTCGTTGGCGTGGCTGCTGGCGCAAAAACCCTGGGTGGTGCCTATACCCGGCACCACGCAAATGGCGCACATGCTGGAAAACACCGGCGCAAGTGACATAAAGTTTACAGCCGATGAATTAAAACAGTTTAACCAGGAAGCGGCCACTATTCAGGTCAAAGGCTTGCGCCTGCCACAGGCGGTTTTGAATTTCTCGGGTGTTGAAGCGCCGGTAAAGGGTTAAAGTTATGCTTATGCGAAGTGTTGAAGCAGTTGGGTTGATAATAATGGTGGTATTCAATATGCTTTCCGGTTGTTCCAAAGCACAGCAAACCTCGGGCGGCAATAGTTCAGTGCCAAGCGGTACCGGCTCCCTGGCTGGTAAAAAAGTGCTGATTGTTTACCTGTCCCGAACCAAAAATACACAGGCCATTGCGCAAATGATACAAAAGGAAGTTAGCGGCAAACTGGTAGCCTTGGAACTGGTTAAGCCTTACCCGCAAAATTACCAGGCCCAGGTAGCGCAGGTGGTTCAAGAAAATAATGCAGGCTTTTTGCCGCCGCTTAAAACAACCATTGACAGCATGGCGGCTTACGACGTTATTTTTGCGGGCTTTCCAACCTGGGATATGAAGATGCCGCCGCCCATGAAAAGTTTTTTAAAGCAGTATAATTTGAGCGGTAAAACAGTTATCCCCTTTAATACCCATGCCGGGTATGGTGTAGGCAGTGGCTTTCAAACCGTAAAAGATCTTTGCCCGAATAGTTCTGTGTTGGAAGGGTTTACTATAAAAGGCGGCATTGAGCGGGATGGGGTGCTTTTTGTCATGGAAGGCGAGAAGGAAAAGCAAGCACAAGGAGCAGTAAAAGCATGGCTGCAAAAGCTTAAATTAGTAAAGTAATTATGAATAAGATCAAGACCATTGCTTCCCTGTTTTTGATGTACACGGCCATTAGTTTAAATGCACATGGTCAGCAGGTAAATCCAGCTGTATCATCTTTAAGTGCAAAGCAGGCCGCCATAGTGCCCATTGCCGCCTATGCCGCAAAGGGAGATCAAATGAACCTTAAAAACGCTTTGGCAAAAGGTTTGGATGCAGGTTTAGCCATTAACGAGGTTAAAGAAATATTAGTGCAGCTTTATGCCTATGCCGGTTTCCCAAGAAGCCTTAATGCTATCAGTACCTTTCAAAGGCTGACGGATGAAAGAAGAAAAGGAGGAGTAACCGATGCAGAAGGTGCTAAACCGTCTAAAATAAATTTCGGCCCGCAGAAGTATGCTTTTGGTAAGGAGGTACAAGCTAAACTAACCGGTATGCCGGCCAACTCGACACAAGGTTTTGTTCCGGTGATTGATACTTTTTTGAAAGAACACCTGTTTGCTGACATCTTTGGCAGGAATAACCTTGATTACCAGAGCCGCGAAATTGCGACAATTTCTATACTGGCATCCCTTGGTGGCGTGGAGGGACAACTACGCGGACATTTAAACGTTGGCCGGAATGTAGGTTTAACAGAACTGCAGCTACGGTCAATAGTTGCCGGGTTACCTGCTGAAATTTACCGGGAAGCGATCAACTCAGCAACCCAGCTTATCGACAATATGTTTAGTGCAGGCGCAGCTTCCGCAAGTGCTACCCCTGTACAAACTATAATTTCCGAACCTACATTTGCAAAAGGCAGCAAAGTTTCCGGTGGCAATTTTACAGGCGAGGTTTGGGTAAATATGCTAACCAGCGTGGATACGGCCAGCAGTACCTCGGTGGGTAATGTAACCTTTGCGCCCAAAGCCCGCTCTAACTGGCATTTGCACCCATCGGGGCAAATACTGCTAGTTACGGATGGAGTGGGTTATTACCAGGAAAAGGGAAAATCCATACGGGTAATTCGGAAGGGGGATGTTATCAAATGCGCTGTAAACGTAGCGCACTGGCATGGCGCTTCTCCGGAGAGTTCCATGTCGCATATTGCGCTGGGCCCAAACAATGGCACAGGTGTAGTAGTGTGGATGGGAAAGGTGACAGACGAGGAGTATAATAAGTTTTAATGATATCGTCGTTGCAATATATATTCCTGAGAAAGCGGATAAAGAAGTAGATAACCTGAGTTCGATTAATAAATAGTGTCGAATAATTGTCAATCACAAGAAATGCAAGTATATTTAAGTATCTGACATTCAAATATTTAAATACATTTCTTTATGATCGACTTTCATAAAATTACGGATATTTTCTGTCTTGCTGACGAGTTCTGCAAAGATTTTGACCGTACAACTGCGCCCTACCTGCTTGGCAAGCCGTCCAAGCGCCCGCCGGTGATGTCTAAAAGCGAGGTGATGTGCATCAGCCTGCTATTCCATTTGAGTGGTTTCCGATGCTTTAAACACTTTTATATGTTTTATATCCAGCGCCACATGCAGGCCGAGTTTCCCCGAACCGTATCTTACAACCGCTTTGTCGAATTGAGCCAAAGCGTACTTATGCCGATGACTTTATTCCTGAAGACCTGCTGCCTGGGCCATTGTACAGGCATTTCCTTTGTCGATTCCACACCCATCAGGGTCTGCCACAACAAGCGCATCAAAAGGAACAAGGTGTTTAAGGACATTGCCCAGGTGGGCAAGTCCACTATGGGCTGGTTCTATGGCTTTAAGCTGCATATTGTGATCAATGACAAGGGCGAAATATTAAACTTTGCCATCACTCAGGCCAACGTAGATGACCGCCAGCCGCTGAAAAATGAAAGCTTTCTCCAAGCGGTCTTTGGCAAATTGTTCGCTGACAAGGGATATATTTCTGAAAAGCTAACCCAAATACTTTTTATCAGTGATATCCACCTCATTACCAGTATACGCGATAACATGAAGAACAGCTTGATGAGTATGCATGATAAAATTATCCTGCGTAAACGGTCGGTTATTGAAACTGTTAATGATGAGCTTAAAAACATTTGCCAGGTAGAGCATTCCAGGCATCGTTCGTTTACCAACTTCCTTATCAACCTCATCGCAGGGCTTATCGCTTATGATTTCCTGCCTAAAAAGCCCGCCATCACCTTCCAGACTTCTTTCTCTTCTCAGTTGTCTGCCTTCTGATTAATCGAACTCAGGTTAGATAGTAAAATCAATACGAATAGCTGCATAAAATTAATCGTGTTACTAAAAATTTAACCTGAATTTTTAGTATTTTTGAGTAAGTTAAGTTCTTTCAAAACGCAATAAAAAACATCAAAATATTCGGTTACCTAATCGGTTACCTCATATTTTATAAGACAGTAAGTAATTGATCATAAATGCTTTAGCAGATGGGTTCATATTCCGTCCATTCCGCTAGAAACAATGTCAAAAACGACTAAAAGCCTGTAAATTAAACATTTACAGGCTTTTTTATTTGTCCCAAAGTGCCAAAAAATGCAAGTTGTCCCATAAAAACGGTGAGCATCTGGTGAGCATCTCGGGGCAGCAGAAACATGCTCACCAGAAACCTTGTAATGCATTGTAGTACAAGTAGTTCACTCATTAAACATCTTGACTGTAAGTGACGGAATTAACAATTTTGTTTCACTTTTAGATCATGTGCAATGAGAATCCAAATAAATTTGCTTTTCTACCTGAAGAAAAGATCAAGTTACAAATCCGGCCCTGTGGCCATCTACCTGCGTTTTAATATTAACGGGCAGCGGGCAGAAACCTCCACCGGCAAAACCTGTGAGCCGTCCCGCTGGAATGCGCAGGCCGGACGAGCCAGCGGTACCAAAGAAGACATCCGCACGCTTAATGCTTACCTGGACAGTTTACAGACCCAGGCGCAGGAACTGTTCCGCAACATGCAGATCAGGGAAGAAGTCCTGACTGCGGAAAATGTGAAGAACCGCTTTACCGGCAAAGAAGAAAAGGCCCGGACGCTGGTAGCCGTATTTGAAGACCATAATCAGAAAATGGAAAGCCTCGTCGGGCAGGAGTTCGAAAAGAGTACGCTTCAACGTTATAACACCTGCCTCACACACGTGCAGGACTTTTTAAAGTTGCAGTATAACCTGTCCGACATTCCTGTAGATAAGATCACCTTCAAAGTTCTGAACGATTTTGAGTATTACCTGCGGAGCATTCGAAAATGCGGTAATAACTCGGCTATTAAGTATGTCAAGAACTTAGGAAAGATTGTTCGCATCTGCATCGGGAACGGCTGGCTGACCGTTGACCCGTATACCAACTATAAGCCCAAAACCAAAAAGACGCAGCGAACTGTACTGACTGAAGAAGAATTGATCCGCCTGGCTGAAAAGCAGTTTTCCGTAGAACGACTGAGCCAGGTAAGGGATATATTCATCTTCAGCTGTTATACAGGCCTCGCTTATATAGATGCCCGTAAGTTGAAGCGCTCGGAAGTCATCAAAGGTATTGACGGCAATTTGTGGATCTATACCAACCGGCAGAAAACGGATACGCTCTCGCGCATACCCGTACTCCCTGCTGCATCGGCTATTATCGAAAAATATGCAGATCACCCGCAAAGCGTAAATAAAGGCTTACTGCTGCCGGTGATGAGCAATCAGAAGATGAACGCTTACCTGAAAGAAATTGCTGACTTGTGCAGGATTCACAAGCCGCTCACCTTCCATATCGCTAGGCATACCTTTGCCACCACTGTAACACTTAATAACGGCGTTCCTATCGAAAGTGTATCCAAGATGATGGGGCATACCAGTATTAAGACCACGCAGATCTATGCGAAGGTGATGGACCATAAAATCAGCGAGGACATGGAAAATTTGAAGCAGAAGCTTTTTACCTAACTATCACTTCACAGGATGCATCAAGTATAATTTTGCTTTCAGTTGTTGCATTCTTTGCAACAACTGAAAGTTTCTTTACAGGGTAAATGAAGAGGCAACTTGTGAAAAATTTGCACAGGTTAACCGAACGTTCTGTACAGGATTGATGTGGTTTGAAAAAACGGCTCATCAAAGTTGGTAGATTTCGTATCAACTGAAATTCTGCTTTAAGAAAGACGTTTTCAGCCCTTATACGCTTTTGCTTTTACAAGGAGCGCTATCTGCCCCTTCTACGTCGGGGAGGTTCAATTGCAGATTCCATATCTTCTTTGATGAAAACCCATTCCCTTCCATCCAGGCAAACCGGATCAAAATCTTCCTCCGCTAAGGTGAAGTTGGTAAAATTGCTTCTGATCAGACCCTCATCATGCGTCCATTCAAACCGCTGTTTATGAAAGCTGATCATCTCATCGATGGTGTAATCCTCTAATCCCCGGTGCAGATCCCAGAAATCTTTCTTTCGCCCGAGCCTTTGGACAACATCGACTTTCATGGCCAATATCTCTTCGACGGTTGCCATTTTTACACCATCTATCTCATTCAAAGGTTGGTAGAACGGGTCCATAGCATAGTAAATATCCAGTTTAATCGCCGACTCTTGATTCTCCCCAATCAAATAGGATTTGCCGATACCTGAATGGGCACCGAAATCACCCTGAACATATGGGAAGCTTTGCTTGATATAATCCTCCAGCAGTTTGAAATCAACAGTACCATAGAGTGCGTCAGTAAACAGGTCGATATCTACGGACATTCGGTGCCCCCAGTACAAACTTAAAGCCGTGCCACCCACTAACCGGAAATCTGCAAATGGCTGCCCGTTCATTAGTTTCAATAGGGCAGTTTTCAACTTCGGCGTTACGGTATTCCAATGAAGCATATTATCTTTTTTTAGCGTGAGCCATTACTGGGAGCGTGTTTCCGGCTATTTGATCGTTGCCCGTAACTTCCATGATCTTGTCTCTCCCGTAAAAGTCAAATACCTGCTGCCTTTCCTCGTCAGTCCCTCTTTCAAAAATACGCTGTATAACGGCTTTATACTGCTTTTGCCAATCGATCTTACCCATGTCAGTATCCCAGAAAAGCGCCTTTCGAAAAGACGGAGCATCTGATTGTTTCAAGGCTTTCTTTACCTGATCAATTTCGTAATGAGCCTGCAATAAATAGAATGCCCCTTCCTCCAAACCTAATGCGTGGTCAATCTTGAGTGAAAGCTGTGGAGACACTCCCCTGCGGGCTTTCGTAATTTCGTTAATGACCTGTGGGTATTCACCAATAGAGATTGCAAACGGTCCTTTCTTCAGATGATGTTTTTTCAATTCTCTCTCCAAAACGCGTCCGGGGTGAATCCCGTAATACCGATCAAGCCGCTGCTCCATACTCAAATGTAAACAAAAATGTTTATATCTTATTGTTTATACATCGCTACGATCTCAAGGAAAGCAGAGACCAGAGTGAAATGTTAGTACTGGTGGCAAGTTCAATATACTATATTTGTATAGCTATCGTAAAAGCATCTGTGAGAAATCCGGACAACGATAAATTGCACACCAAATCTATCTTCGGGTTATCGGACTATGAGTTGCATGAGCGCCTCAGACCGACCGCTGACCGGATCACACAAGAGATATGGATGAATAATGGGTATATTACCTACTTTAATGCTGCACTTTGCCCGGATACTCGTTACATGATTCATGAATACCGTGACACGAAAGAGCTTGTTTTTGTGAAACCTAATGGAGCCGCCTGGGTGGTTAAGCTACTTGAAGGTTAATAAATGATGTCATTAACATTCGGAACCATTGCATCGCTTAAACAACCGGCAGCAGCAAGCACAAACAGTGTCACAGGGTGGTGCTGACCTCAAAAATCAAATACAACAGCACCATTTACATGTCCTTTACGCTTTTTTTGCGGTGCTAATTTTGTAGGCAGCGGTGTAATGTATTTCCTTTCTTGCAGTTCGTACTCAACTTGAAAACTGCTTATCTTCTCATCAAACGTATACCATTATCTTAATTACATACGTTTGATGAGAAGATAAGCAGTCAGTCATTTCATTCGGCTGGCACTATCGTCCTTTTCGCCTGAATTGCCTTCTGATAATCATAAGCTGTTGTGCTGTTTACTGCCGTTGGAGCCTTCACTGCAGCAGGCGGTGGAACAGTGGCTGCCGGTTGTACTTTAAGGTCTTTTTTGCAGGATGCCAGCCCCAAGGGCAGCACCAGTAGTACTAAATAATTTAATTTTTTCATAACTAAAGGTTTTATTCAAATTATAAAATAAAATTGGTTTATGATTTATGGACCGGTCACCGGATTAACGAATTTCCACATGGCGCTGTACCAGCCGGTTTGCGGGTTGGCGTATTGAGCGTACCCGTTCAGGTTTTCAAGGTGTACCCACTGATCCGGCTTCCAGCGGTTCTGAATATAAATAAACCCGTCTGTAGCCGTAGCACTTTGCCACATAGCGCTGTACCAGGCTGTATTGGCTGTTGTAGCTTCAACTGATCCATTCTGGCTCTCTACATTCATGAGTTTACCCGTACCCCGGTTCTTTAGCAGATAATACCCATTACCGGCATCTACTCTGGCCCACTGGTAGTTATTGCCTGACGGATTGCTGCCGTAAGCCACTTTGCCGTTACCAGCATCATACAAGTACGAATTGCTTTGGTAGCGGTTTACAATCTGATAGTAAGTAGTAGAACCGCTGCCTCCACCGGTTACCGTAATAGCTGCGTTAGCTGTTTTGTTGCCATCCTGCGTAGTTACGGTGATGGTAGCGCTGCCACTTGCCTTGCCGGTAACTAAACCGGTACTGCTCACCGTGGCTATATTGGTATTGCTTGATGTATAGGTACCCGTTTTATTGGTAGCCTTGGAAGGCGACACGGTAGCCGTTAACTGCTGTGTACCATTTACCGCTATTGTAGCTGAGGTAGGGCTTAAGCTCACCCCGGCAACCGCCACTGATGTACCTGCTCCCTGGTTGGTAAGCACAATGTACTGATAAGCGCCCATGTTGAGCTGTGCGCCGGAACTGAGGCTTGAAGCATTTCCGCTGTAAGCATCCTTATAGCTGCCGGCTAAGGCAGAAGGAATAGTATAAGTAGAATTGCCACCCCGTAAGTTTACCAGCACTACTACTTTTTCGGAGCCATTAGTTTTGGTAAAAGCGCATATATTGTTATCTGAGTAATTGGTCATGGCGCCGCGCCTTATAGCGGTGCTTGCGGTTCTAAAGTTCAGTACTTTAGTAAATTCAGCCGTTACATTGGCATTTTGCGACCAATCAATATCCACTTGATCATAAGGCCAGTTGATGCGTTGTGCGAAAGCAACCTCTTGTCCCCCGTACAGGAAGGGCACCCCCCGCATGTAAGCACATACCACAAAGTTGGCCATTACGCCGGCTGTGCCCCCGAAAATTTCTAATGGCGTACCATCACCACTGGTATCATGGTTGCCGGTATAGCGGATAACCTGCTGGCTGCCGCTGGCGTAGGTATACTCATAGTTAGTAGTGGTTTGTATCTGGCTTACCGAGGTACCGCTGTGTATCGGCTTTAAGGCCACATAGTAAAACTGGTCGCCAAAGTTAAAATCGAAACCTACCTGGAAGTTCTCACGGCGGTCACCTTCAGCAAACATTAGCAGCTTATGGCTGGTAATGCCACGCAAGCTGTTGATGGCCTGCGTCCAGAAATCAAGGGGCGGGTTGTTCGCAAAATCACACCGGAAACCGTCTACGTTAGCGGCAAACACCCAGTAACGCATAGCATTGATCATAGCGGTACGCATGGCCGAGTTGGAGAAATTTAATCCAGCCACGTCCGGGAAGTTGGCTAAACGGGCAATGTTACCGCTACCGTCTTTATTATACCAATCCGGGTGCTGGGTAATCCAGGGATGATCCCAAGAAGTACCATTCACCGCAAAATCTAAAATTACAGCCATCCCGCGCTGGTGAGCGCCGTCGACCAAAGTGCGCAGGTTGGCCAGTGTACCATATTCAGCGCCTACCGAGGTAAAATCTTTAATGCTGTAAGGAGAAGTAGAACTGGCAATTTTACTTTTAGCGTCGGTACCTACCGGATAAACCGGCATCAGGTAAACAACGTTAGTGCCTACCGCTTTAATCTGGTCAAGCCGGGCAGTAACACCCGCCAAATTACTGCCCGAACTAAAGGGCCTGATGTTCACCTGATAGAGGTTTACATCCATTGGGTTGGGTACAGTGGCAAAGGGTGTGCCGTACTGGGCAGGATCCTGCGCATAAGCGCTGTTTGCAAAAAGGGTAAACAAAAGCAGCAAAGCGGTTTGCCATTTGCGCCGCATTAGTTGCCGAAGTAGGTGAATCAAGTTTGTTTTCATCATATATTAGTTTATAAAAGTTTCTTTTTACACAAGCCGCCCCATAAGCGTTTATTAGCGCACAAGTAGCGTACAGCGTAGCAATTTTACAAGTCAGCGCAGCTACACGTTATCGCGCCGGCAATAGAATCAAGAAAGGGCAAAAAAGTATAATTGGTTTATCAGCAACGATGGTGGCATCGTGTAATTCAAAGTTAAAGCAATGCTGTGCGGAAAATCACCTGGCAGGCAGCCTGATATAAACCAAATACAAACCACAACTTTATAAACTATTGTTAATAAGCATGTTGCAGCAAGCACCCATACCGGAAATATAAAATATAACCGTATTATTAAACCCCCCGGAGCTTAAAAAGCTACTGATTATGCAAGCCTGCAGAGTTTGAAATTAAACCTTATTTGTACTTATATACTTTATTATATAAAAGCTTATTTATGGTATGCAAAAGAAGTATGCCTGTATTTAAGAACAACTACCAGTAATTGATAATTTATGGGGTTAACTACTTCGTGATGTAAACAACCAATCGGTATTTAATAATCAGAAATTTAATGGGATATTTGACGCTACCGATATATAGTACCTGCTTAAGTTAATATTCTAATCTATTGTTTAAACTCATATTGCGCCAAAGCACAATGCGGCTTTATTATACCCTGTTTATTTTTCTAATCTGCAGTGCTGGCGGCAGCTATGCCGGTTCACCCAACGCAAGTCTGTTTAAGCGCCTGCACATTGTTTTGGCAAAGCGGGAAACCTACATTCAATTAAAAGAAGCGCGAATAAAAAAACTGGAGAACAGGCTGAGCTCCACAGCTAACCTGAATACCAGGTTTACCATCTATGAGGCTTTATACAACGAGTATAAGTCGTTCAGGTATGATTCGGCGTATAGCTATAGTAAGAAACTGCAGGCCATCGCTAATCAACTGCATGATCCGGCTAAAATGGCGGTTTCAAAAATGAACATAAGCTTTACCCTGCTCTCATCAGGAATGTTCAAAGAAACGCTGGAAACGCTGAACGAAATAGACATTGCTTTATTAAATAAAAGCAACAAAGCAGCCTATTATTTTTTAAAGGCACGCTGTTATTTTGACTGGGGCGATTTTAATCATAATACCGATTATAGTAATATATATTACCCTAAAGCGCTTTTCTGTATAGATTCGGCCCTAGCTGTAAGCCCTGAACATACTTATAACTACTGGGCATTAAATGGTTTAAAGAATATGCGCATCCAGCGTTATACGGAGAGCGTAGAAGATTATCTGCACCTGCTGCAATTGCCGCACCTTACGCCCAACCAGTATGCGGTTACCGCCAGTTCATTAAGCTATGTATACAGCACCCAGGGTAAACAAGAGCAAGCTATTGCACTACTCATTAAAGCGGCCATAGCTGACATACAATCGGCCACCAAAGAAACGGTAGCCATGTATCAGCTGGCCAACATCCTGTATAAGAGCGGGAAAGAAGATGAAGCCTTTACTTATATAAACGAGGCTATAGATGAAGCGAACTTTTACGGCGCCCGCCACAGGCAGGCCGTTATCAGCAGTATACTGCCTATTATTGAAGCCCAGCGCATCAAAACTATCGAAGACGAACGGCGATCCCTGCTGATTTATTCTTCAATTATTACGTTGCTCGTTATTGCGGTAATCACTTTTGCTGTAATCATTAACCGGCAGCTTAAAAAGATCAGGCTGGCAGATCAGATTATCCAGGCGGCTAATGTATCGCTTCAGCAAAGCAACACCGCCCTGGCCGAAGTAAACCAGAATTTAAGCGTAGCCAATAAGATTAAGAACGAGTATATCAGCTATTACTTCAACATCAACTCAGTGTATATTGAAAGGCTGGAGGGTATACAAAAATCACTGGAAAAAAAGCTGAAGAACCAACGATACGAAGACGCCCTGCACACCTTAAAAAACCTGAATCTGGAAAGTGAGCGGCATGAGCTGTTCCATACGTTTGACAAAGTCTTTCTTCGCTTGTTCCCCGAATTTATTCCGCAATTTAATTCACTGTTCAGGGAGCCGGAAACCATCAGCATTCCGGCCGGGCAGCTGCTGGGCACAGAGCATCGCATCTTTGCGCTGATACGCATGGGCATTCATGATAATGAACGTATTGCCAAACTGCTGGGCTATTCTGTAAACACAATATATGCTTACAAGAACCGCATTAAAACCAAATCATGGGTGGTAAATGATGAGTTTGAGGGCAAAATTATGGCGATAGAAGCCGTGTAAAGTCTACACTTACCTAAACTTCTATTTATATCAGGCATTACACACCGCCCCTTAACCAACTGATATTCATTATTTTATTTTTAATAAAGACTGGTATTTTCTATATCGGCCATTACTGATATTGCCTGCGCTTCACTAGCTTCTTTTCTTTGAATTGGATTTGGCACCACTCCAAAGCCGCTAACCAATTCAAAAATTATAACACATTTGATGAAAAATTTTTACGTTGTGAAGTGCAGCCTTCTGCTGCTTTTAATCTGCTTTGCACATGGCGTATTTGCCCAAACCGGCGCCATATCGGGCAGGGTGATTGATGATACCAGCCAGCCGCTTCCCGGAGCGACCATCACTATCAGGGGTACCTCGCTTAGTGCAGCGGCCGATGTAAATGGCTATTATAAAATTAACGCTGTGCCTGCAGGCTCAAAAACGCTGGTGGTTTCCTTTATTGGCTTTCAACCGGCAGAACAAACCGTTGAGGTAACTGGCAATACTACTGTCAATTTTCAGCTGAAGTCTTCCTCGGTTGCACTTAACCAGGTGGCGGTTATTGGCTACGGTACAATCAGGAAAAGCGATGCTACCGGTTCCCTGGCTGTAGTTACCAGCAAAGATTTTAACAAAGGCGCAGTAAACTCCATTCAGGATGCCATCACCGGTAAAATTCCGGGGGTAGTCATTACCTCCAACTCCGGTGCGCCGGGCAACACCTCCACCATCCGCATCCGCGGTACCACTTCGATTAATGCCAGTTCTGATCCGCTGATTGTAATTGACAATGTACCCTTGAGTAACGTACCTATCGGCGGTACGGCCAACCTGCTAAATACGATTAACCCTAACGACATTGAAAATATTACCGTACTGAAGGATGCTTCAGCTACGGCCATATATGGCTCACGTGGTTCAAGCGGGGTTATCCTGATCACTACCAAACGCGGCACAAAGCAAGCAGTAATCAGCTACAACACTACCCTCTCCCTGGCGGTGCTGCCCAAGCAGGTGCCGGTTTACACCGGTGATGAGTTCCGGGCACTGGTAAACCGACTTCCAGATTACGCCGGGCAAACTGCCGTTACCTCGCTGCTGGGCACGGCCAATACCGACTGGCAAAAGGAAATTTATCAGAAAGCCTTCGGGCAGGATCACAACCTGAGTTTTTCCGGCTCTACCAAGAATATGCCTTACCGGGTATCTGTAGGCTACAATAACACCGACGGTATCCTGAAGACGTACAATTTTAGCCGCACTACGGTTGCTGCAGGCTTAGACCCCAGCTTTTTCAAGAATACCCTAACGGTGCACATCAACCTGAAAGGCTTATATAACACCAATAATTTTGCCGACCAGGCCGCTATTGGTTCTGCTGTAAACTACGATCCTACCAAGCCTGTTTACAATGGCAACACCCGCTGGCGGGGTTATACCACCTGGACTACCGGCGGCCCTGCCGATATTAATGGCAGTGCCGTACCACTGGCTACGGCTAACCCGGTGGCCCGTTTAAATGAAACGGATAATACTTCCACCTCACGGCGGAGCATTGGCAACGTGCAGTTCGATTACAAAATACCGATGATTAGCGGCCTGCGGGCCAACCTGAACCTGGGCTATGATTACGCGGAAACCTTTGGCAAAAACAATGTGCGCGACAGTACGCAATGGACCAACCAATTCACCGCAGCCGGCGGCCAGTCTATTAATTACAATACGGTTAACCGCAACCAGTTAATAGAAGGTTACCTGAATTATAAAAAAGACTTAAAATCAATAAAGAGTTCCATTGATGTTACCGGGGGCTATTCTTTCTCTCACTTTTATACGCAGGGTAATTCTACTGCTACCAACTACCGCCAAACCTACAATCAGCCGGTGTTGTCTCCTTATAAAACTGAGTATTACCTGGAATCCTACTTTGGCCGCTTAAATTATACTTATAACAACAAGTATACCCTAACCTTTACCGTCCGCGATGACGGCACTTCTAAATTTGCCCGGCAAAACCGTTATGGCGTGTTCCCGGCAGGCGCTTTAGCCTGGCGCATTAAGGAAGAAGATTTTCTGAAGAACAGCAGCGTCATATCTGATTTGAAATTGCGTGTAGGCTATGGTAAGACTGGCCAGCAGGATTTAAATAATAACAACAACTATCCTTACCAGTCGCGTTTCAGCCGCAGTGATGCCAGCTCACGCTATCAGTTTGGTGATGCCTTTTATTATACCCAGCGGCCGGAGGCTTACGCAGCCAACATCAAATGGGAATCAACTGCTACCACTAATATTGGCCTGGATTACGGCTTGCTAAACAACCGCCTTACCGGTAGCATTGAGGCTTACTACAAAAAGACCTCCAATCTGCTTAATGTAACTAATGTGCCAGTGCTGAGCAACTTTGCTTCAGTGCTGCTGCAAAATGTGGGTAACATGGAAAACAAAGGGTTGGAATTTAACATCAATGCCATTGCAATTAATCAGAAAGATTTGCGCTGGCAGATTGGCTATAACCTGAGCGTTAACAAAAATAAGGTAACCAAACTGAATGCACTGAACAACCCCGACTTTATTTCGCCCAACCAGTTCTCGGGCATTGCCGGAACTACTTCCGGGCTGATACAAGCAAACAGAGTAGGCCTGCCTATCAATTCTTACTATGTTTTCCAGCAGATTTACGATGCCAACGGAAAACCTATAGAAAATGCCTATGTAGACCGCAACGGTGACGGGCAGATCAACGACCAGGATTTATATTTCCATCATCAGCCCAATCCAACGGTGCAGATGGGCATCAACTCAAATTTTGGTTACAAGCGGTTTGATCTAAGCTTCTCAGGCAGGTTGAATTTAGGCAATTACAACTTTAATAATGTGGCTGCCGGAAGCACTTACAAAGGTTTCTATTCTTCATTAGGCTACCTGGCCAACCAAACCACAGCAGCCGACCTAACGCAGTTCACCAATCCGCAACAAACCTACCTCTCCGACTATTATATCCAAAAAGCTTCCTTCTTCCGGATGGATTTCGTTAACCTGGGTTACACCTTTCCGCCGCAAATTCATAACCGCTTTAAGCTGCGGGTAAGCGCCGGGGTGCAAAATGTATTTGTTATTACTTCATACAAGGGCCTTGACCCGGAAATCAGCGGCGGTTTGGATAACAACTTTTTTCCTCGGCCCCGCACCTATCAGTTGGGCATTAATGCCAGTTTTTAAATTATAAAAATGACACTTTACATGAAACGATATACAAAAAAATTAGTGCCGGCATTGCTATTGCTGCTGGTAACGTCCTCCTGCAAAAAAGCGCTGGATACCTCCCCTATTGATCCGCTGGTTACCACTTCGGCTAACGTATTCAATAATCCGGGGGCCTACAAAGAATCGTTAGCCAAGTTGTACGGTTCACTGGCGCTTACCGGGCAAAAAGGCCAGTTTGGCGCTGCCGAAATTCAGGCATCCGATGAAGGTACTACCGCTTTTTTACGCGAATACTGGGCTGCACAGGAAATAACTACCGATGAGTGCTTAAACGCCTGGGGCGATGGCGGCCTGGTAGATTATCATGGCGGCACCTGGTCAAACCTCAACTTGTACGTGCAGTTGATGTACCAGCGCCTGTTCATCAACATTGCCTACTGTAATGAATACATCCGCAACGTAAATAACAACCTGGGCGGCCTGAGCGGCACCCTGCAAACCGATGTAAGCCGCTACCGCGCCGAAGCACGCTTTCTGCGGGCTTATTTTTATTGGGTGGCCATGGATTTGTACGGCAATGTACCTTTTGCTACCGAAGCAGATTTGCCGGGTACATTTACACCCAAGCAAATTTCAAGGGCGGATTTGTTTAATTATATTGAAGGAGAGCTGAAAGCCATCGAGCCCGATCTAGCTGCACCCGGTACTAATGAATATGCGCGGGTTGACCAGGGTGCGGATTGGGCAATGTTGAGCCGCCTGTATTTGAATGCTGCCGTGTATACCGGTACGGCCCGCTATGCAGACTGTATTACCTACAGTAATAAAGTGATTAACGCTGCCAATTATTCTTTGGTAAGTAATTACCGCAATCTGTTTTTAGCTGATAATAACAGTTACCGTAACGAGATTATTTTACCTATCGCAGAAAATGGCCTTAATACGCAAAGCTACGGGGATATGACCTTTGTAATCCATGCTGCCACCGGCGGCTCTATGGATGCGATCAACTACATCGGCATCCCTTCGGGCGGCTGGGCAGGTAACCGCATGACCACCAGCTTTGTAAACAAGGTATTTCCAGACCCTTCTGGCAATACCGACAAGCGCGCTGTTTTTTATACCAACGGGCAGACTTTAGCCATTACCAATCCGGTCATCTTTGCACAAGGCTATTTGTCTGCCAAGTACAAGAATGTAACCTCAACTGGTGCTTTGGGTTCAAATGACACTTTTGTAGATACTGATTTTCCGATTTTCCGGCTATCCGAAGTATACCTGAATTATGCCGAAGCCGTGGTACGCGGCGGTACAGGCGGCGATGCTGCTACTGCCCTCACCCTGGTAAACCGCTTACGGCAACGAGGGTATGGCAACACCTCGGGCAACATCAATGCATCACAATTAAATCTAAGCTTTTTGATTGACGAGCGCGGACGCGAACTCTACTGGGAAGCGCTGCGCCGTACAGACCTGATCCGCTTCGGCCTGTTTACCGGCGGCAGCTATGTATGGGACTACAAAGGCAATGTAGCCGCCGGCGCGGCTACTGATGCGCATCTGAATGTGTTCCCTATCCCCGCCTCTGATTTACAGATCAACCCTAACCTGAAACAAAATCCCGGCTATTAATCCTAACACCGATGAAAAAAATATTCTTAATGCTGATGGCAGCGGCAACCTTGTTTACTGCCTGTAAAAAAGAGGAGAAGGCCACGGTGTCGGCTAATATTGCGGCGCCTAAAGTTACCGTACCCACCAGCGGCACCACCCTGGCTGTAACCGCGGCTGATACCAACAAGACTGTAAAAATCAAGTGGGATAAAGCTGATTACGGCGTACAGGCGGTGGTAAGTTACTTTATCCAGATTGACTCGGCCGGGCGCAACTTTACCAAGAAAGCCACCATCACTACCACAGGAGCAGATTCAGTAAACATGACATTAGGTGCGCTGAACAACCAGATTTTGAACAAATTAAAGCTGGCCCCTAATGTACCCTCGGCTATTGAGCTGCGCACCGGCGCACATATCTACGGCAAAGATACGGTCTACTCTGCACCGGTTAAATTAATGGTAACTACCTACAAAGAGCTGGCGCCCGTAAAACTGTACGTACCGGGCGCTTACCAGGGCTGGAACCCCGGTACGGCACTAAGTATCCCGGCGGTTACTACTTACACTTACGAAGGCTACATTTACATGAGCGTGGGCGACCAGTTTAAGTTTACCACCGCGCCCGACTGGAACCACATCAACTACGGCGCTGCCACAACCGCTGGTAAGCTAACCACTGATGGGATGGCCGGCGGGGTAAGCGTAAATAAGCCGGGCTTTTATAAGCTGAATGCTGACATCAAAAACCTCACCTGGAGCGCTTATCTGGTAAATTCATGGGGCTTAATCGGCCCGGCCTCTGCCGGCAGCTGGGATAATTCTACCCCGATGACCTATAACCAGGCCCGAAACGTTTGGACGATTACCACTAACCTGAATGCAGGCGCCCTGAAGTTTAGGGCCAACAACGCCTGGGACCTGAACTATGGCCCTGCCAGCAGCGATGCACTCACCGGGACACTTATAAGTACAGATGCCGCTGTTACCATTACGCAGGCCGGTAACTATACCATTACACTGGATTTCAGCCAGGCGGCCCAGAACAAGTACCTCTACACTATTACCAAAAACTAATGCGCGGGCCGGCACACCAGGCAGATGCCGGCCCGCCATTAATTGTTATTCATGAAAATTAAATTATTTATACCGCTGCTCGCGCTGCTTTCCATGTATTGTGCGCAGCTGGCGGCCCAGCAAAACCCGGTAGCTACCGTGGGCAATGTAACCAGCGCCGTTATTAATGGCCAACAGGTTGATATTACAGCCGGCAATGCCCACGTTCAGGTTATGGTTTACACCCCGTCTGTCATCCGGGTACGGGTGGACCAGCACGAGCTGCCAACTGACTTCTCTTATGCCGTAGTAGGCAAAATTCAGCCGGTTAAAGTACAGATTACACAGGATGATAACAGAATTAATATTGTAACTGATTCTGTAAAAGCGATTATTCGCAAGGCACCCTTTTCAGTTACCTTCATCACCCCTGATGGTAAAGTAATTAATGAAGATGAGCAAGGCTTAACTACCTCGTGGGCAGAGCGCACCGTAACTACTTACAAAAAATTGCAGCCCGGCGAACGCTTTGTGGGCCTGGGCGAAAAAACCGGCAATCTGGACCGCGCCGGAATGGGCTATACCAACTGGAATTCGGATGTATACGGTTATAGTGTGTCACAAGATCCGCTGTATTCCACCATCCCGTTCTACATCGGCATCCATCAGGGATTAAACTATGGTATATTTTTAGACAATACCTATCAAACCGATTTTAACTTCGGCGCCAGCAATAACCGTTTTTCTTCGTTTGCAGCACGCGGCGGCGAGATGAACTATTACTTTATCTACCACAAGCGCCTGGCCGATATCATCAACTCTTATACTTACCTGACGGGCCGCATGCCTTTGCCGCCGCTATGGTCATTGGGGTACCAGCAAAACCGCTATAGCTATTATCCTGAGGCTGAGGTGCTGCGCATTGCCCATACCCTGCGCGAAAAGCGCATTCCGGCGGATGGTATCACGCTGGACATCCATTATATGGATAAGTACCAGCTATTTACCTGGAATAAAAGCCGCTTCCCCAACCCTGCCGGCATGAATGCGGAACTAACTAAGCTGGGCTTTAAAACCACTGTAATTGTTGACCCTGGCATTAAAGTAGAAAAAGGCGCTCCGGCTTACGAAAGCGGCCTGCAGCAGGACATCTACCTTAAATACCCCGATGGCCTGAACTATACAGGGCAGGTATGGCCGGGCTGGTGCAACTTTGCGGATTTTACCAGCCCTAAAGGCCGCAACTGGTGGCGCAGCCAGGTAAAGTTTTTTGCCGAATCAGGCGTGAGCGGCATCTGGAATGACATGAACGAGTTTTCTACCTGGGGGCAGAAAGCGCCGGACAATATTCTGTTCAATTATGACGGCCGCCCCACTACACACCTGCAGGCGCACAATGTATACGGGCTGCAGATGATCCGCTCCAGCTATGAGGGCGCATTGGAACATTTTAAGGAGCGGCCGTTCGTGCTGACCCGTTCCGGTTATGCCGGCCTGCAGCGCTACTCTGCCATCTGGACCGGCGATAACCGGGCCGAGGAAGATCACATGCTGCAGGGCGTGCGCCTTTTGAACAGTTTGGGGCTAAGCGGCGTAGCCTTTACCGGTATGGATATTGGCGGCTTTACCGGTAACCCTACCACAGCGCTTTACACCCGCTGGATACAATTGGGTGCCTTTATCCCCTACTACCGCAACCATACCGCGCTTAATACCCGTGCGGCCGAACCCTGGACGTTTGGCGAAGATGTGCTGGATATTGCCCGCAACTACATCAGCCTGCGTTACCAGCTGCTGCCTTATCTGTACAGTACTTTTTACGAGGCTACCCAAACCGGCATGCCGGTAATGCGTTCGCTGGCGATTAATTACACGTTTGATGCACATGTATTTGATGCCGCTTATCAGAACCAGTACGAGTTTGGCCGCGCCCTGATGATAGCGCCGTTTGAAAGCAATAAAACCTTTGCCAAGGTATATTTTCCGGAAGGCACCTGGTATGATTTTTACAATGATAACACCATTAAAGGCGGCCAGGAAAGGGCAGTGCCGTTGCCGCCTGACAAGTTGCCGGTGTTTGTAAAGGGAGGAAGCATCATCCCAGTGCAGTCGCTTATCCAGTCAACTGCTGAGCAGCCGACAGACACCCTAACCCTGCATGTGTACAACGGCGATAAGCCAAACAGCTTTACTTATTATGAAGATGACGGCAAAAGCTTCGATTATCAGAAAGGCAGTTACTATAAACGTATGATTACGTTTGATCCTGACCGCCACCGTATCAGCCTGAATGCAGCTGAAGGGAATTACCGTTCTCATTTTAAACATATCAAATTGATACTGCATGGCTTTAATCAAACTGCTGCCTTAACTGCAGGCACAAGCCGGCTGCCGCTGCAAAGCGGAACCGTTGCTTTTTTAGGCGCTGCAGCCAATACCGATCCGCAGGGCCGCACTGCGGCGCCTGAAAGCTGCCCGGTTAAATATCAGGTGGTTGATAACAAATCAACTCTACAATTATTCACTTATTAAAATTTTGTGCAGATGAAAACGTGTGTAATGAAAATTTATAAAAACAGTTTGTTTCTCTTCATCCTGTTAAATATCACCTTGGCAGGCTGCGGTAAAAAGCCGGGAGGAGGATCAAATCCAACCCCAACGCCGTCTCCCGCTCCTGGCTCCGGCTCGGGTTCTGCCTATACCGATCCGTCGCAATATGGCACACCTTTCAGTAGCGTGCCGGCTACTAAGGATATTGTAATGTATGAAGTAAACATCCGCACCTTCACCCCGGCCAACTTTCAGGGTGTGCAGGCCCGGCTGGATTCCATTAAAGCTTTGGGGGTAAACGTCATCTGGTTGATGCCAACTTATCCGGTAGGCACAGTAAAGTCGGTTAATTCGCCCTACTGTGTAAAAGATTATACCGGCGTCAATGCTGATTTTGGTACCCTGGATGATCTGCGTTCATTGGTAACTCAGGCTCATAACAAAGGCATGGCGGTAATATTGGATTGGGTGGCCAACCACACCGCCTGGGATAATGCCTGGACTAGCAACAAAGCTTGGTACCTGCAGGATGCAAGCGGTAATATCATTAGTCCGCCTAATACTACCTTCTCGGATGTGGCGGCACTGAATTTTAATAATGCAGATATGCGTACCGCCATGATACGCGCCATGAAATACTGGGTTTTTAATGCAAACATTGATGGTTACCGCTGTGATTTTGCTGACAATGTACCGGCTGACTTCTGGAAGCAGGCGCTGGATACGTTGAGCAATATTAAAACTCATAAGCTCATTTACTTAGCGGAAGGCACTACGGCCGCTGAAATCAATTCCGGCTTTCAGTTGAGTTATTCGTTCAGTTATTATAATTCTTTGAAAGGGGTATTTGGGGGCACTGCTGCGCCAAGCGCCTTAGTAACCACCAACACCAGCGAAGTAAATTCGATACCAGCTACGGGTACAAAGTTGCGGTACAGCATCAATCATGATCTGGCCTCGTCTGACGGTAGCACCATCTCCTTATACAACGGCAAACAGGGCGCACTGGCGGCTTTCGCGCTGACCACCTACATGAATGGCGTTCCCCTTATCTACAGCAGCCAGGAAGTCGGCTACCCCAACAAAATTAATTTTTTTGCCAATGTCGCAGTGGATTACACGGCCAACCCGGATATGGTAGCAGCCTACAAGCAGATCATTGCCTTCCGTAAAGTGCATGAAGCGATCAAAACCGGAACATTGACCGTTTACAACAACGCTGATGTAATTGCTTTTGAACGAACGGCCGGTACAGACGACGTGCTGGTGCTGGTGAATGCCCGCAACACGGCGGTTAATTATCCGGTTCCCGCTCAGCTGCAAGGCGGTAACTGGGCAAACGGCTATACCAATGCCACAGTGACCTTGCCAGCACAACTTTCACTGCCAGCTTACGGCTATGCCGTGTTTAAAAAATTGTAAGCTCTGGGTTTTTGATTATATAAATGTTGGTTAGTGGTAAGGCGGAAGGAGTTCCGCCTTACCTATTTAAAAAAATCTGGAGTTGTTCAAACTTGCTGCTCTTCATCCCTAATGTTAAATATCGAAAATCATTGAAGGTAGCTGGTATGTAAAAAAACTGAAAACAGATGACTGTTTCATCAGCTACCTGTCTATGTCAAATAAGCCTCTTTGATTTTCCTTTAGGCCCCACACCCAGCCATTGTTCGCGTAAATAACCACCTCAGCATGTAAGCGGCCAAGCGTCAAGGGCGAGCCGGCCGCTAAAAACAAACACACAACGGCTCATTTATATACCCTTGACTGCGGTGCAATCACGGTTCTTTCTGCATTTTGAAGGTGTGCCGGGAAAGGCAGGTGTGTTGCGAGGTGCGAGCTTCACTCCTTGCAGTGCGAGGCAACGAGGCTGGCGGTGGAATGCACTGTAGCGCGACGGCGCATGATGGAATGCCGCCGGCGGCCGCAGCAACTTTCTGCACATGTATACGCTTAATATTATACGGAGAAGTACAGCGGCTAAACGGCCATCTGCCTACCATGCATTACCAGATAGAATATTCTATGCGATCTGCATTCGCTTATAGTTTCAAAGTCTGGCTCACTACCATCCTGCTTGCCCCGGTGCTGACGCTGGCGGGTATGAAGGACAGCAAGCATGTGAGTAAGCTGGTGCTGTATGCCATCTTCGTGGCTTCCGGCGGCATCTTCGGCTTAATACCGTTGTAAAAACAAGGTAACTAACAGCTGTATCTCTTGCTTATCATTCCAAAGATGGCTGGCAGGCTTCCCTGCAAAACGCTACTGCCCGGTTAGCTAAGGTGAGCAGTTCGGCTACCGTGGCTTCGTCCGGTGCGTAGCCATCCGTATAGATATAGTTTCGGTAGCTTTTAGTCAACAGGCTCATGCGCTGCTTTCCCCTAGGCGTACTGATTTCAAATAGTCCTGCTAAAGTAGGCGTAAACAGGCGGCTCACTTTGAGGAGCCGCACTGGATTAAGGCTTCTTGTCCAATAACCTGTCCTGTATCGTAGTGGAAAGGGCAATAGGCAGCATCTGATTCAACAACACTAGGTAAGGGCGTAGTCTCCTTGATTGAAAGTTTGGTTCGCTAATAGAAGTAATCCTTCGTAACGCGGCTGCCAGTCTGCAAGCTCTGCGTCACGCTGCTGCAGGAATAGCGTGCGATCCGGCATGGCGATTTGAGGCGCTTGCCAGAAAGGGGAGGCAAACAGCAGTTTACCCTCGTGAAGTATCTGGCTGAAGAAGTAGGGCTGCTCACCCAGTATGCTGTCCAAGTTATTTTCGTTGCAGATGACAGGCGTAACGGCGGTGCCGTAACACCGGGAGCATTTTTTCCACCAAATCAATTAGGTCACTTCCTGCCCTGTTTTCACTGGCATCCACAATAATGAGTAGAAACACAGGGCGAAGGTTACCGGGAGCCTTACCCAGCAGGTAGATGGCTTTGGTGTAGGGCAGCCTGCGCGCGATCACTTTGGCGCACAGGCCGCTTAGCTGCTCCATCAAGTAGCCTGGTATAGTAACCTGAACAATGAAATCCTACATTGAAAAGAATGACCAACGATCAAGTCATTATCTGTTCAATAGAGGGCAGCTAAACGGCTGTTAATGTAAAGCTGACAGAAAATATGATCTTACTTAATCAGCATTAAATAGCAGACTTACTTGCCACCGACCGCACCTCCATCCTCAAGCATATCAAAAAACATATACCGTTCAGGCAAATTGGACGAATGGGCAGCTTGTGCAAGTTTTGCACAAGTTCAGTAAAAAGCCTTCTCAATGTGCTTGAATATTCCACAAGGCTTGATCAGGCAGCTTAGTACGCATTAGCGCATTACTCTGTGTTGACATCCATATCTCCATAAATAACAATTAAAGAAAAGTGTGTCGGATATCCTTTCACATATAAGGAACACAGTGTTCAATGGCTCCGTAATCTCTGTGTAGCAGCCAGATACAAATGCTGAAATCTATCGTATACACGTTGGGGAAAGTAAATCACATCCGTAACTATAACGGAAAATGTACCTATGCCTAACCTCCTCAACAAAAGAAATCCTAAAAGTTTAAAAAGAAGCTGGCTTGATTTTAGATAGCTGCCAGTGGAATATATTTTATTTCACACCTGCTATATAACAAACTCGTCATCACAATCTATGGAAAACTTTAAAAAACCACTTCTAAAGACCTTAAAATGGACCGGAATTTTTATAGCAGCTATCTTATTCCTGATGTTTATTCTTCCGATTTTATTTCCGGGAACTATTTCTGAGCAGGTGAAAATATTTGCGAATAAGCATCTGGCCGGTAAACTTGATTATAAAAAGGTACATCTTACCTTCTTCCGTCATTTCCCTTCGCTTACCGTATCTGTGGATGATTTATTGCTGAAAGGGTCCAGGCCCTTTCAGCAGGATACGTTACTGGCAGCTAAAGAGGTGGCAGCGGGCATCAACCTGAAAAACCTGATTTTTGATCATGAGGTAAAAATCGATGAAATTTATGTAATGGATGCTTACGCTAACGTTTATGTCAACAGTAAAGGGCAGGCTAATTATAATGTCTATGTTTCCAGCCCGTCCCAAAGTCCGAAAGACACGACGGAAAAGGGCACATCCATCAAACTGGAGCTCATCAAATTCAAAAACTGGCATATCAAATATATTGACCATACAGCTAAAATATTAGCAGATGCAAAAGGACTCAATTATACAGGTCAAGGCGGATTGAGTGAGGATATTTTCGACTTAAAAACCGATCTCAAAATTGACTCGTTGGATTTTAGCCTTGACCGGGTCTATTATGCGCAACAGAAATCTCTGCATGCTGAGCTGATTACCCGGATCAATACCAATGCACTGACGTTTGTACTCAGAAAAAATGAATTGAAAATCAATGATTTACCTCTAAAGTTCACTGGTTCCTTGAGTATTCTGAAAGACGGATATGACTTGGATATTAATGCCGCCTCAGAAAAAACGACCATTCGCGATATGATTTCGGTGCTGCCGCCACAGTACCTCGATTGGGCAAAGGACACAAAACTGGAAGGCAAAAGCAATCTGTTTTTCAGCCTGAAAGGAAAATTCAGTGAACCCAGGAACCTGAAGCCGAGAATGACGGCACGTCTCCTGGTTGACGATGGTACTATTTCCAACGCAAAGGCTCCGGTGCCCATGAAAAATCTTAATGTTGATTTGGGTATTGATTTGCCATCCTTAGATGTGGAACAGTTAGGGGTAGATATTAAAACATTAAGCTTCGACCTCGGACAGAGAAACACTTTTCGTGCTGTAGTGAAAACCAAAGGGTTGAGCGAAATGAGCGTTAATGCCAATCTAAAAGGCACCATCAATCTGCAGACACTGGATGCGGCCCTGGGCCTGAAAGATGTGGATATGAAAGGGCTGATGAATGCCGACATAAAGGCAAACGGTACTTTCAGCATGGATAAAAAGCTGTTCCCTAAAACCAACGGCTATTTGGCACTGAAGGACGGCTGGCTTAAAACGAAGTTTTATCCTAACCCGATACAACATATCAATTTGACCGCTAGTATCCAAAACCCGGAGGGTACGTTCCGCAGCCTTGGGGTGAAACTGATGCCTTTCCAGTTTGATTTCGAGGGAAACCCGGTGTTTATTAACGCCGATTTACAAAACTTCGAGGATTTGCTTTATAAAGTACGAGCCAAGGGGACTTTAAATGTGGGGAAAATTTACAAAGTCTTTAAAAGAAAGGGGATGGATGTTAGTGGCTTGATTACGGCGGACCTTTCTTTGAATGGCCGGGAAAGTTATGCGATCACGGGCCAGTACAACAAATTGGACAATAAAGGCACTTTAAACCTAAAAAACATCAAAGCGGCTACTACTTACTTACCAAAGTCATTTTACTTAAAAGAGGGCAGCTTTCAGTTTGAGAATGAAAAAATGTGGTTCCGGAAGTTTTATGCCACTTACGGGAAATCTGACTTCGCGCTGAACGGTTATCTGCTCAATACCATCAATTATTTTATCGAGCGTAAAGGAACGCTTCATGGAAACTTTGCGTTGAACTCCAACTATATTTTGGTGGATGAATTTATGGCGCTCAAAAGTGGCGACAATGAGGATAAATCTTTAGAAGTGGAATATGCCAAAGCCGAAAACCCGAAGAGCACCGGTGTGGTCATTGTTCCTAAAAATTTGGATGTCTCATTAGTAACTAGTGTAAGAAAAGTAGGATTTAAAGGGTTGAATATCAGTCAGCTTAAAGGTACTGCTGCGGTGAAGGCAGGCCAGGTCTATTTAAGAAGCACGTCTTTTGACATTATCGGCAGCCGGATGAATATTGATGCACGTTATCAAAATGAATCTCTCCTAACTGCCAACTTTGATGTAGCATTGAAAGTTATGGACTTTAATGTTCAACGCGCTTACAAAGAAATAGACATGGTGCGCAAGATGGCTACTTCTGCTAAGGATGTGAGCGGTATCGTGTCGCTGAACTATAAGTTAAAAGGCGATTTTGATAAAAATATGAATCCTATTTATCCTTCTTTAGAAGGCGGAGGTGTGGTCAACCTGAGGGATGTAGCCGTAAATAACTTGAAAATGCTTTCAGTGATCGGCGATAATGTTGGAGCCGATGCCTTTAATCATCCGGATATGAAAGGGGTCAACATTGTTACCCACATTAAGGATGACCTGATTCATATCGATAAATTTAAATTCAAAGTCTCCATTCTCCGGCCATCCATCAGTGGAACGACAAGCTTTAATGGGTTATTGGATATTTTGGTCAGGGTAGGGCTGCCTCCTGGTGGCTTGATCGGTATTCCGGTTGCGGTAACCGGGACGAGCGAGAAACCCAAGCTTAAGTTTTTCAGCCGGAAGGGTCAGGGTATCCTGACTGCGCTGTACAACCGGAAAATCAACAAGGTAATCCGCAAAGAAGAACGCGCGCCCAAAGAATCGAAGAAAGAGCAGCGCAAAGAGAAAAAAGCGCAGGAGGAGAAAGCCAAAGAGGCAGAAAAGCGAGTAAATAAAGACCTTGGGAAAAATGGATAAAAAAAATCTTGAACCTTTAAACCGGGAAGTAACGAATGAAACGTAAATTATGCCCCTAAGCGTAAATCTATCAGTTACATTTAATAAAATTAAGATTATAATTGCTAAAGTTGAGAAAATGAATTTATTGGGAAAAAAAATAAAGGTTTCGGAGCATGCGCTGGTTCAGAAACTGGGCGACGGCTTAGTGATTATGAATTTGGATACCGAAGATTTTTATGAACTGAACGAGGCAGGTAAACATTTTTGGGAACTACTTACTGAACACCTGGAAATAGCAAAAGCACTATCAACTTTGCAACAGGAGTATGATGTAAGCCCAGAACTGTTGGAGAAGGATATGATCCAATTGATAAGCGGCTTAGTAGACAGAAAAATAATAGCAGTAGTTTAATGTATAGTAGTGCCAATATTTTGCTGCTTGCCCAAGCGCTAAAACGCTATCGCCGCGTAGTTTATTTAAACCGTTGCCTGGTGCTGGCGATTGAAGTCGGCCTACGTTCGTTGGGCTTAAAACAGACTGAGAAGATATTAGCCCGTTTTGTACCGGCCGCTATACCGATGGATGAGGAGGAAGCTTTTATTATTTTAGACCGCTATTCCACCATTTTTAACGAAATTAAGCATCAGCCCTTTTTAAAGGGGCGCTGCCTTTCTCGCTCGCTGGCTATGCAGTTTGCTTTGCGTCGCCAAGGCATTTATACCAGTTTGCGCATTGGCATTAATATTCAAAAAGGTTTGTTTGATGCTCATGCCTGGCTGGAAAAGGAAGGCCTTTTGCTGAATGACCATCCGGCAAACACCAGCACCTACTTTGTATTGCCCGAGGAAAAATTAAATCCTGCACTCAAATTTAAATGAGCGGATTTGCAGCTTTGATATCGCCGGGGCTTAAGCCGGCCAACAGCGAGTTGATGGACCTATGCCAACAGGAAATTGCAACCTGCTGCGATGATTACCTGGGCCGCTGGAAAAGTATTACCGCCGATATGCGGTTTGGGTGGTTACAGGTAACGGATGACACCGAAACCGAGCAGATGCCTTTTACCATTGACAAACAAGTGTACATTACGGGCGATGTGCGCCTGGACCACCGTAACCGGCTGATTACACAATTACAGAAACATTTCGCCAACATTAGTAGCCGTACGCCGGATGCTTATTTGGTGCTGTACGCGTACCATTACTGGGGCGAAGCGCTGATGCAGCACTTGACCGGCGATTTTTCCTTTGCCATTTGGAATGAGCATACCCAAACGCTTTTTTGTGCGCGGGATCATTTTGGTATCATCCCCCTGTATTACGCACAAACGCCGCATGGCTTTTGGGTAACCAATTTTTACCGCGCGCTAAAGCAGGTGCCGGGCGTTATGGGGCAATTGGATGATGAAGTTTTGCGCGATTATTTCTTTATCGGCAAAAACGAAAGCTTTGATCATACCATTTATAAAAGCATAAGCAAACTGCCGCCGGCGCACCAGCTGGTTTACCGAAACGGCGTGCTAACGATATCGGCTTACTGGGAGATACCTGCATATTCCGAACCTGTTACCTATAAAACAACTGAAGAATGTGCTTCACATTTTTACCGGCTGTTTGAACAATCCGTGGCCGACCGTACCCGCAACAGCAGCATCTCGTGCCATTTAAGCGGCGGTATGGATAGCTCATCCATCACGGCTGTCAGTAAAAAGCTGCTGCAGGCCAAATATGGCGATGAGGGTATGCAGCTAACAGCCTACAATTACACTTCGGGCCAGCCTGTAATTGAAAGCGAAGGCTTTTTTTCCGATTTGATAGCCCGCCACCTGCAAATCCCCATACGTCATTACCTGGCTGATGAACCCGCCGGTAATTTTCCAGAAGAGGATAAAGCCTGGTTTCCGGAGCCGGCCGGGGCATCGGCCGTGGCGGCAGAAGGGAGTATGATTGGCGATACATTGGCCACAACGCGCATAACCTTGTGTGGTTTTGGCGGAGACCCGCTTTTTGAATATCACCCCCTGCTTTGGCTTAAAGATGCCAAACAAGGGCACTGGAGCAGTCTGCTGCGCAACGGCGTTAGCTTTTTAAAAACCCATGGCCGGCTGCCGCCTATTGACCTTACCGGCATCATTAAAAAACGTATGAAAACCGAGCAGGTTAAAGCAGTTGCCGTACCGGCGTGGTTTAAGCCCGGCTTTTTTACAGATGAATATCTGGCCCGGAAACAAACATTAATGATTTCGCCGCAGCGTACCTCAAGCGGCATGTTTCAGCACCCGTTCTGGTCATATTTGTTTGAAATGAGCCATCCGGGTTTCAGCGGGGTAAAAATGAAATACCGGCAGCCTTTTTTTTCGCTCGATTTGTTTTTGTTTTTACGTGCTGTACCGCCGCATTTATTGTATAAGAAGCTGCTATTACGTCTGGCAATGCTGCCCTACCTGCCTGCAGCGGTTTTACACAGGCAAAAAACACTGGCCTATGGTATATCACCGCTTCACAACTTCAACGCCGGAGGCACAATCAGCACTTTAAAAACAAAGCTGCCAAACCTGCCTGCGTCCTTAAGCGGCATTGTTGAGCCCGATTTGCTGCTGGCTGAAGTAAACGATCCGGTAAGCTTGAAAGCCGCCGACTTCAATAAAATTGGTGCCCTAATTAATTTATTAATTTGGAATTCAATTCAGCGTTAAGTATTTATAAATTTTTATATCTTCGGAAAATTCACAACCTTATGGAATTAAATAATCAAAACACAAAAAAACAGTACCAACAGCCTGAAATTAAAGATTTAGGTAAAATTGGCGAAGTAACGAATACTACTGCAACCAGTGGTGCTAACGGCGATGGTGCTGCAGACCCTTTCAGTACATCATATATTTATATGTCGTAAATTAGTTATAGTATGATTCAAAGGTTTCACTCAAAGTATTAACAAGCAATCATGGAACTAAACAACAGTACAAAAAAACAATACCAACAGCCTGAAATTAAAGATTTAGGTAAGATTGGCGAGGTAACGAATACAAATTCAACTTTTACCGGCAATGGGGTTGATACGGGTAGTAACAGCCCTAATATGTATGCATCGTAATATTTGCCTATAAGATTTTGCAAAATAAAATTCAGTCGCTTTATGGCATCCATTTCAGCCATATAAGCAATCATGAATTTCAAGGGCTGAAGCAGCACTTCAGTTTTCAAGTTATCAGTAGGCTGCCTGGCTCCGCCGGTGATGGGGAGGCCATTTTTACCGGCACAAGTGTTGCTGGTCAGGAATGCCTTCTGTTTGAATACGCTGACTCAACTGATAAAGTAAGCTTTTTGATATCACCTGATGGCAAAAATGTTAATTATACGTTTACGGGCGCAGCATCTTCCCAAACCGTACAGTCGCTTATCCGGGGCAGTATTACCAAATATTGCCTGCAGCAACAAGGCTATTTTTGCCTTCATGCCGCCGGTTTAAACATAGGCGGAGAAGTAATTTTATTTATCGGTCAAAAAACGGCAGGCAAGTCTACCCTGTCTGCTTATTTTCACTTACAAGGCCATCCGGTTTGGTGCGATGATTATGCCGTATTGCAACCGCAGCCCAACAGTTTTAATGTACGCCAGGGTGACGTATCCCTAAAAATTACGCAAAACACCGTCAACGCCTTAAACATACCTGCAGCCAATCTTAAAAGCGTATTTACCTACGCCGATGGTTATGCCCTTGAGGGCAGTGGCCGGCATATTGAGGGGAAGTATTACTTTACCCAAGTTCCAACACCCGCTTCAGCCACTACGTTACCTTTGGCTGCCGTGTTTTTGTTGCAGCCCCGGCAAGAAAAGCCGGTTGCCCTTATTAGCAGACCCTTGCAAGCCGAAGCCTTTACCCTGCTGATGAACGAAATGATGCTGCCGGGCATAAGTCCGAAAGCATATGTACGCCTATACTTTCAATCGCTTAAAACATTATTAGAAGTTACGCCGGTTTACAATATACATGCCCCCGATGATATAACCCGGTTGCCCGAAGTATATGAGGCTATACTCAAAACAACTGCCAATGCCCGGAGAGCCAGCAGCTGATCAGTCGCTCTTGCCGGCACTGGAAAGTTTTTTTGACAGTTTATCAACCCCGCTGGTTTCGCCTATGCAACTTGGGCTGCTTAAGAATGCGGCTGCCTTTTTTCCCCCAATTTTGCGTTTGGGCCTGGAGTGCCGTTTAAACGGTCGCGAGCAGGTAGATTTGCAGTTGTGCTTTCGCAGGGACGAAGACGACCTGAATTTTATTTTCCATTGGTTTGAAAGGCAATTTGGCGGCACCGGCGAGGAAGAAGTGCTGCTGCGTAACTTCTTTGAAAAATGGGCTAACCCGCTGTCGAGCTACCACCAGGATATTGTGGAAGTATTTTTGGAACTGGATGTCCTGCCGTCCGGCAATCACATACCTCTATTGTTTTTGGCCTTAGACATCAGCCTATCAGCAGCCGAACGTAAAGCATTTTGCAATACCCTGCTAAGCGAAGTTTTAGGATATAACAAAAGCTTTTTTCCAACCCTGAATACCGTTATTGATGCCTGCCCACCCGGCGCTGCAGTAGCTTACGTGGGTATTCTTTGTTCGCGGAATATTGATATTTTAAGAGTAAACATTAAAAAACTTGCCGCCGCCGAGGTGGTGCCTTTCCTGGAGGCTATTGGCTACCAATGGCTAAACTCGCAGTTAAAGGATTGTATTGACTTTGTTTACAGCTATGCCGACCGGGTAACGCTATGTATTGATTTAGGGCAGAGCGTTTACCCCGGTATCGGCTTTGAATGCTTTTGGAACGCACAGCCCCCTAAAGAAACCTACTGGCAGCATTTTATTACCGAACTAATAAACCGGGGGCTGTGCGAACCTGCTAAAGCCGAAGCCATTTTAAATTGGGATGAAGATATTTTTCCGGACAAAGAGAGCCGCTGGCCCGAACATTTGTGGCTTGAATCACTATACGCACCCGAGCATGAATTTATTTATCTGAAAAAGAAGATATCGCATCTTAAATTGTCTTACCATCCCGGCAAGCAGGCCGAAGTAAAGGCTTATTTAGGCTATGGCAATTTGCGGATGGATTTGAGCATAAAAGAAGCGAAGGTACCAAAACCACTAACTAATGTGCCGGTGGCTATAAACCAGTTAGATAATGCTATTAGCCACGGTATAGAGTTTTTACTGCAAGCGCAAACGCAAACGGGTTGGTGGAAAGATTTTCATCTGCCCGCCGGCCGTAGTGACGAATGGGTTACGGCTTATATAGCCTACCACATTTCGCAAATTTCCGATAGCAGGCTAACCCAACCCTTGGCTACCGCCTGGGATGCTTTGCAACGAAGGTTTAAACCCGACAGCGGATGGGCCTATAATGCCTTGGTACCCGCCGATGCTGACAGCACGGCGTGGGCTTGTTTATTTGCGGACAGTATAGGTATAAACAATATAGTTACACAAGAGGGGCATACCCTGCTAAATAGATATTTTACCGCCGAAGGCGGGGTGGCCACGTATGCCGGGGATGAGCCTATACGCAAACTGACCCAATTATCTGAAGAAGCTTCTTTTAGCGGGTGGCAAGGTGCCCATCTGTGCGTAACTGCCGCTTGTGCTTTAACAGGCCATAAGCAAGCCCTGAATTATTTGCTACAGCATCAAAGCAGCTGGGGGTACTGGGAGAGTTACTGGTGGACGGCAGATGAATATGCAACAGCCTTAGCCACAGAAGCACTATTGAAAGAAAATGCATATGAACATAGCGGGCCTGCATTTAAGGCAACCAAGTGGGCAACCACTGAACTGGCTAAACTTTTACAAGTGCAAGGAAAAAGTTTTCAAATAGCGCTACTTTTAAAGATATTGCTTGCCACTAATAATAACCGCCAATACCAGGCGGATATTGAACAAGCCGTAAAATATTTGCTGAACACCCAACAGGCATCTGGCAACTGGGCAGCGTCTGCCGAGTTGAGAGTGCCCATGCCGGGTAATGCAGCCACTGCCGGCGGCGCAGATACCTGGCTGGTAAAAGACCTGCAAACAAATTTTACAACTGCAACCGTCCTCTATGTATTAAACAAATACTGCTGTATGCTTAAGTAAGCTGGCTATCTGGTTACTTATTTTTTTTGATCTTTTTGGTAATTAACCGTTCATACATCAACCTAAAGGGCTTAAGCGGTATCAGCAAGGGTACGGCCCATGCCGGCAGGCGTGCCAATTTTAAATCGTTTAAATTGGGCTGTAACAAGCCATACAAGGCTTTGGTATTAAATCGTACCCTTTGACCGGGACTTTGATGAGCGCCGATGATACGCCACAGCTGCATATAGTCTTGCCATTGATTGGAGTACCGGCCTGCTTTAAACAAGCTGTACCTGGCTTGGGGAAACTGCAAGTGGCCCTGCGCTATTCCTAATACTTCGCTTAATGCCGTCAATCCCGAGAACAGAAAACCAGCGTAGCCATACTTTTTGAATACTTGATGAATAAAAGGCCAGTTAAGCTGTTCATCAGCCGCCTGAATCATGCACGCTAAATCAACTAAATTTTTAAATTTCCACAATGGCTCTTTAATCAAGTGGTGCGAAGCGGTGCATATAAAATCGTGAGTCGGACTTAAACCTGTATTCTTATCACTTAGGTGCTCAGCCAGTTGAGGGGCAAAAAACGAAAAATCGGGAAACGGATCAAAGTAATGTTCCAGCAACTGCCATTGTATTTCTACCGAACAGTTCAGCCCTGATGGGTGCGGGGGTGGCCGGAAAGACAACTCTTTATGATGACTGATGAGATAACTCAAATAACGGTCGGCAGCATCGAACTTTGACCGGTACCCTAATTGATATAAATGGCTCCTGATTCTTTCAACACTGCCCTTATCAACCAAAAAATCTATATCCGTACTTTCACGCAGAAAAGGCTGCCTGTAGTACTTCCCGGCCAGCGCCATACCTTTATACGCAATAATTGCTACACCTAATTGTTCAAATTCGGTTAGTAGTTGCCGGGTTAGTTTAAACTGGTAAAAGTTTTGTCGGGTGATGGTTTCCGCATCTTTTTTTAATTTATCGAAAGTAGGTGCATCAACCGGTATTTGGTTGACAGAAACAACATCATAAACAAAGCCCCTAATGTTGTTAACAGATACACTTTGATAAAATGCAGGCCAGTTAATTGCATTACTAGTTAAAAAACTACCGACCTCTTTAACGTTTTGGGTGCCGAAATACAGCCTTGCTAATAGGATAATTAACGTTTGCTCATTATTATAGGCCGATTGCAGTTGAGCAATTGATAACATAAACGGGCTAACGGGTTTCAATAACTTTTTTATCAAATTTAATCCACCGCATTTTCCAGTCAGTTTGAAAGGCCTTTTTTAATTCTTCTACTGAAAATATTATTCCTTCTTCGTAAGCTATAGATACCAGGTGTGGCATAGACGTTACCTCAACCGCTTTCGGAACTTTGTTTTGCCGGCATTTGTTGATGAAATAAAGTGCATTCTGTACCGACATATGTAAGAGCTTGTTCAAATTTTAATTTAACGTGAGTTCGGAACAATAAAAGTATTAGAAAAGAGAGCAAAGGGTACGGTTTTCGTGAATAACCAATTGAAATTCAATTATATATGTTAATAGAACTTCCAATGCTCAGAGATAAATTTATAGAAATTTTCGTTAAGGTGGATGACTTCTGCAAAGAATTTAAGCTTGAAATCAAAAAACACCAGTTGGACGCAGGTAACTGCAAGGTCAGAAACAGAAAAGCATCGCTTTCAGACAGCGATATCTCCACTATTCTGATCGCTTAATACAGCGCTCATTTTTACTAATTTCAAGCACTTTTATTTAGCTCGTATTTGCTTATACTACAAAGACTGTTTTCGCAGTTCGGTTCCTTACAACCGCTTTGTGGAATTACAGCAAAGGGTAGCTGTACCGATGATGCTGTTTTTGAAAACGCGTTGCCTGGTCGCTCACGTGGCATTAACTTTATCGGTTCAACGCATATTAAGGTACACCATAACAGGCGTATCCATAACCATAAGGTATTTGATTCGGTGGCGCAGCGGAGACAATATTCACTTGGTTGGTTTTGTGGCTTTAAACTACACCTGATTATCAACGACAAAGGCGAAATGCTATCTTTTACCTTACAAAAGGCAATGTTGACGACCGGAACGTAAAGCTAATGACCTCAATGACCGAACAGATATTTGGTAAGTTATTTGGTGATAAAGGTTATATCGCTAAAGCATTGGCCGAACTGAAATGGGGTAACGGCATCCAGATGATCACCAAACCACGCAAAAACATGAAGGCCTTTAATATCTCCCAGGCTGACAAGATCATGCTTAGAAAAAGAGCGATTATCGAATGCGGGATTGGTGAATTGGAAAACATATGCAAACTGCAGCATACCAGGCATAGGTCGGTGAACAACTTCTTGATGAATCCTATGGGAGCCCTTTGTGCTTATCACTTCTTCCTTAAAAACCTTCCTTAAACATCTAATTTCAAAACAACGATAATCAACTACTTTTGGCCGCTTAAACTGAACTCACGTTAATTTAGTCCAACTTAACCCACTCACCCGGATCAAGAACTATAGCCCGGATATTCAATTCATTTAATGATGCATACAGCCGTGTAATGGCATTTGGCGTTTCTACGTAAATAGGCGGCATATGGAGTGACTGGTAATGAATAGGCACAACCGACTTTGCTTGTAAGATATGCGCTGCTACAGCAGCCTCTTCGGGCGTCATAACAGCCTCCAGCGTACTTGGCGGCTGCAGGAACGGGAATGTAACGACGGGGCCGTTAATCGGCAGGAAAGCCACGTCAAAAGGCCCGAATTGGTTTGCAATCCGCCACCAATAGCCATGAAACAGCGTGTCTCCGCCATGGAATATCCTGCGTCCGCCGCATTCTACAATCCAGCTGATCTGCCTGTCTCCAAACCCGTCAACCGCCGGCGCTGAGCATACCCGGAATGGCCCTGCCCTGTGCTCCTCCCAGTCTCCCACTACTTTGGTTGCAAGATCATATTTGCCAAATTGTGCCTCAGCATGGCTGGTTAGCTGCAAATCCGCTTCAACGCCGGTTGCCGGGGCCGGCCTGAACACCGGGGCGCCGGGGCGTAGTGCCTGCGCTATAGCGCCCGGATCTGCATGATCTGCATGCAGGTGAGTAAGCAGTGCGCCTGCTGCTGCGCCAGGCTGCAACGATGGCGGAAAGGGCTCATCGGCACTCCGGAGCGGTACAAGAGGCGACGTATCCTTAATGTAATCGATCACCAGGGTTTGACCGTCAAATTCTATTTCGGCGCCCGCCCAACCCAAACGGCGCATCCTTACCATGTTCTTTTGCATAAATTATTGATTAGTTACTTGTAATTTACATTGCTTATTAATAGCTGTACCGCCTATAAAGAAAACAAACAAAGCGATAATTGCTGTTGAGGCCATAATTCCGGCCAAAGGGACGGGCGAGTGGCCTTTGAATAAACTCACAGCCACCCCCGATATGCCCGCAAGCGACCACTGTATCAATCCGAACAGTGAGGCAGCAGACCCGGCTTTCTTTTCAAAGGATGCCATTGATAATGAAGCGGCATTGGGGTTTATGATACCGATACAGCCGAGGTAGATGAAGATAAGGATTGCAGTTCCTGCCATTCCAAACCATCCCTGATATAAACCATACAAAATAACAACGCTGATTATTACCATAATGGCAGCCGCCCCGAAAGCTGTTTGTGCTGCTTTGAAATGTTTGGAAAAAACCCTGTTGAGCTGGCTGAAACCAATAAAACCCATAGTTATTATAGCAAATATCCATCCGTAAGTATGGCCGGATACCCCATAACCTTCCATGAATATGGCCGGCGAAGCAGCGATATAAGCGAACATGCCGGATGACGCCATACCGCCGCCAACAGCATAAGTAACAAACGAGGGCGTTTTGATGACCTGCCAATATCCTGCGGTAACAGACTTTATATTAAACGGTTGGGAAGTATCAGTTTGCCCGGACTCCGGAAGCAGGGTATAAGCTGCTATCAGAATAATAAACGCTATCAGGAACAGTACAATAAAGATTGTTGGCCAGCCAAATGCTGTTACAATAAATCCGCCTATAGTGGGGGCTATCATGGGCGACGCACCCAAAACCAGCAGCAGCAGTGAAAATATCCTGGCATTATCTTTTACCGGGAACAAATCGCGAACCATGGTCATTGATACAACTCCGGCTGCACAGCTGCCTATGGCTTGCAAAAATCGCAATCCAATCAGTATGCCGATGGATGGTGCAAAATAACAGCCTGCAGTAGCGATAAGGTATAAACTCAAACCTGCATAAAGGGGCTTTTTGCGGCCAAACCTGTCAAGTAAAGGCCCATAAAGCACCTGCCCTAAAGCTATGCCCGTAAAAAAGCTGGAAAGGCTTAACGTTACCCTGCCGATACCGATCCCAAAGCTTTTGGCGATTGCCGGGAAACCCGGCAGGTACATATCAATTGAAAATGGGGCCAGCGCCGTTAGGGCGCCAAGTACCAGGATTAGTGTGTAATAGCGTTTCCTGGTCATATCAGGGAAAATTTCAAAAAGCAGTTTATACTGCATTCCATATCTAAACGAATTATCATGCTATCGGACGGCAACTTAGTAAGCAACCGTAAAACGCTGGCGGCTGTGCCGGGGCTGCTCAATCTCATCTACGATAGCCATAGCCATATCCTCTACTGAGATAATACTTCGATGTTCTTCGTTGAATACCGGATTATCGCTACCGGTACGGTAGGCGCCCCTGCGAACGCCGGATGTACCCGGATGCATTTCTGCAGCAGGACTCAGGAATACCCAATCTAACTCGGTTTCCTTTTTAAGTTCATTCAAATAATCACGCGCGGCTGTTGCGCCGGCTTTGTATTCGGCGGGAAAATCCGGTGCATCCACCAGTTGTTTACCATTAACAAATAAGCTGCCTGCACCGCCAACAACCAGCATGCGCTTAACACCCGATTTTTTTACCCCTTCTTGTATAGCTTTTGAACCGTTCAGAAAATCTTCGTAAAGATTTGGGTTGGTCCAGCCGGCATTAAAAGCGCTGATTACGGCATCATGGTCTTTAACGGCATTGGCAAGCGCCTCAACCTCAGTTGCGTTGATGTTAGCGCTTGATAAATTAATCTTAGGCTCCAACTTTTCCGCGTTGCGAACTATAGCTGTTACCTGATGCCCTTTTTGCAGCAACTCATTTAATACTGCTTTTCCTACGAAGCCTGTTGCTCCAATTAATGCTACTTTCATGTTTAATATATTTATTGGTAAATAAGAACTGTAATAAAATTTGTTACAGTATTGGTTAAAAAAATTAATTAAATTTTTTACAAAAATCTGCCAGTGTTATTGTGCTCAGCTTATTAATTAATGCATCGTCAGCCTGGTTGTAAAGTTCGGTAAGGTGAGCATTGATCTGTTTTCCGGTTTTACATTCAGGATTGGGCCTATTCAGCTTGCCCAATAAATGTGCTTTATTTACTGCCTGGTAAATATCAGACAGCATAATCTTACCGGCAGGCTTTGCAAGCGCCGTTCCGCCGCCATTGCCTTCCTTAGCTTCCACAAAACCCTGTGCACGGAGAACGCTTAACGATTTACGTACCATAGCAGGGTTGATGTTGATACTGCCTGCAATGTAAGAAGATGACAGATACTCTCCGGTGATTGCAAGCAACGTGAGTATATGAATGGCCGTTGCAAATTCAATATTATTCAACTGTATTAATTACTATTACAGTACAAAGGTATGCAAATTTTTGAAGGATGCAAATTTTTAAGTTTTTAGAATGATAAGCTTAAAAGAACCATCGTTAGCAGCTGCATGTTCAACGGCCTTATCCGCACCATCATGATCAAAAGATGCACATTAAAATTGTTTAGCCTTAGCAGCCCCGAATGTGCAAAACAAAAAGAAGGGCAAGCGGACAACTTTTCGTGCATTACCATTTTGGTTCCAGAAGATTGGTTCAAATCATAAGTAAACAACTTGTCGATTCGATTGGTGGTATGTATAGTGTTTGCTGTACTTTGCTTCTTTTCTTACCAAAAAAAGATTGATTAAAAAACTGATTAGTAACTATCTCATAAATGGTAAAATAATAAATTTGTTATGTGAGCAAGTTAAGCCACAAGCAGTGGAAGAAGATTAAAAACCTGGTGCCGGATGGCATTAAGCGAACAGATGGCAAAGCCCGTCCCTGGTGCAATAAGCGGGAAAGGCTGGATGGGGTGCTGTGGATATTACGAACAGGTACACCCTGGAAAGACCTGCCGGCAGGTTATCCATCCTATCAGACCTGTCATCGCAGGTTTCAGTAGTGGGTGAAAAGCGGGATGTTTACGGCCATTATTGAAGCCTCGGCCATTGACCTTTACGAGCTAGGCAACATCAATCTGAGCTAATGCGTTACAGATGGTACGTTTTGTATGGCAAAAAAAGGAGCTTACTAATGGGAAGAACTAAGAAAGGAAAAGGCACCAAAATCATGGTAATCACAGACGCTGCCGGTGCTATACTATCTGCCTTAGTCCACAGTGCCTCTCCACTGAGGTAACACTGGCAGAGCAAACGCTGTAAGACGGTTTTATTTTCCGCATCCCGAGCGGCTGATTAGTGATAAAGTGTATGACTCAGATAAGCTGGATAAACGGTTAAGTGAGCAGGCACTGAACTGCTTGCTCCGCACAGGGCAGGGCGCAAAAAGAAAAAGACACAGGGCAGCAGAAAGCGCAAGTGGAAAGTGGAACACTTCTTTGCCTGACCGTTTAACTACCGCAGAACAGTGGTCAGGTATGAGTATCATGATGAAAATTTCAAAGCTTTTGTACTTTTAGCTTGTTCTATGACCCTGATGAGGTCCTTTTTTCATTTATGAGATAACTTCTGGCAAATCAATATGCCGTTATAAGTGGCTGGATAGAAGCTGCAGACACTTATTTTTTTAACCGAATTTCAATCAAACCTTTACACAGTGCATGGTCAACTTAGTTTTGAGGGTTAACTTTTGGGTATTGGGAAGCTGTTTTGTTTCTGGCCTGTTTGAAATTAAAGCTCCAGTGTATCTTGATTTGCTGCCGGTTTTGTTGCGCTGCCCAGGCATCTGCAGTTTGCCTGAATTCTTTCAGGTTACTGATGCACCTGTTCAGGCAGTGCCTGAACAGGGCGAAAAACCCAGTTTCGGCCATGCTGAGCCATGGGCCTGCCTAGGCGTGAACACAAAATCAAGCTGCCCGCTGAACTTACTGGCTCTGGCCAGCAACAGGTACTCATAAAAGGCGCCTTTGCAGTGGCTACTGCGGTTGTCACGCACCGGCTTGATCTTTGGGCCGCCTGCGTAAAGCCCGTAGGAAAAGTCACCATATCGGTGCCATGAATGAGGTTCATCGATAAACATCTATAGACATCTTGTATATTGCCTTAAGAGCTATTTTCCTACTCTTCAGAATTATCAGAAATTTATTAAGAAGCTATCATTGTCAAATTGGAAACCAACATAAGCTTGCAATTGAAACCAAATCAGAAAAAGGGTGTTATTTGAACGACTAAAAACCAAAACATAACTAAAAAAATCTAATGTTGTCATCCCTTCTAAAACAAAGATAATGGCGCTGAGAATAGCGATCTCACCGGCAAAATCATGAATGCTTTAGTACCTGCGATGGCAGAACACTGGCTCAAGATCGAACCATATGCCAACCAAGCTTTAGCTGCTGCCCAAAATGACGAAACTTTCAAATGCTGGCCCACAAGGTGTATCCTTGGCTTCCCATGGTGGTACGTTTAGCTATAAAAGAAGATAAATTTGTCACCTTTACGCGGCAACACAAAGTTCCGCTTTTGGCTAAACTGACGGAACTCAAAAGTAGGCCAAATACCTGAAGGAGTTTTGCGTTGTACAACTGTTACGATTCCTCTTTAATAGAGAACGTTGTGGTTTTAGATCAACGCTGTTTATGGAAGTAGCTGCAGGCGCTTGCAGATAATGCTACAACCACGTTTTTAAAACAGGATAGCCGCGGTGTGATCGGGCCTGACTAATTCAAATGAACAACCTGCAAATATGCTTTTAGGAACAACAGCTACCAACAACACTGCTTCAAGCACAGAAGCATTGGTTATTCAGCTACTCTTGCAACAGCGCTATGCAGAAGCGTACGAAGTGCTGATCAATCAGCAGTCCCCTTCAACCGCTGCGCTTTACAATATGGCACTGTGCCTGCACTGGAGCGGTAATTACCGGGGAGCTTTAAGCCGGTTGGAAAGGATTCAACTTACCCCGCAAGTGAGCAACGGCAATCAACTGCAGACAGACAGCGATTACAGGCAAATCAAAAACAAGCAAAATCAAACAGATGACTATTTGCATGGAATCAGCGAAGCCTACATGAAAAGCTTTCCTGCTTTAGGCCATGATGCCGTCGTTCGGCTTAAAACAGATTGCTGGTTACAACTGGGCAATTATGCAAAGGTGATTGCTATTGCCACACCGATTGCTCACAAAGGATACAAAAATATTATAAATGCACTTAAATTAGCCGCCCCCCCCCATGACAACAGAATTTAATGAAATTAGGGATGCCTACCAGCGCAATATGTTTGCATCGGCAGGTGATCAGGTCGATATATTAAGCTTGTACAAGCAGCTGCCTGCTATTACTATAACCAATGATTATGGAGAGAGCCTGTACCATTTGGCAGCTCGTTTCACTGATGCGGAGGCCATCCGGTTTTTAAAAGAGGCCGGGCTAAAACCGGCTGCAGATCAATACGGCAACACAGCGCTGCACGCCCTTACTAATACCAGGTTTGACCTTAGCGATCCGAAGCTTGAAGAAAAAGCGGTGCAGGTTTACTATGCCGCTCAGGGTTTACTGGAGGCGGGCGTCAATCCCAAAAAGAAAAATGATTCGGGAAAGCTGGCCTACTTTGAAGCAGGTTTGCTGTATATATGGCCCTTTTTACAGGCTATGGGTGAAGCCGGCGTCAGGATGGACGCTGCTGAGGCCGGGGGCATGAACCTGCTGCATACGATATGTGATAAATTGGCTAACCGAAAAGATATTACCGGCGCTGTAGCCGCAGCCACCAAAACGATACGCGTACTTTTGGAAAAGGGCGGCATAGATATCGAGGACAAGGATGTGTTCGGTACCACGCCGCTAGCTTATGCCCAGCGCAGCGGTGTAAAAGAGATAGCAGCACTGCTTTCAGGTGATGAAAGCGATGTGGCCACCGGCGGGATGACCCTGCATGAGGCCGTACTGAACCGGGATGCCGAAGCGGTGCAGGCGCTAATACAGCGCGGCGCGGATCTTAACGAGGTATCGGACCAGTACCTGCGCACGCCGCTCATGCTGGCTTGCGAATACGCTTCTGCGCCTTTGGCAGAGCTGCTGGCCAAAGGTGGTGCCGATGTTAACTTCAGGGCAGGCAACGGTGAAACGGCAGTCTATTATCTGCTCACTAAGGCGATGACCAATTTTGGCAGGGGAATTAGCCGGGAAAGTAAAGACATTGTAAAAATGCTGCGCTTCTTGTTGGCTGGCGGACTGGATACGAATGCTGCTGTGGACAATGAAGGCAATACCGCCCTGAACCTGCTATGCCAGGCAGGTTATCTGGCTGATTTGAATACTACATTAGCCGAGGAGTTGATTGATGCCGGAGCTGATGTGAACCAACCAAATCAATCGGGTAAAACGCCTTTGATGACATTCGCCGAGCGGGGCAACGAAATGAAATATGGCATTTCTGAATTATTGCTGGATAATGATGCTGACGTTACCTATGTTGACCAATCAGGCAATACTGCCTTGATTTATGCCGCCGGAAATTCTGATCAGATGTCGGGCAAGAGAACAATCTCTTTAATTCTGGAAAAGGACCGATCAACACTGGACCGGGTGAACAACGCCGGGCAAACGGCAATGGACGTGGCTATTCAGCAAAACAACGAGGCTGTAGTTAAACAACTCATGAACTAAACAGGTAAGCAAGGCACTATGGACAACATGTTTATAAACGCATGTAAAAATGCGCAAAAAGGAATTGTAGAGGCTTTTCTGAAAAAAGGAGGCATTAATGTAGATAAGCGCGACAGCTTAGGCAATACACCTCTATATTATGTTTGCAGTAAAGGGGCCAAAGATATCACCAAGCTGCTAATTGACGCCAGGGCTGACGTTAACCTGGCCAATAACACCAGCGAAACGCCACTGCATATGGCCGCACGTCAGGGTAGCAAAGAGGCCATTAAACTGCTCGTTGATGCCGGCGGCGATGTAAATGCTGCCAGTAACAGCGGGCAAACGCCGCTGTTTTATGCCGTACTGGCTTACAAAACAGAAACGGCCTTATACCTCATTAGCTTGGGTGCCAATACTGTAGTTAAAGATAATACGGGTTATAACGTACTTGACCACGCCACAGCCAACGGAATGCGCGATTTAGTTGCTGCAATTTCAAACGAGAGCGTAGCGCAAAAAGATGACCACGGCAACACCCCGCTGCACCAGGCGGTTTATAACAACCGGAGCGAAACGGTGAAAGCGCTGCTGAAAGCCAATGATTCCAACGTAAACGAACTAAACAATGATGGGGTAACTGCGTTGGTGTTGGCCGTAAACAACTCCAATATTCATTTGGCCGAACTACTGTTGAAAAGCGGGGCTGATGCTAACCTGCACCTTTTAAACGGAAACTCAGCCCTGCATTATGCCGCCGGTACAGGTAATTATCATATAGGCAAACTACTGCTTGGTGCCGGGGCAGATATCAACTCGCGTAATAGTTACAGCGAAACGCCGCTGCTTGTAGCCGCACAATGTGGCTTTAACGATTTTACGGCTATGCTGATTGAAAAGGAAGCAAATGTAAATGCCGTAAACAACGAAAGCCGCAGTGCCATGGACTTTGCCAGTGAGCGCGGTTACACCGAAATTTTGGAACAATTACTAATAGCAGGCGCCAATGGAAAGTAATTGCAGAACTTAGCTACAGATGGAAATTCAGTAGAACTGATTGAGCAATAACTTATTTATGTGGAGGCAGTTAAGACGCGCTTTAAGTTGATACTTCTGTTAAATTTGTTTTAACCTATGAATTAGCTAGACTTTAATTAAAAGTCGCATTAAATAAAAAGACTGTACCTTGATTTATGATACAGCCCCGTTTCATTTAATACAACTTTGCCATGCTTGCCGCCTCAAAGGGCTGCAACTGATCGAACTGATTATTTTTTAATTTCTTCACCCAGTTGGAGTCTTGCAGTATAGAACGGCCAATGGCGATCAGGTCAAAATCACCGCGCTCAAAGCGGCGCAGCAGTTCGGCCATGTCGGTTACGCTGGAACCTTCACCTTTCGTAAAGGCCCCCATAACGTCGCCGCTTAAGCCCACCGAGCCTACAGTGATGGTAGGTTGCCCGGTAATCTTCTTGATCCAGCCGGCAAAATTCAAATCCGAGCCTTCAAATTCCGGTTCCCAGTAGCGGCGTTGCGAGGCATGGAAGATATCAACCCCGGCTTCGGCCAGCGGCTGTACCCATTCTTCTATTTCCGCAGATGTTTGCGCCAGTTGTACACTGTAATCCTGCTGTTTCCATTGTGAAAGGCGTAATAGGATCACCAGATCGGGCCCTGCCTGGCGGCGTATTTCTTTTACAACATCTACGGCAAACCGGCTTCTTTCTTTCAGGGTTTTACCGCCATACTCATCAGTACGGGTATTGGTTTTCTCCCAAAAGAACTGATCGATCAAGTAACCATGCGCCCCGTGTATCTCAATAGCATCAAAGCCCAAAGTTTGCGCATCCTTTGCCGCTTGTCCGAAAGCCTTAATGGTGGCCTGTATATCTTCGGCCGACATACTTTCCGGACTCTCCATAGGTAATGATGGCCGCCATTCCCCCATCAGCGGAACATCGCCTACATGCCACAGTTGCGGGGCTATAGCGCCCTGCTGCCCATGCACGGCATTCACCACTTGCTGCCAGCCGGCCAATGCGGCATCGCCATAAAAATTAGGAATATCTTTGGCATTTTTAGAAGCAGGGCGGTTAATCACTGTGCCTTCGGTTAAAATCAAACCAACTTCAGCAGCGGCACGGCGGGCGTAGTATTCAGCTACCTCGGCGGTGGGTACACCATCGGGCGAGAATACGCGTGTCATAGGTGCCATTACAAAGCGGTTGCGCAGGTGTAGGTTTTTGTATTGAAACGGTTGAAAAAATGGTTCGTAGTTCATATGTGTTTTTATTAGTTACGCAAAGTAATTAATAATAGTTTACATTAGTAACCATGCAAGATTAATAGTAGTAACTTTAAGGTAACCACAAAACGAAAAGCGCATATTTATACTGTGCCTGCCCTATGCACAGCTCTATGGCTATACTTTGCACCAAGCGGAAACCCATCATCTGTGCATTGCGGAAAAGTAACGCACATTTCGGGTAAATTCTGGCAGCTGTAGGCTTGATTCCAAAAATGCTCATCACCACCTGGAGAGAACTAAAGAGATGTGGTGTAATTAACGTGAAGAATACCGGAGGTGCCGCCACGTATAGCACACAGCTTTAAGAGATAAGGAGCAGGCCCTGTTGCCTGTAATGCTGCAACCGGTAAGCGAGATCAATAGCATTAGGTGCCACTTTAGGATTTCATAGTTCCGGTACATAAAATTGCCTGCACACCTCAGGCATAAAAAAAGCCGTCTACAATAGCAAACGGCCTGTTAGGTTTTTATTATACCGTATTGCCCTTAGAAAGGCAAATCATCATCAGCAGTACCGTTGAATGACTGTTCCAAGCCTTCATTTTTGTAGTTTTGGCGCTGTCCGCCTTCGTTCTCGAAATCGCTTTTCCGGCCCAGCATCGTAAAGTTTTCGGCCACTATTTCAGTGGTATACTTTTTAACGCCGCCTTTGTCTTCAAAGGTGCGGGTACGCAATTTACCTTCAATGTACACCAACTTGCCCTTTTGCAAAAACTTGGCAGCTACATCGGCCAGCCCTCGCCACATCACAATGTTATGCCACTCGGTTTGTTCTACTTTGCGGCCATCTTTATTAAAACTTTCTGAAGTAGCCAACGGAAAACTGGCAACTGAAACACCGCCATCCAAATTCCGCACCTCGGGGTCTTTTCCTAAATGACCCACTAAAATTACTTTATTAATACCAGACATATACTTAAAGCGAAAATAGAGAATTATATTTTAAATTAAAAAATTTAGTTAAAAATGTAAAAATGATTTTAGGAAGCGCATATTGCTCTAAACTTTCTACTTCTGCAAAAAACCATTCTTGTTTTAATTGAATTGGCGGACGGGCTAACTGTGCAAACTTTGCATGAATACGTTGATGTGTAAGTACATGTATTTGAGCCCCAAATACTTCTGATATGGTATTACCGGCACCAAAAAAAGCCTGCACTTCCGGCTGTTGTATTAATGCATACGGTAATACCGGCGACATGGTTTCAACGGATGGTAAATCATACATATTAGCCCATATATCGTTGTCATTTCGTTTGTTTAAAAGGATACGATCATTATCCAACACCAAAAAATAAGTAAAAAAGCGTTCTTTAACCTTAGTCTTTTTCAGCTTTACCGGTAATTGGGCAACCGCATTGTTCAAAAAGGCCCGGCATTCCTGACGTACCGGGCAGGTGCCACAGGCCGGGCTTTTAGGCTTGCACAGCATCGCCCCGAATTCCATTATAGCCTGGTTGTGCAGGGCGGGCTGATCTCTGTTCAATACTCCATCAGCCAGTTTACGAAATATCTTGATCCCTTCGGTACTGTTAATCGGGGTATCAATACCAAAATAACGGGCCAGCACCCGGTACACATTCCCGTCTACCACCGCTTTGGCCTCATTAGCAGCAAAGGAAGAAATAGCAGCCGCCGTATATTCACCAATACCCTTTAGTTGTATGAGCTGCTCATAAGATGTTGGAAAGCGGCCGTTATGTTCAGCCATTACCTGCCGGGCTGTTGTAAGCATATTGCGCCCGCGCGAATAATAGCCCAGGCCCTGCCATAACTTTAATATTTCATCCTCGCTTGCAGCCGCAAAATCAGCTACCGTTGGGTAAGCTTCTGCAAAGCGCCTGTAGTAAGGCAGGCCTTGCTCCACGCGGGTTTGCTGTAATATAATTTCTGAAAGCCAGATCAGGTATGCATCTGTAGTATGCCGCCAGGGCAGGTTACGCTTATGCTGCTTGTACCAGCTTGCTATTTCATCTGCAAAATTCATTAACAATATAAATATACTAAAATTTTTAGGATTTCAGGAGATTTATTTAATAAAAAAGAGAACAGGCGACAACCGAACGTAAAAAAAACACGGTTTTATTTTTCTCTTTCCTTTTTAACCTATACTTTTGCAACCCCAAAACAGTTAAGTATTTACATAAAAATTTAATAGAAAAAAGATATGACTAAGGCGGAAATAATTGCTGAAATCTCATCTAAAACAGGCATAGAGAAGGTTGATGTTCAGGAAACTGTTGAGGCGTTCTTCAAGGTGGTAAAAACCTCGATGGTAGAAGGCGAAAATGTATATGTAAGAGGTTTCGGTAGTTTTGTGGTAAAGAAAAGAGCTAAAAAAACCGCACGTAATATCTCAAAAAATACCGCCATTATTATCCCCGAGCACTTTGTGCCCAGTTTTAAGCCTGCAAAAACCTTTGTAGAAAAAGTAAGAACCGGCAATAAAAAGTCCAAAAAATAAGTAAAACCGCACATCTCATGAATAAAAAGCAAATAGTTGTAATCGGTGTCATTGTAGTAATGATGGGCTATTTGTATGTGCAGCCGGTAAAGGGGCTCATTAAGCCAAAAGAGGGACGCTCCAGTGCATCATCTGGTGGCGGTCAGGTTTCTGAAGCTGCCCCGGTAGCCAACGTAACGGTAGATATGGTATCGGCTTCGGCTAAAGCGGCGCTGGCTCCGGCTTTAGCTACCCAGATCAGTAACCTCGAAGGACAGTTGAAAACCGCAAAAGGCGCAGCCAAGATTACCCTGCAGCGCCAGTTGACCAAGCAATGGGATGATGTGAACATTCAGGCCCCGGCCGCTTTTTACTACCAGGAACTGGCCAGAAGCGGCGGTAAATTTGAAGACTGGCTTACTGCGGGCAACCGTTTCAATGAGGCTTACAAGTTTACGCAGGACAGTACCATGCAGCCGGCATTTAATGCCAATGCAGCCGCTGCTTTCCGGCAGGCCATCAAGCTGAAGCCGGAGAACCTTGATGCACAAACCGGTTTAGGCGTTGCCGATGTAAACGGCGCAGCCGCCAGCCCGATGGAAGGCATTGGCATACTGCGCGGCGTGGTAGAAAAAGACCCCGGCAACTGGAACGCCAACTTAGCTTTGGGCCAGTTTGCCATGAAATCGGGCCAGTATGAAAAAGCGGTGGGCCGTTTCGAAAAACTGGTGGCGCAAAAGCCTGATGCCAAAAAACCGATACTGGAACCGTATTTTTACCTGGCCGAAAGCTATAAGCAGCTGGGCCGGAAACAAGAAGCCATTGCGGCTTACCAAAAATGTAAAGAATTAATGCCCGACCCAACCTTCGGGAAGCGTATTGACGATTTTATAAACGAATTAAAAAATTAACTCACTTAAAAATTAAAAACTTATGCCAAGCGGAAAGAAACGTAAAAGACATAAAATGGCTACCCACAAGCGCAAAAAACGTTTAAGAAAAAATCGTCATAAGAAAAAATAAGCCGGCCCTGCCGGTTAACCCATTGTTTGCCCCAAGGCAGGCAATGGGTATATTTTTTACTTATCTCTTTTCTTTATTCGAGGCAGCCCGAATGGCTGCCTTATAACATGGAGTAGCAGTTGATAAAAGAATTAATTATCGATTCATCCCCCAATGGGGCTACTATTGCTTTATTGCAGGATAAGCAACTCGTTGAACTTCATAAAGAGCAGGTTTCCAATAATTATACCGTTGGGGATATTTACCTGGGCAAGGTTAAAAAAATTATGCCCGGGCTTAATGCTGCCTTTATTGATGTAGGCTACGAGAAGGATGCTTTTTTGCATTATTTAGACCTGGGGCCACAGGTGCAGAGCCTGCTGAAGTTAACCAAGCAGGTGCGTACCGGCGGTTACCAATCTAAACTGCTGGACCAATTTAAACTGGAAGCCGACATTAACAAGTCGGGCAAAATAGCTGATGTACTGAGCAAGGGCCAGCTTTTACCGGTGCAGATTGCCAAGGAACCAATTTCTACCAAAGGCCCGCGCTTAAGTTCCGACCTTTCCATTGCCGGGCGCTATGTGGTGCTGGTGCCGTTTTCGGAAACCATCTCTATCTCCAAAAAGATAAAGAGCAACACCGAGCGCAGCCGTTTACGCAAGGTGATTGAGAGCATTAAGCCTGAGCATTTCGGCGTAATTATCCGTACCGTATCAGAAGGTAAGGGCGTAACTGAAATGCAGAAGGATCTGCTGGACTTAATTGTTAAGTGGGAAACTTTCATGACCAAGATGCCGGCCACCGAACCCTCTAAGAAAATTTTAGGTGAGATTGACCGGACATCTACCCTGCTGCGCGATATTCTGAACCCCGACTTTCAGCACATTTATGTGAACGATAACGGGATTTTTGAGGAAGTGAAATCTTATGTACATGAGATATCGCCCGATCTGGAAAGCATCGTGCGGCTGCACAAGCACCGCGAACCGATATTTGAGCATTACGGCATTGAGAAGCAAATTAAATCGGCCTTTGGCAAAACGGTAAACCTGCCCGGCGGCGCTTACCTGGTAATTGAGCATACGGAAGCGCTGCACGTTATTGACGTGAATAGCGGTAACCGCACGGCCAACAAGGAGAACCAGGAAGATAATGCGCTGATGGTGAACAAGGAGGCAGCACGCGAAATTGCGCGCCAGCTGCGCCTGCGCGATATGGGCGGTATTGTGGTGGTGGATTTCATTGATATGCATAAACCGCAGAACCGCAAGGAACTGTTTGACTGGCTGCGCGAGGAAATGGCGCATGACCGGGCCAAGCATACCATATTGCCGCCCAGCAAGTTCGGTTTGGTGCAGATTACCCGCCAGCGGGTACGCCCCGAAATGAATATTGTAACCAGCGAAGTTTGCCCTGCCTGCCACGGCACCGGCACCATACGGCCTACCATACTGCTTATGGATGATATTGAGAATAACTTCAATTACATCCTCACCGAGCAGAATGAGAAGAAGATTACGCTGTGTGTGCATCCCTACATTGAAGGATACATTAAAAAAGGGTTTCTCAGTCAGCAAATGCGGTGGTACTTTAAGTATAACCAGTGGATTAAGGTAAAAAGCAACCCGTCTTACCAGATGACGGAGTTCCATTTCTTTAACTCGAAGGAAGAAGAAATAAAGCTTTAAACCCCTCCCAACCCTCCCCAAAGGGGAGGACTTATAATAAAGCAATAATAGGACGGCACCAGGTGCCGTCTGAATCATAGAAAAGAACAGTTTACAAATTACATACAGCTGATGTTCGGTAACCCCGGGCATCAGCTTTTTTGCTTATATTTATTACCCCTCCCAACCCGAGGGGGAGGGCTTTTGTATAAATGAATTATAAACTAATATAGACTTTTTAACCCTCCCCCCGGGAGGGTTGGGAGGGGTAAATTATGGCTAAAACTAAAACATCATATTTCTGCCAGCATTGCGGCTTCGAGTCACCTAAATGGCTGGGCAAATGCCCGGCCTGCCAGCAATGGAACACCTTTGTAGAGGAAGTAATTGAAAAATCAAATGCCGCCATACCCGACTGGAAGGCTACGGGTTCTACCACGCAGCAACGGGCCAACAAGGCGGTGCAGGTTTCCAACATTCAGTACAGCGAGGAGCACCGCATCATTACGCCCGACCAGGAACTGAACCGGGTATTAGGCGGTGGTATTGTATCCGGCTCACTGGTATTGATTGGCGGCGAGCCGGGCATTGGTAAATCTACCCTGATGCTGCAGGTGGCTTTGAGCATGCCGAATATGAAGGTGCTGTATATCAGTGGTGAGGAAAGCGACCGCCAGATTAAGATGCGGGCCGAGCGCCTTACACCATACCTTAAAGGCAAGGGCATCAACGGGCAGGAATGCTTTATTCTGACCGAAACTTTTACCCAGAATATTTTTAAGCAGATCGAAGTCATCCAGCCGGATCTGGTGGTGGTGGATTCTATTCAGACTTTGTATTCGGCACATATTGAATCTACGCCGGGCAGTGTATCGCAGGTGCGCGAGTGTACCGCCGAGCTGCTGCGCTTTGCTAAAGAGAGTTCTACGCCGGTATTCCTGATCGGCCATATCACCAAAGACGGCTCTATTGCCGGGCCAAAAATTTTAGAGCACATGGTAGATACGGTATTGCAGTTTGAGGGCGACCAGCACCATGTGTACCGCATTTTGCGCGCTAATAAAAACCGTTTTGGCTCAGCCTCAGAATTGGGTATTTACGAAATGCTGGGGGCGGGCTTGCGGGAAGTTTCTAATCCCTCCGAAATCTTACTGTCACAACGTGATGAAGCCCTGAGCGGGGTAACCATCAGCGCTACGCTGGAGGGCCTGCGGCCTATGCTGATTGAAACACAGGCGCTGGTGAGCACATCGGCATACGGTACGCCCCAGCGTTCGGCCACGGGCTTTGATACACGCCGTATGAATATGCTGCTGGCTGTGTTAGAGAAACGCTGCGGCTTTCGGCTATCGAGCCAGGATGTGTTCCTGAATATCACCGGCGGCATTAAGGTAGAAGACCCGGCCATCGATTTGGGTTTGGCAGTAGCTATTGTTTCCTCCAATCAGGATATTGCTATCCCTTCTAAAACCTGCTTCGCCGGCGAATTAGGCCTGTCGGGCGAAATACGTGCTGTAAACCGCGTAGAGCAGCGCATTGCTGAAGCGCAGAAGTTAGGCTTTGAGCAGATATTTATTTCCAAATACAACCTACCCAGCGGCAAAAAGGACAAGGCACAGATGGACCTGTCGCGTTTCAATATTGAAATTAAAACGGTGGGGCGGATTGAGGAAGTTTTCGGGCTGCTGTTTGGGTAACGACCAATTACTGTCATTCTGAGCGCCAGCGAAGAACCTGTACGCTTTGCTCTGCTGTTATACAGTTTCTTCGCTGACGATCGGAATGACACCTTATAATTTTACTATCTGTAACAAAATATTTAAATTGCAGCACATAAACCTTTAACAACCCTTTTCAATCCAAACCAAAAACAACACAATGAAAAAATTACTGATGATGCTGGCCTTTGTTGCCGGCTTCGGCCTGTTGGCTAACGCACAAACTAAAACCCCATTAACCGACCAGCAAAAGGCAGACCGCGCTACCAAAACCTTGCAAAAGCAACTGAACCTGACCGCCGACCAGGCCACCAAGGTAAATGCCATTTATACCTCTCGTGCGGTACAATTGGACAGCGTAAAGATGCATCCGGGCGTAAAGGGCAACGGCAAAAAGAAAAAAACTATTGCTGAGGATACGCAGGCAAAAATTAATGCCGTGCTTACCCCTGCCCAGCAGCAGCAATTTGCGCAGTGGAAAGACATGAAAAAGCAAAAAATGCAGGCGAATCGTAAAATGAAGAAAGATAGTACAGCAACAAAAATGTAATTACTGTAGAGTATTTGAACTAAAACAGCGCCGTGTTAATTAAAAGCACCGGCGCTGTTTTAGTTTACATGCGTTTGCAATTAAAGTGAGAGGCCTAGTCCAGGCGCATCATTTAATACATATCTACCATCTTTAAATGCAGGGGCGGCAAACGGGTTGTTGCTGGTTAAAAAAGGCCCGTCCAGATCGGCCCAGTCGCATTGCGGGGCCAGGGCTGCTGCGGCAAGGGTAGCGCAACTGGTTTCGCTCATGCAGCCGATGAGTACTTTTAATCCCAGTTTACGGGCTTTTATAATCATCTGTTGTGCCTCATATATCCCGGCCGATTTCATCAGCTTTACATTGATGCCATGATATACGCCTGCCACCTTTTCCACATCGGGCAGGCGCTGCACGGCTTCATCGCCAATGATGGGGATGGGGCTGCGTTCGGTAAGCCAGGCATTGCCGTCCACATCCGTTTTCGGCATGGGCTGCTCAATCAGTTGCACACCCTGCTCCTGCAGCCAGTAAATCAGGTCGAGGCTTTGCTCACGGTCCGTCCAGCCTTGGTTGGCATCCACATATAGCGGCACTTCGGTAAGGCTGCGAATAGTGGTAATTAATTGCTTGTCGTTATCGCTGCCCAGCTTCACTTTGATGAATTTAAACCCTTCGGCTTCGCTTACTTTTTGGGCCAGCACATCAGGTGTATCAATACCCAAGGTAATACTGGTTGCCGGCATCAGGGCCGGGTTGCTGCCCAGTAACTGCCAGCAGGGCTGTTGCCGCAGTTTGCCTTCTAAGTCATGCAAGGCAATATCAATAGCCGCCTTAATAGCCGGGTTACCGGGTGCCAGGCTGTCTAAGTAAGCTATAATTTCAGGGTAGTTGAACGGATAGGTAAACCGGCTAACATCTACCTGGTTCAAAAACGCGGTAGCTATTTCCACGCTTTCGCCCATATAAGGCACCATCGAAGCCTCGCCATACCCGGTGTACCTTTCGTGCTCCAGTTGCAGCAACATGAGTGGTGTAGCCGTACGCGAAAACTTAGCGATGGTAAAGCGGTGCTTCAGCTGCAGCTCGAAGGGGCGGTACGTCAGTTTCATGTTAAAAATCAAAGCTAAAAATTAAACGGTTAAAAGCTGTGTATCTTTGCGGCCCATGTCGGCACAACTTTATCAACCGTTCGAGCAGTTTAATTTTGGCAACCGCAGCTGCTTCTTAACCGGTGAACCCCTTAACTCCGAAGAAGAAAAGATACAGGTTTTCCCGGCCTGGCTGATGGCCCGTTACCAGCTGGAGGATAAGATGATCAAGCTGCTGGACCAGAACTATGTGGGCTACAAGGATCTGAAGCTGCCTTGCGCCGCAGCAACAAACGAAAGCTTTATTGCACCGCTGGAAACCGAAGTGGCTGCTGCCTTTGAGCATGGTTACGAAGCGGTGAAGCAACTGGACGAGATTAAGTTGTTTCAATGGGCGGGTAAGTTGCTGTACGGCATTATTTTTAATGAGATGCAGGCCGGTATACGGCAGCAGCATGCCATGGGCGAAAGCTTTCACCTGAGTCAGGCATTGCGGCATAAGTTTGGCAACCTGCACCTCATGCTGCAGAGCCTCAATCTGCCACTGCAATTCGATGGGTTTAAGCCTTATAGCCTGCTGCTGTTTAAGGTGAACAATGCGGAAAATGAGTTTAGCTACCGCGATGAGATCAACACGCTTACGTTTTGCATCCGGTTAAATGATTTCGGCTTAATATTGTGCTTGCAGGATAATGGCACCAACCGTTTCTACCACGGAGATGTACTGCAAAAGCTGGAGGGGAAAACCCTGCATCCTATACAATTTGAAGAAGTTTGCGCCCGCCTTTTCTACTCGGCTTACCTTTTTAACCGCCTGCCCGAATACCAGGTGCTGCCCCTGCCCGATGTAATTGACATTGAGGCTATGCCCCTGCGCGGCAACCACCAAAAGCCTCCGTTTGATGACTGGCAGGAAAAAACCTATGGACAAGTGCTGGAAAGCTTCTGGAAAAAATGGGGCTTCCTGCTGTTCGAAATTATTAAAGACCCGGAGCATCCCATGAGTTTTCTGCTAAATGAAGAAGGCAATTTTGTTGAGGCATATACCATTGAGCTTCCGTTATAAATAAAGATGTCATCTTTACACCAGAGAAGAACCTGTACCACATAGTGCCGGGTATATAGCTGTTTTGTAAAAATATCCTATATATTTACTGCTTAACCTTTTCCTATGGAGTTTTTACTGATTTTACTTCTGCTGGTGATCATTTACCTGCTGGTTAGATACAAGGGTAGTTATGATACGAAGATAGAACGCTTGGATATAAGGCTGCAGGAACTACACCGGTTGCTGAAACAAAGCCTCGAAAACCGCCCGGCGGCAGAAACTGCCCGCCCGGAAGTAAAGCAGCCGCCTAAACCCGCAGAGCCTGCGCCTTTACCCAAACCAGCAACGGCGCCACCTTTACCGCGCCCGGCCGAACCTGTACCGGCGGAGCGGCAAAAAGAAGTGATCAACGGGCCTTCGCAGCCGGTAAGGTTACCTGTAAGACCACCTTACCACCCGCCTGTACCCAAGCCTCGTACACCCCGTCCGTCTTTTTTTGAACGGCATCCTGATTTGGAAAAATTTATCGGCGAGAATTTGGTGAACAAAATCGGTATTGCCATTCTGGTGCTGGCCATCGGCTTTTTTGTAAAATACGCCATTGATAATGACTGGGTGGGCCCGGTAGGCCGCGTGGGCATTGGGGTGCTATGCGGCGCTATCCTTATTGGCATAGCACATCGTTTGCGCAGCAGCTATAAGGCCTTTAGTTCGGTGCTGGTAGGCGGCGGGCTTGCGGTGTTATATTTTACCATTACGCTGGCTTATCACCAGTTTCATCTGTTCAACCAAACCGCCTCTTTTATTATCCTGATTGTAATTACCATTTTTGCGGTAGTGCTTTCCCTGCTGTATGACAGGCAAGAACTGGCGGTAATTGCCCTGGTGGGCGGTTTAAGCAGTCCGTTCATGGTAAGTAGCGGGCATGCCAATTACAATGCCTTATTTATCTATATTATTATATTAAATGCCGGTTTGCTGGCCATTGCTTACTTTAAGTTATGGCGCATCCTCAATATATCGGCCTTTGCACTTACGGTACTTATCTGCACAGCCATTATAGCTATACTTCCGCCCAATGCTTATGTGTTGGGTTTCTGGTATTGCAGTGTACTGTACCTGTTATTTTTCACTACCAACGTGGCCAATAATGTAAAGGAAAACAAGGCATTTGTTGCGGTCGACTTCAGCATACTGCTCATCAATACTTCGCTTTATTTTGCAGCAGGCCTGTACCTGCTTACGGCCATGCACCAGGGAGGCTTGCGGGGGGTGTTTTCGGCCAGCCTGGCAGTACTAAACCTGATACTGTCATTCGTGCTGTTCAAAATAAAAAAGGCAGATACCAATATACTGTATCTGCTGATTGGCATTACCTTAACCTTCATCTCGCTTACGGCTCCCATACAGCTTCACGGGCATTATGTCACTATGTTTTGGGCTGCCGAAGCCGTGCTGTTATACTGGCTCTACCTCAAATCGGGCATACAGCTAATGAAGCTAACCGCCCTTATTGTATGGGCTATGATGCTTCTGAGTTTGTTTATAGATTGGCAACAACTTTACAGTTCGCCAGCATTAACCCTAACTATAATAGCCAATAAAGGCTTTATCACTACGCTAATGGCGGCTTTAAGCTCCTATTTGCTCTACCTTCTTATCAGTAAGGATGAATCGGGAAGCCTTTACGGCATAAAGATAAAAAAACGCATATACCAATATACCGCATTTGTACTTCTCTTTTTGAGCGGCTATCTGGAAATTAATCATCAGTTTTTAAACCACTACCCTGATACCGCATTAAATGCGCTGTACCTGATGCTGTACATACCGGCTTTCATTTATATCTTTTGCATGGTTCTCCGCAAGATTACGGCAATAAAGCTACCTCCCCTTATAAACTTAATTTTACCGGCGCTTGCTGTTATTATCTACCTGCTGGTTAGCCCGTCATTTTTTGATGCGCAATACCGTATATTGGTACTGCACATGGCACAGCCGGCACACTTTATAGCTCATTGGGCAAGTGTTGTTATAGCAGGAATGCTGTTTTACCAGCTGATACAGGCAGCAAGGCAGCAATTGCCGGAAAGATTAGTGAAGATAGCCAGCTGGGTAATTGCCGCGGCCATTGTTTTGTTCCTGAGCCTGGAAGTTTCTTTGGCCAGTAACATGCTGTTTTATACCCCGCAGCACTCACTGGACCGTATTACTACTGTTTACATCAAAACCGGCCTGCCGGTATTATGGGGCCTGCTGTCCTTCGCGCTGATGTGGCTGGGTATGCGTTATAAGGTAAGTACACTACGCATTATTTCGCTAACCCTTTTTTCGATTACGCTGATCAAGCTTTTCCTGTTCGATATCCGCAACATTCCGCCGGCAGGCAAAATAGCCGCCTTCTTTTGCCTGGGCGTATTGCTGCTTATTGTTTCTTTTATGTATCAAAAGGTTAAAAAAATTATTGCAGAAGATGAAGCTACGCCTGAAAGCAAAAATTAGCGCTTTGCTGCTGTTGGCTTGTACACCGGCACTGGCACAGCAGCAATTTAAATACAAAGCGGCGGTGCAGCAGGTAGATTCGGGCCGGTTCTACAGCATTGCCCTGCAGCCTGATTTAACTGCAAAGTGCCAGCCCGGCCTGGCAGATATCAGGTTAATGGATGAGCACAGCAATGCAGTGCCTTACCTGCCGGGTAATGCGTTACCAGTACGGGCGCAAAGCAGTTACCGGCAGCTGCCAGAGGTACGCATGGCGGCATCAGCAGATTCACTGCTCTTTTATATCGCAGAAAACAAGACCGGGTCAGGCATCAATCAGCTATGGCTTACCCTGCAAAACACGGCCGTAAACCGCACAGTAAATGTATTAGGAGGCGACGATTTGCAGCACTGGTTTGCGGTTAAGGAACAGATTACTTTACAGCAAACCGCATCTAACCAAAATGGAACTTTTGAAGCGTTGCTGGCCTTTCCGGTAAGTACCTACCGGTATTTTAAGATACAGGTAAATAACCGCACCCTTGCCCCTGTACGTATCCTGAAGGCCGGTGTTTACCTGCAGCAGCGAGCATTAACAGATTATGTGCCGGTGCCTGTGGTTAAATTTACAACTACACGCAAGGCAGACCGTAGCCTGATTGACATTGTTTTCAGGGATGCCTATCGTATTAACAAACTGCATTTACAGTTCGAGGGCACCAAGTACTACCGGCGCCAGCTACAGATTTACAGCATCAGCGGCAAAACCCGTGAATGGTTACAGGATACGTTCATTAGTCCGGCTAATAATGGAGATTTGTATATTTCGGCCAAAACAAAACGGCTACAGTTGATTATGCTGAATGAAGACAATCCGCCGTTAGGGTTAAAATCTGTTCTGGCTTATCAAGTACAGCAATCGCTTGTTGCCTATCTGGAAAAACAACACCATTATACCTTATATTTTGGCGATGGCAAAGCAACCACGCCACGGTATGACTTGCAGTTTTTTGCCGACAGTATTAATCGCCGGTTGCAGGTAGTAGGGCACGGGCCGGTACTTTTGTTGCCGTATGCTAAAAGCATCAGGCCATCAGGTACTGTACCTGCTTGGGTATTATGGATTGCAGGCGGCATAGCCTTACTGCTCTTGCTCACGCTTACCCTGAAAATGACGAAAGAGATAGGGAAAAGGTAGTTATGATATTAGTTAGGGTTGCCACGTACTGCTAACAGCGTTTGCATTAACTGGATGCGAATATATACCAACCATCACTTGTTAAGATGTACTGGTTCCAAAAGGCAGGCTAATTGAAGTACAATATCTTATCGGGCACAATACAACTGTGCAGCGGTACATCAAACTCATGCAGATCATCAATCTTTTCTACCGGTTCAAAAAAAGACAGCCCCATCAGGTGCACCTCCGGGCGGCAACGGGCAATGAAGCGGTCATAAAAGCCTTTACCGTAGCCTGCGCGGTAGCCTTGCTGATCAACAGCTAACAGTGGAACTACAATTAAGTCTATTAACTGATTATTGATTAAGGTACCTTCCAATGGTTCAGTGATGCCAAAGTCATTTACTACAAGTTGTAAATGCTCATCATCAGCGTAGCTTTGCATGATATAAGAAGTAAAATCAGCTTTGGGGAATACGCGTTTGATGTGCGGATGCTGCTCCTTCAACCAATTTCGAATGAGCAGTGTGTTGGGTTCTTTACGTTCCAGCACCGGTAGAAACAGGTGAATGCAGTTGATACCGGTTAAATCCACCTGTTGAAACTGCCGCAGCAATTGCTGGCTGAGGGCATCGTACTCCGTTAAAGTGAGCTGTTGCCGGAGGGTAGTAAAATGCTTACGTAATTGCTGCTTGGTCATTTCACTTTAAAAACAAATGTCATCCTGAGCGATAGCGAAGGAACTGTAAAGCTGGTTATCTACCGCACAAATCCTTCGCTATCGCGGCATTTAATTATATAGCCGTTCTAAGCAAAGGTTAAATTTTTTGTAAAAAGCATTGTATATAAAGGCAGCGCGCCATTGCGAGGAACGAAGCAATCACTGATAGGCATGGCCGCTGTGTAAGTCAGTGATTGCTTCGTTCCTCGCAATGACGTGTTGTGGATATCTTTGCGATTAAATGCCGCTTCGATCAGGATGACAAACAATATGTGTAGTGTAAAGAATTATCCCTTTACCCGCTCCACATAAGCGCCGGTTTCGGTATCTACCTTTACCTTATCTCCAATATTGATAAATAATGGTACCTTAATTTCGGCGCCGGTTTCAACGGTAGCATTTTTCAAAGCATTGGTTGAAGTATTGCCAGCCACGGCAGGCTCGGTATAAGTAATTTCCAGTTCGGCAGAGGCCGGAGCTTTGCCCATAATGGGTTCGTCGCTTTCGAAGGCTACAATTACATTGGCACCTTCTTTTAAAAATTTAACGCCGTTGCCAAAAAGGAATTTAGGTACATTAAACTGGTCATAAGTAGTGTTATCCATAATCACCAGGTCGTTGCCATCTTCGTACAGGTACTGGTAATCATTGGTTTCTACACGGGCAATGTTTACTTCCTCATCGGTACGGAAACGGTATTCTACCAGTTTGCCGGACTTTACGTTGCGCATGCGCGCCTGGTAAAATGCACGCAGGTTGCCCGGCGTGCGGTGTATAAACTCTTCAACCTGAACCAGCTCGCCATTGAACCGCAGGATGTTTCCGTTCTTTATTTCTGATGCTTTAGACATAATAATTAATGTGAGTGCAAACTTAGCCACTTCAAGGCAAACAAACAAGCTGTTAAGTACTTAGCGTGCGGCAGGCCGCGGTTTGTAATCGGTAATGTGCAGGCGGTGCCGGCAAAAGCTGTATTCGTGCTCCTGATTAGACCCAACCACAGTAAGGCGGCCTGCGGCAAAGTTTTCAACCAAACTGTAATACCATTCTATGCCCTGATTATCGAGGTTGGAGGTAGGTTCATCCAGCATAAGCAGCGGCGTATCGGCGCAAAAAGCCAAAGCCAGCTTAAGGCGTTGCTTCATGCCCGAAGAAAAATAACGGATAGCTTTGTTGCGGCTGGCCTGTAAACCCAAGAGTTCAATAATACTGCCTTTGGTTATACCGGAGTACAAAGCCTTAAACTGGAAATGAAAATCGATCATCTCCGTTAAGGTAAACTCCTCAATTAATTCTAAATAAGGTGCGGCCATGCTCAGGTATTGATATACATCCTCCACTTCCAGCGGCTGCTGGTTAAAGGTATAGGTAAGCTGACCTGCCGACGGCGAAAGACTGCCGTTGAGTACTTGTAACAGCGTAGATTTACCCGACCCATTAGGCCCCAGCACCGCATAGCTTTCGCCCGGCAAAAAGATGTAATCTATTCCCCTGAAAATCCAGTCGCGGTTGTAGCGGCGGCCAATATTTTGCAGGGAGATGGAAAGTTGGTTCATCGGTTCAGTAGTCATTAGTTCATTGAGGCATTAGTTAAATTATACTTACCAATGAACTAATGACTACTAAACCAATGAACCAAAATTAATTACCCCCAAATCCCTTCATGATACCACGCTGCGAGCCCTGCACAAAATTGAGGATTTCATCTCGCACTTCGGTGGGTTTAAAGTCGGTTTCAATGATGTTCATGGCTTTGGTTACGTTGTTATTCTTTACAAACAACACGCGGTAAATATCCTGTATCTCGTTGATCTTTTCATCAGAGATACCGCGGCGACGCAGACCTACCGAATTAATGCCGGCGTAGGAAAGCGGTTCGCGGGCGGCCTTGATATAGGGCGGCACATCCTTACGCACCAATGAACCACCAGTGATAAAGGCATGTGAACCTATTTTGCAAAACTGATGAATAGCTACCATGCCCGCCAGTACCACATAATCACCCACCGTGATGTGGCCGGCCAGTGTAGTATTATTGGAAAATATGCAGTAATCACCTATTACACAATCATGCGCAACGTGGCAGTAAGCCATAATGAGGCAGTTACGGCCAATTTCAGTTTTCCATCGGTCTTGCGTGCCCCGGTTAATGGTTACACACTCGCGTATGGTGGTATTATCACCTATAATAGTTACTGTATTTTCGCCTTTAAATTTTAAATCCTGCGGGATGGCTGAAATTACCGCACCCGGAAAGATGCGGCAGTTTTTACCGATGCGCGCGCCTTCCATAATAGTTACGTTGGAGCCTATCCAGGTACCCTCGCCAATCTCTACATTTTTATGAATGGTAACAAACGGCTCAATTACTACAGTATCGGCAATCTTAGCTTGCGGATGAATATAGGCTAAGGGCTGGATCATGCTTCTTTTTCTTTATATCTTACAATTTGCGCCATCAGTTCGGCTTCAACCACTATTTTTTCGCCTACCATACCAATGCCTTTCATCTGGGCAATGCCCCGGCGGATAGGCGCTACCAAATCGCATCGGAAAATAAGGGTATCGCCAGGCAATACCTTGTCTTTAAAGCGTGCGTTTTCAATTTTCAGGAACAAGGTAAGGTAATTTTCCGGGTCGGGCACAGTATTCAATACCAAAATGCCACCCGTTTGAGCCATGGCCTCAATTTGAAGCACACCCGGCATTACAGGCGCACCCGGAAAATGTCCTGTAAAAAAAGGCTCATTCATGGTTACACCCTTTACCCCTACCACGTGGGTTTTGGTCAGCTCGATAATCTTATCCACCAATAGCATAGGCGGGCGGTGCGGCAGTATATTCATAATCTGCACCGTATCATACACCGGCTTGGTGTTGGGGTCGTACACCTTAATGTGCTTGCGGCTTCGCTCTTTTTTGATGAGCGATTTAATTTTTTTGGCAAACGCTACGTTAGCGGCATGGCCAGGGCGGGCGGCCATAATATGGCCGCGCAACGGCACACCTACTAAAGCCAGATCACCAATCATATCCAGCAATTTATGGCGGGCAGGCTCATTCTGATGACGCAATTCAATATTGTTCAGTATACCTTGCGGTGCTACCTGTATACCTTCACGGTTAAACAGCTTGGCTAAATGCAAAAGTTCGTCATCGTTCACCTCTTTATCCACCACTACAATGGCGTTGTTTAAATCGCCGCCCTTAATCAGGTTGTGCTTCAGCAGCATTTCCAGCTCATGCAAAAAACAGAAGGTTCGGGAGGAGGCAATTTCTTTTTCAAACTCAGATAAAGTAGAAATACTGGCATGCTGGGTACCCAACACCGCCGAATTATAGTCTACCATGCAGGTAAAGCGGTAATCATCCAGCGGCATGGCTACCATCTCAACTTTACGGTCGGGCTCGGTATAATGTATGTTGTAGGGAATATGATAATACTCACGGTCGGCATCCTGCTCAGTAAAGCCGGTTTTACCTATGGCATCTACAAACGGCATCGAACTGCCATCCATAATCGGCGTTTCAGGGCCGTCCAGGTCAATCAGTACATTATCCAGTTCCAACCCCACCAATGCTGCCAATACGTGCTCTACCGTACTCACACTGGCGCCGTTCTGGGTAAGGGTTGTGCCGCGCGAAGTATCAGTTACATTGTCCACATCAGCGTCAATTACCGGCTGCCCTTCCACATCCACCCTTCTGAATTTGAAGCCGTGGTTTTCGGGGGCAGGGTTAAACGTCATGGTTACACGTTCCCCGGTATGTAATCCGGTTCCCGATACCGATACTGCCGCTTTAATGGTTCTTTGTTTTACATTCATCCTACTTGGTGTTAAGAGCCATACCTGTTATACGTTTTCAGGATGGCTCCGTAACTCTGTTATAATTTTTTCTAATTCTCTGATTTTCTTCTCCAGTTCGGGCAGCCGGTCATGAACTACACTGGAGCGCAAAAAGTTTTGGTAAGGCTGTACTGGTGTGCCGCCCCACTTTTTGTTCGGCTCTTTTATAGAGCTGTTTACCCCCGTTTGCGCCTGCATTTGAGTGCCGTTGGCAACAGTAAGGTGCCCTACAATACCCACCTGGCCGCCAATAATACAATTGCTGCCTATTGTGGAGCTGCCTGCAATACCGGTTTGCGCTGCCATTACCGTATCATGCCCGATGGTTACGTTATGAGCTATCTGTATCAGGTTATCCAATTTAACGCCTTTATGAATAATGGTAGCCCCCATAGTAGCCCGGTCAATGGTAGTATTGGCCCCGATTTCTACATCGTCTTCAATAATTACATTGCCGATCTGAGCAATTTTAGTGTAGCCGCCATTTGGCTTTGGAGCGAACCCAAAGCCATCGCTGCCAATAACTGCGCCGGCATGTACAATAATGTTGCTGCCCAGGGTACAGTCAAAATAGATTTTCACTCCGGCAAACAAGGTTACATTATCGCCAATAATTACATTATCGCCAACGTAAACATTAGGGTAAATTTTGCAGTTGTTCCCCATTGTTACATTTGCGCCAATGTAACTGAATGCCCCAATATAGGCATTGTTTCCTATGGTAGCTGTAGCATCAATATAATGCGGTTCTTCCTGCCCTTTTTTGTCCAGTTTTAACGAACTGTACTTTTCCAGTAATACCGAAAAAGCGCTGTAAGCATTATCTACACGGATTAATGCAGGCAGTACCGGGCCGTTTAATGTCAGGTTGCGGTTTATAATAACCACCGAAGCCTGTGTGGTATACAGGTAATGCTCATACTTGGGATTTGACAGGAAAGAAAGGCAGCCCGGGCGGGCCTCCTCAATTTTTGCCAGATGGCTGATTACTGCCGCAGTATCGCCTTCAACAGTTCCGTTCAGCATTAAGCTTATTTCCTGGGCAGTAAATTGCATCGGGCAAATTTAAAGGTTAAAAATTAAGCAGCAAATTATATATATTAACCTCCATACACTTCAATCGAGGTCTTTGGTATAGCAAAGAATATACTTTTCTACCGTTTTGGCTAAGGCCTCTAAACTGGAGTTATCACTGGCTATGGTAATATCTGTTATGGTTCTGTCTTTCATTAGTATACCGATCTTGGCATCATTTACTTTATAAGCATTATTGCTGATCACGTCTTTAAACACAAAATACTCCGCCTCTTCTGCATTTACGTTATATTTTTTCATGGCCCGGCGGCAAAGCTCGTCCATCAGTATATCATTGGGCCGCTCGTTGGTAATATCTACATGATAGAGCCGCCGCTGCACAAAATTATTACAAAGTATCGATAACACCTTATCTTCACTGCCTGTCCATACTTTTACCGCTGCCATAATATCGGTATCATCCAGGCAGGTAAATTTTTCAATATGATGATCCTCGCTGATAAACTGTTCTCTTGAGATATTTTGTGAGAGGAAATGGTTTAATGCCGGCGTGGCAAAAAGTTTTTGCCCCTGTAAGGATAGCATCCGTGCCCGCTGTAAAATTTTGCCCAGTAACTGCTCGCCCGAGGTAACGGTTTTGTGCAGGTACACCTGCCAGTACATCAGCCGGCGGGCCACCAAAAACTTTTCAACGGAGTAAATGCCTTTTTCTTCCACCACCACGTTATCATCCACTACATTCAGCATTTTAATAATGCGCTCCGAGCTGATAATACCCTCTGATACGCCGGTATAAAAGCTGTCGCGGTTAAGATAATCCAGCCGGTCCATATCCAGCTGGCTGGATACCAGCTGATGCAGGTATCGCTTGGGGTACTCATCCTTGAATATCTCAATCGCCATCGTAAGCCTGCCCCCGAAATAATGGTTCAGCTTATCCATCAGCAGGGCTGAGATATCCTCATGCGATATTCCTTGTACAATGTGCCGCTCTAAAGCATGAGAGAAGGGGCCGTGGCCAATATCGTGCAACAGGATGGCTATTTGCACGGCTTCTTGTTCCTCACTTGTAATGTTCAGCCCCTTATCACACAGCGTTTCAATAGCCAGCCGCATCAGGTACATGGCGCCCAGCGCATGATGGAAACGGGTATGCAGCGCACCGGGATAAACCAGGTGCGTCATGCCCAATTGCTTGATGTATCTCAGGCGCTGAAAGTAAGGGTGTTCGATCAGGTCAAACACCAGATCGGTAGGTACAGTGATGAAGCCGTACACCGGGTCATTGATAATTTTCTTCTTATTCAAGTGTACCTGTAAGTGCTTTGCAAAAATGTTAAATTAATGCAAACCCTGCACTATGCAAGTGTTAATAATTGTTAAGGCGAAAAAGTTTATAACAACAAATGCTATAATAATAGGTTATAACCGAACATATTTGTGCCGACATGCAAGAAACTACGATACTTTGGGCCGATGACGAGATCGACCTTTTAAAGCCCCATATATTACTACTGAACGAAAAAGGTTACAAGGTAAAAACCGTAACCAATGGCATGGATGCCGTAGATGCTTTTAAAAGCAATTATTACGATCTGGTATTTTTAGACGAAAATATGCCCGGCCTTACCGGCCTGGAAACCCTCACCCAAATCAAAGGCATCAATGGCGATGTACCGGTGGTACTGATTACCAAAAATGAGGAGGAGCCGATGATGGAGGACGCCATAGGCTCGCGCATTGATGATTACCTGATCAAGCCTGTAAACCCCAAGCAGGTATTGCTCACCATTAAAAAACTTACGGAGAACAAGCGCCTGGTTACCGAGCGTACCACCATGGCCTACCAGCAGGACTTCAGAACGCTGGGCATGACGTTGAATGACAACCTGAGCCACCAGGAATGGGTTGATGCCTACAAAAAGCTCATTTACTGGGAACTGGAGCTGGAGCGCCTGGAAGATGCCGGGATGCACGAGATTTTAACCATGCAAAAGGCAGAGGCCAATACCCAATTTTGCAAATTTGTAGAAAAGAACTACATCGACTGGATGAAGAACCCGGACAAGGCACCTACCTTTTCGCACCAGTTGTTTAAAAAGAAGGTGTTCCCAAAACTGGAAAGCGGCCCGCTGTTTTTTATCCTGATTGATAACCTGCGGTATGATCAATACCGGATCATCAACTCTATCATTACGGAATATTTCCGGCTGGAAGAAGAAGACACCTATTATAGCATCCTGCCTACCGCTACTCAATATGCCCGTAATGCCATATTTGCCGGTTTAACACCACTGGAAATGGAAAAACGTTTTCCCGGCCTGTGGCAGAATGACGAGGACGAAGGCGGTAAAAACCTGCATGAAGAAACTTTTTTAGGCGACCAGATTAAGCGCAGTTTGCGCAAAGAGTGCAAATACTCCTATCATAAAATATTAAATATAGATGAAGGCCGTTCACTAAATGATTCGGTAAACAACCTGCTGAAAAACGAGCTGAACGTAGTGGTCTACAACTTTGTGGATATGCTGTCGCACGCGCGTACCGATATGCAGATGATACGTGAACTGGCCAGTGATGATGCTGCCTACCGCTCACTTACCCTGTCGTGGTTTGAGCATTCGCCATTGCTGGATTTGCTGAAGTTTTTGGCGCAGAAGCAGGTACGGGTAATTATTACAACCGACCACGGTACTATAAAGGTGAAAAACCCAAGCAAAATTATCGGCGACCGTAATACGAATACCAACCTGCGCTATAAGCAGGGCAAAAATTTAAATTTTACCGCCAAAGAGGTATTCCATATCCGTAACCCGGCCGATGCCCAGCTGCCCCGCCTGCATGTAAGCTCCAGCTTTGTATTTGCCAAAGAGGACAGCTATTTTGTATATCCTAATAACTACAACCATTTCGTAAACCTTTACAACGAAACCTTTCAGCACGGGGGTATTTCATTAGAGGAAATGATTGTACCGATTGCCACTTACGGGCCTAAATAATTCAGGTTAATTTAGTAAGTTTGATTATGGTGATAGAGATAAAAGACAGTGCTGATATCAAGGCTGTCAAAGAAATGCTTGCCAAGCGCAAATCCGTAAAGAAATTTGATGCAAAGAAATTTTGCGGTAAGATTAAATTTGATGAAGATGCATTAGTTATTCAACAGCGGTTGCGTAATGAATGGGACTGAAATATTTATAGATACTAACATTTGTATTTATTTATTAGGGGGCGATGTTAATTTAGCCGATTTGTTAGAGGGGCAAACTGTTTTTATATCTATCATTACCGAAATTGAGTTGTACGCTTCCAAGAATCTTTCATCTGCTGAAATTGAAATTATAGATACCTTCATTCAATCAGTAAACATTGTTGAGCTTGATAAAGATGTTAAGCTTAAAGCTATTGAATTACGAAGAACGGGGTTGCTTAAACTACCTGATAGTATAATTGCTGCTTCTGCAATCAATAAAAATATCCCTATAGTATCAGCAGACAAAGCTTTCGGAAAAATCAGCGATTTAGAAGTTATAGCTTATCGAAAGAATGACCGTTAATTCTCTCCCAGCGCTTCCCCAAGCAGCCACAACAATCCTTGGCCAAGCGGCCAACCAAAAAGTATTCTTGTTTTACGGTGAAATGGGGGCCGGTAAAACCTCGCTCATTAAGGAATTATGCAGCCAATTGGGCGTATTAGAACAGGCCAGCAGCCCTACCTTTTCTATTGTGAATGAGTACCAGGGCAGGCAGGGGAAAGTGTATCACTTCGATTTTTATCGCCTTAAAAATCAGACCGAAGCATTGGATATGGGTTACGAGGAATACTTTTATTCGGGTGATTACTGCTTTGTGGAATGGCCCGAAAAAATACCGGATTTACTGCCCGACCATTTCCTTAAAATAAGCATAGCAGTCGATGCCCGGCAGGCACGGCATATCACCATTGAAAACTTTTAGTTTTAAAATGCGAGGGGAATTGCATAACTTCATCAGCCGGAAAAAGAGCAGACATGAGTTCAGGGTTATATAGCGGTTTTTCAGATGTAGCGAAGCAGGCCATGCTGCAGCCTCAGGAGTCGATGCTGGAAGTAAAGAGCCGTAAAAACAGTTTACAGATTGGCATTCCGCGCGAAATATCTTTTCAGGAGAACCGCATTGCTTTAACCCCGCTATCTGTAGCGCTGCTGGTGAATAACGGCCACCAGGTGATGCTGGAAACCAATGCCGGCCAGGCCGCTAATTTTTCTGATAAGGATTACAGCGAGCAAGGCGCACAAATTGTGTACGACAGCAAATCCGTTTACGAGTCGGACATTGTGATTAAGGTTGCTCCGCCCATGATGCCGGAGATAGAGCTGATGAAGCCGGGGCAAATCCTGATTTCCACACTTCAGATTTCTACCCTGAAAACTGAAAATCTGCAGGCGCTGCTTAATAAAAGAATTACAGCACTTTCTTATGAGCATCTGCGTGATGAGGGCAACATCCTCACCGTAATACGCGCTATGAGTGAAATTGTGGGCGCTACATCAGTATTAATCGCTGCCGAATATTTGAGCAATGTATTTAACGGCAAAGGGCTGATGCTGGGTGGTATAACCGGTGTACCGCCTACCGAGATCGTGATTTTAGGCGCTGGTACCGTAGGCGAACTGGCTGCCCGTACCGCATTGGCACTGGGTGCCGAAGTAAAGGTATTTGACCCCTCAATTTATAAATTGCGCCGCTTACAGAGCAGCATTGGCAACCGGGTGTTTACCTCGGTGATGCAGCCCATTGTGCTGGAAAAAGCCATTACCACCTGCGATGTAGCCATAGGCGCCATGCGCGCCGAAGATGGCCGCAGCCCCTGTATTGTAACTGAGGAAACAGTAAGCCACATGAAGCCCAACTCCGTAATTATTGATGTAAGTATTGATCAGGGCGGCTGTTTTGAAACCTCAAGGGTAACCAATCATGCGCATCCGGTATTCCGCAAGTACGATGTCATTCATTACTGTGTGCCCAACATTGCCTCACGCGTGGCCCGTACAGCCACCTATGCGTTAACTAATATATTTACGCCTATACTGCTGGATATTGGTGAAAAGGGCGGCATTGCTAATGTAATATGGCAAAAAGCCGGTGTACGAAATGCGGTTTATATTTACAATGGCCATTTAACCAATAAGCACCTGGCCGAACGTTTTAATATTCCGTGTAAGGATCTGGATTTACTGGTATTATCAGCGCGGTGATATTTTCAGGTAAACAAATTTTATCTGATTGTGCATTTTGCACTTTTGTAAAACTTTAAGTTGATTTTTGCTGTACTATAGCCAAGTAACTATGGTTAAACAGCTGCCCAACAGTTGTAAAATGGTATCTCCTTTATGAAAAAATATTTCTCGAAAGCTTATTTTAAAGAATTGTGGAAAGTGCTGGTGGCTACTTTTTCAGGCTTCTCTGATGATAATGGTTTAAAATTAAGTGCTTCACTGGCTTATTATACCATTTTTTCTATTGCGCCATTGCTGATTTTAATTATTTCCATGGCGGGATTGGTTTATGGCAATGATGCTGCTTCGGGCCGCTTATACCCGCAAATTGCCCGCTACGTAGGGGCAGAAGCTGCAGCACAAATACAAAGTATCATAGGCCATTTACAACTTTCCGGTAAAAGCGGATTTGCTTTAATTTCGGGTATTGTTACGCTCCTCATTGGTGCCAGCAGTTTGTTTTTAGAAATCCAGGATTCCCTGAATATTATCTGGAAAGTAAAAGCTAAACCTAAAAGGGGCTGGGTAAAAATCTTAACTAACCGCTTTGTTTCATTTTCGCTGATTGGCGGCTTGGGCTTTTTGTTATTGGTTACGCTTTTAGTTAATGTAATAATTACAGCAATAACCGATAAATTGCAGCACTTTTTACCCAGTATAACCATTTGGTTAATTGATGGTATTAACCTGTTTATTTCCTTCCTGGTCATTTCGGTGCTGTTTGGTATTGTATTTAAGGTGCTGCCCGATGCAAAGATTAAATGGAAGGATGTGCGTTCAGGTGCCTTCTTTACCGCTATATTATTCATGTTGGGTCAGTATTTGATTAGCTTGTACCTGCATTACTCTGCTCAGGAGTCTGCCTATGGTGCCGCAGGGTCGCTTATCGTACTTTTGGTATGGATTTATTACACGGCAGCCATATTATACATAGGTGCCGAGTTTACCCAGGTATATGCCGAAGCCAATGGCAGCCATATAGAGCCGGCCCCATATGCGGTGCATGTGAAGCAGGAAGAGGTGGAGGTAACTACCAGCAAGCTGCCGCCTCAAAACCCCGAACTGGTAGGAAATATTAAGAAAGCTAAAGAGGAAGGAATATCTACTTCAAAATAATTCGGAAGTAATATTGGTAATGCTTTTACAGCATCCGTTTACATTTCATCAGCAGGCCGGTTTCATCATATACCAGCATAGCGCCGCTTTTATCAAACGTGTAAATTTCGTTAGGCCTTTCTGTACTGATGTATTTTTGCCCATTGCGCTTTAGCTCCATTGCTGAAGGCGATAGTGGCGGGTTATCGTTTACATCCAGTTTTGTACCGGTAAAGCTAATTACCTGCAGATACGTTTTTTCACCACTGCGCACCATTTGATAAGCAATCTTTTCTCCCTGTTCGGTTTTCAGGGTTTCGTCCAGCCATACACCAATCAAATGCGAGGCCGGCGCATTTGGCTTTTCTTGTACCGCTATTTTAGCAATTGCAGAATCTGGCTTTTTCGTAGTTACAGGTGAGTTTGACGACTGGCAGGCAGTAAGTGCCATAACGCCTGAAAATAAAAGGTAGGACCAACGCATGCGTAAAGGTATAAAGCAGAATTGGATATGCTGCCCTGATTTTGCAAATAAGCAGGTTCAATCTGTTTTAAGTTGTTCACTGCATGCAGCTAAAAACTTCTGAAATTGCTGCTCAATGATTTTGAATTGCTGTATCACCCGCAAGCCATTCTCAGTTACCTCGGCATAGCCGCCGCCTTTGCCGCCCCGGTGCGACATTACTACAGGTTCGTTAAGCCGGGTATTCATATCATCAATCAACTGCCAGGCTTGCCGGTATGACATTTGCATCTGCAATGCAGCCTGGCGGATGGAGCCGCATTGCTGTATGCGTTCTAACAGATCAACCCGCCCCGGCCCTATTAAAGGGCCATCTGAAGATTCAATCCAAATTCTTCCGTTTAATTTGTATTGAGCAGATAACATGGGTATGTGTAGTTAAGTGGTGTGATGAAATTAAAAGTATTCGGCAGCAATCTTTCTGCAAAATACAACACTTAACTTACAATAAGTATAAACACTGTTACAATCAAACGGAAGCAGAAACTGCTGTTACTGCAGCATCTCCCTGCTTTTCTCTGTAATGTGTGCCAAATGATGCTTACCGTGCCAGGCATACTGTGCCAGCAGCCACTTCAAATTAATTGTTCCTAACTCCGGATGCTGAAATGTTTTTGCCCATTCCGGCTCCGTAAAACTCTCGAAAAGCGCTGTCAGGTGCTGGTGTATGCCTTCTAACTGTTTAAAGGATGATTCTACCGGAAGGTGGTAATCGGGCAGGGTAGCCCAGTCGGCTTCTGCATAGGGTTTAATAGTAGGATTAGCTTCGGTAAGTGCGAATTTTATGCGGCACAGGGCATGCATGTGGCTGTCAGCAAGGTGGTGTACTACCTGTTTTAACGTCCAGCCACCGGTGCGGTAAGGCGTGTTTTGCTGGGCATCGGTCAATTTAATAACCGCATTGCGCAGTCGGCCGGGCAGTGTTTTAATTTCTTGTATATATAGTCGCAGATCCTCCTGGGTATAAGAGGCAGGCGGCGTGAAACGGCCTGTGGGGTAGCGTAATTGTTCTTCAGTTTTCATGGGGTCAGTTTAACGATGTTTAAAAATTTAAAGCCGGATGCTTTTTATGAAAATCGGTAGCATCCTGGTATACTTTAGCAGCCTGCAGCAATTTTCCCTCGCCAAACAGTTGTCCCATAAAAGTAATGCTGATGGGATTGCCTTTGGCATTAAAGCCATTGGGCAGCACTACACAGGGGTTGCCGGTAAGGTTGGTAAGCACAAGGTTCGATGTCCAGGTGGGGGTAATGTACAAATCCAGCCCTTTTAGTTTCTCATACCATTGCTGTATCAACATTGTACGGGCACGGTTAGCCTGTATATATTCGGCAGCGGGAATAAACTGGGCGGAGCGGAAGGTATTGGGCCAGGCCGATTTATTTTGCAGTACCATCTGGTCTTCGCGGTGATCTAACAGCAATTCCTGAAAGGCTGCCCCGGCTTCGGCGTTCAAAATAATACGTAATGCACCAATCGGAAACTTTGGATATTCAATGGGCACCAGTTCGGCACCCAGCGCTCTTAGCTTGACCAGGGTAAGCGAATCACTGGTATGCGTATCTGATTTTTGCTTGAAATCGGTTGCCAGGTAGCCTATTTTATAACCTTTCAGGCTTTTAATGGTACCATCATAATTAAAAGGCGCAGCAATGGTACTCAAATCTTGAGGATCAGTACCCTGAATGGCGTTAAACACAATGGCATCATCTTCTACGCTGCGGGTAATGGGGCCTAATTTATCCATGCTCCAGCTTAGGGCCATGGCACAATACTTACTTACGCGCCCGAAGGAAGGCCGCAGGCCGGTATCGCCGCATTCGGTAGATGGCGATACGATAGAGCCCAGTGTTTCGGAGCCAATGGCAAAGGGTACACACCCGGCGCTCACTGCCGAAGCCGAGCCGGCTGATGAACCGCTGCTGCCCCGGGTAATATCCCAGGGGTTTTTAGTTTTGCCGCCAAACCATACATCGCCCTGCGCCAGTTCGCCTAACGTAGTTTTAGCAATCAGTATGGCTCCGGCATTTTCCAGTTTAGTTATTACGGTGGCATCAACATCCAGCTTCTGGTTTTTGTAGGGCACAGCGCCAAAAGTGGTATTATACTCCTTTTGCGCCAGCAAATCCTTTGCGCCGAAGGGGATGCCGTGCAATACGCCTTTGTACCGGCCTGCCTTAATATCGGCATCCGCCTCGCCCGCCTTTTGCAGCGCATGCGCTTCAGTAATGGTAATTACATTAAGCAATTTGGGCTGATACTGCTTTAGCCGGGCAATAAAAAACTTAGTTAACTCTACCGAGCTGATTTGTTTGGTACGTATCAGTTCGGCCAGTTGGGTGATGGTGTAATAGGCCAGTTCATTGCGGTTAGCAGGCAGTTTGAGTTTCTCTGCTCTCGAAAGTTTAAAACCACTTTTTGTGTCGGGGTAGGCAAACCCTACCGGCACCGGGTTAAAATTGAGCGCCGGTACTACGCTGTTGGGCATATTCAGCTTTTGCAGTGCGGTGTAGGAATTATTGTACTGATTTAAGTTGTTCAGCATAGAATCTGCCTGAGCGGCGGTAAAATTCAGGCCGATGATTTTTTCAGCTTCCTGCACCATGCCGGCGGTAATAGGCACATTATTAGTGCTTTTAGTAATAAAAGCGCCCAGTACAAAGCTTAAACTGCTGGCAATGCCGATAGATAAATACTTTTTGGTAGAGATTTTCATGTTATGGGCAAAAGGTTTGCCCTAATTTAGCATTTTAATGCTTGTTTTGCAGTCCGCATGTTGAAATATATTGTATTTGCCTTTGTAATCTTTATAAACACCGCCCTTTTTGCTGAAACCATCAAAACTGATGTACTGGTGATAGGCGGCACTTACAGCGGAACGGCGGCATCCCTGCAATGCGCCCGCAGCAAGGTAAAAACTATACTGATTGTACCTGGCAGGCAGCTGATTAATGCAGCAGCCGCGATCAGCCTCACGCAAAACAAAACGTTAACATCAGGTATATGGAGCGAGTTTCAGAAACATCTGCAAGCCTATAATACTGCTCATAAAATTACCGCTGTCAACCAGCAACAGGTTTCTTACACAACAGCCTTAGCAGTTCTAAAAATCATGACAGATACCGTTAAAAAGCTGACTGTACAACTGAATACGCAGTGGCTGACGATCAAAAAAAGCGGTACCGGTTGGGAAGTGAACGTTCTTAACAACGGCAAGCCGTTATACATTAAAACCAAATTATTGATTGATGCTACCGAAACCGGCAAAGCTGCCCTGGCTGCCGGTGCGGTTTTTATTACAGATGCCGATCATCGCGACAGCACCGGGCGACAACTCCTGGGCCTGGTTCATACCGGTATTGATGATGTGTACCAACCCTATACGCATAGCCAGCTTTACCGTACATCTATAGCAGTGAACAATGGAAGTGTAAATACCGGCAGGCCTTTACCGGCTTTTGTAATTCCATTGGGTGCTGTTATAGCAAAAAATGTAAACAACCTGCTGGTTACCGGCCCGGTAATTTCGGCTGCCTACCAGGTGAACAGGGCGCTGGATAACCCGGCGGCGCAACTGCTATTAGGGCAGGGCGCAGGCACCATTGCAGCTTACTGTGCCTTTTTTGAAACCACCACGCAAAACTTGAATGTGCGAATGATACAGGGCGAACTGCTGGATCACAAAGGCGTTCTGCTCCCCTTTGCCGACATTGCTTCTACTGATGCCGATTGGCGGGCTACACAACAGGTGGCCGCTACCGGCCTGCTGCAAGGCGAGCGCTCCGCTGATGGCCGTGCTGCCATTCTGAATTTTATGCCGGACGTTGCGGTAAATACTGCCGAGATTAAACCTGTACTATTAGAAACGTATACCCGCTCTTTTTTATGGTTCAACCGCATAAAACCAGTTGAACAATTCACCGTAGGCAACCTGTTGTCGCTGATCAGTGAGTTTACCTTAACCGCACCAGATGTATTACAAGCCAAACTGCAAAGGCAGTGGCAGCTTACCTATCACTTTAAGCAGGCGTTTGATTTGAACCGGCCTGTAACCCGGCGTGAGTTTGCTGTGCTGGTTAATCAGTATTTAAATCCTTTTGCCCGCAGGGTAGATTTGGAAGGACGCATGGTGAATTAACAGATTAGTTATTAAGTAAACAGAGATGGCTTAAGCAATATACTGATATGTACCTATTTTTAGGTTAAGACTTGTAGGCCATATAAACATGCTCATCCAACACCACATCATTTTTAATCACCGATTGCTTTAATACCGCTTGCTTTTCATAACCGGCTTTTTCCAGTACCCGCATCGATTTTGGATTGATGTTTAGCGTATTGGCCTGTATGCAAATAATATCAAAAGTGGCAAAGGCATAATTGGTTATCAGTTTTACGGCTTCGGCCATAATGCCCCGGCCCCAGTAGGCTTCACCCAGCCAATAGCCTAATAAGGGTGTCTTGCTGTATACATCGCCACGAAATTCTATACCAATTACACCGGCAGCTTTACCATTCACTTCAATAGCAAAATTGGCGGGCGGCTGAGGCTGTGTTAACTGCATTTCGATAAATGCGGTAGCATCACTTAACGTGTATGGCTTAGGAAAACGGTCTAAAAGCAGGTTATAAATGTTGGGATTGCCAGCATGTTTCTGCAATGCGGGCGCATCAGTAAGTGCCCAAATACGAAGTTTAAAGCTGGTGCCATTGAGTTCCATTGTGTAACAATACGCTGAGGTAATTCAGGTTAATTGCTGCAACTTATTAAATTGCAGCCATATTAATTGGAATCTCTTTATTTCGGTATGAAAAAAATCTTTACACTACTGCTCTTTACTGCCACGCTTCATGGTGCCATTGCCCAAACTTTGGGCCCGCTTACCATTGAAAAAATTATGCGCGACCCTAAATGGATGGGTACCTCACCCACCAACATCCGCTGGAGTGATGATAGTAAGCAGGTATATTTCAACTGGAACCCGGAGAGTGCCGATCAGGATGCCCTATACAGCATCACCACCGGCAGCCTGCGCCCGCAAAAGGTAAGTTTAGTAGAACGCCGCCTCCTGAACCCGCCCAATGGTGTATGGAACCGCCGCCATACCGCCCGGCTGTTTGAACGTAATGGCGATCTGTACTGGTTTGACCTCAACTCGGGTGGCACAAAGCAGCTTACTGCTACCACCGAACGTGAAAGTAACCCTTCCTTTACCACTGCCGAAACCAGCATATTGTATATGCGGGCCGATAACTTATATGAACTTGACTTGCATTCCGGCCAGCTTACACAGCTCACTAACTTCAGCCGTTCGGCAGCGGGGGCACCTACTATAGCTGCTACAGGTCGCAGGGGTGCTGCACAGGGCGGTAACCCGCCCCGGCAAGTTGGCAGCACTTTAAGCGGCGACCAGCAGGGGCAATGGTTAAAAAGCGAACAAACCGAGCTGTTTGAGGTCATTCGTGACAAGGCCAAAACTGACAAAGCCGAAGCTGCCGAGCGCCGTGAACTGCAACCTAAACGCCTTAAAGAACTTACCATTGGCGACCAATCGCTGAGCTATGTGCAATTAAGCCCCGACCGGCACTATATTACCTACCGGCTAATTAAGCAGGCCGAAGGGGTAAAGACTACCGTAGTGCCCAACTTTGTAACCGCATCTGGCTATACCGAGGATATCAACAACCGCTCGAAGGTAGGTGCACCGCAATCCTCGTCGCAAAGTTTTGTGTTCGACCGTGAGCGCGATACCGTGTATATTATTTCTACCAAAGAAATACCGGGCATCAAGGATTTGCCCGATTATGTGAAAGATTACCCCAAGCAATTAGAAGAACGCCAGAGCCGTAACGAAGACCGCAAAGTAATTATCAATGGCCCCTACTGGAGCGAGGACGGCAGGAATGCGGTAGTGGTAATTAATGCACAAGATAATAAGGACCGCTGGCTGATGAAGCTTGACCCGGCTACCGGCAAACTAAGCCTGATTGACCGCCAGCGCGATGAAGCCTGGGTTGGCGGCCCCGGCGTGGGGGGCGGCAGCTTTTCGGGCGGTAATGTGGGTTGGGTTGATAACACACATTTTTATTTCCAGAGCGAAGCCAGCGGCTACTCGCATCTGTACGTAGCCGATGTTGTGGCCGGTACCAAAAAGCAGCTGACACGAGGTAATTGGGAAGTGCAGTCGCTCGACCTCTCGAAAGACAAAAAGATGTTCTACTTTACCGCCAATATGCAGCATCCCGGTATTACGGAGTATTACCGGTTGCCGGTTACCGGCGGTACGCCGGTACAGCTCACCAGTATGAAAGGCGGCAATGAGGTAGAGTTATCGCCTGATGAAAAGTGGCTGGCTATTCGCTATTCCTATTCCAACAAACCCTGGGACCTATACCTGCAAGCCAACAGGCCGGGCGCAAAAGCTATTCAGGTAACCAATTCAGTTACACCCGAATTTAAATCTTACCAATGGCGCGAGCCGGAGGTAGTAGCGTTTAAGAACCGTTATGGCAGCGATGTTTACGCACGGGTGTATCCGGCTAAAAACCCGGCGGCCTCAAGGCCGGCGGTGGTGTTTGTACATGGTGCCGGCTACCTGCAAAACGTGCATTACTGGTGGAGCAGTTATTTTCATGAGTACATGTTCAACAACCTGCTGGCTGATAACGGCTATACGGTGATTGATATTGATTACACCGGGAGCTCGGGCTATGGACGCAACTGGCGCACCGGCATTTACCGCCACATGGGCGGCAAGGATTTGGATGACCAGGTGGACGGGGTAAAGTACTTAGTAGAAAAATACAACATCAACCCTAAAAATGTAGGTATATACGGTGGTTCCTACGGTGGTTTCATGACCCTGATGGCCCTGTTTACCCAGCCCGATGTATTTGCTGCCGGTGCCGGTTTACGATCAGTAACCGATTGGGCGCATTACAATCATGGCTATACCGCTAATATCTTGAATGAGCCTTATAATGATGAGAAAGCCTATCGCCTGAGTTCGCCTATCTATTTTGCGAACGGCCTGAAAGGGCACCTGTTGCTGTGCCATGGTATGGTAGACCAGAATGTGCAGTTTCAGGATATTGTGCGCCTCACCCAAAAACTAATTGAACTGCACAAGGAGAACTGGAGCCTGGCCCCTTACCCGGTAGAAGACCACGGCTTTACCACCCCCAGCAGCTGGGCTGATGAATATAAGCGCATCTATCAATTATTTGAGGAGAATTTGAAGAAGTAAATAATCAGATAATTTTAACATTACGTCAACTATCTCCCCGTCATTTCGACCGCAGTGAGAAATCTTCTGCCGTATACAAATCGACTGAAGAAGATTTCTCCCTCCGGTCGAAATGACTGCAAGGACGTATTAAGCAACCTTAATAATAGTGCCCGGTCTACTGTTATATTTTATTATTGATGAATATACCTATGAAAACAGAACTTGAAAAAATGCTGGCCGGTGAGCTGTATGATGCCTCGGATGATACCCTGTTTGCTATGCGGCTTAAGGCAAGACAGCTGTTTACGGCTTATAACCAGTTAGGCTTTGAAGGCACAGCGGCACGCCATACCTTATTAAAGCAGCTGTTGGGCCAATGTCCGGACACCATTGATATACAAGGCCCCTTTTACTGCGATTACGGCTGCCATATTAGTGCCGGTGAAAACCTCTTTATCAACTTTAACTGCATTATTTTGGATTGCGCGATGGTAACCATTGGCAGCAACGTGGCTATAGCCACCGGCGTGCAGATACTGACCGCCCACCACCCGGTATTGGCTGCCGAGCGCATCAAAGGCCCCGAACTGGCTTCGCCGGTTACCATTGGCGATAACGTATGGATTGGGGCGGGCGCTATTATTTGCCCTGGTGTTACCATTGGCGATAACACCACCATTGGTGCCGGCAGTGTGGTTACCCGTAGTATACCGGCCAATGTAGTAGCGGCAGGCAATCCCTGCCGGGTGATACGGCAATTGTAGTTATTAAAAGAAATACTGCTGCGCCCTTGAGGTACAAGAACGGTGGTTACCAGAAGCCTCCACCGCTGAAAGCCTTTGTACCCATGCTTCGAGTGCCTCAGCATGACCCAAATTCTTTATAGTAATTCAATAGCCGATTACTAAGCGTTTACAGTGGGCGTAACGTCTTGTGCTGCTTTCTTTTTGCGCCGGGCGCGCAGGTTCAGCAGCTCTACCAGTATGCCAAAACCCATGGCGAAATAGATGTAGCCCTTAGGTACTTCCTGATCAAAGGCATCCAGCACCAGCGAGAACCCGATGAGCAGCAGGAACGACAGGGCCAGCATTTTAACGGTAACATGCTTGTTTACAAAATTGGCAATGGGTGTTGAGGCCCACATCATGATGCCTACGGCAATAATTACGGCCGCAATCATTACTTCCAGATGCTGTGCCATACCTACGGCGGTAATTACCGAATCGAGCGAAAAAACAATATCCAGTATAGCAATCTGAATAACCACCCCGGTAAAGGAACTGGCTTTGCTTACGCCGGTATCTTCCTCCTCACCTTCCAGCTTATGGTGTATTTCGCTGATGCTTTTGTAAATCAGAAATAAGCCGCCTGCCAGCAAAATCAAATCCCGGCCCGAAAAATCAAAGCGCCGCTGCCAGTCGTCATTGGTAATATGGAATACATCGGCCAGGTTAAACCACGTGCTGGTAAGCCGCATCAGGTAAGATATGGAAAGCAGCAGCAGTATGCGGGTAACCAGCGCCAATATTAAACCTACGCGCCGCCCTTTAGCCTGCTGGTCGGCCGGTAGGCGGTCGGCCTGTATGGAGATAAAAATGATATTATCAATGCCCAAAACAATCTCCAGAATAGTAAGGGTGGCTAATGATAGCCATGCTTCGGCACTGGTAAGTAATTCCATAAGGGGTAAAATAACAAAACCCCTGCCGCAATGGCAAGGGTTTTTAGCTAATCATTATAAAGAACAGATAGTTTTAATTAAACTTTACACTGCCATAGGCGGAGCTGATGTTTACCTGGGCATCAGCATTACCTTTACCAAAAGTGCCTTTATAAGTTTTGGTAGGATTAAAGCCACGGCTGCCAGGCTCGGGTGTTTGGTGGGTAATGTTTACCCGGTCATCGTCAAAACTAAAACCCGCATAGCTTACCGATACATCAAAGTTAAAATTGCTGCGGGCCGAGGGACTAAGGATTAAATTAGAATAAGATGAATTAATGCGTAACGATTTCAGGTCGCTATCGATCTCTCCTACCTTTAAACCACCCAGATAAGCTAAGCTCAGGGCCACATCACCCCTTAATTTACCTAAGCTTACGCTGCCATAACTGATGCTGGCGTGCAGATTATTCACCTCGCCCAAATCGACATTGCCATACGCAAAGCTGATCTTGCCGCCATTAAAGGCTTCGGCCTTTACATTTCCATAACTACCGGAGATTTGCGACAGCGGGTTGCTGAGGCGCTGGGCGGTTACGTTGCTGTAAGCCACCTGTAACTTTACCTGGCCGCTTAAATCGGGCAGGATAACGCTGCCATAGGTGCTTTTAACATCCAGCTGTATTTTGGCAGGCATATAAACAACATAGTTTACCTCTACCTTATTGCGCTTGCTGTTGCCCGTCCAGCTCCAGCCATTGCCTGAGTTATTGCCAATGTGCGTTTTAAAGTTGATGCTGTTACCATCCTTGCCGTCCTCAATGCTTACTCGGTTCAGTGCCTTTTGCGCATTGTCATCATCGTTGGCATAGCCTTTAATCTGTACCTCTACCTTTACCTCGTTCCGGGCCCAGCTGTTCACTGTGATGCGGCCGTACAGGTTGCTCAGGTTCAGCTCATCATTAGCATCGGCACTATAGCTTTTACTGTAGCTTTTTTGCTTAACTACCTTGTAGTCATCATCGCTGTTTACCTGCTCACTGTTGCGGTAACTGAAACTGTTGGTTACCTCGGTGCTGATATGGTTGCCAAACTCCTTCATTTTGCTTTGCAGCTTTTCCATATTGCTGTTCATGGCCAGCGTTTGCTTATGCCAGTTAAGCTTATTTAGCTTATCCATCTTCACCCTTAGTTTCGGGAAATCAGTATGGCTCAGTGTATCCGTCATGCGGGCAGGCGGCACGGGGGGCAAAGGTTCGGTTTGTACAGCATAACTGTTTATGCCGGTGAACAGCAGCACTGCTGCAAGGAAACATTTATATGCTTTGCGTTTCATGGTTTTGGGTTTTAAAGTTGTTGTATTGTTCTATTACTTCTAATTGCTGATTAAGCACCTGTGTTTGTATTTGCAAGTTCCGGATCATTGCACGTAAAACACGCTCCTGGTTGGGGCTGGTAGCCAAATCATGGTTTAGTTTCTTATAAGTAGCATCCATCTTTTCAATCTCAGTGCTGAATGCCTGGTAAAGTTTAGGATCGGCCTTGGCAATGGTACGCACCTCGGTACGCTTAGCTTCTACCAGCGAGGCATAATGCATCTGCTGCTTGGCATACTCGGGGTTAATAGCGGCCAGATCAACCCCCGGCTGCTTTTTACCCGTATGCAGGTAAGCAAAAAAGCCAATGCCCATTATTAACACAATTGATGCGGCTATTTTAAGTACAAAGCCCAAACTGTAGGTTTTAGGTTCGCGCTTAAGCTGCACTTCTTTGGCCGGCTGCGGCAGGCGCTGCTCAATGCGGGCCCAAAGCTCATCGCCGGGCTCCAGATCATCAAACTGCCGGCGGTTGTTGCGTATAAAATCTTCTAACTGCTTGCTCATCCTGTTATTCCTTTTCTCCTTAAAATTTCCACCAGTTTGCGCTTTGCCCGCATAAACTGGGTACGCGAGGTATTCTCGCTAATGTTCAGCACCTGTCCAATTTCCTCATGGTCGTACCCTTCCAATAAGTAAAGGGATATTACCACCCGGTAGCCATCCGGCAATTCATTTATGGCTTCTTTTATCTGCGCTGCCTTATATTGCAGCTCGTCATTATCTTCAGTTTCTCCATCGAGCAGGTTATCCAGCTGCTCCTCCTGTAATTCAACCCAGGCCAGCTTACGCTTGCGCAGCAGGTTGATAGACCTATGGATCACAATCTGCTTCAGCCACAGCCCAAATGTGGTTTCCTGCCTGAAATCCTTAATGCGGTTAAAAGCATCTACAAAGGCATCCTGCACGGCATCTTCCGCCTCAGCTATATTGCCCACCACCCTAAAGGCTGCGTTCAGCATTGCTTTGGCATATAACCGGTACAGTTCGTGGCAGGCCCTGCGGCTGCCCTGCCGGCATTCAGCTACCAACTGGTAGTGCTTATCCACATATACAGTTTCCAAATTGTGATTTGTTTTCTATGCTATATGACGCGCAGGATTTATGCGCGTTGCATAATGGATGAGAAAATATTAAAAAACTTAGTTTTACTGAAGTTAATAAAAAGAACCCGCAATTAAGGCAGCAGCGCTCGGTATGCAAATCCTTCACTGCCAATTATAATGCTGATTTCATGAAAAGAATGAATCGGAGCCGGTAACGGGCGTATAAATGAATGCTTTTTAAAATTGAGGGACTGCACTTACAGCGGCTAAGCTGTTTTCTGCACCTTACCGGCAGCACCAGCCAAATGCAAAAGTATACGTTATACCAGCAGGATACCTGCCGGGCGCAATGCCAAAACAACATCAGCACTAACCTGATTCCTGCCTTCCGGATAAGGGCGCTGTACTGCCCTGATCAGCTCAAAAAAGTGTAAACCCAAAGTTTACACTTTTCAAAAGACATAGCATTTAAAATACTGATAATCAATTTATTACAAAAACACAGGGTTTACACTTTTTAGAGCTTTTAGTTGTACATTTTCATGTAGTTTCAGCTCTTCCAAACACCTGTAAAACCAGGAGCAAGGAATTAAGAAAAAGGCTGCATTATATCAACTATATGCTGCCTCTTGTTTGTATAAATTCATCAACAGCTTTCACTGCATGATTATACCGCTTTTGGCCCGTGCCGGAAATTACTACGTAATTTGCCTGTAACGCCTGCAGCTCCTGATGCCATACCTGCATAAAGTGTTCGCGTAGGGAAGGAAAGTTACGTAAGGGATCGTCCTGCCAGGGAAGGTCTATATTCAATAATAAATATAAGTCGTAAGGGTGGCGTGGCAGTTCATCTAACACCTGTTGCGGGGTATGATTGAACCAGTGGTCGCTCCATATCTTAATAGTAATAATGGTGGTATCGCATATCAGCAGGTGATTGGCCTGAGGCGCCAGCTTTTCTTCCAGCGCTAACTGACCGTAAAACATATTGACCTCATCCTGCAATGTACAATCGCCGGTGAGTTGCTCACAGTACCCGCGGGCATATTCAGGTACCCAAATGGTGTTATAATACTTTGCCAAATATGCAGACATTGTAGATTTACCAGTAGATTCGGGGCCTACAACAGCTATTTTAACCGGAGCTTTCATACATAGGCAAATTAGCATATTGTTTGCAAATACGCCGCTTATAACTAAAAACGGCTCAATAACATCAAGTGAATTTACATAGCCATTATCTATATCTAATCTTATTATTCAATAACCATTATCTATACCGCTTAATAAGTTAACTTTGAGAATGGCCTAACAGGAAAAATGAATAGACTGATTCTTTATTAAAAAGCTGGAATCTTACTATCAAACTTCCATTTATATTTATCCGTTAATCGGTTAATTATTTATTGTTAAGCAACTTATAAAAGCTATAACTATGAGCAACGAACAAAATCAAAACAACCAGGGGGACAATAAAACCCTCACCACCCGGCAGGGGCACCCGATTACCAATAATCAGAACCTGCGTACTGTGGGCAACCGTGGCCCGGCCACGCTGGAAAACTACCAGTTTTTAGAAAAAATCTCTCATTTCGACCGTGAGCGAACTGCTGAGCGTGTGGTACATGCCCGCGGTGCAGGTGCGCATGGTGTATTTGAGGCTTACGGCACCGCAGGTGATGAGCCCATTGCAAAATATACACGTGCCAAGCTGTTCCAGGAAAAAGGAAAGCAAACACCGGTATTTGTACGTTTTTCCTCTGTGATTCATGGCGGCCACTCACCCGAAACCTTGCGTGACCCGCGTGGTTTTGCTGTTAAGTTTTATACCGAAGACGGTAACTGGGATCTGGTAGGTAATAACTTAAAAGTATTTTTTATCCGTGATGCGATGAAGTTTCCTGACCTGGTACACGCGTTTAAACCAGATCCGGTAACTAACCGCCAGGACGGCCAGCGTATATTTGACTTCATCAGCAATACGCCCGAGGCTATGCACATGATTACGTTCCTGTTCTCACCTTGGGGCATCCCGGCTAATTACCGCCAGATGCAGGGTTCGGGTGTAAACACGTACAAAATGGTGAATAAAGAAGGCGTTGGCGTATTGGTAAAGTATCACTGGGAACCACTGCAGGGCGTTAAGAATTTAACGCAGGAGCAGGCCGAAGCTATCCAAGCCAAAAACTTCAACCATGCTACGCAGGATTTGTATGATGCCATTAAAGCCGGTAACTATCCGCAATGGGAACTGAACGTTCAGATTATCAGTGATGATGAGCACCCGGAGCTGGATTTTGATCCCCTGGATGATACCAAACTCTGGCCGCAGGATCAGTTTCCATTCATCCCGGTTGGTAAAATGACCTTAAATAAAAACCCGGAAAATTACTTTGCCGAAGTAGAGCAATCTGCCTTTGGCACGGGTGTACTGGTAGATGGCCTGGATTTTTCAGATGATAAAATGCTGCAGGGCCGTACCTTCTCTTACTCAGATACGCAGCGTTACCGGGTAGGTGCTAACTATTTACAATTACCTATTAATGCACCTAAAACACACGTAGCTACCAACCAGCGCGATGGCCAGATGGCTTACCAGGTAGATGTAGCGCCGGGTGCAAACCCGCATGTAAACTACGAGCCATCAAGCCTGAACGGGTTACAGGAAGCGCCTAAAGTCGGTGCCGACCACGAGCCGCAATACCCGGCGGCGCGTTTAATACGCCAAACCTTAGACCGTACCAATAACTTTGCCCAGGCCGGCGACCGCTGGAGGCAACATGAGGAATGGGAAAAAGACGATTTGATTAACAACCTGGTAGGTACTTTAGCTCCGGTAGAAAAGCACATTCAGGATAAAATGATTGAATTGTTTACCCAATGCGATGCTGAATATGGCAGGCGTGTAGCGGAAGGCTTAAAGGCTGCCGTTAACAACAGCAGTATCTCAAGCGGCCCTATCGGCAACACACATGGCGAAGAAGGTGTAAAAGAAGCAGAAACTGTTTCGCACGAGGCTAAGCCTTATTAAACTACAAGAAGAATAGCTTAATACAGTAGCGGGCTTACCTTTATTGGGTAAGCCCGCTTTTAGTTTATGCAATAAGTAGCTGAAAACTTCTATCAACAAAAAAGGCTTACTGCAATGCAGAAAGCCTGATGTTTCACAGGGTAGACAGATATATTAGGCAGCTTTGTTAAGCTGTTGTGTTTTTTGCTGTGTGGCTTTAAAATTTGCTAAATCCTGCTGCAGCATTTTCTTCAGTTGTAAGTCTAATGCTTTCAAAAGTATGTCGGTTTTGTTAATAGTTTTCATAGCAGTTAGTTTTTTTAGTTTGATATCTATACTTATACGATAATGATGCCAAACCTGCACATTTAACATAACTTTTGTCTAAAAATGCTTACTGCTGAACCCAAGCTAACCGTTTGATGCAGAACTTCCTTTTACAGCGCATTAATTGGTGTACAATTGCGTACAGCAGCAGATACAGGCTGTTCGTTTTTTGTACAATCAGCCTATGGCTTTAGCTACCCTATAGCCTGAAGTACCGTTAAGCCCTGGAGCCCCGGATGCATGGCCGTACTAATGCGGTACAGACTTTCGATAGGCGTTTCATAATTTATAAGCATTTTTCAAAAGGCCGCCAGTATAAATATGGTCAATACTGGCTGCTCCGCAATACAGATTGCCCGCCTGCAAGGTTAGGATTGCCTTGCTCCAACTGCATTGGCGTTATCATATTATGTTTTATTATCGACGCTTTAAGTTAGGTGCAAAAAGAAAAGGAATGCGCCGCTTCAACAATATAATAATTTTGAAGCGGCATCCCTTGTTAATGGCTTAATGCAATGGTTAATCCTGTGTAACAGGTGTGTGGTGTGCATGGCAGGCATCAGCACATTCGTGGCAGGCAGCAGCGCATTGCCGGCAATGATCGTGCTGGTGCTTGCCACATTCATCAGCACAAAGCCGGCAGATTTCCTCACACAATAACAGAAACTGGTGTGCGATAACTGAATCCCGCTGCAATAAACGGGCAGCCAGCGTACACATATCAGCGCAATCGCGGTCGAGCCTGATGCAGCCAGCCATCATTTTTACATCCTCTTCCTGCAGGCAGGCAGTAGCGCAATGTTCACAAGCTAATACACAATTTAATAATTTTTGAATCAATGCCTGGTGGTTGTTACTTTCCATGATAATTAAGTTTGCTTTAATTAAAAAGCAAACGGCAGCAGGAAGGTTTAAAAAAATAAGAATTTGCTGGTTATAGCAATAAAAAAAGGCAGACCAGCTAATGCTGTCTGCCTTTCCCGTCAATCACCTTTTGACTTAAATTATTGGGGCTGACCCTGAGCGTCATCCTCGTCGTTAGGTAAGCCGGTAACTACATATATTTTGTTACCGCTGCTGTCGCGTTGTTCCTGGTAATAAACCCCGTCAGGCGTTACATAATATTTCTGACCGTTGATCTTTACTTTCTGCGCATCAGAAGGCAAGGTGTTGGCCACATCCCCAATTTGCGGATAGTAACCGCCTTCGCCGTTAGGGTCAACACTGTTACCGGTTTCAAGTTTACCGTCTTTACCGGCAATTACATAAACCTGTGAGCCATCATCTTTGGTTACCGGCTGATAGTATACACCGTTAGACTCATAGTATTGCTGACCATCAATCGTAATAGATTGTGCATCCTCTGGTAAGCGGGTAATCTCGGCACCTACAGGAGGTTCAACTACAGTGTATTGATTGTTATTGTACTGATAATAAAAGCCACTTGAATAATAATACTGGTTAGGCCCGTAGTAGAACGGATAATAACCGTAAGGCAATACCCCAATGCTGAAACCTAAACGCGGATAGTAATAACGGTTATAAAAGCCGCCAGAATAGTGATAGAAACCACGGCCTCCACCATAGCCATAACCCGGACGGCCATAGTAACCAAAACCACCACGGCCAGAATTGCGGTAAGCATAACCACCGCGGTTACCAAAGGTACCGCCACGGTTACCATAGGCAAAACCTCCACGACCAGGGGCTACACCTACACTACCACGGTTAAAGCCACCGAAACCACCTCTTGGCGCTACACCAATAGTGTTTCCCCTGCCGGGTGCAAAGCCACCTCGTTGCGGTGCTGCTGCTATACCGCCACGGTTAGCAAAGCCGCCGCCGTTAGACCGACCGCCCGGCGAACCAATGCTACCCCTGTTGCCACCACCACCGAAAGCACGCCCGCTAAAGCTGCCGCCGCCGCCAGAGCCACCACGACTACTAAAGCCCCCGCCGCCGCCTCCACCAAATGAACGGCCACCGCCGCCTCCGAAACCACCACGGCCGCCGCCCCGCTGGGCACTGGCATCAGGTGCAGCAACTATGCCAATTAAGGCGCTTAATGCTACTGACAATGCTAATTTATATGCTGTTTTCATGTTGATATTGATCTTTTGGCTTTTTTGTTGGCCAATGATGTAATTAAGACAATGGATTACCGGTAAGGTTTAATGCCGCCTGTAAAATTTGTTGCAACTACTTAACCACTTTTAATTTATTAAAACCCAAATACAGGTCAGCAGGTTACTCATTAACATATATTATAACATTATGCAATTACCAGAAAATAACAACAACGAGGATTTTTTGAACACCGACGAGAACGAACGCCCGCAGGACAGCCAAAACGCAGATGCTGCTAAGTTTAATGCCGATGAGCAGGCGCAGTTTGCCGATGATCGTGAGGAAACCGAGTACCAGGATGATAAGAACATTGATGCCGGCAGTGCCATACCAAAAAGCACCGAACGCCCGCCGATGAACACTACAGCTGATACGGCGCAGATGGAGGAGGATTTGAGCGGGAGCACTAATTTAACTTTGGATCAATTGAAGAATGAAGGTGATCCGGAGGGCCGATAATTTGCCGAAATACTTAAACAAAAAAAGGGCTGCAACAATTGCAGCCCTTTTTTTGTTTAAAATTATTAATTTTTCTTGATGGTTTCCGAAATGACACGGTCACCAGTTCCACCTACATATTTATAATTTAATGTAAATGTTTTAGTAGCTGGATCATACACACAACGTCCACTATTCTGTATCGTTTTATTGACAGAAGATGGGGCGGGGGTAACGGTAACCGAGTTGTCGGCATTCACCCTAAGGCGCATAATATAACCACTTCCACCTAAATCCGCAGCTTCTGTTTCACTAGTGTTTACATCAGCGGTTGTTAAGGTTTTTCCTCTGTTTGCCCATGATCTACCAGCAGTAGGAGGAGGAAAAGCAATGGAACCATTTGCAGTGTAATTACCATCATACTGATTTTTTGCGGATATGTTGTACAAACAAGTACCAAAGTTCCCGCTGACACTTGCATTATTTGAGGCCGACTTGATAGAAAAGCCCAATGCAAACTGGTTAGTAAATGTAAACAGATTAGTATTAAGATTTACATTAAACAGGCCATAAGTCTGCCCTTTAGGAATAACTACTGTATAAGATGGAACAGTATAATTAGCAGTTGGCAATGGTAATACATACTCTGGCTCTGAAACATCTGTATAACCACGGTAAGTATTGTATCCCGCGATTATATCATTGTTTACCTGGACTGTTACAGTAATATCTGCTGGGGCCGGCTGTCCGCCTGAATATTTGATTGGAATAGAAAATGTGGTAGGCGTTGATTTTATATCAAAAGACTTTCTGTATAAATTGTATTTATAATCCGCGTTTGCATACTCTGCTACACCATTGGTATTGTTGTCGAGATCACCAAACTCAACTACTGTAGGTGTATTGCCTTCTTCTAATACCGGCTTGTCTTTTAAGCAAGAGCTTAAACTAACAGCGGTTAATATCATGGCAAATGAAAGTTTTATATACTTGTTCATGTATGTATTTTTTTAAAGAAATTAATTTAGATCCCAAAATATACGTGAGGTAAAAACATTTACGGTTGGCACATTTTGTGAGTTCAACTGATACTCTGTGTCTGGGTAAGGTAACCGAACCGGCAAGCGGTCAGGTCTTGGTGATGTAGAAAACGCAGAAGCGAATGTTTTATTCGGATCAGGTGAGCCATTTGTAATAGCTGGATATGTAGTTCTTCTAAATTCTGTCCAAGCTTCGCCACCGAAGATAAAGTTTAATGCAATATACTTTTGAGTAATAATTGCTTCTAAACGTTTTGCATCATCTTTAGCTAAATTGTAGTTAACTATAGGAGCATAGTAGTTGGTTTCATTTCCTTGTGCGTCAAGCCTGGAAGAGTTGGCTGCTTTGTAAGCAGTTAAATAAGTATCTGTATTAACAGTCGTATTATTGTTGCCATCTTTGTTTAAGTATTTGTAAGAAGCTTTAATACCATTATCAAAATTAGTAGCCGCACTTCCAGCTATTTTGCCATTCAAGTTAGCTTCTGCCTGCAGAAAATAACTTTCTGCTGCCAAAAACATAGGACGGCCTTGTGTAGCGCTTTTAAAAATACCTTTTCCAAAAGCGGTTGATGCTACAGTTGGATTGTTATTACTTGACAGTATACCTACAGCTGCATTCGGATAGTTGGCATACTCCAAAGCACCTCGGCCATCATCGCTTACCTTTACACCGTTGTAAAAATCAAATACGAATTGGCCGGGAATAATAACACGTGAACTACCAGCTTGTGCACCTGCAGATGTAAGGTTGTAGGTATCCCAATCAGGGTTTTGTTTGCCGCTTGAAACAATGTAACCAGGGTTCACAATGGCATCATCAATTAAGAAACCTGTTGTAATATCGAAATTAGCAAATTCAGTATTTACAAAAGATGACAATGCAGATACACCTTGTATATGCGTAAGCAAACGCAGCTTAACAGTTTGCGCAAACTTAATCCAAGTCTGAATTTCAGCTGTTGTATTAGCAGTACCACTGCTTCCTGCGGTTACACCAAACATTACGTCAGCAGTTCTAAAAGCTGGCGTAGCTATAGGTTTTGCCTTAAAGGCCGCAATAGCAGTATCAATTTTTAAAATCATGGTTTGGTACAGTGCCGGGGCAGGGTCATACTTAGGGGTTAACAACGCACTTCCTCTGAATGCTTCGGTATAAGGCACATCACCGTACAGATCTATTAAACGGCCATAATTGTAAGCCATCATTACACGACCTACTGCACCAAATTGTTCTAAATCCAATCCGGCACTGGCTAAGTTTATCATAGTTTGATAATCGTAGGTATTATCAAAGGTGTTATTAAAAAGACCTGTATTTTCAGTAGTAGCATAAGAATAAGTAAAGGCTGACCCAAAGCCACCATAACCGCCACCATTTACTGTGTATCCTACCACCCCTGATCCGTAACCATTGGAAGTGCTTAAGTTTGCAGCAGTAGTAGTTAAAGCCTGTGACATTATTAGGGGAGCAGTAGTACTTAAAGCCTGATTAGGGTTATCGTTAACGTCAAGGTATTTTTTGCAAGAAGTTGCGGTAAGTGCCAGGGCACCTAAGGCAAAAATTTGATATAGCTTTTTCATATTCAAAATTTTAGAAATTTAATGTTACTGTTGCACTATAAAAACGTGTTGGAGGAGTTTGTGATAGTGAAGTAATACCTACAGCATTACTGTCAGTAAAGTTGTAATCAGGGTCGGTATAAATGTTAGATTTTGGTACCCATATTACCAAGTTACGGCCTTGAACACTTATGCGGGCACCTTTAATATATTTATTATTCATGAACATAGTGCGAGGAAAATCATAAGATAATGAAGCTTCGCGTAATTTCCAGTAATTACCAGAGTAAACATAGTTAGTTGCTATACCTCTGCGATAAGAATCACTGGTCCAAAATTCAGCACCGCCATCACGTACAGTTACGGTGTTGTTTGCAATATAGCTGCCTGGGTTATTCGGATCTGGAATTGAAGAGTTGGGGTATACGAAGCGCTCACGGTTATAAATAGCGCTATTGTAGCCAGAACCGCTAAAATCGAAGTCGTTACCACCATCATTATATATCTTATAGCCACCACGGAATTCAAACAAACCAGTCAAGCGGAAACCTTTATAGCTTGCTGCCAAGTCTAATCCTAAACGCTGTTTAGGTGTAGAATTACCCAAAACAACACCATTGGGGTTTACGCTTGGATAACCAGTAACAGGATCTACAATTACGCGGCCCTGAGGATCACGGTAATAATCTGTACCAATAAGGGTAGTTGACGAACCGCCTTTAACCGCATAAACCTGGGCTAAACCGCCTGTTGATAATGGTAAACGGGTTAAATCATTAGTAATAGCTATTACTTTGTTATTGTTGTAAGTAAAGTTACCGCCTACAGTTATTTCCAAGCCGTTGGCTGTCCTGATTGGTGTAATATGCAAGGTAGCTTCAATACCCTCGTTCTGTACTTCACCTGTGTTAGACAAGTAAGTACTATAACCACTGGCACGGGAAATATTTACACCTAAAGTTTGATCTTTAGTATTTGTTTTATAATAAGTGGCACTACCTGTCACTCTTGACTTATATAAACTGAAATCAGTACCTACTTCGAAGCCTTTGGTAATTTCTGGACGCAGGCTTGGTGAAGGAATTTGGTTACCAACAGAGTAACCACCTAAGGTGCCATAAGGAAAACCAGAAACCTGATTAAATACAGGCGCTAAGTTATATGGACCCACATTTACGTTACCTACTTTTGATATACTACCACGCAATTTAATCTGATCGATCTCAGATATGTCCTTTAAAAACTCAAGGTTTGAAGTAGGAATATAAGATAAGTTAGCCGAAGGATAGAAGAAAGATCGGTTTTGTTTAGCTAACAGAGAAGTCCAGTCATTACGGCCGGTAACTTCTAAGAATAAGTAATCTTTGTAGTTAGCTTTAAAATCGCCGTACAATGATTGTGTATGTGTGCCAAATTGTGCCTGGGTTGGCGTACTCTCACCAACACGATTATTTTGGTTATACGTACCAGGAGATACTAAGCCATTGGCTGTTGTTGACAAGCTATTGCTTTGGTTATTGGTGATGTTTGCACCTAAAGTAAGGTTGAAGTTAAAATCACTTACCTGTTTCTTGAAGGTCGCATACAAATCTGTATACAAAGTAGTATTATAGCTAAATCCATCTGTTACACCACCAGCAATATTGGTTTTACTTGACGATATACTTCTGGTATAATCGGTGTAAGTGAATTTGCCAGTCGTGTTTTTGTAAGACTGGTTTTGAGTAGTAATACCAGGGCGGGCTGTTAACGTTACCCAATCCTTAATTTTCCAGTCTAACTGCAAGCTACCAACAAAGTAATCATTTCTTAACTTTTGACGGTTGTTACCAATAGCAAAATATGGGTTTTGATAAAACTCATTATAATACCCATTTTGGTTAGCATAAGGGTTACTGTTATAATCTTTATAAGAATTTAAAGGAGCGTGGCTGGCGCTATTCAACAAATTGTCATAAACTGAAGATGTAACAGTAGTCTGATCATAACGGTTTTGTACATAGTTGGTAGCATAGGTTAAAAACAGGCTCTTACCTAAATCGCGGGTACCGTTTAAGCGGAATGATGTGCGGTTGTACTTATCATCAGGTGTAGTACCTTTAACACCAACAAACTGACCGGCAAAATATAGAGTTGATTTTGCATCACCATTACTTAAAGAGAAATCAGTTTGATTAGTTATACCAGTATTCCAGAAGTTATACTTATCACGATTTGCAGTGTAAGGTACAGTTTGAATGCTTCCATCCTGAAGCGGCCGGCCAATCTGCACTAAAGAACCATCATATGCAGGACCATATTGCTGATTTTCGTAAGGGATGTATTGTTGAACACCTGCAGAAGAACCTGAACCAAAACTATTCTGTAATTTAGGATAGTAACTGATTTGCTCTAAATTGGTAGTATTTGAAACCGTAACGCGGGTAGCACTATTTTTGGTTCCTTTTTTGGTTGTAATCAATAATGCACCATTTGAAGCCGCTGTACCATAAAGCGCAGCCGCGCCAGCACCCTGTAATACTTGGATGTCAGCAACGTCTTCCGGATTAATATTACCTAAAAGTGAGTTGGGAACAATTACGTTATCCAATACAATTAATGCCTGGTTATTACCAGTTAGTGAACGGTTGCCACGTAAAACAATACGAATGTTAGGATTAACACCGCTGCTTACGGCGTTGATTTGCAAACCGGCAACTTTACCTGTTAAACCCACTGCAACGTTGGTAGCTTTACCTTGGGTTAATTTAGCTGAGTCTATACGGGTGGTTGCATAACCTTGTGCCCGTTGTTTGGTTACCAGACCACCAGCAGCTACTATCTGCACCTCGCCTAATAATTTGGCATCCGTTACTAGGCTTACATCAATAGTTTCACGTGAGCCAACAGTAATCTGTTGAGTAGCATAGCTTACAGAACTAAATATCAGAACGGTACCTGTTGCAGGCACAGTAATACGATATTGGCCGTTAGCCGATGTTTGAGTACCTACAGATGTGCCCTTTACCCTTACGGAGACACCCGGTATTGGAAGGCCGTCATCCGTACCTTTTACAATACCAGTTACTGTACGATTTTGTGCATAGGTTTGCATTACGGTGAGTAATAGCATGCACAAACTTACAAGTAGAAGTTTCTTCATGTTTGTTAATTATAAAATCAGTTAATAGTTAATTGATTATAAAAGTAGGTGCTGTTTTTCAATAAATGAAATTTATTGTTAAAAAAAGTTAAATTTTAACACATAACATGGCCTTTATCTATAAGAGTGTGTAAAAATTACGCTTTGTAACACAAAAAAGCCGCTTATACTGTATAAATGCCTGCTTAAATAAAAATAAATAATTTTAGTACTGTGTATTGCAAGATACATTCTTAAACATATATCTTTGCATTATGATATTCGAAAACGCGCAAACACAAATGAGGAAAGGTATTTTGGAATACTGTATCCTCTCTATTATAGCCCGCGGCGAAATTTATGCTTCCGACATTATCGGAGAACTGAAAGATGCCCGGCTGTTAGTAGTAGAAGGTACGATATACCCATTACTTACCCGCCTGAAAAACAATGGCTTGCTTACTTACAATTGGGTAGAGTCTACCTCCGGGCCGCCACGTAAGTATTACAACTTATCTGCTGATGGCCAGGCGGTATTACAGCAGATGGACAGTACCTGGAAGGAGCTGGCCTTCGCTGTAGAAACATCTATCAATAAAAGAAAATAACAAGCTTTCAATTACAGTATCACTTACTCATCATGAACAAAACCATCATCATTAATATCAACGGCGTGGTATTCCACATTGAGGAAGACGCCTATGAAATACTAAAAGCTTACATGACCGCGGTAAAACGCCACTTTTACAATTCGGCCGACAGCCTGGAAATTACCACCGATATTGAGAACCGCATAGCCGAAATGTTTACGCAGCAACTGCTTAACGGCAACCGGCAGGTAATAACCGACCTTGATGTAAACGAAGTAACTGCTCAAATGGGCCAGGTAGAAGATTTTGACTTTAACGAAGCTGGTTCTGCAACAGCAGGGCAGCCTTTATTCAGCAGCTTTGCTTCTCAAAACCGTAAACTTTTCCGCAATCCGGATGATCATATCCTGGGCGGGGTATGCGCCGGGTTGGGCAGTTACTTTGATGTAGAAACTGTCTGGGTGCGCCTGGCCTTTGCAGTGGCGTTTCTGGCAGCCGGCACCGGGTTACTGGCATACATTGTATTATGGGTAGTTATACCCAGAGCTGCTTCCCGTGCCGACCGTATGAGTATGCGCGGCGAGCCGCTGGATCTGCAAGGCTTTAAGCGTAATTTTGAGGAAGAAATGGGCGGCGTAAAAAGCCACCTGGCTACCTTGCATGAGGAGGCCCGCCCGCTTTTACATAAAACCCGCAACTTTGCCGGCTCGGCAGCGCACCATACAGGTGCTGTTATAGGCGGTGCCGGCCGGTTACTGGCTAAAATTATTGCAGTAGGTATAGCCATTAGTTGCTGCCTGGGCATAGCCTCGGTACTCATTGGTATTGTAGCTTTTGTAGGTTATGGCGTAACCAGTTTCGGGCCGGGTGGCGTGGGTAATATCTTCCCGATGAGTGTAATGGACTACCAGGGCAACTGGTTGTTTTTTGCGGCGGCCTTTCTGGCCATTGCCCTGCCTTTGTTTGCTATTATGTTTGTGGTACTGAGCGCAGCTTTTAACCGGGCCCGTTTCACTAAATCGGTAGGTTCCACCCTGCTCATTCTTTGGCTGGCCTCCATAGGTATTGTTACCTTTTACGGCACACGTTTAGCCGGCGAGTTTAGGGAGGGTGCCAGTTATACCCGTACTATAGCGCTAAAAGCCGATAGCACTAATACTTATTATTTAAGGCTGAACGATATAAAGTATCTTACTGCTGAAGATAGTGTCCGCCTGAACATTAAGCATAATTTTAACGGACGGATTATTAATGACAACGATAATGATTCCTTTGATCGTATGGGCTATGAAATGCGCATCAATATTGAGAGAAGCGAGGTGAGCCAGCCAGTGCTGGAAGAAACTTACAGTGCACGGGGCAGGAGTTATGAGGATGCGCTGGCAAACGCACGCGGCATTACTTATATATTCAATCAGCAGGGTACCGCTCTGCAATTCAACAATCGCCTGCAGGTTGGAGTTAAAGAGTACTGGCGTAACCAAGAGGTACATCTTACCCTAAAAATCCCGTTGAACAGCAAACTGATAATAGACAACAGCCTGAACCGTTACCTGCGCGATGTAGATGTATGGGAATGCCGTGACCGGGAAAATAATGAGAACCGCACCAATGCCGCATTTTTGATGACGGATAATGGATTAAAGTGTTTAGCGGATACCGCAAAGGCAGTTCCTGCCGATACTGACAACCAGTAATGTTAAATAGCGTTAAATAAAGCGGTATATCATATATACCGCTTTATTTTTGAACTGATAATTAGCATCTTGTAAAAAAAGATACATTTTTTGTAACCTTTACCTGTAATAACACATCTAATCAGCAAATAACGCAAACAGGGCTAACGTTCGATAAGTAGAATTTTTAATTATTAATTTTTTAAAAAGCATTTGCTTTTAACAGAATTTTTATTGCCTTGCTGTAATGTATCATTCATACCCTAACCCGCATGAAATCAAATAGTTGCTATAAATTTTTATTACTGCTTCTGCTATTATGCGGTGCCGGGTGGGCATCTGCACAAACCAGCACTGTAAAGGTTACCGGTACGCTACTTACCCAAGAAGGTAAGCCGCTGGATTATGCTACCGTATCATTATTACAGGCAAAGGATTCTGCCATTGTAAAGGGCGCCCTAAGCAGCGAGGCCGGGGTTTATACCTTTAATAATGTAAAGGCCGGTACTTATATAATCAGGGCTACTGCTGTAGGTTATACCAAAGTTAGCAGTAAACCTTTTGCGGCTTCGGGTAATGAGATAATAATTCCTGCGCTTGTGCTTGCCACAGCACAAAAGGCACTGAATGAGGTAACCATTACTGGCATAAAGCCCCTGATTGAGCGCCAGGCCGACAAAACAGTAATGAATGTTGAGAACAGTGTACTGGCAGCCGGCAATTCAGCTATCGAGATTTTGCAGCGTGCACCGGGTGTTACTATTGACAAGGACGACAACATCAGTCTGAAAGGCAAACAGGGCGTTACTGTAATGATTAATGACAAGCTTACCTACCTTTCCTCTTCGGAACTTGCCAGCCTGCTGCGTTCAACCGATGGCAGCACCATACAAAGCATCGAACTGATCACCAATCCTTCAGCCAAATACGATGCAGCAGGGAACTCCGGCATCATTAACATTAAGTTGAAAAAGAATAAACAGGTGGGCACCAATGGCAGCATTACCGCCGGTGCAGGTTATGGCCGCTATTATAAGGACAATACCAGTTTAAACCTTAACCACCGCGATGGCAAACTCAACTTATTTACCACCCTGAGCCGGGGCGATAACAAACGTTATAATCAAATCGAGCTAAACCGTAATGTACAGGGCACAAACGGCAACAATACCTATTTTACGCAAAATACTGATTTCATTAACCAACGACACTTTAACAATTACCGCGTAGGGGCCGATTATGATTTTTCATCTAAAAACACTGCTGGCTTTGTAGTTAGTGGTTATATTAACAGGGAGAGTGATAAGGGCGACACCAGAACCCGTATAGGTAAAGTGCCGGGGCAGCCTGATACCTTATTAACAACCCTGTCAACCGTTCCGCAACAGTATAATAATGTTTCGGTAAACTTGAATGACCGGTACCAGATTGATACCACTGGACAGCAACTGGCGGTAGATCTGGATTACCTGCGGTACAAAAACAATACACAGGCGCAATACGATGCCATTTACCAGAGCCTAAATGGCGGAACTACCCGCCCGCCTTCCTTTATTCGCAATCAAACGCCTTCTACCATTAATATTTATACTGGTAAGGCCGATTATACCTATCCCTTCAGCAAAACCCTGAAGATAGAAACCGGCCTGAAATTCAGCAATGTAAAAACAGATAATGACCTGCAGGCACAAAAATCAGCCGACGGGGTAAATTATATAAATGATGCCGGCCGTACTAATCATTTCTTATATAGTGAAAACATTGATGCCGCTTATCTGAACCTGAACAACAGCTTTAAAAAAACTTCGGTGCAGGCCGGTCTTCGTGCCGAGTACACCCGCTCTGATGGTAACCTGATTACGCAGAATAACCAGGTAAAACGCAGCTACCTTAATTTTTTTCCAAGTATATTCATCAACCATGAATTTTCGGACAAGCACAGCTTAGGCATTACTTACAGCCGCCGCATTGACCGCCCGAACTATGAAGATTTGAATCCTTTCTTCTTTTACCTCGACCAGTACAGCTACCAGCAGGGCAATCCGTTTTTAAGGCCACAGTACACTAATGCGTTCGAACTGAATTACAGTTATAAGAAAACCATTAACATAAGCGCCGGTTACAGCCGTACTACCGATGTAATTACAGAGTTGCTATACAGCGATACTATATCAAAGGCGACTATTATTACCAAAACCAACCTAAATGTCCAGAATAACTACAATCTGAGTTTAAACACACCTTACACCGTTACCAAATGGTGGACCGGTACCGTGAATGCCACTGCATTTTACTTAGGATTTAAAACAGACACTTCGGCAAACGGGCCGCTGAATAATGGCAAAATTGCCTACAATTTACAGTCGACCCAAACCTATATATTGGGCAAAAGTTACAAGGCTGAGCTTACCGGCGATTACCAATCGTCGCTGGTATACGGTTATTTTCATGTAAAACCGCAATACAGCATTGATGCAGGCATCAGCCACAGCTTTGCCAATAAGAAGGCAAACATCAAATTTGCGGTGAATGATATATTCAATATGCGCCGCAATGATGTAAACAGTGTAGCCGGCGGTAATGTGATCATGATCAGGCAAAAGAATGAAACCCGTGTTTTTCGCCTGAACTTTACTTACAACTTTGGCAACTCAAAGATTAAAGGCAGCAGCCACCGCACTGCGGTAGATGAAGGCGGACGCGTGAAAGGAGCCAACTAAAAGCATTCACCCTGACAGGTGTCATTATATATAGCCAAAAGGCCGCTTTCGGATATGGAAAGCGGCCTATTAAGTATTAATATTGAGTGAATATGCAAAGCAGGCTTTGTGCAAAATATCCATTACATCATTGCGGGGGAACGAAGCAATAATGCGAGTGATCTGCACATTCGGCATCCGCACGTCAATTACTCCTCTACTACCTCGCTGTGCAGGTTGCTTACTTCGTTTATCTCGCTTTTAAAATAGCGCTTCTGATAAATTAAAATCATGATAACCCCAACTGAAATAGCAGCATCGGCCAGATTGAATATAGGCCTGAAAAACTCGAACGGCTCGCCGCCCCACACCGGCAGCCATTTGGGAAAAGTGCCCGAAATGAGCGGAAAGTAGAACATATCTACCACCCTGCCCTGAAATACAGGTGCATAATTGTAAATAAGGCCGTAAAAAGCAGAATCGATAATATTACCCATAGCACCGGCAAATATCAACGCCACATTTAAAATCAGTCCGCGGTGATATTTATGCTGAATCAGGTAAACCAGCCCATAACCAATACCCACAACCGCCACAATACGGAATAAGGTGAGCAGCAGCTTGCCGCCCTCGCCGCCCAGTTCCCAGCCAAAGGCCATACCGTTGTTTTCGGTATACAACAGCATCCCCTTACTGCCCAAAAACCGTATTTGCTCGCCCAGGTACATGTGGTTGCGCACCCAGGTTTTAATAATCTGGTCGGCCAGAATGATAAAGGTAGCGGTAAGAAAAGGTTTGGTATACGCGGCCTTCATTGTTACTGCTTCAATTTAGCTTCCATGCTTAACGTAGTATGCGGTACGGCGCGCAAGCGTTCTTTCTGTATCAGCTTACCGGTTTCGCGGCACACGCCATACGTTTTATTCTCAATACGCACCAGGGCGGCTTCCAGCTGCTCAATAAATTTTTTCTGGCGTGCAGCCAGCTGGTTAATCTGCTCCTTTTCTAAGGTAGCCGAGCCATCTTCCAGCGTTTTGTAAGTGCCGGCAGTATCATCCGTACCGTTCAGGTTCGGGTTACTTAATGATGATGCCAGTGAATTGAGCTCCTCGCGGGCTACACGTATTTTTTCTAAAATAATGTCTTTAAATTCTTGCAGCTCAGCGTCTGCATATCTGGTTTTTTCGTTTGGTGTTTCCATTTATAATTTAGTTATATCGATCAAAATTTTGTGTCCGTTAATTTCTGCTTCTTCTCCGTTTTGCAAATTTTCATCAAATGCAATTTCGTTAGCCAACACTTCAGCACGAATATAATCTGCGTTGCTGTTTACTGCTTCTTTTATTACAGCCGGGCTGCTTGCTTTGATGCTGATCTTATCGGTAACATCAAAGCCGCTGCTCTTTCGCATGTTCTGCACCCGGTTAATAAACTCACGCGCAACGCCCTCCTGCTCCAATTCAGTGGTTAGCGTAACATCCAAAGCTACGGTTAGTTTGCCTAAGTTGGTTACCTGCCAGCCGGGTACATCTTCAGCAATGATTTCCACGTCGGTGGCGAGTATAGAGTGGCCGGTGGCCTGAAGCGTAAGCTGCCCTTCGTTTTCCAGTTGAGCTATACTTTCCTGACTTAGTTCGGTAATGGCTTGCGCCACAGCCTTCATGTCTTTGCCTACTTTAGCACCTAATGCCTTAAAGTTAGCCTTCACCTTCTTTTTCACAAAACCGGCCGTATCACTAATGTATTCAATGGCTTTGATATTGGTTTCCGACAGGATGAGTTCCTTTACCAGTTCCACCTGCTGCTCAAAGTTCTTGTCCAGTATGGGCAGTAAAATCTTACTCAGCGGCTGGCGTACATTGATGCCTACCTTTTTACGTAGCGATAATGTAAGCGATGATATATTTTGTGCCAACTGCATCCGCTCTTCCAATGCAGGGTTTACTAAATCCTGATGATAAACAGGAAAATCGGCCAGGTGAACAGATTCACAGGTTTCCTTACCGGTTACGCTGTTTAAATCCTGATACAAACGCTCGGCAAAGAATGGCGCAATGGGCGACATCAGCTTACTGATAGTAACCAGACAGGTGTACAAGGTTTGGTAAGCCGAAAGCTTATCATCCGAGTTGTCGGATTTCCAGAAACGGCGGCGGCTCAAACGCACATACCAGTTGCTCAGGTGCTCATCCACAAAATCCTGAATGGCTCGGGCAGCTTTGGTCGGTTCAAAATCGGCATAAAACGCGTCTACCTCTTTGGTTAGCGTATTCAGCAGGGAGATAATCCACTGGTCGATTTCCGGGCGTTTGCTTAACTCAATTTCTGCTTCGCTATAATTAAAGCCGTCAATGTTGGCATACAGGGCAAAAAAGGAATAGGTATTGTATAAAGTGCCGAAGAACTTACGGCGCACCTCATCCAGCCCTTCCAGGTTAAACTTCAGGTTATCCCAGGGCGAGGCATTGCTGATCATGTACCAGCGGGTAGCATCGGCACTGTACTGCTCAATGGTTTCAAACGGGTCAACAGCGTTGCCTAAGCGTTTAGACATTTTGTTGCCGTTCTTATCCAGCACCAACCCGTTTGACACGACGTTTTTAAACGCGATGCCCGGATTACCATTGGCGGCATTCACTTCTTTAATAGCCTCGCTGCTTTCACTCAGCATTACCGCAATGGCATGCAGGGTGAAAAACCAGCCACGGGTTTGGTCAACACCTTCGGCGATGAAATCGGCAGGATATGCGTTCTTGAACTCGTCCTGATTTTCGAACGGAAAGTGCCACTGCGCGTAAGGCATAGCGCCGCTATCAAACCAAACGTCAATCAAATCCGGTTCGCGGAACATTTTGTTGCCGCTGGCCGATACCAGCACTACATCATCCACATAAGGGCGGTGCAAATCGGGCACGTGCGAACCTTCGGGCATAAAGCCGGCAGCTATTGATTTTTGTATTTCGGCTTCCAGTTCGGCTATTGAGCCGATACATTTTTCGTCGGTACCATTTTCCTCGCGCCATATCGGCAGCGGTGTACCCCAGTAACGGGAACGCGACAAGTTCCAGTCTACCAGATTTTCCAGCCAGTTGCCAAATCGGCCAGTACCGGTTGATTCCGGTTTCCAGTTGATTTGCTTATTCAGCGCCACCAGCTTTTCCTTTACCGCCGTGGTGCGGATAAACCAGCTATCCAGCGGATAGTACAATATCGGTTTATCGGTACGCCAGCAGTGCGGGTAGCTGTGCTCATATTTTTGTACGTTGAACGCCTTATTATCTTCTTTCAGCTTAATGGAGATCAATACATCCGTTGGCTTAAAATCAGATTGAGCGCGTTCTTCGTCGCTGTAATATTCTTCTTTTACATATTTTCCGGCAAAGTCGGTTACCTCATCCACAAAGCGGCCCTGGCGGTTTACCAGCGGTGCATCATTGCCATTTTCGTCCTTCACCATTACGGCAGGCACACCGTTGGCCTTGGCCACCCTAAAGTCATCCGCACCAAAAACAGAAGCGGTATGCACAATGCCGGTACCGTCATCGGTAGTTACAAAATCACCGGCGATGACACGGAAGGCATTTTCCTCTAAGTCCTCGTTGGTTACATACGGCATTAGTTGGTGATAGCGCAAGCCCACCATTTCGATACCTTTAAAGCTGGCAACCACTTCCCACGGTATTACCTTATCGCCGCCTTTATATTGCTGAAACGAAGCATTTTCGCCTTCGGCCTTGAAGTAACGGCTTACTAAGTCTTTAGCCAGCACCACGCTTACCGGTGCGTAGGTATAGGGATTAAAGGTGCGAATTTTTACATAGTCAATATCGTTGCCTACCGCCAGTGCACAGTTGGAGGGTAAGGTCCAGGGCGTGGTGGTCCAGGCTAATATGGTGGTATCTTCATTTGCATCCTCAAACAATACCGGCAGCAGCGGATGCTGCTGGTTGTTCTTCAGGTGAAACTCGGCAGTAATGGAAGTATCCTTCACCATGCGGTAAGTACCCGGCTGGTTCAGCTCGTGCGAGCTTAACCCGGTACCGGCCTTTGGCGAAAAAGGCTGCACCGTATAACCCTTGTACAGCAAGTTTTTATTGTATAGTTCCTTCAGTATCCACCACAGTGTTTCAATATATTTATTCTCAAAGGTTACGTAGGGGTTTTCCAAATCCACCCAGTAACCCATCCTTTCGGTAAGGTCATTCCAGATATCGGTGTAGCGCATTACCTCCTTACGGCAGGCAGCGTTATAATCCTCAACCGAAATGCTTTTACCAATGTCATCCTTTGTAATGCCTAAAGCTTTTTCTACCGCCAGTTCTATGGGCAGGCCGTGCGTATCCCAGCCGCCCTTGCGTTTCACCTGGTAGCCCTTTAATGTTTTGTAACGGCAGAAGATATCCTTAATAGAACGGGCCATGACGTGGTGAATGCCCGGCATACCATTGGCCGACGGCGGGCCCTCGTAAAAAGTATAAGGGTTGCCAGCCGGACGGCTGCTGATACTCTTTTCAAATATGTTATGCTGCTTCCAAAACTCCAGTATATCCTTACCTGTTTGCGACAGGTTGAGTTGCTTATATTCCTTGTACATCAATAAGTTCCGCCTCGTTTTTAGAGGTGCAAAGTTAGGAGTTTTAGGAGTTAGAAGCAAGAAACAAGAGTCAGGAATCAGGATGTAAAAAAAGCTTATATTTGTGACAGACCGCTTTTACATATCCTGATTCCTGGCTCTTGCTTTTAATATCTCATTACATCCGCCCTTCTTCGGTGCTGCTGCCGGTTTGGCGGTTACGGGCGGCTTTCAGTTTGGTATTGCCAAAGTTATAGGTAAGTCCCAGGGTAAAACGGCGGCTCTCGTATTCATTGTTCCATCGGGTGTTAATGTTGTTATATTGCAGGATGCTGCGGTAACGGTTGCCAAAGAAGATGTCGCGTACTTTAAAGCTCAGGGTCATGCGCTTGTCCATAAAGGTTTTGCTTACGCTGGCATCAATCTGTGAGGCAGAAAGGGTGCGGGCCAGGCCATTAATAGAGGGCGAATCATATTCGGCGGATACCTGTGCCTTAAAGTTATTGGGCAAAAAGAAGGTTTGATCGGTATGCCCGCTCCAGGCAAACCGGCTGCTGTTATAGGGCTGCCCCTGAACCACAGTGCTTACTTTATTATAAGCGGCATCCACTTCATAATTTACATTCCACCATTTAGCAATATTAAAGCTACCGGCAGAAGTAGCAGCCAGAGATTGGGTACTGCCTAAATTCTGGTAAGTGCTGATGGTTTCCTTCGTCTGATCATTCTGAGTAGCTACCAAACTTACATCATCGCTTACTTTTAAGTAGCTTAAGCTCAAAATTTGGAAGCTTTTATAAGTGTAGTTCAGCACATATGATTGAGAGATGGAAGGCTGAAGGTAAGGATTGCCTTGTATAGCCGTATAAGGATCGGTGTACCTGATGGCCGAGTTTAAACTATTATAATTGGGCCTGCTGATGCGGCGGCTGTAAGATGCATTGAGCTGATTATTATCATCCGCCTTATAAGTAATAAAGGCACTTGGGAATAATTGCAGATAGTTGCGTTTTACCGGAGCAATTTCTGGGTGATTTAAAGAGGTAGCGGCAGATACGGTTTGCTCGGCCCGCAAACTAACTTTTGCATCCCATCGGGTACCAAAAGGCTTGCTCAAGGTAACATAAGCGGCGTTAATATTCTCGTCATACTTAAAATCATTGCTGCGCCTTAAATCCAAAACCGGGCCAACGGCTTTAACAGAATCAAAGTTCACATTGCTGTGGGTATTTACACCGCTGCTTTTCAGGCCGGCCTCAAACTGCCAGTGGTTAGCTATGGGTAAAATGTAATCCGCTTTTATCGCCCTGATGTTATAGTTTACCGGTGCGCTGCTTTGTAGTTGCACAGGAATGCCTATAGGGTTATTGTTACCGTCAAAATAAGTATTGGTATAGCTTTGGTTCATGAATGAACTGCTGTGCACATAATCGGCATCTATACTTAACTTCTGCCCCAGCGTATCTATGGCGAAGCTGTAATTAGCATTAAAATTATAAGTACCGGTGTTAGATTTTTGCGGATTCAAGCCCAAAACGCCACCGGTTCGCTGCCCAAGTGCGTTTAAGGTAACCGATCGGCTGGTTACCTCGGCATCAGTAGGGTTATTGTACCCCTTAAACATCAGGCCGAAGGTGCTGCGCTTGCTGGCATAGAAATCGCCTCCGATAACATAACTGGTTGATGTAGTTTTCGGGTGCCAGAAGTTATACTGATTATATAGCTCGTTTCCAATCTGGCGGCTCAGGTTTAACTTGTTATAAGAATCATAGTAACCGGTATTGGCGCGGGTATACAAGCTGAATTTGCCGGTATTATAATTAAGGTTGATGCCGCCATAAGCTTTACCGTATTTGCCATAGCTGGCGTTGGCAGTGCCGCTGTAACCCTGCATTTTATTACGCTTCATAATGATGTTGATCATGCCTGCGGTACCTTCCGCATCGTAATTGCCCGGAGGATTGGCAATAAGCTCCACCTTGCTGATGCTGTTGCCCGGCATCGATTTTAAGTAGTTGCTTAACTCCAAACTGCTCATGTAGGTGCGGCGGCCATCAATCATTATCACCACACCTGCATTGTTGCGGTATAAAATGTTATCATCTTTATCCAGCTTAACACCGGGCGCTTTCTTTAATACCTCCAGGGCATTGTCGCCGGTGGTGTTCAGTTTCTCTACGTTTACCACCAGGCGGTCGCTCTTTTGCTGCAACTGGGGCACAGTAGCGCTTACGGTTACTTCCTTTAGTGCTTTCTGATATTCGGTAAGTATCATAACGGGCAGTGTTAAAGGCTGGCCTTTGTAATTAACTGCTGCACTGTACCGTGTACCAAAGCTCACCATGCTGGCCTTAACCCCATAAGGACCCGGTTTAATACCGGTAAATGTAAACCTGCCATCCACATCCGCTATTTTGCCGGTGACCTGAACCGAATCAGGCAAATGCAGCAGCGTTACCGTAGCGCCTGTTAACGGCTCATGATTTTTAGTGGTTATGGTACCGGTAATCTGCGCTTTTACGGTTAAGCCGGCAAGTAAGGTAATGGCGGCCGATATGATTAACTTTTTCATCTTTTGAATCTGTTGTTTAGCGTTGTTGATTCAAAGGTGCAGTTAGCCATATAGCCCTGAAATATTATAATCCCAATCCCTAGTAATATTATCTGAACCCGAAAAATGATGAAAAAGCAGCCATTTACCGGGTTATGCCCGGTTGGCATCAAAAAAAGGGCGGTTGGGATAAATATTTAAAAACGGTGCAACGCCAGCATCTACCTTTACGTCTTATGAAAAGGAAAGAACTGTACTATCACCTCATTGGCTGGATAGTTTACATCGCTTATATTGCTGTAGGCTTCATTATAGAAACCAAGCCTTTTGGCAACCGGTTATTTACCGGCTCCTTTACGGTAGTAAAGATCAGTGAGTTCTACTTCTTCTACCTTTGGGTATATCCTAAATTTTTAAGGAGGGATAAAGTTCCGCAACTGATTGGCGGCATATTGTTGGGTATGGCGCTATTTATTGTGGTACGCTATATATTGGAAGAGGTTATACTGTTTCATATTTTTCACATTCATAACTATTACGGCCAAACGGTATTGTCTTACAGCATTGATAATATGTACTATAGCACATCAGGCATCATACTTAGCCTGGCAGTGTATAGCAGCTTCAATGCCCTGCGTAAGGAGCAAGAGAATAAATCACTGCGTGAAGAGAAAGTAAATGCTGAGTTGGCTTTTCTAAAATCACAGATCAATCCGCATTTTTTATATAACACGCTTAATTATATTTATTCGCTGGCCTACCCGGTATCTGATCATTTGGCTGATGCCATCATTAAGCTTTCGCAAATGATGCGCTACATGCTTACGGAGAGCGCCAGCGGACTGGTAGACTTGCAAAAGGAAGTAGACTATATTGAAAACTTTATTGCTATTTACCAATTGCGCTTCGGTGATAACTTCAATGTGGAGTTTACCACCGAAGGGGCTGTAGGCGGGCAGCGCGTTGCTGCGCTGATGCTGATTCCGTTTGTAGAAAATGCATTCAAGCACGGTGTAGTGGATGACCCGCAACGGCCGGTGCGCATTATACTGAAAGCAACAGCCGACCATGTTACCTTTATGGTAAGTAATAAAATAAATACCCAGCAGAAAGATCATTCCAGCGGGGTAGGGCTGGTAAACATCCGTCGCCGGCTGGAACTCATCTATCCCGGCAGGCATGAACTGCTGGTATCGGCTAATGGCCAGACTTATAAAAGCACTTTATCTATCCAGCTAAATTCTTAAAATATCAGCCTATATTAGCCTCCTATGATACGTTGCCTTGCGGTTGATGATGAAGCTTATGCTACCAAAATTATTGCCGATTATATTGCCAAAATACCATTTTTAACACTGGCCGGTACCACCACCAGTGCCATCGAAGCACTCACACAAGTGCAGCAGGGCAATGTTGACCTCGTGTTCTTAGATATTCAGATGCCGGAGCTTACCGATATGCAGTTTTTAAAGCTGCTTGGCGGCAGATGTAAGGTGATACTGACCACCGCTTATCCGGAATATGCGCTGGAAGGTTATGAGCACGATGTGGTGGATTACTTACTGAAACCTATTCCGTTCGACCGCTTTTTGAAAGCAGCGCAAAAAGCCTATAATTTATTACAGCCTGTTAAAAATGCAGAACCTGCAGTATTGCCTGCGGCTACCGAACACCTGATTGCAGAACCTGCTGCCCCTGCCGGCAATAATCACATTTTTTTTAAAGGCGACAGCAAGAATAAGTTTCTGCGTGTTAATTATAACGATGTGCTGTATATTGAAGGGCTAAAAAATTACATCTCAATATTTACGCCCGAACAGCGGCTGGTGACTTACCAAACCCTGCGCGATCTGGAAGAACAGCTGCCACAGCCGCCCTTTTACCGGGTGCACAAATCATACATTGTTTCCCTCAACAAAATCAGGATGATTGATGGCAACCTTATTTATATCAATGATCAAACCATCCCGATAGGCGAAACCTACCGGGATGAGTTCTTTAGGATAATACGCGATGTGCGTTAAATTATGTTGCGCCCTGCACCGCCATCTATCTGTAAGGTTGTACCGGTTACATAAGAGGCCTGTGCCGAAGCCAGGAAGGCCACTACTGCGGCAAATTCCTCCGGCTTACCTATGCGCCCTAAAGGTATGGCTTTAACTTTCTCTTTTATCTGTTCATCAGCATCACGGTCGGGAGACAAAGTTTCTTTAACACGATCAGTTAAAATTAAGCCTGCGCCTACGTTATTTACCGTGATGTTGTAAATCCCCAGTTCTTCAGACAAGAGCTTTGCCATTCCAACTACACCCAAACGTACGCTGGTAGATAATACCGAGTTCGGAAATATTGATTTTACAGAACCGCTAATAACATTGATGATACGGCCGCTGCCTGCCTTTTTCATATAAGGCACTACCTGCCTGCTGGTACGGGCAAAGCTGAGCAGGTTGAGTTCAAATGCCTGCTGCCATTGTAAATCGCCGAAGTCTTCAAATTTACCGAATGGCGGGCCACCGGCATTGTTAATTAATATGTCTATCTGCCCGAATTGCTGTCCTGTGGTTTCAATCAAGTGTGTGATGTCTTCAGCTTTCGATACATCCGTAGGAATTGCTGTTACCTTGCGCCCGGTTTGCTGTTCAATAATTGCTGCTGTTCTGTTTAGCTCTTCAGCATTACGTGAAGCAATGATAACCGTAGCGCCTTCTGCGGCCAGCGTAGTTGCTATTGCTTTACCTAACCCTTTGCTGGCAGCCAGCACCAGTGCCACTTTGTTATTCAGTTGTAAATCCATTTTATAGATAGAAATCTGGCAGCACAACAGGTAAATGCTGATACTTGTTTTTTAAAACAGACCGGCTGATGTACTGCTTATGAAAAGTAACTCATTTATTGCACCTTTGAATTTCTTGTTGAAACCGGCAATCATCAGTACATGAATTTTTCAGGAAGCTTACGTAAACTCATCCGCAGCTTTGGCTATGCCTTTAAAGGTATTGGCTATGCTACAGCCACACAACTTAACTTCAGGGTGCACTTGGTAGCTACACTGGTAGCAGTGTACCTGGGTTATGCCCTGCATATATCGGTAAACGAATGGCAGTGGGTGGTGTTAACCATCACACTGGTATTAGTTACCGAACTACTGAACACAGCTATTGAAACATTGGTTGACCTGGTATCACCCGAATTTAACAAAAAGGCCGGGCGGGTAAAAGATGTAGCTGCCGGAGCAGTGGTAATTACTGCCCTATTTGCCGTAATTAATGCTTTATTTATTTTTTTGCCTAAAGTTCTGATATTGCTGCACTATGCTTCATAAAACCCGCGGAATAGTTTTTAAGGTAACCGACTATGGCGAAACCAGTGTGGTGGTACAGCTATTTACCGAAAAATTCGGGCTGCAATCGTACATCATAAATGGTGTTAAGCGGCCTAAGGCCAAAATTACCCGTAACATGCTGCAGCCACTGCATTTGCTCGATCTGATTGTGTATTATAAAAATACGGGGGCTGTGCAACGGATTAAAGAATTGAAAAACGCACCGCTGCTTCAAACCATCCCTTACGATGTAATAAAAAGCGGCATTGCCCTGTTTTTAAACGAAGTGCTGTATAAAGCGGTAAAGCAGCAAACGCCCGATGAACAGTTATTTGATTACATATTCAACTCGGTAGAACTGCTGGACCATCAGGAAGCCGGATTAGCTAACTTTCACCTGGTATTCTTAATTGGCCTAACCCGTTATCTGGGGTTTTATCCCGACAGCAGGCAGGCAGAGCATGCCGATTATTTCGACATGAAAAATGGGGTGTTTACCCGTTACAAACCCGAAACTACACTATACTTGTCGCCTCCCTATACCCATATCTTTTATGAACTGATGCAGTATGGTTTTGAAAATATGGGGCAAATTAAAATCAGCACAGCCGAACGGCGTACCCTGATTACCCGGCTGCTTGAATACTATGCGCAGCACATTGAAGGCTTTGGCAACATCCATGCCCATGAAATTTTGGAGGAAGTGCTAAGATGAGGTTTGCTTTTTAAACTTTTGCAGCGCCTTTTTAATCCAGCTTTCGCTGTTATTCTTCTTTTTGCTTTCGCCGCTACCCAGCAGGTAACCATATGGTTTTAATTGCTCAACGCTATCGCAGATAATTTTCAGGATGCCCAGTGCCGGTATAGCTATTACCATACCGCCAACACCCCACACCGCCTCACCTACTACCAAGATAAAAATTGTAAAAAAGGGATTAAGGTTAACTTGGTCGCCAACAAGGAGAGGAGCGATAATATAGGATTGGATAAACTGCACCAGCCCATAAGTAACCAGTATCCCGAAAATCATTCCTGAGCCTCCTCCCTGGGCAATGCCCATTAATAAGGTAATACCAGTACCCGTAAGGTTGCCAACAAAAGGTACCAGTTCAAGCGTTCCGCATAAAACAGCAAAAAATATTGCGTTCTTTACGCCTACAATACTGAACCCGATACCGTACATCACCCATAAAATAACAATCTGCAAGCCTAATCCACCCAAATATTGTTGTATAACTATGCCTGATTTATTAATAATGTCTTCTGCCTGTTTTCGGCGATCAGCTTTAACCAGTTTATAAATGAAGTTTTTGAAATGCTGGCGAAAATAGATGAGCAGGAAGATGTAAATCATTACCAGAATGAAGTTGACCAGCACACCGCTGGCCGTATTGAGCAGCCCGGTTATTATATTACCTGCTTTGCCCATGGTGCCAGATTGTTGTTGCTTCAGCATTTGCTGCTGCTCTTTGGGCGATACACCAAAATTTTCGCTGATATAGCCTTTGGCCTGGCTCACCAATCCGTTAAAACGCTCCTCTACCGAAGATAAATCTTTAATTATCCCCTTAAGCTGCCAGGCTAACAAACCAATTAAAACAGCCATTAGCAGCAGTAAGACAAAAACACTTAAGAATGCCGCTACGCTTTTAGGTACATTCTTCTGCTCAAACCAGCGGCTTACAGGCGTAAGCAATAATGCCAGCAGCAAACCTAAGGTAAGCGGAATTAAAACACCTTGTGCAAGATACAGTATCCCAAAGCTGAGCACAAAGAATAACAGCAGTCGAACAGTTAAGCTAAGATTGTACATTAAAGGGTGCAAATACGTAAAAATTAAAGTTACCCGCTTTGCCCGGCAAAGCAGGTATAACTTTACTTGTCCTGCTCAATGATATGTTTGGCGATAAACTGCAGGTTAGAAGCAGGTATTTCATCACCCGAAAGTTGCTTCAGGTTACCGTCTGGTTGCAGTTCCAGTTCTGCGTTCATGTTATTATCCATGTGCAGGCTCACCTGGTTACCTTTTTTTATAACATGGCAGGTAAGCTCGCGTTCAGAATAATTAACTGTAAAGGTGTACTGCTTTTCGTTGTTGGGTTCAGCGTTGCTCATAAAATTGAAAATGATATAGGGTAACAACACTGTAACCTATTGCAATGTTTCCTGCAAATATGACTGGTACCCGTTTAAAGTACCAGATCAATAAAATAATATATACCCAGAAAAAAGTGAAATTTATTTTGAGGAAATCAAAAACGCTGCTATCTTTGCATCACCAAAAAGCAAAGGGAGCTTAGCTCAGCTGGTTCAGAGCATCTGCCTTACAAGCAGAGGGTCACTGGTTCGAACCCAGTAGCTCCCACTTAATAAAAAAGCCTTTAGATTAAGTTCTAAGGGCTTTTTTATTAAGTTTGCTATTGAACTTGTAAGTAATGTATTATCAAATGAATTAAGCGGACAGCGAGATTGTATACTAAACTGCAATTAACAGCTTTATGGCTTGTGTGAATAAGGATGTTAACAGTTTGGTTGTGCCCCTGCACTTTCTTTAAAATTATTACACCTTATAACTATACAAAGGGCAGGCAGTCTTTTTAGCTGTCATTAGCTGCCTTAAAGTAACTAATCTGTTTTTACGGTACTTGTAAATGAGAACATTATTTGAAATTTATTAACTTTTTAGGTTGACCAGTTTATTGGAAGCCACCGATTTGGTTGCTGCTTTATAGGATTTATTTGAGACGGTGTGGTAACCGGTGGCATAACAATGTCTTTTTTATCAAATGATCTGTTGTTAAAAGAGTCGGTTACAATCTCCATTGCTCTTTTGTTAACTTCCCAAAAGTCATTTTCTAAATTAGGCTTGGGGCCAATTTGTTCAAAATAATACCAGCCGCCAACAGTTTTCAAAATGTATATTTTAAGGTAAGCGCTATTCTTTTCACCTTCATAGCTTAAGGTTCCGGTAGCTGTAAAAAATTCTTTAACCTGAGGATTGGTACAAACTTCCGGTTGTAGGGGCTGTATTTCAGGCGATGATAGCAATAAATTGCTTATAGCTTTTTGATACAGGTTGGCTGCACTATCAGCTTGTGCCAGGGCATAAAAGCAGGCGTTGATGATGCCTTTATTTTTACCTAACACAGTGTGTATAAATATGAAGCGGGAAAATAATTTAGTGTTGTTGGTTTCGAACTGTATTTCCCATGATTCAGGTAGGTAGAAAGAAACCTTTTCAGTGAAATCGTACTCAAACGGAAAAAGATATTCGGCCATTTGCCAGTCTGATAAATGAATGAAGTTCCAGTTACCTGCAATCTGCAGGATTTGATAAGCATAATCCGGATAGTCTTCAATTTTGCAGGTAACTTTAACACAAAGCAAATTAGCCCCGGTTCGCTCAATATCATAATCCTTCAGCACTGTAAATCTCGAAACCATCTGATCTCCATTGGGCCAGGTGCTGCAGGTAAGCACATCTAAATAGTTGCCGGTGCTTTTGCCTTTTAACTCTCTTACGTGCAAAACAACTTCGCTCATTATAGCCAGCTTTTTTAAAAGCCAGTCAGCAGCATTCATTTCGTAGCTCACATGCTCGTACAGCATTTGCACTTCCAGGTAAGCACTGTTATCAACAGTGCAGTATTGGCCAATACTTGTTAGCTTCAGCTCGGTGTGTGCAACAGGATTAGTAACCACCGGCTTCACTGTGTTAGGCAGTAATATCCAGTATTGCAACGGTGCATCAACAGAAGTATAATTACACTTCCAAAAGTGTTCTTTAAGGTAGGCAGGCTGCAGTTGTTGTTCTACAGGAAAATTCAGGCTGGTATCTTGCATATTGAATTTATTTTAAGCCCCAGTGCGAGACAATATGAAAAATGTTTTTAGCCTGAGCCGCATAATCCTTTTGGTTACAAGATGCTTTTAGTACATAATAGTTATTACCCTTGCTTATGCCGGTAAACCTGCTGATTACCTGCTCGCCGTTGCCAATGGTTTTTGAAGTAAGTACATCAATGTTCTTCGATCCGTCGGGATAGGTAATCATATTCTGGTGTAGCACTTTCTCGCCGGTAATCTGCACTTTATTCAAGAGCCATACTACAGGGCTTTTGCCGTTGGTTACAGTTTCGTAGGCTACCCATACTTCTATATATGGCAGAGTTTTATCTATGGTGTTATAAATACCAATGTTGGTAAGCCCTACCTCCTTTAACTGCTGCGGCTTAATGGCTGTAGGTTTAAGCGTATTAGGCAGTATAACCCAGTAGGCATGGGCTGCTCCGGCCGAACTATAATCGCATTTCCAGAAAGTGGCTTTTTGATACGCAGCAGTAAAGCCGGTTTTTAACGGAAAAGGCAAGCCGGGCTGCCCCGATATATTAATTGCCATAAATTTAGAGTGCAAGTTTGCCGCATTACCTGATTGATTCAGTTCAACAAGCAATATAATAACCAGTAGCAGCCGTTTATAATTCATATCCATTTGCTTTTACTTCATTTTTTCGGCCCAAACGCCGTATAACATTAAGGCCGAACCCAAAAACCATATAACTGCAGCTCCTCTTTTCAACAAACCCTGTTGTGTAACAAAAGCCTTTATAGGCTGGCGGTTTAAATTAGCCGCATTGTTTTCCTGATGAAAGTTGGCTATGTAATCTACCATATAGGAAAAAAGCTGGTTAGCCAGGTTGGTCATGCTGATTACAATTATTGAAAAAAAGATGGAGAAGAAAGCTGCCGTAAAGTTTGCATCAGGCATAAACTTAACCGCCTTCATCAGCAGCATAACTAAAACTCCTAAAATAACGGCAGCCGGTATAAGCGCAATAAAGGTTTTAACTAAAAGTGGCCTTTCAAGCCTTTTCGATAAAAAGAACAACAGGTAAAAATTTATTAAAACACATACCAAATACATTAATACTCTCATGGCTATCCAATTAAAACGGTTGCACAACCTGTAAGTATCGTCCCTGGGTGCACCGCAGGAAAAAAATGATGATACAAATCAGCAAACGGTTTAAAGTTTACGGTAACATCTATATCTACTTTTGCACCGAAAACCAAATGGGCGCCAAGTTTGGCTTTAATGTTGGCAGCATAATCATCAGTATCTACCCATCCACCCAAGCCCAAATCCCAGCCTACAGATCCGGCATCAGCACTGCCGCCTAATTCAAGTTTCGTTTTTTTCTCTGCTATCTCTGTTGCGCCGTTTGCCATGTCTGAGGATAACTTGGCAGAGCCCTTAATTACTGCAGCCTTCTCGGTAGATTGCAGGTTGAAACCATATTTATGATCCGAGCCTCCGGTATAAGCTACGGCTGTGGCCTCGTGCTCAGCGCTAAACAACTCGCCCGAAGCTTTTCCAGAAACATATTTCATTTTCTCACCTCCAATGTAACCTTCAGCTTCTCCGCTTATGGCTGCTGCCTTGCCTGTGGTTTCTACGCCGTACAAACCGTTACTGCCATAGGCACCAGCCATGGCATCTCCCTTCATAACACCCATACTGGCACTTCCGCCTATGCCACCATTGCCTTTGCCAAACAGTTCTTTTTCACCTTTCGCCTTAAAATCCAGCACACCGAATCCAAAGTGGGCCTGGTCATAATGCCCATCCTTGGTTTTATCTTTAAGGCCGTATTGTATATACATGGCCTGTGCAGTTATATTTTTGGGGTATTGCGTTTTAACCGTACCATCCGGATTGGTATCTTTAGCTGCGGTTAATACGGTCATTTTGTCTTTAGCGCCTTCCGGTTCTTTAGCCGGAGGCGTACCACAGCTTGTTTTGTCTCCAAGCCGGGCAGCAGCCCTGCCATTAATCAGTACCGTTTTTGAACCTTCTACAATAGCGGCCTCCCCATGCTGAGAGCAGTTCAGCTTATCACCTATACGGGCAGCAGGCTTTCCGCCTATCATTACATTTTTACTGCCGCTTGTGATAGGGCCTATATGCGCACCTTTATCTATAAACGCCCGTGCTGCCGGTTTACTCATGATTTTATGAATTAATTTTTACAGTGGTGCCAGTGATATCAGTTAGCGGCCCTCCGGCTATGATAGCAATAGTTTCAGATTGCATCATATTAGAGTCTGTGCCCATACTGGTTACTATTTTTGATTTTTCGTCCAATAGTTCCTGCCCTTCAATTGATACATATTTACCCTTAATATCAACTACTTCAGTAGCTGCAGCGGCTTGCTCATCAGTAGCCCCTTCTGCTGCTATATTACCAATGGTAATTAGAGGAGATTGTATATCCACGCTCTGGCTGCCATTGATGCTGATATTTTTCCCGGTAATGGCAATATTACCTTCTTTGTCCATAGTGATGGAGCTGCTGCCGGTATGCATTACTATTTTACTGCCGGCCTCTGTTGTAATTGTTGATGGGCCATTTTGTATAGTGATATAGTTGGTACCGTTGGTTCCTAAAGTTAATGCATGCATCAAATCATTAAAGGTTAAATGACTGCCCCGGCGTGAAGTCATTGATTTGATGTTGCTGTTCACAAAGCCTGCACTATCCACATTGTTGCTATGGTAAACGCTGCCCATTACTATGGGGCGGGCAATGTTGCCTTCTTCAAAGCCAATTAGTACCTGGTCGCCTTTTTCCGGTACTACCATAAAGCCCCGGTTCTTGCCGGTATCGCCGTGCCCGGCATTGGGGCTTACTACACGCAGCCATTCGGTTGGGTCATTGGCGGTACACTGCCATTGAAATTGCACCTTTATGCGGCCTTGCTTCTTAGGGTCATCGTTTTCCAGTACCAACGCCAGCTGTGTATCCGCCAGCGGTTTGGTTACGTGGGGTACAGGCAGCTTTTCACTATCGGCAGATACGCCTTCAAAAGTATTCTGATAATGCCCTACACCGTCCAGCTGGTGGTAAACGGCGGTAACCAGGAACTTGCCAAAATCCTGTACCTGGAAACCCTGATCGGCCCGCATACTGGTGCTGATGTTGACCACGCTGCCCAGCGCTATCTGCGGATTGTCGCCGTTGCCCATGATGCTGAGCAGTTCAGATACGATGGCCTTATGCTCATCATTCACAAAGTTGTCTATTTCCTTTTGCGAGTTTACCCGCACACCTACCGGCCCGTTGTAAAGCTTACTGTATACCTGATTGGAGGCATCAATAGCGTGCGACAAATCAGGCGAGCTGGCAGTACTGCCTTCGGGCTGGGAGGTAAGTACTTTATCCTGTGTGGAATGGTAAGAGAACTTACGGTATTTAAGCGGGGCTATCTGCATACCATACTGAAGCGTATGTAAATCTCGCCCGTATATTAGGTCTACCTCCTTCAGTTTGTCAGGCTTGCCGAAATTCAGTTGAGTACCATCATAATAAAACCATTCATGATACTCGGCCGATAAGCGATTGATAAAGTCAAAATCGCTTTCGCGGTACTGCATGATATAATCAATATTGGCGGTATATACCGGCTTGATTTGAAAATTCAGGTCGTTCTGCGGGGCGTCGGCCGTAGCCTGGCTTAAAATGGTTTTCAGGTTCTTGTTTAGGTAGGAACCCAAATCAGGCCCACGGTCAATCAGGATGCTGGGGCTGAAACCGCTGATGACAATATCGCCTTGAAAGCCATGGCTTTGCGCAATATCCACACGGGTAATTTTGCCGGTAAACTGGTTTTCACTGCTGTCTATCCTGCCAAACTGAACAGTTAAATTCTTACCAACAAAATCTTTTGATTTTTCGATGGTAACTTGGTTGGTGCCTTCAATCTGATCATGGTTAAACCTTAACTGAAACGCATGATGCTTATTAAAGCGCTGGTCCAGCGTGAAAGAAGAAAAATGCGCTATGGCTTCGCCTTCTATATTAATGTCTACCTTAAGTTTGGTTTCCATAAGTAATTTGTTTTGTATCTGCTACCGGCCTGTACAATTATAGCAGCAATCATGCCTTTATATCCAAAATTTATATTTGTTGTGCTTAAATTAATACTTTTCGTCATTTGAGCACATTACGTGTAGCAGTTTCTTTGTTGCCGGATAAATAAAATGTTCAACTAACACAGCTGTATCTGAACTGTAGTTTTTATTTACCTCATATCAAGAACATCAGCCATTTTGTATTGTTCGTTATAATAAACTGTATGTTAAACCCTAAAGGCCGTCTGTTTTATAAATACCGGCCCGGCTGGTATTATCTTGTTTCGTTTATTTTACTGTTTTTGGCGGTCGTTTAAACTGTATTAACTTACTGGTTGGGTTTCTTCAGGTTATTTTATAAATAGCTATTTTATACAAACCCGGAAAGAAATGGGTTTCATATCCCTGCCTGGTATGTTTATCGGGTTTAAGGGTTGCCGGAATAACTTTTTCTTTATAGGGATGTACCACAATAACCTGCCCCTTCTTTAAATAGCCGGCGCCTACCATGGTGCTTACATCGTTAGGCTTCACATGTATACACCCGTGCGAGTCTTCCAGGTTTACTACAAATGTTGATTGCTTGGCCGTACGGGTGCTGTTGTAGTAGCTCATCGCCTCGTTGCCTGGTGTTGTGTGTATAAAGTCGCCCAGGATGCTTTCGTTCCTGTCCAGCCTGCCGTTGTAATTATTATCCCTGAAGTATTTTACCGATACGTGCCCGAAATCATTAAATATCCACCGGTTAGGCGTTTCTATATTGTAAAGCGGTATCCTTTTACCGGCATATTTAACAAAAGCTATTTTGTTCCATTCACTCACGATAGCATCAGTAATTTCAGCTTCTGTACTGTAATAAGTTAACCATATGGGCCGGTATTTAGTTAGTTTTTGCCAAAGGCCCTTGTTGTAAGGGTCAACATAGGCAACTTTATTTATAAACTTTAATCCGGCTCCCCATGGCACTCCAGACCAATACGCATACTTGCCGTAGCTTATGTGCTTTTCAATAATGGCAATTACAAACCGGCCGGCTGTAGTTTGGCTTCTTTCATACCCGTCTGAGCCCATTGTTTTTGCAATAGGGCCGCCGTGGGCATCATACTCCTTAATCTTAATCAGCAGGTGATGTGTCATAATATAGGTGATGATATCCGAATCTCTTCAATACTATTATCCGGATACTTTGGCAAATTTTTACTGTCAACTGCTATACTTATTCCTGGTGCCGGCGCTTTTTTAAATAAAGATATGATAGGTCCACCGGCACTGGGCGGCAGTGTTTTCCAATCGCCAAAATGTGCTTTAAGTATCTTAAATGCAAGTGTTTTACAAAGTGGTTTTGGCAACACGAGTGCGCAAAATAAAATTTTTGAAGTATCGCGCTCTGCTTTAGCAAATTCAATGCTCAGATAGTCGGCCGCCTTATTAACGGGCTCGCCTGTAGCTTCGGCATTAATTTTATATTGGGCGGTATACCGCTTTATCAATTTGTTAGCTTCCGCAACATCATTGTGCTTCGCTGCCATGTTTTCTGCCAGATGCTTAACCAGGTTTAGCAGCGTATCCTGCTCTATCATTCTCAGTGCAGGCACCTCCCCGGATTGATGTATATTCTTTACCGCTGGTTTGCAGGCGTACACAATACAGCACAAGATAATGCAGTAAAGAAGCAGCAAATAATTTTTAAATGATGTATTCTTTATAGCGTATACCATAGCTTGGGTGATAATTCAATTTTCTCAACACTGTTCTCTAAATTCTCTGGTAAGCCTTTACTTTCAACTGATATATTTATCCCTGGTGCCGGTTCTTTTATAAAAGAAGTTATGATGTAAGGTGCTTCAAAGGGCCTGCTCTCAAGCGGAACTTTTTTGCAATCGCCGAAATGCGCTTTAAGGCTATTAAATGTGATTGCTTTGTACAGTGGTTTTGGCAGCAGAAGCGTACAGAATGAAATTTTTGATGAATCTCGCTTAGCCATATCAAAATAGATGCTCAGGTAATCGGGTGCCTTATTAAATGGCTTACCTGCAACTTCGGCATTAATTTTATAACGGGAGGTATAATTTTTTAATATTTTATTGAGTTCGGCAACATCACAATGCCTGGCCGACATGTTTTCTGCCAAACGCTTAACAAGGTTTAGCAGTATGTCCCGCTCAATCGTTTTCAGTGCAGGCGCCTGCCCGGATTGATATGGATTTTTTACAGGCGGTTTACAGGCGTATGCAGCGCAGCACAAAATGATACAGCAAAAATACAGCGGAGTTCGGGTAGGTGATTTGCTTTTCATTTATTAGCGGCTGTGTCCGGTTACATCACCCTGGCAATCTATCCATATCAGTTTATAAGTGCCTTTAACACTACCGAAAAACAGGCTTTTGTTTCCGCCCCGGGCACTGCCAACAGGGGTAACTGGTTTTATTTTCCGGGCAGCTATGGCAGCTTTATCTTGCTGGTGGCCCGGCATGCAACCCGCAACGCCGATAACTACAGCTATTACGGCCAATATCTTCTTCGCCATTTTAGTTATACCTAATACTTGTCAATCTCCTCATTTTCCATCTGCTTCAATATAATGGCGGTACCTATCTGGCTTAAAATATATAACGGCCCCTTCTTCTTGCTATGTTGATATATACATTAAATTTGGTTTCCATAAGTAATTTGTTTTGCAAGTGCTATCAACATTACAATTGCCGGCAGCAAAGCTGCTTTATCTGAACATAGCTTTGTTGTACTTAAGCATATATGTTTGTCCGGTGAGCATATTCCCTTTGGCGGTCTCTTTAATGACCGGATAAGTAAGGGTTTTATTAGTGCTGTCGTACTTAATATGCATAGCCTCCCTAATTTTGTCCGCATCTTGATCTTCAAGCACGTTGGCGGCTATATATAGTTCATTGTCCGGTTTATGATTAACTAAAAAAGACTTTTTATTGATAGTAAAATGCCCGTTTTCAACATCAAGCACATGTGCTGCCTCATAAGGTTCTATGCCGCTCATCTGCCCATAGCATAACAATAAATACCGTGGCATCGGTGTGTTTGCAAGATGATATGCTTTGCTGATGAAGGGAGTAGGGCCATCATCATCCGGTTGCTGGTATAAATTTTTAAATGATGCAACTATAATTTTTTGGCCGGTATTAAATTGCAGTATATTTTGCACATGCCACATTGTACCTGAATAAAGTGACTGCCAATAATAAATTTTCAGGTGCTGATCATTAGAATAAACCAAGCCTATATTAAAATTCTTTAGCCGGGGAAAATTGTAAGAGAAAGTACGCTGATCAGAAAATATCTTTAGCATATTCTTGATCAGTTCATTTTCTTTAGCAGTTACCATCAGCCCGTCATCATCTGCATTTGCTTCTGCTGCTTTTTGCACGGCATCAGCATACTTTAGTAAAATATTTTCCTGTTTAAGCACGTATGATAAGGAGGTATCATGCTGAGCTTTACTACTGGTCCAAACATTATGGGGCTGCTGTTTAGCAGGAGAGGTACAAGCATAGCTTAAAAGCATAAAACCTGCTAGAAGTATCATCAAATAGGCATAAAATCTCATATTATCAGTGCCTCGGAATAAATATAACACCAGATTGCTCCATCTCTTTTAAGAGTAAAGCAACCCCCAGTTGTTTGTTCACATAATCGTTGCTGTATACGTGATCTCTCGGAAAGCCGCCTTTGGTGTATAAATTGGAGCCTGCCCATAAATAGGGACTATTCACATGGTGTGTAATGTAAGCTTTAGCCGCACCATTGTAACTTTCTAATTGTTTCAACATTTTGGGCAGTGCCCAATTGCTCACTTTATCTATATGACGCAACTTTAGCGCATCAACAGCACTTTCTTCAAAGGTAAATGGTGGGGGATGACCGACCTGCGGACGCTTAGCGGGTACTTGCCTGGTATAATTGGTTAAAGGATCACCATTGTGTAAATGCCGGCTAAAGTTTAAAGTACTTTCACGGTAATGCACACAAGCAATAAAATACCAGGGAATGCTACCTGTATTATCCAAGGTATTTAGATTAACAGAGTTTTGATATAAACGCTGCACAGCAGGTGAATAGCTGCTCAGGTCATCAATATCTCTGATAAAGCAGGTTTGATAATTTACACTGATTGCATTTCTGCTATTTACCATACGGCTTACCATTTCGTACCTGCTTCGGTTCGGAATGATCTTGGTGTTTACAATATGCCGCACTTCCCCCAATCTTTCAAGGCGTATCCTGCAACTGTCAAATAGTTGTATGTATTGCAAATCAGTAGGCATGAAACGGATATCGTAGGTGTATACTCAATGCGCAGAATGCAGCGTATTACACTGACTGAGTGCACATGTTACTAACAGGGCTATACTTAAAAATGGAGAAAACTTGTGGTTTTCTCCATTTTTTACGCTAAATAATAATGGCTTATTTAGGCCAGTCGTTCTCGTGCTCGGCGTTGCCGATTTTCAGTTTGCGGGCTGAGATAACGAAACTTAATGACATTGGGTTATTGCCGATGATAGACAGACCCTCGTTGTACTGAATGATATATCCTTCTTCAAAGGTCAGCTCCTTCATTTTGGCATCTTCCTCTGATTTTTTGAACACTACAGTGCCGTTAAGCGGCTTATACTGGTTGTTTACCATTGATTCGATTACCGAAGTATCATCGGTTGACTCAATTTCTACCTGTACGGTACCACCATACACACCTGATGAAGGGCGGCCTTTGGCGTCTACATCCCTGCTTAATGAATAGCTGCACTGCAGCACATCGAACTCTTTTGCGCCTAAGTTTAATCTTGCTTTGAAAGCCATAATGTTTTTTAATTAATAATGAATACTAAGATATAGCTAAGCTATACCCAACCACAATTTTACCAGATGCCGGTTTAGCGGCCTGGCCAATCGTTTACATGCTCAGCGTTGCCTACCTTTAAGGTACGGGCCGAGATGGTAAATTTCAAACTCATCGGAGTTTCGCCGATAATGTTCAGGCCCTCAGCATATTTAACAATGTAAGCATCGTTAAAGGTCAGTTCCTTCATTTTGGCATCTTCCTCTGATTTCTTGATAAGTACATTACCGCTGATAGGCTTGTACTGGTTATTCACCATAGCCTCTACTATAGAGGTGTCTTCTGTAGATTCAATTTCTACATCAATAGTTCCGCCATACACGCCTGAGGCCGGGCGGCCTTTGGAATCAACATCGCGGTTAAGGGCATACGAGCAATTAAGCACATCGTATTCTTTGCCCGAAAAAGTTAATCTTGCTTTGAAAGCCATAGTGACTAATTTTTAAGGTAATTAAATAATAAAAGGTAGCACACCCGTGCTATCATTAATAACTACTCAAAGCAACGCTAAATTGTTTTAAAAAAATTAAAAAATTAACCGTCAACTTAATTTTAAGCCGAAAGCATAAAGTTTATGCATCCATTTCTGGCTGTATTCATTATCTAATGATTGCAGGTAACCGATGGTGCTGGTACGAACCGGCTTAATTTGCCGCGTTTCGAGTGCATATTTTTTTATCGGCAGGTAAGTAGGCTTTTGGTTCATCTGCCAGTCATGCCAGGCGGCTTCATCCAGCAATGAAACTACCCGTGCGGATTTGCCACCAAATTTATTAATCCCGTCAAATACCTGCTCAGGCATGAATATACGGTCAAAGAAGCCTTTAATTTTAGTAGGTATGGAATTTTTGTAAACTGAGCAGAATATTACCAGATGGCTGGCCTGCTTTATGGCGTTTACTGCTTCCTCAAGATCATGTTCTAACTCAATAGAACGGTTATTAAACTGTTTGTTGGGATTAAATATTAAATCGGCAATGGCAAAATCTTTCACTATAGCCTGGGCCTGCTGCGCACCATTGCGGTAAGCATCTATCAGGGCCTGAGTGGCCGGTGTTTTGTCAATATCAGCATTAATAATTAATACCTGCTTCATTAGGCAAATGTAAACAGTATATTAATATTAAAAAAACGGGGCTATGGTTTCAGCCATAGCCCCATTGTAGTCTTAAAAGCTACAGTGCTTACTTCTGTTGGTCGTAAGAAGAGCTCCAGCTCATACTGTTATCATCATCGCCTTTATGCCCGTCCAGCTTTACCACAAAGCTTTTAGCAGGAAAATACGGGGTGATATTGATATCTAAATTTATACGATCTTTTTGATTGGGATCTTGCCCAAAATTTTTGATTTGAAAACGCTCGATCAGGCGGTCAGGCCCTTGGATATTATCCAGGAAGCGTACGATCTGCGACCGTAAGTCCTGCTCGGTTTTTGAGTTCCAGTTTTCGAATGCACGGCGGTTCAAAAAGTCAAACAACACTTTGGTGATATAATCGAATACACGTACCACAGAATAGGTTTGCAGGCCAATATTATCGCCGTTGAATAAGGTTTTGGCTGAGAAGGCCATTACTTTGCCATACTCATTTACCATAGGTACCAGGCCAATGCGCTCCAGGTGAGAAATTTCACTCTTCTTCAAATCAAAACGTACGCCATCTACCTCGTTCATGGCACCATGTTTTTTACCTGCCGTTACCTGCGACATCAGCGTATAGTACATCTTGCCTGCCAGTGCAGCCGAGCCAGGTATGTGCAAATCATCTTCTTCGCCAACTTCGGCCACCTTGCCCCGGCCTACCAGCCAGTTACAGGTCATGATGGTATTGGATTTGAAAGCATCGCCGCCGGTTAAATTTGCAGAGGTAAATAAATCTACCACGTCATCCGGCTGGTCTAAATCGGCAAAGTCGGTTACCAGCATTACCTTGTTTTCAAACGCCATTTTAGACCAGCGCTCTACCACCTTGTTTGAACCCAGGTAACCGGGAACTACCATGATAGAATAATTCTGGCGCAAATCCAGGCGGTCATAATTTTGCTTCAGTTCATCGCCCACGTAATCAATAAAGCGTGGGTTGTCAAGTTCCTTTAGCTGATCCATGCTGGCATTCATCAGCACTACATTTTTCAACTTATCCGCTTCTGTATTTTTATAAAATAAATGTACGGTGCGGTAAGCCTGCTCCAGTTCACGGGTACTTTCCAGTACGGTATGAACATTTTTATTCAGGTTCTCTTCGGCCAGCTGCAGCTGCTGGGTACTGTTCTCTACCATATCAGATACGCTGGCAGAGCTTTCCAAAGCAGCAATCCACTGATTGAGTTTTTGTTTCAGCTCCTGGCGCTCCTGCTTCTTCTCATCATCAGTTAAAAATATCTGTTTACGGGCCTTGCGTTCAGGATTAAGGTTTTGTAAACCATCTACTGTGGTTTCCAAAAGATCAAAGCCGCCTACGCGCGAAAGTTTTTCTAGACTCTGCGCCAGCGTTTGGTCTGGTGCAGTGGTTCTTTCTGCCGGTTTATATCCCTGCTCTTGCTGGGCTTGTGATTGCTCGTTTAGCGTTGCCATAGTATTAAATTAAGTAGGTGCCGGTTAAGTGATGTTTATTTATCTAATTCCTGCGCAAAGTTTTTCAGCGCATTTACAAATGCAGCTTTAGTTTCTTCATTGTCCAGCGCCGTTTTAAGCGTTTTATTGGTTTTAAGCTGTTTAATGATGTTCATATACATTTCACGCTCAATGTTCAGCTTGCGCAGGTAATCGCTTTGCTGCACCAGGCGCTTTACCCCAAAGTCGCCAAGGTTATGAAAGCTTAGTTGCTCGCTTACCGTACCACCCTCCTGGTTTTCCAGCGCTACATTTACAGCAGGCTTATAATGCTCAAAAACTTCTTCTACAGTACGCAGTCCTTCTGCCTTTTCGGGGCGCAGGGGCTCATGGTCGGTAAGTTTCTGAATAAAAAGAGTTTTGTTAGGCGCAATTTCGCCAAAGGCTTCTGAGGTATCCACAGGGCGTTCATTGCCGCCTATTTCGTAATTAAACATGCTGTTAAGGTTTTAATATAGTAGCTGCCGTTAATATTTATTTGATAAAGCGTATAGCGCTTAAATTGTTTTGCTTGTTCAGTATCAAAGCATTAAACTTATACAATCTCCCATTTAAGGCTTTCTTCCTGCTCGTTTTTAGAGATGCTGATGGTATGGCCCTTTTTCAATTCGCCCGAAATAATATAGCGGGAAATAGGGCGCCGCAACTGGTTCCGTATCACGCCCGAAAGCTGCCTGGCCCCGTATTTGGGCGTAAAGCCGCCCAGCGCCAGCATACTTTTGGCTTCATCGCTAATGCTGAAGCTGATACCCATTTTCTGCAGGGCTTCTATTAAGCTCTTGAGCTGGATGTCAAAAATGCGTACCACATTATTTTCAGAGATTGGCGCGAACGGCACAATTTCGGATATACGCGCTAAAAACTCTGGCCTGAAATGGCGGGCCATTACCTCCATCAGCTCATTTGATGCCGGCAGGCGGCCCTGCTTTAGTTGCTCGGCAATCCATTCGCTGCCGATGTTGGAAGTAAACAGGATGAGGGCATTGGAAAAATCACCTTCCTTGCCTAATCGGTCATGCATGTGGCCTTCGTCCAGTATCTGCAAAAAGATATCGAATACCGATGGGTGGGCCTTTTCAATTTCGTCAAACAGTAATACCGAATAAGGCTGCTGCCTGATCTTATTGACCAGCAGGCCGCCTTCTTCGTAACCCACATAACCCGGAGGCGCACCATATAGCAACGCTGCCGAATGTTCCTCCTTAAATTCTGACATATCAAAGCGGATCATCGCCTTCTCGTCATTAAATAAAAACTCGGCGATAGATTTGGCCAGTTCTGTTTTACCGGTACCGGTAGGGCCTAACAGGAAGAAGGAACCAATAGGCTGCCCCTTTTTATTCAGCCCGCTGCGCGATTCCAGTATAGCATCAGAAACGGCCTTCAAGGCCTGATCCTGCCCTACTACCCGACGCTTTAAAAAGCTTTCCATGTTCAGCAGGCGCTCTTTTTCCTGCGCTTGTATCTTGCCCAGCGGGATGCCGGTTTTATAGGAAATAATGGCGGCTATATCTTCTTTATCTACTTCGCTTATTTTATGCCCGGCCAACTGCTCCAGTTTCGGGATATTCTTTTCAAAATAGGTAAGGTACTCTTCGGCGGTTTCAAAGGCTTCTACCTGTGTTTCATCCTCTAATTTGCCCAGCAGTACCGCGCTTATTTTATTTTGCATCAGCGCATACAGCCATTGTGCCGCCTTCAACTGTTCGGCTGTATCGGTATCTGATTGTTTTAATTCTTCAAATTTGATTTTCAGTTCGGCCAGCGTGCTTTCAGACGTATCGTTCATCAGCCGGATAGCCGCCATGGTACGGTCAAGCAAATCAAAGGCCGAATCGGGCAGGCGGCGGTCTTTCATATAGCGTTTAGCCAACCGCACACATTCGCCCTCGGCGTTCTTATTTACCTTCAGGCTGTGGTGCTCTTCGTAACGGGGTACCAGCCTTTCCAGCATTTTGGTGGCCGTTTCCATATCCGGCTCATTTACCTGCAATACCTCAAACCGGCGACTGAAAGCCTGTTCCGGCTCAATAATCTTGCGATACTCATCCATGGTAGTGGCGCCAATTACCGTAATCTCGCCACGTGCCAGTTCCGGCTTCAGCAAGTTGCCTACGCCGCCGCCGATAGGGCCTTTGTTATCCAGCAGGGTATGTATCTCATCAATGAACAGGATAGCCTTGTCAAACTGCTTGATTTCTCGCAGAATGTTCTTCAAACGGTCTTCAATTTCACCCTTGTAGGATGCTCCGGCAATCAGCGAACCTAAATCCAACTCAAACAACTGCACATTCAGTAAAGATTGCGGCACCTGGTTATTGCTGATATCAAGCGCAAAGCCATCTACCAAAGCGGTTTTGCCCACGCCGGCATCGCCGGTAATAATCACGTTAGGTTTGGTACGGCGGCTTAATATTTCCATTACCATGCGGGTTTCCTTATCCCGCCCGATGATGGGGTCCAGTTTACCCTGCCGCGCCAGTTCGGTACGGTCAATACAATATTTAAGCAAAGCGCCGGTTGATTTAGGCGCTTCGCTGCCTCCTGCCGAAGCAGGGGTTGCCGTATTACCCACAGCCTGCTGTAGCTGGCCGTCTTGCAGGTAAACATCCAGTATTTCTTTTTCCTTAACAGGGAATGATTTTAATTGTCCTGCATCAAAGCCTACGTTGGGCTTAGCCAGCGCCACCAGCACACAAACCGGGGTAATCAGGTCTACACCTAATTTAATGCGCACATTATCGGCTTCCTCAAATACTCGCTTAATGGCATCGTTACCCAGCATCTCGTCGGGTACGGTAAGGGCAGGCGCATAGTCTTCCATGCGGATGTCGGCCCAGTCAGCAACGTACTCTGCATCTTTACCTAAAGAGGTTAAGAAGTTGCGTAAACCCACCTCCTGGTGCATCAGGCCGCGCAGCAGGTGCGCCGGGCCAAATTCTTTATGGTGATATTCCTTGGCCAGCGATTGCGCTACCCGCACTGCTGTTTTAACCGACTCGCTTAAATTAATCAGATTCATAAGGATACTGTTATTGCCAGTTGGCCTGGGTTACGTAATAATAAGTTTTACCGTTGGAGCTGAAATGCTGATTGAGCAGGGCTGCCTGTTTAATGCGGCTGTTGCTGCGTATCAGGTAATTAATATAAGCCTCGAATGCTTGCTGCGGCATGCGGCTGGCGTTTTTCAAATCAGATACCTTGTACTTATTCCACTCGCTGTTATCGCGCAGCGGCAAGCCGGTTACCCGCTGTATATACTGCGCCAGCGTCATTTGCTTAATTTCGCCCTTTGATACAGTTTTCATGTCCAAACGGTTGCGCATCAGGCTGATGTAATTCTTAAATAATTTACTCCGGTAATTAGACGCATCCTGCTGCAGGTTCTCGCCAACCATCAGCGAAAGCACATCAGACATTTGCTTGAACTCATCATCATTCAAGATAACCAGATATTGCAACTGGTCGGGGTGCTGGCTTACCAGGGTAGCCGGCACTTCGGCAGTTAAATAGTATTTGAATGCGTTATGGGGCATGTTATCGCCCAGGCTATCCGCTATGGGCGGTGTTAGCTGCGAGGTAACTACCGGGTATACATAGCGGTGCTCGCGCCCGGTGAGGCGGAAAGCGCTGTCAAGCGAGTGCGTTTGCATCCTGATATCGGCATCTGTTTCGCTCATCAGCCGGCTTAGTGCACCTTCCATCGCACGGTTGGTTTTTACCACACCTTTAGGCGGAAAGATAACCGCACCCTGCACCAAACTGTTGCGCGGATAATCCAGATAGAAGGATACCGAATCTGATACCGACACGTTGAACTGCTGCGCGTTGGATAAACCTTCGCCTACTACCAAACGCTGCTTTTTACGGTCGGCAGCCAATACGGCTGATTGCGATACCAGCTTGCGGGCCTGAATTACAAAATCATTGTAAATAGGATTGTAATCGCTGTATACCTGTACCGCCAGTATGCGGGCGTTGGCCCTTGCTACTTCGGTTGATAATTCGTTAAGTGAGTAATCACTATCATTACTATCGCCGGTACTGCCGATAACTACCACCAGGTTGGTTTCATCCGGCCGGTTTGAGAGCAGGCTCAATGCCGTATGTATGCCATTGTATACCGGCTGACTGTTGGGTGCAGCATTACAGGCCGTAGTAACCGAGGCCTGCTTATCTAAAAACCTTACCAATCTGCGGTAATCTGTACCCAGCGGCTGGCTTTGCACGCCGCCATCGTCGCAATTGGTGGCGCTGCGGTACACCACACCGCCATAACGGATGTTGTTGTTCAGGGCGTAAGGAGCAAATATCTTTTCAAAAGATTGTATGGTGCTGGTTAAGCCCGCCGCATAATTGCGCATGGCGCTGCCACCATCTACTACATACACCACGTTGATTTTGCGGATGTTCTTGCGGATGTTCAGATACTCTTTATAGCTGATGTGCCCGCCTTTGATGTTGATGATCTGGTTGTTGCTCTTGTCATACACATCATTGGCAATACCCAGCTGCAGGTTGCCCGAACGGTAATCTTTTGAAGATGATGATACCACCGGGATGCTGCGCAGTAAAACCTGATCATGGTCAAGCAGTGGATCGAAGCTAAACCCACCCGAACTTGGGCCGCCGGTACTGGTGAGGCGAAAATTCTGATTGATAACAGCAGCAACAGAATCATCACTGTCGAAAGAATTTTTAGCCGAGCCTATGTACAGGCGGTCGCCCCAGCTGTGCACGGCATCGGCAGGTACCCAGCCGTATACACTTCTGGCAGCGCTGTCGGCCAGTAACTGGCCTTCCGAACCCACTAAAAGTGTGCGTCCGTCGGCTGATTTTTTGAAGATATACAAGGCATTATGCAACGCTACCTTACATTTGCGCTGCTGCATTTCGGGAGAGCTGTATACATATAATGAGTCTGTCTTATCATAATATACCTGCGGCATGGTAAGGGGGCCTTTGCCGGAAATAATGGCAATAGCCTTGGCCGGATGCCCGGTTTGCGGGCTTACAAAGGCCGATTGCCACAACAGCACCTTATCGCGGCTGATCCAGCCGTAGCTTTGGGCAGCTTTTTTGTTAATCAGCTTGCGGCCCTGCACTGTGCCCTGTTGATACCTGATAAGTTTGAGGTAGCCGTTTTTAGAGTCGCTTACATAGAAGGGCTCCATAAACTTTATCTTCTTCATCACCAGCGTACCGCCCGGCGCGGTATAGGTATAGTTTTCGTCGCGGTCTGAAAATACGACCCAGGGCAGGCTGGTTGATTTCTCATCGTCATACACGTTGGTTTTTGCCGTAGGCTTTTCAAAGGCTTTAGGCAGCGTTTTCACCTTTTTACTGAAGGATACCGGCGATTGCGCCAGCAAGGTAGCAGGAAGGAGCAAAGTGACAAGGACTAATATATTTTTCATGGAGATTGATCTGCTGTTAAACATTGTTGCTGGTTAAGGTTTAGCGGGTGGTGCGTATAGCCGATGAGGTGTTGGTAGTATGCTGCTTTACCGTCAATAAGCTTGAGCAATCGGATTTTGGCTTGCGCGTTACCTGAGCCTCATCAATGTTAATGCCCCCGCCAAAGGTAAGGCGCATACAGTACGAATAAAAATCGGTTTGCTTGCTTTGCCCGTTGGCATCCAGCTGTACGGTTACCTTCTCATCCCCGCAGAAATAACGGTTTACTAAATAATAATAATGAGTGTTGAAACTGGCGCCGCTGGCTATGGCCTGCAGGTGGGCGCGTATGTCATCAACTGCCTGGCTCTCGCCTTCGCCGGGCGTAATAATCTGGTTAATGGTAGAATCGGGGCTGGTAATCAGTATACGATGATAAACCGGGCGTTTGCCATTATCAGTATTCAGCCTTACAAAGTAGGTGCCGGGGTTACGGTAGGTATACAAAGCTGTAGGGCCTTTAATGTCTACCCGCCCGGTTTCGCCGAAAGACCATTCAAAGATGCGGGCATTGCCCTGCGCTTCCAGCCTTACTTCCTCGTTTACAATGCCGCGTGTAGGGCCGTTAATGGTAAGCAGCGTATCTTGTAAGGCACTGGCTACGGTGTCTTTTACATTTACCGGAAATTGCTGCTGCAGGTCGCCGTCTACCGTTAAGCGCACAATGTAAGAACCCGCTTTTTTAAAGCGGTAGCTGCCGTTTTGCTGTGCGGAGCGGTCGCCGTTGCCGAACTCCCACAGCCATTTCTTGGCACCGCCTGTGTTGTCGGTATATACTAAAGCTTCATTTAAAAAAACCTCATCCTTTAAAAGGTGGGCATTAACAGAGCGCTTGTCAAAAAGCGAGCTCTTGAATAAAATAATGAGGCCTGCAATCAGCAGTACACCCAATATAATATACAGCAGTGCATAGTTTTGCCGGTTGGTGTCCACCTGGCGTCCGTCGTTGTAATTATCTGGCATGGTAAGGTAATATGTTGATGTATTGGTCTATCTTCTTGCGCCGGCGCCAAAGCTTTCCTGCAGTTGCCTGGTCGAAAGTTTACAGTCGTCTAATAGTTTATTAATGTGGCTGATGTCGTTGTAGTTTCCCCTTAGCTCGCGGCGGTCATAAAACAGGTTATCATACAGCTTTGAGGCATAGATAAAGCATTTATACCGGTTATCATAAGGCTTGCGGTTATAATAAGATTTAATAGCGCCTAATGAGTTTTTAATATCGTTTTCCAGAAAAAGCGCCTGCACATTAGGGTTAAACTTTACAATATGGGCGTAGGTAGTATCAATGGCAGGCTGGGCTTCGGCTACTACGGCTTCAAACTGCTCTTCACCCTCAATACGCTGTGCATATTCTTTTTTAGATACGCTGAGCCCTGCATTGTAATTGTAAAATAATGCCGTGCATAGTACCCCGGCAGTAAGCAGGAACAAGCCCAAAAAAAACAAGAATCTTTCGCGTCTTTCTTTTAGTGTAAATTTTACCATACGCCTTTATTATCTGTAGCGCCCCTTCAGGCGGCTGATTGCATTTTTATTGGTTTTGTTGCAGGATTCAAGCTGCGAACGTGCGCTCTCAATCTGGAAGCGGGTAGTAAACAGCGAGTCCTTGATAGCAGCCGCCGTACCTACGTTGTTGCTCAGCTTACGGTATAAATCAAAGCTTTTTAAAGGCATCGGGTCTTGCTGCAGCCGGTCCTGTATGTGCTGGTTGGCTACCTGTATATCATTTAAGAGCAGCGTTTGATTATTAATCTCTTCGGAGTTCATCTTGGTATACTCCGAAAGCTGCTGCATCCGGAGCATAATCTGGTCAAAATCGTTATAAATATCGCTGCGCAGCGCCACCAGGCGGTCGGCCTCTCTGGCCTTGGCATTCAGGAGCGCCACCTCACGGTTCGAGGTAAGAAAGAAAAAATACACAGCGCCTATGCTTAATACCACCAGGAATAAGAAAAAAAGCAAAAACTTACGGTATGCCCGGTAGATGTCATTATTATTTACCGGTCTCATATCGCAGCAACGTGAATAAGTATCATAAGATTTAAGAAAAAATAGTAGCTAATGCAGCTGGTTTCTGTTCCGCCTGTCCGTATCTGTACACCCGTATCAGCCAAACTGCTATGAGATGACAACTAATCAGTTAAAAATTTGTTTAAGCCTATATGCAACTTTTATGTGCTGATTAAACTATATCACTGTGGCAGTACCTTTATATAAAAAACCTTTCCGGCTAAAAAGCATCTTCCAGGGCAATGACCTGCCTACGCAGGATATAGGCGCTTCTGTATCGCAGCACATAGAGCTGATTATTTTTACCCGCTACGGCGAGCACCGCTATATGCCTGAGTTTGGCTGCGAGATATGGGATCTGGATTTTGAATTGATCATCAGCGAAAGTATATGGGAGGAAAAGCTGCGGCAATCGCTCCTGCGGACGATTGATAAATATGAACAGCGTATATATAATGTGCAAATAGAAGTAAACATTGAAGAAGTAAACAAATTTTACCCGCTGCGTAACATAAGCGAAATAAAAAAACGTGTTAAAATTACGGTAACCGGCATTATTCATAAAACCGGCGAACATTATACCTTCTCTACTGCTTTATACCTGAGCCCACTCTCAGCCTGAATACTAAATGGACACTATATTTTTTACCTCTAAGGAGGACATCAGAGCCCGCATGCTGCGCAATGCCCTCGACTTTTGGGGTACAGCCAACGTTAATGACCTCGATCCTTTTGTAAAGCTGCTGGTAGAAGCCCTGAGCAGTGAGATATTCAATGTATCAAACGATGTAAAGAATTTAGAGAACCGGATACTTAATAAACTGTCGCGCATACTGGCTTCCGATCACCTGACCAGTGCATTGCCGGCCCACGCCATACTTATGGCTCAGCCTGTGGAAGCCGCCGAAACGCTTAGCACCACCAGCCATTTCTTTTACCGCAAGCCCGGCGCTGTTGATGCAGCAGAGAAAAGCGAGGCTTTTGACATGTTTTTCACTCCGGTGGGTAACATCCCGATGTTTAACGCCGGTATCAGATACATTTTCAGCGGGCGGCAGCTTTATGCGGTGGATGATAATATGAACCGCACCACGGTTGCCACTGCTGCGCCGGGTTACTCACCGGAACAAAACACTTTATGGATTGGTATTGAAAGCAATCCGCAACTTAACAGTTTGCAAAATGCCGCGCTGTTTTTTGAATGGCCCGGCTACACGGCCAACGAGGAGTTTTACAACCTGCTGTCGGTAATGAAATGCCAGCTGCAGGGGCAGGAGGTAGAGCTGATGCCCGGCCTGTATTACCTGGATGATTACGCTTCGCCCGGCAAGCCGGTATTTTATGAGCGTAACACCATGAACCAGATTACGCGCGACATTAAAGATTATTATAACAACCGGTTTATTTCCCTCATTGATGAGCGGCTGGGCAACTTCAGCCGGCATCAGGAAACTTTGCCTGCCGAGTTGTTGCCTATATTTAATGTCGGCGATGTAAACCGCATACCGCCCTGCATCTGGCTGAAGTTTACTTTTCCGGCAGCTATTTCCCTGCAGGTGATTGATGAACTGCAGATTACCATGAACTGTTTGCCGGTGATGAACCGCAGGCTGTATGAGCAAAAGCACCGCCTGCGCAACATCAGCAGCATTATTCCGGTAAAACCGGGGCCGCGTGAGCATTTTCTTTCGGTAAAGGCGTTGTATGACGACCGGCAGGTTACTTACCAAGAAACACCTTACGGCGAGGCTGATAATACGCCCGAAGGCAGTTACACCATACGCAACGGCGGCGCTGAACGCTTTGACACCCGCAATGCACGGCAAACCATTGAGTATTTGTTTGAGCTGCTGCGCGATGAGAAGGCCGCCTTTGCCGCCTATGGGAACGATTTTTTGAACAGCACCATTAAACGCATGGAGCAGAGCCTGGCCCTGATTGAGAAAAAGGCCCAGCAAAGCCACCATATGGCCGAACTGATTAACTACCTGATGGTAAAGCCCTACGAGAAATCGACCATGATGTACCTGCAGTACTGGACTACCCTGGCCGATGAGGCTAACCACATCAGGCGCGGGAGCAGGCTGCAGCAGTTTGAGATGATAAAGTTTAAGCCTGATAGCGTACGCCTGCTTAGCAGTACAGTGGGCGGCCGCAACAGCCTGGGTGCTACCGAGCGTATACAGGCTTATAAATACGGCCTGATTACCAAAGACCGTATTGTTACCGAAGCCGACCTGATTAGCTTTTGCCACTACGAGCTGGGGGCCAAAATTACAGGAGTACGTATTGCAAAAGGCGTAAACATGTCTGGCAACCCTAAAGAGGGGCTACAAAAAACAACCGATGTTTACCTGAAACCATCGTATGATTACCGCCTGTCGGCAGAGGAATGGGATACGCTGCTAACTTTGCTGCACTCTAAGTTAAAGTCGCGCAGTATGGGTAATGTAAATTACCGGCTATTTATAGAAAGTTAAACCAAACTAATCACCTAAAAAAGTAGTATAGCCCAGGCAGGAGTTGCTGGTTCCGTTGCCCAGGTCAAGCAACTGGTCGCTTTTACTGATAAGGTATTGCGTATTTACCGTAGTTTGCAGCGGCACAAAATAACCAAGCAGCGTTTGCAGTGCCATTGCCGTGCGCGAGCCGGGTAAAAACTCAATCATGTATCTGGCGCTTAGCGGGCCGATGGTAAGTTGCAGTACCTCTTCCTGCTCCTGCGCACGGCCGGCTACAAAATCTACGCCTAACTGGCCCGCACCTATGCGGGTATCCAGCTGCTCCAGCAATTCCGGCGGCAGTGTAACAGCCGCCTGCTGGTAAGTTAACGTAATATCAGCCTTAAACATCACTGTAAGTATACCGCTGATAAAGCCAAGCTGGTTGCGCTGCTCATGTATAAGGGGCAGCACCTGCAAAAACACAATCATCTGCTCTTTGGTAAAGCACTTAAATTCCTGCCACTCCTTTAAAAAAATATTAATCAGATCGTTGTAATGGCTTTTCTTATCCAGGCGGCTCTCATACAGGGCCACAATGGTGCGCAGGTAATTAATTTCGGCCTCAAAAGGGGCAAAGAACTGCCGGGCCTGCTTCTCTTCTTCGCGCCGCTGTACAATGTCCTTAATCATGGCCTCCTCGGTAAGCGTAACGCTCGAAGCCGGCGGCTCATGAAACAGTCCCTCGGGCAGCATGTCATACAAGCCCTCCTGGTTCACATTAATGCTCACCATCTGCCGGTTACGGTAAGCCGACCGGTAAGTGGTAATATCTCTTATTTCTTTGCTGTAGGCCCGCTGCTGCGGCCCGGCAGGCAGTATCACCAAATTATCGGGCGCTGCCAGGCCCTGCTCTAATAATTCGGCAGCTACCACGGCCGCTTTATAATCGGTATCTATCTGGTTAGGTAAAATATTTTCCATCAACTCTGAAGCAGCTTTTATACAAACAATAACCCCGATTATTGGTAATTGATTAGGCAAACTTTTATTTTATGCATTTCTTTGTTTGTCTACTTTCTAATCCTGTTACTATTTATGGACGTTAAATCGTTTTTTATACGTTATCTGCTCTTTCCGGTAATGTTCGCCATCGGCACTACCGTGATGAGCATTATCAACAAAAAGAATAAAGTATTAGCTAATACCCGCTTAATTGTTATAATGCTGCTTACGGCTATTGCGCTGGGCATACCCGGCCTGCTGGGCTTTTTAGATTTACAGTTTATGCCCTGGGGCTACCTGGGCTGCCAGTTTATTTACCTGTGCCTGGGTATTGTATATGTTTGGCTGGCAGGCGTTTATTATGAGGAGGAGCTGCTGAACCGAAGATGGTTTTTCTTTATCTGCACCTTGCTGGCCTGCCTGCTGGGCGTCTATCTGTTTAAGTTAGGCTTTAACTGGCTTAATAACCTGGGTTATGGCTTATGGGCGGCTACATCGGTTGTGGCCTTCCTGGTGCCGGTACTGTTTTGGTGGGCGTATATTGCCTTTCTCAATATCCCGATGGAGATATACAAGATATGGCAATACCCTGTTGTTCCGGCAGACATCAGCATGGAGCACCTGGATTTTAACCACCTGCTGGTGCTTGAGCTGGATTTGTATAAGAATACCCATGACCCGGAACCATTAAAGGTAAAGGCAAAAGCTCCGCGCAACATGAACTTTGGGGTGTGGTTCCAGAAGTTTATTGATGATTATAACCTGAAGTTTCCGAATTCCACCGTTCAGTACAAGCTGGATGACGGCGTAAGTTACCGGTGGATATTCTATATTAAGCCATCATTCTTTAAGCAACGGCAGTTTATCGATCCGGATTTGAACATTGAAGAAAACCATATTACTGAAAAATATACCATTTATGCCAAGCGGGTATCTGAAATTGAAAGCACCCGCGAGCGTGTGGGTGATGCAGCTGTTTATTTGTAGAATTTAACTTAGCCCATTGTTATGACCTCACCATTAAAATATAAGCCGGTAAACTGGGTAGATGGCATGAAGATAGCCAGCCACCATTTTGTAAGTACCGATAACTTTATACAGGATAGCATCCGCGATAGTAATTCTATTGCACTGCATACCAACAATTTTGGTTTGCTGCCTCCCTTTTATGGTTCGCAAACGGCGTTGGATGTTAATATTGCGGCGCGCGCCTCCAGCCATGTGCAGGTAAGCCTGAAACAATGCAACGCCATTACCGCGGAGGGCATGCGTATACATATAGCCCCCGAAAGCTTTAATCAGGGCTATACTTTCGAGCATTATTTCAGCACGGAACAGGGCCCGGCAGATGGCGTTGAAACTTACTATGTCATTCTATCGGTAAACCCTTTTGAGCGGGTGCCCGCCGGTAACCCCGACCCGGAGGAAGTGCCCCTGCGCTACCCTGCGGTAGACAGGCAATATACCATTACCATACTGCCGGCATCGCAGATTAACAGCCGCAATAATCAATATCTGGAGATAGGCCGGTTTACCCGTACCAATGGCAGCATCATTGTAGACAGCACTTATATACCACCATGTACCTCGGTACTGAGCCACCCGGGTTTAATTGCCTACTACGAGAACTTCAGCAACCAACTGAATGAGTTTCAATTACTGTCGTTCCGGATTATTGACAAGATCACTTCTAAAGACTCTATTTCGCCTATCGGCAGAAATGTGAAGTTGCTATGCGATAAAATGCTGGATTTTATTGCCGGCATATTTTTCACCTACCGTAACATTGCCTACCAGCAGCCGCCTATCTTTTTGGTTGGCTATTTTTCGGAGATGGCCCACCTGTTCTTCAGCACTATTAAAAGCATTGCGGGCGCCGAGCGTGAAGAGCTGCTCAAATATTTTTACGAGTGGAGGGATGTAACCCCCGGTAACTTCGAGGAGCTGCTGGCCCGGCTGATTGAGGTAGTATATAACCACCATGATATTCATGCCTCGATGCAAAGCGTAGATGATTTTCTGAAAGTTATGGTGGCCTTGTGGAACAAGCTCAGCTCACTGGAATACATTGGCCAGCGTAAAGAAAACATTGTGGTAGCCGAGCAGCAGGTGGTACAAGCCGTACAGGCCAAGCGCAGCTGGACACTGCTGGATTAATTTATATGCAGCAGTTATTACTTCCGGTTTTTTAATGCCACAGCTATAAGTTTGTATCCCCGGGCCGTTCGCAGAAATGAAAAGTGCTCTTGATAGTCAAACTGGTGCAAGCTGCGGTAATGCGTAGTTATTACTTCAAATAAAGGGTACTGTGCCGTATTAGGTTCACCGCAATCGGTGTAATAGGCTTCGTACTTTTTGTTATGGTATATAAACAGGTTAAGATCCTCACCAGAAATAGCGGTTTCTACCCGGCGGCGTTTTATAGCCGCCATTTTCCTTTGCAGCGCTGTTTTAAATGTTTTAATAAAGGCGGCTTTAGGATAGGTCTTCCTGAGCGTGTGCTTATACAGGCCTTCTACAGTTACCTCATCAAAGCTAAGTGCTGATATATAGGGCGTGTTCGCTTTCGTCAGAAAGCTTTGGTAGAACCACTGCTCAAACTCCTTATTATAATTAATGAAAGTATAGTACTTACCGCCTTTCCCTTTCAATGAATTGTACAAGCCGGTATCTGCCGGCTGGCCGGCAATTTTCAGCGAATACCAGTTGATGTTTTCGGTAGTCCGTTCATCAACACTATCAGCCACTATGGCGCCGCTGCTGTTAATTAATGCAGTTGTGCCTTGCCAGTACCAGTGCTCACAGTCGGCCTGGTAAGGCGTACCATCTGCACAGCGCCTTTTCCCATTATAAATAACCAAAGCCAGCCCGTTGTGAAAAGCCTGTGCATCATTATAAACCGCAGGAATTATGATGTTACCGTTACTCCCCAGGAAACCAACTTTATCCGTAACCGGATCCCGAAACCTGATGGCGCCTTCCTGTTCACAATCATAGGTCATATCCCATACATACAGGCTGTCTTTAGCTACTTTTTTTTCGTTTTTAAGCAGGTAATAGGATTGATTTGTGTTGCCATCGGTTACGGCAATAATATTTCTGAATGTCCAGGCGCGGGTGGCAGCATTAAAACGGGCTGATATTTTAACTTTTCCTTTGGCATCTTTAAAGCCATACAAATCTTTTTTAGCATTATAATAACTATACCAGTTGCCGGGCACTTGTGCCGAAGCCACCAACCGGGTAAGCACGATAAAGGATAAACATAAAATGATGCGTATATAAATCACACGTTTGTTAGCCATAATTAAACAGAGTTAACAAAAGTACACGATGAAACTTAAAATACGGTATCATGTTGACCATTGAAGTCAAAGCAGCAATTATAAAAATATAAACAGAATTGAAAAGAGGCTTGATATACTTATGCTTGGTTTTAACAACGGGCTGGCTGTTTACCGGCTGTACCCCTTTTGCCGGTAACCAAGAGAATAAACAGCCCCGCACGCTGAAACCGGTAGATAAAAAGACACTCACTACCCTAATAAGCCGGTTATATCAGGCGCTGCGGGTAAAACAGTATTCGGCTGAAACCGGATTGAAAGCAATCAGGCCTTACTTGTCAGCATATAAAGTTGCTATACCCGGCTTTTCCAGGCAGGTGCCTTATGATGAAAGCTATTTGTATGTATACTGCATCTATAACACCAAAGAAACCCCACCCAAAATACTTTCTTACAGGTTTGAGTTACCAAAACCATTGCAGCAACAGCTAACCGTTACTGATATTAAGAAGCTGTTTCCCAAATGGAAACTAAAAAATCAGGCTTCCGAACCCGATAACACAACTGTTAGCATGTATAATGCGGGAGAAGATATGGGTATAAGTATTATCAAGCAACTGCTGCCCGGCGGTAAAGACAGTGTTATTACTAACGTAACTGTTTATCATTGAAACACAGGGTTTTAGCCAGGTAAAAATTAGTTTAATAAAACTCCGGATAGCTGGCCGGTGATACACAACTGCTGCTTTGCATGGCGCTGGTATCTTTATAAGCCTGCCAGTTTAAATTATCAAATACGGCTTCCAACGCCAGGCATGCCTTAAAATCAGCATCCGAAACTTCATACAGATTACCATCGTCTATTCCCGAAACAGAGAAGGTGATCATACGCTGACTTATCCAAATAAATGCCTTTTGACCGGTAATGCATACGTGGCCGGGCTGCTCTATTCCAGGAAAATCAGTAACAGGCGTTTTAAATTTGGCAAATTCATCGCCCGTATAAGCCTGTCCGGCTACAGGCTGCAGGTCATCCGGACCTATAGTGCCGGGCCTTATGTTTAATAAAGACAGCTTATGCAGTAAATCAACTTTGTCGCTAAAAATAATGCCTGCCATAAAAGTATCGCCATCATTTGCATGCCCGCCTTGCGCCCTGCAAAAATAAAAATAATGCAACTGCCGTGCCCAGCCTGCTGTTTTTTGGCGGCTATGCTGCTCAAACATATACCAATCGGGACGTTTACTCATATTCAGTTAAAATGCAATAAACTTATTTGAGTGAGATTCAAATAAATTACTGACAGAACAATTTATCTTGTAAAATTATCCGCACAACTGCAATTCAGGTGCGGCACAAATCAGTTTAGCTAAACAGGCCTATCAACAGCAGTAGTAACACAAACAAGCCAAACAGGCTGATTAACACGATGAAAAGTTTTCTGAAAAAACGCAGGTACGGACGATCAACGGGCTTTTTCCTGACAAGTGGAGCAGGGAAAAACTTATCCTTCAACAAGCTTAATACATACAACACCGGCAATGCAATCAGCAGCCATACGTAACGCCAGAACCAGTCTTTCAGGTAAGCCCACCGGGCGGCCCAACGCTCGTGGGCAGGCAATTGTATGCGGGTGATATAGTAGTTGCCTAAATAGGACCGGCCTATACGTACATGCAACTGCTGATAAGGTTTTAGCAAAAAAAAGCTGGTTCGCGTTCCTTGAAACACAACCGGTTTACCCTGATAAAACAAGGTTACATTGGTATACACAAATCCTGCTTTGCGGGCAAACTCCTGATGTACATCCTGTACCGGCAGTGTTTGCGGAGTGGTATCTTTAAATGCTGCGCTGGCCAATAAATCTAAATTAAGCGCATTAAAGTATGCCGTACCCAGATACAGGCCGAAAACAATAAGCGGGAAAAATATTGAGGCATACCAGCTGGTAAAAAATTCTTGCCTGCCTGCATATAATGTATATATGGTTAATGGCAAAACTACCAACCCTGCAATCCAGGCTACGCTTACAAAATCGGTAGTGGTATACAGGTCAACAAAAAGATCGGTGCTCAAGTAAATAAGGGCACACAATGCCCAATATCCTAAAACAATCCAGGTTCCGGTGCTTACCACCGGTTTGATAACAACTTTCTGCTTACGCTTTACTGCCGCCATACCTGTTAATCTTCATCTTCAGACAGATTTTTACGCCATTCCTCAAGCGATATTAAGGTATCCCGCTCTATATCATAGTAATGTATAGTACCCGTTTTATTATGCACAGCAAAAGTATAGTAGGTTACATAGCTGCCGCCATTGTTTTCTGCAACTTTTACCCAGTAATTCGGATCGGCAGCCGTTGGCGATGTTTCCACATAGGTAGATAGCCGCCTTTTGCCCTGGCTCAGTTTTTCCACTTCGGCGTTTTTGCGCTTCACCTCATCCAACTTCATAATCAGGTCAACGGCTTTATCTTCATTAATAGGTTGCTTCTGCAAAGCAACCGTTTTAACTTTAGCTGTTGATGCCTTTTGGCTGTTTAATGGTTTTTGCCGGCAAGAAGACAGGCAAATAGCGGGCAAACACATAAGGATACAAACCGATAAGGATAGATTTAATTTCATGCTGCTTATTTTATGTAAGATAGTTTATAACTGATCGAGCCATTGTTTCTTTTTTGCATCAAATTCTTCCTGGGTGAGTATGCCGTCATCAAATAAGGCTTTCAGCTTCTGTAAATGTGTTACCGCATCGGCTTCTTTGCCGGCAGCGCTGCCTGTATTTTGGCTAAATGTGTTTCCCAGGCCATTGCCTAAATTAATTTGCAGGCCGGCACCTGTTGTTCCGCTTTCATTACGGGCGGCATCGCGCAGGGCCTGCAGCTTTTCCATTTCGGTGTAACTTAGCCCGGCTTGTTGAGCAGCCAGGCTGCCAGCCCGGGCATTAGCTATTTGATTTACCTGCTGCTGGGTTTGCTGGTCAAACGAGGTACCCTGTACGTTAAAATCAGTTAGTTCGAAGCCTAAAGCAACAAATTGGTTATTTAACTGCGTTTGCAATTCGGCGGCTAATTCATTCAGCTGGCTGTCAATTTGTAAAATGGAGTAAGCGGCGGTAGCCAGTGTTACCGTAAGCTGCTGCTCAATACGCGATTGCGCCAGTATATGAACCTGCCCGGTAGTATATAAGTCGGCCATGCCGGCAATCTTCGTAACAAATAGCTTAGCATCTGTTAATTTGAATGAATAGTTGCCATAAACGCCCAGGCTTACCGGAAAATTATACACCGGCTCCTGATACTTTACCCGGCTGGAAGTGCCCCAGCCCTGGTTAACCACCTCGGCCCTGCGGTAAAAGTAAATTTTTAGCTTGTGTTCGCCATTAAACCCTTGTGTAAGGTTCAGCAAGGTAGTAATAAACGGCTCGTTATGCGATTGAAGATTATATACGCCTTCTTGTTCCAGCACGGCAGTTACCTTGCCCTCATATACCAGTAAACATCCCTGCCCCGGTGCAATAATAAGTTTGCTGTTGTTTTTGATCTCATCCGTTTTAAACGGAAACTTGTAAAACAGTGTAGTTTGCGGCGGGTTAGCCCATTCTATCACCGCTGCAAACTGCTCTTTAAAAAAATTGATAAAGCTCATTATATTGTTTTTAATAACACCCTGTTGCCTGTTCAGTTTTCTTTACTCTGTTCGGCCTAACTGATAATTATGCACCAGCTTACCGGTATTTGATACCACAAGTACACCATGTACATAATCGGCCTCCTCCCCTTTCCGGTACTCAATGGCAAAACCCTGCTTACATTTGGCAACGGTATACAAGTCGTAATCGTCGGGTGGTAAAGTCCATTTAATCTTGCCGGTTTGTACATCAATGCTTTGTACGCTCTTAGGGGGGCTGGGCGCTGCTGTGGTATTTACACAAACCAGCACATTCGTATCATCCTGATAGATGATTGCCGGACTAAAATATTTTCTTCCCGGCGTTAAATCGCGGCCTATCTTATGTTCGCCCTGTTCAAGATACCTTACTTCAATTAACTGATTATGTTTATTCTGGTCAAAGTCATCGCCTAAATAGCCAAACTCAAAGTAGTGCCGGTTTAACTGCTGTTTCCAAACGGCTTCTGCCTGCTCGGTAGTACCAACCAGCTTCTTAATTACCGGAAAGTAATAATAACTGTTGCCTTCATTATTCATCACTGTAATCATGTCCTTATAATAATCGAACTCCAGCCGGGCTATACCCGAGTTTAATTGCGGGTAATCTTTAAAAATTTGGGTGGTAATATCGTTAAGCCGGTTATTGCGGGTGTCCACCTCAAACAATATATTGCTGCAGCCAATGGCCATTATTAAATCGGGCTTATACGTTTTAAAGGTTAAATCGCAATTGTTGTTACGCTGCCCATCTTTGGGCATCACCCTGTCGGCCAGCAAATCGCCATTCAATGCATTGTTAAACTGGGCATGTACCTCAAGGTCCGACTGGTTATTGCCTTTGTCTACATAATCTGTTCCTAAACGTAAATAAACAGGGGCGCCGGTGGCCGTATTTGTATAAACAAAACTGGTGTGATATGAACGCGGTACCTTGTAATTGCTTTGAACGGCGTAATTGTTTCTGCTTTTGGGCTGAAACAGCATAACTGCAAAATAAGTAACCGCAATAAAAAGTACAGCGCCTATAAGTATATAAACCGGCAGGTTGGTATTAACCGGCGGGGCCGAACTATAAGCAGGTGGCGGTGTGCGCCCGTTATGATGATAGATATGTACATCATCACTATCTAAAAAGTACTCTGTTCCGCAGTTTTGGCAGCGGTAAAAATCAGGCTTTACTTCGGTTTTATAGATGCTGCCGCAGTGTGGGCATTGTATTGCTTTAATATCTCTGGCCATTTAGTAATGGTAAACTTTTGCCTGGGTTACGGTAAATTATTTAGCTTAACAAGCTGCCCTGTAAATTGTTAATAAAGCTGGTATTTGACAATAGCGTTTTTAAATATGGCAGATTTTATACAGCATGTTAATAAAGCAAGAGCTTTAGCCTTTATTCGCTCATTAACAGGCCTGTTGATCCTTCTGGTGTTCTCAGCAACACAACTCCGGGCGCAAACCTATAAAACGGCTGATGAGGTGCCTGATCCTAAAGATGCCGGTACAGGTTATATTACTGATGCGGTTGGAGTACTGAATGCCACACAAACCGACTCGTTAAACAGCCTGCTAAAAACACTTGACCAAAAAACGGGAGTTGAAGCAGCCGTTGTTGTTATTGATGATTTTGATTCCAACGATAATGATTTTGACTTTGCAACCAGGATTTTCCGCAAATGGGGTATCGGTAAAAACAGCGCCGACAATGGCTTATTGCTTTTGGTGGTTACCGGGCGCAGGCAATACCGGTTCATTACCGGATATGGGCTGGAAGGATTACTGCCTGACGCCGACTTGAAAACCATTGGTGAGCATACGCTGGCGCCTGCATTCAAACAGCAAAATTATGGCGATGGCATCATAAGCGCCGTAAACGTCATTAAACAGTACCTGCAGCAGCCGGCAAACAAAAAAGAGTTAACCACATTGCTGGCAAAACAGGCTGCACCGGCATCGGCACCTATTCCGGATGCTGTATTTTGGCTGGCCGGCATTGGAGTTTTAGCCTTTGCAGGCGGCTGGCAAATCAGTAAAATCAAATCTGCCATTCCTAACGCGGTGCGACATGCTACTAACCTGTATGCAGATGTGTCGGGCTGGTGCTTTTTAATCATAATTGCTGCGGTGGTGTTACTGGCTATCGTCATTTTCTTCTTTGGTAACCTGAGTGCTGTTATCCCCGCTTTTATTGCCGCACTGCCGGTATTGCTGGCCTTATCGGTAGTTCTCTACTTCTTCTTTGCCCATTTGAGTGTACTCAGCCATTTACGCAAATTTTATACAGATGATTTGAACTTTACCGGCGCAGTTAAAACGTTTTATAAAAAAGTGTGGTGGCAGGCTTTACTCTCGCCACTTACCCTCCTGTTTATGCTGATTGAATTCTGGCGCTCGAAACAGGTTACAGCCAGAATATTACCGCTGGCTGATTCCGGCGGCAAGCCAATGAAACGTATTGATCGTGATGATAAAGAGCAAGGCAGCAAGCACCTCTCGGCAGGGCAGCTTAAAGAAGAGCAACTGGGCAGCCAGGTATATGATGTGTGGATGAATGCTGCTACACAAACTGTAAAACTGGTACAAAATCCCGGCTATAATTTTGATGATTTTACCCTCTGCCCGGAGTGCGGCTTCCGCACCTTAACCGAACCGATACAGATTTCCTTACAGAAAGCGACTTACACCCGCCAGGGTAAAGCCAAACGGGTAAAAATATGCCGTAACTGCAAGCACGAAATTTTTGTGGAGGAGGTAACCTTACCCATGCTGGTGCAATCCTCAAGCTCATCTTCATCCGCAGGGGCCGGAAGCAGCAGTTCATCATCCCCGTCATCCTCTTCCGGAAGCTGGGGCGGCGGCCGTACAGGAGGCGGTGGCGCCGGCGGAAGCTGGTAAATAAAGTTACCTGTCACAATAAGTGTCCGCAAGATGTTTTTAAGTTGCCAGTGCCTGGCAATCACAGCACTGTATCACCCAGGCGTAACCCGTTTTAGCTCCATGTTCCCCCATCCTGCAGGCATGAAAACCGGAGGTCAATAACGCTGGAAAAACGCACAACTAAAAGCTCTAAAAAGTGTAAACCCTCCTTTTTTATAACCCATTAACTATCAGAGATTTAGTTGTTAATTTTTTTGAAAAGTGTAAACTTTGGGTTTACACTTTACGGTGTGGATAATGGAGGTATATCACCCTTAGACGCAAGGCAGAAACCAGTGATGCCGAAACCTGTTTCAGCATGATGCGAAGAGGGGCATCTCCGCTTAAAAACCTTACGAACACTGATGACGTTATCACCAAAAATTGGCTATTTAAGAGGCATTAGCTGCAGCACATTATAAGTAAAGCAATGCTTAAGCTTACACTTGTAATAAAGTTTGCGGTTCATTTAAACAACAATCAATGTCCTTTGTTGAAGCTCTGTATTCACCCTATATCAACACATGAAAAAGTTATTAACCATTTCCCTCATTGCATTATTATCGGCATTATTTGTAAAGCCGGTAGTTGCCCAAACCGAAGACAGCCGCACCAAGTTGCAGCTTACCATTGTTTTTCAAGGTAAAAGTATTGTAACTGATCTAAACAGCGTCAGTACATCTCTTTCGCGCAGTTATGAAGATCTGAAAACCGTTTCTTCCATTAAAGATTCAGTAAAGAACAGTTTATCATCCTACTATCCCGGCGCATTGTATATTACCGTTGATGCCAAAAAAGTAAGTGATGACCTGCTTAGGGTATTTGCCAAAAAACAAACCCGGTTTGATGGTATGATAACCGTTGTAGATTCATTCGGCAAAAACCCGCCCCGCACTATAAAGTTTAAACAGGCCAGCCTTTATACTTATTCCGACAATCTTTCCGGCACTACTTACAGCGATGCTTATGGTTCGGTAGCCCTTTCATTTAGCTGCAAGGATGTTTCTATCAACGGAATTCCTATTGAGCAATAGGATCAGCCTGTTGAAAATAAATATACTTCCAGGGGTTACATTATTGCCTTTGGAAGTATTAATTTAAAAGTTGCCATGGTTTTCCTGATTTGCCTGTTCCTGATGGTTGCAGCGCCTTTACTGCATCTTGTACTATGCAGCCTGCATGTAGCCGGGCATTTAAAATTGCCGCTTGCGGCTATAACGTTAACCTGCCTGATTGCCGGTATAGCGCTACCGGTACTGGCCAGTTATATTGATATTATAAATTTGCCTGCAACAGTGCGCTGTGCCACCCCATCGGTAGGCTTTGCATTTTTGGGGCTCCTGGCTACTATTACAGTTATTCCGCTGTCGGCCATTGTGTTTTACCTTATTTCTTATTATAAGCGTAAAAAAGTAATCATGCCCTCCTGAACTTATGAACGGAATAACCAGCCAGCTGCTGTCATTAATTACTCACGGCAACCAGTTTATTACAACCGGGCAAATACCTTTAGATTACTACCCTGATAATATTGCATTTAAATTTTGTAACACTGTAAATTTTATCCACCTGGCCGGGCAAGCCGATGCAGGTACACAGGAAACGGTAGTGGCAGCAAATCCACCCGGATGGTTTGCCCTATTAAAGCAGGAAGGCTGCCGGATGTTGAAGGCTTACTTTCATCCATCTGCCGGTAATGAAACCGGTACGCCCGATCATAAGCTGGCCGGCTTTATAGGCGGCGGTGGCACCTGGCTTATTGAAGCTGTTTATGCGTCCTGTTCAAACTTTTGGGCGGCCCGCTGGGAGGTTACCCAGCCCGACGAACCTAACCAGAACATTTGGGCGGTAAGCTACGGCCGCACCGTTACCCATACCGAAACTATTAATTTTTGCCCCGATACGCAACAGGCAAAGCAGCGTTTACAGGAAGTGTTAATTGAAATTACAGCTTTTGCCCGGCAGCACGAGTTGGCTAACTGGGCTGATATATTTCAAAACGCCCTTGATATCTTAAAAACTTCGGCTCCTGCTAATTCCTGGCATACCCGGCAGATTGATGAAACCGGTTACAGCCAAACGAACCTGCAACTGATGTATGCCGCCATGGCCGCACATGTGTTTGGCGGCATGGGCTCGTGGAATGATTTGGGCTTTGAAAAACTACAGGATAGGCAACAATATGATGATTTATCGTACCGCCTGTACGATTGCATTAACCGGGCGCTTATCAGCAGCATTAACTCTTTTACCAACTAACTGCAAGTTGCTGTTATGTACCAGGTTTACAAAATAGGTGAGGATGGTTTGCCGGCAGCTGCATTACGGCTGATAAAAACGGCTTTTATGGTAATGCTTGCAGTATACCTGCTGCTCATGATCTATTTGCTTTACAACTTTCAGGGCGGTATTAAATACATACTTATCAGTGCTGCCGTCTGCATTCCGGCTTATGGGCTGGCCCTGTTGCTGGGTTACATGCTACTAAAGCAAAATTACCGCCGTTTCAGGTTTGTGCTGGATGATGAAGCCATAGAACTTAGCCTGCCACTCAACAGAAAAAGAATTAAGTGGGCAAATGTATCTAAACTGGAAAAATCTGGCGGAGTAACAGAAATACATGATACCAATGTTTCTGCGTGGATACGAATACTAACCGGAGAAGGCAACATACCGCTGGTTCCGGAGATTGAAAACAGAAATGAGCTAATGGCAATGATAGATAAGCGCATTTTAAACAGTAAATCATAATTTTATTGGCTCTGCTGCAAAAGCTAAAATAAAATCAACTTCTTTTACCATTATCATATACATTTACCACAATAATTTTCATATAGATTAACTTACCCTCAACTATCACAACTATGAAACGCTGGAAGAAACTGCTGCTTTATTGTATATGCATTGCCGGGTGCTTTTCAACAGGCATTGCTGTAATTATGGCCTGCTCCGACGAGCCGGATCCTTATGATTATTATACTTCTTTTTTCCATTCTGATATTCAGGGTAAAAAGGATTTCGGCGCTTTTTATTTTACCGATTACCAGTTTACTTACACTGATGACGAACCTGCAAGCGAAGCAGCAATTAACGCTGCTGAATGGGCTGATTACTTAGGGCAGCCGGTGCAATCACAGGATGTAAAGCAAGTGATGTATGACCTGGATAGTATCAGAAAGAAAAGCCTGGTTAACGCCATTGAACAGGACTTGCCGCTAACCGGCAACCTGGCAACTAACAACTTTTTACAGTCTTTAAAGCAGCCGGCACACCAGGCAGCGTTGCAATACTATAAGTTTGCGCTCGAAGTTGAACCTTTGGCCAATACCACTTATGACGAGTGGAACCCGGCACCAAAGGATACAGCCGCAATTGCAGGTGCAGCCCAAAAAGCGTTAGAAGCGGCCGGTACAACAGATGATAGCTTCATTAAACTCAGGTACTATTACCAGGCCCAGCGTTTATTTCATTACGGGCAGGATTACGAAAAGGCAAGTAAAATTTATGATCAGTACATCAGCCCGGTTTCTTCTAAAAGCCATGCCAAAGGGTGGGCGCTATCCTGCCGTGCCGGCGAAGAGCGGCGGACAGGTGACAGTACCGTTGCCGCTTATCAGTTTTCGAAAGTGTTTGCCAACTATCCCGAACGCCGGGTGCTGGCTTACCGTAACTATCATTACATCGGGGCGCCGCTTAATGAGGTATTAAAACATGCCCGCACACCAGAGGAAAAAGCAAATCTATATGCCATACAGGGTTTTGCCAACCCTGAAATAGAATCTGATCATCTGGAACAGGTATATGATAATGCACCTTCATCGCCTATGGTTGGTGTGCTGCTGGTAAGAGAAATTAATAAGCTTGAACAATATTATTTAACACCAGCCCTCAACAACAATAACGATCAGTTTTACAGCAGCCAATCTAAAGCCGGGTTAGCTTCGCAGCCAGGCGCGAGCAGTAAAAAATGGCTGTTATGGATGGGCATTGTGGTTTTACTTGCAGGGATAACAGGGTTGGTAGTAGCACTCAAAAGTCAGCCAAACAAGCCCTCATTTAAAATAGCCGGTGGTATTGCAATGTTGATTGGTATAACTTCTATAATATGGTTTGTTGTAAGCCGGCCAAAGGGTGCGTCAGTAACCCGGCATTTGCCGCAGGGCAGCTTTTTTGTAACCACGCCCGATAGTATAAAAACTAAGTATAACGCACACATAGAAAAACTCAGAAGCTTTTGCACTAAGCTAACCAGCGAGGCCAAATACACGGAACCGCAAATCGGAACACTGGCCGATGCCTATTTGTATTTCATGCAAAATCGCGCTGATGACGGATTATCTGCCCTGAACAAGCTGGACGGGCAACCACTCAATTCCAGGTTAGCTGACGAGAAGCAAATTATAAAGCTGCTTTTATCTGCCCAGCGTATAAAACAAGTGCAGGCGGTAGATGAGTCCTCACTTTTACCTGCTTTACAATGGCTGCATGGCAAGGTAGCATCGGGCACCAAGCCCAAACCGAACGAGTACCCGCCTGTACTGGACAATTACAACCGGTTTGCCAGCACCGAGCGCAATTTTTATACGTATGTACTGGCACCTGCCTACCTGCGCCAGGGCGATACCGCAAAGGCTGCACTGGCCATGCTGAAAAGCAACAATGGAAGCACCTCAAACAGCAATTTGAATTTAGGCCGGCAAATGCCTGATTTTTGGTTTAATTATTTGCACTCACCGCATCTTGAGCAGATGATCAATTGGAAAACCCATCCGCAGTCTGCCAGGTACATGACATTCCTGACTGACGGCCTTAAAGCGGTAAGCAGCGATAATATCTATGAACTGTTAGGAACAGTAAAGCTGCGCGAACATAATTATGCCGGGGCAGCTGCAGCATTTCAGCATATAAAGAACAAAAAGGTAATAAACACATCATACAACGGCGAAGATTATTATAACGGTGATGGTACGAGTTTTTTGGGAGACCCTTTTAATGCAGAGATTAATGATTACCCCAAAACGTTTGCCGGTAAGCAGTACACCAAATTATCATTTGCCCAAAAAATGGCAGCACTACAAAGCAAGGTAAAAGCTGATCCGAAAAATGCAGATGCGTTTTACCAGCTGGCCAACGGCTTGTATAATACCTCCACCTATGGCAATTCGTGGGGATTAATTACTTACCAGTGGTCATCCTATGATTTTGGCCGGAAACCTTTATACTATTACGATACAGATTATATTAAGGCTACGCAGGCTAAACAATATTACTTGAAAGCACGTGAGCTGAGCGATAACCCTGAATTTAAAGCCCAATGTACCTTTATGGCTGCCAAATGTGAGCAAAAAGAACACGTGGCGCCATCTTATGATGTATATGCTAATTATGATAATTATAAAAAGCAGGAGAATAGCTACCTGAAATCTTTAAAACAAAACAGTCATTTTAAAGAGATGCAGCAATATAAATCAACCGCATTTTATAAAGAGGCGGTTAACCAATGCAGTTACCTGAGCGATTTTATTAACGGTAAATAGCTAACCTTATAAAGTAGTTAAAGGCAACTATTATTTACGTTGCTTTTAACTACTTTAATGTATTTAGTGAACCGGGATAGTAAACATTTGAAATATATTTTGGGTTTCATCAACATGAAAACGCTTCTTGCAGATACTTTGCGGCCTACAGCTAATAAGCAGCCCAAGTTTAAATTTAAAAGTTTAATGTGCAAGCATATTGCATTACTTTGTTTTATATGCTGCGGAGCCGCTGCCTGCCTGGCACAAGGAAAAACTGCCGATTACTATGCTCAGGCAGGCAAGGCTAACTTAGCCGGTTTGTGGCATGCACCCAAAATCTATTTTGTTGGCGCCCCTGATCCCTGGGATGATTTTCCGGAGCCGATTGGCTTTATCGGCAGTGATTATCAGCGGTTTTATATACATTATACTTCGGTAATAAAAGATGTAAAGAATCCTTATCTATATCACGTGCAAGGCAAAACGCGGGTAAAAAATAACACCTGCAGTTTTACAGGCACCATTACAGTAAAGGAAGCTAAAAGAGGTTTAGAGCCTAATGAGCAGTATCCAGCCTATAAATACGGTTATTTGATTTGCCAAGTTGACTTTAAGGAAGACCCTAAACAAGCCGGAAGCGGAACCATTAAAGGTAAATTGATTACCAACTGGTATGTTAACAAGCAAGGCCAGTTTGCTTATGATACGCTGATTCCGGATGATGGCTTTAATAATAATCAATGCGTGGCGCGCTGGACATCTTATAAAGGCGGCGCAGGCAAAACCTGTAATTGGGGCGATTTTCGTATACCGGAAAGTGGTGCCCTGGATAATGGCGCCGGCGAGTTTTATGTGAACCCAAAGTACCTGAACAACGGATGGCAAACCTTCATGAAAGCTAAATTAGCCGAAAGTGGAAAACCAGAAGGCAAGAAAGCTTTGGCCGAAGAGAAGCGCCAGTGGTGGAAATAAATAAAACTAAATAGTTACAGTGATGAAAATTCAATTAGGTCTACGGGCCGCATGGCTCGTTCTTGGTCTGACGATACTTACTTCGTTTGCTAAAGCACAGTCGCAAACAGCTATGAATATGGAAGCTGGCGACGGCTATGCCAAAGCCGACCGCGAACTGAATGTGGTTTACCAAAAGATTTTAAAAAGCTACGCCGCACAACCAATATTTATCAAAAAGTTTAAAACGGCGCAGCGGTTATGGGTGCAACTTCGCGATGCTGAATTGGAGGCTCGATATCCTGACACCGGCGACGGCAGGGGCTCAGCCGAGCCAATGTGTAAATCCATCTACCTGGAAAAGCTCACGAAAGAGCGCACCAGTTTTCTGAACATTTGGCTAACCGGAATACCCGAGGGTGATGTGTGTACCGGCTCGGTAAAAATGAGCCGGTAGATCGCTTTCTGTAAACCGCAGGCTACTACCTGTTACACGGAGTATGTTATAGAGGTTACCCTATTTGATAACTTCCATAACATACCTATCCCAAAGCCGGCCTGCGTACTGCCTGAAGGCAACCGGTCCGCTGGTAAAATCGCTGCTGTAAATTACACCGCCATCATGCTGAATGGTGTTCCCCGTTTTTAACCTGCCAATACCTCGCATTGCATACTTTGTGCTGCCCTGGTGCATAATAATTTTCAATTCGCTCGGGCTTACATCCCCGCGGCAGCTCAGCCGGTAGGCTACCCATACCTCAGCTTTGCCGTTTTTATCGAGGTCGGTAACGGTAAGGGCGTTGGGTATAAAGCCGGCTACCATATCCAGATTGCATTCGGTTACCATATCGTGTAATTGCCATAACAGTACGGGCGCTGCATTACCTTTTAACTGATATACATAAGCATACAGGTGCGCCTGCTTAAATTCATCATCGCCCTTTTGAGGCTTAGCGCCTGTTTGCGTGGTGAAGGCAAGGTAAGTGCCTGTTTGGTCATGGTACTGCATCACCTGAGCAGGTTTGCCCTGGTAACGGATATTACCAGGCACAGCAGTAGCAGCCATTACCTGTGTTTTAATTTGAGCCGCCGCCCGGGAACTGATGAATGAGCAGATAATAAAAAGTACAATACGCATGTAAGGTAGTTTACAATAGGTTTATTACAAACAGTACCGGCTTTAATGCATGCAGCCAAACCAAATGTAAGTACGCTTAGCGTAAGCATCCGGATAGGATTTGTTGATTTGTGCCAGCTTGGCTTGCATTGAGGCCGATTTTACATCGGTTATAGCAGCTACAACAATGTAATAACCTTTAGCAAAACCTTTGTAAGCGTTTGAATACTCAATAGAAATATAATCATCGTTGGCTGCATTGCCATCGCCCCGGGCCAGGTAGCAGGGATAGCCCAGTTCATCACAATCGGCCTTGCTCATGCTCAGGCCAATTTTTTCTTTAGGTTTAAGACTTCGCAGGTCCAGCTTTTTGTGCAATGTTGCAGCCGCCTGTTTAGCCGCAGACAAAGCCGACTTATAATCTTTCGAACTTCTCAGGATGATGATATCCTTAGGCACTTCTGTATTATATTTTTCCTGTGCAGATACAGTAATTGCACTTATCAAAAGCACTAATAAGACCAGTGTATGGCAAAAATATTTTTTGAAATTCATGTTGTTATGAATCAGAGTTTTGCTTGGTGAATATAATTATAATTGGGGAAACTTCTATTTCCACCATTGACGCTTTTCTTCGGCAATGGCCGCTTTATTAGCAGGGCGCAAATCATTGGGTATGGCGTTTACAAAACTCTGCCAGCCATACTTTTCATATTCCGGTGGAATAGTAAGGCCATCAACATCAGATAAAGGTGTTGTACTCAGGTTGTAATCTCCCCATTTCAAAGTTTGTGCAGTACCGTTGCCTGGCTTTTTAATCGTACCGGTAAACTGGTTATTCTGATAACCGTCTATACCAAAATCAAGGGTATCATACAAAAGCTGGTTCTGTGCATTAATGCAGAAATCGGTTGTGAGGTTACCGCTGATCATGCTGCCATCCTGCCCGGCCTCTTTCAACTCCGCCTTCGCAACAAATTGCCCACGCTTGTATCCCTTATAGCTATCAGGGGAGTAAGGTGATCCTGGTTTATATATTCCGGCTTGTGTAACCGTAATGGTTCCGCTAAACGGCCTTATTTGGTTACCCACACGGGTTTTGCCTTGCACCTGGTAACAGTAAGGGTTGGCCGGGTCTTTAGTTACTGTAGTATAATGAATATAAAAGCGCTGATAGTTTTTACCCAGGGTTCCATAAGGTTCCGGAAAAGGCTCATTCTGCTTCAAACTGAGCAGCCTGAGGCGGTCTGCGCGCCATAAAGCTGCAAGGTTATAGCTTTTTATATTATTGTAGAAATTGGCTGTACCGGCAGGCTGCGCCTCTGCACCATTAGCTAAAAGTGATATAATCAGGCTTGTACACAAAAACAGATATGGCAAACGTAAATTTAATTTCTTCATTGTAATGCGCTATTTGTCTTTATAGATATCAAATTTTTCAAAAGGCACTTTACCAAAATCTTTAACTGTCTTTACTTGGGTCTTCCCCTGTTCGTGTGATATGGCATGGAAACGTTCGCCGCCGTCTTTGAACAGAAACCAGCTCTTCTGAACAGGATCGTATTTGAAAGTAACGATGCGTGTCCAGCGCCAGCCGCTGCCACCATAATGTTCTACAGAAAAGTATCCGTTTTTAATGGTAACGCCTGTAAACGGGTCGCCCATTTGTCCGCCGCAATCCACGCAGTAAACGGCATTATCGCTGCGGGCCGCTAATTTATACGTTTTGTTTGCCTGGCCTGTAAGCACCAGTAAAGGCCGCTTTTCGGGATGGGCAATTACATCAGAAGTTTTTTCTTCTCCTATTTTGTAAAGCACCAGAATAGCATCCGGATAAGCATCACGGTTTAAGTCGCCCAGGGTTAGATTGAGCGCTTCATAGCCTTTGACAATAAAGCTTTTCAGATTGGCCGGAACATCAACCGTTTCTTTGGGCGGTTGCCCCGTAGTTTGCAAACTGATGCAGAAAAGTAACAGGAACAGCAGATAATATAAACGCAGCATGACAGGTAAATGGGTGTTTGTAATTTTCTATGGGGTAACATTACAGGCGTAAATGTGTTTTAAGTATCAATTGCAATAAATACAAACCTCATGCGCCAACATGGTGTTATAAAGTTGCACTTCAACTTACTCATTATGTCAATAAAAAGCCTCACTAAAACACGCTGGAAAATAGAACCCAGCCGCGTAGTAATATTTCCGTATGGTGTATTTTACATTTTCGTTCCGATAATGGCTGTTTTGGGTGCGGGGCTTTTATTTCTATATACACATTATCAAAATGTTGCGGTAGCTGAATCCCTACCGCTGGTGCTGCTTATTCTTCTTATAGTTTTTCTGATGTGGGGAGCAGCAAATACCTATATTGAATTTGACAACCGGCAAGGGCGCATGCGTAAGATGCTGTTTGGATTTATACCAACGGTTACCATTCCCTTTGCAGAGCTGCAGGGAATTAATGTTGTTAGCCAGATTAATACCGGCAGTTATAATTATAATGTTTTCCGAAAGGATGCGCGGCACGGTAAGGGCGTTGTAGTGTCCTCTGCATATACCAGGAACGATGACCCCAATGCCATTGCGTTTGTTAACGAAGCGGTTCCTGCGATACATGGGTATTTGGATTTGTATGATCGTCCGGAAGATTTTGTTCAGAAGCCCATTACTTCTTATAAATACTTTGAGCAGGAGGGCAGTGCTTATAAGGTAAAAAACCGTAAGGTTGGCAGTATTATTTTGGGTTTGCTTTTCTTCGGCGTTGGTATATGGTTATTTTCAGTACCTGCCGATAGTGTTTTGGCTATATTGCTTTGCATAGCGCTATTTTTCCTGTTCGGCCTCGTCTTTATCAATGCCGCCTTTACACAGCTTATCTTTGATCCCCAGGCTCAAACCGTTAAACGAACCGGATTGTTCCGCTTCCTGAACAAGCAGTATGATTTTGCCGATTTTACGGGTATACAAACCATACGCCATACCATGAATTTAATTTATGTGCGTACATCTATTAACCTTTATTTTGAAGTGCCGGGCAAAAATGGCAAGCAGAATGCATTAACGGTAGCCTCGCTATACAGAGGCAGGAGCGTTGACCGGTTCATCGAGGAGTTTTATCAAATTATGGGCAATTCAAAAACCCGGTGATCTGACTCAATAGCATCTGCTTCGATACAAGGGTTTTAATATTTTATAAAAGGATTGATTGTTATTTATATGGGGCAATCACTCTGCATTTTTTGAATATTGCGGCTAACAACCACAATTATATTGAAGTAAATTTTCTGTAGTACAGAAGTAACCTGTTTAATTTCCTGAAGCTCTAATTAAACTTCTTCTGCGCTTTATCTAATACCTGAAATGTTAGTTGCAGGGTATTGCCATAACTGTCTACAAGGGTAAGCTTGTGCAGCCCCGGCGAAGGATTAAGTGCCAGTTGATGAAAATCATGAGTTGTGCCCACAAAACGCTCGTCCAGGTGCCAGAATATCTTAGTGCCGGGTTGCCGGTGGGCAGCGTTACAAACCATTTGGCCGCGCTGTCCGTTAGCCTCAACCGGGATATAGACTTTTGCACCATCTTTAGGATAGATAACTTCCATAGGCACTGCCTTTTCAGTTGAAGAGCAATCGGCCCTGTAAGGCGGCAGCACTTCATACTGATAATTTTTTATCTTGTAATAATACTCCATGGCCGGAGGCAAAACAAAATAACTTTTATTAATAATCTGGTCTGGCGGTATACAATCGGTGTTAACCTGCCATTGCCCGCTATGGTCCAGGTGTACCAGCTGGTGATAAGGGCATACCGATGATTTTAAACCGCCGGCCGGCATCCATTCATCATGCACTTCAGTACAGTATTCACCGGCGCGGTAACCGCTCTCCTGGCAAATGCTGATTTTTACCATATCATTTGCAGGCAGTTCAAACCAATCGCGGGCAACCGGCAGGAGCCTGAAAATTTCAAACATCGCCGGTGCTGCGGTATTAATTCCGGTTAATTCAGGCCTGCCTTCTCCGGAAGCATTACCAACCCAAACCCCTACCACGTACTTAGGTGTAATACCAATAGCCCAGCCATCCCTGAAGCCAAAGCTGGTGCCGGTTTTCCAGGCTATGCGCTGGGTAGAACCAAACTGCTGCCACAGCATTTCCTCTCCGGGGCGCATTACCTCTTCCATCGCTTCCAAAGTGTAATAAATAGCGCCCGCATCCAGCAGGCCTGATTTTTCCAGCTGTGGCTTAGCCTGAACTGCCGGATTAAAGGCATAAACAGGCGCATGGTAATCAGCCGGATTGTATTTGCCATGATATTGGGCATAATGGTTCAGTACGCGGGCCATATCCGCATAGGCACCGGTAAGCTCCCATAAAGTGTTCTCGCCGCCGCCTAAAATGAGCGAAAGGCCATAATAATCAGCAGGCTTAGTGAGGGTAGTGATACCTGCCTGCTTTAAAAAATCATAGAAACGCTCGTACTTATACTTTTGCAGCATCTTTACCGCAGGTACATTCAGGGAACGTGCCAGAGCCCTGGAGGCAGGTATGGCGCCATCATAACCCAAATCAAAATTTTCAGGGTGATAGCCGGCAATCTGGGTAGGTATATCGGGCACTAAGCTATGCGGCAAAATAAAGCCATCATGCAGCATAGCTGCATACAGCAAAGGTTTAAGCGTACTTCCCGGGCTTCGGGGCGCATCCGCCACATCTACGCTGCTTTCCAGCTGAGGATCATCGGGATGATATATATTGCCTGCATAGGCTAAAGTGGCGCCGCTCTCCACATCCAGCACCAAAGCTGCAATATTGTTGATATGGTTTGCTTTTAACAGGGTATGATGACGTTCCAGTATATCATTTACCTGTTGCTGCAGTGCAGCCTGTACCGTAGTGGTAATGCGGGTGCTGCCTTCCTGATGCGATGCCTGCGCATTCGCCTTAAAACGCTCCAGTAAGTGAGGCGCAATTTGCGGAAGCGGTATAGGCTTATCGGGCATTGGTTCCAGTTTGGCCAGATAGGCGGTACTTTTGCTAATGATACCCTGCGCACATAACCTGTTCAGCAAAGCATTACGTTTTTTTAACAATACTTTCCGGTTTTTGCCCGGATGTACCAATGAGGGTGAATTGGGTAATACAGCCAGCGCTGCTATCTCTCCCCAGGAAAGCTGACCGGGGCTGCGGCCAAAATATCGCCACGAAGCGGCATCTAACCCTACCACGTTACTGCCGAAAGGGGCATTGCTGGTATACAGCGCCAGTATTTCTTCTCTACTGTAAGTAAGTTCCAGGCGAAAGGCCATCACCATCTCCAGCAGCTTATTCCACAAAGTGCGGCGATGATGGGTAGCCAGGCGCACTACCTGCATAGGGATGGTACTGCCGCCACTGATAACATGGCCGGCTTTCAGGTTTTGCCTGATGGCACGCCCAAAGGCCAGCACATCAACCCCCCAATGATGTTCGAAGCGCTTGTCCTCAAAGGCAATGATGCACTTTTTAAATTTATCAGGTACTATACTGTCATACGGGAACCGCCATTGCCCGTCGGCAGCAATGGCGGCGCCCAGCAGTTGCCCCTTTGCATCATCAATGATGTAGGAAGTGGGGTTGTGAAATAAACGTTTAGGCAGGCAAAACCAAAAGAGTATAAAAACAACGCTTAGCCCACCCCAAAGGAGAGGGCTTTTAAGCAGTTTCTTCCATCTTTTCAAGCGCATTCCTCCCAAGCTTCCCAATCCTTACCCTATACTATTTTTGGATAACCCTTGCTTTTGATGCTGACGCTTGCTGCGTTGCAACATCAACCCACCGCCCTTTTTCAAGCGCATTAATAGAAGCATTATACATGGCCTCGCAATACGTAGCCGGCAGGTAATAGCGCCCGGTGTAAGCAGCGTTCAGCATTACATAGTAGGTAACGGTTTGGTGTTCGGCCAGGCTGAAATAGGTATTTACCCGGTCATCGCGGATATCGCGATAGTCAGATGGCGAAGATTTAAACGCCTCGTCATTATTCATCATCCGGGTGTTCAGTATTTCCCATCCCGAAGGAAAAACCTGCGTAAGCGCCAGGTTATCATACCTGCCCCGCTGACCGGGGTTTTTAACGGTTACCTGTGCAACAAAATCGGTTCCCTGCTTCAAACTGGATATATTCAATGGCTGGCCTTTGAGTGTAAAATACTTTACACTCATCTGCATCACCTCCGGATTATTGGCATGAGCCGGCTCCTGGCCCGGTGCCGGCTGGCCTTGCTGAACAAGGCGCACATACAGTAAATTACTGCCTTGATTTTTCAGCATTACTTTGCCGCTGCTTGCAGTTAAACCCTGCTGCCATAAATAGGAAGGTGAGTTTACAGCCAGGTTACCTTTATCAAGCTGGTAGCTGAATTGTAACTTGTTGCCTGATTTATTCTGTCCGCAATATTCGGCTATAGCCAGCAGGGCATAGGCTGTAGTTTGCGTACTGTACCAGTCGTCCCGCGACAAATGATCGGCAACGGTGTGTAACAATGTGGCCGCTTTTTGATGCTGACCCAGCAGGAGCAGGCTTTCTAAAATCATAGCCTCATCCCGCACATCAGAACCGTAAGTGCCATATAGCTGATTGTAGGGTTTAACCGTTAAGGGCAGCTTTGCAATCAATTGCAAACCAACCTCAGGCTGGCCGGTCAGCTTATAGGCGGCAGCAAGCCGCCAGCGTGCTTCATTTGTCAGGTACTTAAATTCTTTAAGCCGGTTCATTGCGCCCAGCTCAGGTGAACGGGCCAGGGCTAAGAGATATAAGCGATAGGCCTGCACCAAATCAGCACCGTAAAAACTATGCGGATCGGGCGCCCAGTTCAAAGCCTTTTGTTTTTGAAAGCGTTTCCAGTTATCCAGCAAACCTACAGGCAAACTATAACCCTGCGCTTGTGCGGCCAGCATGAAATGGCCGGCATAGTTGGTACCCCATTCATCAGGTTCACGGTCGCCGGGCCAGTAGCTTAAACCTCCGCCGGATGCCTGAAAGCCGTAGAGCCGGTTAAGTGCAGTTTTAATATTACGCTCGCTTTCGGCTTTTTGCCGGGGCGATAAATCAAGCAATTGCTTGAGGTATAATTGTGGAAAAGCGGCCGAAGTGGTTTGCTCAATACAGCCATGCGGATAATCTACCAGGTAATTCAGGCGTTTGGCTAAGTTGATGGCTGGCATTGAGGAAACCTCCAGCGATGCCTTGTTGGTACTGCTGATGCCAAAAGGCGCATAGGCCATCGAAAAAGTTTCACCCGGTTTTAATTCTTTTTCAATACTGCGGGTAACCGGCGGGTTGGGGTTCCGTATGTTCAGGGCTACGTCATACGCTGCCGTTTCATTGCCGCTGCGTGCAATAACGCGAACCTTCCCTACCCCCACAAAGTCTTTAACTGATAGATCAAAGGTAGCCAGCTGATCGCCGGGCGCAGCAAAACTAAGCACCTTTTGCGTGCCGCCCTGAACTGCCGTAAAGGCATTGGATTGTACCTGCAAACTTACGGCCTTGATGTTTTTTTCCATGGCGAACACTGTAACCGGCAGGCTGAACTTTTCATTAGGACTCAATACCCTCGGCAATGTTGCCAGTATCATCAACGGTTTCTTAACGGCTACCGGTTTCTCGGCGTAGCCATACCCTCCGTTGTGCCCGGCAATAATCATTGCCCTTACCGAGCCGATGTACTGCGGCAAGGTAAACCGGTGAGTTTGCCGCTGACCCTTGCCCAAATGGAACGGCCCTAAAAATTTTACTACCGGTTTAAAGCGATTGACGGATATGTTTTTGTTTTTATTCAGCGCCTGGTCGCCGCCAATGCTGAGGATGCGTTCCAGGCTGCCGCCATAGGCGCCAATCACATAATCAAACAAATCCCAGGTTTTTACGCCCAGCGCCTCACGTGCATAAAAGGCGCTATGCGGATCGGGCGTTTTAAAACTGGTTAAATCCAGTAAGCCTTCATCCACAATGGCTACGGTGTAAGTCATCTCCTTGCCCGAAGCCTCGGAAACTGTAATAGCTGATGCACTTTCGGGCCTGATTTGCGCGGGCATGCCAATCACCGGCTTTAAAACGGTTGCCGGGTCATATACCTGCAGGGGGATAGCGCCATACATGCGTATCGGCAAATCGTTAGCCGTTTGCGAATGGTGCTGCAGCAGCGTAACATTCACAAACACATTGGGTGCCATACTGGCCTCTACCTTAAAACTGTACTGCGTTTGCCCGCGGCGGGTATCTATCCATACCGATTTAATAAGCTTGCTGCCGTTCTCAAAGCTGATGAGTGCCCGGCCATCGCTGCCGGTAGGGATAGTGAGCGTTGCTGTTTCGCCTACCTGATAGTTCTTTTTGTTAGACGTAAAGGAAAGCATGGTGGCATCGGTAGGGTTGCTCTCCTGTAAGCGTTCATCACTGTCCACATACACAATTTTACCCGTAGAGTGGCCGGTAAGCGGGTCTTTTATCCGGATAAGGTAACGCCCCCAGTCGGCTTGGCGCACATACAAGTTATAAACTCCCTTACCATTGCTAAGGCTTACATTAGCCGTGCCCACCAGTTTATTTAATTGGTTTTGTGTGAAATTGCTCAGTTCATCGCCGGTTTGGTCCCACCACCAGCGCCATTGTATCTTGTACAACTCTACTTCTACATTGCGGGTGCCGGCAAACGGCTGGCCTTTTACATCTACTGCTGCAATGTCAATGCGGTTGTTCACATTAGTGCCCAGCATACCACTATATGCGCTGCCCTGCGGCGTTTTGATACCTACATAGCCATTATACACATTGTACGGCAGCGCTACCTGGTTAATGCTGAAATTACCACCCGGCTCAAATACCTTTACTAAAAAATTAGCCTTCAGTTGCCCCGGGGCCTGTTTATCTAAATGAATGCTGGCATGGATGGGGGCAACACCGGCAGCATTGAGGCGGCCATCAAATACCGTTTGGAGCTGGGTGCCAAAGCTGAGGGTAGGATCATCAAAAGTATAACCTTCAAAACCTTTGAAGGCGGTAGTTTGCGAAGATAGAAACGCATCCACCTTGGCTTTTAAATTTTGCGCGATGCCGCCAAACAGCCAGTGCGCATTAAGTACGCCATCGCTGCTGCCTTTGGTTAGCTCTGTTTTACCGCCAAACGAAAGATCCAGTTTAAGGCGGTTGGGCATAATGGTTTCTACCTTAATATTTTTTTCAAAGATGGCGCCGCCTACTTTTACCCTGGCCAGCCAGTTGCCGGTAGGCGAGGCTGTAGTTGTACTGGTATGGAAACTGTAAAAACCATCTACCGAACGGGTGCTTACCATCTGGCGGTACAACTGGCCCGATGGATTACGGAATTCAAATATAACAGGGTGATTAGGCGGCAGCGTCTTTTGCTTATCCTCCAACATAAAGGAAACGAATATAGAATCGCCCGGACGCCATACGCCGCGCTCCCCGTAGATAAAGCCTTTGAGGCCATGCTGCACAGTTTCGCCGCTTACATCAAATTTAGACATGGACAGCGAGCCGCCATCTTCCAGTTTCAGGTAGCCGCGCTCATCGCCGCTTTTAGCCACCAGCAGCCAAGGCTTGCGCTTAGGGCTGATGTGGGCAAAGCCATCGGCATCAGAGGTAGCTGTCATGATCAGCTGCTTCTGGTAGTCCAGCAAATCCAGTTCCACACCCGGCATAGGCTGCGCATTGCGGATACCGGTTACGGCAATCATCATATCGTTACCGTTGCCCCGCTTGGCTATCAAGCCGATGTTGGAGGCCAGCACATTGCGGGTAGCCCATTTATCTCTGGTATAGTAGGAGTTACTGCAAGGGTCATCGCGCTCCTCCCAGTTATATCCTTCGGAATAGTAACTATCGTAACGCTGCCAGAAATCATTATCTTCATCGTTTATACCGCTGTTTGAATCATCGTACCCCTCCTCATAATCATCACTGGCTTTTCCCCCTGTTACTTTACCCAGTTTACAATTAAATAAAGAGTATTTCTTTCTGAATCCTATAACTACCCGGTAGATGGCTCCCGGTTCGGTGTGCATCAGGTGGTCAACATCCAGCATGAAGCGGTTATGCTTGGTCAGGTCCAGTGTTTTGTCATTATCCAGGCGGATGGTTACCTCCTTTACGGGTTTGCCTACCTGCCGCAGTTGCTGCTGACCGTCATAATCATTGTTCTGCAGGTATTGCGGTACATTGTTCTCGTAAATTTTAATGATGCTTACATCTACCGCTTTCAGGTTAACGGCCTCAAAGGGCAGCGTAAGCTGGCCCGAATCAGGCAGGATAACGCCTTTGCCGGGGATGGTTACACTTGGCAGGCGGTTCTCAAAAAACACATTGGCAGTAAAAGCGCCTGTTGTTTTTTTGCTGCTGATGTCTTTAATCCCTTCGTGCACATCAACGGGATAATCACCCTGCAGGCGGTCGGGTGCATAGATTTTTACCAGGCTGCCCTCAATGGTATAGGCCGGATCTGTGGTTTTAGCAATGCTGATCAAACCGTTCAGCTCCTGCCCGATTTGTACCGGGTTGGAAAACTGCACCTCCACATACTGGTCCTGTTCCTGTACCGATCTAACACCGATAACCTTAAACACCCCCTGTGCCGGAACTTCAAACGATTTACGGTCATTGCTCTTTACGTTTAAAGGGGCGCCATCCCAGTTAACCGTAATGGATGAGGCCGCACCCGCTGGCTTTTGGATGTGGTCAACCGTAAAGCGATGCACCGTTTGGCTATGGTTGTGCTGCCAGGTAAGCGTGGTGCCGGGCGTGTAATTTACCTTGATGAGCTGCTCTACCTTTTGTTCCGCCTCTTTATCGGCGGTTTGGATGGTGCCGCTCAGCTTCATCTGGTCCAGCGAAGTGCGGGTGGAGCTTTGCAGCCCGTCGAAGGCAACCGTATAATTGGGCTTAATGGTTTGAAACCAGAATTTAAAGTGTTTTAAATCATTGGGCACCGGGGCAACATCGGCCAACTTGAAATCGGCATCATAAAATTTATCAGGCTCCAGATCAGCCGCGGGTTTAAATTCAATGGTTTGGGCATCTACCCAGTAGGCTTTACCTTTTATGGCGGGCGAGAACTCAAAATCATCATCGCTGAGCGGCTCATTTTTGGCATGGGCCGTTTGTACCGTTCCGGCTAACTTTATGCGTATGGTACCGCCCTTAGAGATCATGCCCGAAGTGTAGGATTCAACATACTTGCTGAACGCCGGGTTAACCGCAGGTTTATGCCGGTGCCTGAATACCAGAAAAGCAACTACAGCTAAGGCAAGTAAGCCCAGGGCTACGAGGAAGATGTTTTTTGAGGAATAAATAGACTTGTAAACAGGCTGCATAAGGGGTAGTGAAGATTGGCATAAATATATAGCATTGCGTTAAGTATTTGCAAGGCAGGCGCCTATATAAATTTTATCCTTTTGAAGGTGCGGCTGTTAACGGCTGCAATGGCACTATGAAGGCAAACCAGTAGCCCGGTTGCAATGCAGGTGTTCACGTTCACGGTGGTGTGAACACCTGTGAACACTGACAAATATTTGTCAGCACCAATCGGCCTGTTTTTATATACTTAAATAACTGATAATCAATATGTTTATAAATAAAAATTGATCAGGTAAACGGTAAACAGGTGTTCACGGGGCAGGCGTGAACGCCTGTGAACACCTGACCGTGAACAGTGCGTGAACGCTGACAGGGTGTTCACCGGCTCCGTAAAAGAACGGGGAAGGTATAGGCTGGCAGCTATTGTTATCTCCGTTATAAGGCTTGCGGCCTGATCATAAAAAGCCATAAAAGTCGATAAAGTGCTGATTTTAGTCAATAGCTGACCATAAACAGAACTGATTCCGGGCGGTGCGATGGCCTTGTATACCGCAAATTCAGGCGTTCGCGTTCACGGTGCGTGAACGCTGACAGGAGCTTGTCAGTGGAGGGCGGCGTGGGGTAAACCACAGGCTTGGAATATTCATCATGTCTATCCTGCCCAGGGGGGCAAACGGTTTATGGATGCAGCAAATCTATTTTCCTGATAGGTGTACCTGTGTTACCTGCGCTGGCAGGCGGACGAATTATTTTAAATTCTCACCTCTACTTTATATCTTTGCTCCAATTCCACCGGAATGAAAACTACGCTTAGCTGCATATAACCCCTTTGCATACCGCCTGAACTAAGGCGGGACAGAAATCTTTTTTGCGTTCTGTTGCTGTGCACACTTCCCGTTTAACGGGGTGTTCGCCTATGCGCTTAAACAAGGGTATATCCTGTTCAGGATGAATTTTTCAAAACCACACACCTTCATGAAAAATTTAAGCAGCAGTCCGCATGGGCACATTGGCATTACCGTTCCGTTTAAAAACGGAACACAGAAAGAAACGTCTTCGGAAAGAAGACCTGGATAAACAACTTTTAAGATTTGACCGGGAACGTAACCGGTTGCATGATAACCCCGGGCGCATAGTTACCGTACCTTTAGCTGAACCTTACCAGCGGGGCTGGGTACGGCTTTTTGTGCTGAAACCTGAAATTCAGAAAAGCGCACAGGCCCAGTTTTACCAGCAGATACTGGACCAGATCAATACCTGGCAGCATCATTACGACGCCTCTTTTAAAAAATCGAAGCGCAGGCGGTATAATCACCGCTATAATTATGACCTGCCCAGGCTGAGCACCATAGATGGTTACCATTGGCGACTGAACAAGGCGGAACTCAGCGATGCACAGCGTGAGTGTTTTAAGCAGGTACCCTACTGGGATGTTGCCCGCTACCGCTGGGCCTATAGGTATGAGTTTGCTTATCCCGAACTGTTTAAGATTGCGGTGCAGCCACACCTGGTAACCACCATAAAGGTGCGCGATATGGATATGGAAAAAAGGATAGACTTTATTGATGATTACCTGGAAAAAAGCGGGCAGCAGTACCGGTTGGGTAAACTTAAAGACCGGAGCTACTCTTACTGGGGCAAAAATTTGTTTGAACAACCCAAATATGTAAACCGGCTCCGAAATAAAAGCAGGCAGGATTGGGCACGTTTGGATGAAGGTATTTGAATTTATTAAACTCATATCATCACCGCTGTTATGCTGAAGTACCCGAAGCATAGAGTATAAACGGTAACTGGTATGGCCTTTACGCCTATGTTTCGGGTGCCGGCAATTCATAACAAAGCTATCCTGCGCATAGGTCGAATGCATTTCATAAAATGTTGATACAAAATCTGCGCGTCATTGCGAGGTACGGGCGCCATCTCTCTGCATCAGGCCTCAACAGGGCGTTGAAAGATTGCTTCGTACCTCGCAATGACGGGCGGTTTTACTCGTTTTTAAACAACCTCTAAGATAACGTTAATTGCAAAAACGATGCACTACTAAACTTATTGTAAATGAAACTTTTTGAGGCCAAATCTTCTTCTTATATAAAACATTTTTATATAATTGTAATAGAACCTATATTTGCACCCTCCCCGCAATATGCATTCAACTATCAATAAAACACATGAGGTACTATCCAATGAAGCCATTAAGCAATGGTTCAATGGCTTTATTGCTCATATTTCAGTCGATAAAATGATGATGGAAACAAATACAGCTCCATCAGATTTGAAAGATTTTTACACCAGTGCTATGCTGGAAGACTACGCAGCAATAAGCAAAACTATCAGGGATACGAGCAGCAAATATTTTATTGGAAACTTAGTACAATTTTATATTAATGCTTTTGTTACGTACAAAATAGCTCCTCAAAAACTCGCTTTTGATTTTTCCGATGCAAAAATTCTCGTTTGGGCTGAAATCTTAGACAATGACGAAAAAGCTGAAGAAGCATTGATTTTGTCAGAGGCAAAAGCAAATGCTAAATTTGCTGATACTGGATTTTACATATCATCTACTATAGTTGAGCAGTCAGATGATCTGCCGATACCATCACATTATAATGAAGTGAAATTTCATGGCGGATTATCAGGCTCACATTAATCAGGCAAAAAAGAATCTTTGTACATTATCTGAAATCAGCATCCATACAACCGGATCTTGGGACTGGCAGGTAACCTGTTCATATTACGTGGCGGTACATTTAATGAATGCCCATATTGCAAGCAAAGCAAACCTTCATTACAAAACCCATGAAAAGGTTAAAAATGCCCTCTTTGCTGATTTATCGCCTTGTAAAATAGATGAAAATATCTATGTTTCTTATGTACGATTAGAGAACCTTTCAAGGCGGGCAAGGTACCTATGTAATGATAAGCTGGATGGGCAAAGCGATAACAGTATTACCTATTTGACACATGATGTGCACTTTAAAAGAGCAATAGCACAATTAGAAATGATTTTAGTGTACTTTAAGGATTTGTATAATATTGCCTTTGATACTATTAAAATAAATTGTGTCGGCTTTGACACAAGTAACTTTAAATATTTTAATGCTGTATAGTTACAAGGTCTAATATTGCATTTAGCCCGCCGAACCCCTATTTTTGCACCCAATACTAAAGATAACAACCATGAAACCCAACACTGGTTTAAGCCTTCCGAAGGATGACTTAAATCACAACATATTACCCAGCGCTTCTGTGCGCAATATAGTAATGAACAAACAATAGTTGCACTTGCCTTTAAAGTTTATGCTTTATTGAAAACTGCTGCTGCCAAAGGCGGACAGGAGTCCTTGGTTCTGTGTTATGATTTAAGTCGCCCCTTGCAGGGAAGAATTAAACCAGTGAGGGGGAAGTTATAGGTACAAAGTTTTTATTGATTGTTAGGTGTAAAGTATGAGTATGTGTTTATTGGTTTTATATCTTTTTAAGATTACAATTGAAAATTACACCCAGCTGTAGGCTTCAATTGAACTACTTCATATAGCTCGTTATTAATATCAATATATTGCGGCCGGAATGATTACTGGGCTTTATTTTAACAGCCGCTAAACTTTGTCATGGCGAGGAACGAAGCCATCCCGTAGCTATGCATGTACGCCCTGTAGGCAACGGGATGGCTTCGTTCCTCGCCATGACAAGCTGTATATCTTACTTGATTTAAACCGCTTTATAGGCAACAAAAAATATTTTACAAATTTTTCTTGATTTACAAAATAGATGTTGTATACTTGCATCATGAAAACAAACTCAATACAGATACAATTGCCGCAACCGGTCTACCGGAGGTGAATGGGTATGTATTGATAAAAAGATAACAATATTCAGAATCCTCTTAGGCAGCACTTAAGGGGATTTTTTGCGTTTGGGGGAATTTACAGGGTAGTAGTTCAGTGGGTGAGATGACCCCGTTGGAGATGTGAAGGCTCCCGGTTCGAATCCGTATTACCCTACTGGTTATGAGTAGATTAATGCATATGGAACGTTAGCTCAATTGGTGAGAGCGGCACCCTTATACGGTGAGGGTTACAGGTTCAAGTCCTGTACGTTCTACTTTTATTTTCCTGTGGTGCAACGGCAGCACGGCTGATTCTGGCTCAGCAGATCGTGGTTCGAATCCATGCAGGAAAACGGGGTTGTTTGGGAAGAGTTGTTGAGTTTGTACTGCTGCTTGGGGCGGGTAAGGGAAGCTATACAGATATTTCTGTATGTTTAACTATTTGACCTATTATACAACAAAAACAAATTTATGGAATTGCAGCAACAACAGGTAGTATATTATTTTCCAATATTTACAGTATGGCAAATATCACCATAGAAAAAGCGGATTACATTATTGCTTATTATAGCAATCTACTCACTCTGCAAGAAGCAACGGCGCTTAGGCATCACCGCTCTACACTTAAACTTGAGCATGTCAAGAACCCTGCTATGGTTCGTATGTATTACAATAAAGGCCTTTTAAGTGATGACCCGATAATATTAAATTCTTTAACTAACGGTTACGTTCAATTTATCCTAAATTGCGTTGGGCGCATTCTGCATGATAATCCTGATCAGGTATTCTTTAACCTTTGCCCTGTATGCCAAAAACTGGCCCGAACGCCGGAAGCAAAGCAGTGCCGATGGTGTGGGCATGACTGGCATTAAATAAGAAAGCACGAGTTACAAACTCGCGCCAGCAAAAGGGGGGGATAAGCTGATAACAGCTTGTCTATTTTATTCAAAATGCATAAATTGTGCTATTCAAATTAGCCAATATGGAAACTATTATTGTTAAAATCTCAGTTAAAAAAACTGATGAACTTGCTGAGCACCTTCGAGAACAAGGGTTATTTTTTACCGCAATTGCCCAAATTTTGGAGATAGATTCTACCCAAATTGAGGAGATTCAAGAAGACGAATATCATAGTTTAAAGTATGACTAAGGTAGAAGCTATTAAAAGGGTTCTTTTAGATCATAATGGGGTTGCAAACTGGTCAATAATTTATAGTGAAATAACAAAGTATTACCCTGAAGCTAAGCGCTCTATTGAATGGCAAGCAGGTATACGAGGTGTTTTATACAGAAGTAGAGATTTTAAACGCATTAATAATGGTATTATATCACTGGCTGAATATGATGAAACACTTCAAGTATTAGACGAAGATAAACCATTACTTACTGAGGTGAGTGTGGAAGCTCTAATTAGAATAGGTCAAAGTAAATTTCGTGATAACTTGCTAAAAAGAGAACCTAAATGTCCAATCACTGGGATAAAGGACAAGCGCCTATTAAATGCAAGTCATATAAAACCATGGGCTATATGTAATAACAGAGAAAGAATGGACGTATGTAATGGATTTATTTTTAGCCCTCTTATTGATAGGCTATTTGATAGATTTTTGATTTCTTTTAAAAATGATAAGACATTAATAATATCATCATCGTTATCAAACAATGACATAAGCAGTATAGGATTAGAAGCAGGAAGAATATATAAGAATTTACCTATACACAACAAGGAAAGTTATCTTGACTTTCACAGGGGTGAATTTGATAGATTACAATCAATGGATAATTAAATCAACTCATGTGTTGAGTGGATTAGACTTGTAGAAACATTTGAGACCACCTATCTATACAAATCACTTTTCACCAAATCATACACAGAATGAAAGAATGGAGTTGATTAACCAAATGGTTTACAACATATAAAGATATACCACTGAGTGAGTGAATTCGCTTATATCATAAAAGGCACGAGTTGCAAACTCGCACCCGTAGAAGAGGGAATTCGCTTGCAGCCTGTGGTCGGTGTTATCACCGTACCACCTATAGGTACAGGCTAATAAAAATATAAGGAGTGGTACGGTGATAACACCGACCACAGGCTAAAAAAATAAAGAGATGAAGCAAATATTAAATTCAATACTTACGTTACTTGTGCTGATCCTGGCTCGCCATGTGTATGGGCAGGAAATAAATAAGGGCAAGCTTATCGTAGAGCCCCATGCGGCACTTTTGTTTGATGCAGGTAAGGTCAATATCAGTGGCACCAATACGCCGTTTATTAATACACTATATCCTGCCAATCCCGCTGACCAAGTCAACCAAAAAGATCATGACGGCAGCTACCTGAACCTGGGCATCGTGCTGGCCAAACAGCTCTCACCTGCTTTCCGGGTGGGACTGGGTGCAGATGTAGATTTTTACCTGAACATTGGCGATTATACCCGTTACGCCCTGCCAGTTTACATAAACCTTCAATATACAGTTCCCTCGCTCAGGGAGCACCTGTTTATTTATGGCAATGGCGGTTATGCGCCGGGCTTGGGCAGCAATTTTCGTAATGGGGCCAAAGGCGAAGGCGGCCTGGGCTACAGCTGGACAGGCAAGCGCAGCGGTAACCGCTACTCGTTTTCATTAGGATACAACTACCAGCAACTGCGCGGCGTATGGCAATATGTACTTACCCCCAACGAAGAAAAGAACAGGCTTTTCTTAACGCAGATCAACAGTGTTAATCTCAACATCAATAGTTTTCCGTTAAAATTTGCCATTGCATTTTAATCAGCAAAAAGCCTCACCAGTTAGTAAGGCTTTTTCTTTACGGTATTGAGCTACATTGCTAAAGCATAAAATGTGTTGCTGTTAAATAAGCCCGATAAAGCAGATAAACATATAAGCGGTTATTAAATTACAATTTATTAAACATCATTGTTTTGTTGATTAATTAAAAATTTCAATCCTCTGGCCATTCCTTTGGGTCTGCCATTCTTACAATTCTGATTTCAAACTTAGCCAGTACCTTTACCATATCTTCCTGCGCCGGGGCCATCTGCGGGTAGCCAGGCTGCCTTAAATGTGCCCTCTTTTAAATGGCGTTACAAATCAGTCCGGCTATACTCCTTACCTCCACAAAATCATCGTTTATCAGCTGGGTGTTCACATGCGAATCGGTGCAGATGAGCTTTTTGATCAGGCCGGAGCTTTTCAATTTTTCCATACCATTGTTCACCAACAGGCCGTGCGTGGTAATTACGTAAATGTCGGCTGCCCCGGCTTCCTTGTAGGTTTTGGCGGCGTTAATGATGCTCCCGCCCGAGCGGATCATGTCATCATAGATGATTACGGTTTTGCCGGCTACATCGGCGTTAATGGCGCTTACCTCGGTATGGTCGCCTTTCAGGCGGCGCTTGAGGATGAAGGCCGGGTTCACCCCTAAATCATTCGCCAGCGATTCTACCCACTTGGCCCGGCCGGCATCGGTGCTGGCCATCACAAAGTTATCGCCGCCATACTGCCCGGCGGCGGCAATCACAATATCCTTGCAGTACACATGTACCGGGTACAGATCATGCTCAAAGTAATACTGGATGCCCTCGGAGTGCAGGTCGAACAGCAGCACCTTGTTCCCCCGGTTTGATTTCGGGATGGAGGACAACAGCCGCGCCCGCGTTTTGGCGGTGACGATCTCGCCGCTCAGCACCGCCCGCTCCATGGTGGAATACCCAAAGTAAGGGATCACCACCGTTAAAGAATTGGCGCCATAGCTCACCAGCGAGGAAGCCAGGTCATACAGTTCCAGCGTAGCCTCATCGGTAACCGTACCGCCAATTACTATCACGTCCCGGTTCTCGATGCCGGAGATGATGCGCTGGTAACGCTCGCCATCGGTAAAATGGCTTACTTCCAGCTCACCCTTTTCAAAATCGCTGCAGGCCAGTACCTTTTCGGCCAGGTATTCATAATCCTTTATGGCAAATAATAGCTTTTTCATGGTGATGATTAATTAGCGTTGGCCCTTACCTCTTCAAAACTGATGGAACCGGTTAACTGCCCGTTTTCAAAAACGGTGTGCAGTTCATCCGCCAGTTCCGGGTGCTCCTGCTCCTTTACGGTGTTGAATGCGCCGTTTACCTTTACCAGCTTTAAGCGGCCGCCTTTGCTCTTTTTAAAGCTTTCGGTAATGTTGCCGTTAGCATCCATTTCGGTAGGGCTTTTCTCAACGGCTACAGTTTGCCCGTTAATCACCGCGCTGCTGCATTTAAGCGCAAACTTCTGGGTATCGCGGTCTACCTTTTGCAGCAGGGCGCCGCCCATGCCCAGCACCAGGTTCTCGGCGCTGATGCCGTTATCCTTTAAGGCTTTATAAATATCCTTAATGGCCTCGTAATTTACCCCATCCCCCTGTATCACCCTCACCTGCGGCGGCAATACTTTAAAGCCCTTACTGTTGGTGGTATAGCCAAACTTATCAAACAGGATATTGAAAATAGCCAGCAGCGTCCTGATCGGGTCGCCGCTGTCGGGCCGTATCACCAGTGTGCCATTGCGCTGCAGTATTTCGTCGCGCAGCTCAGTCCCCCAGTATTCTTCGCAGGCCCTGAAGATGTTGTAACTGTCGGATACGCAGGCAATGGTTCCGGTAGGGAAGGTGCGCAGTATATGCCTGAAAATTTCCAGTTCGCCCTCGCGGCCCAGCAGCGTACAAATACTGTGCTCGGTAGCCGGGATGCTTAAGCCGTACACTTTGGCTGCATTGTAATAATCAATGGCCATACCACTGCCGGCCAGGTTATCGCTGCCGTTAAAGTTGATCAGGTGCGCTGCACCGCCAATCCGGGCGCCCTCTACACTGCTCACGCCCCGAAAGCCGAAATCATTCAGTACAAAATCAATCCCGGCCTCGGCACCCCCGGCAGCGGTTTCGAGATAATACTGGGTGATCACCTTCTTGATCTGGTTACTTAAGGTAGCCACGGTGCAGGGGTACCATACCTGCATCAGCAGCGTTTCTAAAAAGTTGGTGAGCCAGTAGCATTCCGGGTCGGTGTTCTCAATGGTCATCAGTACATTGCCGGTAGGTACGGCGGTACCTTCGGCAACGGCCTTGATTTTTACCGGCAGGTGGCCGTCATACTTATCAATAATATATTGAAATTTAGAACGGTCGAACACATCATTTCGGCCAAATACCTGCTGCATAAAACCATCGGCCTCATCCAAATCCGCCTGGGTAAAGGCCTGGCCCTGCAGGTACTCCTTCAGGTAATATTGCAGCCCGAAAAAGATGGTTTCATCAAACAGGCCGCCCCGGCTTTCCAGGTAACTGTAAATCTGTGTAGTGCCGGGATAGTATAGTTTGTGGTGCGCATATTTATAGGCGTCAGCCAGCAGTATTAAATTCTCGCGTTTCATAATTATAAAGTTTTAAGGTATTTGTTCATCAAAAAGTTGAGCAGGGCGGTATGCTCCTCAGCGGTTTTGCCGTCTGTGATCATCTGCGGCAACTCGCTTAGCTTAAACCAGCACAGGTCGGCAATATCATCCTGCGCGGCTGGCGTGCCAGACCGGTAATCGCAGCTGAAAAGCAGGGTAATGATCTTATCCGCCTCATTGCGGTAGCGCCAGTCATTAATCTTGCCTGAAGTTTCATACGTCATTTCACAGGTTTCGATGCTGCCGCATTCTTCAGCCAGTTCACGTTTGGCCGCGTACTCATAGCTTTCATCCTCGGGGTCGGCAAAGCCGCCCACCAGCCGCCACTGGTTAGCCAATGCCTTCCGGCCCAGCAAAATCTCTGCCTTTTCATCCCGGAACACGGCAATATCAACGGTGGGGTATACCTTGGTATACTGGTTATAATACGCATAAATGATACCTGCCCTGAAATCATTCGAGTCATACACCTTGTCGGCATATTGCCGGCGCAGCTCAGTAGCGTTATGGTCGCCATGCTCAGGCAGTTCTACCGTAGGCAACTTGCCCTGGTAATACGGAATAAAGCTGTCCCGGCTGCCATACAAACAAAAGTGCTCGTTCGGGAAAACGCTTTTCAACAAATTATCCAGGTTTTCCGACCATACCCTGTCGCTCGGATGATCGCTGATGGGCAGCACCACCACATCAGGATAATCCTTCTTGATCATCTTTTCGCGGGTGTAATAATCATACGGATTTTTACGGCTGCCCTTAATGGGGCTTACACCCAATAAAATAACCAGCTTGGCATGCTTGGCACTTACCTGTGTGAGCAGATTACGGTGCCCCTCGTGCAGGTAAGGGGTTTGGAAACGGGCAATAACAACTGCTGTTGACATATTCATTTGCGTTAGTTATACACAAATATATAATAAGCGTATTTATTACGCAAATAAAATTTGCTTTATTTTAAATCTCAAAGCTGATCTTATCTTTTTTAGATTGAAAGTACCTGGCTTCATTAAACCGGTAAAGGTTTCCGGGCCGCCCGGCGCCTTCCAGCGCCTGCTTTTCTGTGGTTTCCTCTAAAAAGCCAAACTTGCTGATCTTCTTTTTAAAGTTCCGGCGGTCAATCGGGCGGTCCAGCACCGCCATGTATAGTTTTTCGAGTTCTGAGAACGGAAACTTTTCTTCCAGCAATTCAAAGCCAACCGGCTCGTAAAGTATCTTACTTTTAAGGCGGTGGTGTGCCACATCAATAATAGCGCTATGATCAAAGGCCAGTGCGGGCAGCTTTTTGATGTTGTACCAGGCCACATCGCTGGCATCAGTGCTGGCCTTCAGTTCGAAAGCGCCCGGCTTTACCAGGCTGTAATAAGTAACAGAGATCACCCGGTTGCGCGGGTCGCGGTCTGGCTGGCCGAAACTGTACAGCTGCTCCAGGTAATTGATGCTGATGCCGGTTTCTTCCTTTAACTCCCGCTGAATGGCATCTTCCAGCGACTCCTCGTTGCCCACCAATCCGCCCGGCAATGCCCACATGCCCAGATAAGGCTCAATTTTGCGTTTAATCAGCAGTATGGATAATCCTTCTTTAGAGGTATACCCGAAAACTACGGCATCAACCGCTACTTTAATGTGCTGACTGGTAGACATAAGGTAAAGGTATAAATAGCATTTGGCAGTTAATGCAGTAATGGCTAAGTTATGGCATTTAGGGACAAGGATAACCCAACCATGTCATTCCATTTATTCCTCAGCGGGCGAAGGTGTGAAGCTGATTTGATGCAGCAGCCAGGCAATGCCCACCACCAGCAAACAGCCAATGGCATTAAACCACAGGTAAGCCACCACATTAAACCAGCCGCAAAGCACCACCACCAGCTGCGCCAGCAGGGCGGCTATAAATACCTCGCCGGCACGGATACGTTTCAGATAGAAAGCCACTACAAAAACGCCCAGTATCACCCCATAAATGTAAGAGCCTAACTGGTTCACGGCCTCCAGCAGGTTACCCAGCCGACCGGCATACAAGGCCATGATGATGCACACCACGCCCCAGAATACGGTAGCCAGGCGCGATACCGTCAGGTATTGCCGGTCAGATGCTTCTTTGTTCACCATCCGCTTGTATACATCTATTACCGTTGTGGAAGCCAGCGAGTTTAAGGCGCTGGCCGTTGAGCCCATAGAGGCTAAAAAGATAATGGCGATGAGCAGCCCGATCAGTCCGCGCGGCAGGTAGTGGGTTACAAAGTTCAGAAAGATGTAATTGGTATCATCGGCATCTGCACCTTTAGTGTTGGCTTTAATTAAGGCCACGCCCTGCTTGCGTAAGGTATCGGCCTGTATGTTTACTGCTTTCAGCTGTTGCTGCGCCTGCCGTACCGTAGCCTCATTGTTTTGATTTAAAGCCGATACCAGCTTTTGGGCAGCCTGCTGCTTTTGGGCAGCAATGGCGTTGTAATGGCTTTCCAGTTGCCGGTATTGTTCACCAACTTTGCTGTGCTGCACCTCATTTACCGCATAGCTGTTAAAAAACAAAGGCGAGCGGTTAAACTGGTAGAACGTGAATACTAAAATACCCATCAGCAAAATCAAAAACTGCATCGGTATCTTAATCAGCCCGTTCATGATCAAACCCATACGGCTCTGGCCCACCGAGCTGCCGGTGAGGTAACGCCCCACCTGGCTCTGGTCGGTACCGAAATAGGACAACTGCAGGAAAAAGCCGCCGATCAGCCCGCTCCATACATTGTAGCGGCTGGAAGGGTCGAAATGCCAGTCGATCACGTTCATGCGGCCCATTTTGCCGGCCAGTTGTACGGCCTTCACAAAGCCCACATTAGCCGGCAGCAGGTGCGCCACCATAATGCCGGCCATAAATATGCCGCCAAAAATGATGCTCATTTGCAGCAGCTGGGTATAAGATACCGCCTTGGTACCGCCATACACGGTATATAAAACCACCAGCGTACCGATAAATAAGGTAGTCACCGTAATGTTTAAGTTGAGTATGACCGACAGGATAGCCGAGGGCGCGTAAATGGTGATACCGGTAGACAGCCCCCGCTGCAGCAGGAACAAAAAGGCGGTAAGCACCCGCGTTTTCAGGTCGAACCGCTGCTCCAGGTACTCGTAGGCGGTGTATACTTTGAGGCGGTGAAAGATGGGGACAAAAGTGATGCACAGCACAATCATGGCCAGGGGCAGGCCAAAGTAGAACTGCACAAAGCGCATCCCGTCGCTAAACGCCTGACCGGGGGCCGATAAAAAGGTGATGGCGCTGGCCTGCGTAGCCATAACCGACAGCCCTACCGCATACCAGGGCATGGAGCGGTTGCCCATTAAAAACTGGTCAGTATTCTGGCTGCGGCCGCTTTTCCACAGGCCGTAGCCTATCACGGCAATTAAGGTAGCGGCTAAAACAATCCAGTCGGTAAGGCTCATTTAAGGGTTTGGGTAATGAGCCCGAAGATAAGAATTAAAAAAACCAGCCATACGGCAACAATACCGTAAAACTGGTTCCAGCTTTTAATGAATGAGGGGAGATCGGGTTGTAGGTCGTCCTCAGACTTCCTCATTATGGCGGCCCCGCACGATGAATTTGATAAACGTAACCGCCGAAAGCAGGCCCAATACACCGCCGATGGGTATATACATAAATCCTTTACCAATAATGCCGCCTACGAACAGGCCGCTTACCAGGGCCACAATATAAAAAATGGCATCCTGACTTTTATCTTCTTCTGTATTTTTCATGGTTGTTATCTTCAGTATTGGCTGCAAAAATAGGCGTTCGGCGGGCTAAATGCAATAATAGTAAGCGGTTAAATTGGAAATAGTTTAAGTGAGCGCGAAGGTACAACTGCCGCTCGTCATTGCGCGGTGATAGACTTCATCCGGATGTATTCTAAACACCTTGAATGACTTAAGTGAGCGCATGGTATTTAACTGCGAAACAATTATCTTAATAAGTAGCAGCAAGTTGCAACGCATTATAAGCATTCACAATGCCTCCTGATATACATAAATCGGTAAAAAGCATGTTTTTAGCTGAATCCTCGGTTTTCACCACAACTGCATTATCAATTCTCTGTACCGATTTAAGTATAATTTCCTTTACTTGAAGTGCCGTAAGTTTTGGATAGTAAGACCATATTAATGCGGCCAGACCGGTTACTACAGGAGCGGCCATACTGGTACCACTTTTTATACTATAGGTTGAGTTGGGCGTTGCCGACCTGATGTTCACACCGGGTGCAAAAACATCTACGCTGGTTTTGCCATAGTTGGAAAATATAGCTTTAACCTCGTTGGTATTCAAAGGTCCGGAAGCCCCTACCTCAATCCATGCCGGCGCTATGCCTGTTTTATCTTCGTAAATCCGGTTCGGAAAATTTGGTAAAATATCATTATCCTGATTTTCATTGCCTGCGGCATGTACAATCAACACACCTTTACCCATGGCATATTTTACAGCTTCATCTACCACTTGCCTGTTGTAAGAATACGCTTTGCCAAAACTCATGTTAATAATTTTAGCACCATTATTTACTGCGTAACGTATAGCATTAGCTACATCTTTATCACGCTCATCACCTACAGGCACTGTGCGTACCGACATAATCGAAACATCATTCGCCACTCCTTTTATACCTAAATCATTATCTCTTGATGCCGCAATAATCCCTGCTACATGGCTGCCATGATCAGCATCCGGGCCGGTAACATTGGCGTTTCCATAAGCGCTTTCTTTACTGTCGGCATAATTATCGCCTACCGTATCACGAGAATTAAAGTTGATGTTGAGGTTATAATATAACTGTTCCTGGTAATGCTGGATAGGGTAATCCAGCTCAAATTTTATAAAGTCATTAACATTGCCATAAAGTACCATGTGATTGATTAAAGTCTGCACTACAAAATATTCCCGGTAATTGCGCGAATAAAATTTTTTCAGATCATCACTCGTAGCATTTTCTCTTTTTAATCTGACCAACAGGGTGTCGCTGAGCAATCTTTTAAAACGTATCAATCCTTGCAGGTTTGCCTGGGCAGCAGCGGTACGCTTTTCTATGTCAGCTTTCATTTCATTATACTTTTTATAAGCTGCCAGTTCTTCTCCTTTAAATGAGGAACGCTTAGCCTGTTCAAATTTCGAACTCTGCTCGCGTACCAGCCTGACCACTTCTAAATTATCATAATGAACTTCGCCTTTGGCAGAGCCAATAAAATTCCAGCCGTGAAAATCATCTTTGTAGCCATTTTTGTCGTCATCCTGCTGATTGGCTGCAACTTCTTTCAGGTTGGTATAAATCACATTCCTCAAATCTTCATGATTGATGTCGACCCCACCATCAACTACAGCTACAATTACAGGCTTGTGCGGCTTGCCTTTAAGTAACTCGGTATAAGCTTTTTCTGTACTAATACCTAATACGCCATCATTGGCCAAATCAAGATTTTGCCAGTTGGGTTTAAGGGGAGCGATAACATTTTGTGCATTTGTTATGAGTGCGAAGAAAAACGTACTGGCTAAAAGTAGCGTGTTGTAAAAGATTTTGGTTGACATAAAATGTGTGATATAGAATCACAATATTATAAAATTAATACTTAAAGAAACAATACAGGTATTTGACATCTTACATATACTTTTTGCTTGTGGTCGGTGTTATCACCGTACCACCCGCTGGCAGGTCAATAGCAGAGTGGTGCGGTGATAACACCGACCACAGGCAAAAATTTATTATAGCGATACAGGGTTTCGCTTATATCATAAAAGGCACGAGTTGCAAACTCGCGCCAGCATAAGGGTAGAGAAGCCTGCGAATAAGCTAAAGGCCGCTGTAGGCGAGGAGCCACCGGCTGCGGAATAGTATTTTGTATTTTAGTTAATTAGTTGAAAAGCTGCTGCAGAAATGGAGCAGCTTTTTTTTGCCTCAACTTTTCATTTAATAGATTATTTATGTAACTGCTCGATTTGTAATCTCTTGACTAATGGCGCAAATGTGGTATCATATAATTCCACACCGCCACTTCCATCATCTTTTAAAACCTTAAGGGTATCTCCAAAAGTGTTTTTCTTCGAGTCGTAATTTTTGAAGTAGTAGTTGCCGCTATAAGTTCTTATTAAACACATCCAAGGCTTACTTTTCATCACACTGAATGTGACTTGTTGTTCAGCTTGTCGGTTGCCAGCAACGTAACTGTAATAACAAAAATACATTGCTGCAATAAAGAGGACAAAAACAATATATCGTATCCTAAAAAGCTGTTCTACAATATAAAACTCAATCGGAAAAATTCTGTCAAATTTCTGCCTTGGTATGGGGTCTTGCAACCTTACGTTTATTTTATAAAACTCTTTTCTAACTTTTTTTGCTTTACTTTCTGCAGTGTAGACAATAATCATAATAACAGCAACATCTTGGACAATATAATACCATTCAAAACTTTCTCGAAAAAAGTAGACAGATGCTAAATTGTATATAATTACGAGTGCGATGATTCTCAATAACCAAGTTGACTTATAGGATTTACTTAGTGGTGTTACTAATATTGCAGCAGTAACAAGTAGGACGCTGAAAGTAATTACAATTGCGTATGATGCAAATTTGAGGAGAATCGATAAGTCGATAGAGATGTAGCCATTAGCTATATTGAAGTGCTCGATGTACCCCCATTCATACACGTACGCGCATAGGTAAGAATAACCTGAAATCAAGGTGATTAAGACTGGTGAATAATCTTTAAAAAAATCCAAATATTTTTTCATGAGATAATGGTTTGAAGGTTGAATATAGAGTTTTAAATTTTCACCCCATAATTTGTTGTCCTTTCCCTGTCGCAGCTTTGCACAATGCAGGATATTACCGCATGGCTCCAACATCCGGATTATGCCACCGGTGTAAAGCTCTATACCCGGCACGCACCAGCCAATTCCTTAAACTCAAATTTGCGGCCGGCCCCTTACCGGGCAACGCCGAGTGCCTGCGCACCGAGCCTTCACTGGTTTGAAAGTAATTACAAAAATTCAAAAAGGTATAAAGTGCAAAATCGCGCCGTTCTCAAATCATTCACAATTATAATTTCACCTTCACGCCCCCATTCACCACAAACCCATCCAGCGGCGCGTAGATATCGCGGAATACGGGGTTGGTAACGCTGCCGGTATAGATGGTATCAAACCGGGTTTGGCGGGTATCGGTGAGGTTCTCGAAGTTGATGAACAGGGAAAAACGCACAAACAGGCGCTCGGCCATCAGCCCGGTGGTCCAGTAGGGCTTGCCGGTAGCGCCATCGTTCAGCTGCTGGCGGCTGAAATAGTAGGCTTCGAGGCCGATCTTCCATTTATCCTCCTGCTCATATACCAGCACATTGTTCAGCCGGTGCCTGGATACCAGCGGATACAGGGCAGTAAGCGTACCCTCCTGCTGGTGCACATCGGCAAAGGTATAACCCAAAAACAGCTTAAAATTTTGGTAAGTCAGCTTTACATTGGTTTCGGTACCCCTGGTGGTTAAATTGCCGGCGGGCTGCTGGTATTGCAGGTTGCCATCGGCCAGCAGCGTAAGGCGTATGGGGTTAGCTATGCGGGTATAAAAGAATAGCTGGTTAATGTTGAAGCTCACCGCATCATTAAACAGCCCGGTGCGGTAGTTCACATCATAGTTGGCCCCATAGGAGCGTTCGGCGCGCGTATGCTGCACATCCACCGGCAGTACGTTGCGGAACTGTATGCGCTCGGCATCCTCGGTAAACACCGTAGGCGCTTTATAACCCAGGCCGCCGCCCAGCCTGCTGGTTACCCAACTGCTGATTTTCCACAAGGCCGAAATACGCGGCAGCACAAAAGTGCCGTAAGCATTATGCCGGTCCACCCGAAGGCCGGTTTCCAGGCTGAAAGCCGGATTTATGGTCAACTCATTCTGCACAAAGGCGCCTATGGTATTATAGGTATAGCTGCGCAAGGGGTAAGCCTCGTTACGGCTTTCGCCAAAATGGTCAGTTACAAAGTTCAGTCCGGCTATCCAGTTGGCCCGTTTGCCGTCGCGGTTGTACAGGGCTTCGCTGTAGGTAGCAGTTTGCACGCCCGAAAAGCGGTAACCGGGCAGGTTAATGGTACGGGCAAAGTAGCTGGCGCTGCTTTTCAGCGTCAGTTTTTCATTAGCATTCAGCTGATGGCTCAGTTGCGTTTGCAGACTGTAACGGCCGGTGCGGTTCTCCTCGAAATAGGCATGTGCCGCACTGCCGTTCCCTTCAATATAATGCAGATCGCCGCCAATACGGTTCTCTGCCGTACTGTTGAGGCCCACGCTAAGCGTAGTGCGCGGGTTGAAGTATACAAACAGCCTGGGGTTAAGCGTATAGCGGTTAAACCTGGGGATAGCCGTTAAATCAATCCCCGCCGGGTCATACGGCGAGCCGTGATTGTAGGCGGCATAGATGGTAATGCCAACCTTACTGAACTTCTGTGCATAGAACAGGCTGGCATCCAGCCCGGCCGCCGAAGTACCGTTGAGCAGCAGGTTCAGTTGCCTTTCTTCTTCCGGCGTTTTAGAAACCAGGTTAACCAGCCCTGCAATGGCCCCGCCGCCGTACAGGGTGGAGGAGGAACCTTTGATGATCTCTACCTGCTTTAAATCCAGTGGTGCTATCTGCAATAAGCCCAAGCCGCCCGAGAAACCGGCGTATAGCGGAAAGCCATCGCGCAGCACCTGCGTATACCGGCCATCCAGCCCTTGTATACGGATGTCGGCATTGGCGCTGGTGGCCGAGGTTTGCTGGGTTTGTATGCCGGTGCTTTCGGCCAGCAGCATCCGGATGTCGCCGGGCTTCATGTTGCCCTTCTCCTCCAGTTCCTCACCCGAAATTACCTCCACACGGGTAGGAATATTAGCAATGGTACGGCTGCTGCGCGTGGCGGATATGATGATTTCGTTGAGTCCGTTGTTCTCAGCCGCCTGTAAATTAACCATCAGAGTGGTGTCCTGCGGTAAAGGAAACGTAAGTGTATCCAGGCGTGACTGGTATCCTACAAAGCTGAACTTAATAATTTGTTGCCCGTTGGGGATGTCTTTCAATATAATTAACCCCGAAGTATCAGCTGCGGCACCTTTGCCGAAGCTGATGACCAATGCCGTAGCGCCGGCAAGCGGCTGCTGTGTCTGGCCATCGCGCATTATAGCCTTAAAGCTGTTTTGCGCATAGCCTGCCCTACCGCAGCAGAGCGCTACAATAAGCAGTACAATAAATTTCATGGTAAAAAATTTAAGTTAAACCGGTAAGTAAGGCCCTTTAGCAAGGGCGAGAAAAAGAAGGTTTAACTTAATTGCGGCGGCTGCCATATCGGCGAGTGCACATCCTTTAAGCAAGGTGGGCAGTAAGGGGTAAAAGATTTGCTGAGGTTCACCAATGGCAACGCCAAAGCAGTGCCTGCCTGTTGGTTGAGCACAAACCCGCTGCATGAACCACAGGAGAAGAAAGGGGAGCAACCGGCACAATCGCTATCCGCCTTAGCCGGTATGTTTGCCGTTTTGGCTGTTACCTGTTTATTTAAAGCGATACAGCTACTGTCCGTACAGCAGGGCCGTACCGCTAAGAGTGTAACTACTATGGCATAAATGAGGCAAAGCGCTTTCACAGGGTAAAGATAGGCGATGAACGCGAGATAACTGCCTTGTATTATTTTACCTTCAAGTACTTTTCAATAATGGTACGGTTGATGTTCTCGCTTTCCACTTTTTCCAAGCCCTGCTGGATCAAGGTATCACCAGACAGCTTCACCGTAAAGTCAAATGCCTTGCCTTCCCAGTTTTTGCTGGAGTAATAGTCCAGGTGCTCGGTGTATTTGTCGCCTTTCAGGGTATACGAACCGCCGCCTGCATCAAAGTGGTTGGAAGAATCTTTGGGGGGATTAATGTCGTGCCGCAGGAAGGCAAAGTGCGAGCCGTTGATGATTTTGATCATGCGCTGGCCCCTGGTGTAATCGGTAGTGGCGCTTACCCCTTTGGTAATGGTAGTGCCCGATACCAGCTGCCAGGTACCATTCAAATTCAGGCCGGCATCAGGCGTGGTGGCCGTCTGGCAGGCAGTCAGCATACATGCGCCGCCCATGATTAGCAATACGTATTTAAGGTTCATAATTTGAAGGTTCTTATTCTTCTAATGTACGCCATTAATGGGCGAATAAGCAACTTTTATGGCCGTTTATGGAATTTTATGGCGTCTGATGAACCCGAAAAGATTTTTTTCAACACCTACTTGGGCCTGCTCAGCAAATTCACAAACAAACGGTAAGCCCCCGGCACCCCGGCAGGCAGCTGCCTGAAAAACGCCAGTGAAGTGTACACAAAACGCCCCTGTCCGTAATTAGCCGCAATCAATGAGCCTTTATTGGGCGCTTCCCCGGCATCGTTCATTGCCAGTGGGGTTTGGTATTCTGGGGCAATGTTATTTACAAAATATAAGCCCCTTTCCTGCACCCAGCCGTCAAAATCAGCCTGGGTAATTTTATTGGGATAATTCAGCAGCGGGTTTTGCGGGGCTGTTACCGTTACCTGAGCATTCTCATTGGTAACCCGCTCATTTACAACGGTAAACGGGTATGGCCCGATAGAGTTCACCTTCAAGCCGGCAAAGTTGTTATACTGCACCACCAGATTGCCGCCATTCTTTACATAGGCTAACAACTTAGGCTGCTCGTAAGGCAGGCGATCCAGCACATTATAGGCGCGCACGCCGGTTACAATGGCATCATATACAGAAAGGTCAGCATTCATAATCTCCTCATCTGTAAGCAAATGCACCTCGTAGCCTACCTGGCGCAATGCATCCGGCATTAAATCGCCGGCGCCGGGCAGGTAACCAATCTTCTTACCGGCGGTTTTCAGCTCAATATTAACCAGCTTTACCTGTGCCAGCGGGAACAAGGTGATATTAGGAATATGCTCATATTGGATGCGCTGTATACCTAAATCATACGTTTTACCGCCTGTAGTTACGGTAGCCTGTGCGGGTGCTACACCTGAAGCAGTACCTGTGGGAGCGATGGTAAAGGTTTCCACCCATTCTGCACCTTTGGCTTTACCCGAAAAATCAATACTTGCCGGACTGATCTTCCACCCGGCTACCGGCTTCAGGGTAACCGCACCCGAAGCATCGGCCACAAAGCTTTTCATCTTTAATTGCAGTTTTTGCGGCTGGGCGGTGTTGAACACATAAACCTTGTTTTCAGGGTTGATAGTTACCGGCGGCGCAATCTCTACCGGCTGATACAGCTCGCCGCGTGCCGGGTTAACATACTTGTACATCAGCCGGCGCTCAAAACGAAAAGGATGACCATTTATGTTGAACTCATATGCCACAGCCGGAAAGTCCGGATTCTCAGGGTTACCCACTTTCAGGTTATCATTGATGGTATACATACCAATGCCATGCGGGGCTTCCAGCCAGTAGGGTTGCGTAATACGGGCGGCAGTCAGGGTGCTTTCAAAGGATTGCAGTTCGTTCACCGGCAGTGTGCGGTCATTTAATTGCTGCCCGTTTATCTGTGTTAGTTTAACCGGCGTATTGTAACGGCTGATCACCTGCGAGCGTACCTGCATTTGTTCGCCTACAGCATAAGAGGGTAAGGTTACATAACTTTCAAACCATAAGCCGGCGCAGGCGGCAATCAGGTTATTCAGTTCATTGGTTTTTTGTTCGCGCCAGTAACTGTCCGTTATTTTATCAATGCTTTCGGCCAGCTTAACCAATGCAGGCACTGCTTTTTCGGGATGATCTTCATCAAAACCCCGGGTAATGGCAGTAATGCCATTGCCGACAGCATCCCCGCCCTTCATACGCTTCCAGGTGATATTTACACCGTCCATTAAATCCGTTTGTGGTGCTGTGCCCAAAATAGTCTTAAAATATTCAAGGGCTTGCCCGCGCTGCCGGGCGCTGCCAAACCCCTGACTGCGGTGGTTAGAGCGGCTTTCGGCTGCAATTTCGCCATAACCTTTGCCTAACAAGGGGTTATAACTGCCAGCATCAATTTTAAACTGGGTATCAGCAGTAGTATTGTTACCGCCAAAATTAAAGGTATTCCAAAGCAGGCGTTTGGCCTGCCAGGGCTGTACATATTTTAGCTGTTCCGGAAAGCGTTTGGGGTCGGCGGCGGCGGCAAATGCTTCCTGTGCCAGTATGGCTGAGGTGGTATGATGACCGTGCCCGCCCTCGCCGGTGGTCGGGAAGCGGCAAATCATCACGTCAGGCCTGAACTTACGGATTACCCATACCATATCGCCCAATACTTTCTCCCTGTCCCAGATGGTCAGGGTTTCCTCCGGGTTTTTAGAGAAGCCAAAATCATTGGCACGGGTAAAAAACTGCTCTGCGCCATCCATGCGGCGGGCCGCCAGCAATTCCTGGGTCCGTATCAATCCCAATAATTCGCCCTGCTCATTGCCGATCAGGTTTTGGCCGCCATCGCCCCGGGTAAGCGACAGGTAGCCGGTACGGTAATGTTTTTCCTGCGCCAGATAAGCCAGCAGGCGGGTGTTTTCATCATCCGGATGGGCGGCAACGTAAAGCACGCTGCCCAAAGTATTCAGCTTTTTAAGCTGTTGCCTCAGGGTAGCTGCATCGCTTTGCGAGGCTGTTTGGGCGCTTGCTGTAACACTGATAAATACGCTTACTAACATTAAACCTAAACATCTCATAGGTCAAAAATAATTATTCATTCCAAACTTATACATTAAACAAATGTAATCTCCTGTACAATACCTTGTACCGCTTGTGTAATATCGCCAAAGTGTCATAATGTATTTTATACACTGAAACAAATTATATTAATCAATCGTTTGATTAATTTTGCACAGTGAAAACAACAGAGAAAGAAAAGGTTGATAAAAAAGACCGCATCTTAGATGTAGCAGAACATGTTTTCTCAGAATTGGGTTACGATGGTGCTTCTACGCGCACGATATCGGGCGAGGCCGGTGTGAATATGGCTATGCTGAACTACTATTTCGGCTCGAAAGAGGGGCTTTTCCTGGCCGTAATTGAGCGCCGCACAGCTACTTTCAAAGATTTTCTGCAAAATATAAACTCCGACAATAAACTTACCTCGTGGAAGAAAGTGGAGTTGTATATAGAAGCATACGTAGACCGGATATTAAATAATAATAGTTTTCAAAAACTGCTGTACCGGGAAATGTCAATTCTGAAACGCACTGCAATTTCTGACCAAATGTGCAGCATCCTGATGCATAACGTAGTTGAGTTCCGGAAAATTCTGCAGGAAGGGATAGACCGCAATGAGTTTAAGAAAGATGTAGATACCGATATGGTAATTGCTACTATTTACGGCGCCAAAAACTTTATTATGAACACGCCCAATGTATCTTCAAAAATGCTGGGCTATGATGTACAGAACCAGGAAGTGCTGGACCAGCGCGTAAAGCCCCGCTTCAAAACATACTTAAAAAATCTGCTTAAATCCTACTTATTAAATTGAAATGAACACGCTTTTGAATACACAACCTTTTAACACAATTAAGCAGACGGGGCGCCGGTTGGGGCAGTACCTGATGCTGGCGGGTGGTGCAGTTTTACTAAGTTTTCAGACCGCTGCTGCACAAGACCGGACCATTACCCTGGATGAGGCTATAAAACTGGGCTTGCAGACCAGCAAGACCCTGCGCCTGTCTCAAGCGCAGATTGATGAGGCCATCACCCGTTACAACCAGGCTAAAGACAGCGCTCTACCTACCGGAGGTGTAAGCTATACCTACAGTTTTGCTTATATACCTGCTAATAAGCTTACCGTTGAGAATAACACTATTTTTCTGCCCAGAACGGCCAATGCCAACTTGGGGACGGCAAATATTGCAGAAGTATTGTTTGCAGGCGGCCGCTATAAGTTTGCCAAAGAATCTACTGATTTACTGGTGAAGGTAGCCAGGCTGGATGCCGACCAGAACCGCGACCAGATTGCTGCAACGGTGGTAAACCAGTACTATAATTTATACAAAGTGCTGCAAAACAAAAAGGTAGTGCAACAAAACCTGAATAGTGTTGACCAGCAGATACATCAAACCCAGCGCTTTTTTCAGCAGGGCATTGTAACTAAAAATGATGTATTGCGCTTTCAGCTGCAGCGCTCTAATATTGAGCTGAACGGCATCGACCTGGAAAGTAACCGGAAGATTATTAATTACAACCTGGATATTTTGCTCGGCCTGCCTACCACTACACAACTGAACATTGAACAGATTGCGGATAACAATCGCGAAATAGCGCCGCTGAGCAATTATTTGGATACCGCCCTGGCCGTACGCCAGGAGCTTAAATCACTGGATTTACGCACCAAGGCAGCCGACTTAAATATAAAAACCATACACGCAAACCAGTCGCCAACGCTGGCAGCTACGGCAAGCGCCTATTATGTAGGATTATCGGCCAACCCATTGCCGCGCAACGGCAGCTATGTTGCCCCTATTACCGCAGGGCTTAACCTTTCTTGGGATTTTGGTTCCCTGTGGCACAATAAAAATAAAATAGCTGAAGCCCGTGTGCAGCGCGAAGAACTTATTATTAATAAAGACATTACTGCCGATAACATACGCAATGATGTAAACCAGAACTACCAAACTTATATAGCTTCGGTTGATAAGGTAAAATTGCTGGAAACTGCAATAGCGCAGGCTAACGAGAATAACCGGATCACGATTTCCAGATATGCCAACAGCACAGCCTCGGCTACTGACCGTGCCGATGCGCAAACCCTGCTGTACGAGGCGCAAACCAACCTGGAACTGGCTAAAGCCGATGCAGGACTGGCTTACTATAACTTATTAAAAGCAACCGGAAAACTTATTAAATAACAATCTGAAATTATTACCATGGCACAGGAACAAATTATACAGGAGCAGGAACCTGCTAAAAAGAAAAAGAACATTGTAGTACCTATTATACTGGCAATTGTGCTGGTGGTGGGCATTATCTTCGGTGTAAAGGAATGGCTTTATTACGGTAAGCATGAGGATACTGATGATGCGCAGATTGATGGCGACATCAGCCCCGTAGTATCCCGTGTGGGCGGCTATGTAGACAGCATTTACTTTGAAGACAACCAGCATGTAAGCAAAAATCAGCAACTGGTAAAGATTGACGCCCGCGATTACCAGGTAAAGCTGGAGCAGGCGCAGGCCGCCAAAAAAGGCGCTGCCGGCAACGTAGGCGTAGGCGAATCGCAGATTTATACTACCCAGGCTGATGCTGCCAATGCACGCGCCAACGTAGTATCGCGCCAGGCCATGCTGGAAAAGGTGCGTAAAGATTACGCACGTTATGCCAATCTGATAAAGGACGGTTCGATCACCCAACAGCAATTTGACCAAACCAAGTCAGATTTGCAGGTAGCGCAAGCCAATTTACGTGCAGCACAGGATCAGTACAGTGCTGCCCAATCGCAAGTGGGCGCTACCCGTAACCAGTTAAAGGTAACCAACACCGGGGTAGACCAAAGGCAGGCTGATGTGGATTATGCCAGGCTGCAGCTTACTTATACCGATATCAAATCGCCGGCCAGTGGTATTACTTCTAAAAAAGGTATACAGGTAGGCCAGTTGGTGCAAGCCGGGCAAACCCTATTCTCAGTGGTAAACGATAACAGTTTATACATTACGGCTAACTTTAAAGAAACGCAGCTTGATAAGATTCGCAATGGGCAGAAGGTAGAAGTGGAAGTAGATGCTTACCCTGAACTGAAACTGGAAGGCACTATATACAATTTTTCTCCGGTTACCGGGGCCAAATCTTCACTGCTGCCACCTGATAATGCTACCGGCAACTTTGTAAAAGTAGTGCAGCGCATACCTGTAAAGATTAAAATTAACGCCGGTAAAGCTACAATGGACAAATTGCGCCCGGGTATGAGCGTAAACGTTTCTGTAGATATCGACACTAAAAAGAACTAATTATGGCTGAAACCGGCTTTAAAAAGTGGATCATTACCATTACGGTAATTACAGCTTCCCTGCTGGAGCTGATTGATACCACTATTGTAAACGTTTCGCTGCCTACTATACAGGGTAACTTAGGCGCCACATTAGAAGATGTGGCCTGGATTACCACCGGGTATGCGGTAGCCAACGTAATCATTCTGCCCATGTCGGGCTGGCTGGGCAGTGTACTGGGCCGGAAAAATTATTTTTTGGGTTCCATTATCGTCTTCACCATTGCTTCGTTTTTATGCGGTAATGCCACCGGCCTTACCGAACTGGTTATGTTCCGTATTGTGCAGGGTATGGCCGGTGGCGGGTTAATCTCAACCTCGCAAGCTATATTGCTGGAAACCTGGCCGCGCGAGCAGGTAGGTACCGCAACGGCATTGTTTGGTTTGGGTGCTGTGGTAGGCCCAACTTTAGGCCCTACCATTGGCGGGTATCTAACAGATAACTACTCATGGCCCTGGATATTTTATGTAAATATACCGGTAGGTGCACTGGCTGCCTTTTTTACCTATACTTATATTAAACCCACGGCTAAAACGGGCAAGGGCAACCCTATAGACTGGTGGGGCATTGCGCTCCTGGCCATTGCCGTAGGCAGCCTGCAAACCATATTGGAAAAAGGCGAATCGGAAGATTGGTTTGCTACCGGTTACATTACGGTGCTTACCATTACCGCGGTGCTGGGTGTGCTGCTGTTCATCTGGCGAGAGCTTAGCGTAGAGTTTCCGATTGTTAACTTTGCCATCCTCCGGCACCGGAGCTTTGCGGTGGGTATGTTTACCTCGTTTATTCTGGGCTTCGGCCTTTATGGGTCTGTTTTTGTATTCCCGATATTTTGCCAGAGCTTACTGGGTTTTTCGGCCCAGCAAACCGGGCTGCTGCTGCTGCCGGGCGGCTTATTTACCATTGCCATGATGCCTTTTGTGGGCAAAATGTTAAACGGTGGCATACCTGCGCAGATAATGGCTACGGTAGGTATGTTTCTGTTCTTTTTATTTACGCATATGCTGAGCAACTCCACGCTGGCTACCGGGCAGGCTGATTTCTTCTGGCCGCTGGCTATCCGGGGTATTGGTATGGCATTGCTGTTTGTACCATTAACTACACTGGCCATAGCCGACTTAAAGGGGCCCGAAATTGGGCAGGGTACCGGTTTAAATAACATGATGCGCCAGTTAGGCGGTTCATTTGGTATTGCGGCCCTTACTACCATTATACACATCAGGCAAGGTGTGCACCGCAACAACCTGCTTACTAATGTTAATGTATATAATCCGCTGCTTACTGACCGGCTCAAGGGACTTACGGCCAACTTTATGGCGCATGGTAAAACCATGAGCGATGCTACCAAAGCAGCTTATGCTGCTATTGAAGGTGCAGTAAGCCGGCAAAGCATTTTGCTTACCTATGATGATGCCTATTGGATTACCGGCCTGATTATGCTATTCTCAATACCGCTGCTGTACTTGCAGCCATTCAGCAAGAAACCGGTAGCTATGCCTGCTGATGCCCATTAGTAAATAAGTATTAAAATAAACAAAGGGTGCTTAAATAAGCGCCCTTTGTTTATTAATACCCTTTCTGAGTACCGCCTGGCAGCTATTAAAAAATAACGCTTCCGGTAGTTGCAATCACAAGGCTTAATTGTAAAACTTACATAAATAACAGTTTACAGATAAAAGTTATACCTGTTTATATGCATGGCAGCAGGTGAATAATCGTTCTGCATTTGTTTATCTGCGTATCCCTTACTACTTTTAAACAAATATCTGCCATGAAACGCAAAAACCTTTACATTATCTGCACTATAGGCGTACTGGTAATAGCCGGATCAGCCCTGGGCTATTACTTTAAAAGTAAAAGCAGCTCGCGTCATAAAGGAAAAGAGGAACTGATAAGCTTTTTAGAAGGCTTTGGCAAACATGTACATAACCGGCAGCCCGACTCCTTATACCAATACTTTGACCATCCCAACAGCAAAGTTAAAACGCTGGTAGCTATGCTTACAGGCAACACCTTAGATGATGCTGATTCGCTGGAAAGGATGAGCACCATTATAAATGCAGATGCTGCCGTAATCCGCACGCTTAACCCGATACTCACTGAGGCCACCGTACCTGTACAATTCAGCCATGACAGCTTGCCTGATAAAAAATCTACCCTAACATTTACCATACAAAAGAAAGATAAGCAGCCTTATAAAATTATTGCAGTAAAGGGTGAACAGTTATATAAAGATTACATGACCTATGCCAATGATATACACTGGCGCTACGCGAGGCCTGTAACCCATTACGATGCACTTACTTTAAAAGCTTTTACCACAGCCGAAAAGCTAAAAACCCGGTATGATAGCGTGGTATGGTTTGCACATTTGAATGATAAAACTTACTTCTATGTAACCAAAGGCAAGTGGGAAGAATACATTGCCATGAACCCCGACTCGGTGAAGCTTTACGGCATGGGGATGGTTAACCCGGCCCTGCAAGAAATCATCCCGCCAAAGTATGATCTGATCCACAACATCAGCGGAACGTTTGACGGGCTGGTAGAAGTAGAAAAAGGCCCCTATAAAGGCTTTTATGACTTAAACGGAAAGCTGGTAGTGCCGGTAACCTATAACGAGATTTTACCATTGAAGCAAGGCGCCCACCTGGCCGCGCTGCGCAAAGGTGATGAATATTTCTGGCTGGATGCCGGTTATACCGTGAGCCCGAAGATAGAAGATTTTAAAATTACCGAGGTACTGCCGCAGGTGCAATTATATCAGGCTTCTTACCACTTAAGTAATGCGCCGGGCAAACTGATAATGGAGTACAATTCGCGGGATAACAATGCCAGTATTTATGTTCCGCCATCGCACCTGGTAAACTGGCAAATGTTTGAAGCTATACAGGCATTCAAAAACCCGCTGCGAAAAGCGAATTATATGGATGATATAAGCGCCCCCAGTGTATCCTACCAGGTAAAATATACCAAAGATGAAGAGAGCAGCAACTGGCTCAAAACCTTATACTACTCCATCAAAAACCATTACCTGGGCGGCCGTTCTGATTTTTATGAGAAGCGCAATGTGCTGATTGTAGATAAAAGGCACAACCAGGCCTATGGGTATTCACTTAATGGAGGGTATGAGGAAGAAAGCTATGCAGAGGGTTGCGAAAATTACAGCTTGAAGATACTGAACGATAGCCTGTTCGAAATTAAATCATGCGGGAGTACCTATGCCGCTATAGATGAGCAGCACAGTTTACTGACCATGCCGCTGTATTATTATTTAACAGTTAAAAACGGTAAGCTTATCGAGCTGCGCAGCAAGCGGCAGTTTGCCTTTACCCAATTCGTAAAAATTGATGATCGTTATCTGCAAGGCGATTACACTTACAACGAGAAAAAATTGAGTAAGCTGCCTGATGCCATGCTGGAGTACATAAAGAATGAAATTTATGCCGGTTATGACTACAAATTCAGCAATGATAAATGGAGCCATGCGTTTGAACTGATGCACAGCGACAACAACGGCAAATATGCCGGTAACAATACCAGCGTGCAGGATTCATTAACCGAGATTGATAAATACAATATTAACTGGCTGCAGCAAAAAATTAACAGCCGCAAGCAGCAGCAGATGGCTGCGGTAAGTAAATAATGCTGACAGGCGTATTAAGAACTTTTGCTTTTTTCTGGATAGCCATACTGAGCTTAAGTACATTAGTTTATCTTAACTTTAATACACACGAGAGCTTTTTGCAGTTAAAGCAGGCTGCTGTGCATACAGGATGGTACCTGCCGGCGTTCTACAGCCACATATTCGGCAGCAGTATTATCCTGCTGGCCGGCTTTTTCCAGTTCAGCAAAAAGGTGTACCAAAACCGCAGGCTGCACAAAGCGCTGGGCAAGGTATATGCCGGCGGCGTACTGTTCTTTGCCGCCCCGGGTGCGTATGTCATGACGGCTTTTATCAACCGGGGCACAGGCGTATTCATCTCTTTTATGCTGCAGAACAGCTTATGGATTATATTTACCCTGATGGGCTGGATAGCCATTGTACAGCATCAAAACGCAGAGCGGCATGTGCAAATGATGCGCCGCAGCTATGCACTGGCCTTTGCAGCGGTTACGCTGCGGTTTTATATCTGGCTGTTCACCGTTTTTGGCCAGGGGGTTGATTTTGAGAACAACTATCTTATTATTGCCTTCTTAAGCTGGGTACCCAACCTGCTTATTGCAGAAGCTATCAACAGCTACTATAAACGTAAAACGGTAATTACCTGTTAAGCCAATTCGTAAACCACCTTTTGATATGGATGCCAGTGATTTTAATGAAGTGCGGCAGCAATATAAACCTGCCAAAGTAAACGTATTATTTATTGCCGACGCGCCTGCAGCAGGCAACCGTTTCTTCTACCGGAAAAATTCGGAACTGTTTAAGGCGGTAAAGGCTGCGTTTACCCAGGTATTCGGGGAGTTTGCCAGCCATGATGAGTTTTTGGATTTCTACCGCGATTTTGGCTGCTATCTGGATAACATCAGCCTGGTGCCCCTTAAACATTTACCTCCGCAAGAGCAAGACCAGGAAAGGAAGCGGGGCATTACACCTTTAGGCGAACGCATTGCAGAAATGCAGCCCCGGCTGGTAATTATTACCATGAAGGCCATTGAAAAACATGCAATGGAGGCCATTGCCTTATCCAAAGCAGAAAGCATTGAAAAGATCGTTTCCGTACCCTTCCCGCTGGGCAGCATGACCAATTTTAACAACAGCATCAGTGGCATGGTAAGCGCCGTACGCTCTGTAGAATGGGAATAGTAAAAGGCTGTTTCATATCAAAACCGCTTTTTACTGTAATTAAATTTCTCAGCATCAGCATCTTTTAGGCAGGGTATTAAAAATGTATACAATTAACTGCTAAGTTTGTATAGACTTTAACTTAATCAGGAAGAACTTATGTCTCCAAAAATCAGAAACATTATTGGCTGGGTATTAACCGCAGTACTGGCCTTTATATTTATCAGCAGCGCCTACATGAAGTTAGCAGGCGGCGCTAAGGCGATAGAAAGCGCAACCGGGCTGGGTATATCGGCAGATGCCTTCCGGATGTTAGGTGTGGTAGAAATCGTTTCGCTTATCCTGTTTATCATTCCGCGTACCGGGCTGCTGGGTACTTTGCTACTGGCAGCTTATCTGGGCGGCGCCATTGCTACGCATCTGGAACACCATCAATCTATCATGGCGCCTGTAATTATACAATGTGTTTTGTGGATCACCGCTACCATTCGTTTCCCCGAGCTGAGCCGCCGGTTAATGGGCACACCCGATAGCTATATAAGGCAATAACGAAGCCTTTTTGCAGCGGCAATCAAATTACCCTGCATAGCAGTCCCTTCAGGTATTCCCCTTCAGGAAATGAGGAGCGTACCGGGTGGTCTTCGGGCTGGCAAAACTGGTGGATGTACTGCACCTGCTTACCTGCATCCAGTGCGGCCCAGGCCAGCACCTGCTTAAAGGTTTCCATATCCATAGCCCCCGAGCAGGAAAAAGTAGCCAGCAGGCCACCGCTGTTTAATAACTGCATGGCAATACGGTTGAGGTCTTTATACGCACGCGATGCGCGGTCTAATGCCGAGCGCGAGGGCGCATATTTAGGCGGATCGAGCACAACAATATCAAAAGTGCGGCCCTCCTCCTTAAAACGGCGCAGCTGCTTGTTCACATCTGATTGAATGGATTCATGCCTGGCAGCATCCAAACCGTTCAGGGCGATGTTCTTTTTTAAGGTTTCCATAGCCAGCGCCGAACTATCTATACTGGTTGCTTGGGCAGCGCCGGCCTGCAGTGCGTTCAAAGTAAAGCCGCCGGTATAGCAAAAGCAATCCAGTACGGTTTTCCCCTGCGCATGTGCCGCAAGTATGCGCCTGTTGCCGCGCTGGTCGCAATAAAAGCCTGATTTCTGGCCTTCGGCGATGTTGATGCCATAAGTAAGGCCATTTTCCTTTACCTCTACCAGCTCCGGCGGCGGGCTGCCGGCCAGTACTTCGTTTACCGTATTTAAACCTTCATGCGCGCGCGAACCGGCATCGCTTTTATCAAATATACCCTTGGGGTTTAACAGGCGCTGCAGTTCATCAATAATTACCTGCTTGTTGCGCTCAATGCCGGTGGTGAGAATTTGCAGTGACAGGTAATCGCCATATTTATCCGCAATCAGGCCCGGCAGGTAATCGGCCTCGCTAAAGATAAGGCGGCAGGTGTTGGTTTGCTCATTCAGGATAGAACTCCGGCTGGTTACAGCGGCGGCTACCTTAGCCCTGAACCAATCCTCATTTACACTAACCGCTTCATCCCATTCCAGTAAACGCACCGCCACGCGCGATTCGTGGTTGTAAAAGCCATACGCTAAAAACCGGCCTTGCGCATCAGTTAAACGAATAATGTCGCCATTATCCGGCTTGCCCTTTACCTTTTCTATCGCTCCCGAAAATACCCAGGGATGCCGTTGCAATACCGCCTTTTCCTTACCTTTTTTAAGGATAACTTCTACCATGCCGCAAAGATAGACGGCAACAACGGCAATTACCCGCTCAGTACTATTAATTTTGTATTTAGGCCTAAGGCCAACCCAGGCGCGTCATTGCGGGGGATGGGCGCCATCACTTTGATAGCAGGGCGAACAGGCATAACTACGGGGCTGCTTCGGCATTCCTGCCGGCAATGACAAGTTGACGTCAATTTGTAATTTTAAACAAAAAAAGCACTAATTTGCACACATTTTAAATATAGCAGCAACCCAAAAGCTTACTGCTGAACATCCGCCTGCATGACCATTGAAACTTTGATACGCCACCGGGTAAACACCGTTGCCGAACTTTCAGCACTGAACACCGCCCTGGGTACCGAGCTGGATCTGCGCAGTACGCTCGACCGCATTGTACTTAACCATGAGGTATTTGAAGATGGCGACGATTTTAAAGATTACCTGGCGGCCTACCGTCATAATACCTGCATCCTGAACACCAAGACCGACGGCCTGGAAGATACCCTCATTGGGATGATGGAGGAGCATGAACTGGAAAACTACTTCTTTTTAGATACCACCATTCCAACCACGGTAAAATACATCCGCAAGAACTTTAAAAAGATAGCGGTGCGCTTTTCGGAGTATGAGCCGCTATCCTTTGTGCAGCAGTATGAAGGTAAGATAGACTGGGTATGGGTGGATTGTTTCACCAAGAACATACTGGACCGCAAGGCTTACGAATACCTGAAGCCGCATTTTAAGATCTGCATTGTATCGCCCGAGTTACAGGCGCACCCGCTGGAGTGGGTAGAAAATTTTAAGGCTGATTTTCAAGGCTTTGAGTTAGATGCCGTATGTACCAAACGCCCTGACTTATGGAAGTAACTACTTTAACCGACATAAGCGTAGAGGGCACCGACCTGTTGCTGCTGGATTTAGATAACACCCTGTACGAATATAAACGCTGCCATGAGTTTGCCTTAGATAAGCTTTTGGAAGCTGCCCAAAAAGCCTTAAATATATCAGCAGAACAGCTGCACCAATATTATTATGCTTGCCGCAAGGCCGTAAGCCATGCGCACATTGGCACCGCCAACTCGCATTCCCGCTTGTTTTATGTGCAGGGGTTGGTAGAGAGGGCAACCGGCACCACCGATGCCGGGCTGATTATGCAACTGCACGAAGCCTATTGGGGAAATTATATTGACTATATGGAATTGTATGACGATGCCGTTCCTTTCCTGGAACGCTACAAGGCGGCGGGTGTTCCGGTGGTGATGGTAACCGATATGCTGGCCGGTATACAGTTCAGAAAAGTGGAGCAATTGCAGATTGGCCGGTATTTTAATTATATGGTAACCAGCGAAGAAGCGGGCGTAGAAAAACCGCACCCTTATATATTTGAGCTGGCCATTAATAAGGCACTGCAAATTAAACCAAGCTTGCGCAATATTGCGGTAGTGGGTGATAATGTGAAGAAGGACATTTATACATCGCCGGTGTACCGGGTAGATGTTTACCATATTTTGCGGAATGAATAAACAATTGGTTTCCTCAGTTGTAAAGTTTGCGATAGTGGGTGGCACAGCTACTTTGTTTAACTATGCTATATTTTATATACTACAAAAACAATTTCAGGTAAATACTATTCTCGCAACAATAATTGGCTACGCCAGCGGATTAGTTTTAGGTTTCTTTTTAAATAATTTTTGGACCTTTAAGAGCCGGCCTTACAGTTTAAGTTTAGTACTGGGTTACGCTACCGTTTACCTGATTTCGTTAGGCTTAAGTGTCATCTTTATGAAAATCACGGTTGACAGGCTTCATTTTAATAAATGGGTGATGTACATTTTCGCTATCGGCATTTCAACTGTATTTAACTTTGTTGGCCTTAAAACCGTAATTTACAAGAATGAGCCTGCAGGAAACGTATAAAGTGGAAAGCAAAACAGGCATACTGCGCAGGCTGGGCAGAAGCAAGCCCTTTTGGGCCGGGCTGGTGCTGAAAATTGTATTCGCGGCGCTTTTTGCTTCCGATTACATGACCACCCTGTTCGCCCCTTTCATTAAAAGGGCACTAAGCGGCGACTTCTTTAATGTATACGATATTTTCCTCCGCATTAAGCCCAACGCCTTCCCCTACCCGCCGGTGATGCTGTACATACTGGCATTGCCGCGCTTTGTGGCATCTGCTATCTGGGGCGTAGGCGGGCCGGTTACGGCGGTTGATGTATTTTGTTTGAAACTGCCCTTACTGGCAGCCGATCTGGTGATCAGCATCATCCTGATCAAGTGGCTGCAGAATACCAAAAAGGTGGTGATCTGGTACTGGCTCAACCCTATCGTTATTTACATCTGCTACATCCATAGTCAGCTGGATATTATTCCTACCGCACTGTTCTGCATCTCCCTGTATTACCTGTTTAACGACCGTTATAAGTGGTTTGCGCTGTTTATTGTGCTGGCTTGTACCACCAAGTTTCACATTGTGATTACGCTGCCCTTTATTCTCATCTACCTGTACAAGATTAAGAAGCTGCAGCCTGCCAGCCTTGCCCGTGGCATTCCGGCCATTGTGCTGGCCATTGTGCTGCTGAACATGCCGTTCCTGCTGCAATCCGGCTTTTTCGAGATGGTGTACCACAACCGCGAGCAGGGCAAGGTATTCACCTCCTATTTCAGCCTGTTCGAAAATTACCGGCTGTTCTTTATCCCGGCCTGCTATATGGTACTGCTGTACCTGATGGCCGAGTTCAGGTTTGTGAACAAAGATATCCTCATTATTTTCCTCGCCTTAGGCTTTGGTATTTTTACTTTCTTTCTGGTACCGCAGCCCGGTTGGTATTTATGGAATATGCCCTTCTTTGCCTATTTCCTGATACGGTTCAATTTCAGGGCGCAGTTTATGTTCGTGGTGCTCAATGCTGCCTACTTTATCTTTTTCCTGCTGTATCCACAGTCTGATGTGCCGCAGGTAGCACAACTCATTAACCCGGCTGCCCGTTTCATGCCTAATTTGTACCATGTGCTGGAAAGTAACCATGTAGGCGTATATACACTGGTGCAGCTGAGCTTTACCTTTCTACAGGTAAGCTTAATGATTTTTTTAGTTTCAATGTTCAGGCTGGGCGTGGTACAGGTAAAACGTTACAAGATTTACAACCAGCCGTACCTGATTGGCATCGGCGGCGATTCCGGTTCGGGCAAAAGTACGCTCACCCGGGCAGTAACCGATTTGTTTAGTTCATTTGCACTGGTGGTGCGGGGCGATGATATGCACCGCTGGGAACGCGGCCACGAAAAATGGAACGAGATCACTCACCTCAACCCCAAAGCCAACTGGCTGCACCGCGATCTGGCCGATCTGATCGAGCTGAAAGCCGGCAACAAAATCAAGCGCCGCAGCTATGACCATCATACCGGTAAGTTTACGCCGCTGCTCACCATCAACCCCAGCAAAATTGTTATTTACGAAGGGCTGCATCCTTTTTATTTAAAAGAGGCAACCAACATTTATGATTTGAAGGTGTTCCTGAAACCATCAGAAGCCCTGCGCACCCACTGGAAGATTGAGCGCGACGTAGCCAAGCGCGGCTATGCCCCCGAAAAGGTATTGGAGGCACTGCAAAAGCGCCAGTCCGATTCGGATCAGCACATTCTGATACAGGAATCGGAAGCGGATATTGTGTTTTCGGTGGACCGCGATGAACAGGCGGAACTGAATGCGGCTGATGCGCTTTATCTGCGGGTAACCTGCTCCAACGACATCTTCTTTGAATACCTGCTCGACCAGCTGACGGCAGCCGGATTAGATATTAAGCACGACATCAACCGGCAGGGCCAGGTAATCACCATTAAGGGGATCATCAGCACTGCACAGGTAGCAGCCATTGCCGAAGCTATGCAGCTGGACATTAAAGAAACCATTGGTTCAACACCGGGCTGGGGCGAAGATTATTTGGGCGTAATGCAGTTGATTGTGTCTTATTACATGTTTACACAATTGAAGCGCACCGGGGTAATTACAGATACGGAAGCCAATTTAATATAGAAATAAGTATGCTGAAGCAATTACAATCTATAACCGCACCCTTTGCCTTTACTGGCGAGCATGTGCAGGGGCCGGGCGGCAACACCTCTGTTAAGCAGGGCAGCGAGATACTCATTAAAGGTTCGGGCTTTACCTTTAAGGATGTGGCGCATGATACCGGCGTGGTGAAACTGAACAACCAAACCGTTCAGGACAGCTTACAGGTAAAGCAGCAGCAGGCGTTTACCGAAATGAGCAGCGGCTTCCCCGAGGTGCTGGAAAGCAGCCCTGAAGGCATCAAGCCCTCTATGGAGTATGAATTTCATTCGCTGCTGAACACCTACGTGGTGCATACGCACTCGGTATACGCCAATGTAATTACCTGCGCCGCAGCGTGCGAAAAGCTGCTGAGTGATATTTTCGCTAACGATGAATACCTGCTGGTGCCCTACGTTACGCCCGGCTACCCGATTGCCCGTGCGTTGCTCACCTTAAAAAAAGGTGAGGGATGGCCGCCGGTCATCTTCCTGAAAAATCACGGCATCATTATACATGGCGCCACCGCACAGGAAGTAATTGATAAGTATGCTGATGTGGAATACAGGATTAAACAGCATTTGGGATTAGCACCTCTGCAGGAGTTTAACTGCTCAGAAGTTACCGAAAATAGCTGTGTACTGAATGCCGGGGCCATTAATGGCGCAAACATTGACTTAGCAGGCATCGAAGAAGAATTAACCGGCCAGGTATTGATACCCGACCAGTCTATTTTCTTCCGCAACAAAATATCTACTACGGATAAAAGCGCCGGCATCTATGTGGATGCAGCCGGGCAGCAGATCATCATCAATGGCTCTAAAAACTTTGTGGCAGCCGCGGTAGCCATGCTGCAGGCGGTGTATTACATCAAAAACAATATGGCAGCCTTACAGTTACACCCTGACTATATTCCCCAGGAAGATTTAGACATTTTGCATGGTCTTTCTTCAGAAAAATACCGTTTGTCGCTCTTAAAAAACTAATATATGCAAATCATCATACCCATGACCGGCGAAGGCTCACGATTTAAAGCCGCCGGATATGACCGCCTAAAGCCCATGATTTACGTGCATGGCAAAACCATACTGGAGCATGTGGTCAGCATGTTTCCCGGCGACCACTCCTTCATTTTTGTGTGCCGCGAAGACCATGTGGAGCAGTATGACCTGAACAACTTCATTCCTTCGTTTTGCCCCAATGCTACCATTGTAAGTATTCAGCCCCACAAGTTGGGCCCGGTATATGCAGCTTTACAGGCTAAGGATGCGGTGAAGGATGATGAACCTATCATCCTGTCCTACTGCGATTACTTTATGGCCTGGGATTTTAACGATTTCATCAGCGAGGTGAATAAATATAATGAAGATGGCAACGTCATCTGCTATTCCGGCTTCCACCCGCACCTGCTGCCGGCCAAAAATCTGTATGCGGGCTGCCAGGTAGATGGTGAGAAACGCCTGCTGGAGATCAAAGAGAAGTTCTCTTTTGAAGAAGATAAAAGTAAAGGCTTCCATTCGGTTGGCGCCTATTACTTCAAAAGCGGCAGCCTGATGAAGCATTATTTTGAAAAAACGGTAGAGCGCAACGTAGCCTTAAACGGCGAGTATTATGCCAGCCTGGTATACAACCTGCTGCTGGAAGACAAGCTGAATGTAGGCGTGTACGACATGGTGCCTACCTTTTGCCAATGGGGCACGCCTGAAGATCTGGAAGAATATTTATACTGGGCCGACATCTTTTTAAAAAACCACTACGCATGACCATCATCATCCCTATGGCCGGCAAAGGCGAGCGCTTTGTAAAGCAGGGCTACACTACGCCAAAACCCCTGATTATGGTAGGCGATACGCCTATGGTAATTAAGGCGGTGAACGATTTACCCCAAGGCGACCATTACCTGTTCATTATGCTGAAAGAGCATTTAGAAAAACAGGCTATTGATAAAGAAATTAAAGCTGTAATACCACAGGCGGAGTTTGTGGTGTTAGACCACGTAACCGAAGGCCAGGCCAGTACCTGCCTAACTGCCCTGCCTTATGTAAAAAACGATGATGAAATTATCATCGGTGCCTGTGATAACGGCATGATTTACGATAAAGCCGCTTTTGAGCAGATGAAAGACGAGGCTGATGTAATTGTGTTCACCTTCCGCAATAACGTAACGGTGGTAGATAAGCCGCAGCAATACGGCTGGGTAAAGGTAGAGGGCGAGAATGACGTTACCGGTGTATCGGTAAAGGTGCCCATCAGTGCTAAGCCCCTGCACGACCATGCCATTATCGGCGCTTTCTGGTTTAAGCATGCCAGTATCTTTCAGAAAGCCACCGAGCGTATGATTGCGCAAAACCGCCGGGTAAATAATGAGTTTTATGTAGACGAGTGCGTAAACGATGCCATTGCCTTAGGTTATAAAGTGAAAGCTTTTGAAGCCGATAAATACATTTGCTGGGGCACACCTACCGACTACGAAACCTTTAATTACTGGAAAACTTACTTTAACAATAAGCAGCTATTCGTATGATTAAGCTTTCCATTGTTATTCCCTGCTATAACGAAGCAGACAACCTGCGGGCGCTAACCCATCGTTGCCTTGAGGTATTGAAAGAGAACGCTTTCGCCGAGATCATTCTGGTCGACAACGGCTCTAAGGACAACACACCGCAACTGATGCAGCAACTGCTTCAGGAAGCCGGGCTCGACCGCCTGCGCAGCCACCAGGTAGTGGAAAACAAGGGATATGGCTATGGTATACTGCAAGGCCTGGAAGCAGCCGCCGGGCCGATGCTATGCTGGACACATGCCGACCTGCAAACCGACATTACCGACTGCATGAAAGCCTACAGAATATGGAATAATACCCAAAACCCCAATCTGGTGGTAAAAGGAAAGCGCCGCGGCCGCAACTTTTTCGATACCTTTTTTACCCAGGCCATGCAGTGGTATGTGCTGTATAAACTAAGGGTAAATATCAACGACATCAACGGGCAGCCCAAGCTGTTCTCCAAAACGTTTTTCAACAGCATTAAAGCCCGTGCCCCGTACGATTTCTCGCTGGATTTATACCTGCTCATTAATGCCAAAAGGTATGGCCAACTGGTTGATTTTCCGGTATACTTCCACAACCGCGTAGCCGGTGAGGCCAAAGGCGGCGGCAGCGGCGGCATGAAGTTGAAGATAAAACTGCTGAAACGCACTGCGGCGTATATTAACGAGTTGAAAAAGCAGTTGTAGTCGCCAAACACCAGTTTGTCGTTGCGGGGAACGGGCGCCATCCCGTTGGTTACAGGGCGAATAAGCATAGCTACGGGATGGCGCCCGTTCCCCGCAATGACATACTGCCGCAAATCAGTATAAAACAACGATTATACGCTGAACTACCCAATGAAAAAATACTTTACAGCACTCGGCGAAATTTACAGGCTTAACAAGCTTGTTTTCAAAAGGAATGTGCTGTTGTTTGTTATTTTGCTAATTCCCTTCCTTGTTATTAATTACCGGGTAATTGACATTGATTTTGTGGACGCGTATGATGTGGATGAGTTCTTTTTTCTGAAGGTACTGTACTCACGCCAGTTCTTTGGGTTCAATCACCTGGATATGCAAAAGTTTTTCTCCGGCTTTTACAGCTACGGCCGCCCGTTCTGGATCATCGACTTTTTGGTTACTTACCTGCCCTTTACTTTTCATAAATACAACCTGGCATTATTCCTTACCCGTGTAGTATCATCGCTGTTTGCCATACAGGGCTTCCTGATTTTTAAGGAAACACTGTATAAGCTGGCAGGCAAGGGATATGCCTTGCTGCTGATTACCGTTACCACCCTGCTCATGACCTATTTCTGGGCGGCAGGCTCCTGGCTGCACCCGGATTGGATGATGATGTACTTTGTGCTGCTGGCTTTCTATTATTTCTTTAATGAAAGAATAGAAAACAACCATAGCCAGGCCTTTCTGATGGCCATAGCCATTGCGGTAGCGGTAAAGGTACATTCGCTGCAGTTTATGCCGCTGGTAGCATTGTACCTGGCCAAGCCCTTCTTTCTGGCTCCATCAGTGAAAACCTTTATCAATGCCGTAAAGCAAAACCTGATTGCCTTACTGGTAATTGGCATCGTATTTATTGTGCTGAACCCTTACCTGGTTCACCCCAAAGGCCCCGGCTTGTTCTACGAGTCCTTTGCCAAGGATATGGCCTCCAACAAAACCAATAACGATGCAGGCTACCTTCCTACGTTTGCCGATAAAGTGAATGTATTTGCCAATGCTTACCTGTCGCCCTGGGTAGTTATATTAATTGCTGTAGCTGCCGTGCTGTTTGCGGTTAAAGGCTTAAGCCGGTTTAAGCTGCATTATGAGGGGCTGGCATTTATCATAACTACAGTAGTGGTGATTGCCTACTACATTTTGATGGTAAACAAAGCCTGGCCGCACTACTATCTGCCTATCCCTTTTATGCTGCTGCTGGTACTGGCTATAACGCTGCCAGCCCTGCTGCAAAAGCCACAGCTGCTAAATATAGCATTAGGCCTTGTGGTGGTATTGCAACTGGTTAATACGATAGTGCGGTTTGATTATTTTAAGGATTGGGCGCAACCGCAACGCCGCCTTGCAGCTGCGGGTAATTATGCACAGTATAACGCGATCGTAAAAACATTAAATCAGTTTCCTGATATTAAAACGGCCAGTGTAATGTTTACCTATGATCTGCCGATCCCGGTAAATGCCTGCCACCTTGATTTTAGCAATGTAAATCATACCCCTGCCCCGTCGCTGGCCGAACTCCGGCATGTGAGCCGGCTTGACCCAAAACCGGTAGATTATTTAGTGGTGCAAAAGTCTAAGTTTTATGCCGCCGATGACATACACGCCCTGCCTGCTTATAAATGGTCGGCGGCACTGATTGATTCTATCAAAGCCGGCCAGGTAGCCGATTACAAAGTGGCTTCAACGGACAGCAGTTTCATCTACATCCGCCGGGTAAGTGAGACGAAGCATTGACAAGGATCGACAAACATAAGCCGTTTATCGCTTTTTATGGTCTAATTATTGCCGTTTATGGCTTTTTATCGTACAGTTTTCACTTGTTAAGTTCTACTTTATGCCTCTTTATACCCGCCAGCTGATACGGCTTTTTGCACTGTTTTTGTTAATTGTATTGGCATTACCGGCAACCGCAGCCAGCATCATTAAAATATATCCGGCACCCAAAGGCGCTTCACTCAGTACCGCTTTTAAGGTAGCAGCAGGCGGAAAGCTTGTACCTGTTTACCTGGCCAAAGTAGGTGCCGCCGACCCGGGCAGGCGTTTCAAAGCGGTAGACGACATGCTGCATTCCGACATTTATTTTGACAAGGCGGCCTTTGCTTATTTCGATTTGCAAGGCACTGCAAATGTGAGTATTACGGTGAGTCAGGCAGTAAGAAGTGTTAAGATTCTGCCTTCTTCTGCCGGTGTAAAAACCAGCATTAATGGCAAATCCATCAGCTTCAAAGTAAGCAAGCCTCAAAACTTAACCATCGAAATTAACGGCGAAACAGTTAAATCCCTGCACCTGTTTGTAAACGGTATTGATGCCAATGTACCTTCGCCTAAAGACCCTAACGTGATCTTCTTCGGGCCGGGAATCCATGAGGTAAGCAACATGACCATAGGCGATAACAAAACGGTTTATATTGCCGGTGGCGCCATCATTAAGGCGGTGATTGACCCCAAGGAGCGGTACACCACAGAGCCGGTGGGCTTTCGTAATTATGTACCCACCTTTAACCTGCAGGGGCAGCATATCAAATTCAGAGGACATGGTATTATTGATGCCAGCGCCTGCCCTACGCACGCCCGTAATATGCTGTTGTTGAGGGGGAATGACATTACCGTTGAGGGGGTAATTATGCTAAATCCCGCCGGCTGGACAACGCCTTGCTTCTCTTCCGGCAATATTCATTATAACAACATCAAAATCATTAGCTACCGGGCCAATACCGATGGTATTGACATTTGTAACAGTAAAAATGTACTGGTGGAAAACTGCTTTATCCGTACTAATGATGATGTGGTAGTGGTTAAAACCTTACCTCAGCAAGGTATGGCTGAGCATATCATCGTAAGAAACTGCGTGGTATGGAACCAACTGGCTAATGCCTTGAGCATCGGCCTGGAACTGCGGGAAAATGTAAATGATGTTACCTTTGATAACTGCGATATTATACACGATACCGGCCGTGCCTGGTGTATGGCGATCATGAATACCGATGCCTCATCTGTCACCAACGTTACCTTCAGTAATATCCGGTTAGAGGAAGCCCATCAATTTATTAATTTATGGATTGGCAAGGCTGCTGAATCACATGACAAGCAACCCGGCCGTATAAGCCAGGTAACTTTCAGAAATATTACGGTAAAAGGCGCGCGCTTACCTATTGATCTGGCTGGGGCCGGTTCGCAGAACCGGGTGGATAATGTGCGTTTTAGTAATATACAGGTTAATGGTACGGCGCTACATAATGATCAGGTGCATTACAATCAATTTGTGAGTGGTATTGTTGTGCAGCCTTAATCAGGCAGTATTTAACGAATAATGGCCTTTAGCTAAGCTAAAAAGGCCATTATTCATTATCGTCGGGATGGCAGGATTTGAACCTACGACCTCCAGCACCCCATGCTGGCGCGATACCGGGCTACGCTACATCCCGAAGTGTAGTTGGTATGGCAAATATAAAAGTTTTAAGAGCGGATTTCAAAAAACTAATACCCGAGGTGAGGGTATTGCCCAAAAAAAGAAGCCTCCCGGCACTCGCTGCCAGGAGACTTCAAACCTAAACCTTATCACAACCGGCAGGTGTTGCTGAGCCTGCCGGTAAAACAAAGATGCGCTAATTGGTACAAATGCAAATATATGTATCGGCCAACACCTGCATTGTGCCGATAAATCGCTGAATTTTGCGGACAGCTATATACACAAGATAGTATCTTAGCGTTTTCTGATAGGAATAAAATTTATACAAGGAAGTTGTGGGGTTTCTACATGAAGCTGTTTAGTATTTAGGAAAAAAGGATAAGGACTTCCGAAAAAGTAAGAGATTTGAGTTACGAAGCAAAAACGACTTAAAATTTCTGATGGAAGTCCTTGTAAGCAAAGATAAGATAGAGCGGTGGATAGTTCCGCATTTGAGTAAAGGAAAAAGAGGAAATGCGGTAGGGCCACCGCTGTGGCAGATTGTGTGGGCGATACTTTACCGGTTAAAGACAGGCTGCCAGTGGCGTCAATTGCCTTTGAAAGCGTTCTTTGATCAGGATAAGTTAAGCTGGCAGGGTGTATATTATCACTTTGCACGATGGACAAAAGATGGGTCTTTTGAGCGGATGTGGACGACCTTGCTCAAGGCTAACCACCAGCACCTGGACTTATCCTGCGTACAGTTGGATGGCAGCCATACGCCTGCCAAGAACGGCGGCATGGCGGTGGGTTACCAGGGCAGGAAGGCAGCTAAGACGACTAATATGCTTTTTTTAGCGGATAATCAGGGCATTATGCTGGCCTGTTCGGAGCCGCAGGCCGGGCAGCACAATGATGTATATGAGTTGCAGTCCTTGTTTGCCCAGTTGTTTCATACGCTGGAAAGGGCGGCAATCCCAGCTGAGGGGTTGTTCCTGAACGCAGATGCCGGCTTTGACTGTAAGACCTTAAGGGCAGCCTGCGAACAGCGGCACATTCAGGCTAATATTGCTAAAAACAAGAGAAATGAACAGCAAGCAGAAGATAATGCTTACTTTGACGATGAACTATACAAAAGACGAACGGTTATCGAAAGGACTAACGCCTGGATCGACAGCTTTAAGGCACTTCTTATCCGCTTTGAGACCAATACCCAAACCTGGGTGGCTTTACACTTGCTCGCCTTCTGTATCATCTTTTTGAGAAAAATACCCAACTGAAAACACTAAACAACTTCCATAAATTAATTTATGCCTGTTGCCAATAATTACAATTTCCTGATTGCGCAGATTAACCGCTTTATCCGCAGGTATGAGTTAAACCGCCTGTTGCGGGGTCTGATTTTCTTAGGTGCAGGCTTATTTTCGGCATATCTTATCATTACGCTTACCGAATATCTTGGAAACTTTAATACCGCATTACGTACCGGCCTGTTCTACCTGTTTATTACAGTAAATGTATTGCTGATCTGCTGGCTGGTATTACCGCCCCTGCTGTCTTATCTGCGCTTGAGGCACACCCTGACCCATGAAGAAGCCGCTGAAATCATTGGTCGGCATTTTACTGATGTGCAGGATAAACTACTCAATACGTTGCAGTTACAGCAACTGGCCGGCCAGGATACCAGCCAACGGCAGTTGATTGAGGCCAGCATTCATCAGAAAATAGAAACGCTGAAGCCTGTTAATTTTCCATCGGCAATTAATTTTAAGGCCAACACTAAATATATGCCCTGGTTAGCATATCCACTGGCTATTATTGTACTGATTGCCCTTATCGCACCTGCGGTACTGAAGGAAAGCACCAAACGCATTATCCGGCATAACGAATACTTTGCGCCGGTTGCACCTTTTCAGTTTATCATACTTAACACTAATTTAAAGGTTACACAGGGTGATGATTTAAAACTGAACATCAGGCTGAAAGGAAACCGCCTGCCGGATGAGGTATATATTGAAATGGCCGGTCAGTCTTTCCGTTTAAATAAAAACAACATAAGCCGCTTTAATTACCTGTTTACCAATGTGCAGCAAAACACCAGATTCCGGCTCACCGGAAATGGTTATAATTCAGCATTTTATGAAGTAAAGGTAGCTTATAAACCAGTACTGCTGCACCTGAATGCACAAATCAGTTACCCTGCCTATTTGCATAGGAAAGCCGAACAGGTTCAAAATGCCGGTGATCTTACAGTACCAGTTGGCTCAACTGTTGAATGGCAGCTTACCACGAATAATGCCGAAAGTGTAACAATAAAGGCGAATGGCAAAGCAACCCAAGCTAAAAGCATAGGCGGTAATCGCTTTGAGTATACGTTGCGTGCAGTACATAGCCTAACCTATACCCTGATTCCGCAGAATAATGAAGCTGCACATAGTGATAGCATTTCCTATAAGATAACTACTATTGCCGATGAATTGCCTGCCATCAACGTTCTGCAGCAAAGGGATTCGGTAAGTTTGAAGAGCCTGTACTTTAGCGGCAGCATTGCAGACGATCACGGCTTTTCAGCGCTTAATTTTTGCAGTGTTGTGGCGATACCGAGTGATAAAAAGCGCATAAAAGTCTATAAAAAGCGAATAAATGCCAATATCAGCACAAAAAACGCTTCATTCTTCTACTACCTTAACACGGCCCAACTGCCTGCAAACTCGGGCAGCACCGTGAGCTACTATTTTGAGGTGGCAGACAACGATGCCGTAAACGGACCAAAGTATGCACGCTCGCAGGAGTTCACTTTGCAGATACCCGGCGCGCAGGAAACAGACCGGCAGCTCAATGCCGGAAGCCAGGCGGTAAAGCAGCAACTGCAATCGGCTATAAAGATAGCCGGGCAACTGGAGCGCGAAACGCAGCAGGCCAACCAGATGCTATTCAATAAAAGCAGCCTGTCATACGATGAAAAAAAACAGTTGGAAAGCCTGATACAAAAGCGTAATGATTTGAACGAACTGCTCAAAAACATCAGGCAGGAAAGTAAAAACAATACCTATAACCGCCAGGAGAACCAGCAGCAAACGGCCGAACTTACCGCCAAACAGAAGGAAATGGAGCAGTTGATGAACCAACTGCTGGATACCAAAACGCAGGATATGCTGAAGCAACTGGAAAACCTGTTGCAACGCAACCAGAAAGAAGCCACCCGCAATGAACTGTCTGACCTGCAATCCGACAATCAATCCTTAAAAAAGGATTTGAACCGGATGCTGGAGTTATACAAGAAGCTTGATTTTGACCAAAAATTGAATCAAAGCGTTAACCAGCTGCAGGAGATGGCCAAACAGCAGCAGCAATTAGCGGATAAAACAAGCAGCAAAAACGCAAACACACAACAATTACAACAGGAGCAACAGCAACTCAGGCAAAATTTCGACAAGGTAAAGGAAGGCCTGAATGAACTTCAGAAAACCAGCGAGCAACTGGAGCAAAAAACCGGCTACCAAAACCCCGGGCAGCAGAGCATCCAGGTAGACCAGCAGATGAGCAAAAGCGCTGCACAGCTTGAAAAAAATAACAAGGGCAGTGCACAGCAGGCGCAGCAGCAGGCGGCTGCCCAACTACGGCAAATGGCAAACCAGCTGCAGCAGCAGGAACAGGAAGGCGAAGAGCAGCAAAACCAGCTTAACCTGCAGCAATTGCGTGAGTTGGTTAAAAATTTAGTGAACAGCTCCTTTAACCAGGAAAAATTATTGCAGCGCCTGCGTGGCACCAGCAGTAATGACCCTGCTTATATAACGCTGGCACAAACACAAAAAGATATAAAGGACAACATTAAAACCGCGCAGGACAGCCTGTATGCCTTAAGCCGCAGGGTACCGCAGATACAATCGGCCGTAAACCAGGAAATCAGGAATATGAACAGCCATATAGATGGGGCGCTGGCCTTAATGGATGAGCGGCGCACCCCTGAGGCGGTACGCCTGCAGCAGCAGGCCATGACGGCTATGAACAACCTGGCGCTGATGCTGAGCGAAGTAATTGACCAGGTACAGCGCATGATGAAGAATGCCAAACCGGGCAGCGGTAAAAAACAAGGGTCGCTCTCACAGCTATCGCAGCAGCAGCAGCAGCTTAACCAAAATATGCAGCGTATGCGCGAGCAGATGCAGCAGCAGGGCAATCAGGGTAAAAGCGCACCTTCGGGCCAAAGCGAACAACTGGCCCGCATGGCCCGGCAACAGCAAATGATACGCCAGGCACTGGAAAAATACAGCCGCGAACAGGCCGACCCTGGTAGCGCCGGTGCAGGCAGCCTGAATAAAATTGCCAAGGCAATGGAACAAACCGAAAGTGATATCGTAAACAAGAATTTAACAAATGAATCGTTAATAAGGCAACAGCAAATTCATACCCGCTTACTGGAGGCCGATAAGGCAGAGCAGCAGCGGGAGCAGGATAAACAACGGGAAAGCAATGCCGGCACCCGGTTACCGCCGGGCTATATAAAAGCCCTGCAAAACTATCAGCAGCAAAGGGCAAAACAAACAGAACAATTGCAAACTGTACCTCCGGCACTGAATTTGTACTTCAAACAACGCGTTAAAAATTATTTCGATCAATTAAATGCACAATAACATGCAAGAGGCGAATAGTCCTACTACTGAATTATATACACTGCAACTCCCTTCCCGGCGCGACAGCATTATCCAGCTGGAGGCTTTAATAGAAGAAATTGCAGATAAACATCAGGTAAGTGAAGATACTTTTGCCAACATGATGACCTGCTTAAATGAGGTTGTAATTAACGCTATTGTGCATGGTAACAAGCTTGACCCCGACAAAAAAGTAATAGTTAATGCCGAGGTAGACAGTAAGCGTATAATATGGACCGTTACAGATGAGGGCGCCGGCTTTGATTACCTGAACCTGCCCGACCCTACTGCCGAAGAAAACCTGGAAAAATTAACCGGCCGTGGTGTGTTCATTATTAAGCACCTGGCCGACCAGTGTATATTTAATGCTTCAGGTAATGAAGTAGAACTTCACTTTAAGATTTAATGCCCGCTGTTCATTTTTTTCAGGAAGATATTAATTACCCGGTAAAGCAAAAACTTAAAGTTAAACAATGGATAAAGGATACCATTGCCGCCGAAAATTGCAAATTGGGTATTCTAAACTTCATTATTTGTTCAGACGCATATCTGCTGACCATTAATCAGCAATATCTAAATCACGATACGTATACCGACATTATTACTTTTGACAATTCGGATCTGGAAGGCGTAATCAACGGTGATATCTTTATCTCTGCAGAGCGCATTGCCGAAAATGCCAAACGGTATGAAGTAACTGCGGCGACAGAAATGCACCGCATTCTTATCCACGGCACTTTGCATTTGTTGGGATATAAAGACAAAACTCCGGCTCATAAGAAAATAATGACCGAAAAAGAGGACTTTTATTTAAGCAAAAGAAAGTTTGTTTAAGCATCTTTCGCCTATCTTTACATTTTTAAATTAATCAACAATGAAAATATTAGCACTGCTGTTTGCGCTCCTGTTTACTGCACCAAATTCGGTTTACGATTTTAAACTTAAAAATATCGACGGTAAAAACTTTGATTTGGCAAAGTATAAGGGGAAAAAGTTATTGATTGTAAATACCGCTTCTAAATGCGGCTTTACGCCCCAATATACCGAGCTGCAAAAATTAGCCGACCAGTACAAGGGTAAAGTGATAGTAATCGGCTTTCCGGCCAATAATTTCGGTCAGCAGGAACCGGGCCTGAATGATGAGATCAAAACCTTTTGCGAAAAAAATTATGGGGTTAAATTTCCGCTGAGCGAAAAGGTTAGTGTAAAAGGCGACGATATCAGCCCCCTGTTTAAATACCTGACCAGTGCACCCAACCCCGATTTTACCGGCGAAATTAAATGGAACTTTGAAAAGTTCCTGATTGATGAAAATGGTAAGCTGGTTCACCGCTACCGTTCACAGGTAAAGCCGTTATCTACCGAAATTACCAGTCAGTTATAAGTTAATTTACTGTACATTTATATAGAAACAGGCGCTGCAACGCCTGTTTTTTTGTTGATTAGGGGTAGATGTACTTTTTATTGTCCGAAATCTTTTTTACTCTAAAGCAATAATTGCGTCATACCCTTTCTGCTTCGATTAAACTCATTTTACTTTTTGTATTTTTGTAAAGTATTATTAATTAATGGCATACAAAGCAATTATAGCAGGTGCAAGTGGTTTAGTGGGTTCATCATTGTTAAATATTCTGTTACAGCAGCCAGAATATAATGAGGTGGTGGTACTGGTAAGAAAGGACCTGCCGTTATCGCACAAAAAACTGGTACAAGCTATTGTTGACTTTGACCGTCTTGACCAATATCAGCATATCATTAACGGCCACGCCTTATTTTGCTGTTTAGGCACTACCCGCCATAAAACGCTAGATATGGCAGATTACCGCAGGGTAGAGTTTGACTACCCCGTACAATTAGCAAAACTGGCCCTGGATAATCAGGTAATACAATATCATTTGGTTTCTTCAATGGGCGCTAATGTAAATGCGTCATCCTTTATGTATTATACTAAGCTTAAAGGCGAAGTAGAACAGGCCATTGAACACATAGCGCTCCCCTGCCTGCAAATTTACAGGCCATCGTTGCTCACAGGTGAGCGTAACGAAAACCGGCCTGAGGAGCGTGTAGCTACAGGAATAATGAAACTGGTTGACCCCCTGCTTATCGGGCCATTAAAACGATATAAAAGCATCCCGGCTCAAACTGTAGCTATGGCGATGTATAAACAATCATTACAATCTAAAGAAGGCGTATTTATTCATCCTTCTGATCATATAAAACAACTAGCGTGAGTACTTTTTTATCTGCCGAAAATTTAGGTCATTCTTTTCATGACCACTGGCTGTTTCGTAACCTTACTGTTGGCATTAACCGTGGCCGCCGGGTAGCGCTGGTAGGCATCAATGGTGCCGGGAAATCTACCCTGCTTAAACTTTTAGCCGAGCAGTTTATGCCGGTGGAAGGCAAGGTAGTACATAGCCGCGATGTAAGTATCGGCTACCTGGACCAGGATCCGCAGTTTGAAAAGGAAGCGACTATCAGCGATTTTATCTTTAGCGCCGACAATGAGCAGCAGCAATTGATTCGTAAATACGAGGAGTTGCTGGCCCACGATCCTGATAACAGCAAGGCGATTGATAAGATAATGGAGGAACTAAGTGCCACCAACGCCTGGGAATATGAGTACCAAATTAAAAATATTTTAGGCCGGTTGGATGTACACGACCTGGATCAGAAAATAAATACCCTATCGGGTGGACAGAAGAAGCGTTTATCCTTAGCCAAACTGCTGATTACCGAACCTGACGTGTATATATTAGACGAGCCTACTAATCACCTAGACATTGACACGATTGAGTGGCTGGAAAAGCTGTTAACCGAGGGCAACAAAACCATTTTGATGGTTACCCATGACCGGTATTTTTTAGATAATGTATGTAATGAGATTATTGAGCTTGACCGTGGCAAAATATTCAGCTACCAGGGCAATTATGGTTATTATTTAGAAAAGAAGGCAGAGCGGCAAGCTACGCTTGATGTGCAGTTTCAGCGTAACTCAAACCTGTTAAAAAAAGAACTGGAATGGATGCGCCGGCAGCCGCAGGCTCGGGGAACCAAATCGCAGGCGCGCATTAATGCCTACTATGATTTAGAGGATAAGACCAAAAATGCCGGCCCTAATGCCAAGGTTGAATTAAGTGTTAAAACGGCAAGGCAAGGCAATAAGATTATGGAGTTGCACCACTTAGGCAAATCGTTTAATCAGCACGCCATTATCAGCAACTTTAATTACGTATTTAAAAAAGGTGATCGTATTGGTTTAGCCGGTAAAAATGGTAGCGGTAAATCAACTTTGCTCAATCTCATTACAGGTGCGTTATCTCCTGATGCCGGCGAAGTGATACAGGGTGAAACCACCGTAATGGGTTATTTTCACCAGGCCGGTATGACATTTTCTCCGAATGAAAGAGTAATTGATATTGTAAAAAATGTAGCAGAGTATATTACCATGGCCGATGGTAAAATGATCTCCGCCTCGCAACTACTTACGCTGTTCCTCTTCCCTCCTGCCAAGCAACACGGTTTGGTTTCTAATTTGAGCGGAGGCGAAAAGAAGCGGCTGCAATTAATGCGCATCCTGATCAAGAACCCCAATTTTTTGATTTTGGATGAGCCCACCAATGATTTGGATATTGATACCCTTAATGTATTGGAGGAATTTCTGCTTTCTTACAACGGCGTATTAATGCTGGTTTCGCATGACCGTTACCTACTGGACCGGCTGACTGACCAGTTATTCATTATGGAGGGTAACGGCCAGGTAACACTATTTAACGGCAACTATTCTTCATACAAAGATGAACTGGAGGCTAAAAAATTTGCTGAAAAGCAAAATGCGCTTGTTCCTAAAACTATAGCTCCGGTACAGGCTGCACCAAAAAAGTCCAAGTTAGGCTTTAAAGAAATTAAGGAAATGGAAACGCTTGAAAGCGATATTAAAGCGTTGGAAAGTAAGATACAATCTTTAACGATAGAGCTAAACAGTGGCAACAGCAACCATATGCGCTTAACGGAACTTGCTCAGCAAATTGAGCAAGCCACTACTACATTAGATGATAAAACTTTTCGCTGGATGGAATTAACTGAACTTAACGAAGCATAAATATGAAAACATCAGACTTAATCGCTTCCATAGGCGTTATTATTCTTTTAATCGCTTTCCTGCTCAATTTGTACAAGAAACTGTCGGCCGATAGCAAAATATACGCTTTATGCAACTTTATAGGCGCTGGCTTGTGTGGGTTTTCTTCTTACTTGATCGGGTTCTATCCCTTCGTAATTTTAGAAAGCATCTGGGCTTTGTTTGCCTTATCATCATTATTTAAAGTTCCACGTGGAACGTCAAACAACGGCTTATAGAACGTTCCACGTGGAACACAAGAAAAAACATGTTTGAAAAATATAATGTAATTGTGGCCGGCGCAGGCCATGCAGGCTGCGAAGCCGCAGCTGCAGCCGCTAATATGGGCTCAAAAGTGCTGCTCATTACCATGAATATGGGTACCATTGCACAAATGAGCTGTAACCCTGCCATGGGTGGGGTAGCTAAAGGACAGATAGTGCGCGAGGTAGATGCCTTGGGTGGTTACTCGGGTATTATAGCTGATAAAACCACAATACAATTCAGGATGCTGAACCGCTCAAAAGGCCCGGCCATGTGGAGCCCCCGCACACAAAACGATCGGATGCGCTTTGCAGAAGAATGGCGCCTGACGTTAGAAAGCTTGCCAAATTTAGATATGTGGCAGGATACCGTAACCGGCTTGCTGGTAAAAGATGGCAAGGCTTGCGGCGTAAAAACAGCAATGGGCATTGAGATTGAAAGTGATGCGGTGGTACTTACCAACGGCACATTTTTAAATGGCATGATCCATATAGGCGAAAAGAAATTTGGCGGCGGCCGTACAGGCGAAAAGGCAGCACATGGCTTAACCGAACAATTGGTTGAATTGGGCTTCGAAGCCGGCCGTATGAAAACCGGCACCCCTCCCCGTGTAGATGGCCGTACCTTAAATTACAGCGTAATGGAGGAGCAATGGGGCGATGAAGAGCGCGGCCGTTTTTCCTATACCGATGTACCCCTGCCTACGGAGCAACGCTGTTGCTGGATTACGTATACCAATAGCCAGGTACATGATACTTTAAAAGAAGGCTTTGAAAAATCGCCGATGTTTACCGGGCGTATCAAAGGTTTGGGGCCACGCTACTGCCCCTCTATCGAAGATAAGATCAACCGCTTCGCAGAACGCGACCGGCACCAGATATTTGTAGAACCAGAAGGCTGGAATACCGTAGAGATTTATGTGAATGGATTTTCTACTTCTTTACCAGAAGATGTACAATACAAAGCCCTGCGTTTGATACCGGGGTTTGAAAAAGCCAAGATGTTCAGGCCGGGTTATGCCATTGAGTATGACTACTTCCCTCCTACCCAGTTGAGCTTAACGCTGGAAACCAAACTGATTGCCAACCTCTTTTTTGCCGGACAGATTAACGGTACCACCGGTTACGAGGAAGCAGCATCGCAGGGCTTAATGGCAGGCATCAACGCACACCAAAAAGTACATGACCAGCATGAGCTGATATTAAAACGTGCAGAGTCCTACATTGGCGTATTGATTGACGACCTGATTACCAAAGGAACAGAAGAGCCTTATCGTATGTTCACTTCACGTGCTGAACACCGTTTGCTGTTAAGGCAGGATAATGCCGATATACGCTTGAGCCCTAAAGGCTATGAGCTGGGGCTAATCAGTGAGGAACGGTTAGACAAGGTAAAACGTAAAGTAGCCGACTCAGATGAAATTGTAAAGTTTACCAAATCAAAGTCTATTGAACCGGCTAATGTGAATGCATTACTGGAAGAACTAAACACGAGCACCCTTAATCAGAATACCAAGTTGTTTAATCTGCTGAGCCGCCCTCAGGTAAATTTTGCTGATCTGCAAAAGGCAGATATTGCATTACAGGAACTGCTGGCAAAGTATGATAAGGAAACGGTAGAGCAGGCTGAAATAAAAATCAAGTATGAGAGTTACTTTGATAAGGAACTGGAGATTGTACACAAGATGAAACGCATGGAAGACCAGGAAATTAACCCTGACTTTAATTATCATCAACTGGTATCACTTTCTAAAGAAGCACGTGAAAAATTGATGCGTATTAAACCACGTACTTTAGGCCAGGCTTCGCGTATTTCGGGTGTCTCGCCGTCTGATGTATCCGTTTTAATGGTGCATGTGTCCAGATAAATCGTAAATTACTGTTTTACAGCAATTTACTTTTATAAATAATAGCTTTAAAAATTACCGTTTTAAAGCTATTATTTTTAAATTCTAATCATAATATTCGCCGGCTCTAAAAAATCGTTTATAACGCTTAAAAATGGCTTTAAATAAAAAGTGCGTGTTTTCTGTTAAAATTCTGCTTCTGTTTACCTTCTTTGCTATCATTTGTTCATGTGCAAGCATACAACGGCCACAGGGAGGACCGCGCGATCATACCCCGCCTAAATTGTTGAGTGCTGTTCCCGAGAACATGACCCGTAATTTTAAGGCGAAACAAATCGTACTCACCTTTGATGAATATTTTAAGCTGGCTAACCAGTACCAGGAAATTAGCATGAGCCCGGCACAGGAGAAACAGCCGGAATATAAGATTAAGGATAAAAGCCTGGTGATTAACCTGCGCGACTCTTTATTAAAGAATACTACCTACGTAATCAACTTTGGTAAGGCGATTGCTGATAACCATGAGGGTAACCTGCTTAAAAATTTTACCTACGTGTTTTCTACCGGGCCGCATATCGATTCGCTGAGCATTACCGGCTCGGTAAGCAATACACAAACCGGCGAGAAGGAAAAAGATGCCACCGTAATGCTATTTCCGCTAAGCCAGGATTCGGCCTTCTTTGGCAAGAAGAAGCCTTACATTTTTATTAATACAGATTCGGCCGGCAATTTCTCATTAAATAATTTGCATGATGGTGATTATCGCATCTATGCTTTAAAGGAAGCATCACCTGATAAAATTTACAATAGCGATGCAGAGTTAATTGCTTTTTTAAAGCAGCCTATACATTTAGATGGCGATACTAGCAATGTTCAGCTAAAATTGTTCAGGCAAACGCCTGAAAGGTTCAGAACTGTAGAGAAGCGCTTTAACCCGGATGGTGCGATGCTGTTTGCTTTTAATAAGCCCTTTATTGACCCTACTGTAAAAATTACGGCCCCCGCTGCTTTAGACCAGCAGAAGTTAGTTGATTTCAGCCGCAACAAAGACACGGCACTGGTATACATGCGCAATATGGATTTTGATTCTATCAGTGTTGCGTTCTATGACCAGGGGAAAAAAGTATTGGATTCTATTAACCTGCGTAAAGGCCGTAATGAAAAATTTGAGCGTACCATCGGTTTTCGTTATAATATTAATGTAGATAACCGCTTAAAGCCCAATACCGACCTGCAGCTTACGGCTACGGTACCGATTGAAAGCTTTGACCAATCGCGTGTCTTTTTAACTGAAGATTCGGCATCGGTAAGCGGTGTTACATTAGAGAAGCAAGCCAATGAAGACAGAAAATTTACGCTCAAGTACCGCTGGAAGCAAAATGTAAAATATGAACTGACGTTGAGCGAAGATGCCTTTACCGACATTTACGGCGGCAAAAGCAAGCGGCAGCTCCGGCGCTTTACGGTAGATAAGCCTGAGAACTACGGCAACTTAACCCTGAAAGTAAATGTGCCCGACAGCAGTAAGGCTTACATTGTGCAGCTCACGGATGATAAGCAAAACGTTTTCCGGTCGGATATCATCCGTAAAAACAGCGCTTTGGTCTACAAGGATTTTTTTGCTACCAGGTACAAAGTGAAAGTGATTTATGATGATAACAGGAACGGGCGCTGGGATAGCGGCAGCGTAAAGCAAAGGCGCTACCCGGAAACCATCTGGACCGACAGCAAAGTGATTACCCTGCGGGCCAACTGGGATCAGGAGGAAACAGTTGATATTCCGAGGGAGGTTACTGCGCCGTAGTAAACCAGCCGGAATACATTACATAATTGTTTGGTAAACGTTCTAAAAGCTGCTTCTGCTCGTCGGTAAGCGGCTTTATTTTTTTGGCAGGCGTACCGGCGTACAGGTAGCCCGACTCGCATACGGTGTTCTCTAATACCACTGAACCCGCCCCGATAATTACATAGGGCTCCACCACAGCATGGTCCATTACGATGGCCCCCATACCGATAAGTACATTATCTTGTACCGTACAGCCATGCACAATGGCATTATGCCCGATGTTTACATTACTGCCAATATTGGTGGGCGCCTTTTGATACGTAGCATGTATCACCGCACCATCCTGAATATTGGTCTTATCTCCTACCCTGATGTAATGCACATCCCCGCGCACCACCGCATTAAACCATACCGAACATTGGTTACCCATTATTACATCGCCTATAATAGTGCAGTTTTCGGCAATAAAGCAGTCGTCGCCCCAGATGGGGGTTTTATCTTTTACAGGCAGGATGAGAGGCATGAGCTGATGAGTGATTTTTGAATGAATGAATGATTGATTGATCAGATAAACAACTTGTCATTGCGAGGTATGAAGCAATCCCGTAGCTATACATCTTTGCCCTGTATGCGACGAGATTGCTTCGTTCCGACATTTAATCATAGAGCCATCCTTTAATAGTTATTAACAATCTTCCTGCCTACTATTACGCGTCATTGCGAGGAACGAAGCAATCTCCGACGTGCAGAGTGCCCCTGTAAGCTGGGGATTGCTTCGTTCCTCGCAATGACGCGCTGAAATAGCTTTGTGATTAAATGCCGCTATCGCTCGCAATGACTGAAGATATAATTTACGTATCAAAAAAATTAGCAAAACCTCCTATTCCATTCTTCCTTACTTTGTTCGATTTGCTTGTAAATATCACTACTGGTTTCTGCAGAAAGTGTTCCCAAAAAATCCGCCATCGTTTGTTTAGGCTGTTGTATGGTAAGTTCGTCTAATGATCAACAGGTAATTTCAATAGCTTTCCCTACACAATCCGCAGGTATATCAAATTCTATATGCGTATGCTGGGGTGTTAATACCGTACGTATCATAAAATCAAATTTACCTAAAAATTTTTATATTGATACAGATGCACTACATTAGCACAGCAAACCAAAAGCGGAAATAGCTCAGCTGGTAGAGCATCAGTTTCCCAAACTGAAGGCCGCGGGTTCGAATCCCGTTTTCCGCTCTTTACTTCAACACCGTATCTACCGCCTCAGCCGCGTGTTCCGGGTAATCCGTTGTATAATGCAACCCCCGGCTTTCCTTGCGCTGCATGGCCGATTTTACCACGATATAAGATACCTGTATCAGGTTGCGCAGTTCGCATAGCTTTACTGATAGCTTGGTACGCTTATAAAATTCTTCGGTTTCCTCATATAATAAGTGTAACCGGCGCATGGCCCGTTGCAGGCGGAAATCGGAACGTACAATGCCTACATAATCGTTCATCAGCTTTTGCATCTCGCGGATGTTATGGGTAACCAGTACATCTTCGTTTAACAGTTGTACACCTTTTTCATTCCAGTCGGGCAAATTTTCAGGTATATTATTGTTGTTAAACTGCTGCGCCGCATCTTCGTAAATACGATGGGCAAATACCAATGCTTCTAATAAAGAATTGGATGCCAGCCGGTTAGCGCCATGTAAGCCGGTAGAAGAGCATTCGCCGCAGGCATATAAATTTAAAATGGATGATTTACCTACATGGTCTACCATAATACCGCCGCACATATAATGGCAGGCCGGCGATACCGGGATCATATCCTTCGTCATGTCGATACCAATATCCAGGCACTTCGCATAAATGTTAGGGAAGTGGGCCAGTATATCCGCCTTACTGCGGTGCCGTATATCGAGGTATACATAATCTTCGCCCGATTTTTTTATCTCGGCATCAATGGCCCGGGCTACAATATCACGCGGCGCTAATGATTTGCGTTCGTCATACTCCTGCATAAACTCCTCGCCATTGGTACGCTTCAGCACACCGCCAAAGCCACGCACGGCTTCCGAGATCAGGAAGGAAGGATACTCACCGGGATGGTACAGCGCCGTAGGATGAAACTGAATAAATTCCATATTGCGCACCCGGCCCTTGGCGCGGTACACCATCGCCACACCATCGCCGGTGGCAATCACCGGGTTGGTCGTGGTGGCATAAATATGCCCCGCCCCGCCCGAGCCCATTAAAGTTACTTTAGATAGAAACTTATCGGTTTGCCCGGTTTCGGTATTAAAGGCATAGATGCCGTAGCAGGTAATATCAGGGGTGGATTTATCTACATACTGCCCCAGGTGGTGCTGGGTAATCAGGTCTACTGCAAAGTGGTGGGTCAGCATTTCAATGTTGGGGTGCTGCTGTATCTGCTCCAGCAGGGCACGCTCCATTTCAAAACCGGTAATATCCTTATAATGCAGTACCCTGAACTCGGAGTGGCCGCCCTCTTTGGCCAGGTCATAAATACCATCGTTGGTTTTATCAAAGTTGGTACCGTAGTCGATGATTTCACGGATACGTTCCGGCCCCTCGGTTACTACAATTTCTACCACTTCCCTGTCGCACAGGCCATCACCGGCAATCAGGGTGTCCTGAATGTGCTTTTCAAACGAATCCTCCTGTTTATCCACAACTACGGCCACGCCGCCCTGGGCATACTTCGTGTTAGATTCATCGGCATTGGCCTTGGTAACTATCAGAACCTTACCGTGTTTGGCAGCCTTAAGGGCAAAACTTAACCCGGCAATACCTGATCCCACCACCAGGAAATCCACATTTTTGGTCATCGTATTTCTATAATATATGTAAAAGTAGGCGTTATGTGCATAACCGCTTCAAAAGATGTTAATTTTGCGTAAGTAAAAAATGAAAAGTTTTACGAGGTGTGGATAACTCCGCTTTTTGCTGCCGGCAAGTGTAAGTTGCTCTTGAATTTTGAAAACAATTCACAACGAAATTCACATTTCAGTAAGAAGAATTAATTCACATTTTTTGTTTGTTAATAAGGTGTGGATAACAATTTACTGCTGATTATCAGTATTTTATTTCCATTCTGCATAGAATAACCTGTGGATAAAATGGTGATAAGTCAAATTGCAAAACAAACAACACATAAGTTTTGCCCGTTACCAACACCTTAACAAACAATAAGTATATATTTCATATAATTAAATTGTATTTATTAGTGTGTGAAAAATGATGATGGACGTAGCTGAGGAAATTGAGATAAAAGGTTTTGCCGATGAGTACATCGACCCCTCGCTGGACCTGTACCAGGAAATAGAAAAACTTAAAAAGGAGAAGAACGCCGTTGTACTGGCGCACTACTACCAGGAAGGCGATATACAGGACATAGCCGATTATATTGGCGACAGCCTGGGCCTTTCGCAGCAGGCCGCTAAAACGGATGCCGATATTATTGTATTTGCCGGCGTGCATTTTATGGCCGAAACGGCTAAGATACTGTCGCCCAATAAAAAGGTGCTGCTGCCCGACAGTAAAGCCGGCTGCTCACTGGCCGACAGCTGCCCGCCCCACCTGTTCAGGAAGTTTAAGGAGCAGTACCCCGATCACCTGGTGATTACCTATGTGAACTGTACGGCGGAACTAAAGGCATTAAGCGATATTGTGTGCACCAGCAGCAATGCCGTGCAGATAGTAGAAAGCCTGCCGCCCGACCAGAAGATCATCTTCGGGCCCGACCGTAACCTGGGCGCCTGGGTAGCCAAGAAGACCGGGCGCGATCTGGTATTATGGAACGGTGCCTGTATGGTGCACGAAATATTTTCGCGCGAGAAGATCACCAAGCTGAAGGAGCGGCATCCCGGCGCCAAATTGCTGGCCCACCCGGAATGCGAGGAAACCATATTGCAGATGGCAGATTACATCGGCTCTACCACCGGTATTTTAAAATTTGCCACCTCGCAGCCGGAAAAGGAGTTTATTGTGGCTACCGAGTCGGGCATACTGCACCAGATGCAGAAGGATAACCCGGATAAGGTGTTTATCCCCGCCCCGCCGAACAATACCTGCGCCTGCAATGATTGCCCCCATATGAAAAGAAATACGCTGGAGAAGCTTTATTTGTGCCTAAAAAACGAACGCCCGGAAATTACCCTACCGGCAGATATTATTGAAAAGGCCGTAAAGCCGATTGAGCGTATGCTGGAAATTTCGGCACAGTTAGGACTTTAAGCTAATGTGCAGATGAGAATTGATATGCAGATGTGCGTATGTGCGTATGTGCAGATAAGGATTGAAATAGAGATGTGCAGATGAAAACAAAGTTCAAATAAAACAACAAAGCCGCTCAAGTAGCGGCTTTGTTGTTTTTAAATCATCTGCACATACGCACATCTGCATATCTGCACATCAATTCTCATCTGCACATCAAATACCTGTATCCTTCTTTACCTCCACCGCGTCCTGTACGCTTTGTGGCAGGGCGGATAACAGGTTGTAGCCGGTAGCCTGCTCAATATCGCGTACGGTTACAATGTATTTCGTCCAGTCGGTATCAATGGTATTAATGTTCGGCGTGTTTACCGCAATTACGCGGGTAGTGTTGGTTACACGCAAAACATCGCTGTTGCCGGCAGGGATGATAACGGCCACCTTCCATACATTGCTGGGTACGGTTACGCGGTTATTATCAATCTTACTAACTACCGTTGCATTTTTGCTGCCAACGCCGCCAATGCCATAACTTCCCATAATAATGTAAACCTCATTACCGGCTGCTACCTGTGAGCGCAGGTAATTTTCCAAATCAGCCCAGGCTTTCTGGTTATTATTAGGTGCCTGCGGAATCATGTTGGTCATCAGGAACGTTGCCGAATTGGCGTTGGTCGAACTGGTACGGTCGGCCGAAGGGCAGTTGTGCCCGCGGTCGAAACCTGAACCTGAATAGCTGTTACTTTGCACCACGTAATCAGCCGCGGGTAAGCCGCTGAAACCGGCAAAATTATCCAGGCGCGAAGTGGTATTGGTCGTGTTGCTTGCATCCAGGTGCCAGCTTACCCAGTTAGGCGTACTGCGTGACGCGCTATAGGATTCTGCATAATAGCCCTGGTTCAGGTAATAATTATCTAATTGTACCTGGTCTGCACCTGAAGGGTTACCAAACAGCAGGTTACTGTTATCGCCGCTGCCAGGCTGTGCATCAGCGCTTAAAGTGATACCGCGTGTTGGGGCAGCGGTTGAAGTATTGGTGGTATCAACCGGATTGGTATCAGGTGTGCTGATAGAAATACCCGGATCGCCGGTACCCTTAAAAGTAATATCATCAATATTGATACGGATGGCAGTAGCGGAATTTTTTTTGATTTGGAAACGCACCTTACCGGTTACTGCAATCTTAAACGAATCGGTTACCAGTGTGGTATTGGTTTCATTAATATCATTGCCTACCTGGGTGAATGTGGTACCGCCGTCGGTTGACATTAACAATTGCCATACAGAAGCTGCATCGGTACCATATCTGCCATGTTTGATATACAGCGTTTGCAGGCCGCTTACATCAAAATTCATGGCAATGTTACCGTTACGCAGGCGTACGGATTGTGTGCCGTTCTTTAAATCTGCCGGCAGGTTCCCTATCACGGCATCATTAAATGTCCAGCTGCCCGAACTAAGGGTTACATTACCGGTGGCGTAAGCGGTTTTGCTGCCATTATCAAAATTTTCAGTTAAGGTGTAGGTTTTTGGAGCAACAGGAGTAACGGGTGCGGTACCGTTGTTACCGCCCATGTCATCATTTCTGTCCTTCTTACAGCCCGCAACGGCCAGTGCAACAGTAATAAAAAGTAAAAATTTAAACTTCATGTAAAATTATTTAAGTGTACAAATATGCAGATGGATTATTAATTTCATGTTAACTCGTGGTATTGTAATTAAAATATGACAACTTATTTCAAAACAAAATCTTTATTGCGCCTGTTACAACGCGCTGATTTCGGTTCTTTAAATGCGGATATGGCTGTATAAGTACCTCTATTCAAAACTGCTTTTGTATTTTTGCAACCGCAACTACCACTGCTTATGAGCTTGTTCGACAATTCAGAAACCACCAACATATCTCAGTTAGGCGAATTTGGCCTGATTGACCACCTCACCAAGAATGTGAAACTGTATCACCCCGGCTCTCAGAAAGGGATAGGCGATGATGCGGCCGTACTGGATTATACCGGTAAAAAAGTATTGGTGAGTACCGATATGCTGCTGGAAGGCATCCACTTTGATTTGGCGTATACACCGCTAAAGCATTTAGGCTATAAGGCGGTGCAGGTGAACCTGAGCGATATCTGCGCCATGAATGCCACCCCGGCACAGATTACGGTTTCCATCGGCTTATCGAGTAAATACACCCTGGAAGCTATTGAGGAGCTGTACGAGGGTATTTACCTGGCCTGCGAAAAATACCGGGTAGATTTGGTAGGCGGCGATACCAGTTCATCTAAGCAGGGTCTGGTATTAAGTGTAACGGTGTTGGGTTATGCCGATGAAGCGGATATTGCCTACCGTAACGGTGCTGAAGAAGGCGACCTCATTTGCGTATCGGGCGATTTAGGCGGCGCTTACGTAGGTTTGCAATTACTGGAACGCGAGAAGCTGATTTACCTCGAAAACCCCAACATTCAGCCTGATTTAGAAGGCAAGGATTACATTGTAGAACGGCAACTAAAGCCGGAGGCCCGGCAGGATATTGTGGAATTGCTGAAAAGCATGGGCGTAAAGCCTACGGCCATGATTGATGTGTCCGACGGGTTGGCTTCCGAAGTATTGCACATTTGCCGCCAGAGCAATAAAGGCTGTAATGTGTATGAGGAAAAAATCCCCATCGACCCCATGACCTATGAAACCGCCCGTGAGTTCAATCTCGACCCTACGGTATGCGCCCTGAGTGGCGGCGAGGATTACGAGCTGCTGTTTACCGTAAAGCAGGCTGATTACGACAAGATCAAGAACGATGTGGATATCAGCATCATCGGCTATGTTACGGAGCCTGCAGCGGGCTGTAATTTAGTTTCTAAAAGCGGCGGCGTACACGAGCTGAAGGCACAGGGATGGAATGCTTTTAAAAAGTAAGGCTGAAGTATCCGGCAGGTATTGCTGCTCTTAATTTGTTTTGATAAAGTAAATCATAACCTGCTTATCAGTGTTTAGCAGTAATGGATTTGTCTGCTTTATCGCTGCCCTTATTGTTAGCCATTTTTGCTATGGCAGCGGTTACTATCTGGCTGGCAGGTATAAAGCTGTCTAACACTACGGATATACTTTCGGCCCGCTTTAACATTGGTGAAGCATTGGGCGGTGCCATTATACTGGCTATAGTAACTAATTTACCGGAAATCGCCATCACAGTAAGTGCCGCTTTAAAAGGTGATTTAAGTATTGCTATCGGCAACATATTAGGCGGCATAGCTATACAAACAGTAGTGCTGGTAATACTGGATGCCTTTGGTGCAGGCAAAGCCTTCAATTTAACTTATAAAGCAGCTTCCATACCGCTAATTTTAGAGGCGTTATCGGTTATTGCCGTGCTCTCTTTAGTCGTCATCGGGCATCAGCTGCCGGCTTCATTTATATTCTTAAGGGTTGAGCCGGTAAGTATTTTAATTGTGGCCTGCTGGATTATCAGCTTATGGCTGGTGAACAAAGCCGGTAAAAGCTTACCCTGGACGGAGCAGGGCCATGCGCCCGACAGCCAGCCACAACCGGCAGGCCACTCGCAGGATCAGACAGCGCAGCAGGCCAAGGATAAAAGTACTACAAAAGTTATAATGATATTTTTAGGCTGTGCATTGGTAACACTAATTGCCGGTGTAGCGCTGGAGGTAAGCGGTGATGCTATTGCCGGTAAAATACACATGGGCGGCGTAGTGTTTGGTGCTACGGTATTGGCACTGGCTACTTCACTGCCCGAAATTTCTACCGGATTAGCCTCTGTAAAACTGGGAGATTACAAGCTGGCCATGAGTGATATTTTTGGCGGCAATGCTTTTTTACCGGTACTGTTTCTGATAGCCTCTTTAATATCCGGTAAAGCGCCATTACCGCAGGCGCAAAGTTCCGACATCTATCTCACCTGTTTAGCTATGATGTTAACCATCATCTACATTTGCGGTATGATCTTCAGGCCCAAAAGGCAATTTCTGAATATGGGGATAGACTCTGTGCTGGTGTTACTGGTTTACCTGCTTGGCGTTGGCGGCTTGTTCTTGGTCAGCAATCATTAATTAGTACCTAACTGATTAATAATTGCCGTAATTAGAACATAAGTATTATAACTTTTTAATCCTGATATCCCTGAAATAAGTATTATCCAGGTGATCCTGTAAGGCTATTTTACCTTGTGTGGTTTTACCGAAATCAGGGTATACCTGCATCTTGCCTTGTTGTATGGCCTGTTTCCAGGCTGTGCTGCTTAAATCGGCAGTGGCGGTAATTTTATCATTCAGCCATAAGGTAAGTTTACCATTCTGCTGTACAATGCGCCCGGTATTCCATTGTCCGAATGGCTTGGGTTTTACCGACTCATTGGTAGGCACCACATTAAAGATGCTGCCCGCCATCTGGGTAGGATGCCCTTTGTGCACCGGTGAGTTTTCGTCATCCTCCAGCTGCATTTCAGGGCCGGTTACAAAGGTGGCGCCGTGTTTGGCATCTTCCTGTACATTAATAATTACGCCGCTGTTACCAGCTCTGGCAATCTTCCACTCATAGCGGAAGTCGTAATTCTGATAAGGTTCATCAGATATTAAATCGGCATGTATATTTTTTACCTTCGAATCACACCACAACTCGCCGTTGCTTACCTTCCAGGCCGAAGCCGTATCGCCTTTGTTGTAGATATGCCAGTTGTGCAGCGTTTTGCCGTCAAACAGAATTTTGAACCCTTCTTTTTGCTCAGCATCGGTGAGGGTGTTGTGGGAAGTGGCGGCAGGTTGTTGCTGACAGGAGAAAATCAGCATACTGACAAAAGCTAATGTACTAACTAAAGTGAATTGAAATTTATCATTTTTCATAGCCTGTATATAATTGTAAAAAAGTTAAAGATAAATATAGCATTACACTAACATAAATATAGATTACTATAGTTAGCTATTAACTTTATGTATTATCCACTAATTTTAAATATATACAATAGTTTAGTCAAGTTTAATAAATTATCTTTGACTAAAGATTGATATAATATGAATTTTACCGAGTATAAGTCTGGCTATTGGATAAAACAGTATAACTATAAAAGTTTTCAGCCTGCATTAATAAATTCTTCTTGGGTTTGGAGTGACCCCAAAATCAACACCTTACTTGAAGAAGCTACTCGCCAGTTAGGTGAATTAAATGCCTTTACCTATATATTACCTGATGTTGATTTATTCATACGTATGCATGTTATCAAAGAAGCTAACACCTCCAGCAGAATTGAAGGCACACAAACTAATATGGATGAGGCTTTGATGAAAAAAGAAGATATAAATCCTGAAAAGAGAGATGATTGGCAGGAGGTACACAATTATATAGCTGCTTTAAATTTTAGTGTAAAAGAATTAGAAAACTTTCCACTGTCCAATCGGCTGATAAGAAAGACTCATCAAACGTTATTGTCGGGAGTTAGAGGTGAACACAAAATGCCCGGAGATTTTAGGATTAGTCAAAACTGGATTGGCGGATCAAATATTTCGGATGCTATATTTATTCCTCCGCACCCTGCGGAAGTTCATAATCTAATGGGCGATTTAGAGAAGTTTCTGCACAACGATGAGATAAATGTTCCTCACTTAATAAAAATTGCTTTAGCGCATTATCAATTTGAAACTATACATCCCTTTCTGGACGGTAATGGCAGAATCGGGCGCTTATTAATTACACTATATTTAGTTTCAGCAGGATTATTAAAAAAACCTTCGCTTTATTTATCAGACTTTTTTGAAAAGCATAAAGCGTCTTATTATAATGCATTAATGCATGTACGAACTACAAGTGATATAGGGCATTGGATTAAATTTTTTTTGAATGCTGTAATTGATACTTCTAAAAAAGGAAAAAATACTTTCAGCAAAATTTTGGAATTAAAAAATGAAATACACGAACAAATAATAACTTTTGGAAAGAAAGCAGAAACAGCACAGCGTTTGGTTAATTATCTATATACACAACCCTTTATTAATTTGGCAGAAGTTGTCAACGAATTAAAAATTTCTAAGCAATCAGCAAATCAATTAATTGGTGATTTTGTTACCCGTAATATTCTTTTGGAAGTAACAGGATTTCAAAGAAATAGAGTATTTTACTTTAAAAAATACTATCAACTGTTTTCGATATAAACTTGACTATAATATTCTTTAGTCAAGTTTAATTAATTTAATTTGACTATAATATTCTTTAGTCAAATTTAATTAAATCATATCAATCCTCTGCCAAATACCGCTGCTCCATCTGCTTATTGGCCTTTGCCCCTAACTTCTTCACTTTCTCCGCTGTAATCGTTAGGTTACCCCGGCCTTCGGAGAGCTTGTTCATGGCACGGTCAAAGGCGTCCTGGCTGGTTTTGAGGTTGCGGCTCAGGCTGTCCATATCGCCGAGGAAGCCCACAAACTTATCATACATCTCGCCGCTCAAACGGGCAATCTCCATTACGTTGCGGTTCTGGCGTTCCTGCTTCCACATGCTGGCAATGGTGCGCAGCGTAGCCAGCAAGGTGGACGGGCTCACAATCACCACCCGCTTGTCCCAGGCGTCATTAAACAAATCGGCATCTATCTGCACTGCAAAGCTGAACGAGGATTCAATCGGTATAAACAGCATTACAAAATCGGGAGAATTGATCTGCTGCAGGTCATGGTAGTTTTTGGAGGAAAGATTATGCACATGCCCGCGCAGCGATTCTACGTGCGCCTTGGCGTGCAGCTTACGCTCATCCTCGGTTTCGCAATTTACCAGGCGGTCATAGGCAATCAGTGATACTTTAGAATCGATGATCAGGTGCTTGTTATCCGGCAGGTCGATCACCGCATCCGGGAAGTAACGGCTACCATCGTGCGACTGGTAATTGGCCTGCAGTCGGTACTCACGGTCTTTCACCAGGCCTGAGCGCTCTAATACTTTTTCTAAAATAAACTCACCCCAGTTACCCTGCTTTTTATTGTCGCCTTTCAGGGCGGTGGTCAGGTTCTTGGCCTCATTGCTGATCTGGGTGTTCAGCTCCATCAGCTTATTGATCTCCCCTTTCAGGATGTTGCGCTCGGCAGCCTCGGCGTTATATACCTTTTCTACCTTATCCTCAAAGGCCTTGATGTTTTCTTTAAGCGGATTCAGGATATGGTCCAGGTGCGTTTTATTAACGTCCGTAAACTCGCGCGATTTCTCTTTCAGCAGTTTTTCGGCCACATTTTCAAACTCACGCTGCAAATGCTGCCGGGTATTGGCCAGTTCTTCTTTCTGCTCGGCAAATTTTTGCTGCTGGGCTTCGTTAAAAGATTGGGCGCGTTGCAGGTTGCGGTTGGCCTCGGCCAGTTCCAGGCGCTCATCGGTCAGTTCACCGTTCAGCTTTTCAATATCCTGCTGTAATAGTTGTACAATGTTTTCCCGCTCGGTTACCAGGCCCCGGCATTTTTCTTCAGCAATAGCCAGATTGATTTTCAGCTGCTCGTTGGCAGATTTTAAAACATCTGCATCTGCCAAGCTAATGCCTTCCATTACAGGTTGCGGCCTTTTAAGAAAAAGAAATACCGCTATACCTAAAATCACTACCGCTATACCAATTGCTATCATCTCCATTTGATAATAATATTAGCAAATGTAGCGGTAAATAGGCAGGAATGCTAATAGCTGCGGATAGATTAGTTTTTTGTACTGTCTACCGTAGGGCCGTCCACGCCTTTTCCGTTTGAGGAAGCATCCGTACCGCCGGTAGAAGTAGCCGCCGGCGTACCCTGACCCAACTTTTGCAGCGTATCAGACGGGCCCGAATTGCCATTGCTGGCACTGGAATCAGCCGCCGCGCCGCCGGTTTTACTGGTACCGTTACAGGCGGCAATGAGCAAAACAGTACTGCAAGCCAGTATATAGATGAACTTTTTCATTTCTGATCTGATTATATACAAGCAACGTGTGCAATAATCTGTGGTTTCAACCAGATGAAATAAAAACGAATATTTCTTTGATTACGCTTCAGTCAACAGATACTGCCTGAACGCTTCAAAATCATTATTCATCTTAACAGCCTGATGCGCTTTATCCTCTAACTCCTTTACCTGTTGGGGAACCGTAATCTGCTGCCGAATCTCCTTCGTAAATACTTCCGGAAACTTGCAGGGATGTGCGGTAGACAGAAACACACCGGCTACATCCTGATCAGGATGTGCCTGCTGCAAGTCTTTTAAGCCCTGCCAGGCAATGGCCGTATGCGGGCAGGCAATGTAGCTACACTGCTGGTAAAGCTGCTGTATAGCCGCCTGGGTTTGTGCATCGGTATAGCTGCAACCGGTAACCAGCTGCTGTAGCTGTTCCGGTGCATCAGCAAACAGCGAAATAATGCGCACCCAGTTGCTGGGGTCGCCCACATCCATCGCGTTGGATAAGGTTTGCACAGAAGGTTTGGGCTGATAAGCGCCTGTTTTTAAAAACTGCGGCACCGTATCATTGGCATTGGTGGCGGCTATAAACTGCTGTACAGGCAAACCTAACTTCCAGGCCAGTAAGCCGGCGCCAATGTTGCCGAAATTGCCGCTGGGTACCGCAAATACTACTTTATTCTTTCCTTGCCGAAGCAACTGCGCATAAGCGTTAAAGTAATAAAACGTTTGCGGAATCAACCGGGCAATATTGATGGAATTAGCCGAAGTAAGCCGGAACCGACGGTTTAATTCATCATTAGTAAAAGCCCGCTTTACCAGTGCCTGGCAATCATCAAAGGTGCCATTCACCTCTATCGTCCTGATGTTTTGCCCGTGTGTGGTGAGCTGTAATTCCTGTATCGGGCTTACCTTGCCTTTAGGGTATAAGATGGTAACCCTGGTATTGGGTACGCCTAAAAAGCCTAAAGCTACTGCCCCGCCGGTATCGCCCGAGGTAGCTACCAGTACATCCAGCTGCTTTTCACCATCTTGCAGAAAGTAGCTCATTACCCGGCTCATAAAACGTGCACCAAAATCCTTAAAGGCCAGTGAAGGGCCATGAAATAGCTCCAGTACGTATACATCTGCTTCCAGTTGCTTTATTGGTGCCTCGAAGTTAATAGCCTCTTCAATCAGGGCTTTTAAATCATCTTCCAGTATAGCTTCCTGCAATAAATGGCGGGCTACCCTGAATGCAATTTCAGGTAAGGTTAGCTCTGGTAATCGCGCAAAGAAGCTTTCGGGCAACGGGCTAATAGCTATGGGCATATACAGGCCCTTGTCCTGCGGCAGGCTGTTAAACACCGCTTCCTTAAAGGCGATTTGCTGGCGGGCAGCATCATTGGTACTATAGAGTTTCAAAGCAAAATCAGTTTAATGTTAAAAGCGTTCCAGCACCCTCGGCCCGGCTGCATTTACCGGCGATACGTAGCCCTGTGAGTAGATTTTAATATGTGTTAAGTGCTGCTGTAGTTTTTGAGTGATATTTCGGGCCGTAGTTTCGTCTTTAGTTAATGCAAATACCGATGGCCCCGAACCGGAAATACCAAAGCCTACCGCCCCGGCTTCCATCGCCAGTTCACGCATCCGGTAAAAATCAGGAATCAGCATGGAGCGTACCGGCTCCACCAGTATATCCTGCATGCTGCGGCCTATCAGGTCAATATCCTGCATAAACAGGCCGCTTACCAATCCGGCAATGTTGCCCCATTGGGTTACGGCATCTTTGAGCAGTACCTTGTTGCGGATGATCTGCCGGGCCTCGCGGGTAGGCACATCCACATCAGGGAACACCACCGTACAGTATAAGCCTTCGGGGTGCGGCAGCCGGATTACTTCCAGCGGGTCATAACTGCGCACCAATATAAAGCCGCCCAATAGTGCCGGGGCTACGTTATCGGCATGACCATGTCCGCAGGCCATTTCCTCGCCTTTCATGGCAAAGGGCAGCAGCTGCATTACATCGGTTTCATCATCCAGCAGGGTCTTGGCTGCAAACAAACCCGCCACCGTACTGGCCGAACTGGAGCCTAAGCCGCTGCCAATCGGCATTTTCTTATGCAGCTCAATATCCAGTCCCAGCTCGGGCCGGCCAATGGATTGCAGGTAATGTTGCACGCTTACACTTACCGTATTTTTAGCCGGATCTAACGGCAAACGGCCATCATCACCGGTAATTTTGCTGATGGTGATACCCGGCTTATCGGTGAGGCGCATCACCACCTCGTCGCCTGGCTCATTTACGGCAAAACCCAGCACATCAAAACCGCAAACTACGTTGGCTACGGTGGCCGGGGCAAAAACGCGTACACTCGCCCCCCGGCCCCCTGAAGGGGGAGTTGAAGTTGCGTTTATATTTATGTTATTCATTAAAACTTTTGTGCTGAAATTTTTAAAGTAAAATAACTTCTGTTCCCCCTTCAGGGGGTTAGGGGGCTTGCTCCCACATTAATTAAATCTGCAAATACACCTGCGGCAGTTACTTCGGCGCCTGCACCGGGGCCTTTTACCACCATAGGGCGCTCCTTGTAGCGGTCGGTGGTAAAGGCAATGATGTTATCACTGCCCGACATCATGTAGAACGGGTGCTGGTCGTCCACCATCTGCAAGCTGATGCTGGCTTTACCGTCTTCCAGCTTGCCGATATAGCGCAATACCTTGCCGCTGCTTTCGGCCCGTTGTTTGAGTTGATTAAAGTAAGCATCCTCAGCTTTAAGCGATTCATAAAAATCGTTAACCGTTTGGGCGGCTATGCTGGCCTGCGGCAAAATATTTTCCAACTGCACATCTTCGGCTTCCATACGGTAACCGGCATCGCGGGCCAAGATGAGTAGTTTGCGCATAAAATCGGTGCCGCGTAAGTCGTCGCGCGGGTCGGGCTCGGTATAACCTTTTTCCTGCGCCAGCTTTACCACATCATGAAAATTGGCCTCCCCTTTAAAGTTGTTAAAGATAAATGATAGGGTGCCTGATAATACCGCCTCAATGCGCTGCACCCGGTCGCCGCTGATCATGAGGTCTTTTAGCGTACGGATGATGGGCAACCCTGCCCCTACATTGGTTTCATAAAAGAAATCCACCCCGTGCTGTATCGCCAGCCGATGAAAGGCATCATACTGATTATAAGCGGCCGAATTACCCAGTTTATTACAGGTAACCACCGAAATGCTGGCCTTAAACACCTCGGCATAATGCTCAATAGGCGCTGCACTGGCGGTATTGTCTACAAACACGCAGTTAGGCAGGTTCATCTCTTTCATTTGCTGTACAAACTCCTGTAAATTAGCTTGGCTGCCTCGCTCCTGCAATTGCTCCTGCCAGTTTTTTAAATCAATCCCCTCCGCATTCAACAGCATTTTACGGGTGTTGCTGATGCCGGCAATTCTTACCTGCACGCGGTTATTCTGCTCCAGGTAAGCGCTATGCTCCTGCAACTGCCTTAGCAGGGTTTTACCAATATTACCGGTACCCAGGCAAAACACATTCAAGGTTTTGTTTAAATTGGTAAAAAAAGCTTCGTGCACCACATTTACGGCCTTTGCCAGATCATTTTCGGTAATCACTACCGACACATTATATTCGGACGAGCCCTGTGCAATGGCCCGGACGTTGATACCATTTCGGCCCAGCGCATGAAACAACTTGCCCGACATGCCCGGCGTCTGCTTCATGTTTTCACCTACAATAGCCAGGATAGAAAGGTTATGTTCGGCCACTGGTGTTTCCAGTTTTTGGGCCAGCAGTTCCAGCTCAAACTCCTGTGCTATCAGTAAGCAGGCTTTGTCGGCATCTGCCGGACTAACCGCAAACGTAATGCTATGTTCTGATGACGATTGGGTAATCAGAATAATATTAATCTGCTCGCGCGACAGCAGGGAGAACAGCCGCCCGCTAAAGCCGGCCTTGCCCACCATACCGCTGCCCTGCACATTAATAACACTTACCTTGTTGATGGAGGAAATACCCTTTATCGCCAGTGCTGAAGGCTGGCATTTATACTGTATGGTGGTACCAGCAAATTCCGGCTCAAACGTGTTTTTAATAACGATAGGTATCCGCTTTAAAAAGGCCGGAATCATGGTGGGCGGATAGATAACTTTGGCACCAAAGTAGGAAAGTTCCATAGCCTCGGTATAGGTGAGTTCGGGCAGCGAGAACGCCTTTTTTACCATGCGCGGGTCGGCGGTCATCATGCCGTTTACATCGGTCCATATCTCAATTTCGCTGGCGCTTAAGGCCGCGCCAAACAAAGCGGCCGTATAATCGCTGCCGCCGCGGCCCAAAGTGGTTACCTGCCCGGCATCGTTGCTGCCGGTAAAGCCGGTAACTATCAATAGTTGCTGCTGGTGAGTAGTGTAAAAATTACGGATCAGCAGTTCTGAAAGTTCCGTATTTACTTTGGCCTGGCCAAAAGTGCTGTCGGTTTTTATGAGTTCAACTGCATCGGTAAACAGTACTTCGGTAAAATGCTGCGCGGCAATACGGGCAATCATAAACGCCGAGCAGCGTTCGCCGTAGCTTAATATCAGGTCGCGTGTTTTTGGCGTTAATTCCTTTAGCGTATGCACGCCCTGCAGCAAATCCTCCAGCTCATTAAAATAGATTTTGAGGCGGGTAAATACCGGGTTTTGCTGCTGTATGGGCAGCAGGGCCTTTACTACTTCAAAATGCCGGTTTTGTAACTCGGTTAAGTGGCCGGTGTATTCCTGCCCCTGCATGGCCTGCTCGGCCATGGTAATGAGCAGGTTGGTAACGCCGCTCATGGCCGATACCACCACGACCGGCAGCGGCGCAGGCTGCTGCTTTAAAATTTCAATAACGGCGGCAATACTTGCCGGGTTGCCTACGGAGGTACCTCCGAATTTTAATACTTTCATGTGCTTAACGGCCTTAAAACAAAAGCGCCTTCCCCTGTTGAAGGAGGAAGGCGCTTTGTGGTTGTTATCTCTTTGTTTACACCATAAACTATCTTCCTCCGTATGTTATACCGGTGGTAATAATAGTAATAATGATGCTGTTTAAAATCATGTGCTTGATTGCCAGGGGCAACGCTGGTAAAGTAAAGGGATATTTTTTGCAAAAGCAATAATTAAAACACTTTTTGCAAAAAATGCCTTTGTTCAAAAGCATACTTTTGCCAATTCTATGCAGGGAATCGTAACTAAATCAACCGGAAGCTGGTACCAGGTGCAAACGCCGGACGGGCAGCGATACGATTGCCGTATTAAGGGTAAATTCCGCATCAAGGGTTTAACTACTACCAACCCGGTGGCCGTGGGCGATAAGGTAGATTTTGAGCCGGAACCGGATCAGGAAACTGGTGTGATCCATAAATTGTATGAGCGCCGTAACTATATCATTCGTAAATCCATCAACTTATCCAAACAGGCGCAGATTATTGCGGCCAATTTAGACCAGGCATTTTTGGTAGTTACCTTAGCCTCGCCCCGCACCTCGATGGGGTTTATCGACCGCTTTCTGGTAACCGCCGAAGCCTATGATATTCCGGCGGTGCTGGTGTTTAACAAGCTGGATTTGTTCAGCGACGAAGGTCTTGAGGTGCTGGCGGCTTATAAGGAGGTATACGAAAACATTGGTTATCCCTGCTACGAGGTATCAGCTTTGCAGGGCACCAATATCCCGCTGCTGGAAAACTTGTTGAAGGATAAAACCACGCTGCTGTCGGGCCATTCGGGTGTGGGTAAATCCAGCCTGATGAATGCGTTGCTGCCTGACCTGGAGCTGCGCACTACCGAAATATCAGAATGGAGCGACAAAGGTATGCACACCACTACCTTTGCCGAAATGTATGACCTTCCCTACGGCGGCCGCATCATTGACACACCCGGCATACGCGAACTGGGCGTGATTGATATTGAGCAGCAGGAGCTGGGCCACTTCTTCCCCGAAATGCGCCAGCGGATGCACAACTGCCGCTTTAACAACTGCCGCCACATTAACGAGCCGGGCTGCGCTGTATTAGCTGCGCTCGAAGACGGCGAGATTGCGCCTTCGAGGTATGATAGCTACCTGAGCATCTATAATGGTAATGATACCCGCGCTTAATGTACTTTAGCTTGCACCCTGATATAATCGCGTAAATAGCTGCATTCGCCTATAGCCTGCTTTACAAACCGGGTGTTGCGGTAAGTGGTGCCTAATTCCCTGAAATAACTGCTGCTGCGGATGTGGCTGCGGTACACCGCCTGGTTCTTCTCATAATTACTATAATCAGTTAAGTAATTATATTCGGGCGAGTTCCATTGCTTCTGGCGGCATTTGGCGGCCATAAAGGTACAGCGGGCTTTAAATTCCGGGTTACGGCTAAGCGCCCTCGCCTTCAGGTAATATTGCATTGCTGTACCGGTTTTAACATAATCGGTATCATAATAATACTGCCCGCTGCGCCCAAAATCATATGCCGACCAGTAGTAGGAAATCAACTCCCACGAATTACCATAGGTAGAAGCACTATATAAACCGCTGGCCATGCGGTAATAATTGGCGGCAACTGTTGGATGCGCTTTAATTTGCTGCTGTAGTTGCAGCATGGCCCTGGCATAGGTAAGTTTGCTGTACCCCTGTTTAACCGTAGTATGCTGCTTAGGGTAATCATTTACAGGGTCAACAAACGGATCATCGCCATAAGTGTCGCCATTGTCATCCGTATTAGCGGTGGTAAAATAGCTGACGGGCAGGCGCTTAAATGTTTGATAGGCATATGCATAATTATGCTCGCGAAGGTAAGCGGTACCCAGCATTTCCTGCAACTGATCGGCCGTTAGGGTTTTTAGCGGAGCGAATAAAAAGCGGTGGTAAGCTTGGCCGGAGGCCGTGGTTTTCCAGCTGATCAGTTGCTTTAAATGCGAAGACCGCAAATAGGTATACCAAAAATCAGGAATGGAAGCGGCAGCCGGTTCGGTAGTTGCATTTTGCACATCTGTATAACCATCAATATGGTAAAAATTACTTTTATATAAAGCGGCTGCCGCCTTAGCCGTATCGCGCTGGCGCAGATAGGCAGGTGCCAGTATATTACTGTAAAAGTTACGTGCTGTAATTGCGAAGCGGTTTAACCGGTACGTTTCTCCACCTTGATTGTTATAACCGGCTGCTGGAATAGTAGCTACCCTGCGGTCGAGCCATTGCAGGGCAGGCAGTAGTGCAGCTTCGTTTACGGCATTGTAATGCTGTATCTGCTGTGCCGATAACAGCAGGGAAACAATCTGCCGCTGATCGTTCAGTTTGGTGCTGATGGCGCTTTTATCAATAGCTGCCAGTTCAGCCATGCCTTCGCTGGTTTTGTTCTGCATCCAGTACAGATAGGAAGCCGCGATATGGCCCAGTGCCGGTTCGGGGTACCTTTTTTCGGCAGCTAAGGTGCCACAGAAGCGAATGAGCTGTTGCAGACGGGTATTATATTTTGTTTGCTCACTATCGGCCACCGCCTCAAAAAAGCCGTGCGAACCTTTGCCGCCCACATTATAGGTAGTGTATTGCGCATTGGTCAGCAGCTTTTGCAGGTAGCTTTCTTCCATCTTATTAATTTCCCGGATAAGAAGTACCCCGTTTAACACGGATGCAGGCGCATTTTCATAGGTATGCTGGAGGTACTCCATACCGGGCTCCGGGTTGCCGAACCCTTCCATGGCATACAGGCTGGCCCGCTCTTCGCCATTTTTGGCTAAGGGCAGCACCTGTTTTAACCCGGCGTGTGAAAAGCGGGTATAATTGATATAAGCCAACAGCCGTTTTTCGGGATACTGGCTGAATACCTTCGAAAACAGGTAAGCCGCCTGCACACTATCGCCCAAATTATGTAGTTCTCCGGCTTTTAACGCCAGCGCCAGGCCTTTAATGTAACTTGAACTACTTTGCCGGGCGGTGTAATGGTCATATACTTTTTCGGCATCAGCATCGGCATCGCCATAATGAAACAGACGCTGTGCCTGATAGGCATACCGCAGCCTGATAAATTTATCTTTAACGGTTAAAATTTGCGCCTGTGCCTGCTGTGCTGCGGCGGTTAAGGCCGCCGTGTCTTTTTTAACCGGCTCCCAGGACAGGCAGGCAATATTAGCCAAAGGTTCTACCTGTTTGGCAAACCGGTAATAGGTATTGGCATCTTTATGCTTACCCAAAGCAAGTGCCTGCAGAAAGGTATTATTCAACAGACTGTCGGGCAGGGTGGCTTTACATTCAAGCGCTTGGGTAGTTCTTACGGTTGAAGCACTGTCCAGCTTGTACATAACCTTTTCTACATCAGCAGCGGTAACCGGCCGGCCTAAATAAGCAGCCCACTCACGGGCGTTAATCTGGCGTTCATCGGCAGGCTCATTTTCATCATACACAAAGTTCCAGTCGGTAAAATAAAAAGGCCGGTAGCCCTGCTCGCCCTGCAGGTTATTATGAAAAAAGGATACATACGCATCATAGGGGTCGGCCTCCGGGCCGCAGGCAATATCAACCGCTACATTGGCAAAAAAGGCCGAGCAAAAGCTAATGCAGCAAGTGAGTAACAGCTTCCAGGTTTTCATAAGGATAAGGCTTGAGCGTTTGCTGGTCTAAATGAAAATAAATTACGGTAAAGTTATCAGATTTTAAATAACTGCTGAGGTAAGAAGCGGCCTTTTCTAACTCGCTCGGCGTTTCCCAGCGCACCTCATCTTTCGCCTTTAAACCATAGGAAGGCATATCGGTTTTAGCTGTATATAATTGATTAGGCAACCGGCTGAATATTGTAGTATCCTGCAATATTGCCTGGTTAAGCCGCTTGGCAATACCCGTATACTGCTGCTGCCGGAACACCACTGCCCAGCTGAATAACGGCAGGGCTACATCAAGCGGCAGAGGGTAATTGCTTAGGTTATTACCTGCATACTTTTTTAATTCAGCTAAGTCCAAAATGGAGTTTTGCGAGCCGTATTTGCGCAGGTTACCCATGTTATAGCACATCAGCAAAGCGCGGTCTGCCGGTGGTACGCGGCTGCCCTGCTGGTTTTTTAACTGGTGCAGGCGCAGGGTGAAGGATAGGCTTTGATGCTGTTTGGCCAGCAACTGCCGCAGCTGCCCCATCAGGTAAAAATAATTGCTGCGGGTGGTTGTGGTCCAGTCGCAATCCAGTTGCAGTTCATTGAAGTTGCTTTTACCGGCCTGTTTAAGTTTACCGGTTACAAAGTAGTTGATTTTACCGGCCAGGCTGCGCAGTTGCGGCTGGGAGAGGTGCCTTAGTACCTCATTTACCACAAATACCACCGGCACAATCTGCAGGCTGTCCGGCAATTGATCTTTAAACTCAATGGGCGATACCGGTACTGGGCCGATACCGTTTTCACCCTCATTTACATCCATTATACGCACATACAGGCGATGCACCTGCAGGCGGTTCAGGTAAGCATCTTCAGTGGGGTTATGTTTGTAAATAGTTTTCCAGTAATAAAAGGAAGTAGCTACCTTTCTTGGGCGTTTACAGCCAAGTATGGATAAGGATAGCAACAACACCAGCAGTAAACGCTTATTATTCATTCGATAAACATAACAATTTTTACCATGCGTGCAGTTATTCAGCGGGTATCAAACGCCAGTTGTAGGGTTGGCGGAAATATAACCGGACAAATAGAAACCGGCTTTCTGGTATTATTGGGCATCGAACAGGAAGACATGGAAGAAGATGCCAGCTGGCTGGCACAAAAGATAGCCGCCCTGCGCATTTTTAGTGATGAGAACGGTTTGATGAACAAAGCGCTGGCCGATGTAAATGGTAGTATTCTGCTGATCTCGCAGTTTACGCTGTTTGCACAAACTAAAAAAGGAAACCGGCCTTCGTTCATCCGTGCGGCCAGGCCGGCTCAGGCTATTCCCTTGTATGAGTATATGATTAACGAGCTGACCAAACTTACAGGTAAACCTATTGCTACCGGTATTTTTGGTGCAGATATGAAAATCAGTTTGGTTAACGATGGGCCGGTCACTATCATTATGGATACTAAAGACAAGGACAATCATTAACTTCGCTTTCATGAGCATTGATGAGGCGCAAAAATTAGTAGACCAATGGATCACTACCACCGGCATCCGTTATTTTAATGAACTGACCAATACCGCCATATTGATGGAGGAGGTAGGCGAAGTAGCCCGCATTATGGCCCGGCAGTATGGCGAACAATCCTTCAAAAAATCAGATACAGAAATAAACCTGGCAGATGAAATGGCTGATGTGCTGTTTGTGCTGATTTGCCTGGCTAACCAAACCGGCATCAATTTAACCGAAGCGCTGGAAAAGAACTTAGAGAAGAAAAGCATCCGTGATGCCGACCGGCACCGGAATAATGAGAAGTTGAAGTAGAATGTACGGCTAATAAGTCATGCTGAACTTGTTTCAGCAGCCCACTTGCCAAGTCTGCACTGTGCAAATTCAACTGTCCTGAGAGGTGCTGAAACAAGTTCAGCATGACACGGAAAGACAGGTTGTGCTTAATCAATACTTATACCGCTCGCCCCAGAGCTTTTTTAACTTTTCCCGCGCTTCGTTTTCCCGGGCATTCTGGCCGGGGTCGTACAGTTTGGTACCCCTCAGTTGCTCCGGTAAAAAGTCCTGATCGGTGAAGTTACCGTCGTAGCTGTGGGCATATTTATATTCCTTGCCATAACCTATGTTCTTCATCAGTTTGGTAGGTGCATTGCGCAGGTGCAGGGGTACGGGCAAATCGCCGGTACGGCGTACCAGATCCATCGCCTCGCCGATGGCCATATAGCTGGCATTGCTTTTAGCCGAAGTAGCCAGGTAAACCGCCGTTTGCGACAGGATGATACGCGCTTCGGGCATCCCAATCACATTTACCGCTTCAAAGCAGCTTTGCGCTAATAACAAGGCGTTAGGGTTGGCGTTGCCGATATCCTCGGAAGCCAGAATGAGCATACGGCGGGCAATAAACAGCGGGTCTTCGCCGCCCACCAGCATACGGGCCAGCCAGTATACGGCACCGTTGGGGTCGCTGCCGCGCATGGATTTAATGAAGGCCGAAATAATATCATAATGCTGCTCGCCGGCCTTATCATACAGGGCCATGTTCTGCTGCACATTTGCGAGCACGGCTTCATTGTTGATCACAATTTCCGCGGTGCCGGATAAGGCATTTACCAGTAGTTCAAAAATATTCAACAGCTTACGGGCATCCCCGCCGGAGAGGCGCAGCAGGGCTTCATGCTCATTAATGGTAATGCGCTTCTGCTGCAACAGTTCATCCTCACGCATGGCTTTTTGCAGTAAACTGATTAAATCCTCCTCGCTCAGCGGCTGCAGAATATACACCTGGCAGCGCGACAGCAAAGCGGAGATCACCTCGAACGAAGGATTTTCGGTAGTGGCACCAATCAGGGTAACCAACCCGCGCTCTACCGCACCCAATAATGAATCCTGCTGTGATTTAGAGAAGCGGTGAATTTCATCAATAAACAATACCGGCAATGTCTGGCCGCCCTGCTTGTACAGGGCCGCCTTTTCAATTACCTCGCGCACATCCTTCACGCCCGAATTGATGGCGCTTAGGGAGAAGAAAGGCCTATCTAAACTTTGCGAAATAATATAGGCCAGCGTGGTTTTACCCACGCCCGGCGGCCCCCAAAAGATCATGGAAGGCAGGTTGCCAGACGCAATGGCCTTGCGCAATACCGCCCCCTGCCCTACCAGATGCTGCTGACCGGCATAGTCATCCAGCATTTTAGGGCGCATGCGTTCGGCTAATGGGGGAAGGTTATTCATGAGGTAGGATAATAACATAAAATCTGTTTCTTGATCTGGATATGATTACTTAGTGCATTTCAGCCACTTCCTGAAATCATTCATTTCTTGAGGTGTAGCCATTGGCTCGTCCTTTACTGATTCCATTTCATTTAACAGGTAAGCATCTTCTTCCGGCGTACTTACTTCAATTTCGTTTGATAATGATGCTTTGTCCATTTATATTGTCCACCATATATTTTATTTGCTATCAGCAATTACTCAGAAGCTGTTTAAAGCAATTATAAGTCGTCATTTCGACGAGGTACGAGGAGAAATCTTCTACCGCAGACCTGCTGCCTAAAGAAGATTTCTCCCTGCGGTCGAAATGACAGGGTAGGGTTTAAGCAATCTAAACTTCGTTTCTCGCAATGACAAATGATATAATTTATTCGCTTTTAAGCAGCTTTTATACAAATATAACTAAATAAAAATTTGTTGGTTTATAGTTGATGCAGCAGCATTTCGACCATTCCAACTTCCACCAGATCTGCAACCAGTTAGCGGCCGGGCACCCTTTGTTCAATACCATTATTGAGCGGTACGGTTACCCGCCGATGTGGAGCCGGCCCAATACGTTTGAAACGCTGGTGCATGTGATTTTGGAGCAGCAGGTATCACTGGCCTCGGCGCTTTCGGCACTGCACAAGTTAAAGGAACGGGTAGAAGAAATTACCCCGGAGCGGGTGCTGCTGCTTACCGATGAAGAGCTGAAAGCCTGCTATTTCAGCCGGCAAAAGACGGTGTATGTTAAAAATCTGGCGGGTTCGCTGCTGAGCGGCCAACTGGATTTAGCGGCACTGCCTGATTTGCCCGATGAGGAAATAAGAAGACAGCTTACCCAATTAAAAGGTATTGGTAACTGGACTACCGACATTTACCTGATGATGGTATTGCACCACCCGGATGTTTTTCCGGCAGGCGATCTGGCTATCATTCGTACCCTGAAAATGCTGCTGCCCCTGCCGCCCGACGTAACCCGCCTGCAACTGACGGCTATTGCTGATAGCTGGCGGCCCTACCGTACGGTGGCGGCCTATTTATTATGGCACTATTACCTGAGCCGTAAACTGCCGGTGCTGAAGGCGGATAAATAGATAATACAGGAAGCTAACCACGCTGTCATTTCGACCGCAGGGAGAAATCCTCTGCCGCAGACTGGTCGCCTGAAGAAGATTTCTCCCTGCGGTCGAAATGACGTGATTTAAAAAGATTTTGTTGCCTACAACCCCAGCTGCCTCAAGAAATCACCAATTACCTGATGGTTCAGAAAAATTGTGATCATGATACCGCTGAGGGCGCCAAAAAAGTGGGCATCATGGTTAATGGCATCGTGCGATTGTTTGGAGGCGTATACACAATATACCAGGTACAACACGCCGAATAAAATAGCGGGTATAGGGATCGGCAGGAACATCAGGTACAACTTGCTTAGGGGGTTGAACATGATATAGCTGAACAGGGCCGCACTGATGGCGCCCGATGCGCCCAGGCTATAATAACCCGGATCATCACGGTGTTTCCCTACCGTAGGCAGATCACTCAAAATCAGGCTGACTCCGTACAATAAACCAAATTGCCAGTGGCCCAGGTAATCACGTTCCAGGGTGAAGGCGAAAAAGTAAAAGGAGAGCATGTTAAACAGCAAATGGCTCCAGTCGCGATGAATAAAGCCGCTGGTAATTACGGTATAGATGCGCTCGCCGCGCGAAATGCTGTAAGGGTGCAGCATCAGGCTGCGCAGCAGGCGTTCATTGGTAAAGGCAATCAAACTGATAACAATGGTAACCGCAAAAATTGCAGAAGCTACAGGGGCATAAGTAATAAAATCTTCCATTTAATATATATCGAGTTTTGCAGGCGTAAGTAAACGGCCTACCGGGTAACGCAGGTAGGTAGGTTCATAATATTCGGAGTGGCGGTATACCCACTCTAATTGTGCCTGGGCGCTGCCGGCCAGTTTAGCATTGGTAGCTTTTTCGCTTTCCAGCTGCTTTTTCAATTCGGGACGGGCTTTCAGGTAATCGGCAGCAATGTCTTCAAACACGTAATCAGAGTAATGTTCCTTCTGCCCCAGCATCGAATCAAAAAAGCCCCAGGCGAAAAAGGAGTCTACGCCCTGCGGCTCCAAAGTTTCTACAATGTAACGGTTGGCGGGCTGATTGGCATATACCACATAATCGCCCGTCAGGTATTTAATGGTTTGCTGCTCGGGGCGTAATTGAACACCGGTGTGCAGGTAATGCCCCTCGTAAGGGCGGGGCGAGGTTTTATAATCCGCAAAGTAATAGGCTTGCACATTCAGGGTAGTATCATGCTTTAACCGCTGCATGGCTATCCGGTTCAGTTTAAACAGCTCAATCACTTTGCCCCAGGCCTGCGGAATAATGTAGGCCAGCGGCTTATCGGCATACTGCGTAGCCTTGTAGGTATTATAATATTTAATGGGTTTGGTAAAAGGCTTATTACGGTCATAATACAAACGGGGCAGGCCGCTGATGGCGCTGGGTTTGTAACCGGCGGTAAAGCCCTTAAACTGCAGGGTATCAAAGCGGGTCATGTCCGGCTCCCAGCTCAGGGCGAAGGTTTTTTGCCGTGCTACCTGTACATCAGCTTTGGCCTTTAGTTCGCCTATCTGTTTGGCATCGCGCTGGCAAACGGCAATGAGGTGCTGCATCAGGTCATAGGTAGCATATACCCGCTTGTCGTACGCCTTCAGCATGTGCGTTTCGCTGATGTAGCTGATGATGTTGCGCTGCGCCGTAAAGCCGCTCGAAAAACGGGGCGTTTCCAAGAAGGCCACAATACCCGAATCGGGTGTGGTTTTCAGGCTTTCTACATACGGTGTCATCTCATAGCCGCTTTGCTTCATGCGGCGGTATAATTCCGGAGATAAAGTTTTAGCGGTGTATTCGGCCAGCAATGGGTTTTGCTTGTCTTTCTGGGTTTCTATCAGCGTCATTACATACTGGTAGTCAGAGCCGTTGCTGGTATGGTTGTCCATAAATACTTCGGGCTGCCAGGTGTTCAGTATCTGCATAAAGGCTAAAGCATTGCGGCTGTCGGCCTTGATAAAATCCCGGTTCAGATCCAGGTTACGGGCATTACCCCTGAAACCATAGGCCCGCGGCCCGTTCTGGCTGATGCGGGATACGCCCCGGTTCAGGCTGCCGTCAATGTTATATAAAGCAATAAAGCAAACCACTACATCTTTGGGCAGCTGGTTCTTCTTCAGTATATCGCGCACCAGCATCATGCTGGCATCAATGCCTTCCGGCTCGCCGGGATGGATGCCGTTGTTGATGAGCAGCACCCGCTTGTTTTGTTTTTTGATGAGCGCAGGGTCAAATACCTTGTCTTTTGAAAGTACGGCCAGCGTTAAGGGATAGCCCGCATCGGTAGTGCCGTAATTAAATAGTTTTAATTGCGGGTTGGCTTTAGCCAGTTGCTGGTAATAAGCTACCACCTGGTGGTAAGTAGCCGTATAATTTTTATCAGGGCTTTGCTCAAAAGGGGTAAGCTGTGCGCTTGCGCTGATGGCCAGCAGCAGGCAAAACGCAAAAGCAACAAGTGTTTTAAGGCGAAGGATATACATAGCTTTACAAATATAACCGCCAGTTGCTAAAAAGCCGCATTTATCCCAACGCCTTAATTTCGGCCTGTGCTTTTTTAGGCAAACTGGCTACAATCAGTTCATACGAATGATCTATCATCTCCTGTAATTGCTTAGTGCTGAGCGATTGGTTGATGAACACCGTGTTCCAGTGCGTTTTATTCATGTGGTAGCCCGGCTGCACTTCGGGGTGTTGTTCACGCCATTCAATAGCCTGCTCAGGGTCGCATTTCGCATTCATGCGGTCGCCATTCTTCAAATCAACCAGCAGATATATTTTATTACCCGCCTTATACACCAGCGTGTCTTCGCCAAAGGGGAAACCATCCGTAGTACCGGGCTTGCTCAGGCAGTAATTATGCAGGGTTTCAATATCCATATCAGTATCGTCCCCTAATGTTTTTGTTATAGGCTACCACGGCGCCAAAATTGTATTTAATGCCTACCGTAATCTGCCGGTACTGGTCAAAAGAGTTGTTTTTAAACACCTGGTTAGGATCATCGTAGCCATCCAGGCCCTCGCCCAGCACTATATTATGCCGGTAACCCAGGTCAATAGAAAATACCGGTTCGTCATAATTATTGTAGAACTTTATCTCATAACCTACCCGCAGCGGAAATAAACCGTTAAAACCCTTATCCACACCCGGAAAATTGCCGTAGGGAGGATTGTAAAGGTCCTTACGCTGGATAAACGTCAGGTTATTATAAATAATACCTATACCGGTGCCGCCATAAAAATTTTTAACCAGGTTCAGAAAAAAGTTGTCGCCGTAATCAATAAATTCACCCAGTTGTACGTCGGCATGTAAAATCAGGGCTTTATAGGAATTGGTAAACTGGCGGCCGCTGAAATCCAACTGTGGGTTTGAGTTACTGCCGCCAGAAAGCTTGCCAAACTGTAGCTCGGCGGCTATGGGCAGGTATGGGCTGTAATTATAACCCAGGTTGATATTGTAAGCCTTGCTGTTATAATTGGTTTTCAGATCTGAAAAAGGATAAACCGAACTTACGCCGACAGATATGCCGTAAGGAGCGTAATTGTATTGCGCCATTGCTGCAGCCGGTATCAATACCAGTAACAGTACAACTACTGCCGGAGATAAACGTTTAAGGTTCATCAATAATTAAACTTTAAGGTATGGTTGCCTATATTGGCAGGTAATACATCAAAAATATAACAAAAATGCATACAAATACTATAAATATAACCGGCTTTACTGTTACAGAGCGTTTTATGCGCTATGTAGTAATTGATACGCAATCAGACCCCCATTCGGTTTCAATTCCGTCTACAGAAAAGCAAAAAAACCTGGGCCGGCTGCTGGTACAGGAGCTGCAGGCTATGGGCGTTACTGATGCGCACCTGGATGAATACGGGTATGTATACGCTACCATTGAAGGCAATACAGACAAGGCCGATGTACCCGCCATCTGCTTCTGCTCGCACATGGATACCTCGCCCGATTGCAGCGGGGCAGATGTAAAACCAATTATCCATTACAATTATCAGGGCGGCGATATCGTGTTACCCGATGACCCGGCACAGGTGCTTAACCCGGCCCGCCACCCGGAACTGAAAAACCAGTTGGGCAATGCTGTTATTACCGCCAGCGGAACTACCTTGCTGGGGGCCGATAACAAAGCCGGTGTTGCCGAAATTATGGATGCCTGCCATCAGCTGATGCAGCACCCCGAAATTAAGCATGGCGCCATTAAAATTTTGTTTACGCCCGATGAGGAGATAGGCCGCGGAGCAGATAAGGTAGATATACAAAAGCTGGGCGCATTTGCAGCCTATACCATAGATGGCGAAACTGCCGGTAATATGGAAAACGAAACCTTTTCGGCCGACGGGGCGCAGCTCCTCATTCATGGTGTGAGCGCACATCCGGGTTTTGCCAAAGGGCAGATGCAAAATGCTATTAAAATAGCCGGGCAAATCATCGCGGCACTGCCTCATGAATTATCACCGGAAGGCACGGAAGGCATGCAGGGCTTTGTACACCCGGTTGGCATCACCGGGCAGGCGGAGCAGGCTACTATTGAGTTCATCATCCGTGATTTTGAGGAAGAGAAACTACAGCAGCACGCGCAGGCAATAAGGCAGGTGGCCAGCCAGGTAATTGCAGGGTTTCCGGGTACCGCCTATGAGCTGCAGGTAAAGCCGCAATACCGTAACATGAAGCAGGTACTGGATAATTGCCCCCAGATTGTAGATTATGGCATGGAAGCCATACGCCGGGCAGGGCTGGAGGCCAAGTTGTGCAGTATACGCGGGGGTACTGATGGTTCGCGGTTATCCTTTATGGGCCTGCCCTGCCCCAATATTTTTGCCGGTGAGCATGCCTTTCATGGCCGGCAGGAGTGGGTATCGGTGCAGGATATGCAGAGTGCGGTGCACACCCTGCTGCATTTGTGCCAGATATGGGAAGAGCGCAGCTAACATTCTACCGCTTATCAGCATAAATCAATTACAGTACTTAGCAGCAGGGCCTTTGAAACAAAACGCCGTGCAAACGCATTTGTACTTAAACACCAAAGTTTACTATGCCCAAATGGTTAAAAACCGCCCTCAAAATTGCAGGGGGAATACTTGCTTTTGTATTGCTTACTGTAATTGCCATTACGGTATATATTGTTACGCACAGGCAGAAGGTACTGGCTATGGTAACTACCACACTGAATAAAAACCTGGATGGTGAACTTACCATCCGCAGTATGGATCCTACCTTCTTTAAAAGCTTTCCTGATGTATCGCTGAAGCTGAATGATGTAACCCTTCGCGATAAGCAGTTTGCCCGCCACAAGCATACCTTTTTAATGGCTAAAGAACTGGCTGTATCTGTAAATACGGCTGCACTGCTGCGGGGGATAATACAGGTAAACCGTGTGGGTATTACCAATGCGGCTATAGACCTATATACCGACAGCACCGGCTACAGCAATACCTCGGTATTTAAGAAAAGCAATAAGCCCAAAAACGATCAGAAAAAGGACGATAGTGAAAGTTCCACCGAAATAAAGCAGTTTGATTTAAACAACGTAGGCTTTACTTTGGATAATCAGCAGGCGAGTAAACTTTTCAAGTTTGCCGTGAATGATTTATCGGGCAAGATGAACTACCCCGACTCCGGCTGGGTAGCCGATTTTAACCTGGATGTAATGGCCAAAAGCATGGCCTTTAATACTAAAAAAGGCAGCTTTATTAAAGATAAGCACCTGAGCGGCCCCTTTCTGGTCTCCTATAATGCGGATAAGAAAATAGTTACGGTTGCACCCAATAAACTTAACATCGGCGATGACCCTTTTACTGTTGGTGCACAGTTTAATACCGGCAGCCCTAATACCGATTTTAAAATTACCGTTGCAGCCGAGCAAATACTATGGCGACATGCATCAGCCTTGCTTGCCCCTAATATCACCCAAAAACTGAATCAGTTTAACCTCAAGAACCCTTTTGCGGTTAAATGCCAGCTGAAGGGGGCGTTTTCCGGCGGAGGCGATCCGTTAATTTTTGTAACCTGCCATGTAGAGCGTAATATACTCGAAGCTTTGGGCGGCCAGTTTACAGAGTGCAGCTTTAATGGCGTATTCACCAATAACTACATCAACGGAATGGGGTTGAGCGATGCCAATTCTGCTATTAAGGTGCTGGATTTAAATGCAAAATATAAGGAATTACCTATTAACATTGACTCCGCCATTATTCATAACCTGGACAACCCGGTTGCCGAAGGTACCGTACGCTCTAAATTTGATGTGCCTAAAATTAACAACGTAATTGGTACGCAAACTTTGCGCTTTACCAAAGGCGATGCCAGCCTGAAACTGGCCGTAAAAGCCAATGTAGTGAATTTCAGGTTGTATAAACCTGTTATTGCAGGGTCAATTAACATCCAACATGCCAATGCCAGTTATGTACCGCGCAAATTAAATTTTACCAATACCGCAATTTCTGTCAACCTATCAGGAAACGATCTGGTGCTGAGCAATATACGCCTGCAAAGCGGCCGCAGCATTGTATTCATGAATGCGCGCGTTAACAACTTTTTAAACCTGTACTATACCGCGCCCGAACAGATACTCATTAAATGGAATATCAACAGTCCTCAATTGTATTTGGCCGAGTTTCTGGGGTTTTTAAATGCCAGAGGTGCACCGGTACCCGTAAAGCAAACCAATACCAAAGCCGCCTCCATGACTAAAACAGGTAGTTTTATTGATCAGTTTAACAATGTTTTTGAAAAGGCGCGGGCCGAAATGCACATGACCATAGGTAACCTGCACTATAAGAAGTTTTTGGCTACCAACGCCCATGCCGATATTATTGTAGAGGCTGCCGGGATTACACTTAAAACACTAACTTCTAACCAGGCCGGCGGTACGCTAAATGCCAGTGGCCGGATTATTCAGGGCGTTACAACCAATAACCGGTTTACCTTGAATGCCACGGTGAACAATGTAAACGTGAAAAACTTCTTTTATTCCTTTGATAATTTTGGCTTGAAGGATCTGACCTCCAATAACCTTACGGGCATACTTTCGGCTAAGGCCAACGTAAGCGGTATCGTAACCAACGAGGGTTCGCTGGGCAATAATTCCCTGAACGGTACGCTGAGCCTCAATTTGAAAAATGGCGCTTTGATTAATTATGCGCCGCTGAAAAATATTGACAAGTATGTGCCCTTCAGGGATTTAACCAATATTACATTTAATAACCTCGATGGCAGGTTTAACCTGAATGGAGAAAAGATTACCATTCAACCCATGCAGTTTAACTCAAGCGTGCTGAATATGAATGTGGCCGGTATTTACTCTTTAGGCAAGGGTACCAATATTTCATTAGATGTACCCCTGCGTAACCCCAAAAAGGATAAGGACATTACCGACCAGGAAGAATTAGATAAACGCCGGATGAAAGGCATTGTACTCCACCTGGCGGCGGTAGATAATGACAAAGGCGGCGTTAAGATAAAGCTTAGGTAATAACTCCAATTTGTTTTGGTGGTCTTACCGAACTCCGGTCGCCAACAGTAAAAGCGCCTGCCGCAGAATAATAAGATACGGTTATTTTAATAGCAGGAGCGCTATAAGCTGCAATTGTGCGGACAACTAAAATATATTTATGCCGATTGCTATAAGCCGCTATTCCGTTTTTGCGTTTTTGCTGATATGACTGTTAAGGTACTAAACCTCGAAAATGAACTTGCCGTACTGGCAAACTGTATCCGGTTAGCGGCTCAGCCGCCCGAACATGAGTTGCTGGCTTTTTGCGGTATGTTCAGGTTGAAGCAATTTAGCAGCGGGCAGCCTATATTCAAGGCCGGCAGATTAATCAATCATATTTATTTTATTGTTAAAGGCTGCCTGCAACTTTACCATGAACAGGTAAGCGGAACCATAAAAACCATTGGCTTTTATGAGGAGCAGGATTTTGTAATGGATATGTACTCGTTTGTGGAGCAGCAGCCTACTACCCTCAACCTGCAGGCTGCCGAAGATGCCATCCTGTTGATCATCAACCGCACACACTGGAACAGGGCCTGCCGGGAATTTTCGTGGTATAAGGCGTTTCATACGCAGTACGTGGCGCAGCAACTGGATGATATGTACCAGTACCTTACTCATCTAAAAGCATTTGGCGCAGGCAGCAGTTATGCGCAACTCATTACCAGCCGGCCCAAACTTTTACAGCGCCTGCCTGCTCATTTACTGGCTGATTACTTAAGCGTTACGGTTGAAGAATTAAACCGGCTTACAATAACTGGCAGTTGATTAAGTGGATGTACATTAGGAGCGGCCCCCTTTCTTTTCGTCATTTCGACCGCATGGAAAAATCTTCTTCAAGAAGCCGGTATGCAGCAGAAGATTCCTCCCTGCGGTCGAAATGACTGTTTACTTAGTTAAAGACAACTGCTTTTACGGCTGTACAGAGTTAATTGGTGTTTTGGCAATAATGCTATCCACCACAAAGGCGCTTACCCCTCTCCAGGGCAGGGCATGGTTATACTCTTTGTAATGCAGCGTTAAATAATAGCCGGAGTAACGGCTCAGGGAGTCGGCTACCTTGGTATCAGTTACCGAAAATTTAAACTCGTTGGATTGTATAGCGCCCTGGGCAGGCGCCCTTAAGCCGGTTTGTATCAGGCGGCCTTCGTAAGTTTTAAAGAGGTAGCCTTTGTGCACAAAATAATTCATGGCGCCGGCTTTTGTACCATCGCCAAACACAAAAAAGTAGCGGTAATAAACTACCCCGATAAGTACAGCTATAATAATTATGGTAATTACAGATACAATGCGCTTGTTCATGTGAAAGGATATTGTTTGAAACTATAACAGCAGGAACCTTAAATTGTGAGCAAGGGTTGTAGTTTATAGCTTTGGCCTTTTGCTACGTAATGCGCCGGGTATGCAGTGCCTTCACCCATTCATCCTGTTTGCGGCGATTATTATTCAGCCACTCCAGTTCCCCCTTCAGGGGATTCAGGGGGCTACCTTTTCCACCCGCAAACCCACATCACTTACTTCTCTTAGCGGGTTGTTGCGCATATTCTGCTCTATTTCGAAGTGATAGGTGCCCCTGGCAGGGAAGTGATAATCCGTTTTAAACGGTATCTGGTAGCTGAACAGGTTGCCGCTGCCCTTGCCCAGCCATTCGCCGTCGGGATTGGCCAGTTTAAACTCGTAACGGGTATAGTGCGGTTTGCTGCCGGCCTTGCCTTCGCCTATCAGGGCGAACAGGTTGGCGTATTTATAATCGGCCGTAACACGCAGATTTAAATACAGGTTGTAGGCCACGGTGGTGTCCTCAATGGCTACATCGTACTTAATTTTGTTTACATAAGCCCAGTTAAGGTTATCAATACGGGCGTTTTGGTCAAGCACCGCATTGGCATCTGTGCAGCCTGCGGTTAGCAGGCTGCTACAACCCAAAAACACATATAAAATTTTAAGCGCCGCCTTCATTACGTGGAGGTTGCTGGTTATTACGGTTTTGCTGGTTCGGGTTGCGGTTACGGTTCCTGCGGTTATGATGCCGCTTATTGGCATTAGGCTGGTTGTTAGCGCCGCCTTCCCCGTCAGTTTGGGCACCCTCTACCGTTACTGTTTTTACGGTAGTTTCCTCAATGATTACCTTTTGTACCGGCGGCTTGCCTTGCTGCGGCTGTCGGCTGTCTCTCCTCTTTCCATCCTGCGGCTGCTGTTCGCCCTGGCGGCCATCCGGCTTTTTGCTTTTCTGTTTGCGGTTGTTATTATTATTCCGGTTACGATTGGCGCGATCATCCAGGCGGGTAAGGCTGTCCTGGCCTACTACGTTCTCGTAATCCAGTACCTTTTCCGGCTGTACCTGTTCAATTTGCAATTCGCCCAACTCGGCAGGTATCACGCCTTCCTTGTTCAGCTTTTGAATTTCCTTTACACGGGTGGTAGGCAGCACTATCCAGTTTTCGGCGCCGGGCAGGCTGAACCACATCAGGCGTTTAAAAATATCCGTTTTTTGCAGGCGGGCATCCCCCTGCTCGGTGCGCAGGATATGCACATTATCCGGGATGTGCTTCAGCGCATCCATGTAGGTATCCAGCTCGTAGTTGAGGCAGCATTTTAATTTACCGCACTGCCCGGCCAGCTTAAGCGTATTTAACGACAGGTTTTGATACCGTGCCGCCGCCGTAGATACCGTTTTAAAATCGGTAAGCCAGGTAGAGCAGCACAGCTCACGCCCGCAGGAGCCGATACCACCCAAACGGCTGGCCTCCTGCCGCATACCAATCTGCCGCATCTCGATACGGATGCGGAACGCCTCTGCCATTTTCTTGATCAGTTCCCTGAAATCCACCCGGCCTTCGGCTGTATAATAAAAGGTGGCCTTGGTTTTATCGCCCTGGTAATCCACATCGCTGAGTTTCATCGACAGGTTTAGTTCCAGCGCCAGCGTACGCGCCTTGTGCATGGTTTCCCACTCCAGGTCTTTGGCGGCCTTCCATTTGTCTACATCAGTGGGGGTAGCGCGGCGGAATATCTTTTTGGTTACATCGCCTTCCTTTACCCGGCGCTTTACCATCTGCATACGCACCAGTTCGCCGGTGAGCGATACGTGGCCGATATCGTACCCGCTGCCCGCAGGCGTTTCTACGGCTACCAGTTCGCCGTTTTCGAGGTAAATGTTATCCTGGTTTACATAGAAATCCTTACGCGAGCCCTTAAACTTGATTTCGACGATCTGAAAAGGCTTATAATTTGCCGGCATGTCCATGTGCGACAACCAGTCGTAAACATCTAATTTGCTGCAGCCGTTAGTGAGGCAGGCCCCGTTACTTTTGCAGCCGGCCGGCGTACATCCGCCACCGGTTGAGCAACTTCCACATCCCATAATTGGTTATATATATTGAGTCCCCGCAGGGAGCATTTTAAAGTGTAATATCTTAACAATCTGTAAAGATACATCTAAAAATAAGATTTTAGGGTTAGCATTGCGCTCTATATGGTAATGCGCCTTCTCCAGCACCGCGCTGATGGCCTCGGCCATAGGCAAATTAATAAAGGCCGTTAGCTTTTTAGCCGTTTCCAGCTCGGCGGCAGGCAGGTGCACCAGTTCTTCGGCGCCGGCCAGCAGCAGGCAGCACTCGCGCAGGTAGCTGATGCCGTAACGCAAAAAGTTCTTCTGGTTCTCTCGCCCGGCCTTGGCAATTTGCTCCACAAAGCCGCTCATGATGTCGGGCACCTTATTCACCACGCAGTTGCGCAGCCAGTTGATGAACGGCTGGTGGTAACCCTTGCCATCCTGCTGGTGCAGCAGCTGCAGGGCTTCGGTGAGGTTGCCGCTGCTCAGGTAGGCCGTTTCAGCGGCGGCAGGTTCCGTTTGCCCGCGTTTTATGAGTTCTGCCTTTACCTCCTCATAAGTTAAGGCCGGTATTTTAATGAGCTGCGTACGCGAGAGAATGGTATTGAGTATCTGCTCCTGGTTTTGCGCCACCAGCAGGAACAGCGTATTGGGCTGCGGCTCCTCGATGAGCTTGAGCAGCGTATTGCCTTCCTTGTCCAGGTATTCGGGCAGCCACAAGATCAGAATCTTATATGCCGACTCGAAAGGCTTCAGGCTGAGTTTTTTGATGATCTGGTGGCACTCGGCAATATTAATGTTGGCCTGTTTGTTATCCGCTTCGAGGTAACTGCGCCAGATGTCCATGCTTAGGTACGGTTGGGCGGTAAGCGCCTCGCGCCACTGCTCAATAAAGGATAGGGCCGTATCGTCCTTGTGCCTGGCGAAGAACGGGTACGAAAAATGCAGATCGGGGTGTACCAGTTTCTGGTATTTGCGGCAGGAGGCGCATACCCCGCAGGAGTCCTCCGGCTGCTGGTCCTCACAGCTTACATACTGGGCGTAGGCAATGGCCAGCGGCAAACTGCCCGACCCCTCCGGCCCCAAAAACAACTGCGCATGGCTTACCCGGTTCTCCCGAACGGTAGCCAGTAAACGTTGCTTAATGGCCTGCTGCCCCACTATGTCCCTAAACTGCATTGGGGCAAGATAAGCATTAGATGTGAGATGTTAGACAGGAGATTTGAGAGGGGTGGAGTATAGTTCCGGCAGGTGCTGATGTATATCAGCAATCCTCTCACTGGTTTAAGTCATCCTGCGGATGACTTAAATTTAATGATAAAGCCGGGGACTCCCGTCCGCCGTTATAGCAGCGCAGCAATGATTAAATAACAAACTATTGAAGGGTTGCAAAAGGTAGTGCATAAACCGTAGCGCTGGTGCGCTATTACGCATAGGAGTGCTGGATACCATATTGTAATTTAAGTCATCCTGCGGAAGACTTAAACCAGTGAGAGTTTCTACCTTTACAAATCGTCAAACACAACTATGTTACAAGAATTAAAGTTACTCGCTATTTTTCTGATCATCTTAGGCATAGCTATGTTATACATAGGTGCAGACGCCTTTACAGGTGGAATAAATTGGTTTGCTTATAATTTCGGTAAATTCAGTTTCTTTGCCTGGCTTCCCACTTTATTATTTGGCATTGGGCTTTATTCAGATTATAAAAATAAAAAGCGTAAATCTCAGCGTTGATTTCATACAATAAAAGTGATGTTTTGAGAAATTGAAATATAGTTTTGCATGAAAAACATGTTAGGCCACGCGGCCTTATTTGCCTTACCAGTGATTTGTACTTATATTCTCTATCGAGTAATTTACTTCTTATTATCGGTCATGCCTGATAACGGGTTCAGACGTACCCTTACTTCAAACTCGGGAAAGCAATACATTATAGTTGGTTTAGCAATTATTTCAGTCTATTTGCTCCTCAAGAGATTTGAACGATAAACCTGGTGTATTAAACGGTCGTTTTGTGGGATTGCAAGACAGGAAGGGTTTTACCAGTGGTGCGGTACCTTCACCATAAGCATTCAGAAGAACTGAAACTGCATCAAAATGCACAACCAAAAGCTCTAAAAAGTGTAAACCCTGCTTTTTTTCAATAGGTTGACTGTCAATATCTTAAGCACTATTTTTTTTGAAAAGTGTAAACTTTGCCTTTACACTTTTTAGCGTCGATAAGGGAGGTATATTACCCTTAGCCGAAAGGCTGCAATTAGTAATGCCGAAACCTGTTTCAGCATAATGTGAAGAGGGCAGTGTAACTAAAAAGCCTCCCGAGCACTGGTGGTGGTATCGCCGCACCACAGGCGAAAATCGTTTCAGTAAAGGGTTGATGATACTTGCACAAACCGATTAATTTTAAGTATTTGCCGCACCCCCGCTTAACAACATCAGTATATGGAATCACCCTACTGGCCGCTTATTGAACATGAACCCCGATGTGCACTGGCCTAAGGCTTTTGAAGGCGGCCATGTGGTCGGCTTCGATGAGGTGAGAAAGTACTGGACCCGGCAGTGGAGCGAAATTAACCCTGTGGTTGAGCCGCAATCACTAACTGAACGCCCGGATGGCAGGTTTGAAGTCAAGGTGCATCAGCTGGTTAAAGACCTGGAGGGGAACGTTATGTTTGACGGGACTGTAAACCATGTATACACTTTCAGGAGCAATCTGATTGCCGGTATGGATGTGGAAGTTGCTTAACTCCCTTCATTTTTTACCTCCTGTAAAATAACCATTTGCGCAAAGCCGATGCTGCCGGCAGGGTTTTGTCAGGCGAGTTGGTAAATAAACTCCTCTGTTTCTGCCTGCCGTGCATTGGCAAAGCCCTTGTCTGTCCCTGTTTTTATAAAACCGGCCTTTTCCAATACCTTTTGCGAACCCAGGTTATCAAAGGCAACCCGCCCGAAAATGGGCCGGGCCGGTTCCATCGTCAGGAGCTTTTTAAGGGCTGCTGTGGCCACACCTTTGTTCCAAAATTTCCTGTCCACCCAATAGGTAATTTCCGCTTTACCCTCCATCTCAAATTTTGCGATGCTCCCGGCAATGGTGTTGTTCACCAGGATGGTCTGGTTATTTATAGCCGGGTCGTTAATCAGTTTGATGTACTTTTGCATATAGACGGTTTTGTCTGTCGGGTCTTTTGGAGTGAAAGCCGCCAGGTAGCTGGCTTCCGGGTCAAGCTGAAAGAGGAACAATGTTTCCAGATCAGCAACTGTGGTTGGGCGTAATAGGATTTGGATAGGGTCTGTCATTTCTGTTTTATTGCTTGTGGTTGGCTGTACTACAGCCCTTGTTAATATGCTATGCAAGTTACCTGCTTATAGCGGTAATTAAATATCCAGCCTGCCCTGGCTTTAAGGAGATGATTTCCTGAAACATTACCCATTAATGCAGGTTGTATTTTAAAATAATAGTTATGTCCATTTTATTTACTGGTACAGCAGTTGGCTTACTCATGATGATAGGCGTTTTTCTTATTATACGGCAAACAATCCGGCAAAGTAAGCAGCGTGAAAGAGATAAGGTCAATAATAATGATCAATCTAAATAAAAGGCAGTTCCTTTTAAATGATTGCCTTCTATGCTGTGTAGTTGTTTAAGTGTGGGTTAGCTATCCAGCTTTTATCTCCTAAACGCTACTGCTATATCTGTTATTCAGTCACAAACCCGGCAACTTAGCCTATCATCCTTTCCATTGCCAATTAAACAGACAAGGAAGCCAAAGTAACTGATAAACTGATATTCCTCCGCTTTACCGCTATCTTCGCACTCAAATCTCCCATCTAACATCACAAATCTAAATATGCGGGTAATGGCTTTTGATTATGGTACCAAACGTATCGGCATAGCGGTGACCGACCCGCTGCAGCTGATTGCCACAGCGCTGGATACCATCCACCCCAGCCAGGTGCTGGAGTACCTGAAAAAGTACCTGCAAGCCGAGCCGGTAGAACGCTTTGTGGTAGGGGAGCCGAAGCAAATGGACGGCACGCCCTCGCAATCGGCCCCGCATGTAAAGGGCTTTGCCAACCTGCTGAAAAAAACCTTCCCCGCCATACCCGTAGAAATGCTGGATGAGCGCTTTACTTCCAAAATGGCCTCCGCCGCCATATTGCAAAGCGGTATGAAAAAGTCCGACCGGCGCAACAATAAGGGCCTGGTAGATACGGTTTCGGCCACCATCCTGCTGCAATCATGGATGGAGCGGCAGGCGTATTTGTAAAACTGTATTTAAAACGGCGCAATAAAGCAGCTCATGAAAATCTGTGTTGAAACGCAACGACTCATACTAAGGGAACTTTTACCTGAAGATGCCGAAGATATGTTGGCTCTAAACAGTGATCCGGAAGTGATGCGCTATTTAGGTAATAAGCCAATTACTACGTTAAGCGAAGCTATTGCAGCCATAGATGTTATTAAGGCACAGTATGAAGCTTATGGCATTGGCAGATGGGCAGTAATAGAAAAAGTATCACAACAATTTATTGGCTGGGCGGGCCTGAAGTGGCATACTGATGAAGTGAATGGGCACAGCAATTATTTCGATGTGGGCTACCGGCTAATTAAACACTACTGGGGCAAAGGCTATGCTACTGAGGCAGCCAAAGCTTCAATGCAATACGGGTTTAACCAGCTGCAACAGGAGGTTTTGTATGCAATGGCTGATGTTAATAACACGGCTTCTGTACATGTACTTACAAAGGCCGGTTTTATTAAGCAAAATACACTGATGTATGAAGGCAGCTTGTGCTACTGGTTTAAGGCTGTTGCATCCGCCGGTTAAACTGTTATTCCAGTTCTTTAAAAACAGCGTTTGCTACATCTTCCACAAACTGACTGTCCTGATGGTCGGATAACACCACCACGCCCAGTTTTTTACGGGTACTGAACCGCAGCAGTGAGGAATTGCCAAAGGTATCGCCGCTCTTTTCCAGGTAATCAGGGAAGATATCCCAGCCCAAACCGATCACATGCTTATCATCGCTGTGAAACCGCTGGTGGGTAAGCGCTACGGCTTTGCGTGCCATTACCGGCGGGTTAAGCTGGTACTGCACATACTTCAACATATCCATTGCGTTGGAGCGCAGTCCGCCGGCAGGGGCAATGGCATTTGCTACTATAACAGGCTGCGGCTGCCCTTTACTATCAAAGCGCCCAGCCACATTACGGCTGCTGTAAGCTGATAGCCGGGTATGCGTTAACTGCAACGGCGTAAGCAGCTGGCGCTGCAGCAACTGCGCATAGGTGGTATGTGCAGATTGCTGCAGGATAAGCCCCAGCAGCGCATAAGCATAATTATTGTACTGGTAAGTGCCGTAACCGTTTAAAGCGGTGGTTTTGTTAAGTATCTGGTAAATATAGGCCGGGGTGGTTAAACTGAACGGCTGCACAGGATTTTGCTTGAACAGGGCATTGATGTACTCATCATTACTCAGGTTAGGCAGGCCCGACTGGTGCGAGGCCAGATCGGTAATTTTTACCTTGTGGCGTAAGTCGGGACGCAGTTTTACCTGGACCGGCAAGTAAGCATCCATATAAGCATTTTGGCTGATGCGGTGATTAACCATTTGCTGTGCCAGCAGTAGCCCGGTAAAGGTTTTGGTTACCGAGCCTACCTCAAATAAAGTGGCGCTGTCTACCGGTAAATCTGACCCGGCCCGCCGGCCCGAATGAATAAAGTAGATATGCCTGCCGTTGATGATGCCGATGCTTACCCCGTAATCATCGTGCTTATACAACGGGCTTTTATGAAACAGGCTGTGGCCGAACAACAGTTCTTTCAGGCGGGCCTCTTCGGTTTGGGCTTGTGCCTTAATGGTAACCAAAATCAGCAACAGCAGGAGCAGCTTTTTCATGATGCAAGTATAACGGTAAAACAACGCCGGAATTTCAGTATCCTTATTAAAGTTGTATAAGTAGGATGCTTGTAAAGTAGTTTTATTACAGCCGGGCAGAACTAAAAAGTTTATGGAGCATTTTGCGTTAAGTATTCACTGTTTCGCAGTAAAGTGGTTTAAACTGTAAGTTTTGTCATAAAACGCCGGCATATTCAGGCTGCTTGTCTGTTGCGGCTATTCTTAGTAGTTTTGCAGGCTTACTCATTTAAATGAAAACTTATTTCAGGCTGCTTTCCTTTGCTAAACCCATTGAAAAGTTTGCCATCCCTTATATTATTGCCACCCTGTTTGCTGTAATTTTTAATACGCTTAACCTGGCGCTGCTGGCCCCATTACTGCAAACGCTGTTTTCTAATGACAATAATGCGCAAATACAAGCTACCGTACAGGCGGGCGCACCATCGGTAACCAACTTATCCAGCTTTTTTACTTATTATGTTGATGTGGTGATCAGCAAATATGGTACCTGGGGCGCCCTGCAGTTTGTGTGCGGTATTATCATTGTTTCGGTTGTACTGGCTAACGTATTCCGCTACCTGGCGCAGCGCATTATGGAAAACATGCGGGCGCATACGCTGCTTAACCTGCGCCGGGCTGTGTTCAATAACGTAATGGATTTACACCTGGGCTATTTCAGTAATGAACGCAAAGGCGATATCATTTCCAAAATAGCATCAGATGTGCAAACGGTGCAGTTTACCGTAACCGGCACCCTGCAGGTAATATTTAAGGAGCCGCTGCAGCTGATTGCTTACATGGTTACCCTGATTGCCATTTCGCCGAAGCTTACCTTATATTCACTGCTGGTTATACCGGTATCGGGTTTTATTATTTCGCGCATTGTAAGGCGGCTTAAGGCGCAGGCGGTGGCTGCGCAGCAGCGCTATGGCATGATGATCAGTTACCTGGATGAAGCGCTGGGCGGCATAAAAATTATCAAAGCCTTCAATGCCACCAGTTACATTAAGCACCGGTTTGATGCGGAAAACCAGGAATATACCAATATTACCAAAGCTATGGCCAGGCGGCAGCAAATGGCCTCGCCGGTATCAGAGGCATTGGGTGTAATTATGGTAGCCTGCATTGTGCTGTATGGGGGTTATCTGGTCATCAATCACCAGTCGGCGCTTACGCCGGCAGCCTTTATCGGCTATATCGCCTTATTTTCGCAGTTGATGCGGCCGGCTAAGGCCATTTCTGATTCCTTCAGCGGCATCCACTCCGGTATTGCCGCCGGCGAGCGGGTGCTGGAGCTGGTAGATGTAAAGCCGCAAATCACTGATGCGCCCGGCGCAACCGAACTGCCCGGCTTTAACCAGGAACTAAGCTTCGAAGATGTATCTTTTGCCTATGGCGAAAAGCAGGTACTGCAAAACATTAACCTTACCATAGAAAAAGGAAGAACCATAGCCCTGGTGGGCCCTTCGGGCGGAGGTAAAACTACGCTGATGGATCTGATCCCGCGGTTTATTGAGCCGCAGGCCGGGGCCATAAAGGTAGACGGCCACAATATCAATGCGGTAACCGCGCATTCGTTACGGGCATTAATGGGCGTAGTAAATCAGGAATCTATCCTGTTCAATGACAGTATTTATAATAATATAGCCTTTGGTAAGCCCGGCGCTACACCCGAAGAGGTGGAAGCCGCCGCGCGGATTGCCAACGCGCATCATTTTATCATGCAAAGCGAGCAGGGCTACCAAACCAATGTGGGCGACCGCGGCACCAAGCTGTCGGGCGGGCAGAAGCAGCGCATCAGCATTGCGCGGGCGGTATTAAGCAACCCGCCCATTATGCTGCTGGATGAAGCCACTTCGGCACTGGATACCGAATCGGAAAAGCTGGTGCAGGAGGCGCTGAACAACCTGATGAAGAACCGCACCTCGCTCATTATTGCCCACCGCCTGAGCACCATACAAAGTGCAGATAGGATTATAGTGCTGGAAAGCGGCAGAATAGCAGAGCAGGGTACCCATACCCAGCTGATGCAAGCCGGCGGCCTGTACCGTAAGCTAATTGATATGCAGACATTCACGGAAGAATAGAAGCAGGAAACAAGAGGCAAGAATCAAGATTTGCTTAAACAAAAAATGCAGACCTAATAGATAGTGTCTGCATTTTGCCTGTAGCAAATCTTGATTCTTGCCTCTTGTTTCCTGCTTCTATGCTTCAGAACTTAAAGCCCAAACCAAACTGCCAAACCGAGTTACGATAAGTTGGTTCGTCAGAATAGCCGTTAGGGTTGTTTTCCGAGAAGTCGATAGTATAACGGGCGCGTAGCTCTACGTTAGTGTTCAGGTCTACGCTGGCACCTATTACGCCGCCAATAAAGCTTTTGTCGCCATTGTAATTATACTTTTCCTCATAAGTAGGTGTAAACCCGTTATAATAGGTATTACGGGTAGACAGCAGGAACGAAAACTGCGGGCCTAACAACAGATTAAAGGCAGGGGCCAGTTTAAATTTAGCCAATACCGGCACATCAATAAAATTGCTGCGCTGGGCAAAGCTGCCATAGCGGGTATCGGCACGGTAGCCTTTCTGCGAATACAATACCTCGGGCGCAATAGAAAAGGGGTACGCCACCGGGATATCAAATATCAAACCGGCGTTAAAGCCTACCTTGCTGCGGGTGTTAAAGTTATCATAATCCCGGCTTACAATATCCGAAATATTTACGTTGCCGGTTAACCCTACACGCGGCTTGTAAAAATTATCCGAGCGGCGCTGCTCACGGTATATTACCGTTGGGCGGCGGTAGCGCGGCGGCCCAGGCCTGCGGTAATACTGCGCATCTGCGGCTCCTGCCATCAGCAGGACCATCGCCATAAAGAAAAGTTTTTTCATACTGATTATTCTTTTTTTGAATTACAGTATAGATGTACCTTCTTCCAATAGGTTTACTTGCATCTCAAAAATAAATTAATGTTAAAAAATTGATCATAACTGCAACTTATCATTATAAGCCAAAAACGCTCCTGCAACACAAGGCTGCAGGAGCGTTTTTTACACTCTTTGTGTTTAAGCAAACTGCTTACTGCCGCATCAGGCTGGCAAACTTGTTTTCATAATCCAGCAGCTGGCTTTCCAGTTGCGCACCGAGGCGGGCCTGCTGATTGGCTTTGGTTACACTGGCCAGGCTGTTTAACACATACAGGTTATTCTGCACTTCCTGTGCGTTAACCGGCCCGTTGTTTTGCAGCTGATTATGGTAGTAGTTCAACTGCTCGGTTACATAAGTATGCAGGCCGTTTACCAGCTTGTTGCCTAAAGCGGCATACTTTAATTTGTAGGCCGAATCTGCTAAAAATACCTTGCTTTCGGCCACCCGCAGGTTAGGCGTAATTTCGGGCAGTACCTGCTCGTATTTATGCAGTGCATTTAACGCCAGTTTGGGCTGATGATCATGCAGCAGTCCGCGGGTTACATCGGCAAAGGCGGTTACCAGCAACGGGTAAGCCACATTGCGCGATTCGGCATCAAGGTAACGGGCGTGTTTAAAGTTGCCCCATTTAAATTTGTTTACCACATTGTGGTACATCACCAGGCTGTTTACCGGCGGCAAACCGGCAGCTGTAGCCGCCGTATCTTTTTGCAGCGGTAACAGGCGGTTGGCCAGCCCCTCGCGGTACAGGTAGGGCTGCAAGCCAATCTGCAGGGAAGAACTCATGGGGTCAACAAAGCAGATAGGGCGTTTCCAGTGGTTGTGCGCCAGCATATCTATCAGCGCCAGCCGCTCCTTGGTCATATTGTCGGCGTTGTAGGTCCATTCCATATTGCGGGTTAACTTGGGCTGCTGTGCCGGTGTGACTACCTGGTTTTGCATCACCTCCCCTGCATCAACACTCAGCTTAAAGTTTTTGGTAGGCAGGTAATTACCCGACTCGCCGTTCTGAAACTGTACCTGTGCCTGCGGATTGTCGGAGGTAATGAAATCGAATATATCCTTTACCTCAACGCTGCCTTTCAGGCTGGCATCGCTGTAAGGCAGGTAGTCGCGCACACCGGTTTTATACTGGTCATACGTCATGGTGATAGGTAGGGCCGCCGCCTTGTTAATGGGGTGCTGCATCTGGCGTATGCTCCAATCGGCCCCTAACAAGCTCATGTTTACAATACGTACATCGGGCCGTAAATTTTCTACTTCCTGTATGTACCATAAGGCATAGGTCTGGTTATCGCCTTCGGTAAACAAAATGGCATTCTTGGGGCAGGAGATGAGATAGTTATAAGCCATATCATGAGCCGTCCACTTGGTAGAGCGGTCATGGCCGGGCCATTCCTTACCGGCCATCAGCACGGGTGCAGCCAGCAGGCACAGCCCGGTTGCCATTACCGCTGCCAGTTGCGGCGCGGCGCGTTTACGTAACAGTTCGGCTAAAGCAATTACCCCGATACCGATCCAGATGGCAAAGGCATAAAAAGAACTCACATAGGAGTAATCGCGCTCGCGGGGCTGTACCGAGGGCTGATTGACATATAACACAATGGCTAAACCGGTAAAAAAGAACAGCAGGCCAATTATCAGTGCATCTTTTTTATTGCGCTTAATGTGATAGCCCAATCCTAATAAGCCGATAAACAGCGGCAGGGCATACAGCGGTGCATAGTTGGTATCGTTTAATATAGAGGCCGGAATATTGCGGCTATGATCAAACCAGCCGGTGGTCCAGTTGCCTTTAATGCTGTTGGTATCCGTTTGGCCCTCCAGATCATCCTGACTGTAACGGCCTGCAAAATTCCATAAAAAGTAACGCCAGTACATGGTATACATCTGCCAGCTCAGCATCCATTTAATATTATCTGTAAAGGCAGGCGCCTGCTCATTGCTCATGCCCAGCCACTGGCGGTAAAACTGCGGGTCACTGCTATCGCTGCTGTACAGGCGGGGTAAAAGGGTATTATGGTCAAATACATACTCCTGCGTTTTGCCATAGTTTTCATACTTGGCTTTACCCCTGCGGTACAGGGTGGTACCATCCTTTATTTCTGTCAGCTTGCCATCAAAATACTGTCCGTACAGTAACGGGGCCGATGGGTATTGGATACGGTTTAAATAGCCATACAGAATGAAAGCATTATCAGGATGAGCATTATTGAGGTTGGTTCCGGCCGCTGCCCGTATCGGGATGTACATAAACGAGCTGTTGCCCAGGTAAATGAACACTACGCAAAGTAATGCCAGGTTAAGCGCATACCTGCGTTTGCGTATGCTGTAAACTATACCGGCAACCAGTATACCTGCCAGCAACGCTAAGAAAACGAATGCCCCGCTGCCAAAGCCCAGCCCCAAGGAGTTCACAAAAAACAAATCGAAGTAGGCGGCCAGCTTTATGGTATAGGTACGTATGCCAAACTGCACCAGGGCCAGTATGCCAACGCCGGTCATAAACGCCAGAAAACCGCTTTTAAAATTATGTTGCTTATACCGCTTAAAGTAATACACCATAGCCAGCGCCGGAATGGTAAGCAGGTTGAGTAAATGTATGCCGATAGACAGGCCGATCATGTAGGCAATAAAAATAAGCCAGCGGTCGGCGCCGGGTTCATCGGCGTGGGCCTCCCATTTCAGTATCGCCCAGAATACCACCGCCGTGCAAAAGGCGGATAAGGCGAATACAATGGTTTCTACCGCCGAGAACCAGAAGGTATCGCTAAAGGTAAAGGCCAGCGCCCCGGTAAGCCCTGCACCCATAATCAGGGTGAGCTGATAGGTAGTAAGCGGTGTTGTTTTGTCTTTAACCATCAGCTTTCGGGCCAGGGCCGTTATAGTCCAGAACAGGAACATAATGGTAGCACCGCTGGCCAGGGCCGACAGTAAATTGGTAAAATAAGGCACCTTAGCCGTATTGCCTAATGAAAGCAGGGAGATTACCTTGCCCAGCATGGCAAACAGCGGGTAACCCGGCTGGTGCGATACCTGCAGGCGGTAGGCGCAGGCAATAAACTCGCCGCAGTCCCAAAAGCTTACCGAAGGCTCCAGGGTAAGCACATAGGTAGCCGTAGCCACGGCGAAGCATAGCCAGCCCAGCCCGTTGTTAATTTTGTGATAATGCATATCAAGATGGTGTAAAAGTGTTGGCGATAGTTAAGTCCTTTTTTCAAAAGTGGGCTTTAAGGCCGGCAACTCCCTGAGGATTAACATTTTTTAACAAATTTTAACGTTTACCCTTTATTTGCTTAACTTATGAACAGTTAGCTGCGTATACTGATGGAGATTGCCGGAAACGATTACGTGTTTCCCGGCAGTGTTAAACGTTGATGGAACAACCTTAAGCCGTAACTTTAACCTGATTAATTTATTCTTTCACCTGATAAATGCTGAAGCTCGGTGTTGATTTTGAGGTTCTGTTTTCTGCAAATCCGCAGCCGCTGCTGATTTTTGATCCGGAAACATTACAAGTGCTGAATGTAAATGAAGCTGCCTGCGCCCAATACGGTTATTGCAGGGAAGATTTTCTGCAGCTCACCGTTAAGGACATACGCCCGGCAAATGAGATTGAAGCGCTTAATGAGGCGCTGAAAGATTTATCGGGCGACCGGATGGTGAAGCAGTCATTTACGCACCTGCGCAATAACGGCGAAATTATTAACGTAGAAGTTCTTTCCTATGCAGTTATGCACGATGGCAAACCGGCCCGCCTGGTGGTACCTATTGATGTTACCGAACGTTTACTGAACAAGCACCGGCTGGAAACTGCGCTGGCAAAGATGGAAAACACGCTGGAAAGTATCAGCGATGGTCATTTTACGCTCAGCAGGGATGGAACGGTATACTCCTGGAATAAGGCAGCCGAGCAGCTTACCGGGGTAAGCCGGGAAAATATGCTGCATCAGAATTTCTGGCAGATGATTCCATTGGCAGCTCAATCTGCTTTTTATACCCATTTCTTACACACACTTGTAGGCGAGGAGCCACTGAAATTTGAAGAATATTTTTCCGACAATGATAAGTGGTTTTATACCTCCATGCGTAAATCAGACGAAGGGGTGGATATCTACTTTCAGGACATCACCGAAATTAAGCGGCAGCAGAAAGAGCTGAAACTTAAAAACCAGCGGCTGGAAGAAGTGGCTTATTTTAATTCGCATGAACTGCGCCGTCCGGTGGCCAATATTATGGGCCTGTATCATTTACTCCATACCGCCGATCAAACCTCCTGTACAGACATCAGGGAAATTATTGACAAGATTATGGTTTCCTGCCGGGATATTGATGCCGTAATTCAACGTATCGACCAGGCGCAGCCTGTGCCTGCCGTTAACAGAAGTAATGATTCGGCTGCTGCCATCAATGCGCTGTAACAGCAGGCAAGCTTAAAAACAGTTTCCCTGAAAAGAAATTTGGGCGTTGGTGTTTGAGCTACACAATAAACCCTTACATTAGGGCACCCAATTACCTGTTTTCATGAAAAGACGTTCATTCGTAAAAACGGCTGCCTTAACTGGCGCGGTAGCCGGTATTGCGCCTTCGCTTACAACGGCCATGCCTGTAAAGCATACAGATACTGAGTTTTATGAGCTGCGCATCTATCACCTTAAAAACCAGTACCAGCAGCAATTGACAGAAAATTACTGGGCCACTGCGGCTATACCGGCCTATAACCGCCACGGCAGTAAAACTATCGGTGTATTTACCGAAGTAAAGCCCGATGGACAAACCCGCCTGTTTGTACTTATCCCTTATGCCGGTTTAGATGCCTTTGGCAAACTGCCCGCCCTGCTGGCCGCCGATAACGATTATCAGCAAAAAGCGGCGGCCTACCTTGCGGCCCCGGCAGATAACCCGGCGTACGAGCGCATTGAAAGCTCGTTGATGAAAGCCTTCCCGCACTCGCCGCAAATTGCGGCACCCGGCCAGAAGCCGCGCATATTTGAACTGCGCCAGTACGAAAGCGCTACCGAAAATGCCGGCAAAAGCAAAATACACATGTTTGATGAGGATAAAGAGGCCGACTTGTTCCGCTCCCTGGGCTTCAGGCCGGTGTTTTTTGCCGAAACCCTGATCGGTACCCAACGGCCAAACCTTACCTATATGATCACGTTTGATGATATGGCCGCGCATGACCGACTGTGGAAAATCTTTGCCAACAGCCCGGAGTGGAAGCAGTTGAGCAGCATACCGCATTACGCGGATAAACTCATTGTATCGCATATTACCTCTACCCTGTTAAACCCTGCGGCCTGTTCGCAAGTTTAACTGCTATGTTACTTTCGGATACCGTTATATTCAGCTACCTTTAACTAACCAACTGTAAAACTAAATATAAACTCATGACTACCAGACGTTCCTTCCTTAAATCGTCGGCCCTGCTGTCGGCCGGTATGCTGGCTGCGCCAAACCTGATGGCGGCTTACAAACATAAATATATTGGCCTGCAATTATATACAGTGCGTGATGCCATGCAAAAAGACCCGCTGGGCACACTGGCCCGTTTGGCTAAATTAGGTTATAACTCTGTGGAAGGCGCTACCTATACCGGCGATCAGAAGTTTTATGGCATGGAGCCTAAAGCGTTTGCTAAAGTATTAAAGCAAAACGGGCAGATTATGCCCAGCAGCCATTATCGTTTGGGTAAAGAACAAATCAACGGCGAATCGCAAAAAGGTACCATTATGCGCGATTGGGACAAGGCGGTTGATGATGCCGATGCCGTGGGCGTAAAATATATGGTATGCGCCTATCTGTCGCCCAATGAGCGCGGTAATATGGACGATTATAAAGTAATTGCCGACCAGCTGAATAAAGCCGGAGAGCGCTGCAAACAGTCGGGCATACAATTGTGCTACCATAACCACGATTTTGAATTTGTGGCACAAGGGGGCCAGCTGCCTTACGATATGCTGCTGGCTACCGATAAAAACCTGGTAAAGATGGAGCTGGACTTGTTCTGGGCTACCAAGGCCGGGCAAGATCCGATTGCGCTGTTTAACAAGCACCCCGGCCGTTTCCCGCTGTGGCATGTAAAGGATATGGACCGCACCCCACCGCACATGTTTACCGAAGTGGGTAACGGTACTATTGATTTTAAACGCATCTTTAAAGAAGCTAATAAGGCCGGCCTCAAATACTTCTTTGTAGAGCAGGACCGCACCCCCGGAGATCCGTTTATAAGTGTTACGCAAAGCATCAGCTACATTAAAAAGAACCTGATATAAGGCCATATCTTTAAAGCGCATTCCTTACTTAAGGGATGCGCTTTTTGCATTTATATACATTTTTGATTAGATAATCATGAAAACATTGTACGCCTGCCTGCTGGCCGCCAGCCAAATGATAAGTTTTGGAGCCGCAGCACAAAGCAACCTGGTAAAAACCGCCAACGGCACCCTGCAAGGCACCGAAGTAAACGGCATCCGCGAGTTTAAGGGCATCCCGTTTGCGCAGCCGCCGGTGGGTAACCTGCGCTGGCGCGAGCCGCAACCGGCGCAAAGATGGAAAGGCATCCGTGCAGCCACTCACTTTAGCCACCGGCCCATGCAAAATGCCATTTTTGGCGATATGAATTTCAGGGCAGACAGCATGAGCGAGGATTGCCTGTACCTGAATGTTTGGACACCCGCCAAAGCGGCCAGTGCCAAACTGCCGGTGCTGGTATACTTTTACGGCGGCGGCCTGGTAGCAGGCGATGGCTCGGAGCCGCGTTATGATGGTGAAAGCCTGGCCCGTAAAGGCATAGTTACCGTTACCGTAAACTACCGCCTGGGCATATTCGGTTTTATGGCACACCCGGAACTTACACAGGAATCGCCCCATCATTCCTCAAGTAATTATGGCTACTTAGACCAAACTGCCGCCCTGCGCTGGGTGCAGCAAAATATTGCAGCCTTTGGCGGCGACCCCAAGCGGGTTACCATTGCGGGTGAATCTGCCGGTTCTATTTCAGTATCGGTCCAAATGGCATCACCCTTATCTAAAAACCTGATTGCCGGTGCTATCGGCGAAAGCGGCGCGGCCATTAACCCTACGCTGGCCCCTGTTCCGTTGGCGCAAGCCGAACAGAAAGGAACTGCATTTGCACAAAAAGCCGGCGCACAATCCCTGGCCGAATTGCGTGCCATACCTGCTGATCAACTATTAGATTTGGCTTCGGCACCGGGCGCCTCTCCTTTTGCTACCACTATTGATGGCTGGCTGCTGCCCAAACCGCTACCCGAAATTTTTGTGGCGGGCGAGCAGGCGCATGTGCCTCTACTGGCCGGCTGGAATTCGGCCGAAATACCTTACCAGGGTGTAATGCAAAGCGATGCGCCTACAGTGGCTAATTATCCGAAAGCCCTGCAACGCATATTTGCTGATAAGGCTGCCGAGGCACAGCAGCTTTACCCCGGCAATACGGATCAGGAAGTAATCCAATCGGCCACAGAATTATCCAGCGACCGCTTTATTGTATACAGTACCTGGAAGTGGGCCGACTTGCAGATGCAAACCGGCGGCAAACTTGTATATCGCTATATCTTCTCCCGCATCCGCCCGGCCATGACGGCTAAAATGGGCAATGCACAGCCGGGTTTGGCCGGCGGTGTTATTAAGGGTGATGATAAAGCCAAAACTACACCTAAGCCGCCCGCTCAGGTTGGTGCGGCACATGCTTCGGAAATTGAATATGCCTTAGGCAACCTGCCCGGCAATACCGTTTTCGCCTGGACACCGGATGACTATAAAGTATCGAAAACGATGGAAAGTTATTTTGCCAATTTTATAAAGACCGGTAACCCCAATGGTGCAGGCCTGCCTCAATGGCCCGAAAACACGGCAACCCAAAAAACCGGATTGATGGTAATTGACGTAAACAGCCAGGCTAAACAGGAAAATACCCGGCAGAGGTACCTGTTTTTAGATCAATGGTATAAAACGCATTGAGGCACCTGAGTAATTGTAACTACTATGCAAATACCGGTCAGTTTATAAAGTCCGATACTTTTTCTTATAGCTAATAATAATATTTGTTGCAGGTAAAACAGGGAGAAATAGCTCACAACTATTTCTCCCTGTTGAAGTATATATTTAGCGATTGTTATATATAAGTTAAAATTAACAGCCTTTGCTATGGCTTATCGTCAATAACTATCCTTGTAGAAATTTATTGATAGCACTAATCACCGCCTCTGGGTTTTCTTCAAACATATAATGTCCGGTGTCTGCTAGATGTAGCAACTCATACTGCTCTGCAACTGAAGGAAGCGCATACTGGTAAAAGCTAAAGGATACATTGCTAGCGATACCCAATACCGGCATTGATAAACTTTTATAACCTTTGGCATCCTCAATGTCCTTACCTAACGTTTGATACCAAGCGTTGGAAGCACGTATACGCTCAGGCTGATTGTAAACAGAGGCATAAACCTCCCGCTCAAATTCTGTCATACGGCTATCATCCACCATTACGTAGTGAAAAAGCCAGTCCAGCAGATAGCGGTAGCGCCCTTCCAGCATTTTTTCGGGCAGGCCTTTAACCTGGTTAAAACTCATCCACCAGGTATAAGGTTGTTGAGGGTCAATTTTATCGCCAAAAGTACCCGCAGCAGGCAGCAGGGACATCTGCTTCAAACCTTCACTGGGGTGCAAACCATCAGCCACTATCAATTTGGCTACCACCTGCGGATAATTAAAGGCCAGGCTCATGGCTACCATGCCCCCTATATCATGACCAAGCAGGTAAACCTGCTTCAAACCGAGCTGTTGAATGAGTTCATAAATATCTGTGGCCATCATCTTCTTATCGTACCCATCCAAGGGCGTGGAAGAGCTTCCCATCCCGCGAATATCTGCCACGATAACACGAAAGTTCGTGGCCAGTGATTGGGCAATACTATGGTAAGAATACCACGTTTGGGGCCATCCCGGCAGGCAAAGAAGCACAGGGCCATTGCCACCTGCTACATAGTGCAGCTGTGTGCCGTTCACTATTGTATAATAATTATTAAAGCCATCCCAATAGCGGATCAGCTCTTCATCCGAATAATTGCTTTTCATATATTAGTTATTTAAATATTAAAATAAGATTAATGATGATTTAAGGTTTCTGTGGCAGTTGACCAGGAAACATCTTTATACCGGTCATTATCCAACTTGGGGTGATGCGCCGCAAACATACTATAGAGATATTGCGCCTGTTGCCAGTTTGGGTAAAGCTCGTGTTCGCCTTCAGGGTTTCCGTCTCTCAGCTTTTGGTTGCGGATGACAAACTCTTCCATAGTTCCCTCATTAACCAGTTGAAAAGCCTCCCCGAACAGTTGCCGGCTTAGCTGCATTAAATCATCGGCACTTACCTGAAAACTGGCAATGTGCAGATATCGTGGCGTGAGCTCGTCAAGCGTAACAGCAGCAGTAAAAGCAGCGGTATCATCTATCGTAGTGAAATCAATTTTCCAGTTTATTTTACCTTCATAATAGGCAATAGTTTGCCTTTGAGGGTCAAACAGCGGAATACCATATTGCAGTACGTAAGAAAAAGCACCGTTAAAAACAGAGGTCAGTTTAGTGGTACTATTCTCCGCCAAAGCTGTAAACGTTTTACGCAGATCAAAATTACGATTTACCCCTTCCGGCAGCTGTGTATAATCTGTGCAGAAGTCAGAAGGAATAAAGCGTGGCACACCTGCCTCAATTGCCGCTGCTAATAATTGCGACTGTGCAGTTACAACAGCTTCATATAATCCGGCTAAAGCAGATACGACGCAGGAAACATCAGTACAAGCTGTGGCTAAGCTTGCAGTATCAGAAAAATCAATTTGAATAATTGAAACGCCAAGTGCCTGTAATTCTTTAACCTTTTCCGTATTAGCTGTCGCAGTACGAACAACAGCCTTTACAGCAGCCCCTCTTTTGATTAATTCCCTGCAGATTTTTTCTCCTAGGCTGCCGGTTGCCCCAGCAACCAAGATTTTGTTTCTCATAGTGTTTTGTATTTGATGCAACAAAACTAAATACTATGAAACCTCCTTAAACAACCATTTGGTAGTTAATCAAATCATCGCAGATTTCTACGTATACGGCTCAAGGCATTTGGAGTAATGCCTAGATAAGAGGCCAGCTGTTTAACAGAAACATATTGCATAAAGCCGGGCTTTTGAAGGAATTCCAGATAACGCTCCTCGGCAGAAAGGGTTTGAAAGCGAATTATCTCATCGATCATCCTAATGGCCATTACCTCCCAAGTCTTTCGGCCAAATTCTTGCCAAGCAGGCAGTTGCTGGTAGAGCAGTTCCATGTCGGCTTTATCAATAGAATATAGTTCAGCATTCTCAACTGCCTCAATGTTAAAACGGGTGGGCAATTGAGGATTCAAACTGGAAATTTCGGCAAAAAATTCATCTGGTAATACTACCCATGCAGTCAGCTGTGTATCCTCCCCGTAGAAAAACCGCAGCACTCCGCTTTTAACATAATAATATTGATTGGCAATTTGCCCGCGTTTGAGCAAAAGCTGCCCCTTTTGTAAACGCTTTAGACGAAATTTATTGATAATAATCTCTAAATCAATACCCTGTATACCTGTTTTCCTTTCAATTAAAGATTTAAGCTGATCCATTGTTTTTACTTACAACGTTCCGTCGCGTTCTTTCTCTACGTAACTTTGTACAATTTCCACCGCATCATCCACCGCATCGCTTAGCGTGGTAACAAAGGCGCCCGGTTTAGCCAGGCTGATGGCGTATTTAATGGCATCAGTCTTTCCGTCCAGCATCTCAAACGGAAAGTCGGGCCGTACAGATTTGATGCCTTCGGCCATTAAGCCTAATATATTTTCGCGGGTGCGCCCGCGCATGTGGTTTTCCTGCCTTAGCAAAATGTAATCAAACATCGTAGCGGCAATCGCCCCTAATTCGCGGATGTCATCATCCCGGCGGTCGCCGGTACCGGCAATTAGCCCTATTTTCTGCGGCGAGTCCACATGGCTTAAAAATTCCTTAATGCCGTTATAGCCGTCGGGATTATGGGCAAAATCAACCATAAACTTAAACTCCTTAAACTGGAAGATATTCATCCGCCCCGGCGTTTGCGCTACCGAGGGTACAAAGGTGGCTAAAGCATTTTTTATACCGTCAATTTTAAAGCCGTACACGTAAGTAGCCAGGGTGGCTGCCAGTACATTCTCAATCATAAACGGCAGGGTGCCGCCAAAGGTAAGCGGTATGTAACCCAGGCGCTCTACCCGTATCTTCCAGTCGCCTTTTTTAATGGTAACGTAGCCGTTCTCGCAGATACAGGCAATGCCGCCCTTGTTGCAATGGGCTTTTATAACCGGGTTATTTTCGTTGCGGCTAAAATAGGCCACCTGGCAGTCGGCCTTTTTGCCAATGCGGACGCAGTACTCATTGTCAGCATTCAGAATACCCCAGCCATCTTTTTTTACGGAATTAATAACTACGCTTTTTACCCTTGCCAGGTCCTCCAGGTTGTGAATATCGGCAATGCCCAAATGGTCGGGCTGAATATTGGTGATTACGCCAACATCGCAATGCCCAAAGCCCAGACCCGAACGTAAAATGCCGCCGCGGGCGGTTTCCAGCACGGCAAAATCTACCGTAGGGTCTTTTAAAACAAATTCGGTGCTTACAGGCCCGGTGGTATCACCTTCCAGCATCATGGTGTTTTGCACATAAATACCATCGGAGGTGGTAAAGCCAACCCGGTAACCGTTGTTGCGCACAATATGGGCAATCAAACGGGTGGTGGTGGTTTTACCATTGGTGCCGGTAGTGGCAATAATGGGTATGCGCGACGACTGCCCCTGCGGGTACAGCATGTCAATTACATGCCCGGCCACGTTGCGCGGCAGGCCTTCGCTGGGGGCGATATGCATCCGGAAACCCGGCGCTGCATTTACTTCCAGTACCACGCCGCCGTTTTCGGTAAGCGGCTCGGTAAGGTTTTGCGCCATAATATCGATACCGCAAATATCCAGGCCGATCACGCGCGAAATACGCTCACAGATAAACACATTTTGCGGGTGCACATGGTCGGTTACGTCAATGGAAGTGCCGCCGGTGCTCAGGTTGGCGGTAGATTTCAGATAAACCACCTCACCCGCAGGCGGTATGCTTTCTAAGGTATAGTTCATCTTGGTAAGCAAGTCCATCGTGTCGCGGTCAACGCTGATCTCGGTGAGCACATTTTCATGCCCGAAGCCGCGGCGCGGGTCTTCATTCTCCTTATCAATCAGTTGTTGTACCGTAAGTGTACCATCGCCTTTAATATGGGCGGGCTGGCGCTGGGCAGCCGCTACCATTTTGTTATCAATTACCAGCACCCTGAAATCGTATCCGGTAATAAATTTCTCTACAATTACCTTGCGCGATATTTTAGCGGCGTGCTCAAACGCGGCGATGGCTTCCGCTTCGGTTTTTACGTTGATGGTAGCGCCCCGGCCATGGTTGCCATCCAGCGGTTTGAACACCAGCGGGAAGCCTACTTTTTTAATCGCTTCGGGCACCTGTGCTGCCGAGGTAATGGTCATGCCCTTAGCCACCGGGATGGCCTGCTCCTGCAGGATGCGCTTGGTGGCATCCTTGTTTCCGGCCAGGTCTACCGCAATGCTGCTGGTGTTCTCCGTCATGGTGGCGCGTATGCGCTTCTGGTTCTTGCCATAGCCCAACTGCACCAGCGACTGGTCGTTCAGCCTTATCCAGGGAATATTACGGCTAATGGCCTCCTCCACTATGGAGCCGGTACTTGGCCCCAGGCGGGTGCGCTCACGTATCTCGCGCATTTGCTGAATATCAGCCTCTAAGTGGTATTCTGTGCCCGCAATCAGCGCCGCGGCAATGCGCACGGCGGCTTCGGCAGCATAAATACCTACCTTTTCTTCCAGGTAATTAAATACCACATTGTAGGTGCCTGCGGTTTTGGTTTGGCGGGTGCGGCCGTAACCGGTATCCATGCCGGCCAGGGTTTGTATCTCTAAGGCAATATGTTCAATTACATGCCCCATCCAGGTACCGGCCTTTACGCGCTCAAAAAAGCCGCCGGGTACGCCCGGCGAGCAGCGATGACTGTATAAACTGGGTAACAGCGCCTGCAGCCGTTCGTAAAAACCATCAATAGTGTTGGTAGGCCGGTGCTCCATCTCCTGAAGGTTCAGCCGCATTTGTATCAGCTTTTTGCGGCTGATGCTCCAGATATTCGGCCCGCGCAGTACTTGTATATTCTCAATTTTCATGGTAGCTGAAATAGTTAGTTTAAAAAAACCGGATTTGTGTTTCCTAATCTAAAGGATTGTAACAAGAGTATGAAACATTTAGTGTTATCTGCCTTATTTTTTTCATTAATACCATGTTTTTGTTAGTTTTTATATTAATTTGTAAATATCGAAAGCAGAAACATGGCAGTTCCAAAAGGTAAGTTAGTAATTATAGGTGGTGCAGTGGATATGGGCAGCGGTATCAGCGATCAGGAGCATATCTTACAGCCTAATTACATTAAGTTTTTTGAGAAGGGCATCCTGCGCCGCATCATCACCGAATCGGCCAATCAGGAGGGTTCGGTGGTAGAGGTAATTACTACGGCCTCGCAGATACCGGAGCTGGTGGGAACCGAATACATTAAGTCTTTCAATCAACTCAACGTTACCCATATAAATGTGCTTGACATCCGCAACCGCGAGGATGCCATGAAGCCGGAGTACCTGGAGCGCATCCGCAAGGCCGATGTGGTGATGTTCAGCGGCGGCGACCAGCTGCGCCTGAGCTCTATTTTTGGCGGCACCGAATTTTTGCAGATATTGAAGCACCGATACTGCCACGAAAACTTTGTGATTGCCGGCACTTCGGCCGGTGCAGCGGCGGCATCGGCCAACATGATCTATCGCGGCCAGAGCAGCGATGCGCTGGTAAAGGGCGAGGTGCAGATTACCGCCGGACTGGGTTTTATCGACTCGGTAATTATTGATACCCATTTTGTACAGCGCGGGCGTATTGGCCGCCTGTTTTACGCGGTAGCTACCAATCCGGGCCTGCTGGGTATCGGGCTGGGCGAAGATGCCGGGCTGCTCATTACCGAAGGTAACTGCATGGAAGCCATTGGCTCGGGCCTTACCATTTTGGTAGATGGCCGGGGCATTATACGCACCAATATTTATGAGGTGGAATTAGGCGCGCCAGTATCTATTGAAAATCTGAAAGTACACGTGCTCTCCATTTATGATAAGTACGATCTGGAGCAGCACCGGCTGGTTATTAAAAACGAAGTAAAGGTAGAGGAAGGCGTATTTATACAAATGCCCGATGCCAGTGATTTGCAATAGCTCGAATTAAAGATTTATCTGCTGCTGTAAAATTTTTTGCGGTTATTATCGGCATATTTGCAGCGCTACTCTGTAAAACCATTTATCTTATGAAGATAGCGTTAGCCTCCCCGCCTTATCCCCAATCGTTAAACGACGGTTTATATCAGATTGAACTTCTGATTAAAGAAGCCGCCGGTAAAGGGGCTGAAATTATTTGCTTCCCTGAAACGTATCTCCCCGGCTATCCGGAAACAGGCATAAGAACCGGACATTATACTGCCCGGCAATTGCAGGATGCCTTGAACCAGGTAGGCATTATGGCCGCAGCCCATAAAATTGCCGTGATAATGCCGATGGACTGGCATGCGCCTGAAGGCCTGCTGAATGTGGCGCAAGTAATATCAAACGAAGGCGAGGTATTGGGTTATCAAACCAAAAACCAGTTAGATCCCTCTGAAGATGAATTGTGGGTGCCTGGTACGCAACGTGCTGTTTTTAAAGTAAATGGCTTAATCTTCGGCATTGTGATATGCCATGAAGGTTTCAGGTACCCCGAACTGGTAAGGTGGGCCGCCCGGCAGGGGGCACAGGTCGTATTTCATCCCAACCTTACCGGCAGTAGCACAACCGGTGTAATGCCAGTGGAGTGGGCGCATAAAGCCAGCCCTTATTATGAAAAGGCGCAGATGATGCGGGCTTTGGAAAATACCATCTACTTCGCCACTTCCAATTATGCGCTTCCCTATCCTGAATCGGCCAGCGCAGTAATAGCGCCTGATGGCACCTGCATAGCGCACCAGCCCTACGGGCAGCCCGGCGTACTGGTAGTGGATATTGATTTATCGAGAGCCACCTGCCTGCTGGCAAAGCGGTTTAAGCCGGAATTACACAATCACTAAAGCCCGGTTCAACTACTTAAATTTAACAGGGCTGCTGCATCAGCTTTAGCCGCGGGCAAAAAAATTATATTACAGTTTCTGTAATTGGAGCTTCGTATTGGTTGATGTGCTGCCGTTACCGGCCCTGTTGAACGGTTATCTGCCTAAGCGAAATTTCACAAAACAGGTATAAATTTATACAGTACGTGCAGAATAGTATACACTAATGTTTTTTTAAACAGATAGCTGCTTAAGCGGTAAGTTTGCTTGGCTGTGGAAAAATGCGCCTGCTGTGGAAAAAAAGGTGTTTTGGCAATATTAAAAGTTTTTTACAGGCAGCCGCAATTTTGGTACAGCAATTGAGTTAATATATATGAACTGGTAAACTTACCAGTTTAATTGTGATAAGGTTTAGGTTGAAAGTTCCCCCAGAGCAAGTCCGGGGGGACTTTTTCTTTTTAAGCCTTTTTTACTTCTAAGCAGTCTTATCAGCGATTAGCAGCAATCTGTACTGCATTCTTTATCTTCGCCATCAAAATATATTCATATCATGAAAAAATTCTACTTGCTGATGCTGCTGTGCGGCTTAGCCTGTGTTGTACCGGCCTATTCGCAAGGCTTTAAAGTGCCGCAGGCCAGTTCGGCCCAAACCATCATTCAGGACTTTGGCCTGGGTAAAATCACCCTTACCTATTCGCGCCCCAACGTTAAGGGCCGCGGTGTATTTACTGAACTGGCCCCATACGGCCAGATATGGCGTACCGGCGCCAATTCGGCAACGGTAATCAGCTTTACCGATGAGGTTACCCTGGCCGGTAACAAAGTACCTGCGGGTGAATACGGCTTGTTTACCATCCCGGGCAAGGAGGAATGGACCATCATCCTTAATAAAACCTCCAAGCAATGGGGCGCCTATACGTACAAGGAGGCTGATGACGTACTGCGCTTTAAAGTAAAGCCGGTAAAAATGAGGGAGAATATAGAAACCTTTACCATGCAGTTTGCCAACGTGCTGCCTGCTTCGTGCCAGTTGCATTTAATGTGGGAGCGCACCGCAGTAATGATACCGATAGCTACCGAAGTAAACAGCCGCGTACTGGCCAATATTGACGAAGCCATGAAAGGTGAGAAAAAGCCTTACTTTCAGGCTGCACAATATTATTATGACAACGGGCAGGATTTGAATAAAGCTTTAGCCTGGATAAACGAGGCAGAAAAAGCAAATCCCAAAAGTTTTTCAGTAAAGCTATGGAAGGCCCGCATTCAGTTAAAGGCAGGTGATAAAGCCGCAGCGAGGGCTACCGCGCAGGAAGGCGCCCGTTTAGCCAAAGAAGGCAAAAGCGATGAATATGTACGCCTTAACGAGGCCGTAATTGCGCAAGCCAAGTAATTTGATTATTTCAGTGTTATAACAGGCCCTGATTGCTAACAATCGGGGCCTGTTGTTTTTGACTGAAACTTATAAAGAAACCCACATTGCACAAGCCCTGAAAGCACTTTTTCTGCTACAGAAAATAAGTTTTACATATAAATTTGGGGCAGCGTTGGGATAAAGATAGACTCAAAAGTATCCCGGGCTGCGCTGATGTATCCTGCTATCCTGCCCAGCCTTCTCTATCCAGGCTGCGGAAATGTATCGCCTCGGCCAGATGCGCCAACTGGATATCCGGGCTGCCGGCCAGGTCGGCAATGGTACGGGCTACCTTCAGAATGCGGTCATAGGCACGGGCGGATAGCCCCAGCTTTTCCATCGCTTTTTTAAGCAGGGTTTGGCCGGCGGCATCTATCTTGCACAAGTCGCGCACCTGTTTGGAGCTCATCTGGGCGTTGGCATGCAGGTCGGGTTTATTGCCAAAGCGTTCAATCTGTATATCGCGGGCCTTGATGACCCGTTCACGGATATCATCGCTCTTTTCGGATATACGCTCGGAGGACAGTTCGCTGAAGTTTACCGGTGTTACCTCCACATGCAGGTCAATCCGGTCCAGCAGGGGGCCGGATATTTTGCTTAGGTACTTCTGCACCGTTCCGGGCGGGCAAATGCATTCCTTCTCCGGGTGATTATAATAACCGCAGGGGCAGGGGTTCATGCTGGCAATCAGCATAAAGCTGGAAGGATATTCCACCGTCATGCGTGCCCTCGAAATGGTGATGCGGCGCTCTTCCAGCGGCTGGCGCATTACCTCCAATACCGTGCGCTTAAATTCGGGCAATTCATCTAAAAACAGCACCCCGTTATGGGCCAGCGATATTTCGCCGGGCTGCGGATTGCCGCCCCCGCCTACTAAGGCCACATCTGAGATGGTGTGGTGCGGCGCCCGGAAGGGCCTAACGGTAACCAGGGCATCAGCCGCGGCCATTTTACCGGCTACTGAATGTATTTTGGTGGTTTCTAAAGATTCATGCAGCGTGAGCGGCGGCAAAATGGAAGGCAGCCGCCGGGCCAGCATGGTTTTACCTGCCCCCGGCGGCCCGATCAGGATAACATTGTGGCCGCCCGCCGCCGCAATCTCTAATGCGCGTTTGATATTCTCCTGGCCTTTCACATCGCTGAAATCGGTTTCGTAATTGCACAGGCTGTCGTAAAACTCCTCGCGGGTGTTTACTACGGTGGGTTTTAACTGACTTTCGTTATTAAAAAAGTCAACTACCTCTTTGATATTATCTATGCCATAAACATCCAAATCGCTTACAATGGCCGCCTCGCGGGCATTTTGTTTGGGGAGGATAAAACCTTTGTAACCCTCGCGGCGGGCTTGTATAGCAATAGGCAGCGCCCCTTTAATGGGGCGCAGTTCGCCGTCGAGCGACAGCTCACCCATAATTAAATATTTATCCAAATTTTCCGCTTCAATCTGGCTTGAGGCGGCGAGGATGCCGGCGGCAATAGTGAGGTCATAAGCCGAACCCTCTTTACGGATATCCGCCGGGGCCATGTTGACTACCAGCCGTTGCCGGGGCATGTGGTAACCGCAATGTTTAAGGGCCGAATCAATACGGAAGTAGCTTTCCTTTACGGCATTATCGGGCAGGCCCACAATAAAATAGCCGGTACCCGAGGCAATGTTCACTTCCACCGTAATGGTACTGGCCTCCACGCCATACACCGCACTGCCAAACGTTTTAACTAACAAAAGATTCAGATTTTTAGATTAGGCGGAAGGTAAGGAAATTACAGGAAAAAGTAGGTTTGCAGTGATGCAAAAAGCAAACTTACTTGTACTATTAAAAGATTAAAGGATCCTGCCGGTTATCCCAAAAGAAAAGCAGAATAACTTTATACTTCTGAACTTCATAAAATAAAGAAGATTTTTTGTGACAACTGCTTTTCTTACCTGGTGTATGATGGGTTCAGGAAATCCCGATGGCTGCAGTGTTAAAGCAGCGAGCAGCTTTTCAGTTTTGCTTAGGAATCTCTCGGTTGCAAATTCACCCCAGCCTGCATTAATAAATTTTATAATAGTATCAAATGTGGTTTCAGCCTCAGGTGTCCACCTTACTTCATAAACTTCCACTTATTTTTTATACTTGCGCATTACCTCATCTGTTGATTTTTTAATACCCTGACTTGCCTGTAGCTGCCCCCTTTTAATGCCATTTTTAACATGTTCGGGTAGTTCATTTGCCCGTTCCAGCAAATTGAAATAGTCATGAACAGACAATTGTACATCAGTAGTATGGCCTTTTTCGTCAGTAAGATATTTAACTGGCATGGTTCAAAATTAAGCAGACTTTGGTAAGCTATAAAATCGAAAAAGCAATTAAAATGATAACACCTCTCTATATCTTTATTACGAATTTAGAAAGCCTTACTTTACCATTGCCATAGCAAACACACATACGGCAATCACATTGAGCAGTAAGACTACTGACCATACGTTTTTATTATGGCGGCTCATTACGGCCATGCGTTCATTAAGGGACTTAAGCCACTTGTTATTGAGCAGCACCAGGTAATTAATGCACATAAAAAAGGCCGTACCCAGCAGCATATATAAAGCTACCTCAGTATTCAGGTGCACCAGATGCGAGCTTACCATAAATTGCATAGCCAGCAGTACATACGCCAGCACCACAATCAGCAAAAAGCTTACGTTAAACAATGATTTATTCTGCGGCAGCTTGCCCTGGCCAAAGTTTTTAAATATCCACCGGTGCAACGCTACATAAAGGGATTGATAGGAGTTGATCATGGCCGTAAAGTTTTAATGTTAATACTCAGTTAATTGGTTGGCAATATTTTATATTGTACGAATTGCATCAAAAATAGTTATTTGATTATTAAATATAATATTACAAGATTAAATTTTGTTTTAAAGTTTGAATGTAGCTATTGTTAAATAAGAAAGCCGCTTAAGTAATTCACTTAAACGGCTTTCTTATTTAACTTATTTCCTTACATCTTCGGCATCCGGCGCATCATGTTGGCCATGGCGGCGGGGTTGCTCATTTGCTTCATTACCTTGCGCATATCATCAAACTGCTTGATCAGGCGGTTTACTTCGGCCAGCTCGGTGCCCGAGCCTTTGGCGATGCGGTTACGGCGGCTGGGGTTGATGATATCCGGGTTTGATTTTTCCTGCGGGGTCATAGAAGAGATAATGGCTTCGATGGATTTGAAAGCGTTATCGTCAATCTCTACATCTTTCATCATTTTGCCTACGCCGGGTATCATGCCCATCAGATCCTTCATGTTACCCATTTTCTTGATCTGCTGTATCTGGCTGTAAAAATCGTTAAAGTCAAACTTATTCTTGCGGATCTTCTTCTGCAGTTCGGCTGCTTCCTTTTCGTCAAACTGCTGCTGGGCACGCTCTACCAGTGATACCACGTCGCCCATGCCCAAAATACGCGAGGCCATACGGTCGGGGTGGAACACGTCCAGCGCTTCCATCTTTTCGCCCGTACCAATAAACTTAATCGGCTTGTTCACTACCGATTTAATGGACAAGGCTGCACCGCCGCGGGTATCACCATCCAGCTTGGTGAGTACCGCACCGGTAAAATCCAAACGGTCATTAAATACTTTGGCCGTATTCACCGCATCCTGGCCGGTCATGGCATCCACCACGAATAAAATTTCGTGCGGATTAACGGCGGCCTTAATGCGCTCCACCTCCTGCATCATGGCTTCATCTACCGCCAGGCGGCCGGCGGTATCAATAATAACTACATTATGGCCGTTCTGCTTAGCCATGGCCACGCCTTCGCGGGCAATAGCTACCGGGTCATTACTTTCGCGGTTGGCATATACGGGGATGCCGATTTGCGAGCCCAATACCTCCAGCTGGTCAATGGCCGCAGGGCGGTACACGTCATCGGCTACCAGTAAGGGTTTCTTGTTCTTTTGTGTTTTTAAGAAGTTAGCCAGCTTGCCGGTAAACGTGGTTTTACCCGCACCGTTCAACCCTGCAATCAGGATAACAGTGGGCGTGGCCGGAAAATTAAGCTCCGCAGTGCTGCCGCCCATCAGGCTGGTCAGCTCATCGTTCATAATTTTGGTGAGCAGCTGCCCCGGCGAAATAGATGTCAGTACATTTTCGCCCAATGCCTTCTGCCTCACCTCATCGGTAAAGGCTTTGGCAGTTTTATAGTTAACGTCGGCATCCAGCAGCGCCTTACGGATTTCCTTCATGGTTTCGGCCACGTTGATTTCCGTAATGGTGCCCTGCCCTTTCAGCACCTTGAACGCCCGGTCTAATTTGTCGGATAGATTTTCAAACATGAATTTTAGTACTTATCGCTGTATCAGTACGCAAAGGTAAGATTTTGAGGGGGATTAGGTAGAATGGTTGTGTTTAAAAAGCTGTAGCTAAGGAGTAATATCTTATATATTTATTAGCAAATAGCAATGTAACTAAAAAATAGTTGCATTGCTGCTGTTCATTTTTTACATTTACTGCTATTAAGCCAAATTTGAAAATTTGGTCTTATTTCAAACCCTACTCCCCTTTTAAATAGTGTGTTAAAATCAAGGAGGAACAACTTATATGAAATACGGCAGTCACACCTCTGCGCTAAAAACAAACGGCTACCATGTCGCAGTACGAGAAACTGAAAAATCGGTTCTTATCGGTTCCCAAGGATTTTACCTGGGACGAGTTGATTAAGATAGTTGCCCATTATGGGTATAGAGAAGTAACCGGCGGCAAAACCGGAGGCTCCAGAAGAAAGTTTGCAGACCAGAATAACCATATCATCAGTTTGCATAAACCTCATCCAAGCCCTGTTGTTAAACAATATGCGTTAAGGGAGGTAATAGAACAATTAAAGGCCAAAGGCCACATTTAAATTGACAGACATCATACAATATAAGGGTTATTATGCCACAGTACACTTTAGTGCTGATGATGAAATATTTTTTGGCAAAATACTGGGCATTGATGATTTAGTGAGCTTTGAAGGCTCATCTGTACAAGAGCTTAAAGCAGCTTTTGAAGAAGCGGTAGAAGATTACCTGGAAACTTGCCTTGCCCTAAATAAGGCACCCGGAAAAACATACAAGGGAACCTTTAACGTGCGTGTACCTGCAACACTGCATAAGGAAGCCGCTGTATTTGCTGCTGTGCGCAATATTACGCTAAATGAGTTTGTTAAGGTGGCCCTTTCTTATACCTTACAGCATAAAGAAGATATTAACCAATCCTTACAGTCGCATTAATTCTGAAATATTGCTTATAACTGTGCAATCAGCTTTTTCATTTCTGCATTATAACGGGCTTTGGTAATGCCGGTTACTACTTGTAGTGCCTTGAAATAATTTTCATCGCCCGGCTCCTTAGGCCCGCAACTTAACAGCGGTTTTACGGCATCAAAGCCTTTCTCCTTTTCAATTTTTCGAACCAGCAACGCGTTCAGCGCAAAGGAGATTTTTAATGTTTTGGGTGCTGCCTCAAAGTTGGTTCCGTCCAGGTATAGCTGCAGCCAGTCGGCGTTGGGGTGAGCAGTGGCGTAGGCTTTAAATTTAGCCAATACTTCGGTCCAGGAATAGCCCCAACTGCCGCCGTACAGGTAGGCGCAGCCTTCATCTACCGGGCGGTTAATTACTTCGGGCTTCATTACGGTGCGCAGCCGCTCGTGCCATAAATCATGCGGATCAAACCGGTGTGCCTCATCGTTCCACCCGTTAATCACAAGTGTGGTATCGTGCTCATGGGCGGTAAGGTTATTGTACTTTTGACCATTGTAGGCGGCTTTGTAATTTATGCCCAGCAAGTGCTGCACTTCTGTAAAATCATCAGCATAATATACCACAACAGGCTCATGAGGCGCATGCAGCTTTTTGTCGTAATTGTCAACAGCTTGCCGGTAAGCACGTGCATCAGCCTGATGTAAAGTTTCTTTATAATAAAAGGTAATATTACCCAGCTTTTTGGTATGCCAGCTTTGTGTGTAGGCATGCATCGGCGAATAAAAGGAAAAGCGGGTGCCCTGCCTTAAAGCCCTAAGTTCAAACGCCGCCTGTAATATGGGCTGCCTTTCATTAATGCCCATGTAGGCCAGTTGCAGTATAAAATGAATGCCATCGGCAGCTACTATGTTGGTAAGATAAGGCTGATAGGCATTCTTTTGTGCAGGCCTGCTGCTGTGTTCTATCGCCTTCATTTCATCCAGCAGGGCCGAGGTACTGAGCAATTCACTTTTCAATACATACACATTTGCACTGTTGGCATTCTCTTTTTGTGCTGTAAAGGCATTCAGCGCGGTAAGCAGCTGTTGGCTAACGGCAGTATCAGGCGGCAGGTTAACACCAGGCTGCACAAGGATAGTTTGACTGAAGGAAGCAAATGAAACCGTTGCTAACCAGGCAAGCAGTAATACGCGAAGCTGCATAGATTTTTATTTAAATGTGCTGTTACGCAGCAATAGTAATAAAAATTATGGGGGCAGCCTATTTATTAAAGGAGCCGGTGATGCCATGCAGGGCATCCGCATTGGGCATTATGGCCTGCTAATATTTCTGATATACGTTGTACAGTACGTTTAAATCCAGCTGGCTCATTTTGGGGCTGCTGTCCTGCTGTACAAAGTGGCGCTTAAAGGCAATGATGGCCGCATTCAGGTCGCGCGTATCGTAGCCGATGAGGCGCAGGGCGGTGGTTACGTCGAAGTTTTCGGGGGCCAGCTCCAGTACCTCATCGCTCCAGTAGCCGAAGCCTTTTTGCGACAATAGCTTCCAGGGAAAATAAGTGCCGGGATCGGGCTTGCGCCGGGGGGCAAAGTCCTGATGGCCGATAAAATTGGCGGCCGGAATGTTATAGGTGGTTTTCAGGAAAGTGAGTAAGGCCAGCAGACTTTTAATCTGCACCTCGCTGTACGGTTCGCTGCCGTTATTGTCAATCTCGATGCCGATGGAGCAGCTGTTCATATCCACCACGTTGCCCCATTTACCTACGCCGGCATGGTTGGCCCGCAGGTAATCATTCACCATGTGCACCACCTTACCATCGCGACCGATCACGTAGTGGGCGCTTACCTGGCTTACCGGCGTGATAAAGGTGCGGATGGTTTGCGCCAGCGAATCCTGCGCGGTATAATGGATAATTACATAATTGGCCTTGCGGATGCCCGAATTTACCGTACCCACCCATTGCGAAGGAATAGGTACGCCCATACTATCCGTAAGGGCAGCCGGGTTGGTTTGGGCTATTTTGGCGATGTATTCGGCCACATGGTCGCTGTATACTTTATCCGTTTGGGCATAGGGGCCGGCCGGTGTAGTAACGGTGATGACTTTGGTTACTTTAGTTACCTTGTGTGAGCAGGAAGCCAGTGTAATGATGGCTGCTGCCAGTAAGTAGAAGTTAGATTTCATGAATGTATTAAACCCGGTTCGTATTTTCTATCCGCTGAATGAACCTGGCTAAGGTAAGCATTGTATTTGGAGGTTCGGAAGTATATTCCACCATTTCAAACTCATGCAAGGTGTGGTCAATCTCATCATCCCAGGTGCCGAAGTGCAGGTCGGGCAGTTGCCATTGATTTGCGTAAAACCAAGTTCCATCAATGAGTTTCGATTGAATAAGTGAGGTTAAATAAACAGGGGTAAGGTGTTGAGGATTATCAAATACAACAACGCCGAACTGCTTATAGTTAGCGCCGTCGCGGTACAGGTAATGCAGTTTGATATTCGGCATGAGGCAAATTTATGCCCAATACAAGGTAGTGTCAATCGGCTATAAGTGAACTTTTATATTTTGAATGTCATCGCGAAGAGGAAAGACAAGGCAATATCGTAAATTTACATATTCGCTTTGTATTCGACGAGATTGCTTCGTACCTCGCAATGACAGCTTTTGTATCTTTTATAACTATGTCAACCGTATATTATGTTTATATACTTAGTAATAAAGCAAACACTGTGTTTTACATAGGTGTAACCAGCAATTTACAGGAAAGGATTTTACAGCATAAAAGCAAACTATATAAAGGGTTTACTGCTAAATACAATTGTGACAGACTTGTATATTTCGAGCAGTACCAATGGGTGCAAGAGGCTATTGCCCGTGAGAAGCAGCTTAAAGCAGGGTCAAGGCAAAATAAGATCGAATTGATAGTGGATAGTAATCCGGCATGGAATGACTTAAGTGGGTAAGCTTATACTAACAAGAGGAGTTTGTCATTGCGAGGTACGAAGCAATCTCGTCGAATACAGGGCGAATAGAAATAGCTACGGGATTGCTTCGTCGTTCCTCCTCGCAATGACAAATTTGAAATCCAAAACTAAGATATGAACCTATCTTGGTGAACTTTCAAAAATTCAGTATTAGGTAAGAATTTTTTTGGCTCAACTAAAGGCTGGCCATTGTATTGGATAAAGTTGTCTTGAATGCTTTTAACTTCTTTGTACTTATAAAACCTCGAAGACACTTTAATTTTAAAATCTTCAGTTATTGTGATTAATCCGCTGTCGAATGCCTTGTCATGCAAGTTATTTAAGGATAACCCGTTTGCCGGATTTAGCCTATTTACTTTGTCAATGCTCCACGGCAAAATATGGCTTGCAACCAGCAGTTCGGTTAAGGCAATGCCTGTAATGCAACACTGATTGTTGTAGTTGGAAAGAACAATACGCCTGAACAGGTGCTGATTGATCCTGGATTTAACCAACCGTTCCTTTTCATACCCTTCAACTATCGGTAGATTATTTAGGTCGATGCTATTCAATTTTTCAATTGAGGTAGCCTTTTTGCTGGCAAGCAACTGCTCTCCTTCAATAAATTGATCATCCCAGTTTAGCATATAGTCTTGCCAAACTTCTTGGTCTAACTTGCTAATGTTAGGTAAGCCTTTTATACCCCTTTGCTGTAACTTGGGGTCAAGGCTTGCCAAATTGCCTAATTTACGGGCAACGGAACTGGGAGTTCTGTGAATAAGTAAGGCTAAATCAATTACGGCAGCATTGCGGCTGTGCATTTGCCCAAAAGGAATTTTGCAATACAGGTTTATTGCTAAAATAGTTTCTTCCCTTGTCCAAAGCTTTTGGCCCTCTTTCATATATTCAGGTATTTACCCAAATCTATTTCTTTCTTAATTCAAACTCGGGTCAGCAAAGGTATTGCCCTGCCGCAAATCACCGGTTTCGAAGCCTTTTTTGAACCAGTAGACGCGCTGGGCGCTGGTGCCGTGGGTAAAGGAGTCGGGCTCTACGCGGCCCTGGGTTTCCTGCTGCAGGCGGTCGTCGCCAATCTGCGTAGCCGCATTCAGGGCTGATTCGATGTCGCCTTTTTCCAGCACCAGCCCGTTCTGATGATACAGGTTTTCATAGTGTGCCCATACGCCGGCATAAAAATCGGCCTGCAGTTCCAGCTTTACCGACAGGCGGTTGCGCTCTTCCTCGCTGGCATTCTGCTCCGCCTGCTCTACCTTATCTGAAGTGCCTAATAGTTTTTGCACGTGGTGGCCCACCTCATGGGCAATTACATAGGCCTCGGCAAAATCGCCGGGAGCATTGAAGCGGTTCCTTAATTCATCAAAAAACGAAAGATCGATATAAACTTTCTGGTCGGCAGGGCAATAGAACGGCCCGGTTTGCGAGCTGGCATTACCGCAGCCCGATTGTACCGCATCGGTAAAAAAGTGCATGGTGGGCCGTTCGTACTGTACACCCTGTGCACGGAATAAGCTGTCCCACACATCCTCGGTACCGGCCAGCACCTTGCGCGACAGCACCTGCTCCGGACTTGACGACTGGGTAACCCTGGTGCTGGCCTGCTGCTCACCGGAATCACCGCCGCCGCCCAGATACTGCGTAGGGTTCACCCCGGTAAACAGGTAAATGATGACCCCGATAATGCCGACTACACCGCCACCGAGGGCTAAGCCGCCACGGCCGCCGCCGCCGCTGCCTTCCTCTACGTTATCACTTTCGCGTCCGCCAAACCATTTCATAAGTTACTGCAATTAAATGTAAGGAGGTAACATGGATGCAGGCGTGTTTGTTTAGCAGGCTTGCAGGTTTAAAAGCAGAGGAAGTGGCGAAAAAGGTTGTGGTGCGGATGGCCGTGCAGCTTATAGCTAAACAACTTCAATAGCACACCTAAAGTCATTTCGACCGCAGGGAGAAATCTTCTGCCGCACACCAGTCGCCTGGAGAAGATTTCTCCCTGCGGTCAAAATGACTGGGGTTGTGGGGTTGGGTTTGAAGCGGTGCTTTAATCAATCCACTCAAACCGTGTATAAGGCACCAATACTTCAGGTATTTTAATGCCGTTCTCGGTCTGGTTATTTTCCAGCAGGGTAGCCACAATGCGGGGCAGGGCCAGCGCACTGCCGTTAAGCGTGTGGGCCAACTGCGTTTTGCCCTCAGCATTACGGAAACGCAGTTTCAGGCGGTTGCTCTGAAAGGTTTCGAAGTTGGATACCGAGGATACCTCCAGCCAGCGCTGCTGGGCGGCGCTCCAGGTTTCCATATCATAGGTAAGGGCAGCGGCAAAACCCATATCACCGCCGCAAAGGCGCAGCACGCGGTAAGGCAGGCCAAGCTTTTGCAGCAGGCCCTGCACATGGGCGCTCATCTGCTCCAGGGTGTTATAGGAATTATCCGGGTGTACTACCTGTACCAGTTCTACCTTATCAAACTGGTGCAAACGGTTCAGGCCGCGCACATGCGCCCCGTAAGAACCTGCCTCACGGCGAAAGCAGGGCGTGTAACCGCAGTTCTGTATAGGTAACTCCTCACCTTTCAAAATTACATCGCGGTAAATATTGGTAATCGGCACCTCGGCGGTTGGTATCATGTACAGATTATCGGTACCCATATAATACATCTGGCCTTCCTTATCCGGCAACTGTCCGGTGCCAAAGCCCGAAGCTTCGTTCACCATAAGCGGTACCTGTAGTTCCTGGTAACCGGCCTTTTCGGCTTCATCTAAAAAGAAGGCAATCAGCGCCCGTTGCAGTTTGGCGCCCTTGCCTTTATACACCGGGAAACCCGCGCCGGTAATTTTTACGCCTAATTCAAAATCAATCAGGTTATACTTGGTTGCCAGTTCCCAGTGCGGCAGGGCGCTCGTCGGTAAGGCTGGCTTTTCGCCGTTCTCTAGTACAATCTCGTTATCTTCTGCCACAATACCTTTAGGTACGCTGCTGTGCGGCAGGTTGGGCAGTTGCACCAGTTTTTGGTACAACTCGGTTTCAAACGCTGTTAACTGCTCGCTTAACTGCTTGCCTTCTTCTTTCCAGGCACCGGTTTTGGCCTTAATTTCGTTGGCTTCGTCTTTTTTACCGCTGCGCATCAGCTCGCCAATCTGCCGGGCGGCGGCATTGGCCTCGGCTGAAATATTGTCAAGCTTGTTTTGGGTTTGGCGGCGCTGCTCATCCAGTTTCAGCACTTCATCCACCAGTTCGGGCTGCCTGAAATTTTTTACAGCCAATCGTTCCAAAACTTGTTCCCGGTTATCGCGGATATAACTAACTTGCAGCATTTATTCAGAATTTTAAGGCAAAGATAATTATATAGTTCATGGTTTATAGTTGATAGTTCATGGTAAGAGAATTTGCACCTTATGAATAACGCACAAACAGCTATGAACCATGAACCACCAACCATGAACCCAACAGGCAAACTATACCTCGTACCCACCCCCATCGGCAACCTGGAGGATATGACCTTCAGGGCCGTGCGCATATTAAAAGAGGCAGATTTAATACTGGCCGAAGATACCCGCACTTCGGCACCGCTGCTGAAGCACTTTGGGGTGAATCAGCGGGTGCTGGCCCACCATCAGCACAATGAGCACCAGTCGGCCACGGAGATTGTGCGGCTGATGCTGGTGGAAGGTAAACAGGTGGCCTTAATTTCGGATGCCGGTACGCCTGCCATTTCCGATCCCGGCTTTTACCTGGTGCGCGAAGCGCTGAAGTATAACCTGCCGGTAGAATGCCTGCCCGGCGCTACGGCCTTTGTACCCGCACTGGTCAACTCCGGCTTCCCTACCGACCGCTTTTGCTTCGAAGGTTTCTTGCCATTGAAAAAGGGACGGCAAACCCGCTACAAGTTTCTGGCCGATGAGGAACGCACGATCATCCTCTATGAATCGCCGCACCGCCTGCTGAAAACGCTGGACGAGATGGCTACCTACTTTGGCGAAGACCGCCTGCTATCCGTATCACGTGAGCTGACCAAGCTATATGAAGAAACGGTGCGGGGTACGGTTGCCGAGGTAAAGGCTTATTACGAAACCCACCCGGTGAAAGGCGAGTTTGTGATTTGCGTGGGGCCTGCGATTGTGGCTAAACTGAAGAAAAATGATGAATAACTGTTATTTCGAGGTACGAAGCAATCGCGTAGCTATGCTTATCCGCCCTGTATAAGATGAGATTGCTTCGTACCTCGCAATGACAATGTGGTAAAGATTAGTAATGAAAAATAACATACTCCTGTCCCTGTTTTCCGGTTTGTTGCTGTGGATAGCCTGGCCGCCTACTGCGTTCACGCCGGGGCTGCTGTTTATAGGGCTGGTGCCGATGCTGATCGTGATGGAAAACATCATCAGTTCAAATGGCGTAAAGCGGGGCAAAAAACTGTTCTGGACTACCTTTGCCGGCTTTTTTGTGTGGAACACACTGAGCATCTGGTGGGTGTATAACTCCCTGAAAACTGTTGGGCCGCTGGTAGCTATACCCATTACGCTGGTGCCTTACTCGCTGGGGCCGCTGCTCATGTCTTCCGCCTGCTGGCTGTATTACCGCCTGCGGCTGGTAACTGTACGAAACATCGCACTGGCCGGGCTGGTGTGCTTTTGGATAGGCTACGAGTACCTGCACCAAACCTGGGATTTAAACTTTCCGTGGATGACGTTGGGTAACGGTTTTGCCATTAGCCACCAGTGGGTGCAGTGGTATGAGTATACCGGCGTATACGGCGGTACGCTGTGGATATGGCTCACCAATATTTTTGCGTTCCTGATCTACATCAGCCTCCGCGAAGCGCAGCCCAAAACGTACCGTACCAAAATGGTGGCTGCGTTTGTGATTACGCTGATACTGCCTCTGGGCTTGTCCCTGTACCGCTATTATACCTATGAAGAGTTGCCCGACCCGTCGAATATCGTGGTAGCACAGCCGAACATCGACCCCTATGCCAAATCTTCAACGGTGCCTGCCGGGCAGCAGCTAACCATCCTCACGCACTTGTCTGATTCTTTAGCTCAGCCCAATACCGAGTATTTTATCTGGCCCGAAACCGCAATAGCGGAGAATGTAGATGAAGACAAGTTGCAGGGCAGCGCCTATTATGCACAGATCAAGCAGTTTTTAGGCAAGTACAAAAATGCCAACGTGCTTACCGGTGCAGAAACTTACAAAATATATCCCGACGACCATACACCTACAGCCAGCAAGATGCCGGGCAGCAGCCAATATTATGATGCCTTTAATACAGCGCTGAACATTGAAAACTCGGCCAAAGTACAGGTGTACCATAAATCGAAGCTGGTGCCGGGGGCGGAGATGATTCCCTTCAGCGCGGCCATGTCATTCCTGAAGCCGGCCTTTGAGCATCTGGGCGGGGCAACGGGCAGTTATGGCAGCCAGAAAGAGGCAGGCGTGTTTTATGCGCAAAGCGGCATCGGGGTTGACCCTGTAATTTGCTACGAATCCATCTGGGGCGATTATGTGGCGCAATCGGTACGCAAGGGGGCACAATTTATCGCCATTATCACCAACGATGGCTGGTGGGAAAATACCTCGGGCAAGGACCAGCACCTGGATTATGCCAAGCTGCGGGCCATTGAGAACCGCCGCTGGGTATGCCGCTCGGCCAATACGGGTATCTCGGCATTTATTAACCAGCGCGGCGATGTGGTAAAAAGTACCGGCTGGTGGGTACCAACGGCTATTAAGCAGGACATCAACTTAAATACCGATCTTACCTTTTACTCACGCTTTGGCGATTATTTACCCAAGCTCACCAATGTATTGGGCTTGCTGGCATTAGCCTGGCTGCTGGTAACCGCCTGGAGGCAGCGCCGTGCAGTTGGTTAGTTCTTTAGCTTTTCGTACCGCGAGGCGCAGCCTTCAATGCAAAAGGTGGGATAGGATGGCGACAGGGTAAGCGTACCGGCTTTAAGTTCATATTTATATTCATGGCGATTAGCGCCTGCCTGGGTAATTGCGATGGTAACGCTGTCTTTAAGGCGATACCGGTCAAACCCGGCAAACCCGTCGTTACCGGTTAAGGTACTGTCGGCATTGAACTGTATATAATCGTAATCCTTTTTATCTGCAACTGCTGTCCAGTTGCCCTGAGCGCCGTTACTGGAATAGGTAGCCACCAGTTTCCACTTGCCGGTTAGTACAGCGCTGTTTACATTTTCCTTTTTACAGGCGCCTGCTGCAAGGGCGCAAAAGAATAATAGCAGAAGTTTTGTTCTCATTGAATTATCAGGCTATATCCTTATTACGCAGCTTGTTGGTAGAATGCTACAATATCAGAAACAGAAATTTACGTATCGTTAGTTCAGCTTTCGCCGGGGAGAAACAAAAAGGGTTATGCCCTTCGGCACAACCCTTTTTGTTAAGGTAACCTGCTTTTCCTAAAATATATAATTCGTGCTTAAAAAGCTGGAATCATGGTCGTTCACAATCTCATTGAGCAGTTGCTTGTTGGTATCGGTAAGCTTGGTGGCCACCAGCGAGCGGAGCGAGAAGGAACGCAGGGCATCAGGTACGGATAAGGTACCCTCGGCGCTATCCTTACGGCCGGTGAACGGGAAGTTATCGGGCCCGCGCTGGCACTGGGCGTTAATGTTTACCCGGCTTACGAGGTTCACAAACGGGTCTATCAGTTCGCCAAGCTCTTTGGCATCATTGCTGAAAATGCTCACCTGCATCCCATGCGGCGAGTTGATCTGGTACTCAATCGGCTCCTCAATGGTTTCAAACGGTATCACCGGGATTACCGGGCCAAACTGCTCTTCGAGGTACAGCTTCATGTCCTTATTCACCGGGTACATTACCGCCGGGAATACCATAGAGGCTACCGTTTCGCCGCCATGCGCATTCATGATCTGCGCACCATGCGCAATGGCATCATCAATACATTCCTTCAGATAATCGGGTTTGCCGGGTTCGGCCACCGGGGTTATGTTTACCTTATCCGTCCAGGGCATTCCGGGCTTTAAGGCGCTTACCGCTTCGCTGAGCTGCTTTACAAAGTCATCGGCTACTTCCTTTTGTACAAAGATCACCTTAATGGCGGTACACCGCTGCCCGTTGTAGGATAAAGCGCCTAATATACATTCGTTTACCGCCAGTTTTAAATCAGCGTTTTTGGTAACAATGGCGGCATTCTTAGCATCTAGACTTAACACCGCCCGCAGCCGGTTAATTTTGGGATGGCGCTTCTTTAAATCATTAGCTACCTTACTGGAGCCAATAAAGGCCAGCACGTTGATTTTGCCGGTAGCCATCAGGCCCGGCGTTACATTAGCACCCCGGCCATATATGGTATTGACCACCCCTTTCGGGAAAGCTTCCTGAAAAGCTTTTAGCAACGGGTAATGCAGTAAGGTACCGTGCTTTGGCGGTTTGAATAATACCGTATTGCCCATGATAATGGCCGGTATCAGGGTAGTAAAGGTTTCGTTTAGCGGATAATTGAACGGCCCCATACACAGTACCACGCCCAGCGGCGAGCGGCGTATCTGTGCTACTACGCCTTCTTCCATCTCAAAGCGCGAAGATTCGCGGTCAATTTCCTTTAGCGCATCTATGGTGGCATTAATATATTCTACCGTGCGGTCAAACTCCTTGCCCGAGTCGCTGTAGGATTTGCCGATCTCCCACATGATAAGCTTAACAATCAGGTCGCGCTGCTCGCTCATTTTGTACACAAATTTCTGCATACACTTAATGCGGTTATCCACGCTCATGGTAGGCCATTCGCCCCGGCCATTATTGTAAGCGGCCATAGCAGCATCCAGGGCCTCGTTAGCTTCCTTTTCGGTACCCAGGGGGTAGCTGCCGATCAGCTTGCGCTGCAAACCTTCGGCGGTTGGAATGCAGATGGGTGAGTATACTTCGCTTACCTCGCCGTTCCAGGGCAGCATTTCCCCGCCGCTCAGATACTCGCGCTGGTGTATTTCCTCAATACGGTATTGCGCGGGTATCTGGCTTTCGGGTGTAAATAAGCTGCTTAGCTCTTCTTTAAAGCCCATTATTTATCAGATTAAAAGTTTGGTGTTAAACACTTGCATAGGCAACAGGTATGGCCCGCTTTGGTTTTCAGTGTTTCACATCGGGCTGTGCTCTGGTATCAATTGTTATAATTCCCAGATAATATATTATAATGCAGCTATCTATTATCATTCAGATAGTGATGTAAGTCTTTAAGGATATGATATGCTTATTAAACTTATCTGGCTTATGAAAGTCAGATATATACAGGCATATAAAATATAAACGGTGCTTTGGCATTTGCTTTGTTAGTGGATGCACACATCTATTTCAAAAAACACGATTATGAAAAATCTTAAACTTAAAACTGCGGTTGCAGGCGTAGCTATAGTTTTCTCGGGCATTATAAGCCCTGGCTGTAACTCCTTAACCAAAACACAAAAAGGTGCAGCTATTGGTGCCGGCGGTGGTGGTACCATAGGCGCATTTATTGGCAAGGCTGCCGGTAATACCGCATTGGGCGCTATTATTGGCGGTGCGGTAGGCGGTACCGCCGGTGCATTTATCGGCCGTAAAATGGACCGCCAGGCGGCAGAGATCAAGCAAAGCGTACCCGGCGCAACGGTAGAACGCGAGGGCGAAGGTATATTGGTGAAGTTTGACTCCGGTATTTTATTTGATGTGGATCAAACCGCGCTGAAGCCGGCTGCAAAATCAAACCTGCAGAACCTGGCCAATTCATTGAACAACAATCCGCAAACTACTATACTGATTGTAGGCCATACCGATAACACCGGTACTGCAACGCATAACCAGGATTTATCGGTACGCCGGGCACAGGCGGTTAAAAGCTACTTAACCGGCTATAACGTAAACGGCAGCCGTTTAACCACAGAGGGCAAGGGCTTAACTGAGCCTATTGCCGATAATACCACCGAAACCGGCCGTGCGCAGAACCGCCGTGTAGAGATTGCCATTGTAGCCAACGACCAGTTGAAGAACGAAGCAAGACAAAGCAGCAACTAAGTTAACTGCATTAAATAAAAGGTGAAATGCAAGGGGCGAGAATAAGTGCAGTAAGCGCTTTGTTCTTGCCCTTTTGTTTTAAGAACGCATGAGTTGCAGGGTAGTATCCACTCAGCTTTGGGCGATGCAGTTACTTTAATTGCCTGATTGTGCACATCTTGTAATTCCTTCTTTTATTTGCCGCCAATTCTCATTACGTTTGAATTTTTTTATCAGCGTAGCTTGCGTTAATTTTTACCATCGCCCTCTATGCTACGTGTTGACAGTACCAAGCCCTGCCAGTTAATTTATTCGGTTGCCCGGCACGAGTACCTGTCGTACCTGATTGAACCGCACGTTGTACAGCTCAATCCTAACGGCGAGTTTTCCTTCACCCATCAGCGCCTGTTCTCCAATACGGCCAATGAGTTTAGCAGTTGCCTGGATGATACCGATTTGAAGCTCATTAAAATACTGGAAGATATTGAGCAGGGCAACCTGATTAAGCGCTATCATAAGAAGCCGGTACGGCCCTACGAGTTTTTCAGTAAGATTTTTACCGAACAGCTATACGATACCATCAGGCCGAAGATTGAAAAAAAGCTTTCCGAAGCTTTAGGGCTGATGCGCCACAAGCCGGTATATGTAATGAGCAAGGAAGGCTACCCGGCCGGCAAAGAACTGCACATTGCCGATGAGCCGGCCACCGTGCTGTTCCACTTTAAGCGCAACGAGGAAGAGATCAGGTATTATCCTACCATTAAATATAAGGGCTTAAAAGTAGAGTTTATGTTTAAGGGGGCGGAGGTGATTTGTAACCACCCGGCCTGGCTGATGCTGGATGATACCCTGTATCATTTCGATAAGGAAATGGAGGGTAAAAAGCTGGTGCCTTTTTTAAATAAACGCTTTATTGCCATTCCGCGCAGCGCCGAGCAGTCGTATTTCGAACGCTTTGTGGCCCCGCTGATCGAAAAGCACCACGTACACGCTGAGGGATTTACCATTAATACCGAAAAGCATGAAGCGGTACCCATATTAAAGCCGGTATATAATCCGGGCGGAGCTTCGCAATTGCAACTGTATTTTAAGTATGCTGGTTATGTGTTTCAATCAGATAGCGGCAAACAGATTTCGGTAAAGGTTGAGCAGCAGGGCGACAGTTACATTTTTCATCGCATCAAACGCTCGGTAAGCTGGGAAAAGACCAAGATGCAGCAGTTAGAAGCCCTGGGCCTTACTGCAGATGTGAATCTGTTTGGGTTGCAGGTAAAAGCGCAACCAGAACAGACCGACGCCTCCTACTCGGTGCTGGAATGGCTGAACACCAACCACGATGCGTTGCAGCAGGCCGGCTTTGTGATTGAGCAGCCCGAAGGCACCAAACGCTACCTGTTTGCCAGCGCCCGTATTGATTTGCAGGTAGAAGATAACCACGATTGGTTTGATATTAACGCCTTTGTTTACTTCGGCCCTTACAAAATTCCGTTTCTGGAGTTGCGCAATCATATCCTTAACCATAAAAAGGAGTTTACCCTGCCCTCGGGCGAGATAGCGGTGATACCCGAAGAATGGTTTTCGCAATACGGCAACCTGCTGCATTTTACCGAAGGGCACAACCAGTTAAAGCTGCGCAAGCATCACATCGGGTTATTGAATGATCTGGCCGAGGGCGAACTGGCGCACATCACCATGAGCCGCAAGCTGCAACAACTTAATGATTTTGAAAGCCCGGAAGATGTACCGTCGCCGGAAAATTTTATGGGCAGCCTGCGCCCCTACCAAAAGGCAGGCTACAACTGGTTCCATTTCTTAAAGAACTACCGCTTTGGCGGCTGCCTGGCCGATGATATGGGCCTGGGCAAAACCATACAGACCCTGGCCCTGCTGCAAAAAAACAAGGAGGATGCCGCGGCCATTGGCGGCAAAACTACCTCGCTGCTGATTATGCCCACCTCGCTGATTTATAACTGGCTGAACGAGGGGCATAAGTTTACGCCCGGTTTGCGCATGATGGTGCATACCGGGGCGTTCCGCTATAAATCGGCCGAGGTATTTGGCAATTACGATGTGGTGGTTACCACCTATGGCATCAGCCGCATTGATGTGGAACTGTTTAAAGCCTTCTTTTTTGACTATATTATTCTGGACGAAAGTCAGAACATCAAAAATCCTTCCTCAAAAGCCTACCAGGCCGTTCGGCAGCTTAAAGCCCGGCACAAGCTGATACTGAGCGGTACGCCGGTTGAAAATACGGTGAACGATTTATGGACGCAGATGTCGTTCATCAACCCCGGCCTGCTGGGTAACCAGCAGTTTTTTGTGAATGAGTTTGTAACGCCCATTGAGAAGAAGAAGGACGAAGATAAGGCCCGTAAATTACAGGCGCTGATCAAACCCTTTGTACTGCGCCGCACCAAGGAGCAGGTGGCTACCGAGCTGCCGCCCAAAACCGAGCATCTGTTTTATTGCCAGATGAGCGAGGAGCAGGCGGAGGTATATGAAAAGGTAAAATCAGAGTACCGTAACGAGCTGCTGCAAAGCCTGGAGGACGGCACCTATGCCCAAACCCAGATGCAGGTATTGCAGGGGCTGATTAAGCTGCGCCAGCTGGCCAACCACCCGCGTATGCTGAACGAGGCCTACGAAGGCGATTCGGGCAAGTTTGAGAACGTGATACACACGCTGGACAACGTGCTGGAAGGCGGCCACAAGGTGCTCATCTTTTCGCAGTTTGTAAAGCAGCTCACCATTTACCGGCAGTACTTTGATCAGCATCATATAGCTTATACCTACCTGGACGGCAGTACCCAGAACCGGGGTGAGGTGGTACAGCGTTTTCAGCAGGATAAAAAGATACAGGTGTTCCTGATTTCCATAAAAGCCGGCGGCGTGGGCCTCAACCTCACCGAGGCCGATTATGTATTCATCTTAGACCCCTGGTGGAACCCCGCCGTAGAGCAGCAGGCCATTGACCGTACGCACCGCATCGGGCAAACTAAAAATGTGTTCATCTATAAATTTATCACCAAGGATACGGTGGAAGAAAAGATCCTCACCCTGCAGCAGCGCAAACTGAGCGTAGCCCGTGCGCTGATTACCACGGAAGACAGCTTTATCAAATCATTAACCGCCGAGGATATTAAGGAGATTCTGGGGTAAGAGGTGCTGGCGTAGAAACCCCTCCCTGCCTTCCGGGGGAGGGATAAAACAGAAGACTTCATTAACATCAATCCTTCAATCCTTCTCCAATCTGTCATTCACTCATTCTATCACTCACTCACTCCTCCACTCATTGGCTAAACAAAACCCCTACCTTTGCAGCTATGAATATCTTAGACCCCGCCCTGCAAGATTACTTAGACCGGCACTGCGATGCCGAACCTGCAGCCCTGCAAAAGATCAACCGCGACACCCACGTGCAGGTGTTGCAGCCGCACATGCTGTCGGGCCATTACCAGGGGCGGGTATTAAGTATGCTGAGCAAGCTGGTACGGCCGGAGCGCATTTTAGAGGTAGGCGCCTTTACCGGATATGCAGCCATTTGCTTGGCCGAAGGGCTGGCGGAGGGTGGTACTATTGATACCATAGAGGTAAACCCGGAACTGGAAAACCGCCTGCGCAGTAACTTTGAAATAGCCGGTATTACCAGCCAGGTAAGGCTGCATATAGGCGATGCTGCAAAAAAAATAGTTGCGTTTAACGATAATTATTTCGATCTTGCATTTATTGACGCTGATAAAAAAAGTAATTTAGCTTACTATCAGGCAGTTATACAAAAAACGAAACCAGGTGGTTTAGTAATAATTGATAATGTCTTGTGGAAGGGAAAGGTATACGGGGAGGAAAATGACACCCAGACCGAAACTTTCAGAAAACTAAATATCCAGATAACTGTTGACCCACGGGTAGAAAAGATAATTCTGCCTGTTCGGGATGGCCTTCTGGTTATCAGAAAACTATAAATTATGAAGAAAATCTTACTGATTGCAGTTCTTTTTTTAAGTTCTTTTGCCGCTTCGGCTCAAAGCTCCTCACAATCGTACATTCAGAAGTTCAAAGATAATGCCATTCGCATTATGCACGAGAGCGGTGTGCCCGCCAGCATCATTTTAGCCATTGCCATGCACGAATCAGCTAACGGAAACAGCTCCGTAGCCCGAAATCTGAACAATCATTTCGGCATGAAGGGCCGCAGCATGGTTTCTGCCGGACACAAAAAAATACACTCCTCCTATAAACAGTACGATTCGGCTACCGACTCCTTTCAGGATTTTGCCCGTATCATGACGGAGCGCCGGCAGTTCAGCCACCTGGCCGAAAAGCTGACGCACTATGATTATAAAAACTGGGTGCATGGCATACAGCGCAGCGGCTACGCCAGCAGCCACCTGTGGGGCAACCAGGTGTTAGGGCTGATCCATAAATATCAGCTCAATGCCTATGATGAGCGGCCCGACTCTGCCAGCCTGGATAATAACCGCCGGTAGTTGCACATAAGCCCTTTATCAATTAGCTGTAATACCGGCTGCCCGGTATGGCCGGTGCTTTTGTACGGAGTTGATGCAATGGGTTATTGTTGCCAGCTGCATACTTTTCTGCACTCTTCAGCAGTTTATTAAGTTTGAACACAGATAACCCTGCTGTAATTTAAACGGTATGAACCAGCGTATTGTACACTGCCTGCTTATTGTTGTACTGCTTTGCAGTGCCTGCGCTGCCAAAAGAAAAGCTGTTATTGGCAGCAATAGTAATCCCGGCATCAGCAGCCGCGAGGCGCACAACAACAATGAGCAGCTGGAACGCGAGCGCAATGCGGCCATTCAAAACTTTGTGCCGTATACGGCCGCTGCCTACATACAGCGCTTTAAGGCCATTGCCGTGCAGGAGATGAACTTGTACGGCATCCCGGCAAGCATCACGCTGGCGCAGGGTATGTTTGAGTCGGGCTTTGGCAATGGCAGCCTGGCTAAGGTGGCTAATAACCACTTTGGCATTAAGTGCACCAGCGACTGGCAGGGCCGCAGTTATTACAAGAACGATGACCGGGAGAACGACTGTTTCCGGGTGTATGATAACCCGGAGGACTCCTTTCGTGATCATTCTAACTTTTTAAAGCGCAAGCGGTATGCGGCCCTGTTCGAGCTGGATAAGAATGATTATGAGAGCTGGGCCTACGGCCTCAAGGCAGCCGGCTATGCCACCAATCCCAAATACCCCGAGCTGCTGATCAGCACTATTCAGAAATATCACCTCGAACAATACGACCGCCCCGAGGGCGAGGTACAGAAGATTAAGCGCGAAGACCGCGTGCTTACCGAAATTAACAGCACTATTAATAAACCTGCGCAAGACACATTGAGCAAAAGCACGCCCGACCAAAGGCTGTACGCCGTGCGCCAGGGCGATACACTATATTCCATCTCGCGGCGTTTTGGTATCACTGTTGATGAGTTGAAAACATTAAACCACCTCATTGCGGATACCGTTAAGATAGGGCAACTGCTCACGGTAGTGAAATAAGGTGTTAAATAGTGTTAAACAGCCTGAGTAAGCCCGGCTACAGTGCTAATTTTGCATATAAATGAAATATCTGCTGTTCTTGTGTTTGGCCTTCCTCACCCTTCCCGCTTTCTGCCAGGAAAAGCCGGTATCGGGGGTGGTGGCAGATAAAACCACGCAGGAGCGCATTGCCAAAGTAAACGTGCGTAATACCCGCAGCGGCAAATCAGCCTATAATAACCTGAAGGCCGAGTTCAGCATTAACGCCCGCCCCGGCGATGTGCTGATTTTCAGCCGGCAGGGTTATTTTCCGGATACCGTTAAAATTACCGGTACTGGCGATATTGCCGTATACCTGAAACCCACCGCCATTATGCTGAAGGAGGTAAAGGTGCGCGATTCGCTGCTGAGCCCCATGCGCCGCCTGGCAATGGCCAAAGCCGAAAACAGCAAGGCTTATGGCTCGCTGGCCTACCGGGATATACTGAGTGTTAGCCCTATAGGCGCAGGCATCAGTATTGATGCCATCTGGAACATGCTTAGCCGCAGCGGCCGCAACGCCGCCCGCCTGCGCGAAGTGATACAGCAGGATTATGACCAGGATGTAATTGATTACCGCTTTAACAAAGCATTTGTAACCAGCGTTACCGGGTTACAGGAACCAGACTTAACCAAATTTATGCAGCGCTACCGGCCCAGCTATTATACGGTAAGCACGGCATCTGATTATGATTTTATTGCCTACATTAAAGGCAACTTAAAGCGATACCAGCGCAACCCGAACCGGATGTACCTGCAGCCGCTTATACCCGTAACTGCCGCCGCCAAATGAAATACCCGGTACTGGTGTGGCCTTTTTTAAAGGTAAGCGGCATGGCGCTGTACCCGTTCATTGTAGTGCAGCAGGCGGATATGAAGCAGGATGCCGTAATTATCCGGCACGAAACCATCCACATTAAGCAGGCACAGGAAATGCTGGTACTGCCCTTCTATCTGCTTTACCTGCTTAATTATCTGTTTAACCTGCTTATTTATCGTAACCACAACCGGGCTTATCTGAACATTATATTTGAGCGCGAGGCATACCGGTATGAGGGTGATGCCGGTTACCTGGCCCGCCGGCCGTTTTGGGGCTGGCTCTTTTCACATTAAAATTTCAAAAACAGCCCGTTTTGCTTTTCTTTGCAGTTACGTATGGTTAAAGCCGCATTATGGAGTTGTTTACTTTTTTGCCTTACCGTGTTTACCGTGCAGGCGCAGCAAACCGACAGCCTGCAGCGCATCCTTAACCAGCGGCGTACCGATAGTATACGCCGGGCTGATAGCGTAAAGATAGACACCAATATGCTTAACAGTTACCGCATAGCGCCACGTGCCAACTCCTTACCATTGCACCGGCGCCCGCTGCAAATTGTGCCCGAAAATATACCGGTTACCCTGTTGGATTATAAGGTAAGCTACTGGCGTAAATATGCTGTAATCGGTTTCAACTTCAATCAATCTGTATTTAGTGATAACTGGAGCGGCGGCGGCGTAAACGCGCTGGCCATAGGCGGCAATGTGGATTACCGGGTAGAGTATAACAAGGCCCCGTTAAATTATGCCTCGGAGCTGATTTTGCAGTACGGCCAGTCCAGAAATGCCGGGCAGGAACTGCGCAAAACCACCGACCGTATTTTTTGGGATAACAAGGTAGCTACCCAGCTTTCCAAAAGCTGGTTCTTCTTCGGGTCGCTCAACTTCCAGTCGCAGTTTGCCAGGGGGTATCAGTATTTTGATACCGGTAGCGGAGAAGCCCAGCCGCCGGTGCTGGTTTCGCGCTTTATGTCGCCGGGTTACATTACCGAATCCATTGGTTTTGAGTACAAGCCCACTAAATACTTTGATTTGCGCCTGGGTACAGGTACGGCCCGCCAAACCTTTGTGTTGGATACCACCATTTACCATAACCTACCCGGCAATTACGGCGTAGAGCCGGGGCACACGTTTAAAAACGAGCTGGCCTTTCAGGTAGTGGCCTTGTTTGATAAGGATATTGCTACCAACCTGCACTTAAATACCCGTTACCAGTTGTTTATTCCCTATGGGCGCTCGCTGGAAAACATCGACCACCGGCTGGATCTTACCCTGGCCGCCAAAGTAAACCGCTTTGTGCAGGTAACCATTACCGGTACCGGCATTTATGATAAGGATACTTCCGGCAAGCTGCAGGGCAATGAGAACCTGAATTTCGGGGTGCTGTACAAGTTCCCTTAATGGTATAGGGTTAATCATGCTTTGGTGTTATAAACAAAGGTGTTGGGAAAACAAAATTACAGTCATGCTGAACTTATGTTTCAGCATATCACAGGATAGGGTACCGCCTTGCATGAAACGGGCTTTACCTTTAAGCTGGCTCTGCAACCGCCATGCTCATAAGAAATTCAAAGGGAATCAAGGTTGCAGTGGGCAGACAAAATCCCTATAGTGGGTTTGTTATAACGTGATGGAAGCGTTAAAACATTTGTAGTACCCGACACTGATGCTCTTACATTGCATACTATCGTATATAGCAATGTTCATCAGAATGCTACATTGATAACTACCATAGTTATAACGGACTTGGTGAACTATATAATCATGTAACCGTAAACTATACTGTTGGCGATTACAAAACCAAAGGTGAATTCCATACGAATAACAAAGATTTATAGAGTTGGCTCAAAAGAGATATTTATTTATGGTATCTACCATAATGTAAGTACTAAGTACCTGCAAAGGTATTGCAGTAAATACTCCTATCGCTGCAATACAAGGAAAGTATAAAAACCTATGCGTTTTGAAACTGCTATTGAGTTAATAAGTCGTAGAAGGCTACATTATATTGATTTAACTGCTAAAGTGGCATAAATAAGCAGATGGGTCATAACTAAAAGATATACTGAGGTATGCTAATAATGGCTTCATCTTTCCAAAGATGAAGCCATTATCAATAATATTAATAAAGGAGCATGTACGGTATATACATGCTTTCTATGGTGCTATTATTAATAAATTTGTTATAGCTTTTTAAAACACATTATGGCAACATTATCAATTCGTGCTCTTCAAGAGCATAAGAAGTATGTTAAGCCAAAGAAAACTAATTTAGGTGCTTCATACTCCGCACTTAAAAAAGCACAAATGGCAGAATTGAAACAAGGACTTACAGAAGCGATTTTGATAAGCAGGGGAGAAATGAAAGGTACCCCATTATCAGAATTATGGGATGAATAAAGTAACTGCCAGCGACAATTTTAAGCGAAAAGCTAAACCCCTTGCAAAAAAATATAGTACTTTAAGAGAAAGTATAGATTCACTTGGTGAGAAACTCATAAAAAACCCCTATTTGGGAGAATCATATGGTTCTGGGATCTACAAAATACGGCTTGCTGATGAAAGCAAGGGTACAGGGAAGAGAAGTGGCTTTCGTATAATGTATTATTTAGTTATCGAAGGGAACGACGATACAGAAATTGTATTAATGACTATATTTAGCAAAGGTGATTTAGATACAGTAACTAAAAAAGATGCTGTTGAGTTAAAAAAAGAAATTCTAAAAACATTATAATGTCCGGAAATAATTCAAAACATAGTAAGCAATGTGCTGAAAAGTACGAGCCAAAGTTAGCCGCAACGGCACCTTTGAGCAGGCTATAAGCGTTCCATTCAAGAATGCGGACAGCGCGAGAAGGCCAAAGAAGTTAAGGCGAAAAAGAACTAACAGGCATTGCCGCAAACAGGAAAGCCAGTCGTGAAAAAGACTGGCTTTTTTAATAATTAAAATTTCAGTTAGCCCCAACTCGTATATAGTTACCTGAATTTTTAAAGGGCTAAATATCATATCCAGTTCGCCTCTGTAATCAGGCGTCTACCGCAGCTAAGAACTGGTGGATGCGGGCAATGGTTTCCTCCTTGCCCAGCAGCGCAGCAATATCATACACATGCGGCCCGAACTTGCCGCCTACCAGCATTACGCGGAAAGGCAGCATTACATCACCGGGCTTAAAGCCTTTCTCGGTCATCAGGGTTTTAAAGGCATCCTCTAAGGCCTGGGGGGGCCACTGGTCGAGGCCGGCATATTGCTCAACAATAAGTTTAAAAAATTCGGTTTTGGCCGCTGTCCACTTCGGTTTTACGGCATTCAGATCGTATTCGGCCGGGCGCTCAAAAAAGAAGGAAGCCTGGGGCCAAAAATCATTGATAAACACCAGGCGTTCCTGTACCAGCGGCAATACCTGCCTTACGTAATCTTCTTTAAACTCAATATCCTTTTCATCCAGCAGGGCTTCTACTTCGGGCAGCAGCTTTTCTACCGGCAAACGCTTCAGCCACTCGGCGTTGAACCACTTGGCCTTTTCAAAATCAAACTTCGCCCCGGCCTTGCTCACCCGGTCGATGGAAAATTTAGCTATCAATTCATCCAGTGTAAATAGCTCCTGGTCGGTACCATCGTTCCAGCCCAGCATGGCCAGCAGGTTTATAAAAGCCCCGGGTAAAAAGCCCAGTTCGCGGAAGCCCGGCGTTAGCTCCCTCGTTTGCGGGTCGAACCAGTTCATGGCATACACCGGGAAACCCAGGCGGGATCCGTCGCGCTTGCTCAGCTTACCATGCCCGTCGGGCTTTAAAATCAGGGGTAGGTGGGCCCACTGCGGCATCTGCGCCTTCCAGCCCAAATATTCCCACAACAGCAAATGCACCGGCGCCGAAGGCAGCCATTCCTCCCCGCGAAAGGCGTGCGAAATCTGCATCAGGTAATCATCCACCACTACGGCCAGGTGGTAGGTGGGCATGCCATCGGCCTTCAGCAGTACTTTATCATCCACCAGGTTAGTATCAAAGCTTACCTCGCCGCGTATCATATCGGTAAAGCCAATGGTTTCATCCACCGGCATCTTAATGCGGATCACATGCGGCGTGCCGGCATCCAGCAGCCGGTTCAACTCAGCTTCGCTCAGGGTAAGCGAATTGCGTAGGGTATACCGCTGGCTGTGCCCGTACTGAAAGTTGGGCTCGTCCTTACGCTTCTGCTCCAGTTCGGCCGGTGTATCAAAGGCATAGTAGGCATTGCCCTGCGCTACTAATTTCTCGGCATACTCGCGGTACAGGCTTTTGCGCTCGCTCTGGCGGTAAGGCGCAAAGGGGCCGCCTGCCAAAGGGCTTTCGTCGGGCAGCAGGCCGCACCATTGCAGGCATTCAAGTATATAGTCTTCGGCGCCGTCTACATAGCGGTTCTGGTCGGTATCCTCAATACGCAGTACAAATTTGCCGTTGTGGTGGCGGGCAAATAAATAGTTAAACAGTACCGTGCGTACGCCGCCCAAATGTAACCCGCCGGTGGGGCTGGGGGCAAACCTTACTCTTACCGTATTTTCTGGCATCATGCCGCCAAAGATAAGGCCTGCCGCCGCCTCCTGCAAAAAACGGTCGATTTATTGCCGTTTTTGGCATTTTATCGACTTTTATGAATGTTAATGCGCTTCTTTTACACATAGAAAACTACTTACCGGCACTGCTGTTAACTAACACAGCGCAATAGATTTTTTACGGCATCGTATACTATCCCACGCCAAATTGCGTAATTTGAAAGGCTTATGAATCCGTATCAACAAAACAAACGCTGGAAATATATACTGCTGGCCTTTGCCCTTATTATTGCCAGCGGCTCACTGCTGTATACCAAATATCTGGTTAAGAACATTGCCCGCTCCGAGCGTACCCGCGCCCAAGTATGGGCCCTGACAATGAAGCAGTTACTATCCTCAGATGATAACGATTACCTGAATTTCGCCTTCGCCGTGCGCGATAGCTTGACCGTTCCGGCCATCATTACCGATGACAAGGGCGACATCATCAACGCCCGCGAACTGGATTCGACCAAAACCTTTATCAAGCTCACCAACGAGGTGCTGGAGCCGGGGCAAAAAGCTAAAGTATATGATCCTGAGTACTTTAAGTCGGAGCTGGAGATGATGAAATCGCAGCATGAGCCCATACGTATTAAAACCGGTTATGGCTTTGGTAAGGGGTACTGGCTGGTATATTATAAAGATTCGCTGCTGTTAACCCAGTTACGGGTATTTCCTTATATACAGCTTACGGTTATTGCCATTTTCCTGCTGGCCGCCTACACAGCCTTTAGCTCGTCGCGCAAATCAGAACAGAACCAGGTTTGGGTGGGGCTGGCCAAAGAAACGGCCCACCAGTTAGGCACGCCAATATCTTCGCTGATGGCCTGGATTGAGCTGATTAAGGATAAGTTTAACGCCGAGCAGGACCCGCTGATGCTGGAGATGGAAAATGATGTAAAGCGGCTGGAAATTGTGGCCGACCGTTTTTCGAAAATTGGCTCCAAGCCAGTATTGGAGCAGCATTCGGTATATGCTGTAGTAGAGGACTTTATAAATTATTTTAAAGTACGGGTAAGCAATAAAATCAACTTTGAGCTTCACGGCAACCAGCAATTGCAGGCCGGCATCAATATACCGCTGTTTGACTGGGTGATTGAAAACCTGCTGAAAAACGCCGTAAACGCCATTGAAGGTACAGGAAATATCAGCGTGAATATAGGTGCCAGTAAAACTAAAAAACTGATCTATATTGACGTAACCGATACTGGTAAAGGCATTCCCCGCTCAAAATTTGATACCGTGTTCAGGCCGGGTTACACTACCCGCAAGCGGGGCTGGGGGTTGGGCCTGTCGCTTACCAAGCGCATGGTGGAAAATTACCATAACGGGCAGATCTTTGTAAAGGATTCTGAGTTAGGAAAAGGCACCACCTTCCGTATTGTGTTAAACGTTTTAGGAAGGGCACCCAAAACCAGGTTACTGCAAAAAGCGGCTTTAAGCAATGCTTAGCCGCTTTTTGTAAGCAATTTTTATATGTCCCACCTAAAGCGGTGCCACCTTTCTGCATTAGCAGGAGTTATCTTTATCACTAAGGAAAATTCAGAATCTACAGGCTCATTGTTATAGCGGCTGGGTAACCATACAATTTTAAATTGTCCGTTGTTCAAAGTTAAGTTAGAAGATTCCATTTTTCCATTAGATGACGGGTAAAATGCTGTATATGATGCTTTCCCTTCCTTATTTATATGTGCGGTAACAGTAACATCCATATCATCATGTACATTGTCATAAAGTAAATAAATTTTACTGCTTATTAAGGATTTTAGTTCATCCATTGAGCACAGTGGAATAGGAATACTTGCTCCCTTAGCAATGGATGTGTCATTACTTAAAACCTTGACACTGATATCTTTAAAGCTGTCATTATTAATGTAGGTTACTTTTTTCTGACTATAATTATAGCGCAAAGCCGGCTCATACTTTGAGTTAAAGAAAGTCCAGGTACCTATAGGAGTATCATCTTTATAATAACCGTTCATCCATAGTCCTTTGTTCTCCCTATTGTTTACTACATAAGTGCCATTTTTGGTTTTTCCATTATCGCTTACTTCATATACGAGTTGCGATCCGTCACCAAGGTTTATTTTTTTGCTTTTGTTTGTCTGCGCTTTTACAGTTGACGCTATTGTAGCAGTTAGAAATATCAAAGCTGCTAAGGTTATTTTTTTCATAATAGGGCGTTTTATTACATCAAATATAACAAAGGTTAAATTAAAAATTATAAATAATTATATTACGCCTAGTATAGCTAATTATGTTTACTTCTATAAATTAATAATTGCGAGGCAGGTCAATTTATATGGTAGAATTTGCTAATTTTAAAAGCAGTTAATGAGTCCTAAAGAAATGCTGTATAGCCTCGCCTGTCATTGCTTTCTGCCTTTGTAAAGTATATTTTTTCTCTCAGCTAATAAGAAACCAACAATTCCAAGTCGCCAAATGTAGTAATGATTTAAATATGTAAGCTCGTTATCCTATCGATATGTTGAGAATACAGTATGATCAATCAGGTAATATAAAAAATAAATACAAGCCTGCATCTGATAGCAGTAAGCATAATTTAAGCGTTTTGGCCAGTAATGGTATGGATCCATCGCCCTGTTCAATTATGAGCATATTTTAGCGGTTGAACAGATAACTTAGCTTAGATATAATAGCAATAGTTGAAGCTAATATTAATATATTAATCATTCTTATTCCCGATTCTTACAGAATTGTAGGTTTTAATGTAATGTATTACCAAATTAATTTAAAATACACTACCATGATACATGCATTAGTTAAGATGACTTACTTTAAAAGCAGGGTACAGGCAATTTACATTTTTATTTATAACAAGATAACAGCCCTACTGTACCGATTGCATATTTTTGCTGTACTGATATAATATAGTTAAAAGACGTATCATTCTTTAAAATTCAGTACAATAATTTAATGAAACTGATTATACACGGCGGCTTCTTCAGTGAGTCGAATACCAACCACGAGGTAAAGGTAGCCAAGCAGCAGGCGCTGAAAGCTATTGTTGAAACCGGGTATGCTTATCTGCAGCACCATACAGCGGCCGAAACGGTGGTATACACTATAAGTTTGCTGGAAGACAGCGACTTATTTAATGCCGGTACCGGCTCGCAGATACAAAGCGATGGGCGCATACGCCTGAGCGCCGCCCTGATGGATGGCCGTACCCAGCGATTTTCGGGCATAATTAATACGGAAGACATCAAAAACCCGATACAGGTGGCCGAAAAGCTGATGCTTTATGATGACCGGGTGTTGAGCGGTGAGGGCGCTTTAGCTTTTGCCCGCGATAACGGCTTTAATTATTACAACCCCGAAACACCGCAGCGCCGGCAGGAGTATGAAAAAAAACTAAATGATTCGGTAAGATTAGGTACGGTAGGTTGTGTGGCGCTGGATGCGGCGGGTAATATAGCAGCCGGAACTTCAACCGGAGGTAAAGGCTTCGAAATACCGGGCAGGGTAAGCGATTCGGCCACCGTAGCCGGAAATTATGCTAACGCCCATGCCGGCATCTCTTGTACAGGGGTGGGCGAAGACATTGTAAGCGGTGCTGTTGCCGCTAAAATTGCGGTACGGGTAACCGATGGTATGGCATTGGCACAGGCGGTAGACAAGACCTTAGCCGAATTAAAACCTTATAATGGCTTTGCAGGGGTGGTCGCCCTTTCGGCTTCAGGGGAAGTATATCATGCTGATACGCATCCCTATATGGTTTGGGCAAGCCATGAAGAACAGGTAAGTTTTTTTGAATAATATGACAATTGGTCTATTGCTAATTTCATCAAAGCGTGAGTATATTTACGTACTAATTAATTTATTTAATTAAACCCTGCGTAACTTATTAATGAAGCATCTATTCCTGTTGTTATTGACTGCCTGTTTAAGCTTTTCAGCTTCGGCGCAATGGTCTATTTTTGGTAAACGCCAGCGTATGCCCGATTTAATTCCGGCTAAGTGCATCGCCTTTAAAATGCCTAAAAGCAAAATCATTCGTCCTAAATTGTACATTACCTCTGTTGGGCGCAGTGATTATAATTTAGAACTGCTGCAAGCCCAGGTAACCAAAGTAGCACAGCATCACATGCGTTTCCGCATGTATGATATTGCCAGCTATGATTTTAACGATTTGGCCCAGTTGTACATTCAGCAAAACCGGTTATCAGAAGCCAAATGGTTTTTTTTGCAGAGCAACAATATTTCGCGTACCCAAAACAACAATAAGCTGACTATTGCCAACCTGATCCAGTTGGCCTATATTAAATCAGCCATTGGTGATTTTGTGCTTGCACAACAGGATTTGCTGGAAGCCCGCGATATTGCCAGCAATAAAGGCTACCTGAACGATTTGCTGGAGGTAGAAAAAAGCCTGAACGCTATTCAGCATAACCGTTTTGTATCAGTACGTACAGATTTGCGATATGATGACGCCCTGCAAACTACAGCGATGGTGAATTGATAGTTACTAAAATATTATAAAACAGCAAAGGCCGGTAATACTATCGGCCTTTGCTGTTTTATAGCTGCATCATACTAAGAAACGAACAATTGCCTCTTTTTAAAACCCTAAATTTAAGTATAGTGATATTTTTTAGGCCTTATCCTTACCAGTAAGTATAGTTTTAAAAAAATATTCGCAGGTGCGTTTTAAAACCTTAACATTGTAAAATTTTTAGGCATCACTAAAAATTGAAGCAAGGCAGCTGGTTTATACCATATTAAATAAGCAGCTAAGCCTTTAACCATAGTATGAAGCAAAATGTAAAAATACCCAACTCATGTTTAACCGGCATGAACGTAATTTTACCAGCTTTTTCCTTTTCGCCCCGCCGGGCACACCCCTGCTGCGCTTACAATCACTCATCTCATAAACTACCTTTTTTATGGCCAGATTAAACCTCCTGGAAGAAACCCGGTATGAAAAGCTGCCGGTTAGTGTTTACCCCAACCAGCACGAAGCCTCGCTGCAGGTAGCCCGCCGCATTGCCGGCCTCATTAGTTCACGTCAAAGTCAGGGAAAAAAAACAGTGCTGGGTTTAGCCACCGGTGTTACCCCTGTTGGCGTATATAAAGAGTTAGTGCGCCTGCACCGCGAAGAAGGGCTGAGCTTTAAGGACGTAATCACCTTCAACCTGGATGAGTACTATCCTATGCAGCCTACCGCCGCACAAAGCTATGTTACGTTTATGAATGAGAACCTGTTTAATCATATTGATATAGACAGGGGGAATATTCATATTCCAGACGGTACATTGCCGATAGATGATATTGCCGGCTTCTGCCTGCGCTATGAGCAGCAGATTGAGGAATTGGGCGGTTTAGATCTGCAGATTTTAGGCATCGGCCGTACCGGCCACATCGGTTTCAATGAGCCGGGCTCTGCTCCTAATTCGGGTACCCGTTTGGTAACTTTAGACGACCTGACCCGCAGTGATGCCGCCCGTGATTTTGGCGGCAAGCAAAATGTACCTACCAAGGCCATTACTATGGGTATCGGTACCATCTTTAAGGCCCGCGAAATTATACTGATGGCCTGGAGCGCTAAAAAAGCACCTATCATAAAGTCGGCGGTAGAGGGCGAAATTTCGGGCGATGTACCGGCCACTTACCTGCAGCTGAATGAGCATGTGGAATTTGTGCTGGATGCCGCCGCCGCCTCTGATCTTACCCGTTTTGATACGCCCTGGCTGGTAAAGGATTGTGTATGGGAAAATACCTTGAAAAAGAAAGCCGTACTATGGCTGGCCTTTACTGTAAAAAAACCTATCCTGAAACTTACCGAGGATGATTATAACACCCATGGCATGGCGCAGCTGGCCACTGAGCAGGGGCCGGTGTATAACATCAACATTGATATTTTTAACCAGATACAGCATACCATTACCGGCTGGCCGGGCGGTAAGCCCAATGCCGATGACTCGCAGCGGCCAGAGCGGGCCAACCCCGCTAAGAAACGCGCTATCGTTTTCTCTCCGCATCCTGACGATGATGTGATCTCGATGGGCGGTACCTTTATCCGCTTGGTAGACCAGGGGCACGAGGTGCATGTGGCCTACCAAACCTCGGGCAACACCGCCGTTTGGGATGATGATGTACTGCGCTTCGTGGAGTTCAGTATTGATTTTGACCGGAGCCTGGGTAAAGATGTAAGCGAATTACAGCAGGTGTACGAGAACATGCGCAGCTTTATGGTGCGAAAGAAGCCCAACGAAATAGATACCCAGGAAATACGCAATGTAAAAGGGTTCATCCGTAAAACGGAAGCGATTGCCGGGGCACGTTTTGCCGGTTTACCGGACGAGAATATTCACTTTATGGCTCTGCCGTTTTACGAAACCGGCAAGACCCAAAAGAATTCGGTAAGCGATGCCGATGTGGAACTTACCATGCAGCTGCTGCAAAAAGTAAAGCCGCAGCAGGTATTTGCCGCAGGCGATTTTGCAGATCCGCACGGAACGCATATTGTATGCTTCAATATTATTTTAGCAGCCCTCAATCGCCTTAAGGAAACTGAAGCTTGGGTAAAGGATTGCTGGCTGTGGCTGTATCGCGGTGCATGGCATGAGTTCGAGCCGTATGAAATTGAAATGGCGGTACCGCTCTCGCCGCAGGAAGTACTGCGTAAGCGTAATGCCATATTCAAGCACCAGTCGCAAAAAGACAGGCCGGTATTTCCGGGTGAGGATGCACGCGAATTTTGGGTACGTGCCGAAGACCGCAACCGGCAGACCGCTAAATGCTATGACCAGTTGGGCCTGGCCGAGTATGCGGCTATGGAAGCCTTTGTAAGGTACCATTTTTAATGCCTTGCTGCCCTTTGGCAATACTGTAAGTTTTGCACACACCACCATGCCGAATATAGTATGGTGGTGTTTTGCTGATATAGCGCAGGAGTACCTGTAAATTAGCGCACCGGGCTTATCTTTGTATATGCTTTCTGCTGCTCCTTTACGTAAAATCATTCATATCGATATGGATGCCTTCTATGCTTCGGTAGAGCAGCGCGACTACCCCGAATATCGCGGTAAGCCGCTGGTGGTAGGTGGTTTGCCCGAAGGGCGGGGCGGCGTGGTCGCTACGGCCAGCTACGAGGCCAGAAAATTCGGTATCCGCTCGGCCATGTCGTCAAAAAAAGCATTGCAGCTATGCCCACATGCTTTGTTTGTAAGGCCGCGCTTTGCAGTGTACAAGGAGGTGTCCAGGCACATCCGCGAGATATTTTCCCGCTATACTGACCTGATTGAGCCGCTCTCGCTGGATGAGGCTTATCTGGATGTTACTGAAGATAAATTAGGCATCGGCTCGGCCATTGAAGTGGCCCGGCAAATCAAGCAGGCTATTTTCGATGAATTACAACTCACGGCTTCGGCCGGTGTATCTGTAAATAAGTTTATCGCCAAAATTGCTTCGGATATCAATAAGCCCAACGGATTGAAATTTATTGGTCCGTCTTCCATCGAAAAGTTTATGGAGCAGCTGCCGGTAGAGAAATTTTTTGGCGTAGGTAAAGTTACCGCCACAAAAATGAAAGGTATGGGCCTGCATACCGGTGCCGACCTGAAACAGCTTTCCGAACAGCAACTCATACACCACTTTGGCAAGGCAGGCCGCTTTTACTACCACATTGTACGTGGTATGGATAACCGCGAGGTGCAGCCCCATCGCGAAACTAAATCAATGGGCGCTGAAGATACCTTCCCGTACGACTTGACCACGCTGGAGGAAATGAACACCGAACTGGAAAAGATTGCCGTGCTGGTAGCTGAACGCTTAAAGCGTTACAATTTACAGGGACGAACCTTAACATTAAAGGTAAAATACAGCAATTTTAAACAGATTACCCGCAGCCAGTCGGTTACTAACCCCATAAGTAAAATGCCGGACATTGAGGCGATGGCTAAACAGTTGATGGCTGCTGTACATAACGAGGAGGATAAAGTGCGGTTGTTAGGTATCACCTTATCTAACTTTAACGAGCCGGTAATTAAGGTACGAGGCGAAGCCGAATGGCAGTTAAGGCTGTTTGATTGAATCTGCCATACGTGCAAATACACACCGTAATAATTTAGCGGAAACATTTAACCCTACTGGCTCTTATTGTAACAGTATCTTTTTCCCTACTTAATGCAGCCTAATCAGATTATTACCATCATTATTGTTCTTACTGCGGTGTTTGCCTACCTCAATCATCGCTTTATTAAATGGCCGCCTACTATTGGTATTATGGTTATTTCCCTGCTGTGCTCTTTGCTGCTGGTGATTGCAGGCCTATCTTATCCTCAAATTTCTCAAAAAGCAGTCCGGCTGGTAGCTTCTATAGATTTTCAGCAATTGCTGATGGATTTTATGTTAAGCTTTTTACTGTTTGCCGGCTCTATTCATATCAATGCAAGGCAGTTAAAAAAAGAACGTCTGCCGGTAATTGTACTGGCCACCATAAGTACACTGGTTTCTACGTTTATAATTGGTGGTATTGCCTGGTATGTATTTGCCTGGTTTGGCTTTTCAGTACCCTTTATTTACTGCCTGTTATTCGGAGCGCTTATTTCGCCTACAGATCCGGTAGCAATACTGGGAATATTGAAAGATGCAAAAATCCCTGCCAGCCTCGAACTCAAAATATCCGGCGAGTCATTATTCAATGATGGCGTGGCTGTGGTGATTTTTACCACTGTCTTAGAAATTATTCATTCCGGGGCAGGCCAGATAACTCCTTTAAGTATAGGGCTGCTCTTTATGCAGGAGGCGTTGGGCGGCGTATTGTTCGGGGTAGTATTGGGCTACATAGGTTACCAGGCGCTGCGTTCTATTGATGATTACAAAATTGAAGTGCTGATTACGCTGGCCATAGTAATGGGGGGCTATTACCTGGCTGGTTTGCTGCATGTATCAGGCCCGCTGGCTATGGTGGTAGCAGGCATAATTACCGGTAATAAAGTGAAGGATGAGGTAATGTCAGACCTGAGCCGTGATTATCTGGACAAGTTTTGGGAGTTGATTGATGAAATATTTAATGCTGTTCTGTTTTTACTTATGGGGCTGGAAATGCTGGTTATTAAAATTAACCCCACCATATTGTTCATTGGCTGCATCTGCATCATTGTGGTACTGGCGGCCCGCTGGATTTCAGTGCTGTTACCAGTGCTGTTATTGAAACGCTGGGTGAACTTTGAAAAAAATGTGACTGCGATATTAACCTGGGGCGGTTTAAGAGGAGGCATATCTGTTGCCCTGGCGCTATCATTAACCCCTGCCATGCACCGCGACGAATTTGTGCCGATAACTTACATCATCGTTGTATTTTCAATTTTAGTGCAAGGGCTTACTATTGGAAAAGTAACGCAAAAACTTATTTCAACATAAGTTTATAAAACAGCAATTAAATTTAATAGCATATAGGAATAAAGCTAACTTTGGGTATATTTATGAACAGTATACAAACACCAGTTGTTCATTGCGAGGAACGGGCACCACCCCGTAGCTATGCCTGTTCGACCTGCTAACAACGGGATTGCTTCGTCATTCCTCCTCGCAATAAAAGCATTTTTATTTCTATAGCCCCTGATAGATAGCTTCCAGTTGTTTTATATTCTTTTGAATGTCATGGTGCGCTATTACATAATCACGGCCTGCCTGGCCTATTCGTTGCCGGAGCGCTTCGTTGTTGATCAGCAGTTCCAGCTTTTTACAAAACTCCTCCACGCTAAGGCAGGAAAAACCGTTCTCGTTGTTCTGTATTACATCGGTATTGCCATCTACCCGTGTTACCACGCAGGGGATGCCGGCCAGCATGGCTTCCAGCAAAGAGAAGGGCAAGCCCTCAAAAATGGAAGTCATCACATAAATATCAGTTTCCTGCAAAAAGGTTTGCCCGGTGCTTACATTGCCCCACTGCTCAATCTTTACCTTATCCTGCAGTTTGTTTTTAATCAGAAAAGCATCAATTTCATCGGTAAGGTGATCATGTATACCCGCACCCAGTATGGCAAACTCCAGGTTCTCATAGCCGGACAGCAACCTGTGGGCAACTTCCAGGAATAACAACGGGTTCTTTTGATGCGTTAACCGGCCAATCATCCGTATTTTCAATGGGCCGGGTTGCTCTTTGTGAACAGCAGGCTTATGTACAGGCACAGCATTTAAAATAGTCTTTACCTTTTCGGGCGGCAGCCCTACCTCGTTTACGGCACGGCTTGCCTCTGAATAAGAAATAGCCAGTAGCAGGGTAGTCCAACTGCGGGCTATAATCTCCAGCATAAAAAAAGCCATGCGTTTACCGCCGGTAAACGACATAAATGAAAAAGCATGTGGCGTATAAATTACCATGGTTTTGGTAAGTTTAGCTGCCAGCCGCCCTAAAAAGCCGCCTTTAGCGCTATGGGCATGTATAATAGCCGGCTTTTCCTTTTTAATGGCCCTGATAATTTGCGAGAGCACCGCCGTGTTTTTAAGCGGATTATTTCCCCGTTCTAAATCAATGGTGTAGTAAGGCACTGCCCGCCGGCGGCAAAAGCTTTCGAAATAGTCATCAGCCGGTGCAATAATGGCAAACTCGAATTGTTCAGGATCGGCATACTCCAGCACATGCGCTACGTAGGTTTTTACACCGCCGGTAGCCTGCGTAATGTGTAATATTTTCTGTTTAGGCACTATACTGTTTAATTAAAGCAAATAGTTGCAACGCACTTTTCTTCCAGCTGTACTTTTTTACCTGTTCCAACCCTTTAGCCCTGAATTCGGCTAATTTAGCATTATCACTAATAAGCGAACGGATAGAAGCTGCGATACTGCCGGTATCTGCCGGGTTAAAGTAAGCGCAGGCATCATTCAGCACCTCGGGTAATGATGAGGTATTGGAGGCCGCCACCGGGCAGCCCAGCATCATAGCCTCAAGCGGCGGAATGCCAAAGCCCTCGTAAAAGGAAGGGAATACGAACAAGGATGCATTGCTGTACAGATATTTTAGTTCAGCATTAGATACATAACCCAGGTAGGTTACGGCATCACTTGCTGATGCTGAATGCTTCAGGGCGCCAATCACGCCGCCGGCAATGAGCATGTGGTACCCGGAAAAATCTATTTTAGCAATAGCTTCGCTCAGCCCTTTAAAGTTTTTGTTGGCGCCCAAGCTGCTTACGGCCAGGCAGTAGGGTTTAAGCCGGTTGATTTTTTCTTTAAATGCTTCGTCCGGCTCCTCATAATTGAGGATATGGTCGGCCGCATTGTAAATTACCGAAGTTTTATCAGAATTAAAGCCGCTGTGTTTTACCAGCTCGTGCCTAGAGAATTGCGATACCGTAATCATGTGCCTTGAGCGCCGGGCCAGCAGGGGAATAGCCTGCTGATACCAGGTACGAAAGGCTTTTGAAAAATATTGCGGATTTACTACAAAAGAGGCATCATGCACAATTACCATCTGCTTACGCTTCAGCAGCGGCGCAATGGTGCACATACTGATGAGTAGTTTACCGGTGGTATATACCGGCAGCTCCAGCTGCTCCCAAAGGTTGCCTTTCAATATCCCTTTTTGCAGCAGTGTGATATGCTTTAATTGTATAGGGTTAATAATGGCACCCGAGTAAATCAGTATAAATTCATAGTATTGGCCATCAATCTTATTTTCCTCAATCAAGTGGTCGAGCGCGGTAACCAGTTCATAAGCAGTTCGCTGTACGCCGGTAAGCGGCATGGTGAGGAAGCGGCCGTTCAGAAAAATTTGAGTTCGTTTAATCATGAGCGGGTGCACAAAGTACACGTAAAACAGGCAATTTGTTTGTGGTAAAGCGGCAATTGTATGCAGGAAACAGCAAAGTATTTACAGGCAAATTTACATCAAAATACCGGAGCTGCAATAAATATAAAGAGGCGTACGGTAAGTAAGTGCTATATTAAAACAAATCACTTACTTTGTTACGGTTTTTGCCATAAAGCAGATTTCCAAAAATGAATTTTTATTTCTTATAAGGAAATAAGTACTTTTGCGCCACCAAACGTTATGACCCCCAAACGTTTGTTTGCCTAAATGTGTTCAAATATTATTTGCTCATTATAAACTGCATCGTATAGATATATAATTTTACATGAAGGAAAGATTTACTGTTTTGGATATCTTCAGGGGGGTATTTGCAGGCTTTGTATTTTTATACCATTTATCGCCATTTGCGGCAACCTTTATTATAAAAAATTCTTTTGTATCCAACGCCGACCTGCTGGTCGACTTCTTTTTTATACTCAGCGGGTTTGTAATTGCCTATAGCTATCAGCATCTGAGTACCTGGCCCGAGCTCAAAACATTTTATAAAAAGCGATTTTTACGCGTATACCCGCTACACTTGTTCATGTTCTTGCTTTACATGCTGATTGGACTTATGCGTGGAGGGGCTGCTCATTACATTCATTTTAACACCACCACCAGCAACAACAACATTACTACCATTATTACCAACCTGCTGCTCATCAACTCGGTTAAAGTGCCGGGCGTAACCAGTGTAAGCTGGAACGGGCCGAGCTGGTCTATTAGTGCCGAGGTAATTTCTTATTTCCTGTTTAGCCTGGTTATTGTAAGTATCAACCGGGTAAAGTTAACCCGTATTAAAAATATAATTTACCTGCTGGTAGTGCTGGCAGCCGCTTTTGCCTTATATAGCGCCACCGGCAAGTTTGAACTGGTATATACTTATGATTATGGTTTTCTGCGGGGCATTATTGGCTTTTTTACCGGGGTGCTTTGCTACAATACTTACCGCGCCATACGTGATCAGGTACTGCGGCTGCCCTCTTATTTGTTTCACCTGCTAGAAACGGTATTTGTATCAGGCACCATTGTAATGATTGCTTTCGGGCAAGCGCTTAAGCCTTTTAGCTATATATACGAGGTGCAGTTTTTTACCGCTATACTTATTTTTGCTTTCGAAGGCGGCTGGATATCCCGTTTGCTGAAGCGTTCGGTGTTCCTGCATCAAAACGGTACGTATTCGTATTCCATCTACATGACGCATAACCTGATCATGAGCTTGTTCAACATTCTTTTCATCCGGTTATTTAAACTTCCGCCTTCGGCTTATGTGTATTTATTTGTGGTAAATTATGCGGTGATTTACTTCGTATCGGCCTGGACGTTCAAGCACATTGAAATGCGCTTCAGCAGATCTGTATTACCGTTGCTGCGCTGGCGCAAGGTTAAGCCCGTGCCCCAGCCGCTGGATAGCTTACCGGTAAAACAAACTGAGGCAGTTTTAAAAGAAGCGGCATTACTAAATAAACCGCAATCTGTAATAATATAGCCAGCTATTTCAGCCTGAAACGGTACATGTAGAACAGGCTGATGATGGCAGGCGGTATCATGTAAAATGTGAGTGTTGTAAAGCCTGCCAGTATGCCGAAGATACTACCAAAGGTGATAAGTGCAGTGGTACGTATGATAATGGATTGATAGCGTTTAAACATAGATTTAAGCATACCCAAAAACAGGCCGCTGAACAAGCCGGTGAGCAGACTGTAAACTACTACCCCCGGCCAGCTAAAAGACACGTATCCCCACAAAGGTACCACCAGCCGCAAGCCGCCCGACTCCAGTTCGTTAATATCACGGCCAGGGTTAATTATAAGCAATGTATATACTGCCGGGTTCCACTTGTAATGCCCCGGAATTAAGCCACCGTAAATAGTACGGCCATACGTATATTCAGGGTTAGCTTCAAAAAATTCGAGAAACTGCAACTGGTCGCGAATATCCGGCGAACTTTCGCCGATTACTTCCCATATATCCCGGTCGGTATCAAAAGTTCTTACGCCTACAATGTAATAGAAAAAAGAACTCATTACAAAAATTCCGGTAAGCACAACCATGAGTATAACGAAGTGCTTGCGGCTCTTAAATGCCATTACAATAATAAACGCGAATACAATACCATTAAATGCTCCGCTGCGCTGCAGGGAGGCAATCATTAAGGTTACGGCTACCAGTGTGGCGAACAAAAAAAATTTAGAGCGGTATTTGTACCAGATGATACAGGCAATGGGTATGATGGTAGTAAGTATAAACCACGAACTGCGAAATATAACGGCAACACGATAATAAGGGGCCTGGTATTGATCCCTGAACAGTTTGGCCGCAATGGGGTTGGCTGCAAACATAGGAATAAAGCCCATACCCGCGTAGCTAACTGCTAAACCTACAATGCCCACCAGTAACAGTATTTTGGTAAGTTTAATAATGCGCCTTTCATAAGCATCGGGCTCCATTATATCAAAAGAGAAATTGGTACGCATGTACTTACCCACATTGAAACCGGCTATCATACCCGGTAAAAATGAAATTACACCCAGTACCAGTATGTTAGTATAAAGGCCAACAATATCAGCGGGGGCTTTTTCGGGCAGATGCAAGATAAATGTAGGTACAACAATAGCAATAAAGCTGGCTGCTGCCCCTGCATGGCCTAAAACATTAAATCTGCTTGGCCAAACAATGTACGCTGCAAAGGTGAGGATGCTAAATGACAGAAATATTAAAAAGGTGTCCAATACGGTAAAGATAACAGGTTTAGCCTGTACTTAGCAAGCTGGTGCCGCCCGGCGTTACAAAGTTTATAAAATATTATTGTATTGGTGCGCCATGACAGTAATATTAAATTTAAAAGCCGCTTTTTCAAGCGCTGCCGCCCGTATGGCATTTAACTCATTATAATGGCTAACAATGTAAGCCAGCGTTTGCTGTAATGCATCAATATTCTCCGGTTCAAACAGAAAACCATCTGCCCTGTCTTCAATAATTTCGCTGCTGCCGCCGGTGTTGGCGGCTATTACAATCTTTTGGCAGGCCATCGCTTCATAAATGGTTGTACCTAAGGGTTCGCTGCCTGCCAGGTTGCTGTTGCTTACTATAACATCGCAGCCATTGTAAAAGGCGGCCATATTATCGGCATAGCCTATGTGGATGATTTTTCTGTTCGCTTGTATCGCTTCCGTTACCTGTGCAGAATATTCGGGTGTAGCCTCTTCATAACCGCCTGCAAAGAGCAGGATAATATTTGAAAATTGCGGCAGCAGTTGATTAAACGCCTGTATCAACCCTAATTGTCCCTTACGGGGGGTAACTACGGCTGGCATACCAATTATCAGAGCATCATCCGGTAACTGCTGCTTCGCCCTGAAAGCTGCCCTTTGTGTAGTATCGGCTTTAAATATACGGGTATCCAGGCCGTTATACAGCACCTTAACCTTATCATTAGCTGGGTATTTTTGCTTTACCGCCTGTGATACTACCAAAGTGGCATCATACAGTTTTACGCATTGTTTAGATAGCTGATAGTCTACCTTAGAAAAGTAGGAGATATCGTGATCGCTCCACAAAAATTTAACACGTTTCCCGGTAAGGCGCAAGAAGCTGATAAGCGGGATCAGATAGGAAGCCGGAACAATAGTATTGGCATGTACGGCCTGGATGTTATGCTTTTTAATGTATTTATATACCTGATATGAAACGGCAAAGTAGTTTCTAACGGCGGACAAATAAAAATTAACTGCCTTGGTATGGCTGCGGTTTAATTTTTTAAGGTTATGGATGCACGTAACCGGATAGCCTTTGTTTTCTTCCACCAGCCGGTCGGCAAACTTGCCGGGCGAGATGAAGAGATGCGGGTTTACAGCCGCTGTATTATACTCCATCAGGCGCTGAATTACAATTTCGGCACCCTGCGCCTTCTCACCGCCGAATACGTATAGTACATTGGTTTTCATATAATGCTAAACTATTCTTAAAACAGATAAGCGTCATTGCGAGGTACGAAGCAATCTCTCTACGCCAAGTTTCAATTAAGCATAGAGAGATTGCTTCGTACCTCGCAATGACGCGTTTTGTAAATTGTTACTGTGTAATTCTTATTTAGAAGCTACACCTTATCAATCTGCGGCTTAAACCAGATAGATTTCCAGGCAGAATTTAGTAGAGCGCCCAAAAACTTCAGCTTGTTATCCTTACGCTTCAGCATAATTTTAGCGCCGCTGTAGCCTACCTTGGCCGCCAGCCAGGGGGCGAAATACAGCCAGCCCTTGCGCTTCTTCACCATAAAGAACTCGTTGCGGAAGCCGTATTTATGTTTCCAGATGTGGTTTACCGAGGCGCTGTATACATCTACGTTGTAGTTGGTAGGTGTTTTATGCACCACCACGCTATCGCCGCAGTATATGCCCGGGAAGCCGGCATCGGCAATGCGCTTGCTGTATTCCTGGTCATCGCCCCAAATGAAGAAGTGCTCATAAGGTAAACCCACTGCTTTGGCCGCCTCGGTGCTGATGACCATAGAAGCAAACGAGCCGCTATCAGTAATCAGCACGCCCTGCTGATCATATTTGTTAAAAGCAACGCCATTAATGTAGCTCTTAATATCCGGAATGTTCATATAGTGAATGCCGCCATCCGTCCATACGCATTTTGGGCTTAGAAAACCTACCTTCTCCTGTATGCGCGGCAGCTTTTCCATCATCTTTTCCAGCGCCGTTTCGGTGGGTATGGAGTCATCGTCCATCACCCATGTCCAGTCGGCGCCGGTTTTGGCGCCATGCTTTACCGCCGTATACACGCCGCCCGAAATGCCGTTGTTGGGCTGATCGATAACGGTGATACCTTCCTGCTGCGCTAACCATTCACGGGTACCATCGGTGCTGGAATTATTAATCACCAGCAGCTCTTTTAAAGGATAGGTCTGTTTTTTGAGCGCGGCAATCACCTCTTTGGTTAACTCAAAACGGTTGTAGGTAACTACGGCTGCAACAACGCTATTCATGTTTTACTTTTTTGAGTGATAATTAGCCTATGCTTCTACTGCACTGAAGTGATCTTTCACCTTTTTCAGTGCCGAGCCGATGATCTGGTGCATATCGTAATAGCGGTACTCGGCTAAACGGCCGCCGAAGATTACGTTCTCTGCCTTGTCGGCTAAATCCTGATACTGCTTGAATACCGCTGTATTTTTAGCATCATTTACCGGATAGTATGGCTCTTTTTCACTCGTCCATTCCTGCGGATGCTCTTTGGTAACCACCGTTTTGGGGCCGGTACCAAACTCAAAGTGCTTGTGCTCAATCACGCGGGTATAAGGTACATCACGCTCGGTGTAATTTACTACAGCATTGCCCTGGTAGTTGTCGGTATCCATTACCTCGGTATCAAAACGCAGGCTGCGGTACTCTAACTGCCCGAACTGGAAATCATAATACTGGTCGATCTTACCGGTGAAAACAACGTTATCGGCGATGTTATCAAACTCCTCGCGGTTCTCAAAGTAATCAGTATTGGTTCTTACTTCGATGCCTTCCAGCAGGCCGTCAATCAGCACATTATAGCCGCCAATAGGAATACCCTGATATTTATCGTTAAAATAGTTATTATCATAAGTAAAGCGTACCGGCAGGCGTTTAATGATGAACGCAGGTAACTCGGTGGCCGGGCGGCCCCATTGCTTTTCGGTATAGCCTTTAATTAGTTTTTCGTAAACATCCGGGCCTACCAGTGAAAGTGCCTGTTCTTCCAGGTTAGAAGGTTCTTTAATATTCAGCGCTTCTTTTTGCGACTGGATCTTAGCCTTGGCCTCCTCCGGTTTGCGTGTGCCCCACAACTGGTAAAAAGTGTTCATATTGAACGGCAGGTTATACATTTCATCTTTGTATACCGCCAGGGTGTTACATACAAAGTGGTTGAACTTTACAAACTGCTGTACGTAGTTCCAGATATCCTCGTCATTGGTATGGAACACGTGCGGGCCGTATTTGTGTACGTTGATGCCTTCCACTTTTTCGCAGAACACATTGCCGCCGGCATGGTCGCGCTTGTCAATCACTAAACAGGTTTTACCGCGTTTGTTGGCCTCATGTGCGAACACCGAGCCGAATAAGCCGCTGCCAACAATTAAGTAGTCGTATTTTTTCATATCTTATTGGTAGATGTATTTATTATTTGTTCGTTTTTGCTCTGTTGGTCAGGTAATAAAGTATCGGCTTGGTACTATGAAAACGGCCGGCATAAAAATCCTGCACTTCTTTTGAAACCGGGCTATAGGCCAGTTGCTTGCGCATCTTGAAAAAATCCCTTGCACCAATCAGTGTATACCAGGCGGCCATCAGTCCTTCGCTTTTAATACACTTCAGCCCGTTAACCAGCATACGGGTCAGGTATTTCCAGCGTTCTTTCGGGAAATGTTTATATACAATGCCCATTTCGTTACGGGTACAAAATACCTTTAAACGCTTACTGCTGCGGTTAATAGCGCTGGCGCGATGAATGACGTTGCTGTTCTCAAAAAACTGCACCTCATAACCGGCATCCAGGCAGCGGATAGCATAATCAAACTCATGCCCGTAGATGAACAGCCAGGCGGCGAATCCGCCAATTTTGTCATACAGCGATTTACGTATTACTGCACCGCAGCCAATAAAGCCGATAATGTTCTCATGGTCTTTCCACTTGAACATCTCATTGGTATAAGGGCCGGTGGTTACATTCAAGGCTAAAACGCCAACTTTAGCGTTTTGATCCATATAAGTTAACGCTTCTTCCAGGCCGCTTTCCAGATTGCTGTCGTCATCCAGCACAATCAAATAATCGCCCTTGGCCTGCTCAAAACCGTAATTCCAACCGGCTACGCCAGTGTTTTCCTTCCGCTCGATCAGTGTAATGTCCGAATAAGCAGCTTTTACCGCATCGGCGCTGCCATCTGATGAATTATTATCCACCACGATGATCTCATAAGCATCTGGCCGACCGGCAATTAATGCCTTGGTCTTCTCAATGGTAATTAACAATTCATTCTTACGGTTGTAGTTCAGAATGACGAAGGATGCTCTCATTTTAACTTGCTTTGCGCTGTATCTGTTTACTTATAAACGGTCTTTGTCCTTGTATACCCGCTTGCGGATAAACTCGAACGGCGATTCTTTTACCGGGTGAAACTCCCGTATAAACTGCCGCTGCACTTCTGCCGATACCGGTACCAGCGGAATGCTCTTTCTGAACTTTAAAAATTCGCGGACACCCAAAATTACATACCAGGCTTCTTTAAACTTAAACTGTTTAAGTGCCTGTTTAATGTTGTTTAATGCATGGCGCAGCAGGTATTTGGTTTTCTTGTGGCCGAAATATTTATATACAATACCCATGCCGTGCTTATTTACTAAAGTAGTTAAGCGCTTGTTGGTGCGGTGCAGGGCGCTGGTACGGTGTATTACTTTACAGTTCTCAAAAAACTGCACGGTGTAACCTGCGGCCAGGCAACGCATGCCCACATCCCATTCATTTACATATAAGAAAATCCAGTCGGGATAGCCGCCTATCTTATTGTAAGTTTCTCTCCTCAGTATGGCGCCGCAACCAATGAAGCCCACAATGTTACGGTCTTCCTGCATGTTCCAGTCTTTACTGGTATAGGGGCCGGTGAGCACATTTAAGGCCAGTACACCAATCTGCGGGCGTGCTTCCATATAGTGCAAGGCTTCATCCAGGCCTGATTGGATGTGGCTGTCATCATCCATAATGATGAAGTAATCGCCTTTGGCTGCAGCAAAACCGGCATTCCAGGCCGGTGCGCCGGTATTTACCTTTTGCGCAATGAGGTTTACATCGGGATGGGCGGCAGCAACCGCTTCGGCACTGCCGTCGGTAGAGCCGTTGTCTACAATTACAATCTCATAAGTGTCTTTATAAGTGCTGATTAAGTCCTTTGTTTTCTGAATGGTAATCAGCAGCTCGTCTTTTCTATTGTAATTTACAATTACAAATGATGCATTCATGGTAGAATATTTATTGCAAGTTACGCTTTATTTCAGCGTAACATTTCGTTTAAATAAATGGAACGGTTGCGCCTTTAAGGCATTCTGCTTGATGCCCGGCCGTAATTTCAGCATCAGTTTGAGCATTCTTTTGTTCTTTAAAAAGAAAAGGCACATACTGTACTGCCGTAGCTTGGCGGCCTTGTCCGTTCTGAACTCAAGGCCTTTAAGCGTTAATATTTTATAAATATAGATATGGTAATTGTCAATCAAATCCACATCGAAGTCAACAGAATGAAGGATAGAATGCAGCACCCCGGTAGGCCATATAAAATTGTAATGCCGGCTGGTGAGCTTGCCAAAAGCCTTGTATTCATCATCTTTCAGGCCGATAGGCATTTCGAGCAGGCTTACAATACCCAAAGCCAGCTGGTAATCAACCCAGGCATGCTCATCCTCGCCGCGAATGTATTGTACAATGGTCTTTTCGGAAAGTACCAATACTTTACCCCGGCTCATGGCCATAATGGCCGGCACAAACTGCGAGGCCATACTGTACGTACCCCAGGCGGCATTGTACAGGTATTTGGCGTACTCTTTAGTGCGATATACAGAGGTAGATAACGTTTCGCAGTTGCCAAACGAATCAACCCGGTAAACAAAGTCATTGGTGCTTTGCAAAAATTTTGGCCCGGTGCGTACGGTTTCTTCAACACAATTAGAGTTGAAGTTAAAGCCGATCAGATCCAAATCCTTAAACTGGTTAATATCCTGCAAAATCAGGCTGATGGCATCGGGCATTACCTTATCATCGTCGCCCAGCACCCAAATGTATTCCGTATCACAAAGCTCAAAGCAACGGGCAAAGTTAGGGTCGCCGCCGATATTTACGCGGTGGCGTATAAAGGTAACGGCATCCCTTTTCTCCTGCGGAATAAGCGGCCCTACAAAATCTCCGATCACTACGTCTGAGTGATTATCCAGCACCATGATCTTTACCTCGCCGTTGAGTTGCGGCACTAAATCAAGTATCGTATTTTTTGCCTTTTCGGGCCGGTTATAAGTAGGTATAGCAACAGTAAGAATCATGCTTGATGCCATTGTTTTCTTTTAGTAATAAACACAATAACTACCCAGGGTAGTCCGATGGTAAGGCCCAATATAAAGTAACCGGCAGTTACGCCCATTACGCCAAAAAAATGCCCCAATAGAACAGTAGAAAGGGCTGAGCATATTGCAAAAACAACAGCCTGTGATAATAAAGGCTCGGCTTTGTGGCATCTTAAATAGGTAGCAAGGCTGAAAGCAATGCAGTTAAACAAGAATGACATGCACATAAAGCCAAGCGGGCGCAGCGGCAAAAAACGGTTGCCTAATGGCAAACCTAAGTATCGCAGTGCAAAAACACCGCCAAAAAATACCAGCAGGCCGAGGCAAACGATGCCAACCGACTTTTTGAAACTGGTAAAGAATACATTATCCAGTTCAGTATAATTCTTCTGTGCAATCAGATTAGAAAACAGCGGCGCCTTAGTGCTGATCCAGCTCATGGACAGCCCCAGCACACCATTTAAGGCCGCCAGCGACATCCCCATCTGGCCGGCCACTACTTTGCCTTCTGTGGCAAAAAGTACCGGATTAAACAGTTGAAAAATGAAGTATCCGCTTATCCAGCTTACCGCTATTTTCCATTGATACGGAAAAATTTCTTTGCGGTAGCTAACCGCCCAGTTGCCTTTCAGTTTCCACAGGTTTCTTAAAATATTGGAAAAGCCGGAGGTGAAAAAACCTATAAATATGCTTAAAAATGCCAAAAAAGTAGCTAAAGCTGATGAATACAGCTTAAAGCCGCATAGCAAAAATATAATCAGGCTGAAGATGTATACGGTTTGCTGAATCAATCGCATACGGGCAATATCCTTTACCTTGCCCATGCCTTCTAAAAAAGCCATCAATGGGTCGATCACCAAAAAGCAGCTGGTGGTTAATGCCAGTATAGCCCAGGGGAACTGCCAGTGAATATTTGCATCGCCTTTGCCGCCAAAACTGGAGAAGAAGTAGTACCCGGCAACCATGAGCAGTACAAAAAGAAAAGCGCTGATACGGGAAAACCATTTAAAGCAGAAATGAAGCAGGGAGGCCAGCCTCGACTGGTATACCTCATCGCCTTCTAAATGGGTTGCGCTTACCCATTTCAGGTGCACAATTTCATGCGCTACATACTGGGTAATAACCGTACTTAAGCCCAACTCAAAAAACACCTGAATGGCAAGGATACTGCTAAATGTATAGTAGTATCCCTGCTCGTTTTTACTTAGGTTCCGGGCAATGAACAATACCGTACCCACGCCGCCCAGCCCCTGTATGGTTCTGGAGAAAATGGTATAGGCTATCGCTTTATCAATACCAAGCTTATCAGCCAGTTTTGTTTTAAACACCTTAGCTTATAACCCTCTGTTGTAAATGGTATCTTTTAGTTCCTGTATTTCAGAGTAAGGGCCGTCAATATCATCAATTTTTAATGGCTGGTCGGCGCTTACCGGGTGCAGCAGTTTTTCGCCGTTCATCAGTTCGCGGCAAGAGAGCTGGCCCTTTTGTAAGGGGAACGCCAGATAAAAATCTTCGTTCAGCTGACCGTGGGTTACCGTGTGGCCGGCAGGCAAATCCTTCTTTACATATACACCACGTATGTAGTTATCCAAAAAGTCGGTTTCCTTTTTCATCGGGATACGCAGCTCGGTACCTGGGCCGCCGCACATTTCCTTAGCTTTGTTATAAGCCTTAAACCAGGCATCAACCTGTTGCGGGGTATAGGAGTAAGGAGATATTTTTTGTCCGTCGCTGTCAATATCAATGTGGCGTTCAAATAAACGTACACCCTTGGCCACAGCCACATACATACAGTTGATATAATCAGTAGTATCATGGCTTTCGTGGGTAGAAAGGCCAATGATGTTATCCTCATAACGGTTTTTAAAGTAATCCACCTGGTTCAGTTCCATTTCGTAGGCCTGGGTAGGGTAGGCGGCTACGCAATGATTTATCGCCAATGGAATGCCACGGTTCTTAAAGAATTTAACCAGATCATCCGTGTCTTTAACTGATAAACCGGCTACCGAAACGATAGTAGGCTTGCGGGTGCTGGCAATTTTTTCCAGCAGGAACCAGTCGTTAGAATCAGCACTGGCCACTTTAATGATCGGCATGTTAAAGCTGCAGCACAGGTCTACCGATTTTTCATCAAAAGGGGTAGCCATCGGGATACAGCCGCTGTCAACAATGGCCTTTACCAGTACGGCATAATCCTCGTTTGACATCTGGGTTTCCATGGTTCTTTTGATATACCTGATATCCTGGCGATCCTTGAAATCCTTATGTATAAAATTGTCAACGTCTCTGAATTGAAGTTTAATGGCCGCCTTAACATTATTGAAGCGTACTACGCGGGCAAACTCTTTGATGATCTGCAAACCTCTTTCCACGCTGCCCATATGATTGTTCGTCATTTCGAGGACAAACAGGTCATTAAAAATTTTTGAATCGTTCATTCTGTTATTGTCAATTACTTATTTATGGTAGGTACAATCATATTTGATTGTAATTCTTCTGTACTTAAAAACGGAAACATATCTTCCAGCGGGGCGCTTACCATGCGTCCATCGTCCAGCTTTTTCGAAGATAGCTTCGGGCTGAACTGCTGGTCCAGGTTGAGCATCACTTCGCAGATAAATGCACCTTTGGTGGCGGTAATGTCTTTTAACTTACCCTTAAGCTCTTCATGATTTTTGATAGAGAAATAAGGCAGGTCAAAAGCATAGGCTATCTTCTCAAAATTCGGAAAGTTTAACCCTGATTCGATGCCGCAGCCAATAATGTTATCCCTGAAAAAGTTATGCTGTGTTTGCCGTATGGAGTGATAGCCTTTATTATTTAATATGTAGATCTGTATCGGCAAATGGTTTCCTGAAATGGTTTGCAATTCCTGCAAATTCATCATAATGCTGCCATCACCCGCAATGCACACAATTCTTCCGGCATCTTCGTTTGCAAAATACGCGCCAATTGCTGCCGGCAGGTCATATCCCATTGAAGCGCAACCCGAATTATGGAACACACGCTGGCCTGATTTTACCTTAATGCCCTGAAAGGTAGACACACATGCAGTGCCATCTGCACAGGCTACTACTTCATTTTCATGCAGATGATTAGATAATTCGTCTACGAAGCAATAGGGATTAACATCCTCGGTTTGCTCCCAGTACTCAGGCAGGCAAACCGGATATTTCTCTACGCGTACTTTGCACCAGGCTAACCAATCCGCTTTAGAATTAAAGGTAATGCCTGCTGCGGCCTTTAAAAATTCGGGGAAGAAAGTGCGCAAATCGGCCTGTATCTTTAAGTCGAACTTGCAGGTGGGCTTGTTCAGTTCGTTGATGTCAACATCCACCCCCACTTTATAAGCGTTGCGGGCAAAATTTTCCCAGTTGTAACTCACCAGCCTGATGTTGAGCCTCGAACCCAGCACGATTACCAAATCGGAATTTTGAACGCTGAAGTTACCGGCACGGTTACCGATGATGCCCGGGCGGCCAGCATACAGCGGATGCTCATCGGGCAGCAAATCGTTAGAGTTCCAGGCGGTAACCACCGGAATTTGCAGCTTATCGATAAACTTAAAGAACGGCTCATACGTCTGGCTCAGGTGGATGCCGTGGCCGGCATAAACTACCGGGCGTTCGGCCTGCTGTATTTTTTCAATCAGCTCTTTAATCTGCGCCTGCATGACGGTTACGTCAATAGCCGGTTCCTCCTCCGGACTGTAGCCTTCCAAAGTATCCGGGTCAATCCGGGTAGCCTGCACATCAATGGGGATGTCTAGCCAGCAGGGGCCGGGGCGCCCGTTGAGTGCCAGATAAATGGCCTTCTCTACATGATAACGGATGCTTTTGGGATCATCCACAAACACGCTGTACTTGGTGATGCCTTTTACCATCGAGATAATATCAGCTTCCTGATCGCCCAGCTGGCGCAGGGTACCAATAAGGCCATTCATTTGCAGCGTGGTTTCGCGCTTTACCTGGCCTGATACCACCAGCATGGGAACCGAATCCGTCCAGGCGCCAAAAACGCCGTTCAGCGCATTAATACCGCCGGGGCCGGTAGTTACATTGATAACGCCTAATTTGCCTGATACGCGACTATACGCTTCGGCGGCAATGCTGGCGGCCTGCTCATGGTGGCAGCACACATATTTAATGTTGTGGTTGCGGCCAATGGCATCGTTTAAATGCATGGCGCCGCCGCCGGTAACCAGAAATATTTTATCGGTGTATTCAGCTATCCGGTTGAATACGTAATCTGCTAAACGAATCATTGAGGGTAGAATTACTATAATTGTTGAAAAGCGGAAGTCAGAAAATCTTTGAACGCAGTATCGGATTGTATTTTCAACAGGCCAAAGCTACCAACTTTAAGCGGTACTGCCATAACAATTTCGTTGTTGGCCGATTTCTTATCCTTTTTCATGTTTTCAATCATGTCATCTATCGACAACTGCTTGAGCAAATCCAGCGATTTTTGATCAACATAAGATAAAATCAACTGGTTGATGGCCTCTGCATCGGCTGCCGGCAATGAGCCATATTTAACCGAGGCCAGGTTTTCTATTACCATGCCGATAGATACCGCAATGCCATGCGGAATTTCATAGTTTACCAATGGCTCAATGGCGTGGCCGATGGTATGCCCGTAATTAAGCGCCTTGCGGATGTTGTACTCAAACTCATCCAGCTCAATCACCGACTTTTTAACCATCAAGGCCAGTTTGGTGAACTGATCAATATTATCTAAGGTGCTGCGCTGGCTTTGGGCCAGCTCTTTAAACTTATCGATACACTCCGGCCCGCCTACGATGGAAAGCTTCAATATCTCGCCATAGCCGGAAAGCACATCGCGCTCATCCAGCGTTTTTAATAAATCGCCGCAAATGTATACCTGCTGCGGTGCCGAAAACAGGCCCAGCTGGTTTTTGATGCCGCCATAATTCAGGCAGGATTTCGCCCCGATGCAGCTATCGCTCATGGCCAGCAGGGTAGTGGGGATGTACGTCCAGTTAATGCCCCGCTTGTACACGGCCCGTGCAAAGGCGCTGATGTCCTGCGTAATGCCGCCGCCAACGGTGAGCATCACATCTTTTTTAGATACATTTTTTTCCTGCAATTTATCCAGCAGGCCCGTTACCGTAGGTAATACCTTGTTTTCTTCTATGGCTTCCAGTGTATGTAGATCCTGACCATCAAAGAACTCACTGGTATACAGGCTGGCTACATTTTTATCAATGAATACAAAGTGGTTGCCTTTGTTCAGCGCAACTACTTCCTGTATCTTATTGTTCAGGGTAGCGCTGTCTACAAAGTTCACCACATAATTATAAGGCATGGATTGTATGGTGATCTCTGATGCCGACAGGTCATCAAAAGAAAACGGAATTTCTTTCTCCTCTATGTAAAAGCTGTTTGTCATAAGTAATTATGCTTGAAATCCGCCGGTAAGGTAGCCACCATCAATAATGATGTCCTGTCCGGTAATGAATTGATTTTTATCTGAACAAAGGAAGTGCACCAGTTCGCCGATGTATTCCGGCTTACCGAGTTTTTTTAAGGGAACATCATCCACTAATCCTTTAACCACTTCCGGTGGATTGTTTTTGTAAGTAAGCTCTGTAGCAATGAACCCCGGCGAAACTGCGTTGACCAGTATGCCCCGGCCCGCCAGTTCCAACGACAAGGTTTGCACCATGCCTTTTAACCCGTTCTTAGACGTGGTATACTCCAAACGCTTGTTCCTGGAAATATGCCCGTAAATGGAAGATATGGCCGCAATCCGGGTGCCTTCGTGATAGTGCTGGTTCAGGTATTGGTTGATGAACAGAAAGCTCAGTGTATTGATTTGGAACGAGCGCAAAATAGTTGCTGAAGTTACCTCAGTAAAGGGTTTGGGATTGTTGATACCGGCGCAGTGCACAAAGGCATCAATGGTTACCGGTGCAAAATTATCAAAGTAGCTTTTCAGGGATGCTTCGCTGCTGCAATCCATTTCCTTTGATGAAGGCGCAATGACCGCGTAACCGTTGGCCTCAAACACCGCCACAATGGCTTTGCCGATCTCTCCATTTCCCCCGGTTATAAATAATGTTTTTTGCATGTAGGCAGATGTTTATACGGGTAAAGCTTTATCAGGTTAGTTGCGGCTGCGTTGTCATTACATATTCCCGTTCTGGTTTAATCAGAATCACCAAACTCATGAGCAGAATAACAGCAGGATATATAAGCACGGCTACGCTGATATCTTTCACAATGTAAATATAGTTGTTCGGGATGAGCAGCAAGGCAAAGCCTGCCGCATACCAAACATCTCCCCGGCTCTCTTTTTCTCTTAAAAAGAAGATAAGCGGGATGTACATGAAAATCAGCTTATAATCATACGATACATGCGGAAACAAGATGATAATGGCACACAACAAAAAGGTGTTCTTCCATACCGGCATATTCTTTTTAAATACGAAGAAGATGATGGCTGCAAAAGATAACAGCGTGAATACAGAGTAAGCAGGCAACAGGCGGTTAAGGCCGCCCGCAGCGGTAACCCGATGTTGAAATAACTTCATGAAAATTATAGCCAAAACTTTGAGCGCCCCAAACAGGGATAGGTTATGATGCAGCCCGATATAGCCATCAATATAAATAGCCGTAAATTTATTGAGCGATTGCAGCATACCATGAATATTGGCTACCGGCCCTCCCTGAAAAGTAAGCAGCGGCAGTACGGTAATCACACCGGTTAAAATGCCGGTGATAAAGAAGTATTTGTACTGCTTTTCCTTTAAATACAATAAGGCAAACAGGCAGGTATATAATTTAAACGATATGGACAAACTCAGGAAAAATGCAGCCAGCAAAGGTTTATTCTGCTTGCGAAAGTAAAACCACAGGAGGCAGAACACAAAATTATACAGCTCCAGGTTCATCCGGTCTACATTGAAGAAGATAGGGTAGGAAAAGAAGAAAATGATTAAAAGCTCCAGGAAGTGCCGGCGCCACGAATGCTTGAAATAATTTTTAATCAGGTAGCTGTATAAGGCTACAAACCCTCCTAAAAAAGCAAAGCCAATAAGCCAATGGTGCTGCAACAGCGAGAACAAGTAGAAAAAGCTGTTTGCCATGGGGAAGTAGTTAGACGTAAACTTGAAGTTTACAAAATAGGGATTGTTATCCCTGCAAATGGCAATTACATTGAACAGGTCATTAAAGCGGTCGGCGGGGTCAAACAGGAAAGTGTTATAAGGGTATTGCCCGTGCGATAAATAATCGCCCAGGTAAGCGCGCAGCATCGCGAAGCAAACGCCTGCAAATACAATAGTGGCAATTACTCTGATTTTAATAGTTTGTGCCGTAACCTGCTCGTGACCGGCCTGCTTTTTAATGATCAAAATTCACCCTTTCTTTTTCTATCACCAACGGCCGTTTTTTAACCTGCGTTAATATCACCCCCACATATTCACCTAATATACCCAGAAAGAACAGTTGTATGCCGCCCAGCAGGAATATACCAATTACCAGCGGGGCAATACCTACCTGAAACTTGTTCCAGAAAATAATTTTGTATACAAAGTAGATGAAGGCAATCAGCAAGCTTACAATAGACACACATACCCCTGCAAAACTCACCAGGCGCAGCGGCACTTTCGAGTAGTTTACGATGCCTACAATAGCCGTGTCGTAAAGGTTGTAAAAGCTATAGTTTGATTTGCCTTTCTCGCGTTTGGGCTGCACAAAGGGCAGTTCAATGCGGTTAAAGCCCAGCTCTGCCACCAATCCCCTGAAATAAGGATAGGGTTCATCCAGCGTTCTTAATACGCCAACAAACTGCTGGTCGTACAAGCCGAACCCGGTAAAATTTTTAATCTGCTCGGTTTCTGATATACGCGAAATGAGATTATAAAATACCTTACGCACAAGAAACATCAGCTTATTCTCGTAGCTCTTGGGCTTAACGCCCACTACTATTTTATAGCCTTCCTCCCATTTTCCCAGAAACTGTAAAATCATGGGCGGCGGGTCTTGCAAATCGGCTACTACCAAAATCACGGCATCGCCTTTGGCACTTAGCAGCCCGTGGTATTGTGAGCGCATAAAGCCAAAATTACGGGCATTGGCAATGATTTTTACCTGGCTATCCTGCTGTGCCAAGCCTTTCAACACACTTACGGTGTTATCAAGCGAGGCGTTGTCAATAAATATATGTTCGTAATTATACTGAGGTACGCTGTTCATGATCTGCTTTACCTGCTGGTAAAGGTTCTCCACATTGTCTTCCTCATTATAACACGGGGTAACAATGCTGATTAATTTTTTATCCATAAACCGTTAAGTTTCTTCAAATCAGTTTTAAAGTGTGGTATTTAAAAACGTACCGGCTAAATGCAGGTGCAGCAGGTAAAACAGTGCCAGCTAAAATATTACTGACAAAATTGTATCGTCTTTTCAATCGCATCAGCTAAGCTGAAATTCTCATTCAGGCCCAGTTCTGCAGCCCGGCTGATGTTCGGCACATAACGCTGAACCGGCAAGCCCGAAGGTTTGCCCAACACCTGCACCTGTATACCCTCAAATTGCCTTGCTACAGCCTCCGCTGTTTCTTTTATGCTTACCGATTCATTGGAACCTACATTATAAGGTACATTGTTTTTACCTTTTAATAAGATCGTCCACAGCCATACGGCCAGATCTGCTGCATACTGGTAAGAGCGGTAAGGTGTGCCATCACCCTTAATCATAATATCCTGCTGCTGCAGCCCGTTCAGGATAAAGTTGCCGATGGCAAAATGCTTATCTAATGGCAGGTAAGGCCCCACAAAGGCAAAACAGCGTGCTATTTTAACCGGCAGGTTAAACTGGTGATGATAGGTGGAACAATACAATTCCGCAATGCGCTTACCCTCGGCATAGGCCGAGGCAGGATTATTAATATCTACCGGATAGCTTTCTTCTTCACTTACATGCGTTACTTCGGCAGGTTGCCTGCCATAAACCGCTCCCGAACTGGTGAGTAAAAAAGATTCAACAGGCTGGGTTCTGGCAAAATCCAGTATGCGGCGCGTTCCGGTGGTGATGGTATCCATCATCAGCAGCGGGTTTTCGCTGTTCAGTTTGGCATCGGCATCAGTAGCAGCATGGATGATGTAATTGAAGCCTTCATCCGGGTAATTGCAATCAATAATATCGCCCTGCAGAAAATGAACATCTGGCATTTCTGCATAAAACGGGTAGTCTTTTAAAAAGCTGTCCGGATTACGGGATAAGGCATAAATTTCGGTATTAAGCGACAGCTTTTGGTTAATGTAGTTAAAACTCTCCAGCAGCCACTTGCCAAAGAACCCTGTAGCGCCGGTGAGCAATATCTTTTTATTGCTTAACGGAGCCCAAAGGTCTTTTGTGTGATTACAGATGTAAAGTAAGTCTTCCTCAGCTATTCTTTTCACCAGGATGTTTTAGATAGTGGAATAAAGATACTTGTTAATATAATAAAAAACTTGTCATTGCGAGGAATGAAGCAATCCCGTCGTAAGCAAAGCGGATAGCATAGCTACGGGATTGCTTCGTTCCTCGCAATGACAAGTTGGTTGTATGCTTCTTTACCCGTTGATATATTTTCTGATGGTATCAGCCATATAATCATAGTGGCTTTCGTTCAACCCCGGCCATACGCCCAGCCAGAAAGACTGGTTCATGATGGTATCGGTGTTCTCTAAACTGCCTACTACCCGGTGGTTAATGCCCTGGTAGGCAGGCTGGCGCAGCAGGTTACCGGCAAACAGCAGGCGGGTACCAATCTTTTGGTCTTCCAGGTGCTGTACCAGCATGTGGCGGTCGGCGGCATCACCCTCACGCAATGTCAGCAAAAAGCCAAACCACGACGGATCACTATTGGGTGTAACTTCAGGCAGAATGAACACTTCCTCAAATTCTTTCATGCGCTCGCGCAGCAAAGCAAAATTTTCCCTTCTTTTAGCAATAAAGCGGTCCAGCTTTTTAAACTGGGTAACACCAAAAGCGGCCTGCATATCGGTTACCTTCAGGTTAAAGCCGATGTGCGAGTAAGTGTACTTGTGGTCATAACCATAAGGCAAGGTACCTAACTGCTGCGAGAAACGGCAGCCGCAGGTATTATCTTTACCCGGCGGGCAGTAGCAATCGCGGCCCCAGTCGCGGAAGCTTTCGGCTACTTTTACCAGTTCAGGGTTGTTCACCACTACAGCGCCGCCTTCACCCATAGTAATGTGGTGGGCCGGGTAGAAGGAAAAGGTAGATATGTCACCAAAAGTGCCGGTCTTTTTACCGTTGTAGGTAGCACCCAATGAATCGCAATCATCCTCTACTACCCAAAGATTATATTGCTTGGCTACGCGCATTACCTCATCCAAATTGAAAGGGTTACCCAGCGTATGGGCAATCATGATGGCTTTGGTTTTAGGGCTGATGGCCTGCTCAATCAGATTTGCGTTGATGTTGTGCGTAGGCACATCCACATCTACAAACACTGGTATAGCACCAAATTGCACCATCGGGTTTACGGTGGTAGGGAAACCGGCCGCTACCGTAATTACCTCATCACCGGGGCGGATAGCCCGATCGCCCAGTTTAGGCGAAGTAAGCGCGTAAAAGGCCACCAGGTTAGCTGATGAGCCGGAATTTACCAACAGCGCTTTTGGCGCGCCAAAGTAGGCGGCAAACTCGGCCTCAAACTGCGCGGCATAGCGGCCGGCTGTCAGCCAGCCATCCAGCGTAGCATCTACACCGGCCAGTATATCATCTTCTTCGATGATTTTGCCGGTTACCGGAATGTAGTTCTTGCCGGCAATAATCTCACGGGTAGTGCCTTGCTTCAGCCGTTCCTGAATATGCTCTATGGTTAAATCCATACTATTGAATGTTTTTTATTAATGTAATTTAAAGAACTGATTGATCTGATGCTGCGTAAAATCATCATCAGGCGTAGTTTGGTTATAGTGATTTTTGTACCAGTCGATGGTCATGCTTACGGCATTAGCTGCACTGGTGGATGGCTTGTAGCCCAGTTCAGCAGTGGCTTTGCTGATGTCCAGCTTTAGCAAACCGGCCTCATGCGGCTGGTTAGGGTTCTGTTCTGCACGGTAGCCTCCCTGGCCCCAGGCATCAATAGCCAGCTCTACCATCTGTTGTACTGTAAGGGTATCATCGGCATCGGGCCCAAAATTATAAGCCTGTGCATAGCGTACCGGCCCGGCAGCCAGTTTGCTGCCTAAAAGCAGGTAAGCCGATAGCGGCTCCAGCACATGCTGCCACGGCCTTACCGAAACCGGGTTGCGGATAATAACTTCGCGGTGCTGACTGATAGCTACTGCAATATCCGGCAGTAAACGGTCTTTACTCCAGTCGCCGCCGCCAATTACATTACCGGCACGGCCAACGGCGATGGCTTTTTGGTGCTCGCTGTATCTGGCTAAGTTGAAAAATGAATTACGGTACGAATCAATTACCAGTTCGGTGCAGGCTTTGCTGGCGCTGTAAGGGTCATAGCCGCCCAGGCGGTCATCTTCGCGGTAAGGGTATACCCATTCGTTATTATGATACACCTTATCCGTAGTAATCATCACCGCTTTGCATTCGCCTTCCAGTTGGCGTATGCCATCCAGCACGTTAGCCGTACCAATGGCATTTACCTCAAAGGTATAAGCCGGTATATCGTATGACAGGCGAACCAGCGGCTGCGCTGCCAAATGGAACACAAAATCGGGCTGAAAAGAAGTAATCTCCTTAATCAGGCGGTCGTGGTCGCGCAAATCAGCAATTACCGATTGGCAAAGGGTGTCGCCATTAATCAGGCTGAACAGGTTTTGATCCTGTTCGGGCGCTAAGGCATAGCCTTTTACTTCGGCACCCAGCATGTGCAAAATCTTAAGCATCCAGGCACCCTTAAAACCGGTATGCCCTGTTAAAAATACTTTTTTACCTCGATAGGTGTTAATAAGCTCTGCTGTCACGGGTTACCAGGTTTTCCATGGGGCGTCGCCCTCGTTCCACATATCGTTCAAATCGAATTTGTCTTTCAGCGTGTCCATTGGTCGCCAGAAATCATGATGCTTGTAAGCCACCATCTGCCCGTCTGAAGCCAGCTTTTCCATCGGGTCTTTTTCCCAAACCGTGCTGTCGCCTTCAATATAGTCAAATACCTGCGGCTCGCATACAAAGTAGCCGCCGTTTATCCAGGAGCCGTCGCCTTTGGGTTTTTCCATGAAAGAGTGCACCTCGTTACCCTCTAAAATATTGAGCGCACCAAAACGGCCGGATGGCTGCACCGACGTAACAGTGCACAGCTTATTATGTTTCTTATGGAACTCCAGTAGTTCGGTGATGTTCACATCGCCTAATCCATCGCCGTAAGTAAACATAAAAGTTTCGTTATTTACGTGCTGCCGGATGCGCTTGATGCGGCCGCCGGTCATCGACGTATCGCCGGTATCTACCAGTGTAATCTTCCAGGGCTCGGCCTGCGAATCATGCACGGTAATGCCATTGGTAGATAAATCAATGGTAACATCTGATTTGTGCAGAAAGTAGTTGGCAAAATACTCCTTAATTACATAGCCTTTGTAGCCCAGGCATACTACGAACTCATTGAAGCCGTAGGAAGAATAGATCTTCATGATATGCCACAGGATAGGCATTCCGCCTACTTCAACCATAGGTTTGGGCTTTACTACGGTTTCTTCTGATAGGCGCGTGCCGAGGCCGCCTGCAAGTAATACTACTTTCATTTATATTGCTATTTTAATATGATCTGTTAGCGGAAAACTGCAGCAAAGCAGGCGCTCATCGGCAGCCAGTTCTTCGGGCAGGGTATCAATACCTATAGTTTTGGTTTCGCCTTCCAGCAATTTGCCTTTGCATAGCAGGCAGGTACCGGTCTGGCAGGAGTAATCCATGCTGATCATGGCATCCAGCCCGGCTTCCAGTATGCTTTTTCCTTTGCTTACTTCAACCTCAACGGGCTGGTTATCTTTTATAAGTTGTACGGTACGGGTTACAATATCCTCAAAAGCAGCAGGGTCTTTTACCAGTTCAAAATCTTCGGTAAATACCCGGCTTTCCGGCAGCCCGGCAGCAGATAACACCTCTTTAACAGACTCCTTTAGCCCTGCAGGGCCGCATATGTAATGATAGGTGTGCTGCACATCGCGCTCTGCGCCCAATACATCAATTACCTTCTGCGGATTGATGCGGCCTTCGATCAGGTACGGGTTGTTGTCTTCTACTACCGCCCGGGTATGAAAATGCCATACGGCCAACTGCCCGGAAAAATTATTTTTAAGCTCGTCAATCGTTTGGCGAAAGATCACACTGTCATGATTACGGTTTCCGTAAACCAGCGTAACGTGTTTGCATAAACGGTTGTGCAAGGCATGTTTGGCAATTGAAATCAGCGGGGTAATGCCGCTGCCTACGCCCCAAAGCACCAGGCTTTGTTCAGCAGGGCTGCTAATAGAATCCAGCGTAAAATCGCCAAGCGGCTGAAATACTTCAAGCATATCATCCGCTTTAACTTTATCCACTATGTGGTTGGAAACCACGCCGCCGGGCACACGCTTAACAGTAATGTTCAGGGTGCTGTCAATACCCGGAGCCGAAGAAAAAGAATAAGGCCTGATGTAGCGGCGGCCGTTGATGTTGAATATAACGGTTAAGTACTGCCCCGGCTGATATTTTACTTTTTTAAGTGCCGGCTGTTTAAAGCACAGGGTAACACAATCAGCCGTTTCCTGAACAACGGACAAAACCTTAAGTGTATATGTATTGCTGATACCCATTAATTTAATACAAATTTGTTGTTATTGCTTAAAAGGCTGTTAAAAACAAGTAAAAAAGCGCGTCATTGCGAGGAACGGGCGCCATCCCCGACAGGTATGGACGCTCTGTAAGTTGAGGATGGCGCCCGTTCCTCGCAATAACGACTGGCAATAGTAATGGTTAGAATCATTTTTAAACAGCTTCTGAGTAACGCTGCTAACTCATTAAGTTTTTATAGAATTTATAAGTTATTAAGCCTACAATGCACAGCAGTTCTGCAAGAAACATGCCTATTAAACCTGCTTTCGATCTGCCTATGGCTTCTTTGGGCAAAGGCAGTATAGGCTGATCAATAATTTGTATTAAAGGTGTTTGCCTTTGTAACGAACCCCGTGCAATGGTTAAATTTTTAATTACCTCGGCGTAAATGGCAGAGGTAGACTGCACATCTATTTGCCGGCGCTGGGCCGGCACCCGCAAAATTTGCATAGCCGGGTTAGGGTTTGGATTATAATCGGCAGCAGCGGCAGTACCGGCGAGGGAAGAATTAAGGGTGCGCCTTAAACTGTCGGCCTGGTGCTGCAGCAATTGCACTACTTCTATTGATCCTTTGGTGCGGGTTTGTACATAAAAGGTGTTTACTGTGTTTACAATACTTTCTGAAAAGGCCTTGGCAAACAGCTCATCGCCCGACTTTACCTTAACGCTGATAATACTTAGTTTTTTATCCGGTTTGCTAACCGTAAGGTACGTTTTGGTAATATCCCCTATAATTCTGCTCATGATGCTGTCATGCGCTATGGTAAACCGTTCCCTGGGAATATCAAAGCTGATGTTTTTCAGCTTGGGCTGCTTGCTCCAGCCTTCGCGCATTTTAGTTAGCGCTATATAGCGGTCAACCAGTAATTTCTGTTTGCCGTTAAAGCTGGCTTTTGTCAGTAAGGCGTTTTCAACCATGTGCCTTGACTGGTATAATTGAATAATATTATCACCCTGAAATAAGCCGCTGCCACCGCCACCCAGATCAATACCAAAAGCAGAGGCTAACGCCGTGTACTGACCTAAGCCACCGCCGGAACTTGAGCCGTCATCCAGTACAAAGGTGTTTTCTGCAGTATAAACAGGCTTTTTATACATGGCGTAGGCTACACCCGCAGCCCCGCCTATAATTATGGCCAACAGCAGAACTTTCCACTTCGTAAGCAGATACCGGCGTGCATTACCGGCTTTAACTACTAAACTTTTGATGGTAACCTCATCGGCGGCCATGGGTGTTGAATATTCAGGAGGGTGCTGCATTTACTTTCTGAGACTAATTAAACCTAAAATAATAGCGCCTAATGAAGCTAAGCCTGTAGTATAGCCTATAACGGTTTGTGCAACGTTGCTTGGTATTTTAACCGGCTCGCGCGGCACAAAAATTTCGCTGCCCGGCTTTACAGACGGGTGTGATTTAAAGAACAGGAACTTGTGCGTAGCCTTTACCGTTCCATTAGGATATACTACGTATGCTCTGCGGGGTATGGCATAAGGTGTATATCCGCCTGCATTGGAAACATAACCTTTAAAAGATTTGCCGCTGCTGTATACCACAGCACTTGGGTATAGTACTTCGCCGTTTATACGTACAATCTGCTGCCTTTTGGGTATTCTGAGTACGTCCCTGTCTTCCAAAAGCAAATCAGACCCGGAGCCCGGTGATGAAATTATATCTTTTAAATCGATACCTACATTGTTGTTTCTGTAGCCAGGCGTACCGCTGATTTGCTCCAGCCTGTCAAGCTGCCCCCGGCGTTCACGTGCTATAGCCGCTGTATCTGCACGGCTTGGGTCAATGCCCAGAATACTACTGTTCAAACGTTTAAGCGTACCCCCGTCCGCATCTGCTGATGCAGTAAGACCACCGGCACGTTTAATCAGGTCAGAAATCTTTTCGTTCTTGCGCTCAATAGTATACACACCCGGGTAAAGCACTTCGCCTTCTACGCTTACAGTACGCTGTGTTTCATATCCGGGTAACTGGTAAATGGAAACCACGTCAAACGGTCTCAGTACAAAGTTGCCCTGCTCCGGTGTAAGGCGGCCATTGATGTTAATACTGTATACCTGCGCTACTTTAGTGCTTTTAGAAAGCGGGTCGGCATCGGTTACCCGGCGGGCAACTTCAAGCCGGCGGGTACTGGCGCCTTCGGGCAAGCCCCCTGCCCTGATGATCAGATCCTCCACCCGCATACTATCTGCATACGGGTAAGTGCCGGGGCTTCTTACGCCGTTTATAATTACAGAGTATTGATCCCTTAAATCAAAGATGGAAGGAATGGTAACCACATCCTCACGCTGCAATGCAATATCACTCACCTTGTTAACCACATCCCTTACGTTAAAGGCAATACTTTCGGTGGTATTATCGGGTTTAAGGCGCACAATGGTACCGCGGTTCATAAAGGCATCTTCACGCAAACCGCCAGCCTTTGCAATTAACTGCGATAAGGTTAAGCCCTTGCTCAATTCAAAAACGCCGGGCCTGAAAACCGCACCCTGAACCAGTAACTGGTTTTCAACCCGGTTCAGTATCTGCCCAACTACAAACTGGTCGCCGCGCAGGGGCCTGTAGGTATCAAAATCATTTTCCTGAATGTCGGTAAGGCGGCGCTGCTCGTCAACAATCTGCGATACCTGAACGCGGGCCGTATAAGCAGCATCGGTAAAACCGCCAGCAAATCTGATCACATCGCGCAGTGTTTCGCCGGGCAGCACCTCAAAATAAGCCGGTATCTTAACCTGGCCTGTTAATGAAACGCGGGTTTTATAGGTAGGCACATAAATAATATCCTGGTCGCGCAAGCCGATATTGCCCTTCTGATTTCCGGTAGTTAAGAAATCATAAATATCCAGCCTGCGGACAATGCGCCCGTTGCGGATGATCTGAATATCTCTGAATGTGCCATTTACACCAGGGCCGCCTGCGGCGTATAGTGCATTAAATGCAGTGGCTAAAGAACTAAGCGTATAGGTACCCGGCTTTGCCAGTTGGCCCGACATGATTATTTTAATACTGCGGATATCGCCCAGGGTTACCTGTACGCTGGTACCGCGGCCAATTGCATAATTATTGGCCGCCAGTTTAGCTTTGATAGATGAAGTGGCCTGCTCAATGGTTTGGCCTGCCACATTAAGTATGCCTACCCCGGGAATATTAATGCTGCCCTCGGGAGATACATTGAGTTTCCAGTTAACCAGGGAGTTGCCATATACATTAACATTCAGCTGGTCATTGGGGCCTAATACATAATTTACCGGTGTAGGCAAGTTCAAATTGGGTTCAAAGGTTAAATTGTTATTTGAAAACAAATCTGCACCAAAAACAGGAAGCTGCAGTGATGCAAAGGGGTTTACCTGTTTTACCGGGGTGGATAATGAATCGGTTTGGTTGCTTAAGCTGCGTTTGGTAACCACAGTGGCCGGGTCGGTAACGGTAGCTTGCTGGCTTCTTATAATAGCAATGCGGCTGCTTAACTTGCCGGCTTCCGAAGCAGGCAAACCCCGCTGGCGGGCTTGGGCTACTACCTGTTCGTCTGTTAGGCCGCTTGTTTTCGCCTGTTGCATCAATTGGCTCAATTGCTGGTCAGAAAGCTGGTCAACACTAAGCGTTGACAGGTTTTTTGCATCCAATTGTGCCAGTGCAGGGTGACTTACAGCCACAAAGAAGAGTAGTGATACCATCACTACACGAAATAGAAATTTATTCATAAGCAGGGTTACATGCAAGTAATTTATGAGGTTTTATAAGGGCAAAAAAAATACAAGCCTTGTTTAGCAAGAGGTTGCCCTTAAGTTATGGGCGCAAATATAATCTTTTATAATAAAGATAATTTTATCAACATTAAATGAAAGTTATTCGTGCAGGGTTTAGCTAAGTTTTGCACAATTTGTAATTGAGCTTTTCTACGATATATCAGAACCGCTTGTTTAATTATTTGAACAAATTGTATAGAAATAGAGTCAGGTGTAACAAATATTAAATAGATAATGGTTAGCCTCCATAATATAGAGGGGAGTGCCAGCTATGTATTTGTGGATAAATTTCATTCAAATACTAAGAAAAAAATTTTCCTAATACAATACTTTAAATAAAGTACATGATTAACGTATTATTGGATTTATATTTGCAGTGCCATAGGAAAGCGAAAATTGCAAAACATTTAGATTTTTTTTTTGAATTGTGCAATTAAGATATTGTTAAACTAATTGTCTGCTAATGCCCTACCGTTACTCCAAATATCTTCCCGGTTTTACATTAATATGCGATTTGTTACTGCTTAATATAGCACTATATAATCCTGTATATGTATCACTGAACAGTTATAGCAGTGCAGGTTCAGGCCCGCAGTTCATCCTGCTGATAAATATTATATGGATTGTTCTGGCGCCGCTTTCTAACGCTTATCATATTCCGCGTCCGCTTAAATTAAAAGATAACCTGAATAAGTTTTTTCAGACTATCCTTTACCATTTACTGATCACCTTTAGTTGCATTTACTTTTTAGATATCTATCAGGTTTCAGCTGAAAAGCTGTTTTTTACTTATACCATTTTTATAGCGCTGGTTATATTTCAGCGGATTTGCCTTTCCCTGTTTTTAGATTACATCCGCAAGCAGGGTTACAATGCCCGTAATATTTTAATTTTAGGAGAAGACAATATTGCTTCCCGCTTAGCTTCATATTTTTCAACCCACCGCGAATATGGCTACGATGTAATTGATACCAGCTTAGGCGATGATTGCGCTTCACTTTCTGAAGAGGAACTGACCCAGCGCCTTATGGCCAAAAATCCATATGAGATTTTTATCTGTTATAAAAATATGGATGAAGTGCTGCTTAACTTCTTTATTCAGTTTGGTGAACTGAACGGGGTAAAGATAAAAGTAGTATCGGACCTGATGCTGACAAACGCTTACGCTAAGCTGGTAAATTACGATAACCTGCCGGTATTGCAAGTGCGTGCGGGTCAGGCAATGGACCGCCGGATAAGATTAGCAAAGCGAGGGTTTGATGTAGCGTTCTCTACTACTTTGATGCTGGTAGGCTCGCCGGTATTTTTTACGATATATTTAACTACACGTTTAACTTCTAAAGGACCGGTGTTTTACCGCCAGGAACGTGTAGGGCTTAATGGTAAGCCATTTAAGATTATCAAGTTCAGGAGTATGTATACTGATGCGGAAAAGATGGGGCCGCAACTGTCTAAAGATAATGATCCGCGTATTACCAAATGGGGCCGTGTAATGCGTAAAACCCGTTTGGATGAGTTGCCTCAGTTTTGGAACGTATTAAAAGGGGATATGTCTATTGTAGGGCCACGGCCGGAACGGGAACATTTTATTCAGCAAATTTCTGAAAAAACCCCTCACTACAAGGATTTGCTGAAAATTAAGCCAGGCATTACCTCTATTGGCCAGGTACAATATGGTTACGCTGAAAACGTAGAGCAAATGTGCGACCGTATGCATTACGACTTGCAATACTTAGAAAATATTACATTAAATTCTGATCTTAACATCATCTTTAAAACTGTTAAGGTGATGATACAGGGTAAAGGAAAATAAACGAACAAGGGCGGTTAATTATAACCGCCCTTGTTCGTTTATAAGCTAATTTGTCCCTTAAATACCTGCACAGCCGGCCCTTCCAGGTAAATGCTGCTAAACGTTTCTCCATTATACTCAAACTTAATGTTCAGGTTGCCGCCTAATACCTTTACAGGAGTACTTATGCTGCCGGTTTGATGGTTGTGCCGGGCCATTGCCAAAGCTACCGCAGTAGCGCCTGTACCACAGGCGTAAGTTTCATCTTCAACACCCCGCTCATAAGTGCGTACTGCATATCCCTGCACTGCCGGTTCTGCAAAATTAACGTTAATGCCCTCTTTGCTGTAAGTGCTGTTATTGCGTATGGTCTTACCTTCGTGGTAAACATCCTTTTCTGACAGCTTTGTGGTTAGTTGTACAAAATGCGGCGAACCGGTATTTAAAACATACGCCGCCCCGTCAGTACTGATTTCATTTACATCAATCATTTGCAGACTTACCCAGTCGCCGCTTTCAGAAATTGTGGCATAGTGCGGGCCATCTACTGCCAAAAAGTTAGTTTGGGTACCAATGATACCTAAAAACCTGGCAAAGGCTACTATACAACGGCCCCCATTGCCACACATACTGCTGGGCTTGCCATCGGCATTGTAGTAAACCATCTCAAAATCGTATCCTTCTTTCTCCTGTAAAAACATAATACCATCGCCACCTATGCCAAAACGGCGGTTGCAGAGGCGGCTTATTAATTCTGGTTGCCGATGGTTAACAGGGGAGGTGCGGTTATCAATCATGATAAAGTCATTACCAGCACCCTGGTATTTGAAAAAAGATATATCCATTGAACTTTTCCTTCTTAAAACAGTCAAAAATGAGTTGAAGCAGTACCTTTAGCTGGTGGTTTTGCTGCAAAGATAAGTTTAACATTTTTTAACAGAAAGGCAGATAACTTATTGTTGTTCGCATCGTCTATATGGTATTAAATTTGACTAATTAAAGTACAAACAAGTAAACAAGGAAAATTATAATATGAGAAAGATTGGTTTAACGTTATTAACCGCATTTGTGGGCGGTGCCATGGCGCTGGGCACATATAAGGTTTTCGAGAAGAAGGAAGCCGATAATATGACCTTTGAGCAGCGCCAGGGTGCTTACTTTGCAAGCAACCGGATGCCGGCCGTTACCTCATCGGCAGGTACCGAAGATTTTACCCAGGCTGCCGCCGCGGTAACTCCGGCGGTAGTATACATCCGTACTACCTATTCATCTTCTTCACAGGGCAGCGACAGCCGCCGCGATCCGTTTGAGGATTTGTTTGGCGAAATGTTCGGGCAGCGCAGCCGCCCTCAGCAGCGTACCCCGCAACGCGCTTCGGGCTCAGGCGTAATTATTTCTACCGATGGTTATATTGTTACCAATAACCACGTGGTGGAGAAAGCCAGTGATATTGATGTAACCATGAATGATCACCGCCATTTTAAAGCCAAAGTAATTGGTACTGATCCAAACACCGATTTGGCCTTAATTAAAATTACAGCCACTAACTTACCTATTGTTAAATTAGGTAACTCTGATGATGTACGGGTAGGTGAGTGGGTGCTGGCAGTAGGTAACCCTTTTAACTTAACTTCTACCGTTACTGCCGGTATTGTGAGTGCCAAAGGCCGTGGCCTAAATTTAATTGGCCGCAGCGATGAGGAGGAAAATCCTTTCAACCGTACTCAGAATGCCGCACCGCGTGTAAATCGTGCCATTGAATCGTTTATTCAAACCGATGCGGCTATTAACCCCGGCAACAGTGGCGGGGCGCTGGTAAATACCCGCGGCGAGCTGGTAGGTATCAACTCCGCTATTGCTTCGCACACTGGTTCTTATGAAGGTTACGGCTTTGCCATCCCGATTAACCTGGCCAAAAAGGTACTGAATGATATTGAGCATTTTGGTTCGGTGAAACGTGGTTATGTAGGCGTGAGCTTTAGTGATTTAAGCGACCCTGACCAGGCTGCTGCCGTGAAAAGCGACAGAGGTTCGGGCTTGTTTGTTAACGATGTAATTGCAGGCAGCGGCGCTGCGCAGGCTGGAATTAAGACTGGCGACATTATTACCAAGGTTGAAGGGAACACCGTTAATGAGTCATCAGATTTACAGGAGCGTGTGGGCCGCTTGCAGCCAGGCGACAAAATCAGCCTGACTTACCTGCGCGGTGGTGCAGAAAAGACTGTAAACGTTACCCTGCATGCCGATGCTGCCTTAGCTAACCGTACTGCTGCTGTATCAAAATCAGCAGAAGAGCTGTACAATAAACTGGGTGCAGGTTTCCAGCCGCTTACGCCGGCTCAAAAAGCCAAGTTCCATGTTAATTCGGGCGTGGTGGTAACGCAGGTGCGCCAGGGCGGATTTTTTGATGATACCGAAATACCGGTAGGCACCGTAATTACCAATATTAACAAGCAGCCGGTAAATAGTACCGCTGATATTGATAAAGCCATTACCAACCTGTACAATGGCCAGATTATTCTGCAGGGCTACTACCCGGATGGTACCCGGTTTAACAGTACTTTTGATGTAAGATAAGCTCAAAAGAATTCTTATAAAATGCCCGGCACGTATATATGCCGGGCATTTTTGTTGGATAGGCATACCTGTTCAGCAACAGGCATAGTGCTTTTGCACCTGCCTTATTGAAAAGGGCAGCTATAAGGCGGCTTTACTCGTAAATGCTAAGTTTGCTGCGCAGTTGCCTCACGTCTTGCTGCAGCGTTTGCATACGGTCAAGCAAATGGCTGATGGCTTCGATACCCGCTAAATTTATATCCAAATCCTGGTGTAAACGCACCATGCGCTCCAGCCGTGGTAATTCATGATGCGGAATCATGGTGGTTTGATTGATGGTGGTTACCTGCAACAGACCCGCCTCATTTAATGAGCTGATAAAAGTATATTCGATCTGATGGTAGCCGCAAAACTCTTGTGCAGCTACAAATTGTTCGTTTTCCATAGCTTTAAAATATTATGATGGTAAGGCAGCCAGTTGCTTAAACAGCTCTTTTTGCTCATCAGTAAGTTGGGTAGGCAGCTGTACGTCATAGGTTAAATACAAATCCCCAAATTCATTATCCCTTTTATACACCGGGAAGCCTTTGCCTTTCAGCTTTACTTTACTGTTATTGGGTGTTTCGGGTTTTACCTTAAGTTTTACCTGCCCGTTAAGGGTATCTATGGTTAACTCTCCGCCCAGTATGGCAGTATATAAATCAATCGGCACCGTACGATATAAATCATTTCCGCTGCGTTTAAAACGGGCATCTTCGGCAATAGTGAAGGTGATATATAAATCACCGGCAGGGCCGTTGTTGGCACCGGGGCCGCCATGCCCTGCTATTTTAATGGTTTGCCCGTTTTCTACTCCTGCGGGTATGTTAATACGAATGTTCTTGCCGTTTACGGTTAACGTTTGCTTGTGGGTTTCTGATGCCTGCTGTAAACTGAGCTGAAGTTCGGCATTAAAATCCTGGCCCCGGTAACGGGCCTGCCTGCCGCCGCGGCTTCCGCCGCCACCCATGCCACCAAACATGGATTGAAAGAAATCGGAGAAATCGCCACCGGCATCGCCATAAGATTCATTAGCGTAACCGCCGCCGGGGCCGCCGCTGTATTGCTGGCTTTGCTGCTGCCGTTGTGCCTGCTCATAAGCTTCGCCATGCTGCCAGTGCTCGCCGTACTGGTCATATTTTTTGCGCTTTTCAGAGTCGCTTAATACCTCGTTGGCTTCGTTTACCTGCTGAAATTTTTTGTTGGCTTCCGCATCATCAGGGTTCAGGTCCGGATGATATTTGCGTGCCAGCTTACGGTAGGCGCTCTTAATATCCTTATCCGGCGCACTCTTGCCTACGCCTAAAACTTCGTAATAATCTATAAAGGCCATAAGGGTTTAATCTCTTTACTGCAGTGTTAACAACCATCTGGCAGAGATAGTTGTAAAAATCTAATGATCTGTTAATTAACAGCAAATTATACAGGTTAAATATAAAACAGGCGTACACATAGGGTGTTATTTACACTGATAATAAAATTTTAATTCAACAGTTTAAGATAAGATGCCCGACCAAGAATATCCTCCTGTTTCAGAACTATATAAGGTAACCCGCGGCCAGATTGAGCATTATGATAATGCCATCAACAGCCGTGTGATATGGCTGTCTATCGGCCAGTCGTTCTTTTTTAATGTGTATGCCATGCTGGTAACTGCCAAAGCGCCCACCCCGCAGTTGATGGAAAAGCAAAAAATGCTGGCTATTATTTTCCCCATAGCTGCCCTCATTGTGGCCATATTTACGTTTATTGACGTGTTTGCAGGGCTGATATACCTGCGTAAACTAAGGTTAAATTACAAAGAAGCCACTAACGGCAGTTCCGGTGAAAAACCTTACCCTATGCTTAACGGCAATAAATTTGACCGTAGCTTTCAACGGGTATCGCCAGTGGTAATTTCACTGGTATTTATCTTTACCTGGCTGTATCTGTTGCTGTATGACCACAAGATTTTTTAGTGGTTTGTAAGCGGCTAAAGGCCGCCTCGACCGCAGGGAGTAATGCGTAAGCCGGCAATTAATAGTCTCTCCTTTTGGAAGATAGGGGGGTATACGCCGGTTAAGCAAAAAGGAGGCCCCAAATTATATCATGGGTGCAGAGACCCCTCTCTGGCCTCCCGAGGGAGGGCAGGTAGCTAAACACGCTTAAAAGAAGCAGTCCTTATATCGCTTGCCAGATAGCATCCGTAAACCAGTGGCGGCTGTCGATAAAGCAGGCGGTGGTTTCAAAGCCGGCTTCAGTACCCAGCGCCTTTACATCCTTAAGGCTGTACTTTTGCGATACTTCCATAAAGATATATTCATCCTGCTCAAAATGAATAGTAGTATCGCCTATATGCACTTCCTGTTGCTGCAGGCTGATGAGGTAACTATTGCAGGAGCCGGTTGCAGGATCATAAGCAGGGTAATGCTCAAATTGATCTAAGTCAAAATCGGCATTCAACTCCCGGTTCATGCGGGTAAGCAGGTTAAGGTTAAACTGGCGGGTAATGCCCTGTTTATCGTTATAAGCGGCCAATATGGTTTTCGGGTTCTTTTTTAAATCTACACCAATCAGCACCCGGTCGCCTGTGGAAAGGTGGCTTCTGAGTTCCCGGCAAAAAGCTTCAGCTTCGGCTACCGGCATGTTGCCCACATTAGAACCCAGGAACAGCACTACCTTGCGGCGGTCAGACAGTTGTGCCGCCTTCTTCAGCATATCAAAGTAATCACCGTTCAGTCCATTAATTTCGAGTCCGGGCAGGGCCGCCGGCAGGGCTGCGTTTAAATAAGTGATGGTGTTGGCCGAAATATCAATAGGCATGTAGGTAAACTTTGCCTTTTGCTGTAGCAGGTAGCGCAGCAGGTGAGTAGATTTTGTAGCATCCCCGGCCCCTAACTCTATCAAATCGAAAGGACTGCCATCAGCTATGACGGACGCGCATATCTCGCGGGTTTGCTGCGTAAATATTTCCAGTTCGCAATTGGTTGGGTAATATTCGGGGCAATCCATAATCTGCTGAAACAGCTTATCGCCTGTGGCATCATAAAAATATTTGGATTGCAGGTGCTTGGGCGATGCCTGCAGGCCGGCAATTACATCTTTATAAAATTGGGTGTTCTGGATAGTATGATTCAAGGTTTCGGTGTTCATTATGGTAACAGGTAGATGTTAAAAACTTTAAAACTAATACAAAACACTTCATTGCCAGGAACGGGCGCCATCTCTCTTCACCTTACACTATCAAGGCGTTGAAAGATGGCGCCCCTTCCTCGCAATGACGCACGAAGTTAAAAGTTTGTATAAATCATATTAATAATTGAATTATTTAGCCAAACGTACGCCCGTAAACTGCCAGCGCAGGTGCGGGTGAAAAAAGTTACGGTAGGTAATACGGCTATGGTTGGGCGGAGTAACTTCCGAGGCGCCGCGTAATACCTTTTGGTTCACCATAAACTTGCCGTTATACTCGCCTATGGCGCCCGGCGCCTTGCTGAAACCGGGGTAGGGCAGATAGGCGCTCTCCGTCCACTCCCAGCTTTTGCCCCAGCTGAATTGCGTTGCTGCGGCTTCCCATTCAAACTCGGTAGGCAGGCGCATACCTTTCCACGAGGCATAGGCATAAGCCTCATAATAGCTGATGTGCTGTACCGGATCATTATCATTTAAAGGTTGCAGGCCGGTATAGGTATAATTATGCCAGGCTTCGTCAATTAAATGCCAGTACAGGGGCGATGTTACCTGGTTTTTGTTCACCCAGTCCCATGCCTCGGCATGCCAGTACCTGAAATCCTGGTAACCGCCGGCATTGATAAATTCCGAATACTCCGCATTGGTAACCAGGCTGCGGCTGATTTCATAGGCATTCAGATAAACCTTATGCCGGTTCAGCTCATTATCAAAATGAAAACCTTCGCCGGTAAAGCCAATTTCATATATACCTTCGGGTATATTTACAAAACCTTCGCCTTGCTCTGCTTTCGGCGAAACATAATCATGCTTGTAAGCCGGAAACAATGGGTTGTGGCCGAGGATGTACTTAATATCCGTCATCAGCAGTTCTTGGTGCTGCTCCTCATGGTATAAGCCTAAAACAAACAGTTCCTCAACTTTGGGAGATGGCGGGCTGCATAAAAACTTACCTATCGCTTCATCCACATACTCGCGGTAGCGATAGACATCGGCAACCGTCGGGCGGCTCAGGTTGCCCCGGTCGGTACGGATAACACGGGCGCCTACTGTTTCGTAATAGCTGTTAAACACATAGTTATATTCCGCATTGTATTCCTGATAGCCCATAAAATAAGGCTTCAGGATAAAGGTTTCGAAAAACCAGGTAGTGTGCCCGATGTGCCACTTGGGCGGACTTACATCCGCTACCGGCTGCACCACATAATCTTCGGTTTGCAGGGGGCTGCATATATTTTCCGAGCGCTTACGCACGGTGAGGTATTTTTCTAATAAAGTCATTACGATTTCTTATTCAAAAACTGCCTGAGATTGGAAATTGTTTTGATGCCCAGCGTATTTGCCTGCTGCTGCCGCATCATTAAAGCATACGAATTATTAAAGCCAATAGGTTTTAGCCAGCGGATGTGATACTGCTTTGTAAAAGCGGTTTTAACATACTGATAAGTGGCATTCTTATCATGTGTCAGGCGTTCAACGGTTGGGGCATCCGGCTGTAGTAGTACCAGTAAGCCGGTGCCGGTGTACTCAGGGTAAAAGTCGATCTGCTTGTTGGTTAAGGCATCAAAACAGATTTTAGTGCCGCCCAGCCCGGTTTTAGCTACGGTATTGTAATTAGTATATCCCTTGATCAGCATACTGTATATGCCGGCCAGAATGTACTGCTCGCCAAATATCTTAGAGCCGATGCGCACCGTACCGGCATTGCCGTTACGGCTGGGTTTGTATAAATGATGCGCCACCAAAAAATCCTTAGCCACCCGCTCGGGCGACTGGTGCAGGTAGTCCGTCCGGTAGTTCATCTCCGTCATGGCCGAATCGGTGATCTGCCCGGCCAGCAGGTTCAGCGTTCTTTCCAAATCAGGAAAGCGTTTTAAGGCTTCTTCGTTGATAATGGGGGCTGCATAATAGGGCGGAAAGATATATTTATCATCCTGCAATACGGTTAAATGATAAGCCTTCAGCCGCCCGTCGGTGGAGTAGCCGCTGATCACATCCAGCTGCTTTTCGTAAGCGGCTTTGTACATCACGGCATCGTTAATCACGATGGTATGGATGTTCAGGTGATATTTGTTCCGCAGGCCCAGGTCGCCGTCCTGCCTGCCCATAAACTCGGGCGTAAAGCCGGCGGTTAGCTTGCTGCCGTAGGCAGAAGGAACAAGGTAGAAGGTGCACAATATAAGTGTGGCTATACCGAATGTATACAGCGCAGGTTTCAGCTTTTTAATGTTCAGCTTTTGCAGCCGCGAAAGCAGGAAGTCGAACAATACCGCCAGGCAGGCTGCCGGAATAGCCCCGGCCAAAATCATGTTGGTATTATTAAGCGAGATGCCGCCGAAGATGAACTCGCCCAAACCGCCTGCGGCAATGTAAGAAGCCAGGGTAGCCACGCCCACGTTAATTACGGTTGCAGTGCGTATGCCGGCTAATATGACCGGCATAGCCAATGGTAATTCTACGCGGGTAAGCACCTGCCGGGCCGTCATGCCCATGGCTATGGCTGCCTCTTTAATGGTACCATCAATACCTGTAATGCCGGTGTAGGTATTGCGGATGATGGGCAGCAGGGCATACAGGAATAAGGCCACAATAGCCGGTTTGGCCCCAATGCCCAGCAGCGGTATCATAAAGCCCAATAGAGCGATGCTCGGTATGGTTTGCAGCACACCTGCTATACCCAGCACCGTGCCGGAAAATTTTCTGCGCCGGGCAATCCAGATGCCTAAAGGCAGGCCGACAATAACCGCCAGTAAAAGGGAAATAAAGGTAAGGCCTATATGCTCCAGCGTTTGCACGGCCAGTTTATCGCGCTCCTGGTACATAAACTGAAACAGGCTTTGTTGCGGCTCACTCATGCCGGATGCTGAATTTGATATTGATGAAAGGCAGATATTAGCTGCTCAAAAGTTACGGTTTTTTTCTGATGCTGTTCGTTTTCAATTTGCAGGGTACCTGTGCCGCTTTCCTTCAATTGTTCGAGGGCCGCCCAAACACTTTGCTGCGCTGGCAGGGCAGGGCGGTTATCGGTATCGCCATCGGGCAGATGGGCCCAGATATCGTTCAGCTTAATGGCCTTAAATTCCAACTGTAGCCGCTGCGCCTGCAAAAAGTCCTTTACAAATGGGATAGCGGGTTTAAAAAGCAGTTCGGCAGGGGTACCGGTTTGTACAATGCGGCCTTCATCCATCAGGCAAATGCGGTCGGCCAGTTCAAAGGCTTCCTGCACATCGTGGGTTACCATTACAATGGTTTTGCGCTTCAGTTCATCCAGTTGCTTAAATTCCTGCTGAATTTTTGAACGGGTAATGGTATCTAATGCCCCAAAGGGTTCATCCATTAGCAGCACCGGGGCATCAGCCATTAAAGCCCGTGCCAGGCCTACCCGCTGCTGCTGTCCGCCGCTAAGCTGGCCGGGATATTTGTTCAGGAAATCGGCAGGCAAGTGCAGCTTTTCCAATAGTTCGGCCATGCGGCTTTGCGCCTTTTGGTCGTCCCATTTTAAAAGCCTGGGCACCACACTAATATTCTCGGCCACCGTGTAATGCGGAAACAGGCCGTTGTTCTGCAGCACATAGCCAATGCTGCGCCGCAATTCTTCGGGTGGCTGGCTGCCAATAGCTTTGCCATTGATGGTAATGTTGCCGCTGTCCGGCTCAATCAGCCGGTTCAGCATTTTTAGCGTGGTGGTTTTGCCGCAGCCGCTGGTGCCCAGCAAGATCAGGTTCTCCTGTTCGGCCACCTCAAAGCTGATATCGTTAACCGCTTTGGTGCTGCCATATTGCTTCACCAGGTGCTCCGCTTTAATCATGCTGTAAAGCTAATCTTCAATCTGCATAAACAGGTTGTTTAAGGATTCGGTATAGGTAGGATGTGCAAAAATGCAATACCGGATGCGGTCATACGTAATGCCGCCTTCCATGGCCATTTCCAGTACCGACATAATTTCGCCGCCTTCCTCACCTAATATCGCTGCTCCTAAAATCTGTTTGGTATCAGCATCTACCACCGCCTTCATGAGCCCGCGGGTATCGCCGGTTTCCCGCGCCCGCGCCACTTTAGTCATCGGTAGTACGGCTACCTTAATATTGAGGCCCTTCTTTTTTGCTTCTGCTTCTGTAATACCTACCCGGCCCAATTGCGGATCGGTGAACATGCAGTAGGGCACAGGCCGACCTTTGATGGACAACTCTGCACCTTCGAGCAAATTGCGGTACACAATGGTATAATCATTATAGGCAATATGAGTAAAAGCCGGTCCGCCTTTAATGTCGCCCAGTGCATAAATGCCGGGTACATTGGTTTCCAGCTTATCATTCACCTTAATAAAGCCTTTCTCATCAGTTTCAATACCGGCAGCTTCCAAATTCAAGGCCTTGGTTTGCGGTTCCCGGCCAATGGCAATCAGTACGTGCGAGCAAGTGATTTGCTGTACCTCGCCGTTTACTTTTACTGCGGCATTAATCTTTCCGCCGGCTGCCTTTTCAAACTTTTGTGTTTCAGCATTACTTAAAATAGTAATGTTCTCCGCTTCCAGAAACTTTTGAATCTCGGCCGCCACATCATCATCCTCGCGGGCCATAATGCGCTTTCCTTTCTCCAGCAGGGTAATCCGGCTGCCAAACCTCCTGAACATTTGGCTGAACTCCAGCCCGATATAATTACCGCCGATTACAAGGATGTGCCCGGGCACCGTTTCCAGGTCCAAAATAGTGGTGGAGGTGAGGTAATCAATCTTGTCCAATCCTTCAATTTCGGGTATTAAGGTTTGGGTACCGGCGTTAATAAAAATCTGCTCCGCCTGCAACGCCTGCTGGCCGCCATCTTTCAATTTTACATTAACGGTTTTGGGGCCGGTAAATGCAGCTTCACCAAAAATCAGCTCCAGGTTTTCGGTGCTTTCCAGATCCTCCTGGTTGCCGCTGCGCGAATGTTCTACAATATCATCCTTACGCTTTTTAATGGCAGCCATATCAACCTGGTAACCGCTTACCGGTACGCCCAGTTCGGCCGAATGCTGCGCCATGTAAGCGGCCTTTGCCGAGGCCACCATGGTTTTGGTAGGCGTACAGCCATCGTTTACACAGGTGCCTCCCACCAGGCGCTTTTCAATTACAGCAGTTTTTTTACCGGCTTTAGCCAGTTTACGGGCCAGCGGATTGCCTGCCTGCCCTGAACCAATGATAATGGCATCAAACACAATCGGGTTACTCACTGATTTGTACCCCTTTCCAGAAGGCTACGTAATCCTTTATTTGCGCTGCGGCTGTTTTAGGGGCAGGGTAATACCAGGCGGCATCTTTATTGGCCTGGCCGTTAACCTCAATGGTATAATAAGACGCCTCACCTTTCCAGGGGCAGGTGCTATGTGTGGCAGACGGTTTCAGCAACCCGTGCTGCAGGCTGCCGGGCGGAAAATAATGATTGTTCTCTACTACAATGGTATCATTGCTTTCCGCAATAATCTGATGGTTCCAAATGGCTTTCATATATATCAGGCAAGGGCAAAAAATATTGCAACTGTTTAATATGCAAATCAGCACTTTTGTTTCATCGGGATTAAACCACTTCACCACGCTGCGAAATGACTTACCGGCAAAAAAATTTAATTAAATTTTATAAAGCTCTAAAAATTTCTATTTTTGCAATCCCGAAACAGAAACGAAATAGTTGATATTTTTATATAATGGTTCGGCCAGCTACAAGGCCCGTTCGTCTAGGGGTTAGGACGTTAGATTTTCATTCTAGAAACAGGGGTTCGATTCCCCTACGGGCTACAAGAATCAATATCAAACTGCGACAAAAGCCTGCAAATCAAACGTTTGCAGGCTTTTGTCTTTCCACTGGACTCCCATATTCCACACCATTCCGCATCATTTAGGTTCGTGATCCGGTGAGTCGAAAAGGGGAATAAAACTACTCACCGGATTCGCATTAGTGTGCTGACTATCAGCCTGCTCACCAGCTGAACATCTTGATGCCCTTTGATTGCAAGCCTACATTTGTTTCACCCATTTAATGGCTTGCAAAGATGAAAACGAATTACAGCTTACTTTTCTACCTGAAAAAACCAAAGCACTACACCAGTGGCCCTGTGCCCATCTACCTGCGCCTTACCGTAGCAGGCAAACGTGCCGAAACCGCCGCCGGGCGGGAGATCGACCCTGCCCGCTGGAACAGCAAAACAGGCCGGGGCAGCGGCAGCAAGGAAAACACCAAAACGCTCAACGCCTACCTCGATACGCTGCTGGCTAAAGTACAGCAAGCCCACCAGTCGCTTATTAGCTCAGGGAAGGCGATCACCGCCGAAAACCTGCGCAATGCGTTCGGTGGTAAGGCTGAAAAGCAGTGCCTGCTGATGGAGGTGCCGTTACTGCCAGCCGCACAGCACATCTTAAGCAGATACCAAGATCACCCGCAATATGAGAACACGGGCCTGCTGCTGCCGGTGCTAAGCAACCAGAAGATGAATGCTTACCTCAAGGAGATTGCCGATCTGTGCGGCATCCCCTTTCACCCCCCCCCCCCCCCTATGTTATTTCTACACTAAGACACTTATATTCTGCATTAGGAAGGAATCCAAAAGTAATATACTGCTCTGATTGTCAATATTATAATTTTTACGAAGGCATCCGTTTCAGGACTGTGCGATAGATTGAATCGATTGAACGCAGAGGATTGAAATTTTATTAAAATATTTTAACGAGGGCTTTTGCAACCAAATAAATAACTGAAATTTCCGCCTTAATAAATTGATCAATTATTGACCGAAAAGAGCTCGTTGAGTCATTGAACTAACATTTGAGCATGTCATTCATCTTACTTAGCGCATGTTTAAATTTCGGGGTAACGGAAATTAACAAAGAGTGAATCGGTTTTGTCAGAAAAGTAATCACTACAAAACCAGACTAACAATGTCAACTCAATTCAGAGAGCTGACCGATTCACAGTGGCAAGTTATAGAAAAAGAGTTAGACGGGCACGGACAAATGCATAAAAGGAAATGCAGTATGCGGCTGGTGATGAATGCCATTTTGTGGCTGACCCGCACAGGCTGCCAGTGGCGTAACCTGGACAGGAGCTATCCGTACTGGCAGCTGGTGTACTACTACTTTCGCAAGTGGACCAAGGCCGGCTTGCTGCCTAAGGTGCCTACCGGGGCAGCTTTGAGGTGTACCGCTGGCAGATAAACATCTCCCAAAAGCCCGAACCAGCACAGGGCTTCGTGCCGCAAAAAGGCAGGTGGCAGGTGGAACGCTCCTTCGGGTGGCTGAACTTCTGCCGCAGATTAAGCAAAGATGATTAGAGAACGGCTGCCGCTGCTGTCTCTTTTCTGCAACTTGCCTTTATTACTATCATTATCGCAAGATTATGCTCAATCAAATTTAAACATGCTCTGAGACATTACCCATTTATAAAGTTTAGTGGTAAAAACAACATTATGTTTAAATTAGTGACTTTTGTTTTACGTTATACATTATTCAAGGCAATCGATTGTTTGAGGGAACTTACTGTGCAAAATCATTTATGTGCGTTTGTAAGCCGCTGCAAACGGGCGTAAATCTCCATCATGGCGGCTTGGTCAATCAATCGCTTTAGGGGTTTGGCACTTACCAAATCCTGCTCACTGCGCTCTTTGTTCCAAATGGCATCACCATCAGCTATATAAAAGTCAATCCATTCGCGGTTGTGGTCTATATTATATAATTCTTCGTAACCCCTCAGCATTACGGCATTAAACCAGTATTCGCCGCCGGGCAGCCGTCCGTTCACAAAGAAGCGGGCTTTGCCTGCTTTCGCAATACGCTGTGCCTCGGTAAGGTACAGCTTGTTTTTGGTAATGCGATAGAGAAGCGCATTGGCCTGCAGCATAGTGCCGGTATTGTAGGTATAAAATGCCCTGCCAATCTTCATTGATGGCACTTTAATATTATCATAATAAATACCTTCGGGCGCCTGCAGGTAGCGGTTCGTCCATTTATACAGGGCAAGGGCATTGTTCAGATAGGCAGGTTGTTTGGTAATGGTATACAGTTGCAGGGCTACCAGTATGGCCGGCCCGTTCGAGCAGGTGTTCTTGGTGGTCTTGTCACCTTCTTTCCAATAAACGCCGCCGCCAGCTACCGTATCTGTTCCGCTTTCAATAAAACGGTAAATCATTTTAGAAACATCCAGATAACGCTTTTGGTGCGTGCGCTTGTAAGCATCCAGGTAAGTAATGGCTATCCATTCATTATCATCATAAAAGCGGCTGCTTTTCCGCTCGTGGGTTACATAATCCTGGTATGCCGGTACCGGGGCTGCATTGCTGTAATACTGCTCAATGGCCTGCTCAACAGGTTTCATGTAATGGCTGCCCGGTTGCAGGGTTTCCATCTCATTGGCGGCTTGTACCAACGCACACAGCGGCCACAGCCAGGAGTGCAGGTTTTCATTCTTCGCACTGTCGGTTGTTTCAAAGTACAGGCCGGTTTTGGTATCTTTCAGCCTTGCATTCAGGGCTGTATTCAGCCGCTGGATGCGCTCGGGATAAGCAGGCAAAGCTTGCCCAAAAGCTGTACCCAGTAGCAGAACTACGGTTAATAAACTTAAAAAGGTATTTTTCATAAAGGCAGATTGTTATTCAAACACACTATAAAAAGCAGGCCGCCCGAAAGCGGCCTGCTGAATGTCCCGGTGAAAAGTAAATGGTATAATAGCAAATCAGATCTTGCCGGCAGCCTTTAAAGCAGCCGCAGCTTCCATTGTGGTTAACCCGCTGATCTGTGTAGTTAAATCAATGGTGCCTGATGGCTGTGTTTTCCAGTCAGGGCTTACCAGCAGTGCCGGGCGTGATATGCCTTTACTATACAGCGTTTGGGCGTTGTTTTTCAAAAAATTAAGGTAATTATTGCTGTTGGTTCCGCTTACATCAGGGTTTTGTGCCAGCAAGGTAAGGTAACGCACCAATATGCCCTTAAATAAGCCGCCATCACCCTGCCCTTCTGATTTCAGGATGCCGCCCGGAGCCAGATCGGTATCATTAATAACGGCGTTGGCATTTTTCACCGCATCATCCAGGTAGGCCGACTCTTTGGTTACGTTGTACAATTCCAGTGCAGCGCCCATATATACGCCCTGGTTATAAGTAAACTTATTCTTGTCCAGCGCACCATCACCTTTCGCATTAATGCCATCATAGATGATACCGGTAGAAGCATCAACCAGTTTCGACTTCATCCAGGTGTACAGGCTTCGGGCTAAGGTAAGGTTAGCTGCATCATTACGCAGGCGATACAGGCGGCAGGCAAAAATAATCGCCGGTGCATTGGCAGGCGTGTTTTTGTAATCCAACTGCGATTTACGCCAGGCAACACCGCCACCCTGATTGGTATTCACCCCGGTTTTGATGTCGGTCCACAAAGTATTGGCAGCATCCAGATAATCATTATCATTGGTAGCTTCAAAGGCGCGCAAACTGGCTAAGGCCAGCCATTCCATATCATCATAAAACTCATTTGGGTACTTGCCCCCATTGGTGGTGCGCGTACCGGTGAGCAATGATTTCATACGCTGCTGATATACCGCATTCTTGGTTCTGATGAATGCATCCGTCAGGGCATCCAGCATGTGCGCTTGCGGCCAGTAATTGTAAGTGGTATTACCCGCATTGTTCTGTACGAAATAGTTGCCGTTTGATGATAAATAAGCATTATAAGTGGCGGTTTGCAGTGAATCAGCCGTTGCGGCGAATGTATAGTCCACTGGTGCCGATGCCGGCTGATTGGGAAAAAGCGGAGTCGCTTTATCCTTAAGGCAGGAGCTAAGCAGTAGCGGTATAAAAGCCACAGTTGCAGCCTTGGTGATATAATGAAGTTTAATTTTCATAAAGATGCGTTAGTTAAGCCCGGCAAAGTGGTTAAGCACCTTGCCGGGCAGTAATGCAATGCTGGTTATTTAACTGTTACCGAATGGGTATAAGCCGTTGCCGTAGCGCTAAAATCTACCCTGATGTCTGCTGTTTTATTATCGGCAGCACTGGCAAATTTAAAGCTGTTATCATACTGTGCGCTGCTAACCGGTACCAGGTAGAAATAAGATGGAGGCGTGGTAGCATCAGCGCGGTTATTATCGCCTTTGGTGCTGCCATAAAACTGGGTACTGGTAGCTCCGGCAGCATCTTTCAGCGTAAAGCGGAATTTATAACGCTCATCGCGGCCAAAAGATTCCTGCTTGAACACTACAGATGCATTATTGATCTGCCATACGCCGCCAGATACATAAGGCAGGTCATACCACACTTTGTTGTCTGGGGCAAACCACAGGCCTACAGCTACAATTTGTGTTTGGATGAAGCTGGCATTATTAAAGTTAAGTTCAAGCTTTACTACCTGCGTAGCACCGGTTACCGTAGTAGTACCGCTCTCGGTAAGTTTTGTACCATTGTTTGAATAGGTGGTCGGTGTACCTGTATTGCGGTTTACAAAGTGGTATGTACCCGCTTTCAGAGAAGTATATACTTCAAATTTACCCGGCTCAGTCTGTTTTAAACGTAAAGCTTTACTTAAATCTTCTCCGCCTTCAGTAGCACTGCCGGTAATGTATAAATCTGGCGGTGCCTCAATACCTTCAGGACGCTGTATTTCAATAATGCGGAATTGAATTGGTGTTTGCACGTTAATACCCCTTGATGAGCGTACTGCCCATTTGAATTTGCGTGATTCTAAAGATTTTACCCCAGCATTTGCAGCAATTTTGTTTAAATCAGTATAAGAAACGGTAAACCTGTTCAGCAAGCCGTTATTGTCAGAAGTGGCGGAGTATAGCGGTTTCGAAAAATCACCATCGGCCTTGTCAAATAAAATTTCGTACAGTACTACGCCATTATCATCAGCACGAGATTGTTCCCATTCAAATACAACCGAGCCTGTTGAGCCAGAGGTGATTTGAACAAATTTATTATTTTCAGGAGCAAACAGGTTACTTACCGGCGTTACCTGTGTTTTATCCAATGCTAAAGGGTTTTCCCTTTTACAGCCCGCTATAGTAAGCAGCGCTGCTATAAATGTTATGAAGCAGAAAAATGAATTTTTCATTTCTAATATTTTTGATTGTGATTAATAATTGTAATTACCAGCCCGGGTTTTGTGTAAGATTGGGGTTTAAAGCACGCTCATCGCGAGGGACAGGCCACAGGTAAGCGCGGTTCTTATCAAATGAGCGCAGATTGGCCCTGATATATCCATTGTCTACTGAAGCCGGGCCGAATTTAGCGCCGTGTGTCCATCCGTTCAGTACAGTTTCGGCAGTGCGCCAGCGGCGGATGTCAAATACCCGCAAACCCTCCATGGCCAGTTCACTGCGGCGTTCGTTGCGCACTATATCACGCAGTGCGGTAGTGCCGCCTCCCGGAAAGTTAAGTGCTATATCGGTAGTGAAACCGGCACGGCTGCGCAGCGCCCTTATGGTGTTGTTCCAAACAGAACCATCCATCTGACCCAGCTCATTTTTAGCCTCGGCATACATCAGCAGCACATCGGCATAACGTATCAGTATCAGATTAAGGCCCGACTGAAAGTTAGTAGCCGAAGTAGGATCATAATACTTACGCACATAATAGCCGGTGGGTGAGCTGATGGCGCCCGGTGCATATTCATCCGGTTTGGCCGGGTTAGGGTCAGTACCCGGTTTGGTATAAATGGTTTGCGTTGTATTATCCGGTTTAAGCCATTGGTACAGGTGATAAACTACCGTGCCGGTCAGGCGCGGGTCGCGGTTAACATAGGGGTTGTTTTCGTCATATCCTGAACCATTTTCACCGATTCTGCGGCCGTTCAGCATCAGGTAGTTATCCACCAGCTCCTGCGTAGGAGCGAGGGCATTTAGCCTGGCGCCTACCGAAAGGGGAACCAGATCAAACAGGGTATTGTAGTTTCTGTTGCCTGCAGCTGCCGGTGCAAACTCCAGGTCCAGTATTACTTCGCTGTTGTTTTCGTTCTGTGGTAAAAACAGGCCCTGATAAGAAGGGAACAGGCTGTAAGTGCCATTGGCGCCGCTCATCACCTGTTCGCAGGTAGCAGCAACCTCCGCCCAACGGTTCTCATACAATAAAACACGTGCCTTAAGGGCAATGGCAGCACCTTTGGTGATGCGCCCTCTGTCGGCAGCGGCGTATGCGGTGTTTACCGGTAATGCGGCGGCGGCTTCGTCCAGCTCTTTTAAAATGTAATTTACTACATCTGCTTTAGGGGTACGTGCTACTGTTCTGGAATCATCCAAAGTGATATCCTGCTGAATCAGCGGCACATCACCAAACCAGGTTTCCAGCTGGAAGTAATGAAATGCGCGGAGCACACGGGCTTCAGCCTTTAAACGCGCATTCAGGGTGGCATCCATGCCGGGTACCCGGTCTACATTCTCTAAAAAAATGTTGCTGGTTTTGATACCTGCATAATGAAAATTCCATTCTTCCTTAATACGGCCCAGTGAAGCATCATAGGTGCCTGCCGCTAATGAGGCCACACCGTTTTGGTCGCCACGGCCATTGTAGGCATTGTCTGATGCACCTTCGTTATAAAAGAAATAATCGTTGCGGTACAGCTGGCCATAGCCGGTATTCAGGAAGTTAACAGCCTTATCTGTAGTGGTCCAGTAACTTACATCAGTGAACGTGTTTGTAGGTACCAGATCAAGCTTTTTACAAGCAGGTACGGTAAATATCAGCGCTGCAAAAAGCAGGGCTTTATTTATATATTTTATCTTTCGCATAGTATCAGGATTATAATGTAATGTCAATACCAAATCCATAATAAATAGGTACAGGGTAAGAGCGGCCGCTATTGGCGCCGCCGGTCTGCACATTAGTGTTAAACTCGCTGGATTCGGGGTCAAGGAAGTTCATCTGTGAAAAAGTCAGCAGATTTTGACCAGACAGATAAGCCCTCACTTTTTTCATGCCAATAGTTTTTGCAACGCCTGCAGGCAGGGTATAGCCAATCTGCACATTCTTCACCCGCAGGTAAGCAGCGTTGTACAGATACATATCTGAACCTCTTCTAAAGTTGTTTTCGTTAGACTGACTGCCATTAACGGCCAGGCGCGGGTAGCGGGCATCAGTGTTCTGCGGTGTCCAAAAATCCAGCTGATGTTCGTAAATTACCTGCGAATAACCAAAGTGGAAAGGCTCAACCTGCTCGCCGCGTACAAACATACTGCGGCGGCCTACGCCCTGCAGAAACAGGTTCAGGTCAAACTGCTTGTAGTTCAGGTTGTAAGTAAACCCAAAAGTAAGGCGCGGAAAGCCATTGCCTAATATAAAACGGTCGTTATCATTAATTACGCCATCGCCGTTTACATCCACATAGCGGTTATCGCCGGGTACCACATTAATACCAACGGGCTTAGGGCCACTGGCCAACTCATCGATGTTTTGAAAATAACCGTCGCGCTTTAAACCTACATAAGAACCTATGGGCAATCCTACGCGATTGATCAGCTGCATTTCATCATACGATCTGATTTCTTCACCATTTACCAGCGACAAAATTTTGTTTTTGGTATCGCCCAGGTTGAAAGCAAACGAATGTTTGAAATTACGGCCATTCACACGGTAACTCAGGTTTAACTCCCAACCACGGTTCTGCACTTCAGCTGAGTTGAAGTCGGCCGTTGCGCCATTGGTACCAAACACACCCGGTGCAGCCGGCTGTTGCAGAATATCGCGCGTGGTTTTGTTGAAGTAATCAAACGTAACCGTAAGTGCATTCTTTAAGAAGCTTGCCTCAATACCGGCGTTAAAAGTGGCAGCCCGTTCCCAGCGGATATCGGGATTAGCGAAAGTAATACCAGCACCGCCTACTACTGTATTGTTAAAGCTATAAGTACCTGTTGTGGGGAAAATATTGGTTTGATATTGGTATGGCCGCACATTCTGATTACCCAATATACCGTAAGAGGCTTTCAGCTTCAGGTCGCCTACCTTGTCACGGTAGTTACGCATGAAATCCTCTTCAGTGATGCGGTACCCTGCAGATACAGATGGGAAGAAGGCGTTCCGGTTGTCTTTGGAAAAGTTTGAAGAAGCATCTACCCTGAAATCAAACTCGCCATAATACTTATTCTTGAAGTTATAGCTTGCCCGACCAAATAAAGAGTTCAGGCTGATTTCTGTGGTATTACTGTTGGTAGGCGAAGAAGACTGATCAAATATAGTACCGCCGGTGGGCGTGCCCAGTTCAGGATCAGTAAGTCTTAACCGCAGGTAGTTGGCGCGATTGGTAGTAGATTCATTCGCTATACCTACCAGTACATCCACATTGTGTGCCGAATTAAATGTTTTGGTGTATTGCGCCAGAAACTGTGTATTCAGGAACAGGTTCTTTACATTGTCATCGTTGGTGTTACGATCTGCCCCGTAAGTGCCTTTAGGTAAAAAGTTTACCTGAATTACTCGTCCAAAGGTATGGTTGGATAATAGGGTACCGCCAAATACACCTTTAACCTTAAAATCCTTGGTAACGGCTAATTCTGCATTCAGGTTACCAAAAACGTTATCATCATCGGCTTTGCGGTAACCGCCATTTTGCAGGATGCCCAGCGGGTTAAATTCGGAAAGTACATCATTGGTGAGGTAATTGCCTTGTGCATCCTGAATGGCGTAGTAGGTAGGCGTTCTGCCTGCATCCACAATCAGGGTACCGGTGTTAAAAGAGTGTTCTTTTCTTTCTGTACGTGCGTAAGACAAGATGCTGGTTAACTTAAGTTTACCATATTGCGTATTTAGGTTCATGCGATAGTTATAGCGGCGAAGTCCGTAATCGGGCCCTACCAAATTACTGCGCTGATCAGTTACACCGGCCGAAACCAAATAAGAGGTAGTGGCATTGCCACCAGAAAGCGACAGGTTATGCGTTTGCAGTACAGCGTTTTTCAGGATGGCATCTAAAAACCATTCATTATTCTGCTGCGAGAAATCACGGATGGTGGCCGGGCTGAAAGCAGGAGCCAGTCCTGAATTTGCCAGTGATTCATTGCGCAGGATGGCGTTCTCGTATCCTTTTACCGGCTTGTAGCCTACGTGTGGTACCTGTATACCGCCCTGCCCGTTATACGTAACAGTAGTAGGCGCATTGTTTTTACCCTTTTTGGTGGTGATTAAGATTACCCCACTGGCCGAACGCGAACCATAAATAGCGGCGCTCCCTGCATCTTTCAATATCGATACACTTTCGATATCCTGCGGGTTCAGCAAATTCAACTGGCCCAAATCACTGCTTGTGATTCCGTCAATTACCAATAAAGGTGAATTACCATTGATGGAACCTACACCCCGAACATTAATGTTGGGTATAGCGCCTGGTTCTGCGCTGCTTTGCTGAATAATCAAGCTTGGCGACTCGCCTTGCAGGGCCTGGCTCAGGTTAACCGATGGTTTACCCTGTATAGACTCGGCCCTAACCTGGTCCACCGCGCCAATTACATTGGCACGGCGCTGGGTTCCGTACCCTACTACTACTACCTCGTTCAGGTCGTTGCGCTGTTCAAGCAGTTTAACATTTATGGCAGTACGGCCGCCTACTGCAACTTCTTGCGTGGTAAAGCCAATAAAAGAGAAGGTAAGCACTGCATCTGGTGCTGCGGCAATACTAAACGCACCCCGGGCATTGGTAACCACACCGATAGATGTACTTTTTACCCGCACCGTTACGCCGGGCAGGGGCTCATTGTTATTGTCGGTAACAACCCCGCGTACTGTACTTTGCTGCTCTGTGGCAGCGGGTACCAGTGTTACCGGGGCTGCTTCAATTACTACTACATCATTAACTACTTTGTAGGTGAGCTGCCTTGGGGTCAGCAGTTCCTGCAGTATTTCCTGTACAGGTTTATTATTAAAGGTTTGGGTGATTTTCTCAGTTTGCCTGATTACCACATCAGAATAGGCAAATTTTATGCGCTGTCCGGCTGCTATTTGCTCAAGTGCTTCGGCCAGGGTAACACTTTTCAGCTTAATACGGGCGTTGCTTTCCAGAAATTTTTGCCCATACGAGCTGCTGGCTATGGCAGTGAAGCATAAGCAACAAATTACGAAAAAGACAAGGGTGGTATATTTCATGAATTTGAAAACGTAGCGAAGCACTCCATCATAAAATAGAGATATATTCATAGATTTGAATAATTAAAAGGGTTAGCAATTGAAGATCGGGTGTATAGAATTGGACCTCTTGATTCCTGATACTTCATTAAAACTCATCTTTTTGGTGCCCTATTCAACTCCCTTGAATAGGGTTTTTTGTTTAAATTCTTATTTTTTTAAGGCTGATGATACTTTTCATAATCGGGTTATTTGTTATTAATTGGTTATATGCAGTAACAGGTTTATGTTTTTGCTTTAGCACCCCTTACCATGCAGTTGGTAGGCCGTTGGTGTTTTGGTGACCTTGCCTTTAACCAACCGGGCCAGCACTGTAAGTATATCGGGCAGTGCAACCCCGGTAAAATCAGCAGATATGGTGCAATGCTGCAGGTTGGCATCGGCCGCCAGGCTAATGTTAAAACGGCGCTGCAGTGCATTGGTTACTTCAGGAAGCAACTGGTTTTTAAATACCAGTTTTCCGTCTTTCCAGCTACTCAGCAGGGCGGCATCAGCAAACCCGTCTTTATAAAAAGTGCCTTTTGCTGTATTGTATACGGCCTCCTGGTTTGGTGTGAGCAACAGGGCTTGAGCGCCTTTAACAGCTGGATACCTCATTACGCCTACTTTGCCGGTTACTACCTCTACCTTCATTACCGGGTCGGCGCTGTAGGCTTTTACATTAAAACTCGTACCTAATACTTGTGTAGTGAGCTTACCGGAATGCACAATGAACGGATGGGCATTATCATGCTTTACCTCAAAAAAAGCTTCACCTACTAAATTCACTTCCCGCTTTGCTCCTGTAAACGTCTCAGGATATTTAAGTTTACTGCCGCTATTCAGCCAAACCTGTGTACCATCGGCCAGCGTAACCTGGGTTACCTGCCCGTTGGCGGCCATAGTTTCTTTGCTGTTCACCACAGTTACTGCAACACGGCTGCTATACATGGCAATACCACCTGCGGTAATTAAGAAGCCGGTAACCGCAGCCGCAGTTAGCCAGCGTTTGCGGCGTACCACCTTACGTAATCCGGCATGTTCAATTTGCTCGGTAATCCGGTTATAGATACCCTGTTCGTCGAATGCATCAGTGCCGGTATCTGCAGGCGTATTAAGGTTAGTATTATCAAAGTACTGGCGAACAAGGTCTCTTTCTGCCTTCCGGTCGGAAGCAGAATTATGATAAGGTTTAGGCTTCTTAAAAAATTTCTTCATGCGTAATTATATACAGGATGCAAAAAAATACAGTACCCCCCAAAACGGGCATGAAAATTTTATCAATTATTTTAAGAAAATGAAAAAGGAAAGGTAGCTGAGCTTAGCTGTATAATAAGGCTAAAATGATGAGCGGCAAAAAATCACTCAGTCCGGCACGCAGATAGCGTAGCGCTATAGTAATTTGGTTCTCTACTGTTTTTGGGGCGATATGCAGCAGGTCGGCAATCTCTCTGTTGGATAATTGCTGCATGCGGCTTAAGCTGAATATCTGGCGACACTTTTCGGGCAGCCGGGCTACGTTAACTTCAAGCGCCTCAGCTAAATCCTTTTGCAGTAGGCGGCTGTCGGCATGGCTGTACTTTTCAGCCAACAGATCAATCACTTCATCGCTCAGGCTCACTTTATTCCGGCGCATGTACATTAGTACCCGGTTGCGGGTGGCCGTTTTCAGGTATGCCTGTAAGTTACTGATGTGCAATTGATGCCGTTTCAACCAAAGTTCGGTAAACAGCTCCTGTATAATGTCTTCGCTTGCTTCCCGGTTGCGCAGTAAATGATAAGCCTTGGCATATAATTTTGCTGCATACTGCTTGTATATCAGTTCAAACGCACTGCCATTATCCTGCTGTAGCATAGATAATAACTGGTTGTCAGGCCATAAATAAGCAACAGATGTGGCTGGCATTAAGCAGAGATAAAATCAGTGTTAATAATTGGTAATACATAGGTACAACTAATTTTATTAAAATGAAATAATTGGGTATTTTAGATAGTACCGGGCGATTGTGTTTTTTATGAAAACAGATGGAGAAACATATCGTTGGAAGCACTTAAGAATACATTTATCTTTAAGTGTCAAATTTAAACTATGGCATCCTATGCTTACTCCTGATAAAATCAAAGAGACTTTCGTTAAAGTGGACGACTTTTGCAAAGAATTTGATTTGGGGATAGCTAATCACCGGCTGGATGCAGGCCATTATCAGGTACGGAACAGAAAGGCCGCCCTTTGTAACAGTGGGCTCATCACCATTCTCATTGCTTTTCACAGCGGGCATTTTGAAGCACTTTTACCTGGGTTATATCTGCCCCTATTACAAAGACTGCTTTCCCGGTTTGGTCTCTTATAACCGTTTCATGGAGTTGCAGCAAAGAGTGGCTGTGCCGATGATGCTGTTTTTGAAATCCGTAGCCCGGGCCAGTCCCGTGGCATCAACTTCACCGATTCCACACACTTGAGGGTCCGCCGCAACAGGCGCATCCACAGCCATAAAGTCTTTGACGGGGTAGCTGGTAGAGGGCAGCGCTCGCTGGGCTGGTTTTATGGCTTTAAGCTGCAGCATACCCGCCACCGCTCGGTGAACAACTTTTTGATGAACCTGATGGGCGCGCTCTGCGCTTATCATTTCTTCCCTGAAAAGCCTTCCCTCAACATCGTCTTTCAAACCGATGACGAGCAATTGCTGTTAGCTGCTTAAACCGAACTCACGTTAAGCTAATATTAATTAGCCGCTCTGCGTTGTCCATTCGAAATAAATCGCTATCTTTAGTCATTCAGATTTGCAATCAAATCGCAATAAAGTATTGGTGATCGATTCGGTGGGTACGAATTCTTAGCCACCATAAAATATTGAAAGCAAGTAGGTTATAAATACAGTCGTATTCTCCTGCGCTGCAAAAAAATTATATACCCTTGTAAGTGAGTAACTTACAAGGGGTTTTTGTTTTTCAGACTTACCTTAGGCACTAATTGCCTCTTGCCTGCCCCGTATT